>NZ_CP170152.1:0-1440000 GCF_042258615.1 Bradyrhizobium sp. Pha-3 | reverse complement strand
TCACTCCCCTCGTCGGGGTGCTTTTCACCTTTCCCTCACGGTACTGGTTCACTATCGGTCGCTGAGGAGTACTTAGGCTTGGAGGGTGGTCCCCCCGTGTTCAGACAGGATTACACGTGTCCCGCCTTACTCGTGGATACATCATCGCATTACTCGTACGGGGCTATCACCCTCTGAGGCCCAGCTTTCCTGACTGGTTCCGATTGTCTTTGATGTATCACTGGCCTGGTCCGCGTTCGCTCGCCACTACTAACGGAGTCTCGATTGATGTCCTTTCCTCCAGGTACTTAGATGTTTCAGTTCCCTGGGTTTGCTTAAAACCTCCTATTTTATTCGGAAGTCTCATACCTTCTCTTGATAACCGGAAATCCAAAACCTCGCGGTCTGATTTCTTCCATTTCTGGTCGAACCCCAAAACACAAGGTCTTGGAGTTCCGGCTATCGAAGGTGGGTTTCCCCATTCGGAAATCCGTGGATCAAAGCTTCTTCGCAGCTCCCCACGGCTTATCGCAGCGTAGCACGTCCTTCATCGCCTCTCAGCGCCAAGGCATCCACCGAACACCCTTAAGGCACTTGATTGCTCTCATTATCAATGTCCACACACTCGGCAGAATGTTGTCTGCACAACTGCCCAAAGACCGAAGTCCCAGGCGCGCATCCTCGATGAATGCGATTGCACAGCCGGACATTGACTAGAAAGACCAGCTTGCTTCTTAAGATCGGCCCGATAGCGAGGCGGTCAAGCTTCGCTACAAAGATCGTTTTACAACTCGCTCATCTCACTCATCTTGCGATGAGCTGCGATGCGCGAGCGCCGAAAACGATCTGGAGATTAGGAATGGTACCCGCGAATTGCTTCGCAGATCCAAACTCGGATCGATCTCCTCTTTACGATGTCAGAAAACACGCACGTCACCGTCCATCCGGACCAATGAGTGCGAAGTGATGTTTCGCGGACGATTTGAACAGAGCTTCCTGCACAAGGCGCATTGTCGAGCTTCAATTCCATCTGGTGGAGCCAGACGGGATCGAACCGACGACCTCATGCTTGCAAAGCACGCGCTCTCCCAGCTGAGCTATGGCCCCGTACCAGAAGACGAATGCTTTCGCTCGCCTTCGCTGGCGCTACGGCGCAGCAGCCTTCGTTCAAGAGGGCCTGCCGAGCCGAAGCTGCAAAGCAGCGAAGGCTGGTGGGCCTGGGAAGACTTGAACTTCCGACCTCACGCTTATCAAGCGCGCGCTCTAACCAACTGAGCTACAAGCCCCTAACACGAGGGACATGCCGGCGCGCACCCGACTTACGTCGGTGCGTCGCACAGCGCTCAGCCCTGGCGCGTGTTCGTCCGCGAAGAAAGAGAAACGAAGACGGCGAAATCCCGCCAATGGAGCTCAACAATCCTGAAACTGTTGGCCCCTGAATGTTTCTAAAACGGTTCGATAGTGAGCGTGAGCTCGCTGAAGAACCATCCTTAGAAAGGAGGTGATCCAGCCGCAGGTTCCCCTACGGCTACCTTGTTACGACTTCACCCCAGTCGCTGACCCTACCGTGGCCGGCTGCCTCCCTTGCGGGTTAGCGCACCGTCTTCAGGTAAAACCAACTCCCATGGTGTGACGGGCGGTGTGTACAAGGCCCGGGAACGTATTCACCGTGGCGTGCTGATCCACGATTACTAGCGATTCCAACTTCATGGGCTCGAGTTGCAGAGCCCAATCCGAACTGAGACGGCTTTTTGAGATTTGCGAAGGGTCGCCCCTTAGCATCCCATTGTCACCGCCATTGTAGCACGTGTGTAGCCCAGCCCGTAAGGGCCATGAGGACTTGACGTCATCCCCACCTTCCTCGCGGCTTATCACCGGCAGTCTCCTTAGAGTGCTCAACTAAATGGTAGCAACTAAGGACGGGGGTTGCGCTCGTTGCGGGACTTAACCCAACATCTCACGACACGAGCTGACGACAGCCATGCAGCACCTGTCTCCGGTCCAGCCGAACTGAAGAACTCCGTCTCTGGAGTCCGCGACCGGGATGTCAAGGGCTGGTAAGGTTCTGCGCGTTGCGTCGAATTAAACCACATGCTCCACCGCTTGTGCGGGCCCCCGTCAATTCCTTTGAGTTTTAATCTTGCGACCGTACTCCCCAGGCGGAATGCTTAAAGCGTTAGCTGCGCCACTAGTGAGTAAACCCACTAACGGCTGGCATTCATCGTTTACGGCGTGGACTACCAGGGTATCTAATCCTGTTTGCTCCCCACGCTTTCGTGCCTCAGCGTCAGTATCGGGCCAGTGAGCCGCCTTCGCCACTGGTGTTCTTGCGAATATCTACGAATTTCACCTCTACACTCGCAGTTCCACTCACCTCTCCCGAACTCAAGATCTTCAGTATCAAAGGCAGTTCTGGAGTTGAGCTCCAGGATTTCACCCCTGACTTAAAGACCCGCCTACGCACCCTTTACGCCCAGTGATTCCGAGCAACGCTAGCCCCCTTCGTATTACCGCGGCTGCTGGCACGAAGTTAGCCGGGGCTTATTCTTGCGGTACCGTCATTATCTTCCCGCACAAAAGAGCTTTACAACCCTAGGGCCTTCATCACTCACGCGGCATGGCTGGATCAGGCTTGCGCCCATTGTCCAATATTCCCCACTGCTGCCTCCCGTAGGAGTTTGGGCCGTGTCTCAGTCCCAATGTGGCTGATCATCCTCTCAGACCAGCTACTGATCGTCGCCTTGGTGAGCCATTACCTCACCAACTAGCTAATCAGACGCGGGCCGATCTTTCGGCGATAAATCTTTCCCCGTAAGGGCTTATCCGGTATTAGCACAAGTTTCCCTGTGTTGTTCCGAACCAAAAGGTACGTTCCCACGCGTTACTCACCCGTCTGCCGCTGACATATTGCTATGCCCGCTCGACTTGCATGTGTTAAGCCTGCCGCCAGCGTTCGCTCTGAGCCAGGATCAAACTCTCAAGTTGGACTTGAACTTTGAACCGGCTGATCACAACGTTTGACGAGGTCCCACCATTCTTCGCCGACCGAAGTCTGCGAGCTGCCTACGATTCACATCGTTGGCAACGATGGTGTAACCTTTGAAACGTGTACCGCCGAAGTCTTTCGTCCACCCTCAGAAAGTCAAAAGCCGAAGCTTTCAAGTATTCCGAGAGACGCAAGGACTCCGCCGTCCACGTTTCTCTTTCTTCATCTTCACTTGTCAAACAGCCCGGGATCTTACGATCCCACACCCTTAGAGGGTGGTTCTACCCTTCAGCGACGGACGGTGAACCTCAACCGATTTATGTCGGCTGTTGTGTCACTCATCATCGAAGTGAGGAGCATCAGTGGCGCGTTCGCTCGCCTTGGTCAGTGACCCGGCGGCGCCGCGCTCAGTGGTTGGTTTATAGTCCCCACCCCTCGGGATTGTCAACGGCCATTGTCAACAAATCGTCGCACGTTCAAATCGATTGTGCAGTGCGGAAAAATTCTCGTATTTTCCGTGACTTAGGTCAGAGGTAAAAATTGATCGCCCAACGCACGTCGCAAAAAACTTGAAAAAAGTTTGTCGCCGGGGGGGCCCGTGAGGCCCTTCGGAACGGGTTCCCGGCCGGTTCAGGCGGGCAGCGGCGGCGGCCTGCTTCAGGAAACTTTTCCACCTTAAATGCCGCACTTGAGCCACAATCCTGCGACGTTCTGGCTATAAGACATGCATTGAACCGCTCGTAACCTGTGGGGGCACGGGTGGTTTTTCTGGGGGACCAGGCGATATTCTCCAAGAACCCGTCGCCTCTTCCCTACGCGGCCGAGCAACATCGAGAGATCTGCACACCGTTGACGTTCGAGAGTGCGGCTAGCTAATGGCCATCGTCTTCTCGACTTCGATGCGTGTGGCTCGCCACACTGCCGAGATTCCTCTTCGAGGGATCAAGGTGGGGACAAGGACGAGCAGAGGTCGATCGCAGTTGCTGGAATTTGGGGGGATATCGGGTTGAGCCAACGGGCGTCACGCGGAAGCGGTATTGGGCGCGAGACCGGGATGATCGATCTCGGTCACGAACCGCCGCTTTCAGTCGACGGCACCGAGGCTGCGGTGATCGATCGCCGCCGTGTCTCCGTACAATGGTTCAGCGGCACCATTCTGACTGGATTATGTGGCGCGGCCCTGATCGGCGGCGCCGTTTTTGCGTCGCTCGATGGCGAGATGACCTTCGCCAAGGTGCCGGAGCGCGTCGAAGGCGCGCTGCGCGGCGCCTTCACCGGCAATGATCGCGTCGTCAGCCTGCACAAGGGCGACCGCCTGCCGCCGCCGAGCGAATCCTCCGCCTCCCGCAGCCTGGTGCGCGTGTCGACCGTGACCCGCGTCGGCAATCGCGACGTGATGCGGGTGCGGCCCTTCATCCGGATTTCCGGCAATCTCTCGATGACCACGAGCGATCTGTCGTCCAAGATTCCGGCGTTCAACGCGCAGCGTCTGTTGACCGACGTCGGCTCCAACACGCCCGCTGCGGCGGAGGATCCGAATGCCGCCGACGCCGCCGAGCCCGACGCCGAGGTCTCTTTCGTCACCAAGGATCTCGGATCCGTGCTGCCGAAAGCCAAGCTCGCCGCCGTTGTCGCACTCGATGACGTGCTGATGCGGGTCCGCGACGCCGCCAATTGGCGCGGCTCCGGCGGTTCGGTGCGCTACGCGTCACTCGCCAATGCCGCAGCCGATGCCAGCGGCGCCGGCCCCGATATCAGGATGGCCTACGCCACCGAAGGCAACACCTCCGACCCCTATGCGGGCTTCGAGACCCGGGTGGTGCCGGAGAATGTCACCCTGCTGCCGAAGACCAAGGAGCAGGTCACCGGCGGCAATCCGGTCGGTGAACGGGTTCACCTCGTCAAGAAGGGCGACAGCATCACCTCGATCCTGCGCGATCAGGGCGCAACGCCCGACGAGGCGAAGGCGATTGCCGCAACGCTCGGCCCGCGCGGCCGCGACGGCGGGCTGAAGGAAGGCCAGAAGGTGCGAATCCTGATGGCGCCGGCTGCACCGGGCGCCCGGCTGCAACCCTATCGGGTGATCGTCGCCAACGACTCTGTCGTCGAAGCCGTCGCCGCCCTGTCCGACATCGGCAGATACGTCGCCGTCGACGTGCAGAGCATGAACACCACGACCGACACCGCCGACAATTCCAGCGACGATGACGAGGACGATGGCAGCGGCGTGCGGCTCTATCAGAGCATTTACGAGACCGCGCTGCGCAACAAGGTGCCGCCGACCGTCATCGACGACATGGTCAAGATCTACTCCTATGACGTCGATTTCCAGCGCAAGGTCCAGCCCGGCGACTCGTTCGACGTGTTCTATGCCGGCGAGGACGAGGGCGTCACCAGCACCGAAAAGACCGAAGTGCTCTACGCCGCGCTGACCGTCGGCGGCGAAACCAAGAAATATTACCGCTTCCAGAGCTCCGACGACGGCGTCGTCGACTACTATGACGAGACCGGCAAGAGCGCGAAGAAGTTCCTGGTCCGCAAGCCGGTCAACAACGCGATCATGCGTTCGGGCTTCGGCGGCCGCCGCCATCCGATCCTCGGCTATGTGAAGATGCACACCGGCGTCGACTGGGCCACCGCCTACGGCACGCCGATCTTCGCCTCCGGCAACGGCATGCTCGAGAAGGTCGGGTACGAGGGCGGCTACGGCAAATATATCCGAATCAAGCACTCCAATGGCTACGAGACGGCCTACGGCCACATGTCGGCTTTCGCCAAGGGCATGGAGATCGGCAAGAAGGTGCGGCAGGGCCAGGTGATCGGCTTCGTCGGCTCGACCGGCCAATCGACCGGACCGCACGTCCACTACGAAATCCTGGTCAACGGCCGATTCGTCGACCCGATGCGCGTGAAACTGCCGCGCGGCCGCTCCCTCGAAGGCCCGATGCTGGCGGGCTTCGAAAAGGAGCGCGACCGGATCGAAGCCCAGATGTCCAGCCGCGGCAGCTCGCGCATCGTCTCGGATGCCACGAGCTCCACGTCGCAGACGCGCTCCATCACCAACCGCTGATGATGCAAGAGGCCGGCCTGTCCGGCCGCGCAGATCCTGCGAAACATCTGAGGCGCAGGTCAGCCGCGATACCGTTTCCAGGCCGTCACGCCGCCGGTTTCAATAAATTTCGCGCCGCAGGATGGGAACCCGAACGGCGGTCATCCAGTTGATTCGTCAGTGAAACCTCCAATGGAGGGTGTCATGGAGAACTGGACGAACGCAAAACTGTGCGACGTCGCAAACCTGATCCTCGGCGCGATTCTGTTCCTGTCACCGTGGCTGTTCAAGTTCGACGCCGGAACGGTTTCCACCAACGCCCACATCGTCGGCCTCGTGATGGCGGTCCTTGCGATCGCCGCGCTCGCGGCATTCGCGGTCTGGGAGGAATGGCTGAACCTCATCGTCGGGCTTTGGGCACTGGTCTCGCCCTGGGTCCTCGGGTTCCAGGCAATGACCACCCCGACGACCGTGCACGTGGTGATCGGCGTCGCCGTCGCAATCCTTGCTGCGATCGAGCTCTGGGCGATGTCTCAGCATCCGCCTCGGCTCACGACACACAGCTGAGGCCTTGAAACGATGCGTCCCTCCCCGCTGGCGCGGATCGCCGGCGGGCGGGGGTTTGGCCATGCTCAACGAAGATATCCAGAAGGATTGCGCCATGACCGGGCTCACCCGCGACGATGTGCTGAAGGCCGTCGGCCACGCCGACGATGTCACCATCGCCAGGATCATCGCATCCGGCGCCACGATCACCGAACTTGCCGAAGCCCAGGCCTGGCTTGCCAATGACGAGCCGCTGATGAACGCCGGCAGGCCGCTGGCCACAGGCCGCACCCGCGAGCTGGTCGATATTCTGTCCGAACTCGAACCCGCCGATGACGACGAGCCCGGTCAGCTCAGTCCACCGACCGTCCCGCAGGACTAGAGCGTTTTCAAGCGAAGTGGACACCGGTTCGCGTGAAGAAAACGCGTCAAAACAAGAATCTAGAGCCCCGTTCCGATTCAATCGGAACGGAAAAGGCTCTAGCCTGGACGACGAAGCCCTCCCCGCAACCGCGGGGAGGGCCTTTGCACGCGTATCAGTTCAGCTTGCGCTTCGAGACCGGGGCATCGAACTGCACGATCTCGGCGGTTTTGGGCACCTGACCATTGAAGGTCAGCACGTTGCCCTTCTCCGAAATCACCACGCGATCGCCGTCCTTGACCTCGCCGGCGAGGATCATCTCGGCCAGCGGATCCTGCACGCTGCGCTGGATCACCCGCTTCAGCGGGCGGGCGCCGTAAGCCGGATCCCAGCCCTTTTCCGCGAGCCAATCCCGCGCCTTCGCATCGAGCGTGAGCTCGATCTTGCGATCCTCGAGCAGCTTGGTCAGCCGCGCGAACTGGATCTCGACGATGCGGCCCATCTCGCTCTTCTGCAGGCGGTGGAACAGGATGATCTCGTCGATGCGGTTCAGGAATTCCGGCCTGAAATGCGCCCGCACGACGCCCATCACCTGATCGCGGACCGCCGCGGTGTCCTCGCCTTCCGGCTGATTCACCAGGAACTCCGAACCGAGATTCGAGGTCATGATGATCAGCGTGTTGCGGAAGTCGACGGTGCGGCCCTGACCATCGGTCAGGCGGCCGTCATCGAGCACCTGCAACAACACGTTGAAGACATCGGGATGCGCCTTCTCGATCTCGTCGAACAGCACGACCTGGTAAGGCCGACGCCGCACGGCTTCGGTCAAGGCACCACCCTCGTCGTAGCCGACATAGCCGGGAGGCGCGCCGATCAGCCGCGAGACCGAGTGCTTCTCCATGAACTCGGACATGTCGAGGCGGACCATCGCGGTCTCGTCGTTGAACAGGTCAGCGGCGAGCGCCTTGGTCAGCTCGGTCTTGCCGACGCCGGTGGGGCCCAAGAACATGAACGAGCCGGTCGGCCGGTTCGGATCCTGCAGGCCCGCGCGGGCACGGCGCACGGCGGTTGCCACCGCACGCACGGCTTCGGCCTGGCCGACGACGCGCTTGGCGAGCGCGTCCTCCATCTTCAGGAGCTTGTCCTTTTCGCCCTCGAGCATCTTGTCGACCGGCACGCCGGTCCAGCGCGAGACGACCTGCGCGATGTGGTTGGCGGTGACCGCCTCCTCCATCATCTCGCCGCCATTCTGCTTGCCGCTTTCCTGGGCCTCGATATCGGCGAGCTTCCTTTCCAGCTCGGGGATCCGGCCATAGGCCAGCTCGCCCGCCTTCTGGAATTCGCCGCGACGCTGCGCATTGGCAAGCTCGACGCGGAGCGCATCGAGTTCGCTCTTCAGCTTCTGGGCGTTGGAGAGCTTATTCTTCTCCGCGCTCCAGCGCGCCGCCAGCGCTGCCGACCTCTCCTCGAGCCCGGCGAGTTCCCTCTCCAGGGTCTGCAAGCGGCTCTTCGAGCCGGCATCGTTCTCCTTCTTCAGCGCCTCCTGCTCGATCTTCAGCCGGATGATGTCGCGATCCAGCGAATCGAGCTCTTCAGGCTTCGAATCGACCTGCATCTTCAGCCGCGCCGCCGCCTCGTCCATCAGGTCGATGGCCTTGTCGGGCAGGAAACGGTCGGTGATGTAGCGGTTCGACAGCGTGGTCGCGGCCACCAACGCGGAGTCGGTGATGCGCACGCCGTGGTGCTGCTCGTATTTGTCCTTCAGGCCGCGCAGGATCGAGATGGTGTCCTCGACGGTCGGCTCGCTGACATAGATCGGCTGGAACCGGCGGGCCAGTGCGGCATCCTTCTCGACATGCTTGCGGTACTCGTCGAGCGTGGTCGCACCGATACAGTGCAGCTCACCGCGCGCGAGCGCAGGCTTCAGGAGGTTGGACGCGTCCATCGCGCCATCGGTCTTGCCGGCGCCGATCAGCGTGTGCATCTCGTCGATGAACAGGATGATGCCGCCCTCGGCGGTCGAGACCTCCTGCAGGACGGACTTCAGTCGCTCCTCGAACTCGCCGCGATATTTCGCGCCGGCGATCAGGGCACCCATGTCGAGCGACAGCAGCTTCTTGTCCTTCAGGCTCTCCGGCACGTCGCCATTGAGGATGCGCAGCGCCAGGCCCTCGACGATCGCGGTCTTGCCGACGCCGGGTTCACCGATCAGGACGGGATTGTTCTTGGTCCGCCGCGACAGCACCTGGATTGTGCGACGAATCTCCTCGTCGCGGCCGATCACCGGGTCGAGCTTGCCGTCGCGCGCAGCCTGGGTCAGGTCGCGGGCATATTTCTTCAGCGCGTCATAGGCGTTTTCGGCGGTCGCGCTATCAGCGGTGCGGCCCTTGCGCAGCGCTTCGATCGCCGCATTCAGGTTCTGCGCCGTGACGCCGCCCTTGCTCAGGATGGAGGCCGCCTCGCTGCCCTTCTCGAGCGTCAGCCCGAGCAGCAGCCGCTCGACGGTGACATAGCTGTCGCCGGTCTTGTCGGCGGCTTTTTCCGCTGCATCGAAGGCGCGCGCCAGCTCCGGCGACAGGTAGACCTGTCCGGCACCGTTGCCCGAAACCTTCGGCAGCTTGTTCAGCGCCTCTTCGGTCGCTTTCAGGATTGCTCTGGAATTGCCGCCTGCACGGTCGATCAGACCGCCGGCGAGCCCCTCATTGTCGTCCAGCAGCACCTTCAACAGATGCAAGGGCGAGAACTGCTGGTGGCCGTCGCGCATTGCGAGCGACTGGGCAGACTGGATGAATCCGCGCGAGCGCTCGGTGTACTTCTCAATGTTCATTCGTTTTCCCTCGGCCTGCCATCGTCACCCATTCAGGCATGACAACGGCATCTTCATTGGGTTTCCGCGGGCCGCGTTGACGTTCCTCAACCAGCCTCTGGTCGTCGCCATCATTTTTCAGGCTTGCCGCAGATGTGGGCACTTGGTTCCGAAACGGAAGAGCCACGGTCTGCGATTTCACCCGGTGGAGCTCAGCGCCGCACGATGGCGACAAGGTAGCGGCAAGGCTGAGCCGTTTCGTTACGGAAGACGATGTCCGACGGCGGCCCGAGCTCGACGCGGTCACCCGCAGCGAGCTCGTGGCGCTCCGCGCCTTCCATCAAGGTGAGGCGGCCGTTGATAACCCAGACCACCTGACGGATCAGGTGATAAGCGCTGGCCGGGAAACCGGCTTCCTGCCTGGCAGGCAGCTCGACTTCCACCAGCTCCAGCGGATTGGCCGGATGCAGGAACACCTGCCGCCGCAGATAGGCCGCCTTCGGATCGCGCCACACCGGCTGATCCTTGGCCCGCTGCAGGCGGGAACTGGCTGAGGCAACCTCGAACAGCGCGGCCATGGTCAGGCCATAGGCCGTGGCAATCCGCGACAGCGTCGCCGCTGTCGGGCTGGCCTCGGCCCGCTCGATCTTGCTGAGCATGGCCTTGGACACGCCTGCCCGCCCGGCGAGTTCCGCCAGCGACCAGCCGCGGCCTTCCCGCTCGGCGCGAACCCGCCGCCCGAGAGCTTCATCGGCTTTGTCTTCTATAATTGACATACCGTCTTATATAGTGGACGATCGGACTAGTTCAAGAGGCCCGTCGAGGAACCACCCCAATGATTATCCGCCCCGCAACCGAGCAGGACATTCCCGCGATCACCGCGATCTTCAACGAAGCGGTTGCCAACTCGAACGCGATCTGGACCGAGAAGCCGGATTCCGACGCCGAGCGGCTGGCCTGGATGAAGGCGCGGCTCGCGCTGGGCTACCCGGTGCTGGTCGCGGCCGAAGGACCTGTGGTGCTCGGCTACGGCACGTTCGGCGATTTCCGGGCCTTCCCGGGTTACCGCTACAGCGTCGAGCACAGCGTCTACATCCACGCCGATCATCGCGGCCGCGGCCTCGGCCGCGCCATCGTCGACGAGCTGGTGGCCGTCGCGACGGCGCTCGGCAAGCATGTGATGATCGCCGGCATCGACGGCGGCAATCCCGCCTCGCTCCGGCTGCATGCGCAGGCCGGCTTTGTCGAGGTCGCGCGGATGCCGGAGGTCGGACGCAAGTTCGGCCACTGGCTCGAACTCGTGTTCATGCAGCGCATGCTGGATGCCGCAGGCGCAGCCCGGCCCGACTAGCTGCCTTCGCACCGGCGGCGGTTCTCCTCGCGCGTCAAACAGGCTAGAGCGGGCGAATGGACACGACGCACACCTCCTCCGCCCGGATCACCGGCATCTACCGCTATCCCGTCAAGGGTCTGACGCCCGAGCAGCTGCCCCGCGCCGAGCTCAAGGTCGGCGAGACGCTGCGCTCGGATCGCCGCTACGCGATCGAGAACGGCCCGAGCGGTTTCGATCCCTCGGCGCCGAAATGGCTGCCGAAGCCGCATTTCCTGATGCTGCAGCGCGACGAGTGGCTGGCGCCGCTGCGCGCCCATTTCGACGATGACAGCCATGTGCTGACCTTGCGCCGGGACGGCGCGATGGTGGCCCAGGGCGATCTCGAGACGGAAGCCGGGCGCGCGGCGATCGAGAACTATTTTGCCGATCGTCATGCGGGCCAGATCAAGGGGGCGCCGAAGGTGCTGGTGAGCCCCGGACACAGTTTTTCCGACGTGCCGCGCAAGGTGGTCTCGATCATCAACCTGGCGAGCCTGCGGGCGATCGAGGACATGGTGCAGGCGCCGGTGCATCCGTTGCGCTTCCGCGCTAATCTCTATGTCGAGGGCTGGCCGGCCTGGCATGAAGCCGGCCTGCTCGACCAGACCATTGCGATCGGCAGCGCACGGGCCAAGGTGGTGAAGCGCATCACCCGCTGCGCCGCGGTCAATGTCGATCCCGAAACCGGCGCGCGCGACCTCTCGGTCCCGAACACGCTGATGCAGCGCTTCGGCAACAACGAATGCGGCATCTATGCCGAGATCACAAGCGATGGTGGTGCGGCTGTGGGCGATACGATTGCCGCGGAACCGCATTAGGTCACGCCAGGTTCCGTATTCCTTGAAGACGGCATAAACGTGCATCGCATTGCAATGTTCGGTTGCGTGCAATAGACTTCACGCGACATTTTGAATTGCTGCAAATTTGTCGAAATTGATTGCACGGGGTTGCCATGAGCATGATCATGGTTTCGTACCGGCGGGTCGATCAGGACACAGCGGGCCGCATCGCCGACCATCTGATCGAGAAGTACGGTGAGAAATCCGTCTTCTTCGACGTCAACAGCATTCGCACCGGCGCCAACTTCGTCGACCGGATCGCCAAGGCCATCGTCGCCTGCGACATCGTCATCGCGGTGATCGGTCCGCATTGGATCGGCAAGACCGACGATGGGAAACCTGCGCGTCTGGAAGATCCCGCAGATGCCGTGCGCTTCGAGATCGAAACGGCGCTGAAGCACAACAAGACGCTGCTGCCGCTGCTGGTGAACGGCGCAACCATGCCGGAGGCCGCCGAGCTGCCGGAATCGCTTCGCTTCCTGCACTTCTGCAACGCCGCCCGGGTCGACTCGGGTCAGGATTTTCGCGTGCACATGACCCGCCTGATCGATACGATCAACGAGGTCCTGAGTGAGGCCGGGCGATCGCCGCTGCGTGAAGTTTCGCCGATCAAGCGCTACTGGAAGTACGGCGCAGGCCTCGCCGCCGCGGCATTGGCGCTGGCCGTCTGGACCGTCGGGCCCGCGTTCGAACATACCGTGGTGAAGTCGAGCGGACAGGACGATCAGACCACCGTCGGACGCACGACGCCGCCCGCCGTTCCGGCCTCCGTCACGCAGCGCGCCAAGGCGCATGACGGCTTTCTCTTTCCCGATTCCGATCGACGATTTCTGAGTGAGGCCGACCTCAAGGACATGTCGGCGATCGAGCTGCGCATCGCACGAAACGAGATTTTCGCGCGGCATGGCCGGTTCTTCAAGGATCAGGTGCTCGCGAACTACTTCTCGCAATTCGCCTGGTATCAACCCGCTGCGGTCGAGGTCCCCCTGAGCAACCTCGAGACGACCAACGTCGACACGATCGAGGCGAAGGAGCACGAGAAGTGAGGCCAGCCGGCAGTATCGGTTGATCTCGCACCGCGTATGACCACCTCCCCCATTCTCTCGGGAGAGGTGACCAGTCCCTGATCAATTCGTCGGCATCACATAGGCGTAGATCCGGCCGCGCGAGACCGGCGTCTCGCGGACGCGATGGCCGCTGTTGCCCGAGATCATGATCGGATTGCCCTTGGCATCGACGCCGGTGATGATGCCGACATGACCGCCGCCGCGGCGGCCCATCACGGCGATGGCGCCGACCTGCGGCCCCGAAACGCGCGTGCCGTATTTGGCGAACGAGCTCGCCATGTCGGACCCGGTGCCGCGATGGCCGGTCTGCTGCAGCACCATGTTCATGAAGCGCGCGCACCACAGGCTGGAGCGGCCGGTCGGATTGCCGCCGAGATAGCGGCGCGCCGTGTCGACGATGCCGGATGAGCCGAAGCCACCGGTCGCGCTCACGTTGGTGTTGGACGCGGCCTCAGCGCCGGGCATCACGGTCGCATTGGCCTCGCCAAAGCCGCCTGCCTGCATCCGGGCGCGACGCTCGGCGCGCGACAGCCGCGCGGTGTGCCGGTGGTGATGATGGGCGGAATGCCGCGCGTGATGGCCGGCATGGGCCGAATGCGCGTGACGCGAATGGTGCGGACGGGCGGACGCCGGAGCGGCGGAGATCACGGCGAGCGTGAGCGAACACAGAGCCAGCGCCAAAACTCGAAGCGACCGGCGATACGCAAGCAACTGAACCATACTTCACGAGATCCTCTGAAACGCCCCCCGATTCCCCGTCGCGTTCCCAAGAGAATGCGGCGGTGGTTTTGAAAATCGGGATGTGGCGCGAGGAAGATTTCATGCGGCGTTGCGGAAACGATTTCTGGGTCATTCCGCGCAAATTGCATGACGAAAATAGCCAGAACTGCCGCATTGCAGCCGTGGAAATTAATTGCAAATCTGGGAACGGCCAACGAGAGGAGATTTCAATGCCCCATGCCGTCACGAAAGATCATGTCCGCCTCCATTTCGAAGAGGCAGGCAGTGGGACCCCGATCATCTTCCTGCACGAGTTCGCAGCTGATCACACCAACTGGGAACCGCAGATGCGCTACTTCTCGCGCGGTCACCGCTGCATAGCCTATTCCGCGCGCGGCTACACGCCATCCGACGTGCCTGCGAATGCCGACGTCTACACCTACACGCATTTCTACACCGACGCGCTCGCGGTGCTCGACCATCTCGGCATCGCGAAGGCCCACTTCATCGGGCTCTCGATGGGCTCCTATTCGTCGCTGCAGGTCGCGCTCAATGCGCCGGAGCGCGCGCTGTCGATGACGCTGGCCGCGGTCGGCTCCGGCTCCAGCCTCGAGAATCTCGATGCCTTCCGCGCGCAGTGCCGCGCCAATGCCGAGCAGTACGAGGCGATCGGCTCGATCGAGGTCGCCAAGGTGACCCGCGAGGCGCCGAGCCGGATCCCGTTCCTGGTCAAGGACCCGCGCGGCCACGCCGATTTCTACGCCGCGCTCGCCCGCCACGACGCCAAGGGCTCGGCCAACACGATGCGGAGCTTTCAAGGCGCGAGGCCCTCGATCTACACCATGACCGAGGCCATCAAGCGCGTGGCCACGCCGGCGCTGATCCTGTGCGGCGACGAGGACGACAATTGCATCGCACCCAGCATGTTCCTGAAGCAGCATCTGCCGGCCGCCGGTCTCTCGTTCTTCCCGAAGTCGGGCCATGTGCTCAACCTCGAGGAGCCGGCGCTGTTCAACGAGATGGTGGAGCGCTTCATCGCGCTGGTGGAAGCCGGCCGCTGGCCGGTGCGCGATCCGCGGTCGCTGGTGGCGGCGCCGGTGTAGCCGTCATTGCGAGCGAAGCGAAGCAATCCATCTCTCCGCGCGTTGAGCCAGGGATTGCTTCGTCGCTTCACTCCTCGCAATGACGATCGTTATTTCGCCTTGCCACCCCGGCTGAGCAGGAACACGCCTTGCTCGCCGAACATGTTCCACACCCACCACGGCAGGTTGAGCGGCACCGGGCGGCCGTAGAGATCGAGCGCCACCGCACGCTCCATCTTGACGTTGATCTCCTCGCAGAGCTGCACGAAATCCTTGATGGTGCAGAAATGGATATTCGCGGTGTCGTACCAGCTCGCCGGCAGATTCTCGGTCCGCGGCATGTGGCCCCCGATCAGGAGCTCCAGCCGCATCTTCCAGAATCCGAAATTCGGGAACGAGACGATGGCGCGATGGCCGATCCGCAGCAGATTCTCCAGCACCACCTTGGGCTGCCGCGTCGCCTGCAGGGTCTGCGACAGGATCACGTAATCGAACGCGTCATCGGGATAGTTGACGAGGTCGGTGTCGGCGTCGCCCTGCACCACCGCGAGGCCCTTGGCAACGCAGCCATTGACGCCCTCGCGCGACAGCTCGATGCCGCGGCCGTCGATGCCGCGGCTCTCCAGCAGTTGCAACAGCTCGCCGTCGCCGCAGCCGACGTCGAGCACGCGCGAGCCCGGCCGCACCATGTCGGCGACCAGCAGGTGATCGGTGCGATAGCCGCCGGTCCGCTCCGGCGCGACGCCCGGCAAGGGCAATGTCTGCTGCATGCTCATGACTGGCCGTCGTCCTTCAGTCCGCGCGCCTTGCCTGCGGCCTGCAGGAAGGCGCGGGAGATCTCCAGAAATTCCGGCACGTCGAGCAGAAACGCGTCATGGCCGCGATCGGTCTCGATTTCGGCGAACGACACCCGTGCGCTCGACGCGTTCAGCGCATGCACCAGCGCCCGCGATTCCGAGGTCGGAAACAGCCAGTCGCTGGTGAACGACACTACGCAGAAACGCGTCTTGATGCCGGCGAACGCATTCGCCAACGCGCCGTTGTGATCGGCAGCGATGTCGAAATAGTCCATCGCGCGAGTCAGGTAGAGATAGGAGTTGGCGTCGAAGCGCTCGACAAAGGACGAGCCCTGGTAGCGCAGATAGCTCTCGACCTGGAAATCCGCATCGAACGAGAAGGTCGGCAGCTCGCGGTCCTGCATCCGCCGTCCGAACTTGCGGTGCAGCGCGGCGTCCGACAGATAGGTGATGTGCGCGGCCATCCGCGCCACCGCCAATCCGCGATGCGGATGGGTGTCCTCGTCGACATAGCGCCCGCCGCGCCAGTCCGGATCGGCCATCACGGCCTGACGGCCGAGCTCATGGAACGCGATGTTCTGCGCCGAGTGCCGCGTCGAGCAGGCAATCGCGAGAGTCGAGAATACGCGCTCGGGATAGGCCGCGGTCCATTGCAGCACCTGCATGCCGCCCATCGAGCCGCCGACCACGCAGAACAGCGTCGCAATCCCGAGGCGATCAATCAGCATCGCCTGCGCGCGCACCATGTCGGGGATCGTGATGATCGGGAAATCGAGCCCCCACACCTTGCCGGTCGCAGGATTCAGCGACGCCGGCCCGGTCGAGCCCATGCAGCCGCCGATCACGTTGGAGCAGATGATGAAGTATTCTTCGGGATCGATCGGCTTGCCGGCGCCGACCATGGTGTCCCACCAGCCGGGCTTGCCGGTGACGGGATGGGTGTTGTTGACGTGTTGGTCGCCGGTCAGCGCATGGCAGATCAGGATCGCGTTGGACCTGTCGGCATTGAGCTGGCCGTAGGTCTGATAGGCGATCTGGAACGGCGCGAGATCCACGCCGCAATCAAGCTTCAGCGGCTGATCCATGCCGAACTTCGCCACCAATGACGACGGATGATCGGCCTCATGGGCGCGATCATCGCTCTGGGTTTGCGGGCTCGGTATCGGACGCACGTTGCTCATCTAGGCGACCCTGCCCTCGCGCGGGAGGGCTCGAACAGAAAATCAGGCCATAAAAAACCCGGCCTGAACAAGGTTCGGCCGGGAGCTGATCTGTCCCCGGCCTGTTTAGCGAGTTGTTTAACGTGGCTGCAAGCCGGCCGGCTCAAATGACCACGGAGTGAAGCGAACCTAGTCCTCGGGCCCCCCGTCGTCAAGGCGGCCAGCGAACGTCCCCTTGCCGGGCGCCGATGGTTAACCGAATGCGCAAGGCACGCCTGCGACGTTTCTCTTTGCTTTCGTTGGCCGTCTTTCCTAATCAGGGACCCTGTCTGGTACGGCATCGGGCCGCCCGGACGACAAGGTTTGAGAGCATGTCCAACCCACCCCCGTCGCCGCCCTCGCTGCAGGAGCTGCGCAAGGAGATCGATGCGATCGACGAGCAGGTTCACCGCCTGCTGATGGCGCGCGGCGACATCATCGACCGCCTGATCCAGGTCAAGAAGACCCAGGAGGTCGGCTCGGCGTTCCGCCCGGCGCGCGAGGCCAGCATGATGCGCGAGCTGGTGCGGCGCCATCGCGGCATCCTGCCGCTCGACACCATCGAGAGCATCTGGCGCGTCATCATCTCGACCTTCACTTACGTGCAGGCGCCGTTCGCGGTGCATGCCGATGTTTCCGTGGGCGAGTCCGCGATGCGCGACTCGGCGCGGTTTCACTTCGGCTTCGTGGTGCCCTACGTCTCGCATTTCAGCGCCCAGGCCGCGGTCGAGGCGGCGGCGAAATCGAAGGGCGACCTCGCGCTGGTCTCCGCGATCGCCAGCCGCACGCCGTGGTGGAATGCGCTCGAGGCCGATGGCGCGCCGAAGATCATCGCGCGGCTGCCGTTCCTCGAACGCGCCGACCATCCCGCGGCGCTGCCGGTGTTCCTGATCTCGCGGGTCGCCGACGACGCCATGGTGACCGAGGTGCAGATCTGGAGCGTGCGTGTCTCCGGCTGGAACGCCGACGTCGCTCGCGCCCTTGCGCCGCTCGCCGAGATCGTCGCGGTCCCCGACACCGCCTTCGACGGCGCGGCCCTGCTGGTCTCGGTCACCGGGCACGATTTCGAGAAGATCAAGCTCGCCTTGATCGAGGCCGGCGCCTCGGTGCGCTCTTCGGCCCTCGTCGGCAGCCACGCAACGCGCTATACGGTGCCCTCTAACGGATCGGCCAGGACCTGAAGTAAGAGCCAGCCGCCCGTACTATATCCGGAGTTGATAATGTCCCGCCCCGTGCCGAATCCCGGCATCCTCGATATTGCGCCCTACACGCCCGGCAAGAGCCCGGTGCCGGAACCGGGTCGCAAGGTGTTCAAGCTGTCCGCCAACGAGACGCCGTTCGGTCCGTCTCCGAAGGCGATCGCGGCCTACAAGGGCGCGGCTGACCATCTCGAGGACTATCCGGAGGGCACCTCGCGCGTGCTGCGCGAGGCGATCGGCCGCGCCTATGGGCTCGATCCCGACCGCATCATCTGCGGCGCCGGCTCCGACGAGATCCTCAATCTCTTGGCGCACACCTATCTCGCGCCCGGTGACGAGGCGATCTCGACCACCCATGGCTTCCTGGTCTACCCGATCGCCACCATGGCGAACGGCGCCAGGAACGTGATCGCGGCCGAGACCAATTTCACCGCCGATGTCGACGCCATCCTCAAGGTGGTGACGCCGCGCACGAAACTGGTCTGGCTCGCCAACCCGAACAATCCGACCGGCACTTACATCCCGTTCGACGAGGTCAAGCGGCTGCGCGCCGCGCTGCCCTCGCATGTGCTGCTGGTGCTCGACGCTGCTTACGCCGACTATGTCTCGCGCAACGACTACGAGCTCGGCATCGAGCTGGTCGCGACCACGGACAATACGGTGGTGACGCACACCTTCTCGAAGATCCACGGCCTCGCCGCACTGCGGGTCGGCTGGATGTTCGGACCGGCGCATATCGTCGATGCCTGCAACCGCATCCGCGGCCCGTTCAACGTCACGACCCCGGCGATGCTGGCCGCGGTGGCGGCGATCGAGGACTCTGCGCATGTGCAGATGTCGCGGACGCACACCGAACAGTGGCGCAACTGGCTGACCGAGGAGATCGGCAAGCTCGGACTCAAGGTGACGCCGAGCGTCGCCAATTTCGTGCTGATCCACTTCCCGGCCGACAAGGGCAAGACCGCGGCGGAAGCCGACGCCTATCTCACGCGGCGCGGCCTCGTGCTGCGCGCACTCAACAATTACAAGCTGCCGCATGCGCTGCGCATGACCATTGGCACCGAGGAAGCCAACCGCCTCGTGGTCGAGGGCCTGCGCGACTTCCTGGCCGGAAAGTGACAACGTGACCACGGCTCCACTCTTCAACCGCATTGCCCTGATCGGCTTCGGCCTGATCGGCGGCTCGATCGCGCGCGGCGCGCGCGCGCAGGGCCTCGTCGGCGAGATCGTGACCACCGCACGCTCGGAGAAGACGCGCGCCCGCGTCGCCGAGCTCGGCATCGTCGATCGCGTCGTCGAGACCAATATCGAGGCGGTAAAGGACGCCGATCTCGTCATCCTCTGCATCCCGGTCGGCGCCTGCGGTCCGGTCGCGGCCGAGATCGCAAGCCATCTGAAGCCCGGCGCTGTTATCTCCGACGTCGGCTCGGTGAAGGGCGCCGTCGTCAAGGACATGGCGCCGCATCTGCCCGACGGCGTGCACTTCGTCCCGGCGCATCCGGTGGCCGGCACCGAGCATTCGGGCCCGGATTCCGGCTTCGCCGAGCTGTTCATCAACCGCTGGTGCATCCTGACGCCGCCCGAAGGCACCGATCCCGCCGCGACCGACCGGCTGCGCGCGTTCTGGGCTGCGCTCGGCGCCAAGGTCGAGATCATGACGCCGGATCATCATGACCTCGTGCTCGCGATCACCAGCCATCTGCCGCATCTGATCGCCTACACCATCGTCGGCACCGCCGACGAGCTGGCGCAGGTGACGGAATCGGAGGTCATCAAGTTCTCCGCCGGCGGCTTCCGCGACTTCACCCGCATCGCGGCGTCGGACCCGACAATGTGGCGCGACGTGTTCCTCGCCAACAAGGACGCCGTGCTCGAGATGCTCGGCACCTTCACCGAGGATCTGTCGAAGCTCACCCGCGCGATCCGGCGCGGCGACGGCGACGCGCTGTTCGACCACTTCACCCGCACCCGCGCCATCCGCCGCGGCATCGTCGAGATCGGCCAGGATTCGGCTGCGCCCGACTTCGGCCGGCCGCATGCGAATTTGAAGAAGTAGGATCGGGCACGCAGCTTTCTCCGCTGCGTCGTCCTGGCGAAAGCCAGGACCCATTGCCGCCGCATTGGGTTGTGAACGGGATTGTGGCCTCAGCGTCTTCCGACAATTTTCATTTGGGGTAATGGGTCCTGGCTTTCGCCAGGACGACGATGAGGATGGGTCTCGCGCGATACGACGTACCGTCATTGCGTACCTCATCTCGATGTCATCGCCCGGCTTGACCGGGCGATTTAGTATTCCAGAGAAGTCTGTGCTTGAGCCGAGAGGCCGCGGCGTACTGGATCGCCCGGTCATCAGGCAGGCTCAGCTACGGGACAGATTGGCGCAGCAGGTCAGCGACGGCGCTCACCGTCGCAATCGTTGATCCCGGATCGGCCCCGCCGCCGATATCGGCGCAACCTTCTGGGTCAGCCGCTGGCGGCCGACGAGGCCGGCGGTTGCCAGCATGATGTCGCCGCCGAACCACCACGAGCCGACCACGAACTCCCAGGCGCGCGGCGGTATCTCGTCGAACACGATGCCATAGACCGAA
This sequence comes from Bradyrhizobium sp. Pha-3, assembly GCF_042258615.1. Classification (GTDB taxonomy): domain Bacteria; phylum Pseudomonadota; class Alphaproteobacteria; order Rhizobiales; family Xanthobacteraceae; genus Bradyrhizobium. The sequence goes on along the minus strand of NZ_CP170152.1, from coordinate 1,419,410 downwards.
ACCAGGGCGGCCAGCGCAGCAAGGAAGATGCCGCCCGCGCTCATAAGCTCGACGGCATCGATACGCCCCGAGGCGCGCAAGGCGGGCCTTGGAATATCGATGCCGAGATAGAAGCCGGCGGCGCCGATCACGATCGTCGTCGCGATGAAGGCAAGCGTGCCGAAGAAAGCGATGTGCCCCTTCGCGAGCTGGGCGGCGACGAAGGTGCCGGCCATGGCGCCGGCCATCGCCAGACCGGCGCGCTGCAACACATGCGCGGCGCGGCTGACCATCACCAGTTCGCGGGCGATCACGGCCCTCTCTTTTCTGCTCTCGATCCTCATCTGCTGTCTCCCTTACCGGCGCATCGGTCCGCGGAGGCTGTGAACCGATCTGTCTCGTCATTGCGAGCGGAGCGAAGCAATCCATCGCGCGGCAAGTACTACGATGGATTGCTTCGTCGCTATCGCTCCTCGCAATGACGGGGTTGATAGGTTCACACCTTCTCACGACCGAATTGCTACTCGACGTTTTAGAACGGGTAGTAGCGGATCTGGGTCATGACGATGTGGTCGTCGGTCTTCGGCGCACCGCCGACACCTGCGAAGGCGAAGCGCTGGTTGTAGGAGTACTGGATGCCGGCCTTGATCGCCCCGTAGTCGCCCTTGAAGATCGTGTCGTAGAAGCCGACCGTGTATTGCCTGACCTGCGAGGTGTTGCCGTTGCAGGTCGCCGCCGGCGAGTTCTCGATGTTGCAGCCGAGATTGTTGTAGAGCGGGTTGCCGTAGCCGAACGGCACCGTGCCGACATTGGAGAACGTCGCCTTGGTCTTCTCGAGGCCGGCATAGGCATAGAGATCGAGCGACGGCGTCGTGTGCCAGACCGTGCCGAGCAGGAAGGCGGTGATCGGCAGCGGCTGGATCGAGCCGTCCTGGCGCAACGTCGCGTCCGGGAATGGCGTTGCGGTGAAGCGGCCGAGCGCGCCGTGTGACGCCGAGCCCTGCAGCTCCAGCAGCTTCGGCACGATCTCCGCCGAGAAATGCCCGCCGAAGCTCACAGTGTTGACGTCGTGATTGGCGAAGTTGAAGTGGTCGTAGAAGTCGCGATACATCGCCCAGCCCTCGAGATGCAGCTTGTAGGGCCCGAGCCGCGGATCCCACGCGCCCTTCACGGTGAAATCAGGCACGTGATTGAGGCTGACATTGTTGGCGTTGTTGAAGAAGCTGCCGCCCGGACCGGTGAGGTTGACGAGGACATTCGGGTTCAGCACGCCCTGCGGGCCGACCGCCGGCGTACCGACCAGCGGCGTGTTGCCGCCGAAGAACGAGGTCTGCGGATTTTCCGCCGAGAACGCGAGCTTGAACTCGGGCCCGAAATCCTGCCAGACGCGAACGCCGGGCTGCCGCGCCGCGAGGAAGCCGGGCACCGATTCGAAATCGATCACGCCGGGGGCATCGACCCCGCGCGGATCGATGCCGGCCTTGCTCGGCGCATTCAGCGACCAGCTCTGGCCGGCAAGAAAATGCAGGCCGAGATCGGTGCGCGCGATCTCGACGCTGGCCTGGCGTAGCCGGGGGTTGAAGGAGTTGGTCGCGACGGAATTTGCGGTCTGCGCCGCGCCTTCGAGGTCCAGTTCGCCATAGCCTGCGACGTGTGTATTGGCGAACACGTCGGCTTCCGCGAGCAGCGAGAACCGGCTCTGGCGCGCGGAGAACCGCGATTCGTCGGTGTTGAAGTTCTTGCTCTGCGGGAAAGGAATGAAGTTGTAGACCGAGCCGGTGTCGGAGGCGAGGTTGCGGCTGCGATAGATGCCGGTGAGATCGACCCAGCCGCCGAAGGTAAAGGTGACGCCCTTATAGCAGAGCTTGCCCGATGCGCAGGGATCGAACGGCACCGGCGCCTTCGCCGCCATCTGCGTGTTCTGTATGGCGCTCTGTCTTGCCGCCAGCGTCTCCTCCTTGCGCGCCTGCACTTCCATTTTCTGTTCGAGCTGCCTGAGGCGCGCCTTCAACGCCTTCAGCTCCGACGCATCATCGTCCGCCAACGCTGGACCTGCCGACAACAGCATGCTGCCGAGCAGAATTCCCCCAAGAATTCGCATCGCTTCCTCCACACGAGGTTGTTTCCTCAGGCGAGAGAGAGCGGTATTCGGGGAGTGATATTCGCAGGCATCCGCAATATTCCGGTCACGTTTTTCTCATCGCGACCGCGGGAATGTCCTGCCGCGACGGACGATATCGCGCGCGAGGGATTAAGGAGTCCGTGCGGTGCGGGGGAATTTGCGCAGCGCAATTCGCCTCTGGGCGCGCGGCGATCAGAGGCGGACGTGTAACAACAGCGGTCGCGAGATCGAATTGTCGTTCGGCACCTGCTTCAGGCTGCCATGGACATGCGATGGACGAAGGGCAGCAACATGATCGGTGAAGTCATTGTGGTCGGTGACCTGAAGTTACGGGATGACGCCTCGCTCGACGAATACAACCGGCTCGGCGAACGCATGTACGACATCGTCAGCCGCCTTCCGGGATTCCTGTCGGTGAAATCGTTCAAGGCGGCGGATGGCGAGGAGCTCACGCTGTTTCGCTTTGCCTCGGAGGAAGCGCTCGAAGCCTGGCGCCATCATCCGGACCATGTCGAAACCATGCAGCGCGGACATACCGAATTCTACGCCAGCGGCTTCCTGCAGATCTGCAAGGTGATCCGCGAAGTCGGCCCGTTTGAGCATTCCTGACGCGCAGGTGCGTCGGGCGGATTAGCGTAGCGTAATCCGCCCTGTTTGGTTGGCTTGCTTGGCGGGTTACGGCTTCGCCTAACCCGCCCTACGGAGCTTCGAGCGGTGCCGCTCAGAACAGCGGCGGAATCTGCGCGACTTTCAGCGGACCCAAAAACACCGCGCCGTCGGCGAAGCGCAGCGGGAAGCTGCGCGCCTTCTTGCCTTCGAGCGTAGCCTCGGTGCCGAGCGAATTGATGCCGGCGGAGATGCCGGCATTGGCGTTCTGCTTGATCACCTTGCCGAGGCCGGGGATCGCGCGATCCAGCGCGCCGAACAGATTGCTGAGGTCCTGGCTCTTCACGCCAGGCGCGACGCGATCGAGCGTCGACTGCGGCACGCCCTCCTCCAGCATCTTGTCGATGCCGAGCGCGGGGATGACGCGCTCTAAGCCGGCGACCGTCATCTGCAGTTCGCCCTCGATGCGGCCTTGCGCGTTGAGGCGGAGCGTGCCGGCCGCGACCGACAGCACATCGCCCTGCTCGATCCGCGACTGCTGGATCTCGACGCTGCCGCCGGCCGCCTGGATCTCGCGGAAACGATCCGGCCACGGCTTGGGCGAGAAATCCTTCAGGCCGTTCAGCCGCGCATGGATGTCGGCGTTGAACGGCTGGGTGAGCAGCGGATGCACGTCCTGCAGGCTGCCGCCGGCGATCTGCAGCACGGTCTCGATCGCGGGGCTGTCGGGGGCCGAGCCGTCGACCTGCCGGCCGTGCAGTTCGATGTGGTCGACGCGCATCAGCGGCGTCGGCGCGGGACCGCCGGTGCGATCGATGGCGAGATTGTCGAACACCAGCGAAGCGCGCTGCGGCACCGCCGGCAGGCCGACCACGCTAGAGCGTCCAAGGCTCCAGTTCACCGACAGCGTCGGCTGCGCGTTGCGCTCGGCGAGCGTGGCGGGGCCCTTGAACTCCGCGATCACGAGCTTGGGATCATAGATCTGCGCCACGACCAGGATCTCGACCAGCCGCGCCACGAACGACATTTGCGGCGAGGCGGTCTGCGACACCAGCATCACGCTGGGCTGCTCGCAGCGGATTTCGAGCCGGAACGGGTAACCCGCCACCGAGCGCTTGTCGCAATCATAGACCCGGCCGGCCTTCGCCTCCTGCGCGCGCCAGGCATCGGCCTGCACGCCGACCTGCGAGGCGGCGAAGAACCAGAAGCCGCTCCACAGCACCGCGGCGATCAGGACCACGACAGGGACGGCATAGAGGCCGAAGCGCGAGCGACGGCGAGGGGCTGAGTTCAAATCGGACATGCGGCGTCCTTTGGCGGTCGAATTTGTCAAAATCGAAGCGGCAGCAAGCCGCGAGCACTCCTTGCGCACCTGTTGCGCAACCCTCGCGCAACCCTTGCGTAACCCTTAGGTAACTCTTGGAAACATCACGGAATCTGCTTCGCTTCGACGGCGTGTTCTGCTAGCCCATCTGCGCGATGTCAGCAAATCCTCCCCATTCCGAAACCGACGGCGACCTCTGGGTGTTCGGCTACGGCTCGCTGATGTGGAAGCCGGGCTTCGAGTTCCTGGAGCAGGTGCCGGCGCGGCTGATCGGCGAACATCGCGCGCTCTGCGTCTATTCGTTCGACCACCGCGGCACCCCGGAGAAGCCGGGCCTGGTGCTCGGGCTCGACCGCGGCGGCGCCTGCCGCGGCATCGCGTTCCGCGTCGCCGCCCGCCTGCGCCACGACACAATCGCTTACCTGCGGGCGCGCGAGCAGACCACCAACGTCTATCGCGAGGTGATGCGCTCGGTGTGGCTGGAGAATGCGGCGCGCGACCGCGTCTCCGCGCTGGCCTATGTGGTCGATCGCGGCCATGTGCAATATGCCGGACGGCTGTCGCTCTCCGAACAACTGCGCCTGGTGCAGCAGGGCCACGGCCGCTCCGGCAACAACCGCGACTATGTGCTCTCGACCGTCGCGGCAATCGAGAAGCAGGGCTTTCGCGACACGCAATTGCACCAGCTCGCGACGATGCTGCATGATGCCCATGCGGCTCGCCATCCGCTGCAGGATGCCCGGGATGCGTAGGGCCGCAGCGCGAGGCTCTACTTGGTTCGCTTGCCCAGCCGTCGTTTAACGACCTCGCCGAGCGGACTGTCCGGTGACTTGCGGAATGCCTTGAGCTTCTTCACTTGGCCCTTGCGCAGTGCTTGCGACTGCGCCTCGTCAGCGAGCTCGGCCGCGACGTCCCCCCGCGTGGCGACGAGCGCCTGCCGCACCGAGCGGCGTTCGTCCTGATGCGAGAGCTGCTTGCTGCGCGGGATGTTCTTTCGACTGCTCTTCTGATTTTCACCATACGTGTTGCGTCGATCGTTCCGGTAGCTCAGTCGCTTCTTCTCCTGGGGAGTTTTCACCTTGCTCACAGATGGTCCCCTTTCTCGACCGGAGGTCGCCGCGTCGGTATCATCGATCAGCCCTTGTAAACGGGTTGTTGCCAAATCGCACTTTTTCGGCGCGCGGCGCGGCGTATCCGGCAAATCGCGGCGGGTGTATGACAGTGGCCTGTGACATTTAGGCTTTTGCATCGCGGCGCAGACGGATAGAAGCTCATCCGCGAACATCGACACTGATGCAATGAACCTCTCCGCACCCTTCATCCGCCGGCCGGTCGGCACCACGCTGCTGTCCCTTGGACTGGTGGTGGCGGGCATCATTGCGTTCTTCAAGCTGCCGGTATCGCCGCTGCCCGACGTCGACATCCCGACCATCATGGTGCAGGCGACCCTGCCCGGCGCCAGCCCGGCCGACGTCGCCTCCACCGTGGCGAGCCCGCTCGAGCGCCACCTCGGCCAGATCGCCAGCGTCACCGAGATGACGTCGACGTCTTCGCTCGGCTCCGCCCGCATCACGCTGCAATTCGACATCGACCGCGACATCAACGGCGCCGCGCGCGACGTGCAGGCGGCGATCAACGCGGCGCGCGCCGACCTGCCGACCAACCTGCGCGCCAACCCCACCTACCGCAAGTTCAACCCGGCCTCGGCGCCGATCCTGATCTACACCCTGACCTCGGACACGCTGACGCCGGCCGAGCTCTATGACGCCGCCTCGACCGTGCTGGCCCAGAAGCTGTCGCAGGTCGAGGGCGTCGGCGAAGTCTCGGTCGGCGGCGGCTCGCTGCCTGCGGTGCGCGTCGAGCTGATCCCGCCGGCGCTCTACAAATACGGCATCGGGCTCGAGGACGTCCGCGCCGCGCTCTCGAGCGCCAATGCGCACAGCCCGAAAGGCGGCATCGACGTCGGCAACCAGCGCTACCAGATCTATGCCAACGACCAGGCACGGAAGGCCGCCGACTACAGGCCGCTGGTCGTTGCCTACCGCAACGGCGCGGCGGTGCGCCTGACCGATGTCGGCGACGTCATCGATTCCGTGGAGAATGTGCGCACGCTCGGCCTTTCCAACGGCAAGCCGGCCGTCGTGATGATCGTGTACCGGCAGTCGGGCGCCAACATCATCAAGATGGTCGACAGCGTGAAAGGGCTGATGCCGCAGCTCAGGGCCTCGGTTTCGCCCGCGATCGACATCACACTGGCGATGGACCGCTCGAAGACGATCCGGGCCTCGCTGCACGATGTCGAGATCACGCTGCTGATCGCCGTCGCCCTGGTGATCCTGGTCGTGTTCGCCTTCCTGCGCAACGCCCGGGCCACGCTGGTGCCTGTGGTGGCGGTCGGCGTGTCGCTGATTGCGACCTTCGCCGTGATGTATCTGCTCGGCTACACGCTCGACATCTTCTCGCTGATGGCGCTGACGGTGGCGACCGGCTTCGTGGTCGACGACGCCATCGTCGTGCTGGAGAACATCGCCCGCCACATGGATGCCGGGATGTCGCGGCTGGAGGCGACGCTGGTCGGCACCCGCGAGGTCGGCTTCACCGTGCTGTCGATGAGCGTGTCGCTGATCGCGGTGTTCGTGCCGATCCTGCTGATGGGCGGGCTGGTCGGCCGCCTATTCCGCGAGTTCGCCATGACCATCACCATCGCGATCGTGATCTCGCTGGTGGTCTCGCTGACGACGACGCCGATGATGTGCGCGGTGCTGCTGCGCAAGGACGAAGGTCAGCCGCATGGCCGGATCTACCGGATCAACGAGCGCCTCTTCGAGCTGATGCTGAGCGGCTACCGCGCCACGCTCGGCCTCGCGCTGCGGCATCCGCTCCTGGTGATGCTGATCCTGGGCTGCACGCTCTATCTGAACGTCCATCTCTACACGGTGGTGCCCAAGGGTTTCGTTCCGCAACAGGATACCGGGCTGCTGATCGGCTCGATCCAGGCCGACCAGAGCACCTCGTTCCAGCTGATGCAGCAGAAGCTGACCCAGTTCATCGACATCGTGAAATCCGATCCGGCGGTCGAGACCGCCGTCGGCTTCACCGGCGGCGGCGGCGTGGGTCCGGGCGGCACCAACACCGGCACCGTGTTCGCCTCGTTGAAGCCGATGGACGAACGCAAGCTGCGCGCCGACAAGGTGATCGAGCGGCTGCGCGATCCGCTGGCGAAGGTGGCGGGCGCCACCCTGTTCCTGCAATCGATCGGCGATCTCGGCGCCGGCGGGCGCTCGGGCAATGCGGCTTATCAATACACGCTGAAGGGCTCGACCTTCGAGGAGCTGAACGAGTGGACGCCGAAACTCGTCGCCGCCTTGCAGAAGGAGCCGACGCTCGCCGACGTCAACACCGACCAGCAGAACAAGGCGCTGCAAGCCAATCTGGTGATCGATCGCGACGCCGCCTCGCGGCTCGGGATCACGGTCAGCCAGCTCGACAATACACTCTATGACGCGTTCGGGCAGCGCCAGGTCTCGACCATCTTCGTCGCGCGCAACCAGTATCACGTGATCATGGAGGTCGCGCCGCGCTTCTCGCAGGATCCGCAGACCCTGAAGGAGGTCTACATCTCGACCTCGGGCGGATCGGCGACCGGCACGCAGAGCACCAATGCGGTGGCGGGCACGGTGGCCTCGTCGTCGCAGAAGAGCTCAATCAGCTCGGTCGCCGCCAATGTGGTGCGCAATCAGGCGACCAACTCGATCGGCGCCACCGGCAAGGGCGTCGCCTCGACCGGAACCGCGGTCTCGACCAGCGCGGAGACGATGATCCCGCTGTCCAGCGTCGCCCGTTTCGAGCATGGCGAGACGCCGCTTGCGGTCAACCACCAGGATCTCCTGGTCGCCAGCACCATCTCGTTCAACCTGCCGCCGGGCGTCTCGCTCAGCACTGCGACCACCACGATCGAGAGCGCGATGCACGCGCTCGGCATGCCGGCGGGCATTTCCGGCGGGTTCGCGGGCTCCGCGAAGATCTTCCAGCAGGCACTGGCGAACGAGCTGTTCCTGATTCTCGCGGCACTCGCGACGATCTACATCTCGCTCGGCATGCTCTACGAGAGCTACGTTCACCCGCTGACCATCCTCTCCACGCTGCCCTCGGCCGGCGTCGGCGCGGTGGCGGCGCTGATGCTGTCGCACACCGATTTCGACATCATCGGCATGATCGGGGTGATCCTCCTGGTCGGCATCGTGAAGAAGAATGCGATCATGATGATCGACTTCGCGCTCGATGCCGAGCGCCAGCGCGGGCTGTCGTCGCGCGATGCGATCTACCAGGCCTGCCTGATGCGCTTCCGGCCGATCATGATGACGACGCTCGCCGCGTTGTTCGGCGCGGTGCCGCTGATGATCGGCCTCGGTGAAGGCAGCGAGCTGCGCCAGCCGCTCGGCATCGCGATCTTCGGCGGCCTGATCCTGAGCCAGATCCTGACGCTCTACACCACGCCGGTGGTCTATCTCTATCTCGACCGCGCCAGGCTCTGGACCCAGCGGCGCCGCGCCGCGCGCCGTGCGCGGCGGACCGCGGCACGCGCGTCCTGACCAGGCCGTGTACTCACAAATTCGAAGCGCGTGTCGCGGGGTAGCGAGGTCCGCGTTACCCCTGCAAGCAAAATTGACACCAAAGCTATTTCGGTGCGGACAGTCTATCAACCTCCTGTTGGAATTTCTGCAGGTCATAACCCGAGCCTTGCAGCATCGTGCTGTTGAAACGGATGAGCGCGGCGGTCGCAATGGCCTCCTTTATTTGAGCATCGGTCGCACCAGCCGCTTTTGCCAATTTGGTGTGACCGTAAACGCAATAGACACAGGGAATCTGTGCTGCCACACCGAGGGCAATGAGTTGCTTGGTCTTCGCGTCCAAAGCTCCGTTGGGATTCATCACGGCCAGTTGTTCGTCCCAATGCGGCTTCAGTGCCTGGTCAGGAAATGTCTGTTTGAAATATTCAGGGGCCTCCTGAGCGCTGACGGTTGGTTCCGTTGCCAAGGCCAACAACAGCGCTAAACCAGTACTCGCTAGTAAGGTTCTCATGACTGATCTCCCTTAAGGGTACGCCAAAAAAATCATACCGCTCAAGCGCGCACCGCATGCAGCGCGCAACCATGGTCTCCTGCAATGAAAGTCGCCGCATCGCCTCCCTGTGGTTCGGAACCACACCAGCGGCTTGCAACCACCTGATTACAGCAGGGAAACGCGACCGGCGAAATATACTCGATGGTCTATTTTGCGCAGCAGCAATTAGGAGCCGTCGCTGTCTCTTGCGGTCACAAGAGGACATCTCGAGGGCCGCCGGTCCGCTTTAGCTTCTTGTCTGAGCGTGATCTCCGCGCAAACGCGTTCCGCGTTTGTCGCGAGGGACAACGGCTTCGCACTTTGCCGGATCATGCTTTGGGGTCGTTGACAGACCTTGTCCGGCCTTGCCAATTTGCCGAAAGGCTCAGCGCAAGGAACTGATATTGTGACTCCAGCACCGGAAATCGCTGCATCCCGCTGGTTCAACACCGGCGAGCCCCTGACCCTTGCCGCGCTGCGCGGCCGCCCGGTGCTGCTGCACGCGTTCCAGATGCTGTGTCCCGGCTGCGTCAGCCACGGCACGCCGCAAACGCAGCGCGCGTTCGAGCTGTTCAAGCATTCGGACCTGCAGGTGATCGGGCTGCACACCGTGTTCGAGCACCACGCGGCGATGACGGAGGTGTCGCTGGAAGCCTTCATCCACGAATACCGCCTGACCTTCCCGATCGGCGTCGACGAAGCCGGCGACGGCACGCCGATCCCGGTCACCATGCAGCGCTACGGCATGCAGGGAACCCCGACCAGCATCCTGATCGGCCGCGACGGCAACATCGTGCATCACGGCTTCGGGCAACAGAGCGACCTGGCGCTCGGCGCCATCATCGCAGCCGAGCTTGCCGCGCCGCACGGCTGATGCCGGCCCACACTGCCTGCAACCCCTTCCCGCAGCTGCGTTATGACGGCGTCGCGCAATGCGTGATACCGTCTGCCCAACCAGAACCATCGCTTTGCGGGAGGATCGCATGAAGACCTATCAGCTCTACATCAACGGCCAGTATGTCGACCCCGCCAATGGCGAGTGGTTCGACAGCATCGATCCCTATCGCGGCGAGGCCTGGGCCAAAATTCCGCGCGGCTCGGCGGCCGATGCCGACAAGGCGGTGAAGGCCGCCAACGAGGCGATGTGGCGCGGCCCGTGGGCGAAGATGACGGCGTCGGCGCGCGGCAAGGTGATGCGCAAGCTCGGCGACCTCGTCGCGGCCAATGCGGAGCGTCTCGCCGAGATCGAGGTGCGCGACAACGGCAAGCTGATGGCCGAGATGCTCGGCCAGCTGCGCTACCATCCGGAGTGGTGGTGGTATTTCGGCGGCCTGGTCGACAAGCTCGAGGGCGGCCTGGTGCCGATCGACAAGGCCGACACCTTCGCCTACACGACGCACGAGCCGGTCGGCGTCGTCGCGGCGCTGACCGCCTGGAATTCGCCGCTGCTGTTTGTCGCCTGGAAATGCGCCGCCGCGCTGGCGGCCGGTTGCGCCGTCGTGGTGAAGCCCTCGGAGTTCACCTCGGCCAGCACGCTGGAATTCGCCGCGCTGACGAAAGAGGCGGGGATTCCCGACGGCATCTTCAACGTGGTGACCGGCTTCGGGCCCGAAGCGGGCTCCGCATTGATCGCCCATCCCGGCGTCGCAAAGATCACCTTCACCGGATCGGACACGACCGGCGCAAAGGTCTACGAGACTGCGGCGAAGAGCCTGAAGCGGGTCTCGCTCGAGCTCGGCGGCAAGTCGCCCAACATCGTGTTCGAGGATGCCGACCTCACTGCGGCGGCGGCCGGCGCGATCTCCGGCATCTTCGCCGCCACCGGTCAGACCTGCATCGCCGGTTCGCGCCTGCTGGTGCAGAGCTCGATCAAGGAGAAGTTCGTCGCGCGCGTGCTGGAGCTGGCGAAATCCGCCAAGATCGGCGATCCCATGCAAGCCGACACCAATGTCGGCCCGATCACGACGCCGGCGCAGTACAAGAAGGTGCTCGACTACATCGATATCGCGAAAGCCGAAGGCGCGCGCTGCCTGCTCGGGGGCAAGCCGGCCACAGGCGACGGCATCAAGGGCGGCCAGTTCGTCGAGCCGACCATTTTCACCGATGTCGACAATTCGATGCGGATCGCGCGCGAGGAGGTGTTCGGCCCGGTGCTGTCGATCATCTCCTTCGACACCGAGGAAGACGCCATCCGCATCGCCAATGACACGATCTACGGCCTTGCCGCCGGCATCTGGACCAAGGACCTCGCCCGCGCCATCCGCGTGCCGAAGCAGCTGCGCGCCGGCACGGTTTGGGTCAACACCTACCGCGCCATCAGCTACATGATGCCGTTCGGCGGCATGAAGTTCTCAGGCGTCGGCCGCGAAAGCGGCATCGACGCGGTACGCGAATATCAGGAGACCAAGAGCGTCTGGATCTCCACCGCGACGGACGTGCCGGCGAATCCGTTCGTGATGCGGTAGCTCTCCGCCTACCCCTTCGCCGCACCCGGCACACCGCCGAACAATTGCGCCTGCTCGGCGCGGCCGGCGTCGACGATGCGGGTGGTGGCGGTTTCGATCTGTTCGCGCAGGCGGGTCATGAACTCGTCGCGCGGCAGGCCCGGCGGCAATGGATCGAGGAACTCGACCACCAGCGTGCCGGGATAGCGCATGAAGGTGCGGCGCGGCCAGAACAGCCCGGAATTGAGCGCGATCGGCAGGCACGGCACGCCGCTCTCGGCATAGATCTGCGCGACGCCGGCCTTGTAGTTCGGCGCAGCGCCGGGCGCGGTGCGGGTGCCTTCCGGGAAGATCACGAGCTGCCGCCCGAGCTTCACTTCGGCCGCCGCTCGCTTCAGCGTCTTGATCAGCGAGCGCGGGCCGCCGCCACGCTCGACCGAGATCATGCCGACCTTCTTGAGGTACCAGCCGAACACCGGGATCATCATCAGCTCGCGCTTGAGGATGAACAGCGGATGCTCGAAGAAGCGCACCAGCGCGAACGTTTCCCAGAACGACTGGTGCTTGGAGGCGACGACCAGCGGCCCCTGCGGAATCTTCTCGACACCGCGGAACTCGATCCGGATGTTGCAGATCACGCGCATCAGGAACAGGCTGGTGCTGGCCCACGCGGCCTCGATCGCCATCATCGCGCCGCGCGGCAGCAGCAGCGCCGGCAGCGCGACGATGCAGAGCAGCACCAGCACCAGATAGAACAGCACGTTGAAGATCAGCGAGCGCAGGAAGATCATTTCAGTCCTTGTCCGCCTGCGCCGTCGCCGGTCGGCGCGGCGTAGCTGCCGGCTGCTCGGCGAGATCCGAGGTCAGGTCGAGGCCGATATCGGCCAGCCGCACCCGCATCTCCGCGGCGACATATTTGGCGTATTCCGATAGCAAGAGACGGAACGTTCCGCCACTCGTCCACCACGGCTCGTCGCGCCATTTGTCGCCGACGACCGCGAACGGGATCAGCGTGATGTCAGGCATCGCATGTGACAGTTCCACGATCGCCCGGGGCATGTGGTAGTTCGAGGTCACCACGATCAGCGACTTGAAGCCGCGCTCGTGCGCCCAGCGCCGCGTCTCCGCCGCATTGCTGCGGGTGTTCACCGCCGAGCGGTCGAGATCGACGCAGCACCGCATCAGCCCCTGGCTGTCCGGCACCGAGCGCGAAATGTCATTGGCGTCGTTGGTCGGATGCACGCCGGAGATCAGCAGGCGCTTGCCGTAACCCGCGGCCAACAACTCCATCGCGTCGGACACCCGCGACGAGCCGCCGGTCAGCACCACGATGCCGTCGGCATTGTGCGGCGGATCGGTCTCGACGCCGCGCAATTGCGACAGGAAGCCGATGAAACCGACCGCGGCGGCAACGAAGGCAAGCGCCAGCGGCACGACGAAGACGGCGCGCAGCCAGCCACGCGCCTGCGCGGCATGGCCTTTCGGCGACGTATCGTCGGGCTGCAAACTCATGTGATGCGGATATCCTTCCCCCCGGGGATTTTAGAGCATGATCCGGAAAAGTGGAAACCGGTTTTGCCCGGCCAGGGCGGCGCGGATCCGCACGAAATCACACGCTGGCAGCGAAACGCGATCAAGAAACCGGCCCATGATTGCGACGCTGCGGGCCGTCAGTCGATGTCGTCGAGCGTGGCGAACAGGGTGCGCCGCGACGCCCATGCGGTGATCGCCGCGATCAGCACCGCCTGCAACGCCAGGACGAGGTAACCCGACGGACGCAGCGAGAACGTGCCGAGCAGGGCCGCGAACTGGTCGCCCACCGGCGTGCCGGAGAACCAGTTGGCGATCGACTCGGAGAAGCCGAACGCCAGCATCGCCGCGCCGCCGCCGATCAGCCCGCCCTCGAGGCCGAGCCGCAGGAAATGCCGCAGGAAGCGGTTGGCGATGAAGCTGTCGCCGGCGCCGACGAAATGCAGCACCTCGACGATCGGGCGGTTGGACGCCATCGCGCCGCGGGTGGCGAACGACACCGAGATGATGGTGGCGATGATCACGAGGATCAGGATGCCGACCCCGGCAAACACCGTGGCGCCGGTCATCGAGCGCATGCGCTCGATCCAGGCGCGGTGATCGTCGACGCTAGCGGTCGGCGCCACCTGCGTCACCCGCGCGCGCAAGCCGGCGAGATCGAGCGTGGAGCCGGGCTGCACCCGCGCCACGATCACGCGCGGCACCGGCAGTTCGTCGATCGAAAGCCCGCTGCCGAGCCAGGGCTCCAGCAGCTTGGCGGATTCCTCCTTGCTGAACGGACGCACCTCGAGAATGCCGGACTGCGCCCGCATCGCCTCCACCGCCGCCTGCGCGTCGCGATCGAGGTCGCGGCCCGGCGAGGGCCGCACCTGGATGGTGATCTCGCTCGACACTTCGGACTGCCACTCGGCCGCCGACGCGCTGACCAGCAGCACGGTGCCTGTCGTCAGCGAGGCGAGGAAGGTCATGATCGCGACCACCGCGACCAGCGCGCGGCCCGAGATCGAGGCCCGCGGCACGATCGGCGACATGTTGCGCGCGGTGGCCGGGACCTGCGGGCGCTCGCGCCCGAGATCGACCAACGACACTTTCTCGTCGCCGCTCCTACTCATAGATATGCAGCCGTCCCTGATGCAGCACCAGTCGCCGCGCCTCGTACTGATCCATCAATGTAATGTCGTGGGTCGCGATGATAACAGCGGTGCCCGATTTGTTGAGCTCGATGAACAACCGCAACAGGCGGCGCCCGAGCGTCGGATCGACGCTGCCGGTCGGCTCGTCCGCCAGCAGCAATTGCGGCCGCGAGATCACCGCGCGCGCGATGGCCGCGCGCTGCTTCTCGCCGCCCGACAGGATCGGCGGCAGCGCATCCATGCGCTCGCCGAGGCCGACCCATTTCAAGAGGTCGATCACCTCGCGGCGATAGGTCGATTCCTCGCGGCCCATCACGCGGAACGGCAGCGCGACGTTCTCATAGGTCGTCATGTGGTCGAGCAGGCGGAAATCCTGGAGCACGATGCCGATCCGCTTGCGCAGGTCGGCGACCTGGTCCTTGCTCAGCAGGGAGACGTCCTTACCGAACAAATTGACCAGCCCGCGGGTCGGCCGCAGCGACAGGAACAACAGCCGCAGCAGCGAGGTCTTGCCGGCGCCCGACGGCCCGGTGAGGAACTGGAACGAGTGCGCCGGGATCATGAAGGAGAGGTCGCGCAAAATCTCCGGGCCGAGCCCGTAGCGCAGACCGACATTTTCGAACCGAACCAATGCGCTAGCTCCGTTCGAGAGGGCCTGTGGCCCAATACCCCGCTCCAGAGCCGCTTCCGTTCCGACGAAATCGGAACGGGGCTCTGGATTCTTGTTTGGACGCGTTTTCTTCACGCGAACCGGTACCCACTTCGCTCGAAAACGCTTTCGCGGCCCGAACACCCGCCGGGCGGCCGCGAACCGCACAGAAAGCTTGTGCGTCGGTTATGGTTTCCGATTCGTTAACGGTCGCTCAGTAGCATCCGGGCATACCACACGGTGGAGATTCGGCTCCATATGCATATCGTTTGCCCGCATTGTACAACATCTTACGCCATCAATCCGGCCACCCTGGGCGAGGCCGGACGCACGGTCCGTTGTTCCCGCTGCCGCGAGGTCTGGCTGGCCCGGCCGGAGGACGCGATCGGGGCGACCGCGCCCACTTTGGCCTATGAGGCCGCGGGCTCCAGTCTCGCCGCCGAATGGGATGCGATGGGCCGCGAGGAGGCTGACGCGACCCCGGTGGTCGAGAGCCCCTCGATTTCGGCCGATTTACCCGCCGACGAGGACGCCGCCACGGAATGGCCGGCGGTGGCCGAGGCGGATGCCGCGGCCCATGCCGGTACCCAGGACGCCGCCGGAAAGCGCCGCTTCCGCCTGCCGCGGCTTCCCCGGCTGTTTCGCCTGCCCTCCCTGCCGCGCATTCCCTTCATGCCCGTGATCGGCGCCCTGCCGACCACCTGCGCCGCGATGGGCGCGCTGATCATCGCGCTGTTCGTCTGGCGCAACGACGTGGTGCGGCTGCTGCCGCAGACCGCGCTGTTCTACAAGATGGTCGGGCTCGACGTGAATTTGCGCGGCCTCGCCTTCAAGGACCTCAAGATCACCACCGAGACCGTGGACGGCAAGCCGGTGCTGGTGATCGAAGGCATGATCGTCGGCCAGACCAGGAAGCCGGTCGAACTGCCGCGGCTGCGCTTCTCGGTCCGCGACGCGCAGGGCGCCGAGATCTATGCCTGGAATGCGGTGCTGGAGCAGCCGGTGCTCAATCCCGGCGAGCGCGCTTTCTTCAAGTCACGCCTTGCCTCACCGCCGCCCGAAGGCCGCAATATCGACGTACGCTTCTTCAACAAGCATGATCTCACCGGCGGCCGCGCCTGAGGCTGACGGCCACCACTTTCGGAAACCGACCATCACCATGACGCGTGTTCTGATCGCCGACGACGAAGACTCGATGCGCTCGCTGGTTGCCCGCGCCATCGCCATGGACGGCCACGAGACCGTGACCGCGCAGGACGGCGCCGAGGCGCTGGAGATGCTGACGCGCGATGAGGGCGCGTTCGACCTGCTGCTGACCGACATCCAGATGCCTGTGATGGACGGCATCGCGCTGGCACTGACCGCGGCACGCGACTTCCCCGAATTGAAGATCCTGTTGATGACCGGCTTCGCCCATCAGCGCGAACGCGCCTCCGGCCTCGAGGCGATCGTGCATGACGTAGTGACCAAGCCGTTCTCTGTGGCCGATATCCGCACCGCGGTGGCGGATGCGCTGGCGGCAAGGAAGGCGCAATAGCTCGTCATTGCCGGGCTTGACCCGGCAATCCATCCCCGAAGAACAATTCTCGCGAAGCTCGATGGATGCGCGGGTCAAGCCCGCGCATGACGAGGGTGGTGCGCGGTGCTTTCCGCGTCGTCATTGCAAGCGAAGCAACTCGCCTCACATTTGATGTCATGCCCCGCGAAAGCGGGGCATCCAGTACGCCGCGGCTTCTCGATTCAAGCGCTGGCGTCTCTGGAATACTGGATCGCCCGGTCGAGGCCGGGCGATGACAGCGGAGAGGATGGCGGGCTCAATAATCCTTCAGCAGCCGCTCGATGTAGTCGAGCTCGATCTGCGGGCGTGACGGATCGGCGAGGCGGCGGCGCAGCTCTTCGAGGATGCGGCGGACGCGCTGGACGTCGATCTCGCCGGGGATCTTCACCGTGTAGTCGTCGCCGAACTCGCGGCCGTGCAGCGGCCGGCCGAGCGGATCGGTCTGGTTGCCACCGCTCTGCTGGCGGCCGGCGCGGTTGCCGGGACCATCGCCCGGCTGGTCGCCGTCGCCCTGCTGCATCGCGTCGGCAAGGCTCTGCGCGCCCTTGCGCAGCGCATCCAGCGCGCGGCCTTGCGAATCCACCGCACCGTCGGCATTGCCCTCGCCGAGCCGCCCGGAGGCATCACCCATCGCGGAATCGGCCTGGTCGAGCCCATCGCCGTCGTCATCACCCTGATCGCCACCCTGGTCGCCCTGCTGCGCCTGGTCGCCCTTCTGGCCTTGCCCCTTCTGGCCCTTCTGGCCGCGCTGCTCCGGGCCCATGCCGCGCTTGGCGAGCTCTTCCTGCAGCTTCTTCAGGCGGTCGCGCAGCGCCTGCTGATCCTGCTGCAGGTCGCCCATCGACTGGTCGCCCTGCTTGCCGCGCATCCGGTCGCGGCGGGAATCCTGGCCCTGCTTGAAGGTCTTGTCGCGCAACTGCTGCTGCTTGCGGATCATGTCGCCGAGCTCGTTGAGCGACTGCTGCATGTCGTCGTCGCCCTGATTGGGCTGCGCCATCTGCAGGTTTTCCAGCATCTGCTGCATCTGTTCCAGCAGCTGCCGCGCCGCATCCTTGTCGCCGGAGCGCGACAGCCGCTCCATGCGATCGAGCATGTTCTTGAGGTCCTGCTGGCTCAGCACCTTGGCGTTGGGATCGAGCGGGCGGGCGAGCTGCTGCGGGTTGTTGCGGAACTGCTCGACCATCTGGCGCAGGAAATTGTCCAGCGCCGCGCGCAGATTGTCGGTGAGCTTCTTGATCTCCTCGTCGCTCGCGCCGCGCTCCAGCGCCTGCTTGAGCGCGTCCTGCGCCGCGCGCAACGCCTTGTCGACATCGGTGATGTTGCCGTCCTCGATGGTGACGGCGAGCGCCCACAGGCTGGCGACGACCTCGCGCAGCTGGTCGTCGGTGCGCGCCGCCTCGAGCTGGCGGCTCACGGTGTGGAGGCCGAGATAATAGCCGGTCTCCGGCATGAACATTTCCGGCGCGATCATCAGCGCGTCGAGCGCGGCGTAGACCTGGCCGTTCTGGTTGGCATCGAGCGCCAGGATGCGGCGCTGCTCGATTAGCGCGCGCGCCAAGGGCTTGGTGAACAGCCGCTCGGGCAGCCGCATGTTGAAGGGCTCGCTGCCGCCCTCATTGCCGGCCTCGTCCTTGGCGGTCAGCGTCAGCGTCACGTCGGCGCCCGCGTAAGGGTCCTCGCTGAGGTCTTTGACGGTCTGCCCGACGCCGTTGCGGGTGCGCGCATTCGGCAGCACCAGCGGAAATTGCGGCGGCTCGAACAGCGGACGCGGCTGCGCTGCCTTGCCATCGGCATCTTTCGGCGCATCGGCAGGCCGCGCCGCGAACTGCGCGCGGGCTTCGGTGACACCGTAATCGTCCTCGAGCCTGTAGGACATCTGCAAGGCGCCGCGCGCCTGCCGCTCCGGATCCTTGGCGAGCGCAATCGACGGCGGGCGGTCCGGCGTCGCGGTGAATTTCCACTGCGGCTGCCCGGCCGGGGCGCGGACATGCGCGGTGCCGTCGCCGGTGATCTTGAAATGCCGCTCATTGGTGCCCTTGGGCGCCTGCCCTTCGGGCGCGACCTCGGCGACGCCGCCACCGACCACGACGTCGATGGTGCCGCCGCTGGAGCGCACCAGCAGCGTGCTGCCGGCCGGAACCGCGAGCGGGGTGGTGTCGGCCGCGGCTGCGTCCTTGTTGGCATTGGACAGGATGATCGGCGGCTTGCCGGTGTAGTTCGGCGGCGTCACCCAGGCGTCGACCCGGACATTGGCCGGCGCCATGATGCCGTTCCAGTCGAACGCGGAGGCAACCCGCAGGCCGCGCTCGTCGCCGGCCGCGACATAGGTCGCGACCAGCATCACGATGACCAGCGCGCGCAGCGCCCAGGGGTCGTGCAGCGAGACCCGCGGCCGCGGCAGGCCGGCGCGGATGCGCTTGATCGAGGCCAGCGTGCGCTCGCGCTGCGCCTGCCACAGCGCCAGCGCGAACGGGTCCTTGTTGGTCAGCGTGTCGGAGAGCGTGGTCGCCGGGCGATGGCGGACGCCGGCGCCGCGGTCGAGCCGGCTCAGGCCCTCCTCGCGGCTCGGCCAGCGGAAGCGCAGCAGCGGCAACAGCGCCGCGAGCGCGGCAATGCCGAACAGGGCGGCGCCGGCCACGCGTGCGGCAAACGGCAGCACCAGCCACAGCCCGGCCCAGGACGCGACCAGGAACAGACCGGCGACCGTCAGGAACCGCGCCAGATGCGGCCACGCCCGTTCCCACGCAATCGCGAATTTCGCCCGCTGCAGAGCCTCGGTCAGCTTCAATTGCGTCAGCTTCAGCCGCGCGTCCGCATCGCTGTCGCGGGCGGCGCGTGACGGGGTGTCAGACGGGTCGATGTTGGCTCCGCTCAATAAAATCTCCGGGGTAGCCGGCACGTCAGCCTAGCACAGCTGCGGCTTTGAGGCACCCGTTCCGGGACGTAACCCACACCGGGAAATACGCATAACACGAAGGCGTGACTGCGGCGGTTCGACCCCGTAACGTCCCGGCCGAACCAACGCCTTAACGCATGAGGAAACGACATGGACCAGAAGACGCACGACAAGGGGCTCGAAATCCGCAAGGCGGTGCTCGGCGAGGCCTATGTCAACAATGCGCTGAAGAATTCGGACAGCTTCAACAAGCCGTTCCAGGAACTGGTCACGGAATATTGCTGGGGCGCGGTCTGGGGCCGCGAGGAATTGCCGCGCAAGACGCGCAGCATGCTCAACCTCGCCATGATCTCGATCCTGAACCGGCCGCACGAACTGAAGGCGCACATCAAGGGCGCGCTGACCAACGGCGTGTCGCGCGACGAGATCCGCGAGATCTTCATGCAGGTCTCGATCTATGCCGGCATCCCGGCCGGCGTCGACAGCTTCCGCATCGCGCGCGAGGTGTTCGCCGAACTCGACAACAAGGCGTGAGGCGCCTCTAACCGTCGTCCCTGCGAAAGCAGGGACCCAACCACAGGCCTTCGTGGTTGGAGATGCTGGAGCCCCAGCTTCGCACAATCATCAAGAGCGGTGGTTATGGGTCCTGGCTTTCGCCAGGACGACACTGAATGTGGGCATGCGGCATCGCTCACACTGCGACCAGGGAGAAAAACAACACCATGGAAATCGGATTCATCGGCCTCGGGAAGATGGGCTTCCCGATGGCGCGCCGGCTGATCGAGGCCGGCCACAAGCTCACCGTGTTCGACACGAGCAAGGACGCACTCGACAGGCTGGTTGCGCTCGGCGCCGCAACGGCAACGTCACCGAAGGACATCGCCGACCGCGTCGAGACCGTGATGGCGAGCCTGCCCTCGCTGCAGGCCTCGCTCGAGGTTGCGACCGGCGCCGGCGGCGTGATCGAGGGCAAGCGCGTCAAGCGCTTCATCGATCTCTCCACCGTCGGCTCGCAGATGGCGGTGAAGATTCACGATCTCCTGGCGAAGAAGAACATCGTGCAGATCGACAGCCCGGTCTCCGGCGGCGTCTCCGGCGCCGAGAAGGGCACGCTGGCGGTGATGGTGTCGGGCCCGCGCGCCGATTTCGAACTGGTGAAGAGCGCCCTCGACGTCATCGGCAAGGTGTTCTTCATCGGCACCAAGCCGGGCTCCGGCCAGACCATGAAGCTCGCCAACAACTTCCTGTCGGCGACCGCGATGGTCGCGACCTCGGAAGCGGTGGTGATGGGCGTGAAGTCCGGACTCGATCCGGCCGTGATGATCGACGTCATCAACGCGGGCTCGGGGCTGAACACCGCGAGCCGCGACAAGTTTCCGCGTTCGGTCTTGCCGCGCAGCTTCGACTTCGGCTTCGCCACCGGTTTGATGGTGAAGGACGTGCGGCTCGCGGTCGAAGAAATGCGTTCGCTCGGACTGTCGATGGAAGTCGCCGAAGCGGTCGGCCGGCTTTGGGAAGTCATCATCCGCGACGAGGGACCGGAGTCGGATTTCACCGCGGCGATCAAGCCGATCGAGAAGGCCGCGGGCGTGATCGTCGGCGGTGGCAAGGGCGGTCACGCAGCGAAGTAAGGCTGTCGAAAAATTGCGCTGTCGTCCCGGGCAAGCCAACGGGTCGGCGCGAAGCGCCGCCCGATGACAGGCTCCGCGCGACCCGGGACCCATAACCACAGGGTTTCGTTGTTTTGCTGGGCTGGGGCAACAGCTCCGCAAAACAATCAAGAGCGGTGGTTATGGGTCCCTGCTTTCGCAGGGACGACACCGTTAGTGAGGCGAGACACCGGCTATCACAGCCAGGGCGCGCTCTTGTCCATCGCGATCAGCGCGTCGACGTCGATACGCGGGCGGACCACGGCGTACTGGTCGTCCTTGACCAGCACTTCCGGCACCAGCGGCCGCGTGTTGTAGGTGCCGGCCTGCACCGCGCCATAGGCGCCGGCGGTCATGATCGCCAAGAGATCGCCGGCCTTCGGCTGCGGCAGCGAACGGTCGAGCGCGAGGTAGTCGCCGGTCTCGCAGACCGGGCCGACCACGTCGGCGACCATGGTCGGCGTGCCCTGCGCAGGCTCGCGCACCGGCAGGATGTCGTGATGCGCCTCATACAGCGTCGGCCGAATCAGGTCGTTCATCGCGGCGTCGATGATCACGAAGTTCTTGGCGTCGCCCGGCTTCACATGGATCACGCGGGTGACGAGGATGCCGGCATTGCCGACGATCAGGCGGCCCGGCTCGAACATCAGCGTGCAGCCGAGATTATGCGTGACGCGCTTGACCATCGCGGCATAGGCGGCCGGCGCCGGCGGCGCGGCGCGGTCCATGTAATAGGGAATGCCGAGGCCGCCGCCGAAATCGATATGTGAGATGTTGTGGCCGTCGGCGCGCAGCGTCTGCACGAATTCGGCGAGCAGCCGGAAGGCGGCCTCCAGCGGGCCGAGATCGGTGATCTGGCTGCCGATATGCACGTCGGCGCCGGTGACCTTGATGCCCGGCAGCTTCGCCGCGCGGGCATAGACCTCGCGGGCGCGCGCAATCGGAATGCCGAACTTGTTCTCCGACTTGCCGGTCGAGATCTTGGCGTGGGTGCCGGCATCGACGTCGGGATTGACCCGCACCGAGATGCGCGCGGTCGTCTTCATCTCGACCGCAACGCGCGACAGCATCTCGAGCTCCGGCTCGGACTCGATATTGATACAGAGGACGTCGGCGGCGAGCGCGGCACGCAGCTCGCCTTCGGTCTTGCCGACGCCGGAGAACAGGATCTTCGACGGCGGGATGCCGGCTGCGAGCGCCCGCTTCAACTCACCGCCGGACACCACGTCGGCCCCGGCGCCGAGCTTGGCCAGCGTGCGCAGCACCGACTGGTTGGAGTTGGCCTTCATCGCGTAGCAGACCAGTGCCTTCTCGCCGGCAAAGGCCTCGGTGAAGACGCGGTAGTGCCGCTCCAGCGTCGCGGTCGAATAGCAATAGAACGGCGTGCCGACGGCCTCCGCCAGCTCAATGAGATTGACCGCCTCGGCATGCAGCACGCCGTTGCGATAGTCGAAATGGTTCATGACAGGCTTGATTGTTTGAGCATGATCTTTTCGGAAAACCGGTTTCCACTTTTCCGGATCATGCTCCAGATATTAGTTGCCGAGCAGCGGATCGAGCACGAAAGACCGTTTATTGCCTTTCGACGCGGCCGGCGCGGCATCCGAACCATAGGTCGGATTGAACACGCTGGGCTGGGCCGCGCGCTCGCGCTCGGTGTCGCCCGGTGCTGCGGCCGGCGCGGCGTTCGCGGTCGGCGGCAGGTCGAGCGGTCCCTTGCGGCCGCAGCCGCCGAGCGCAAGCGTTGCAGCGCTCAGCACAATGATGGCCCATCCCGAGGGGGTCAGGCGGTTCTTGCTAATCACGACGAATTCCCCAATTCGGGCGGCACCATACAAACATTGGCGTGCTCTGGCGAGAGGCGGAGCGCGATGAAATCACGGCCAAATTTTCCGGATCAGCCCAATTTTCGCTCTTTTTCCAGCCGCTTGGCCCAAGCCTTGGCCTGCGCCATCACATTCTTCGGCGCCGTACCGCCAAACGAGGTCCGGCTCTTGACCGAGGATTCGACGCTCAGCACCTTCAGCGCCTCTGCCGTAATCTTCGGCTCGACCTCCTGCATGGCCTTGAGCGGCAGCTCGTGCAGCGCCACGCCCTGTGCCGAGGCCAGGCCGACGATGCGCCCGGTCACGTGGTGGGCGTCGCGGAACGGCATTTTCAGGGTGCGCACCAGCCAGTCGGCCAGGTCGGTCGCGGTAGCATAGCCCTCGCCGGCCGCGGCCTTCATCGTCGCCTCGTCCGGCACCAGGTCCTCGACCATGCCGGTCATGGCGCGGATCGCGAGCGACAGCGCCTCGAACGCCTCCATGGCGCCCTGCTTGTCCTCCTGCATGTCCTTTTGATAGGCGAGCGGCAGGCCCTTCATCACGATCAGGAGCGCGGTGAGCGCACCGATCACGCGGCCGGTCTTGGCGCGCACCAGCTCGGCGGCGTCCGGGTTGCGCTTCTGCGGCATGATCGACGAGCCGGTGGTGAACTTGTCGCTGAGCTTGACGAGACCGACCAGCGGCGAGGTCCAGATCACGATCTCCTCGGCGAAGCGCGACATATGCACCGCGCAGATCGCAGCCGCCGACAGCGTTTCCAGCACGAAATCGCGGTCGGACACCGCGTCGAGCGAATTGGCCATCGGCCGGTCGAAGCCGAGCGCCCTGGCGGTAGCCGTGCGATCGATCGGGAACGAGGTGCCGGCGAGCGCGGCGGCGCCGAGCGGCGATTCGTTCAGCCGCTTGCGCGCATCGGCAAAGCGCCCGCGGTCGCGGCCGGCCATCTCGACATAGGCCAGGAGGTGATGACCGAAGGTCACGGGCTGCGCGGTCTGCAGATGGGTGAAGCCCGGCATCACGGTTCCGGCATGCTCCAGCGCGCGGGCGACCAGCGCCTGCTGGAACGCGGCCAGCGCGGCATTTGTCTCGTCGATGGTGTCGCGGACATAGAGCCGGAAATCGGTCGCGACCTGGTCGTTGCGCGAGCGTGCGGTGTGCAGCCGGCCAGCAGCCGGCCCGATCAGTTCGGACAGCCGCGACTCGACATTCATATGGATGTCCTCGAGCGCGCGCTTGAAATCGAAATCGCCCTTGCCGATTTCTGACAAAATCGTGTCTAGACCTTTGCCGATATTTTTCGCATCAGCTGAGGTGATGATGCCCTGCGCAGCGAGCATCGCGGCGTGGGCCTTGGACGCGGCAATGTCCTGGGCGTAAAGGTGACGGTCGACGTCGATGGAGACGTTGATTTCCTCCATGATGGCGTCGGGACGCTCCGAGAACCGGCCGCCCCACATCTTGTTGCTCATGACATCTCGCTCACGAATTTGTATTTCAGGCCGTGCTGTTTCTTTGGCCGTAGTGGCGAAACAGCATGGCGGTTCCGGACGTAGTCCCGGCACTGCATAGCCATATCTGACCCAGGATGACAAACGATATGCCCGAGACGACCCCATCCGAACCGACCGCCAAGCCGAGTGCCAGGCCGACTGCCAAATGGCGCATCCCGCTGGTGATCGGTGCCGTGCTGGCCGGGGCCGTGATCGGCTATGTCGGCGTCTCCGGCCTCAGGCATCCCGCCGGCGGCGACGTCGCCTGCAACAGCGCGGTGGATCTGGCCAAGAAGATCGCCCCGCTCGCCCATGGCGAGGTCGCGGCGCTGACCATGGCGACCACGCCGCTGAGGCTTCCCGACCTGACCTTCGAGGACGCCAACGGCCAGCCGAAGAAACTCTCGGACTGGCGCGGCAAGACGGTGCTGGTCAATTTGTGGGCGACCTGGTGCGTGCCCTGCCGCAAGGAAATGCCCGCGCTCGACAGCCTGCAAACCAAGCTCGGCGGCAAGGATTTCGAGGTGGTCGCGATCAACATCGACACCCGCGACCCGGACAAGCCGAAGAACTTCCTCAAGGAAGCCAATCTGACCAATCTCGGTTATTTCAGCGACCAGAAAGCCAAGGTCTTTCAGGACCTTAAGAACATAGGCAAGGCGCTCGGCATGCCGACCTCGGTGCTGGTCGACGGCAAGGGCTGCGAAATCGCCAATATCGCCGGTCCCGCCGAATGGGCGAGTGACGATGCGATCAAGCTGGTGAAGGCGGCGCTAGCCCCGGCCGCGGCGGGGTTCTGATCAGGCGACGGCGTTGAGGTTGCCGCCGACGCCGGGACCGAGATTGGCGGTCGACGGCGTGCCGAGCAGGGTCTGAACCGCGAATTTTTCCGCATCGAGGTTCTGCTTGGTCACGCGGGTCGCGATCTGACCCTGCAGATTGCCCTGCTGCATCGACAGGATGCTCGACACCATGCTCATCATGTCCATACGCGGCACTCCCAAACTTGGCTTTGCGTAGCGCGCGAAAGTTAATGTTTGGGTAACGGATGGCCGCGTCAGGCTGACGCATCGTTTGGATGATGCGCCGCTCAGGCCGCGTTCGCCGCGAAGGCCGCGCCGAGGGTACGCAGCGCCTGCCGGGTCCGCGCGTCCGACAGCTTTGAGTGAAGCATGACGTCGCGCGACGGCAATGGCGGCAGGCCAAGTCGCGGTCCGAGGTCGACGGTATCCGCCGGCGCCACCCGGCGCGCCAGCGCGGCGACGGCCAGCCCCGCGGAGATCGCGGCCCCGATCGTCGAAAGCCCGCCACCGACGAACGCCTCGGTCCAGGCGATGCCGGCGGCGTCGAGAGTCTCGACCGCCATAGCGCGCACGCTGCAAGGCTCGGCTTGCGTCGCGAGGCGCAGCGGCTCGCCCGGCCGATGATGAAAATCCGGCGCGGCCATCCAGCCGAAGGGTTCTTCGAACAGCACGTCGCCATCGCGGCGCTTGGCATCGTGGCGCAGCACGATCGCAGCATCGAGCTTGCCGTCGTCGAATGCGCCGAGCACCGAACGCGACGTATCGACGTGCAACTGGATCACCAGTCCGGGATCGGTGGCATTCATCCGCTTCAACAGCGAGGCCAATTCCGATCCGACGATGTGGTGGCTGATGCCGACGACGAGCCGACGGTGTTCAACCGCAAACGACCCGAGCGCCGATTGATGCGCGGCCACCAGATTGCGCGCCGCGCCGAGGAAGGCAGTGCCCTCCGCGGACAGTCGGACCAGCCGCGGCGTTCGCTCCAGCAGCCGCCGGCCGAGCCCGTCTTCCAGCCGCCTGATCTTCAGGCTGATCGCCGACTGCGTGGTCTCCATGACCTGCGCTGCCCGCGTGAAGCTGCTGAGGTCGGCGACCAGGACAAAGGCCTGCACCGCCTCGACGTCGAGCGCCTTCATGGCCATTCATTTAAATTGGCAATCATTGAAATACGATACCATACCGTTTTTCAATGATCAACGAACTCCTAGGATCAGCGCAGTCAACGATTGCTACCAGGAGACACCCATCATGCCGCTGACCCGCGTCTCATTGCGACGGGGCAAGCCCGCCGCCTACCGCAAGGCCATTCTCGAGAGCCTTTATCGCGCCATGCGCGAGACCTTCGATGTGCCGGAAGGCGATCGCTTCATGACGATCTCCGAGCACGATGACGACGATTTCGCCTATGGGGCGGACTATCTCGGCATCAGGCGCAGCGACGATCTGGTCATCATCCAGATCACGGTCAGCAACACCCGCCCGGTGGCGCAGAAGCAGAGGCTCTATCGACGGATCGCCGACCTGCTGACGGAAAGCCCCGGGCTGCGCACTGAAGACATCTTCATCAACCTGGTCGAGGTGCTGCCGGAGAACTGGTCGTTCGGCAACGGTGAGGCGCAGTACGTCCGATGACCGCCGCACCGATCCTCTCGCCGCGCATGGGCGGCATCAAGGCTTCGCCGGCGTCCGTCCTCCGCCGCCGCGCCCGTGAACTGCGCGCGGCCGGACGCGACATCATCGAGCTGTCGTCGGGCAATCTGGACTTCCCGACGCCGGATCATGTGATCGCGGCGGCGCATGACGCGGCGTTGCGCGGCGAAACCCGCTACACCGATGTCGACGGCACGCCGGAGCTGAAGCGGGCGGTGCAGGCCGCGCTGCTGCGCGACCATCAACTCGACTATCGGCCGGACGAGATCGTCATTACCAACGGCTCGACGCAAGCGCTGTTCAACGCGCTGCTGGCGACGCTGGCGCCTGAAGACGAGGTGATCATCCCCGCGCCGTATTGGACGCCCTATCTCGATCAGGTGCGGCTGGCAGGCGCGACGCCGGTGATCGTGCCGTGCGCGCAGAACAACGGCTTCAAGCTGCGTGTGGAGGATTTGCAGGCGGCGATATCGGCGCGGACGCGCTGGATCGTGATCAACAATCCGGTCAATCCCTCGGGTGCAGTCTATTCGACGAAGGATTTGGCTGAGCTCGCCGCGGTCCTCTTGCAGCATCCCGATATCTGGGTGCTTGCCGACGGGCTCTACGAGCACATCGTATTCGACGGCCGACCTGCGCCGACACTCGCGCAGATCGAGCCGCGCCTGAGGCCGCGGACGCTGACCGTCAGCGGCCTCGCCAAGACCTACGCCATGATGGGCTGGCGCATCGGCTATGCCGCTGGCCCATCGGCGCTGATCCGCGAGATGATCACGATCCAGTCGCAGACCACGTCGGGCGCCTCGTCGATCAGCCAGGCCGCTGCGGTCGCAGCCCTTGAGGGCGCGCAGGACGTGCTGGCCGAGCGCGCCGCCCTTCTTCGCGCGAGACGTGACCACTTTGCCGAACGCGTGAACGGATGCAGCGGGCTGTCCTGCACGCCGCCCGAAGGCACGTTCTATCTGCTGGTCAGTTGCGCCGGCGTGATCGGCAAGCGCGCTCCCGACGGCAGAGTGATCGAGACCGACCGCGATTTTGCGACCTACCTGCTTGAACACGCCGATCTGGTGGTGTTCCCCGGCGAGGATCTCGGGCTGTCGCCCTATATCCGCCTCAGCTTCGCCAACCCGTCATCGATCATCGAGCAAGCTGCCAGGCGTCTGAAGCGCGCCTGCGAGGCACTGCAATGACGGCGCACGGGCAAAGCGAGCGGCTCGCGCTGACAGCGCATCTGCTCGGACTTGGAACGGGTATGGCAATGATTGCAGGTCTCGTGCCCGCGACGCTTGCGCTGCTGCGGGCACTGATCTGACGAGGCGCGGGGATTACCGCGTCGGAACCGGCTTGTCGCCGCGGTAGTCGTAGAAGCCGCGCTGGGACTTGCGTCCGAGCCAGCCGGCCTCGACGTATTTCACCAGCAGCGGGCACGGCCGGTACTTGGAATCGGCCAGCCCCTCATGCAGCACCTGCATGATCGACAGGCAGGTGTCGAGGCCGATGAAATCGGCGAGCTCGAGCGGGCCCATCGGATGGTGCGCGCCGAGCTTCATCGCGGCATCGATCGCCTCGACGTTACCGACGCCTTCATACAGCGTGTAGATCGCCTCGTTGATCATCGGCAGCAGAATGCGGTTGACGATGAAGGCGGGAAAATCTTCCGACACCGCGACCTGCTTGCCGAGCTTGGCGACGAACGCCTTGGCGGTGTCGAAGGTCGTGTCGTCGGTGGCGATGCCGCGGATCAGCTCGACCAGCTCCATTGCCGGCACCGGATTCATGAAATGAATGCCGATGAATTTCTCCGGGCGGTCGGTCGAGGCGGCGAGCCGTGTGATCGAGATCGACGACGAGTTGGTCGCGACGATCGCTTCCGGCTTCAGCACCGCACAGACGTCGTGGAATATCTTGCGCTTGGTCTCTTCCTTCTCGACCGCGGTCTCGATCACGAGATCGCAATCGGCCAGCGCATCGATCGTCTCGGCGGAGGCGATGCGGTCGAGCGCCTGCTTGCGCTCGCTCTCGCTGATCGCCTTCTTGGCGACCTGGCGGGTCAGATTGCCGTTGATGGTCGCCAGCGCCGACTTCAGCCGGTCCGCGGAGACGTCATTGAGCACCACGTCGAAACCGGCCAGCGCCGCCACATGGGCAATGCCATTGCCCATCTGGCCCGAACCGATCACGCCGACCTTTTTGATTGCCACCGTCATCTTGTCATCCACCGGAACGGCGCGCATGTCGCGCCTGCCCAATTCCAACGATACCCGAAGTGAAGCCTTCCGGGTTGCCCAATCCGCCGGAAAACGTTTCCCGGGACCATGATGTGATTGCAGGCAATCACATCCCGATCCCATTTCCCCTATCGGGCATGATCCTTCCGGAAAAACGTTTCCGGATCATTGCCTCGAAAATAACAACACCGGCCGGAGCTTACCCACCCGGCCGGTGTCTTGTCGCTTACTTTCCGAGCTTGCCGAGTGCTTCGGTCAGCTCCGGAACCGCCTGGTAGAGGTCGGCGACCAGGCCGTAATCGGCGACCTGGAAGATCGGTGCGTCCTCATCCTTGTTGATGGCGACGATCACCTTGGAGTCCTTCATGCCGGCCAGATGCTGGATCGCGCCGGAGATGCCGACCGCGACATAGAGTTCCGGGGCCACCACCTTGCCGGTCTGGCCGACCTGCCAATCGTTCGGCGCATAGCCGGCATCGACCGCGGCGCGCGAGGCGCCGACGCCGGCGCCGAGCTTGTCGGCGAGCGGCTCGATGTATTTGGCGAAGTTCTCGCGGCTCTGCATGGCCCGGCCACCCGAGACGATGATCTTGGCCGAGGTCAGTTCCGGACGGTCGCTCTTGGCGACTTCCTCGCCGACGAACGTCGACAGGCCCGGATCGGCGGCGGATGCGGCGTTCTCGATCGCGGCGCTGCCGCCCTCGCCGGCCGCGGCGAAGGTCGAGGTGCGCACCGTGATCACCTTCTTGGCGTCCTTCGACTTCACGGTCTGGATCGCGTTGCCGGCATAGATCGGCCGCTCATAGGTGTCGGGCGCGACGACCTTGATGATCTCGGAAACCTGCATGACGTCGAGCAGCGCTGCGACGCGCGGCATCACGTTCTTGAAGCGCGAGGTCGCGGGCGCGACAAAGGCGTCATAGCCCGGCGCCAGCGCGACGATCAGCGCAGCCAGCGGCTCGGCAAGGTCGTGCTCATAGGCCGGGCCTTCGGCCACCAGCACCTTGCTGACGCCGGCAAGCTTGGCGGCGGCTTCCGCTGCCGCCTTGGTGCCCTGGCCGCCGCCGGCAACCAGAACATGGACATCGCCGCCGAGCTGGCTCGCCGCGGTCAGCGCCTTGTTGGTCGAGTCCTTCAGGGTCTCGTGGTCGTGTTCGGCAATCAACAGCGTCGTCATCAGAGAACCCCGGCTTCGGTCTTGAGCTTGTTCACGAGTTCGGCGACGTCCTTGACCTTGACGCCCGCCTTGCGGCCTGCCGGCTCCGCGGTCTTCAGCACTTCCAGGCGCGGCGTCAGATCGACGCCGTAATCCGAGGCGCTCTTGTCGTCGATAGGCTTCTTCTTCGCCTTCATGATGTTGGGCAGCGACGCATAGCGCGGCTCGTTGAGGCGGAGGTCAGTGGTGACGATCGCGGGGCCCTTCAGCTTGACGGTCTGCAGGCCGCCATCGACTTCGCGGGTGACTTTGAAATCAGAACCATCGACCTCGAGCTTGGAGGCGAAGGTCGCCTGCGACCAGCCGAGCAGTGCGGCCAGCATCTGGCCGGTCTGGTTCGAGTCGTCGTCGATCGCCTGCTTGCCGAGAATGACGAGGCCGGGCTGCTCCGCCTCGACTACGGCCTTGAGGATCTTGGCAACCGCGAGCGGTTCGACATTGCCTTCGGCCTTGACCAGGATGCCGCGGTCGGCGCCCATCGCGAGCCCGGTGCGAATGGTCTCGGAAGCCTGCGCCGGTCCGATCGACACCACCACCACTTCGGTCGCCTTGCCGGCTTCCTTCAGCCGCAGCGCTTCCTCGACGGCGATCTCATCGAACGGGTTCATCGACATCTTGACGTTGGCGAGCTCCACGCCCGATCCATCGCTCTTGACGCGGACCTTGACGTTGTAGTCGACGACCCGCTTTACCGGCACAAGAACCTTCATCGATCCTCTTTCGCTTTGATTTTATGGGTTTCGGTTGGCTGGCGCGGAACCTAAAGGTCCCGTACCCCCCGGTCAACGCGGCAAAGCCAAAAAACCGTCCCCCGGTTTTGAGCCAGTCTAACGGTTCTGGCCCGGCACCCACAACACGTCCCCCGCCCCTTTATTGTTCAGGAAGCGGCTGGCAACGAACAGGAAATCCGACAGTCGGTTCATATACTGGATGCCAGCTTCATTGACCGTCTCGTCCGGCCGGGCTGCGAGTTCCACCATCATCCGTTCCGCACGGCGACATATCGTCCGGGCGAGATGCAGATATGCAGAAGCCGGCGTCCCGCCGGGCAGCACGAACGAGGTCAGCGGCGCAAGCTGGTCGTTGAGGCTGTCGATATCGCGCTCCAGCCGCTCGACCTGGCTCGCCAGCATCCGCAGACGCTCAGCCTTGCCCTCGCGCTCGGGCACCGCAAGGTCGGCGCCGAGATCAAACAGATCGTTTTGGATCCGGCCGAGCATCGCATCGACCTCGGGACTGTCGGCCAGATGCAGCCGCACCACGCCGATCGCGGCATTGGTCTCGTCGACGGTGCCGTAGGCTGCAACCCGCAGATCGTATTTCGGCCGCCGCTCGCCGGTACCGAGCGCGGTGGTGCCGTCATCGCCGGTGCGCGTGTAGATCCGATTGAGAACGACCATGGCTGGCTCCGGTGTTCGAGTCCACCTCTCCCATGGGGAGAGGTCGCGAGCATCTTGCGAGCGGGTGAGGGGTCACAGTCTATCGGTGAGCCTGAACCCCTCACCCGGATCGCTGAGGCGATCCGACCTCTCCCCATGGGAGAGGTGAAAAGTGTACCTCAGCTACCGCCCCATCGCCCAGACCGCGAGCATCGCGATGACGATGGCGACGAACTGAAACAGCACGCGCAGCCGCATCAGCTTCTGCGATGTGTTCGGCGAGCCGCCCTTCATCATGTTGACGAGGCCGAGCAGGAGCACCAGCGCAACGGCGCCGACGGCGATGGGAAGAACGATCATGCTGAGGACAGATGTCATCCGCGGTACATAACACCGCAGGACGCGGACTTCCACACAGGCGGCGGAAGCAACCAACTGGCTTTTCACCGCGTAATATCAGATGCTGGGTCCGGTCTCGGACTGAGCGGTTTTCGACAATGCCGGGTGGAATGTGAAGCAGCTTCGTTACGTCTACGACGTCGTGATGGATGCCTTTTACACGTTCCTCGCCGATGACGGCTGGGCGATCGCGAGCCACATCGCGCTGTCGACCCTGATGGCGCTGTTTCCGTTCCTGATCGTGCTGACGTCGGTGGCCGGCTTCTTCGGCTCCAAGGAGCTTGCCGACCAGGCCGTCGGGCTGTTGCTGCAGGTCTGGCCGCAGCAGGTCGCCGAGGCGCTGTCCGGCCAGATCCACGACGTGCTGACCAACACCCGCGGCGACATCCTGACCATCGGCGCGGTGCTCGCGGTGTACTTCGCCTCCAACGGCGTCGAGGCGCTGCGGGTGGCGCTGAACCGCGCCTATGCCGTGATCGAGCCGCGGCGCTGGTACTGGCTGCGGCTGGAATCGATCGGCTACACGCTGGTCGCGGCGTTCACCTCGCTCGCGATGGCGTTCCTGATCGTGCTCGGCCCGCTGATCATCGAGGCGGCGCGGCGCTATATTCCGTTCTTCGTCGAATCGAACGAGAGCCTGCTCAATACCGCCCGTTACGGCGTCACGGTGCTGGCCCTGGTCGTCGCGCTGTTCATCCTGCACGCCTGGCTGCCGGCGGGCCGCCGCGGCTTCACGCAGATCCTGCCCGGCATCATCTTCACCATAGTGGCCTCGCTGATCTCGGGCATCGGCTTCGGCATGTATCTGGCGCGCTTCGCCAACAACTACGTCACGATGTATGCGGGGCTCGCCTCGGTGGTGATCGCGCTGGTGTTCCTGTATTTCATCGCCGCGATCTTCGTGTTCGGCGGCGAGCTGAACGCGGCGATCATCAAGTCGCGGCTGCCGCGCGGCGTGCCACTTCAAGCAGCGCAGTCGCGAGCGCCCGCGGAGAAACAGGCTTGACCAGGAAGGCGTCGGCGCCGGCGGCGCGCGCCGCGGCCTCGTCCTCGGCACGCCCGGAAATCCCGACGATCACGATGCGGCCGTGCGGCGGCGGCAGCGCGCGGATCCGCTTGATGACCTCGACACCGCCGATGCCGGGCAGCACCATGTCCATCAGCACGGCATCAAAGGCCCCCTGTGCGAGGCGATCGGGCGCGCCCTCGCCCTGACCGATGAATTCGGCGTGGTGACCGAGCTCGGTCAGGATCGTGTTGAGCACGACGCGGCCGAACGGATTGTCCTCGACGCTGAGCAGCCGCAGCCCCTGCGTTGACGGCGCCGCCGCGCCTTCGCTCGGGGACGCACCGGCCGGTCCTGCGGCTGAAGCCAGCACCACGTTGAGCGTGAAGACAGTGCCGCCGCCCTTGCGCTGGGCCACGACGATATCGCCGCCCATGGCGCGCGCGAGCTGCTTGACCGAGGACAGACCGAGCCCGGCGCCGCCGAACCGCGCGGCGATCGAGACATTGGCCTGCGAGAACGGCCGGAACAGGCGCTTGACCTCCGATAGCGTCAGGCCGATGCCGCTGTCGGAGATCGCAAAGGCAACGCCGATCCGGCCCTCCGTCTTTCCTTTTGCCACTCCCTTGGCCGCGCGCACCGGCGCGACGTGCAGCTCGATGCTGCCCTGCTCGGTGAACTTGACGGCGTTGTCGATCAGGTTCTCCAGCGCCGCGCGCAGGCGGACGGGATCGCCGACCGCGAAGGCGGGCAGTTTGGCGGAAATCTCAACCGAGGCCCGCAGTCCCTTGGCTGCGGCGCGGCCGGCCAGCGAATCGCCGGCGTGGCGCGCCAGCGTGCGCAGGTCGAAAAAATCCTGCCGGATCTCGAGCCCCGGCCCCTCGCTCCGGGCAGCATCGACGAACAGGGTCGCAAGGCTCGCCAGATGCTCGGCGCCGGCCTTGATGGTATCGACCCAGCGCCGCTCGCGCTCGTCGAGATCCGACGTCGCGAGCAGGTTGCTGATCGCCAGGATTCCGGTCAGCGGGGTCCGGACCTCATGGGCAAAGGCGGCAAGCGCAGTCTCGATCAGGCCGGGACCGGCCTTCGGGGAGGCCTTCGGCGCAGTTCGCTTGCGGCCCGGCTTCGCGATCGCCTTGGTGACCGTCTTGGTGACCGCCTTGGTGACCGTCTTGGCGACGCGGGTCTTCGACGGCTCGCCCTTGGCTCGCCGCTTGCTGCGCCCTCCGCGCGATGCTTTCGCCATGATCTCCGTGACCCCGCCCCGCGGGCAGCATGGCATGCCAGGAGCGGCAGAGTCACGGCGCCCTTTGGGTGTAGCCAAGGCAAGTCAGCATGATGGTAACCAGTCCATCCACCCGAGGCACCTCACCCGCTTGCGGGCAGGGCTGTCGCACATGGCACTTGGCTGACGGCCATACGCGATAGCCTGCCGTCGTAGGGACGTGCCGCCAAAATATCGAAAACAACCCCATGCAAAGTAGCCGGCGGCTACCGGCGTTCGACACGGCACTTGACACGTCGGGCAAATCAGGGACAAAATTCCATTATTCCGAAATCATGCGCAGCACGCTAGAGCAAGCCGACCAGGCGGCGGATATCGGCCGGGCTGGCTCCCTCCGCCCGCAGCTCGCGCAGTCCGGTCGCCCGGGTCGATTTCGACAGCTTTTGGCCGGCGGCGTCCCGGATCAGCGCATGGTGCCGGTAGGCCGGCACGGGCAGGCCAAGCAATTCCTGCAGCAGCCGATGCACGCTGGTCGACCAGAACAGGTCAATGCCCCTGACCACATCGGTGACGCCTTGCAGGGCGTCGTCGATCACGACCGAGAGATGGTAACTGGTTGGGGTCTCCTTGCGCGCCAGGATCACATCGCCCCAGGCCTCCGGCCGGGCCGCCACGTCTGCGGTCTCGCCGGCCGGACCCTCGCCGGCCTCCTGCCAGCGCAGGCCGCCGGTGCGGGTGCATGCTGCCGCCATGTCGAGCCGCAACGCGAACGGCGCGCCCCGCCCGATGAGCCGGTCGCGCTGCTCGGCCGAGAGGGATTTCGCCGTTCCCGGATAGAGCGGCGCCCCGTCCGGATCGCGCGGCCACGCGCCACCGGCCTCGCGTTCCGCGACCAGCCGCGCGATGTCGGCGCGACTCTCGAAGCTCGGATAGACCAGCCGCTCGGCCGACAGGCGGTCGATCGCCGCGCCATAGGCGGCAAAATGCTCCGACTGCCGCCGCACCGGCGTCTCCCAGGCGATGCCGAGCCAGGCCAGGTCCTCATAGATCGCCTGCTCGAATTCCGGACGGCAGCGCGTCGCGTCGATGTCCTCGATCCGCAGCAGGAAGCGTCCGCCCGAATCGCACGCCAGGTCGTGGTTGAGCAGCGCCGAATAGGCATGGCCGAGATGCAGGTAGCCATTCGGACTCGGCGCAAAACGGAAAACGGGTGGCGGCATCAGACCGAGCCGACGCGACGAAACACGCCGGATGCGGAGCCTGACTCCCGCTCCAGGCGCTCGACGACCATTCGGTAGAAGCGTCCCGCTTCCAGCGTCATCTCCTCAGACGCATCCGCTCCGCCCTTTTCGAACGCGTTACGCGCGATTTCGAACTCCGAATCGATGAAGCTCCCAACTGCTTGCGAAAGCGGTGTGGCACCCAGTTCGTGGGTGACCGCTTTAC
Organism: Bradyrhizobium sp. Pha-3; assembly: GCF_042258615.1. GTDB lineage: Bacteria > Pseudomonadota > Alphaproteobacteria > Rhizobiales > Xanthobacteraceae > Bradyrhizobium. Next base: position 1,383,746 of record NZ_CP170152.1, on the reverse strand, counting down.
GGGCCATCAGCTGGCGCACCTCGTCCGCCAACTCCGCCGGAGGAGCGCATTCTGCCATCAGCGTCGGGAAATGCATTGGCGCCACGGCGTCGGCCGGATGCATCCGCAGCCAGCGCAACGCCGCAGCCGGCCGGAGTGCATAGAAAATCTTCTTCTGCGGAATGCTGCTCTCGTCGCCGAAATAGACCCTTCGCTGCCTCTCGCCAAGATGCAGGTAATGGCGGCAGATCGCTTCCCGGCTCGCCGCATGCCGCGCAAACTCGAGAAAACTGTCGCGGAACCAGGCCTGCCCGCGATAGACCACGGGAGAGCAAAGCCATTCCACGATGACCGCGTTGCCTTTCAGCAGCAACTGAAGTGCCTTGCGCAAATCCCAGCCATTCGCGTCCAAATCGCCCTCAAGCGGAAGCTCGATCACGTCCCGTACGGTCCAGGGCGTAACATGATCGATGGCGGGACGGACATAAACGAAGCGGCAATCGTAGTCGCTGTCAGGCGACGAAAAGCCCCACGCCCGGCTTCCGCTCTCGACGGCCAGCGGCAAGAAAACGCGGTGTTCATCTGCGATGCGATCGAGCATCGCATCGATTGAGGCAACCTTTCCTGCGTCCATGTCGGCAGGAATGCTTCTCAGGCTCATCGAGTACTTCCGAAACCAATGAATGTTGTCATACTCTGAAATCTCCTGAACCGTCCACAAGGCGTGGTGCCCAAGCGGTGCGTGCACCCGTCTGAGGAAGCCGATCCCGCAATGCTGATCCATCTCGAAACCCAGGCCGACCTCGACGACGCCATCCAGAAACTGGTCGACCAGGATCGACGGCTGCGCCCGATCCTCGAACTGACCGGCATGCCGGCCATCCGGCAGCGCGAGCCGGGGTTTGCGGGGCTTGCCGCGATCATCTGCGGCCAGCAGCTGTCGACCGCGAGTGCTGCCGCGATCTGGGGACGCGTCAGCAAGGCGTTCGACCCGTTCCACCATGATATGATCCGAAAGGCGCGCGCCGATCGGCTCGGACGGCTCGGACTATCGGCGGCCAAGATCAAGACGCTGAAACACATTGCCCGCGAGCTCGCCGAGGAACGGCTGAACCTCGACGTGCTCGCCAACGAGGAGGCCGATGCCGCGCACAACACGCTGACTGCGCTGCCCGGGATCGGCCCGTGGACCGCCGACGTCTATCTGCTGTTCTGCCTCGGCCATGGCGATGCCTGGCCGGCGGGCGACCTCGCGGTGCAGGAAGCGGTCAAGGTCGGGCTCGGGCTGAAGGAGCGGCCGACGCCGAAGCAGATGGCACCGCTTGCCGAGCCGTGGCGCCCGATGCGCGGCGCCGCCGCGCATCTGTGGTGGGCCTATTATCGCGTGCTCAGGAATCGCGAAGGCGTGATCGCCGGCGCAAAGTAAGGCGTAAAAAACACTTGCCGGGTGATCGCGCAATAGATCATGAGTAGACCAATACTTTTTCAATTTGCCGGCGTCGCGCATTGATGATGCCCAGCACATCCTTCCTGCAAGGAGGACGGACCTGGTTTCGCTTCGCACTCCGCTGACGCTTCTCCTGATATCCCTGGGCGCTATCGCCGCGGTGTGGTGGTGGCTGGGCATCCCGGTCGACCTGGTGCGCGCTCCGATCGATCCGAGCGATAAAGTCCAGTGCATCTCCTACGCCCCGTTCCGCAACAATCAGACATCACTTGCTCCCGCGACGCAGGTCACGCCGGAGCAGATCGCGGAGGATCTCGCGCAACTCGCGAAGATATCCAACTGCATCCGCACCTATGCGACCGATCTCGGCCTCGACCAGATCCCCGGGCTTGCAGCAAAGGCGGGGCTGAAAGTCATTCAGGGCATTTTCCTCGATCGGGATCGAAAGAAGAATGCGACGCAGGTCGAAACGGCGATCCGCCTCGCCAAGCAATATCCAGACACGATCATTGCGCTCGTGGTCGGCAACGAGGTTCTGCTGCGCAAGGAAATGTCGGCGTCCGACCTCGCCGCCACGATCCGCTCGATCAAGGCACAGGTCAGCGTTCCCGTCACCTATGCCGACGTCTGGGAGTTCTGGCTGAGCAATCGCGAACTTGCCGACGTCGTCGACTTCATCACGATTCACATCCTGCCATACTGGGAGAATATCCCGATTCCCGCGGAACGTGCCGCAGCTCACGCTGACGACATGCGCCGGCAGATCGCGGCGGTTTTTCCGGGCAAGGAAATCTTTATCGGAGAAGTAGGCTGGCCGAGCGAGGGGCGCATGCGCGAATCCGCGCTGCCGTCACGCGTCAATCAGGCGCGGGTGGTCTCGGAGGTGCTCGACCTTGCCCGACGCGAGCATTTCCGCGTCAACCTGTTCGAGGCCTATGACGAAGGATGGAAGCGCGAGATCGAGGGCACGGTCGGCGGATCCTGGGGCCTGTTCGATTCCGAAGAGCGAACACTGAAGTATCCGGCTGGCCTGCCGATCAGCAATTTTCCGTTCTGGAAGCTGCAGATGTGGAGCGGAATGGCGCTGGCGATCCTGGTGTTCAGCGCGGCCTGGCTGACCTCGCGCCGCAAGCCGAGGGAGCCAAAGGAAGCAAGGCTCGTGTCGTGGCTTGCGGTCGGACTCTCTGCGACCACAGCCGGAATCCTGTTCGGGGTCGCCGCGCAACGACTGGTCTATGAGAGCTACGGCACCGGAGGCTGGCTTGTGTGGGGCTCGCTTCTTGTAGCGGCAACGGCCTCGCCGGTGTTCGGTGCCAACGCCCTGATGTCGGGCCGCGCACCGCCCAGCTTTGCCGAATTGCTGGGTCCGAAGGGCTACCACACTGAATCGATACTGGTGACGATGCACGGATTGGCCTTGATGGTCACCGCCGTGATCGGCACAGCGACAGCACTCGGCCTTATCTTCGACCCGCGCTTCATCGATTTTCCATTCGCGCCCCTCACGATGGCGGCGGTGCCTTTTGCAGCCTTGACGCTGCTCAATCCTCCCGGGAAGGGAAACCGCCCTCTGGCGGAATCGATGTTTGCCGGCATTTTCCTTGCAGCGGCAGTCTACACAGGGCTCAACGAAGGGCCAGAGAACTGGCAGTCGCTGTGGACTTGCGCTGCCTTCATGTTGCTCGCGGTAACGTTATGGCGGGCCCGCGCCTGAAAACACGTTCAAGAGCCCTTTTCCGTTCCGATGGAATCGGAACGGGGCTCTAGAGCGGGATGATTTTTGGTTGAATCGGCTTGCCGCGGGTTCGGTTCACCTCTCCCCGTCGGGGAGAGGTCGGATTGCTCTCGGCGATGCGAAGCATCGTCCGGTGCAATCCGGGTGAGGGCTCTTGCTCTCTCGATAGACCGTAACCCTCACCCGATTTGCTGCGCAAATCGACCTCTCCCAAGGGAGAGGTGAACCTCCGATGCCGATCCAGCTCAACCTAATCTCATCACGCTTTAGGTTTTTGTTTTGACGCGTTTTCTTGACGCGAACCGGTATCCACTTCGCTCGAAAACGCTCTACCCGCGCAGCCTGACGCGGTCCTCGCGCGCGCAATCGGTGACGAAGCCGATGACGGCGCGCACCGAGGGAAGCTCGACCAGATCGGGATGGGCGAGCAGCCAGAGATCGGAGAGGCTCGACAGCTTTTGCGGAGCGACCCGAACCAGATCGGGATAATCCGCCCCGACCAGACAGGACAGCGCGCAAATCCCGAGCCCGGCCCGCGCCGCCGCGAGCATGTCGCCCTGCGAGGAGCAGCGCATCACCAGCGTGCCCTGCCGCGTGATGACATCGCTCCACCGCGCCAGGCGCGCATTCGAGGCCTGGTCGGCAAACCCGATCACGCTGTGCCCCCGCCACTCGTCCTGCCGCTCCGGCAGCTTGCGCCCCGCCGCATATCCGCGTGACGCGTAGAAGCCGGCGCCGAGCCGTCCGATCTTGCGCCCGATCAGGTTCTCGTCCCCGGCATCGACCGGCCGCAGCACCACGTCGGCCTCGCGGCGCCGCACGCTCGCCGGAAACGGATGGGTGATGATCTCGAGCTGGATATTGGCGTGATCGCGCAGGAACGGCCCGAGGCGCGGCATCAGCCAATGCGCCGCCAGCGTGGCGCCGATCGACAGCTTCACGACGCCGCGGGCCTGCTCGCCGGTGGCCGACGCGGCCGCCTCCGCGCGCAGCGCCGCCGCAGCCATCACCTCGGTGTGCTCGCGAAACTTGCGGCCGTGCGCTGTCATCGACAGGCCGTCATTGGATCGGGCGAACAGGCGGGTCCCGAGCTGCTTCTCGAGCGTCGCGACGTTGCGGCCGACGGTGGGATGGCTGATGCGCAGACGCCGCGCCGCGGCGGCGAAGCTGCGCGTCTCGGCCACCGCGACGAAGGTCTTGCAAAGCTCCCAGTCCATGCCACCCGCGCATCTGTTCATTTCTGGCCAATCAGCTGTTCAATATTGAACGTCGTGATGCGGCCGTCCAGCCTTATATTGTCGCGCCAAGGGAGCCTCAGCTCCACCATCACAACAAATCGCGATCCGCCCCGGCACTGGCCGGGCGGCGCGCATGGAGGATCCGAACAATGTCGCTGCCCGCCTCGCTCGCCAACAGACTTGAACTGCCGGTCGTCGGCTCCCCGCTGTTCATCGTCTCGGGGCCCGAGCTCGTGATCGCGCAGTGCAAGGCCGGCATCGTCGGCTCATTCCCGGCACTCAACGCCCGCCCGGTCGAAAAGCTCGACGAATGGCTGACGCAGATCGAGAACGAGCTCGGCGAGCACCAGGCGAAGCATCCGGAGAAGAAGGTCGCGCCCTACGCGGTCAACCAGATCTGCCACGCCTCGAATGACCGGTTGATGCACGACATGGAAACCTGCGTGAAGCACAAGGTGCCCATCATCATCACCTCGCTGCGCCCGCCGTCCGAGATCGTCGAGGCCGCGCATTCCTACGGCGGCGTGGTGTTCCACGACGTCATCAACGTGAAGCACGCCCGCAAGGCCGCCGAGCAGGGCGTCGACGGATTGATCCTGGTCTGCGCCGGCGCGGGCGGCCATGCCGGCACGCTGTCGCCGTTCGCGCTGGTGCGCGAGGTCAAGCAATGGTTCAAGGGCACGATCCTGCTGTCGGGCGCGATCTCCGACGGCTGGAGCATCGCGTCCGCGCTCGCGCTCGGCGCCGACCTCGCCTATGTCGGCACCCGCTTCATCGCAACCGAGGAAGCCAACGCCGACCTCAGGTACAAGCAGGCGCTGACCGAATACGCCGCGCACGATATCGTCTATTCGAACCTGTTCACCGGCGTGCACGGCAACTACCTCGGACCGTCGATCGCGGCCGCCGGCCTTGATCCCGCCAACCTGCCGGTCGCCGACAAAACCAAGATGAATTTCGGCTCCGGCGGCAACACCAAGGCCAAGGCGTGGCGCGACATCTGGGGTTCGGGCCAGGGCATCGGCCAGATCACCGACGCCCCGCCGGTCGCCGAACTGGTGGCGCGGATGAAGGCGGAACTCGCGCAGGCGCGCGACAGCTTCACGACGCGGCTCAGCGCCTGAACGGCAATCCCGGACATATCGCAGGAGCGCAGGATGAAGCGTCCGCTGTCATTGATCCTTCTCGCCCTGCTCGCAACGATGTCCAGCACGGCGCGGGCCGGCGACGGCCCGTGGGGCGCGTTCGAGAAGAACACGCTCAATCCTGGCGAGATGTCGCAGGCGACGCCGGCAGACCTCGGCCTGGCCTTCGAGCGCGTCGCAATACCGAGCCACGATCGCCGGCTCGACGGCTTCCTGGTGCGGGCGGCCGCATCCTGCCAGGCCGCGCCGGCGCTGCTGATCTTTCACGGCCGCGGCGAAACCGTCGCTGACTGGATCGCGGCGCAGAAATTCCTGCACGACAAATGTGTGTCCTCGCTGGTGTTCGACTATTCAGGGCACGGCCGGAGCAGCCCTCCGGGGACGATCGACAACATCAACGAGGACAGCGTCGCGGCTCTCGATGCCTTCTTGAAGCTGTTTCCCGCCGGCGGACGGCGTTGCCTGCTCAGCCACTCGCTCGGCGGCGGTCCATTGCTTTACGCGGCGTACGCATAACGACGCCAAACCGGACTGCATCATCGTTGCAAGTCCGTTCTCGTCGCTGCGCGACATTGCGATTCGGGGCGGCGCGCCCGAGCAGGCCATGCTCAAGCTGCCGGACGTCTGGAACAATGTCGACGCGGCGAGCCATTTGGCGATCCCCCTGCTTTGGGTTCACAGCCGATCGGACAAGACAATCCCTGTCGATCTCGGACAACGGGTCTATGATGCCAAGCCGGGAACGAAGACCTCCAGCGTGATCGACGGATTTGATCACAACGCGATCTACAAGGAGATGCCCGACGCGATCTGGTCACCGATCATCGCGTTTGCGAAGACCAAATGAGCGGCGCGGGCCGGAAACTGGTAAGACCGAACACCGGCCGGGCGATCGCGAGGAAACGGACGGACTATGATCATCAGCGGCGACAGACAGATCAGCTACGGCGACATTCACGCCCGCATTGCGCGGGCGGCGACCGGCTTCCGCGCGCTCGGCGTTCAGGGCGGCAAGCCGGTCGGCATGATGCTGCGCAACGATTTCGCGCTGTTCGAGGTGGTCGCAGCCGCAGCCGCGCTCGGCAGTCCGGTGGTGCCGATCAACTGGCATCTGAAGGCCGACGAGGTCGCCTATATCCTGTCCGACAGCGGCGCCGACACGCTGGTCTGCCACGCCGACCTGCTGCCGCAGATCCGCGACGGGTTGCCGCCGGGGATCAAGCTCCTGGTGGTGACGACGCCGCCGGAGATCGCCGCCGCCTATGGCGTGGCGCCGGAACTCACACGCGTGCCCGATGGCGTCGCCGACTGGGACCAATGGCGCGACACCCATGCGCCGCTGACCGACGCCCCGCTCGGCGCCGCGCCGATGTTCTACACCTCGGGCACGACCGGACTGCCGAAGGGCGTGCGGCGCAAGCCGATGCGTCCCGAGCAGCTGCCGGCGGCGGCCCGCATCGGCGCCATCACCTACGGCGTCAAGCCTGACGAAGATCAGGTGATCCTGATGAACGGGCCGATGTACCATTCGGCCCCGCATTCCTACGGCATGCTCGCGTTCCGCAGTGGCTGCAGCATCGTGCTTGAACCACGCTTCGATCCCGAGGATCTGCTGCAACTGATCGAGCGTCACCGCGTCACCCACATGCATATGGTGCCGACCATGTTCGTGCGGCTGCTGCGCCTGCCGGATGAGACGCGGCGCCGCTACGACCTGTCGTCGCTGCGCTTCATCATCCATGGCGCGGCGCCCTGCCCGGTCGACGTCAAGCGCGCGATGATCGAGTGGTGGGGACCCGTGATCAACGAATATCTGGGCTCGACCGAGACCGGCATCCCGGTCTGGCATTCCTCGGCGGAAGCGCTGGCCAAGCCCGGCACCGTCGGGCGGGCGATCGAGGGCGGCATCGTCAGGATCTTCCGGCCCGACGGCACGCCTTGCGACATCGGCGAGCCCGGCGAGATCTTCATGCGTCAAACCTTGATATCGGACTTCGACTATCATGGTAACGCCAAGGCGCGCGCCGAGGCCGACCGCGAGGGCCTGATCAGCGTCGGCGATGTCGGCTATCTCGACGCCGACGGCTATCTGTTCCTGTGCGACCGCAAGCGCGACATGGTGATCTCGGGCGGCGTCAACATCTATCCGGCCGAGATCGAGAATACCCTGATCGGCATGGCAGGCGTCCGCGACTGCGCGGTATTCGGCGTGCCCGACGACGAATATGGCGAGCGGCTGTTCGCCTGCGTCGAGCCGGAAGCGGGCGGCACGCTGTCGGTCGCGGCGATCCAGGAATTTCTGCGCGGCAAGCTCGCCAATTTCAAGGTGCCGAGGGACATCCGCTTCATGGACGCGCTGCCGCGCGAAGCCACCGGCAAGATCTTCAAGCGCAAGCTGCGCGACCTCTACCGTGAAGGACAGCTTCGCTGAGCGAGATGGCGGTGAAGCCGAACGGCGTTTGAAACTTAGTTGCTGTTGCAAAACGCCGGCAATCGACGCAACGATGCCGGCGCATCCGAAGCCGGGATCATCGCCATGAACGTCACTGACTTCATTGTCATCCGCAACGATCTGCAGCAATGCAAGGTGATCGAGACGCAGCTGCCCGATGCCGCGGCGCTGCCGGCCGACGCGCTGCTGGTGAAGGTGACCCGCTTCGCCTTCACCGCCAACAACATCACCTACGCCGTGATCGGCGAGCAGCTGAAATACTGGCAGCTGTTCCCGGCGCCCGACGGCTACGGCATCATCCCGGTGTGGGGCTTTGGCGAGGTGCTGGCCTCGAAGCATCCCATGATCGCAGCCGGCGAAACGCTGTTCGGCTATTTTCCGATGGCGACCCATCTGGTGATCGAGGCGGCCGATGTCAGCAAGCGCGGCCTGCGCGACGGCGCCGCGCACCGCCAGGAGGTCTCGCCGGTCTACAATGCCTATGCCCGCGTCTCCGGCGATCCGACCTATGCCGGCCGGCAAGGCGATTTCCGCGCGCTGCTGCTGCCGCTGTTCATGCTGTCGTTCCTGGTCGACGACGCCCTCGCCGAGAACGCGTTCTACGGCGCACGCCGCGTCATCCTGTCGTCGGCCTCGAGCAAAACCGCGTTCGGGCTCGCCCATCTCCTGCACAAGCGCGGTATCCGGGTGATCGGGCTGACCTCGAAGGGCAATGTCGATTTCGTCACCTCGCTCGGCTGCTACGACGAGGTCGTCACCTATGACCAGGTCACCGCGATCCCGGCGGTTGAGCCTGTGGCCTATGTCGACATGGCCGGCAACAGCGCATTGCGCGAGACGCTGCACCGGCACTTCGGCGCGCAGATGGTCTATTCCGGCCGGGTCGGGCTCACGCATCGTGCGAGCGAGCCGGACGAGCCGACACTGCCGGGCGCCAAGCCGGTGTGGTTCTTCGCGCCGGACCAGATCCGCAAGCGCGCCAAGGAATGGGGTCCCGGCGGCATCGACCAGCGTTTCGGCGCCGCGTGGACGGACCTCGTGCCGCATCTGCCCAACTGGCTCGATGTCGTCGAACGGCGCGGCCCGGCCGCGGTGCGCGAGGCCTATCTCGATACCCTGCAGGGCCGCGTTCCGCCGGATCAAGGCCTGATCCTGTCGCTGGCCGAATAGGCGATATCCCGTCGCGCCCTTTCTGCGGCCTCGCCAATGGGTATAGGCTTGCGGACAAGGGAACGCCGCCAAGAAACGTCACCAAGGCGGCCGATGACGAGAAACGCTCAATGCTCGACAAGACGGACGATATTTCGGTCGCCGCCGACAATTGGCTTGTGCAGTTCGAGGATGCGCTGGCGGGCCCCGACGATGTGCTGCTGAAGCCGCTGTTCCATCCCGAGAGCTACTGGCGCGACGTGCTGGCGCTGAGCTGGAACATCCAGACCGTCAACCGCGCCTTTGCCATCATCGAGGACCTGCTGGCGCATGCGCGCCGCAGCGCACCACATGATTTCCGCATCGACGCCGAGCGCGCGGCGCCCCGCCGGGTGATGCGCGCCGGCACGAACGCGATCGAGGCGATCTTCAAGTTCGAGACCGCTGTCGGCCGCGGCCACGGCATCGTGCGGCTGATCCCCGACGCCGCCGACGGCGATCGGCTGAAGGCCTGGACGCTGCTGACGGCGCTGGAGGAATTGAAGGGATTCGAGGAGCAGCAGGGACACACAAGGCCGCGTGGACAGGCCCATTCCCGCGACTTCCGCGGTCCCAACTGGCTCGACCGGCGCAAGGCGGCCGCAGAATATGCCGACCGCGACCCAGATGTGCTGGTGGTCGGCGGCGGACAGGCCGGGCTTGCGATCGCCGCGCGGCTGCAACAGCTCAAGATCGACGCGCTGATCGTCGACCGCGAGGCGCGCGTCGGCGATAATTGGCGCAGGCGCTACCATGCGCTGACGCTGCACAACCAGGTGCAGGTCAATCACCTCCCCTACATGCCGTTCCCGCCGAACTGGCCGACCTACATCCCGAAGGACAAGCTCGCCAACTGGTTCGAGTCCTATGTCGATGCCATGAAGCTGAACTTCTGGACCGGCACGGAGTTCGTCGGCGGCAGCTACGACGAGGCAAGGGGACGCTGGACCATCGAACTGCGCCACGCCGACGGCACGATGCGGAAAATGCAGCCGCGCCATGTCGTGATGGCAACCGGCGTCAGCGGCATCCCGAGCGTACCTGATATCCCGTCCCTGAAGACTTTCTCCGGCAAGGTGCTGCATTCGAGCGGCTATGAAGACGGCGAGCACTGGGCCGGCAAGCGGGCGCTGGTGATCGGTACCGGCAACAGCGGCCACGACATCGCTCAGGACCTGCATTCCTCCGGCGCCAACGTCACGCTGGTGCAGCGTTCCTCGACGCTGATCACCAATATCGAGCCGTCGGCGCAGCTTGCCTATGCGGCCTACAATGAAGGCTCGCTCGAGGACAACGACCTGATCGCGACCTCGATGCCGCTCGCGCTCGCCAAGCGCAGCCATGTGCTGATGACCGAGCAGTCGAAGGAGCTCGACAAACCGCTGCTCGACGGCCTCGCCGGCAAGGGCTTCAAGCTCGATTTCGGCGACGGCGGCACCGGCTGGCAGTTCAAGTACCTGACCCGCGGCGGCGGCTACTACTTCAACGTCGGCTGCTCCGATCTCGTCGCGAGCGGCGCGATCGCCCTGAAACAATTTTCCGATATCGAGACTTTCGTGAGCGAAGGCGCGCGGCTGAAGAGCGGAGAAACGGTTGCCGCCGACCTCATCGTGCTCGCGACCGGCTACCGGCCGCAGGAAGAGCTGGTGAAGAGGCTGTTCGGCGAGGCCATGGCCGCGCGCGTCGGTCCGATCTGGGGTTTTGGCGACGGCCAGGAGCTGCGCAACATGTACACCCGCACGCCGCAGCCCGGCCTGTGGTTCATCGCCGGCAGCCTCGCGCAATGCCGCATCAACTCGCGTTATCTTGCGCTGCAAATCAAGGCGATCGAGGAAGGCCTGTTGCCGCGCGATGTCGGGCCGGTGGCGAGAGAGGACTAACTAATGCCAACCATCCTCGGCACCGGCGAGCATCGCTACCGCGTGGTGGAGAATTTTGCAAAACTCCCCGACGGCTGGAGCCTGACGGATGTCGCCTCCGTCGCGGTCGACAGCAAGGACCGCGTCTATGTCTTCAACCGCGGCGACCACCCGATGGTGGTGCTCGACCGCGAGGGAAACTTCATCAGGAGCTGGGGCGAAGGCCTGTTTGCGCGCGCCCATGGCCTGCACATCGACGCCGACGACAATCTCTACTGCACCGACGACGGCGACCACACCGTGCGCAAATGCTCCACCGATGGCAAGGTGCTGCTGACGATCAGCATCCCGAACAAGCCGGCGCCGTTCATGAGCGGCGAGCCGTTTCATCGCTGCACCCACACCGCGCTGTCGCCGAAGGGCGAGATCTATGTCTCCGACGGTTACGGCAACGCCTGCGTCCACAAATACACGCCGGACGGCAAACTGATCAAAACCTGGGGCGAGCCCGGCACCGATCCCGGCCAGTTCAACATCGTGCACAACATCGCAACCGACGCCGACGGCTGGGTCTACGTCGCCGACCGCGAGAACCATCGTGTTCAAGTGTTCGACGGCAACGGCAGATACGAGACGCAGTGGAACAATTTGCACCGGCCCTGCGCGCTGTGCTGCTGCGGCGGCAAGCAGCCGAACTTCGTGATCGGCGAGCTCGGCCCCGGCATGGCTGTGAACCGCAAGGTGCCCAATCTCGGCCCACGGCTGTCGATCGTCGATGGCACCGGCAAGCGCATCGCCCGGCTCGGCGGCGAGCATGGCCCCGGCGTCGAGACCGGCAAATTCCTGGCACCGCACGGCATCGCGCTGGATTCGTGCGGCGACATCTATGTCGGCGAAGTCGGAGTCACCGACTGGAAGACCAGCTTTCCGGACACCGAGATGCCCGCCGCGGTGCGGGTGACGCGCTGCTTGCAGAAGCTGGAGCGGGCGATGGTGTAGTTCTGTCAAAGCCGCCCTTTGTCTTACCCGTCACCCTGAGGAGCGCGCATCGCGCGCGTCTCGAAGGGTCGACGGCCCGGCTGGTGGCCGTGCATCCTTCGAGACGCGCGTGCCGCGCTCCTCAGGATGACGGATCAAATAGCGAGCACCACACGTTGATCACGCCCGCCGCAATCAAATCTCGCCGATCACCTCGCGGCGGCACCGCACGGCATCGCGCTGGATTCGCGCGGCGACATCTATGTCGGCGAAGTCGGAGTCACCGACTGGAAGACCAGCTTTCCGGACACCGAGATGCCCGCCGCGGTGCGGGTGACGCGCTGCTTGCAGAAGCTGGAGCGGGCGATGGTGTAGTTCTGTCAAAGCCGCCCTTTGTCTTACCCGTCACCCTGAGGAGCGCGCATCGCGCGCGTCTCGAAGGGTCGACGCCCGGCTGGTGGCCGTGCATCCTTCGAGACGCGCGTGCCGCGCTCCTCAGGATGACGGATCAAATAGCGAGCACCACACGTTGATCACGCCCGCCGCAATCAAATCTCGCCGATCACCTCGCGGCGGCGCTGCTCGGATTCTTCCGCGTAGCGCCGCATCGCGTGCGCTTCGGTGAGCAGGCCGATCGGCCGCCGGTCGCCGTCGTCCTCGACCACCGCGAGCGATTCCGCTTCGGCGGCGTCGAACACCGCGATCGCCTCCTGCACGTTCATGCCGGGATGCAGCACCACGTCGGCGTAGCGCAGGATGGCGGCAAGCCCCTTGTCGGCCTCGATATCGGGCGCGTGCGCTTCCGCGACCAGCGCGAGCCCGGCATAACGTCCCTCGCCATCGATTGCGACGACCTGGGTCTTCGAACCGGGCGGGAATTCGCCGCGAAACGCCTCGATCGGCATCGCGGCGTTCACCGTCGTCATGTCCTGCCGCATCATCTTGCCGACCGTGAGATCGCGGATCCAGCCGATATCGGCGGCGCTGCGGATGGTCTCGCCGCGCAGATGCAGCCGCCAGGTCGCGAACGAATAGCCGAACAGCTCGCGCGTGATCGTGGTCGAGATGATGACCGCGACCAGCACCGCGGTGGTGAGCCAGAGATCGCCGGTGGATTCCAATGCGATGAACGACATCGTCAGTGGACCACCGATCACCGAGGCCGATAGCGCGCTCATGCCGATCACGGCATAGGCGTTGGGATCGAGATTGAGCCCCGGCCACACGATGTCGACGCCGGCCGCGAACAGCCGGCCGCCGAGCGCGCCCATGAACAGCGTGGCGAAGAACAATCCGCCGCGGAAACCCGAGCCGAGCGACACGATCGAGGCGACCGCCTTCAGCGCGAACACGGCGGCGATGAAGGTGAGCGGCATCGCCACGATGCCGGCAAAGCGCAGCGCGCCATGGCCCGACGACATCACCTGCGGCGTCAGCAGCGCCATGGCGCCGACCGCAAGCCCGCCCAGCGCCGGCCGCAGCGGCGGCCAGAGCCGGGTCTTGGCGAGCAGCGTCTCGCACAGCGCCACGCCGCGCATGATCGCAATCCCGGTCAGGGCCGCAACCACGCCGAGCAGCGCGGCGATCGCTAGATCCCGTCCGAGCACGTCGCCGACGGTTCCGACGCCGACGCCGAGCGGCAGCGGCTCGAAGGCATGGGCGACGAAATAGCCGGTCACCGCCGCTACACCGACCGGGGTCAGGCTCGCCGGCGTATAGCCGCCGATCACAAGTTCGAAAGCGTAGAACGCGCCCGCCAACGGCGCGCTGAAGGCCCCTGCGATCGCCGCCGCCGCGCCGCAGCCGACCATGATTCGCTGGTCGTTGCGGCGGAGATGAAAGCCGCGGCCGAGCGAGGCGGCGAGGCCACTGGACAGCTGGGTGTAGCCGGCCTCGAGCCCGACCGAGCCGCCGACACCGCTCGACCAGATCGTCTGCAGCGCCACGATCACGCTGCCGCGGAACGACATCCGGCCGCCATAAAGCGCGTTGGCCTCGATCGGGTCGATTTCCCGGGCCGGCCGGACCCTGAGCAGCAGCAGGAACGCTACGCCAAGCACCAGTCCGCCAACCGTGGGAACCACGAGGGCGCGCACGGGATCGATGCTGGGCTGGCTCGAGAGCCGATCGCCCAGCGGCAGATTGAACAGCACCGAGTGCAGCACTGTCACGAGGCCGCTCATGACCGCAACCACGAGGCCGCCAATGGCGCCGATCAGCAGTGCCAGCACCACGAGGCTCGTCTCGTGCGCACGCACGAATGCGCGCAACCGGCGCGGCGCCTCGAGATAGCTTGTGGTCGTGGTCATCGGCAGGGTCCGTCACTGGCCGACAGGGCCTTGCGGCTCCCTTTACGGGCCCCGCGGGCGGGAGGCAATCGGGGCAGGAACATGGCAGGGCATGGCGGATAAGCCGCTCATTGCTCTTCACAATCCCGTCACGCTGCCTGTAGTATGTGAGTGCATGCTGCTTCGCAGCTAATGGGAGATCAGGAGCGTTATTTGAACGCACATGTCTCGCAAGGCGGTTGGCCGGTGCTGGTCTTGAATGCGGACTTCCGGCCGCTGAGTTATTACCCGCTGTCGCTCTGGTCCTGGCAGGACGCGATCAAGGCGGTGTTCCTCGATCGTGTCAACATCGTCGAATATTACGACCGGGCGGTACGAAGTCCTTCCTTCGAGATCCAGTTGCCGAGCGTCGTATCCCTCAAATCCTTCGTCAAGCCGACCACCCACCCCGCCTTTACCCGGTTCAACGTTTTCCTTCGCGACCGATTCAGCTGCCAATATTGCCTGTCGGGCGACGACCTCACCTTCGATCACATCATTCCGCGCAGCAAGGGTGGCCAGACCACCTGGGAGAACGTCGTCGCCGCCTGCTCGCCCTGCAATCTGCGCAAAGGCAATCTGACGCCGCAGCAGGCCAAGATGTTTCCGAAGCAGACGCCCTACGCCCCGACGGTGCATCAGCTCCACCGCAACGGCCGGCTTTTCCCGCCGAACTATCTGCATGAGAGCTGGCTCGATTATCTCTACTGGGATACCGAGCTCGATCCGTAAGACGCGCGGCTGCGCGGAGGATATGTGCCGGGCCTCGTCGTGCCCAGCTCCGGCGCTGGCTGTCGCGGCGGGAGGAGTTGCCCGGCCAGGACCACGCCGAGCATTGCGATCGCCGCCATCACGAGCGTCCAGCCGACGTACAGCTGGTGACCGATCAGCGCGCCGCTCAGCAGCGGAGCGCTGATGTTGGCGCCCGACATCAGCGATTGGTTGAGGCCCATGATCATGCCCTGCCGGTTGATCGCGGTGCTGCGCGACAGTTCGGCGGTCAGCGTGCTGCGGGTGAACATCATGCCGACGATGATCAGCGTCAGAAAGGCCGCAAGCAGACTGATCCGCTCTGCGAGCGCCAGTCCGGAAAATCCGATCGCCATGCAGGCAAACGCCGCCAGGACAATGACCCGATCAGACGCGAAGATATTCGCGCGCGTGATCAGGAAACATTGCACGACCATGTTGATGAAGCCGGCATAGGCGAATACGGCGCCGAGTTCGCGGGCGCCGAAGGCATGCCCGTTCCAGCTGAAGCGCGCCGACAGGAACAGACCGATCTGCGACAGGAACATCGAATTCACGAAGAAGAACACGATGAGCAGACCGAGCACGCGCCACGCATAGCGTATCCCGACGATCGTGCGCGCCGGCGTCGGCTCCGGCACCCGCTGCTGGTAGAGCGGCTCTGCGGCCGGATGATCCGGCGACAGCAGAACGATCGTGGCAACGATGCTGATCAGCGACAACGCTGCGGCGGCCCATACCGGCGCGGTGTCGCCGTAGTGGACAAGGAGGCCCGACAGCGCGGGGCCGACCAATAAGCCGGTCCCGATCGCACCGCTGGTCATGCCGAGCGCCTGCTTGCGGGCCTGCGGCGCGCTGTGCTCGGCCGCATAGGCGTGCGCCACCGAGATGTTGCCGGATGTCAGCCCGTCGATGATGCGGGCCAGGAACACAAGCGTCAGATTGCCCGCGATGGCCAGCAAAACGAAGCCGACGCAGGTGCCAATCTGGCTCACGACCAGCACCTTGCGGCGGCCGTAGCGGTCGGAGAGCACGCCGACGATCGGGCCGGCGATCAGCTGGCATAGCGCGTAGACCGAGATCAGCGCCCCAATCACGAATGGTGTCGCGCCCAGCCGCAGCGAATAGAACGGCAGCAACGGCAGGATGATCCCCAATCCCGTCGCATCCACGGCGACGACAATGAAGGTCGGGACCAGCGCCAGGCTGCCGTCGCCGCGAAATTCTTCGCCCGCTCCTGCCGTGGAGCTCGTGCCCATTGCTGCTTGCTCGATCGCTTTTGCGTGATCACCAGGAATGTTCCGGACTATATAGTTGCAGCCTAATAGTTTGTATCCTATCTAATTTGCATGCCTCCTTCGCAATCCCATATCCACGCCGAGATCGGCCGCCTGATCACCAGGCTGGCCCGGATCTGGCGTCGCGAGTCGGATCAGGCGCTGTCCGATCACGGCCTGTCCTACGCGACGGCGATTCCGCTGCTGCTGCTGTCGCGGCAGGGGGAGAACGTCCGCCAGGGCGTACTTGCCGACGAGCTGGGGATCGAGGGGCCGTCGCTGGTGCGGCTGATCGATCTGCTGCAGTCCGAAGGCCTGGTCGAGCGTCGCGAGGACCCGACCGATCGGCGCGCCAAGACGCTGCATCTCACCGCGGCCGGCGAAGCGAAGGTCGAGGAAACCAACCGGGTGCTGCGCCGCGTACGGGCCAGCGTGCTGAAGGATATCGGCAGCGAGGAACTTGCGGTAACTTTCGAAACGCTGCAGCGCATCGAGGCGCGGGCGAGCCGCCTGCAAGACGCCAAGAGCGCTGCAGCCAAGACCGCTACAGCTAAGACCGCTCCAGAGGCGAAATAGTCATGCGCGCGGAAGAGCCGTTCCTGGTCCGCCACGCGGACCTCATCTTCGCGTTGAAGACGTTCGCCGCGTCGATGCTGGCACTTGTCATCGCATTGGCGATCGATCTGCCGCGGCCTTATTGGGCGATGGCGACGGTCTATATCACGTCGCAGCCGCTGGCCGGCGCGACCAGCTCGAAGGCGTTCTTCCGCGTGATCGGCACCCTGGTCGGCGCGACCATGACGGTCGCCCTGGTGCCGAACCTGATCAATGCGCCGGAGCTGCTGTGCCTCGCGATCGCGCTCTGGGTCGGGCTCTGCCTTTATCTGTCGCTGCTCGACGGCACGCCGCGCAGCTATGTCTTCATGCTGGGCGGCTATACCGTCGCGCTGATCGGCTTTCCGTCGGTGGCCGACCCGGGCAGCATCTTCGATGTCGCGCTGGCGCGGGTCGAGGAGATCTCGCTCGGCATCATCTGTGCCAGCCTGGTGTCGACAGTCGTGTTTCCGCGCAGCGTCGCGCCGGCGGTCGGCGGCCGCGTCAGGAACTGGCTGTCGGATGCGCGCCGTCTGTCTCGCGACGTGCTGCTCGATCACGGCACCAGCGAGACGCGCCGGGCCCAACGCCTTCGCCTTGCGACCGACATCGTCGAGATCGATACGCTAATGACCCATGTCGCCTATGACCGGCTGGCCGACGCCGGCACCGTGCGCGGCCTCGGCGAGGTCCGGCTGCGCATGCTGATGCTGTTGCCGATCATCACGTCGATCGAAGACCGGCTTGCCGGGCTCGGCGAAGCGGCATTGCAAAGGCAGCCGGAGTTGCGGCACCTGATCGACGATCTCGCCGCTTGGATCGTGGACGACGATCGGCAGCGGCAATCGGGCGACGAGATCCGCGCTGCGATCGCCGAGCGGCAAACTGCCCTCGACGGCGTCCCGCCGCGGGAGCGCATCATCACCATCAGCCTGCTGCTCCGGCTGCGCGAGCTAGTCGACATCTCGGCCGACTGCCGCGCAATCGGCGATGCGATTGCCGCGGGCCGGGATATCTCCACCGTCCCGCTGGCGTTCCATCCGGAATCGGGGGCCGCGCCGGTCCGTCATCGCGACCACGGCATGGCGCTGTGGTCGGCGGCGGGGGCGGCGGTGGCGATCCTGATCTGCTGCGGGCTGTGGATTGCGACCGGCTGGGCCGACGGCGCCTCGGCGCCGATGATGGCGGCGGTCGCCTGCTCCTTCTTCGCCGCGCAGGACGAGCCGGCGCGCAGCATCCGGGCCTTCGGCCTGTTCTCGCTGGTCGCGATCGTCGTCGTCGCGATCTATCAGTTCGCACTGGTGCCGGGCATCTCCCATGTCGAGGTCCTGATCGCCGCGCTGGCGCCGACCTTCCTGTTGTACGGTTTTCTGATCGCGCGGCCCAAAACTGCACCGATCGGCATGGCGCTCGCCGCCAACACCGCAACGCTGCTGGCGCTGCAATCGACCTACAGCGCCGATTTCGCCAGTTTTGCCAACACGTCGGTCGCCTTCTTCCTCGGCGTCGTCATCGCCGAGATCGTGACGCGGGTCGCGCGCGGCGTCGGCGCCGAATGGATCGCCAAGCGGCTGATGACGTCGGGCTGGCAGACGCTCGCGGTCGCGGCCGAGCGGCGCGGCCACGGCGACCGCGCGCAGTTTGCCGGCCTGATGCTGCATCGGCTCGGCCTCTTGGTGCAGCGCATCGCCTTCATCTCCGAAAGCGACCGCCGCGATGCCGACAGCCTGGTCCAGCTCCGGATCGGGCTCAACATCATCGACCTCAGGCGGGCCCGTTACGGCCTCGCCGCATCGACCGTGCGTGCCATCGACGACATGCTGGACGACCTCGCTGCGGCGTTTCGCGCCCATGCGGACGAGGCGTTGCCGGCCGAGTTGCTGTCGCGCGTCGATGCGGCGCTGACCGCGGTCGTCAAGGATCCCAATGAGCGCGCGCGGGACGATGCATTGCTCGGCCTCGTCGGCATCCGCCGCGGCCTGTTTCCGGATGCACCTGCGTATCGATCGCAGCCCGAGGAGAGCTTTGCTGCATGAGATATGAACTCGACATCTATGGTGTCCTGGTCCCGGCGCTGCTGCTGTGGCTGATCGTTGCCTATGCGTTGAGCGCGGGGATCAGCCGGATCATGCAGCGCTTCGGGCTCTACCGGCTGGTCTGGCATCGCGCGCTGTTCAATTTCGCCCTGTACGTATGCCTGCTGGGCATCGTCGTCTATCTTTCGGAGTTTCTGCCATGAAGGGGAATTTCACCTGGCTCGGCCGGGTTGCGCTGACCGCGATCGCGCTCGTCGCCGCGCTCGCCGTCGGCCGCGCGCTCTGGGTCTACTACATGGAGTCGCCATGGACTCGCGACGGCAGGGTCCGCGCCGACGTGGTGCAGGTTGCTCCCGACGTCTCCGGCTTCGTCACCGACGTGCTGGTCAAGGACAATCAGCAAGTGCATCGCGGCGATATCCTGTTCCGGATCGACCGCGCCCGCTTTGCTCTCGCGTTGCGGCAGGCCGACGCTGCGGTCGCCGGCCACCGCGCGACGCTGGATCAGGCCGACGCCGACCTCAAACGCTACAGCGCGCTGACCACCGATGCGGTGTCGCAGCAGAAGCAGGAGCAGGTCCTGGCCACGCAGCTTCAGGCCAAGGCCGCCTATGACCAGTCGGTCGCCGATCGCGCCGTCGCGCAGCTCAACCTCGATCGCAGCGAAGTGCATGCATCGGTGAATGGCACCATCACCAACATGGACCTGCGGCCCGGCGCCTACGTCACTGCGGGCAAGGGCGTGATGGCGCTGGTCGACACCGATACGCTGCATGTCGAGGGCTATTTCGAGGAGACCAAGCTCGCGCGCATTCGCGTCGGCGACAAGGCGCAGGTCCCGCTGATGGGCGAGCCGGTTCGGCTCACCGGACATGTCGAGAGCATTGCAGCCGGCATTGCGGACCGCGACCGCACGGACGGCGCGAACCTGCTCGCAAACGTCAATCCGACATTCAGCTGGGTCCGGTTGGCGCAGCGCGTTCCCGTGCGCATCACGCTGGATCAGCTGCCGGACCGCATCGCACTGGTCGCAGGCCGTTCGGCCACGGTCGAGATCATGGACTAACCGGCCGGACCGGCAGCATTCATCGCGACGGCATCAAGCCGGTTCGCCCGTCCTTCATCTACGTCGGAAGTGCTCGCTTATTGCACGCCGTAGCGGGTGAAGTCGTTGCCGATGCTGCCCTGGATCGCCTTGGCCGCCGAGATGTCGACGTTGCCGCCGGCCTTGTCGCCCTGTTTCAGCTTCGCCAGCCCGCGTCCATAGAGTGCGCTTGCGAGCTTCGGATCGATGCGGAGCGCGGAGCTATAGTCGTCGATCGCTGCGCCAAGCTTGCCGGTCTTCAGGTAGATCAGGCCGCGCGAGTCGTAGGTCGCGGCATTGGGCGCCCCCGCTTGCAGGGCCTTGTTGCAGTCTTGCAGCGCCTCCTGCAACGCGCCGAGGATGGCGCGGCTCCAGCAGCGTCCGTTCCACACGCCGTCGAGGTTCGGCTCGAGGCGAATGGCCTGATCGTAATCCTGCACCGCGCGGGCATATTCATTCTTCTTCAGGTAGGCACCGGCGCGGTTGGCAAAGGCTTCGCCGTAATTCGGGTTGAGCTTGATAGCCTGATCGAACGCGTCGGTCGCGCGATCGTATTCGCGCTTCCTGAAGTAGGCTACGCCGCGGTTGTTGAACGGCTTGGTGTAGGTTGGATTGAGCTCGATGGATCGATCAAAATCCCCGATGGCGCGGTCATAGTCTTCCTTGGCGGCGTAGGCGTTGCCGCGGTTGTTGTAGGCGATCGCAAGGCCGGCCGGCGTCATGTCCTGCCCCGCATCGATCAGCGCCGTGCAGGCACCGATGCGCGCGTCGGCCAGCGCGTGATCGAGGCCGCTGCACAGCTCGATGTTCCGCAGATAGTTGCTCTTTTGCTTCGGGTTCTGCGCGACCGCCGGCAATGCGAGCAACAGCAGGATGAACAGCGCGGCCAGGCCGCCACTCCCCCCGGATCCTGCACGAGGCTTCATGTCGGGCTCCGGTTTTGACGACGCCGCGTCGCTGGTTTCCATGAGTGGCCGCTCAAGGCCGACGCCCTGCTCGCCTAGCACCCTCGACAAATATTCGGATTGAACCTGTGGTAGGTGTTTTGCTCGGGCTGCGGCGCCACGCGTGTCGCGGGCTTCCTGAGAAGCTTGCTCTTGCCCTCTTCCACGAGCGTCGCGAACCTGACCGTTCCATCGTCGGATATTTCGATGCGTGGCGTGGTGCCTCTAATTCCCATCGTCGCCGCGGGCGTGTCGATCTTCATGTCACCGGTCTTCGCGACATTGCCGGCAACGAAGGTGAACGTTCCATTGGCCAGCTTGAACAAGGTCGAATTCGACTTGCCGTTCGGATCGTATACAAACTCGGTCAGGGTCATCTTGGCGTTGCTCGACAGATTGAACGAGGTGCCATCGGTGAAGTTGATCCCGACGCGTCCATCGGCTCCGGTCTGCACGACGTCGCCCATATAGACGAGGTCGCCGACCTTCGTCTGAGGCCGTTGATCAGATAGCGCAGCCTGAACCACGACCGCACTCGGATGCTCGATCGTGACCGCGCCGGTTGCCACGACCACCCTCCCGATCAGCTTCGCTGACGAGTCCTGGACCGCGGGTTGAGCCGGTTCGGTTTGCGCCAGCACCGGACCGGACGTCAGTGCTGCGAGCGTGAAAACGGTGCCGACGAGCAATTGAACAATAAAATGGATGCGCACGATCCCCTCCCTCGAGAAGATATTGTCGTGTCGCGGCTCGATGGTGATGTGGACCGTCGGGCCGAGACCGCAGGACCTTGAGTGCCAAGTTGCAACAGACAGGCCTAAACGCCTGCCGTAGTTCGACTAAAAATTAATAGGTGGACAATCGACTTGGTAAATATACACTAAATCCAGTGGGGCTGCACTCGCGATAAAGGACAGCAGTTCTGTCATTTTCGCGATGTCTCCCCGCCGTACTGGAATCCCATTTCGACTACCGAATTTAGTTTCAATCAGGACGTTTCGGCGGGCAAGCCTATGGCTGCCGGTGCGGGGTTATTTCACCTCGTCGCGGGCGCAAGCCAGACCAAGAAACATACGGCACCGCGTTCCGCCTGAGCTATTTAGCAGGCGAAAAGCCAATGTTAGTCGCGTCCGGCGTAGCGTTCGGGGACGCATCCCTGGCCATGTTCGGCCAGCTGCCCCGAGTGGTTGGCGTTGTTCAAACGGCGTCCGGCTGCGGCACGATCACGCGTGCACACGGCACTGCCATTCAAATCGTGCCCGGCGATCCCGTTTGCCAGGGTGACCTCGTCGAGATCGCGGCGGACGGCCGGGTCGCAATCCGCCTGGTCGATGGCACGGTGCTCGACCTGCCGGCTGGCACCCGGCTGGAATTGGGCGACTTGGAAGACCGAGGTCGCACCTTGCACCCGGGGAAGTTCGCCAAGGCCAGAAACATCTTCCGCATGATTGGCAGCCGGCTGGCAGGGTCAAGCGTCCTGGCGGCGGACACGCCTGTTGGCACCATCCGGGCCAGCGGCCTTGGCATGCTGTCGTTCGCGGCGCTGACCCTCTCGCTCCTGGAGGACGCGCGGGCTGCGGAGCCGAACGTCACATTCCTGGACGACGACAAGATCAACTACAAGGACCTCCACCACGGCGTGTTCGAGCTGGTGACCAAGGAGGCGATCCCCCGGCACATCGTCGTCGACGATCCCGGAGTGACGATCATCTTGAGCGCCAAAGGGTCGTCGGTCGGGGTGAACCAGGTCACGAATAGCCCGGCCCACATGGAGGAATTGCGGGACGCCCAGCAGGAGACGCTTGCCAATCTCGCGAAGGGAACGGGATCAAAAGGGTCCGGAATGCCCGCTCTCGAAGGGTCGCCGCTGTTGGAGCCCATCAATTTCCAGCCTGACTCGCCGTCGCTGACGCCAGATCCGCTCGCGCCCGTGCCGGTGTTCAAATTCGCTTTCATTGATACTTTCAACCCGCCACCGCCGCCACCGACGCCGCTCAAGCTGAGCTTCGGAGCGGCGCCGTCGCTGACGTTGAGCGCGACACACCTGACGGCAACGGCGCTCGACGACAACATCGCCGGCTCCGCACCGAACGGGGCGCTCACGACGACGTCAGGGGACTTCTCGGTGAAGTTCGCGAGCGCACAGGACGCGGCGGGCGCGGCAGTCAGCTACGCACTGACGATCCCCGGCGGCAACGGTATGGCGTCGGGGGTGATCGATTCGCACACCGGCCTGGCCGACGTGCTGGTTCAGAACAGCAACACCGTTGAAGGCCGCGTCGGCGCGGCTGACGGGACGCTGGCATTCACGATCACGCTCGATCCAGCCACAGGGCTCGTGATCTTCACCGAGTACCGGGCGGCGATGCGGCCGCCTGGCACCAGCACCGACGACAGCGAAACGGTGTCGCTGGCGACCGGGGTCGTAACCCTGACTGCGACCGTGACGAAGGACGGCCTGTCTCAGGATGTGACCCTCGATCTCGGCAGCAGATTGACCATTACCGAAGATGACCCGAGCATCAGCACGAGCGGAACAGTCCCCTCGCTGACGCTAAGTGAGAAGCATCTGACTGCAACGCTGCTGGACGACAACATCGCAGGTTCTGCGCCTGATGGAACGCTGACGACGACCTCCGCCGACTTCTCGACGGCATTCAACTCGGTCCAAGGCGCGGATGGTGCAACGATCAGCTACGCGTTGGCGATCACCGGCGGCAACGGCACCGCGTCGGGTCTGATCGACTCGCACACTGGCCTGGCCGACCTGCTGGTTCTGAACGGCAACACGATCGAAGGCCATGTCGGCACGACCAGCGGCACGCTCGCGTTCACCATCGCGCTCGATCCGGTCACCGGACGAGTGACCTTCACCGAGTACCGGGCGGTGAAGCAGCCGCTCGGTACCAGCCCGGACAACGGAGAAGGTGTGGCGTTGAACGCCGGCCTTGTCAGCCTGGTGGCGACCATCACGGACAGGGACGGAGACTTCAAGAGCGCGAGCGTTGATTTTGGCCAGCAGCTGACGATTTTGGACGATGGTCCGAGCATCAAGACGAGCGGTGCAACTCCGTCTCTGACACTGGCCGAAGCGCATCTGACCGCAACAGTGTTCGACGACCATATCGCAGGCACGGCGCCGGATTCGACCCTGACCACGATGTCCGCCGACTTCTCGACCGCGTTCACGTCGGTACAGGGCGCGGATGGCGCGACCATCCGCTACGCACTGACGATCGCCGGCGGCAACGGCACCGCATCAGGCCTGATCGACTCGCACACGGGCTGCGCCGACGTGTTGGTTCTGAACGGCAACACCATCGAAGGCCATGTCGGCACAACGAACGGCACGCTGGCGTTCACCATCTCGCTCGATCCGGCCACGGGGGGCGTGAGCTTCACCGAGTATCGGGCAGTGATGCATCCGTTCGACGCCAGTTCTGATGGCGGTGACAGCGTATCGTTGAGTACCGGCGTTGTAGGCCTGGTTGCCACCATCACCGACAAGGACGGCGACTTCCAGAGCGCGTCCATCGATCTCGGCAAGCAACTGACGATCACGGACGACAGTCCGACGATTTGCAACTTTTCAAAGATTTGCGTCGTCGACCAGGACAATCAGTTCGCGACCGGCACTTACGATGTCAATTTCGGCGCTGACGGTGACGCCGCGATGCTCGTTGCCATCCATAGCGGTGCAGTCGGCAACACAGGATACGATCTGGCCGCGTCGCACCTGGACGACGGCAATACCGCGGTGCATGTCACTGGAAATGGCGACAACTTCACCTTCTACTATTCAACCCACGAGGTGGGCGGCGGCGTCGAACTGGACGCCTATCGTGCGGATTGCGGCGGCACCCTGACCGATCCGTATTTCAAGCTGCTGATCGATCCGCACGGAACCTTTTGCTTCAATCTCGATAACGTCGATCTGCTGAAGGACGTCACCGCTACCGGCTCCGATTTCGGCGCCCCGGGCGACGCGAAGCCGTCGCTGACTGCTGCGGACGGCCAACTCGTTATCACCGGTTCTGATAGTTGCGGCCATCCCCTCGACGTGAAGGCGTCGGACAACGGTATTGCGGTCGGCGATTGCGGACTGCAGATGGACCCCGACGAGCAGTTGAACCTCGCGTTCTCCGGGAAGCAGTCGCAAGTCGGTTTGACCCTCGCTCAATGGCAGGGTTGCGGCGCTGCGAGCGTGACCTTCAAGGTCCTTGATGGCAGCTGCGACGTCCACGACTTCAGCATCTGCATTCCGAAGCCACCCGATGGCTGCACCGGAATCGTGGTGAAGGAAACCTCGAATGCTTCGCTGATCAATACCTACGCCTTTGACAACACGACGTTGACCTACACGCTCTACGTCGGAAAGGAGTTCAATCAGGTCCAGGTCGACTACGATCATGCGGCACGCGGCGACGCTACCTTCACGGTCAACAACATCGCCTATACCGAGAAGACGACCATCCCGGGCACCGATCTGCTGTTCGACGTGTCCGCCATCGACAAGGACGGCGATGCAGCCACGGCCATCCTTCCGGTCGATATTCAGGACCTCAAGACCTGGACGTCTGCCCCGACATTCGCACCCAGCCCGGCAAGCGTTGCGATGGCCGGCAGCATTCTGTCAGACCAGGTTACGCACGTGCAACACGATCTGATCTTGTAACGGCCCTGAACCGTAGTAAGGGTCCCGGCCCACGTCAGAGTTGACGCGGGCCGGGACTATTTCACGTGTCAGTGCCAGCCTTCGCCGGCCTTCAGTGCCGCCGAGAGGCTGCGCACCGGGCGCGTCACCAGCGGATCGAGATCGAAGCGCTTTTCGAGCATCCGGAGGATCGACGTGGTGTCGAAGTCCTCATGGGCGACGCCCGACTTGTTGAAGCGCTTGGCGATCAGCAGCGCCGGAATGCGGGTGCCGGGGCCCCACTGGTCCGCAGCCTTGGCTTCGGCGCCATGTCGGTTGAACGGCGGGGGCGGAACGTGGTCCCACTGTCCACCGAACTCGTCATAAGTGATGACGATCAGCGTGTCCTTGCCATCCGGCCCTTCGACGATTGCCTTGACGAGATCGACGAGATGCTGGCTGCCTTCGGTTTCGCTGGTGTAGCCCGGATGCTCGTTCTCCTCACCGATCGGCTTGATGAAGCTGACCTGCTTCAGCCGGCCGTTCTTGGCCGCCTGGATGAACTCCGCCTCGTCCTTCAGGTGATCCCTGCGGGCCTGCGTTCCCGGCGCGTAGTTGGCGAAGTAGTTGAACGCCTGATGGTGGTACTGGAAGGTCACATCGGGGCAGTTCGGGAACACCGCCGTGGAGACATGGTTCGGATCGGTGCAGGTCGTGCCGTTGCCGTTGGTCCAGCCGGACGCGCCGACATCGCCATTGGCGTTCGACCAGCCGCCCGAATACCAGGCCCAGTCGACATGCTTGGCCGACAGCCGATCGCCGATGTTCGGCGTGTGCAGCGGCGGCAGGCGCTTGATGTCCGGGGTGCCCGGCGAATACGGCTGATAGGTCGGCTGCGTGGTGTTGACCGCGTAGTCGCCGCAGGCGAGGCCAGCCGGCAGGCCGGGCTGGTTGCATTTCGCCGTCAGCTGCGCGTCCTTCACGGTCGACAGCGGCGTATAGAGCGGCGTGCTGGTCGGCATGCCGTTGGCATCGACGATCGCGTGGAAGTCATTGGCGCTGCCGTCGTTCAAGGCACCGACGAACTGCGGCGCCGCGGCCGCGACCAGGAACTGGTGGTTGAGGAACGAACCGCCGAAGGCACCCTGGAAGAAGCTGTCGGCGATGACGTAGTTCGGCGCACCGTGGCCGTGGAGATAGGTGTAGATGGGCAGCTTCTTGGTGTCGTAGTAGCCCATCACCAGGCCCGCAGCATCGCTGCCGGTCACATAGCGGTTCTGCCGGCCGCCGTTGAGCTGGTACTGCTCGCTGTAGAAGCGATGCACGATGTCCTCGGTGCAACCGCCGGGCGAGCCGGTGCCGTTGAGGAAGCCGTGCGCCGCGAAAGCGCCGAGCGGCTTCGGACAGGTGGTCGCCGAGGTCGGGATGAAGTCGTTGATCTCGAACGGCTTGTTCTTGAAGGCGCTGAGGATCGCGACCGAGCCCGTGTTGTCGGTGCAGGTCGTGGGCTGCGGCGACGGAGAGGTCAGGTTGACGTCATTCTGCAGCAGACAGGCATAGACGGTCTGGTTGTCCTGCCGGACTTGCAGCGTATGCGCCTGATCGGCGTCGGAGGTACCGTTGATCCGGTCACGGCCGACATCGCCCCAGTGTCCGTAGAGGTTATCGAAGCTGTGGTTCTCCTGGTAGATGACGACGATGTGCTTGTACTGATGCACACCTTCATGGCCGCGGTCGCGCAGCTCGTCCCTGACCTCGCGCTTGAATTCATCAACGATCTTTTCGACCAAATTTTCGGCCTTCGCCACCGGTGAGATGGCAACGGCGCCAGCAACAACTGCGAGCGCCGGAATGGCTCCCCAAAGCCGCATAATGCTCTCCTGATTTCAGAAAGAATTAGAAATGGAGTTACACGCTATGCAAAACACATTTCGCTGGGATGACCGTTTTTCGACGCGCGCACAAATGCGTGAAAAGATGCGTACGCGCCGATAAATCTTCATTCTGTCAAATTCAGATTGGCTTGCGTCTCGGCGATCGTCATCAAACCGCAATCAACGGTCGTCTATCCAAACAGATGGTCATTGAACCTGCCGACAGGAAACCGTCACCTGCGTGACATCTTCCGACGTGCGGCAGCGCATATGCATTGTGACAGGGGCGTTTTCTCGCAATGGCTTGGGATATTCTGGCGTCCGGCTCCGGAAAATGTCGTACTGCGTGTGCCGATCGTGGCGTCAGAGCGTCACGAGTCGCGTTGCTGGCGCTCGTCGTTGCGCTCCTCCCGTTGCGGACGATGGCATTCCCGCTCGGCGGCGACCAGACCGTGCTGCCGGCCGGCACTGAATTTTCCGAGGAAGCGCTGACGCGGCCGCGCGAGATCTTTCATTCCGAAGCGATGGGCGGGCGCAAGTCCTATCTGGTCAATCTCGGCGATCTCGCGTTCAATTCGCCTTCCATCCTCGGCGGCAAGGCCCGTCAGGCCGAGATGAGCTGCGGCACCTGTCACGTCAACGGCGCGTCGAACCCGAAACTGTTCGTTCCGGGCGCGTCCTCCCGCCCCGGTACCTTCGACACGACCAGCCTTGTCTTCAATACGAAGACGTTCAACAGCATCCTCGATCCGGTCAGGATTCCGAGCCTGCGGGGCGCCCGCTTCCTCGCGCCTTACGGACATGACGGGCGCATGACCTCGCTGCGCGACTTCGTATATAATGTCATCGTCAACGAGTTTTCCGGGCCGCGGCCGCGCGACGAGGTTCTCGATGGCCTCGTCGCCTATATCAACGATATCGATTTCCTCCCCAATCCGAAGATTGCGCCCGGCGGCAGGCTTGCCGCGCAGGCGAGCTTGCCCGAGCGTCGTGGCGAGGCGCTATTCTTCAAGCCGTTCCCGAAGCAGGCCGAGCTGAGCTGTGCCGGCTGTCATATTCCGGCCGGAACCTTCAACGACCAGCTGCGTCACGACGTCGGATCGGGCGGACTGGTCAAGACCCCTACCCTGCTCAACGCCAATTTCAATGCGCCGTATTTTCACGACGGGCGCTACGACACGTATGAAGAGGTGGTGGGCCATTTCGATCGCATGTTCGACCTCGAACTATCGACCCAGGACACGCAGGACCTCGTGGCCTATCTCAATGCGGTCGGCGACGGCGAACGTCCCTTCGACAAGGACGGCGTCGTGCTGCGGATGAAGGAAGTGCTTGAGCTCTCGAGCGTGCTCGAGGTCGCGATTCCGGCCGCCGACACCGCGGTGGTGTCGCTGGCCGTGACCGGGGTCGGCGCCGAGCTGCGCGAATTGACCGAGCACATCCCCGATATCAGAAACACCGCAGTCGGCGGCAAGGACGAGCGGCTCGCCGCGCGCGCGATCCTGAAGGATCTCGTTCTGACCTTGCGCCGTATCGACCTCGAGGTCGGGGCCGGACGGATCGACGAAGCGATGGCGGAATACCGCAAATTTGCCCAGCTGGTGAACTTCGACGTTCCGGTCGCCCTGAAGAAGGCCGAGCCCTGGTCCCTCTTCAACAGCAACGTGCATCAATCGCACTACAGCGCGCTCGGCCGGCTGCTGCCGGTGACGAGCCGGCAGCCGCAGTAACGCCACGCGTTCACTGCGAGGCGGGCTGCGCAACCCATACATCGCTCTGCTGGATCCGGCGGATCAGGGCTTGCGGGTCGAACTTGCGCAGACCAGCCGGAATTTCGAAGGTTTGCGCCGGCTGGGGCTCGTCGCGGATGTGATCGGCGACGATCACCGTCCCATCGGCGGTCTTGATCTGCACCGGAAACCCGCGCGCGCGGTCGACCCAGCCGACAAAGCCGGCACCGGACGGCGCCACGATCCGATAGACGTCCATATCACGGCCCGCAATGGCTTCCGGCCTGTCCCGCCGGCAATGCCACGTGGCGGGATCGATCGGCGCGGACAGTTGTGCGATCGCCAGCCATTGCCGGCAGGGATCGTCCGGATCGACCGGAACGAACATCCGGGTCAGCGGGCTGGACTGCCGTGCCTCCATGAAGACATGGGCGCCGGGACGGACGAAAACCGCCGCAGGCTTCGCCATATCGATCAGGAAAAAGCCATCCGGCAGCGCCGTTGCTTCGATTCGTGCCTTCTGTTGCGAGACGCGTAGCGTTCCCAGCACAGTCGTCGCTTCGTCCCTGCCCGCAACGAGGTCGGCGGAGAACTGCTGGGCCGCGGCCGGCATCGGAGCATGGGCCAGGATGGCAACGGCAACCAGGAGGGTCGCCGCGCCCCGGCTCATCGAGCACGTCTTCTCATTGCGCTTCATCGTCTATTTCCGGGCGGTCAGATGGCTGGCAAAACATGACAGCGCCGACCGAACCATCGGTTCGATCGGCGCCGATCTCAGTTCAAATCAAGATCTCGTCCTCGACGAGGGTTCGATCACTCGGTGTAGGACAGACTGACCGGCTTGCTGAAGTCGAACGCGTCGAACATGTCAGACAGGGCCGGGCTGTTGGTCGGGACGTACTCGTTGCTCTTCGAGTAGGTCGGGTTCGGCAGGTTGTCGCGGCTGCGGCCCGTGAGCGGCTCGAGAGCCCAGTTGCGCTCGATGAACTTCAGCAGCGAAACGTGGTCGGCGTAGTTGTGGTTGACCTTGCCGCCCGTCGAGTAGGGCGACAGGATCAGGGTCGGAATACGCGGTCCGTCGCCGAAGAAGTCGATCGACTGCGTGTAACCGGAGTCCCAGTAGCCGCCGGCTTCGTCCCAGGTGATGAAGACCGCGGTGTCGGCCTTCAACTCCGGATTGTTGTCCAGCGCGTTGAGCACGTTCAGGACATAAGCCTCGAACAGATCAACCTTCGAGCTCTGCGGATGACCGTCGAGCAGACCGTCCGGCTTGCCGAACGACACCGCGGGCAGCGTGTTGTGCTGGATCGCCGTGATCAGATCGGCCGTGTCCTTCATGTGAGCCTGACGCACGGTCGGGTTGGCCATGATCGAGGTCGCATACTGGAACGGATTGCAGATCTGGCAGTAGGCAACACCGAGTGCGTGCGCCGGATCGGCGACCGCAGCGGCGCTGAGGTTCGGGTTCGACGGATTGGCGGCAACCGCAGCGTTGGAAAGCGCCACGGCGTCGTTGAACGCACCACCATAGAACGCCCAGGTGATGTTCTTCTCGATCAGAGCGTCACCGATCGTGCGAACCGACGACGGCGGAACGTTGTTGCCGCCCGAGAGCGCGCCGTTCGGCAGATAGCCCGGATTGACGTTGTTGAGCATGTAGTAGTGGTTGGGCTTGCAGTTCGGCTCCGCCGCGTACGGCAGATTGTTGAGGTAGGTGACGATCGGCTTAACGCCGGGCTGGAACACGTCGGAGCAGTTGCTCCAGTTGCCGTCGACGCTATACCGGTTGACCGAGCCCGCG
The DNA here is from genome assembly GCF_042258615.1 of Bradyrhizobium sp. Pha-3. Classification (GTDB taxonomy): domain Bacteria; phylum Pseudomonadota; class Alphaproteobacteria; order Rhizobiales; family Xanthobacteraceae; genus Bradyrhizobium. The sequence continues at coordinate 1,352,675 of NZ_CP170152.1, read as the reverse complement.
ACCGGGTTCGGGTTGGCGATCAGGCCGACCGGCGGTGTCACCGGATTGCCCTTGCCGTCGCTCCAGAAGGCTGCATCGCCGGTGCCGAGCATGAAGTGGTTCGCGCCGGTGCCACCGTGGAACGACTGGTGGAAGTTGTCGCTCAGGGTGAAGCGGTCCGCGAGCATCTTCAGGATCGGGGCCTGACCCTGCTGGGCATTGTAGAAGCCCAGCGAGTTGGCCATGCTCTTGTTGGACGCCGAATAGGTCGCCATCACGAACGGGAACAAATCGTTCAAGCAACCCGAGTTGTTCTTCTGGGTGGCGTTGGCGGCGTTGCAGTCTTCCTGCTGCCAATCCTGATAGAAGCGATGGGTCGAGTCGCCGGTGTAGTCGTCGTCGCTAATCTGCTCGCCCTGCAGCGGGAACGGTCCGTTGAGACCGCCGGCGCCGGGAACGCGGGTATCAAGCACACCGGTCGGCAGGCCGCTGAAGCCGGTGGTGAGGATGTCGAGATCCGCCGGATCCATGTCCATCTCGACGTTGGCCTCGGTGATCGTCTTGAATGGAGGCGACGTGTCGCTTTGCGCGGTCGGCGTGCCGTTGGTGTTCGGCTGCGGCATCGCATTGGTCGCGTTGTAGGGCGACTTCGAGATGGTCGGCGCACCGATATAATAGGCCGTCTGGCCCGCAACCGAGTACTGCTGCGCTTGCGCAAAGTTCGGTCCCGGCGTTCCATCCTCGTTGACGATGCCCTTCGACAACAGGTTGGAGATGGTCTGCCCCTTGCCCTTCGGCTTGTAGATACCGAAGGTGTGATCGAGGCCGCGGTTCTCACCGATCAGGATGATGACGTGCTTGATCGGCGAAGCGGTCTTGCCCTTGCCGCCGTGATCCTTGTCGTCATTATCGTGGTCATGCTTGACGCGATCAGCTTCCTGATGCGCCTGGTGATTGTGATGCGGACGCTTGTCCCAATCACTGTGTCCGCCCGGATAGTGAGCGGCATATGCGGCTGTTGCGACGAGCACCGTTGACGCGATGCAGAGCGCGGTGCTGGTTCGCCAGTGCTTTTTGTAGTTCAAACTCATTGTCGACCTCAGGGTGTTTGCGGTTAGCAACACACACTGCTTAGTGCGACAACATGACGCATGGTTTTCGCTTGCGTGAAAGCGCGCGAGAAATTTCGAAACGTTCAAATATTTTGCGTGGAGACATCTGCTGCTGCACGCCGCATCTCCACGATTCGATTCTTCAACGGAAGATCGAACGCAGATGAAGCGCTCCACGCAGCGGCGCGGATCGCAAATGCCTTACAGTACAGCTCAATCAATGCGAGACGTGCCTGGAGCGCATCACTTCGCGAAGCGCAGCGTAATGCTGATCATGCACGTCTTGATTGAACAACGACCACGGCTCGGCGCTCGCCAGTAATGCAGGCACCGCAGCCGCCATCAGATTGCGATAATTCCTGAACTCGCTTGCAGCGTCCGCGTTGCGGCCCGCTGCAACGGCCATCTCGATTCGACGCAGCGTGAGCACGAGCTCCTTGAGACCGTTGCGCGCAAGCACGCGCTGCTGCTCGCCGCCCGACACGCTGGTGTTCTTGCGATCGGGGTATTGCTCGGTCAACTCGCGCAGTTCGCGGCCGATCGTATCGACTGCAAGCGCGACGATATCCTTGTCGCCGGCGGGAATCGCGGTCGCGAGCACTGTCGAGAAATCGTTGATCTCCTTCAGCGTTGCACCTGCACCGTCGCGTTCATAAGGCTGCACGCCGTCGCCGACGGCCGTGAGATAGGCGACGAGGTCGCCCTTGTCCTGCGCCGAGAGGTCGAGCTGAAAGGTCCGGTCGAAATAATCGACGACCTGCTTGAAATTGTCGAAGCGGCCATCGTGGAAGTACGGCGCGTTGAAGTCGGCGTTGCGCAAGGTCGGCGTCTTGAACAGACCGCCCGAACCGACGTCATGCTGCTGGTGATCGACAAAGCCGGACGATGGTACGTGGCATCCCGCGCAGCTCAGCGCCGGATCGTGCGGGAACGGCCTTGCGAACAGCGCTTCGCCGCGGCGCTCCGCGTCGGTGATCTTGCCGGCCAGCCGCCCGCCGGGACCAAGGCTCGGATTGGGCAGGAAATCGATGTCGTGAAGATAGGCCACGATCGCATCGAGCGTTGCCGGCGACGGCTCCGGACCTGCGAACTCGCTGGTGATGACGTTGTGGACGAAGTCGCGCAGCGAGGCGAACCGGCCATCGGCGCCGTAGGGTGCAAGATAGCGGGCGCCGCGCAGGCTCGGAATCCTCACCGGATCGAACGAAAGGTTATTGGCCTTCGGGTTGAACAGCGCCCCGGTGGTGTCGAACGTGCCGGGCCGGCTCGACATCTTCGGCATGAAGAATTTGGCGTTGTTCGCACCATTGACGTGGCAGGTGCCGCAGCTCACACCGGCCTGCCGCGCCACCTCGCCGAGCAGCCCGGGCGAATTGAAGGCGAGATCGCCGAGATTCACCAGATACGACTTGGCTCCGGTCCGCTCCGATTGGAACACCTCACGCGGCTTGTCGAGCGCATCCTCGTTCAGCTCGGTCGCAACAGGGAGCACGGTCTTGTCGCCGTCGACCGGAAACGCCGCCGCGCGCCCAAGCAACGCGAGGGCGATGACCGCGGAGAGCAGCGCAGCCGCACGCAGCTGAAGCGATCTCATCGCGCCTGCGCCTCCAGGGTCGGGCGCTGCAGCCCGAGCTTTGCCGAGGCGCTCTGCAGCGCGACTACCAGTTCCTCGCTGGTCTGGCGCAGATCGGCGATATCGACATGCGGCAGGTCGGGCGTCGCGACGATCGCCTCGAGCCGCTCGATCCGGTTCGTCACCATCTCGTCGAGCTTGCCGTCGACCGTGTTGAGCGCGGCGGAGAAAATCGTGTGATAGGCGAAGTCGATACCGGCGATGTTGTTGCGCATATCGTCCAGCGAGGTGCCGCTGATGCGCGACTCGCCGCCATCGGCTTTGCTTTCGCCGACTTCGTAGGCGAGCCGCACCGTGCCATCCAGGAGGCCCTGCGGCGTCAACTTGATATCCTTGAGCTTTCCGTGAAGATCGTTCAGGTGCTCGACCAGGCCCGTCGCATCGGTGGCAATTTCGGTATTGCCGGCTCCGAACAGCTTGGCCTCGATGGCGTGAAACCCGCTGTCCGCGTTCGGCCAGGCGTCGATCTGCGCATCAAGCTCGGGCACGAAGCCCGCGGTGAACACCTCCGAGCGCTCCCAGCCGGCACGCGCCGACAACCAGGCCTTCTTTGCACCGGGCAAGTCCGCCGCAGCGGCGCGGTCGCGCAATGCACGCGCCCCCGCCAGCGCACTGGCAACGCCCTCGATCAAATACGGCCGATAGCGCTCGGCGCCCTCCTCGAGAGCGCCCGCGTTCGCGGCGCGCAGACCTGCCGACGCTGCCAGCAAAGCCAGGCACGCCGCCACTCGTATCTTGTGCATAGCCAACCCACTCGTCTGCCGCGAAGGGCTCGCGGCACGTAATCGGGCGAACTATTGTCGGTATCCTATGCGGATTTGTGACAGCGCAGACTTTTTGTCGCATCTTTTCTGCTTCGCTATCGTTGTTGACGATCACAATCCCGCAAACGCATTACTCGATTGAAATTGCACTGTTCAACGCGCGCGAGTTGTTGCAACACAGTGTGTTCACGCGTCACACTTGTCCCACCACCATGCCGATCGATCGCGAAGCTCTTTATTTGATTGCATCCTACGGCGCGCTCTGCGTGCTGTGCTGCACCGTCGCGCTGATCGATCTTCGCCACGGCATCATTCCCGATTGGCTGAATCTTGCGATCGCCGCCCTCGGGCTTGCACATGTCGTCAACACTGAAAGTACGAGAGCTGCGTTCAGTGCCATGGCGATCGCTGGCCTCATCGGCGCCCTGTTCTTTCTGTTGCAGCGCCTTTACGCCGCCGTGCGGCATATGGACGGCTTGGGACTTGGCGACGTCAAGTTCCTTGCCGCCGCGACGATCTGGGTCGGAGCTTTTGGGATTCCGACTTTGCTGCTGATCGCGGCGCTCGCAGCACTTGCTGTCGCCGGCAGCCTGCAACTCGCAGGACACGAGATGAAGCGCCAGACGTCGATCCCGTTCGGTCCGTTTCTGGCGCTCGGACTTCTCCTGACGCCGGCCCTGCAGGGCTGGCTGGGATTGAATTAGCGCGGGATGATTTTTGGTTGAATCGGCTTGCCGCGGGTTCGGTTCACCTCTCCCCGTCGGGGAGAGGTCGGATTGCTCTCGGCGATGCGAAGCATCGTCCGGTGCAATCCGGGTGAGGGCTCTTGCTCTCTCGATAGACCGTAACCCCTCACCCGATTTGCTGCGCAAATCGACCTCTCCCAAGGGAGAGGTGAACCTCCGATGCCGATCCAGCTCAACCTAATCTCATCACGCTTTAGCGCGGGAGCGAAAGCGCACTCACCTCTGGATCCGCGCAGCCAGCGGCCTCCTGTCGGTGCTGACGGGAACGAGGCGGACATCGCCGCTCTGCTCGGCGCCCGGCTGGGGCAATGTGAGCACGGCATCGTGCTCGTCTTTCTGCATCGTAACTTCGCGTCCGCTGATGGTTCGCAGCTTCCATCCCTGGAAATCGTCGCCGAGCTTCAACCGTAATGCGGTCTTGTTCGCTTGATCGAGAAAGATCCCGAAGCTTTCATCGTCCCCGGCGATCGTGCCGACGAGCGACAGCGGCGGCGGCTCGAGCGCGACCTTGCGCGGCGGCGGCGGCAACGGCTTGCTGACTTCCGGTTCCGCAACGACGGCAGGCGGCGGCCGCCGCGACGGCGAGAACACCGGGCGGTCGCGGGTGTTGGACAGCGTCTTGAGCGGAATGCCCCACAGCGGATTTGCGCTGAGCGGCCGGGGCGTTGGCGCCGGCGAAGGCGCAACCCGAACCGACGTCACCGGTTCGGACGGCGGCGGCGAACTCAGCACCGGTCCACCCAAGCGGGTATCATCGAGCATCCCGGCGTCCAGTGCATCGCCGGATGGGTCAGGCACCGCAGCCGGCGCCGAATAGGCCGACACCGCCAACAGCACAATGGTTGCAGCGAAGCGTCGCATCATTTGGCTCCTCGCCATTGTCCGGACACGCCGAGCAGCACGCGCAGCTTGCCGGGATCGGCGCCCTTGGCCGCTTCGTCGGCGACGGGTTGCACCACCAGTTGGTCGATGAACAGGAACGGCATGCCGGCTTCGAGATCGTAGAGCACCTGCTGCAGCTGCGCCTGCTCGATCTCGCTGCTCGCGACCATGCTGATGAAGCCGGCCTTGGCCGGCGCGTTGGGAACGTCGAGCTGCGTCGACAGCACATTGCCGCCGGCCTTGATCACCGCGCCCGACACGCGTTGCAGCAGCGTGGCGCCCGCGACCGTGACGGTTGCCCCCTCGAGATAGGCTGAACCGGTCGGCATGGGGGATTGACCGGGCGCGGTATTCGCCTTGGACCGTCCCTCGAGTTGCTCCAGCATCACGACCGATGCCGCGACATCGCTGCGCAGGCCGATGATATCCGAGAGCGACGAGATGACGACGAACAGCAGCAGCACGAACAGGCCGAGATAGCTCGCGGTCGCGACCAGTGGCGAAGTGCTGACGGCCGTCAGCGATCGGGATGCTGCGCTCATGAGCCGGACCCAAAAGAAGCGGATATATTGGCCTCGACGTGGAACCGCTCCGCCGATTCATTTGCGGCGCGGGTCGTCGGCGCGAAGAACGTCGCGCGGGTGAATTGCGGCGACTGCTCCAGCAAGCGGATCAGGGATGGCGCATCCTGGGTCAGTCCCACCACCTGCACCTTGTTGCCCTCGATGCGGAGCTCCGTCACATAGGTGGTGTCGGGCAGGACGCGCGAGATCGCTTCCAGAACCATGACGCTCGATGGCGTCGTCTGCTTGCGCTTGGCCAGCAGGCCGATGCCGGACGAGTCGCCATTGGCATCGAGACGCAGCGCGGCGCGGCGCTGCGATATCCGGTGTTGCAGGTCCTCCTGCTCGGATTGCAGCCATCCGCCGAGATAGACGTTGAGCAGCAAGGCGACCGCGGCCGCGGCCGCCGTCGAGACCAGGCCGATGCGCAACAGGCGCGGAACCGCAGGTCCGGCGAGGCCGCGCAACGATTTGTCGAGCAGCGTCACCTGCTGCGGGGAGCCGTCGCCGCCAACCGCTGGCGCTGAGACCGCAACGGAGCCGGCGCCGAGCATCCTGGCCATCCGGACCAGCGGATCGACCTTGGTCGCCGCGGTCGCACTGAACGCGACTTCGATACGGTCATTGGAGATCGGTTGCGGCGAACCCCAGCCAAAGACCGCATCGGCGGCGGTCCATGGCGTCAGCCGGTCGACCTGCGCGCGGATCATGCCATCGAGGAAGTCGCCGGCCTGGCTCGGGAAATCGAGCACGCGGCTGACGACATGATCAGATCGCAACCGCACCTCGATGCGGCTGCCGTCGAACGCGGTCTTCCACTCTGTTGACAGCGGAGGCTGCGGCGCGTCGTGATCGAGCCGGAACGAGACCGGAGCTGACGGCGAGCCATCCCTCGCCACGGTGGCGCGGGCCGTGAAGGTGCCGTCGGCATTTTCGTCGAGCTCGATGCTGCGCCGGCGCATGAACCTGCCCGCGACGCCGTCGACGGCCGTCGCGACCGCGCCGATCCATTGCTCGAACCATTGCCGTGCTTCGGCGAGTATTGCCATCAACCTCTCCTCCGCGGCAGAACCGTGCTGCGCGGCTCGACATCGTTCTGCCAGGACAACACACGATAGGGCTCGACCTTGTCGCCGAGCGCAATCACGGCTTCAGACGTGGTGCGGTGACCGTTGCGGAACCGGATCGAGATTGCGATCCGGTAGCAAGGGCTCTGCGCGGTCGATGCCGCAGTTTGCGGGCTCGGCGCCTGCGATCCAGCGGTGAGGCCGCCGTTCGGCGAGGAAGCAGGCGAGCCGAAGCTGTCCTGCTGCTTCCCCGATGCCTTGTCCACGGCAAGAGCGACTTCCGGCGCGGCGATCGCCGGATCGACATCCGGACTGCCGTTGAACACCGTCACGAACGGCAACACGCGATCGACGAAGGCTTCAGGGATGCCGGCGACCAGCGCCAGCTCGTTGACATGGGTGAACAGCCCCTGCCGCGGCGAATAGCCGAGCGCGTTGTAGCGCGCGGCCTCCACATTCTCGCTGCCCGGTACGGGCCGGGTTCGCCAACCGACGATCCGGTCGGCGTATTCGCTGGCCGCGTCCTTTCGCGCGCCGAGCACGACGAAGAGGCCGATCAGCATTTCCTTCGACGCGTAGTTCAGGTCTACGCGGCCGGCCTCCGACACGAAGGTGACACCGACGCTGGCGTCATCCAGCCCGAAATGAAACGCCCCGTGCTGCGGCCTCGTCTTCTCATCCGTCAGCGTCAGTTGATAGGCGGTGAGCTCGAGCCCGGCCGACACCAGCGCCTCGGTCTGCAACGACAGATCGCTGGCCGCCAACGCGCGCGCCGACGCGGCAAGATAGGCCGAGAAGATGATCGCCAGCGACGACAGCGCAAGCAGGATCCAGAGCACCGCAACGATGACGAAGCCGCGGTTGCGCGGCGATCCGCCGAGTTTGCCGGACGCCCCCATCACGTCTTCCCCTGATCGGTGGCACCGTCGGAGCTTTGCTTGTCGCCGCAATTGCCGTCCGGCTTGGTGCAGTCGCTCGGAATCTGGACATGGACCGGCGCGATGGTCGAAACCGACAGGACGCGCTGGCTTGCCGCGTCACGCACGGTCAACCGGATCATGGCCGGCAGCTTGTTGGCATCCTTCCACACGCTCTTCCAGGCCCGGTCGGCACCGGCATAGGCGAAGGACAGGCGATAGGGTGCGCGCAGCAGCACGACGGGGCTGCCGAGATGCACCTGTTCCGACAGCGACACCCCATCGGCCAGCGGCGTGAAGCGCGCCTGCGAACGAACCGTGACGAACTCGCTGCGATCCCGGGTTTCACCAAGGTGCACCACGTCGAGCCCCGGCCCCGCATTCGGCCCCACCGACGTGCGCACGAACGTGACCGACAATTCCGATCCGTCGAACAGCGGCTTGTGGGTATCGCGGTTGGCGGCAACGAACTCCGCCGCCGCGAGATCGGCGCCGATCCGCTCCAGCGCGATCCCGATCAATTCGCTGCGCTGGATCCGGTCGAGCCCCCGGTTCCAGCTGGGCAGCCATTGCGCCGTGATGCTGGCGAGTGCCGACAGCAGCAGCCCCATCAGTGCCAGCGCGACGATGGTCTCGATCAGCGTGAAGCCGCGTTCGCCCGTTCGCAGTGCTGTCCTTGCCGGGGTCATTCCGAAGACCTCGGCATCAGGCGCACGGTGCGAATGTCGGACAACGCACCGCCCGGAGACTTGACGCGAATGCGGACCAACTCCGGCGCCCAGGGCACGTTGCCCTCGGGCACCTTCCAGTCGCCGCCGAGCGGACTGACCTCGATGGTCCAGCGATAGCCCTCCGCCTGCCCCGTCGACGTGCCCGACTGGAGTTCGGCGCGCGGCGGAATGCCGACCGTCATCAATGTGCGCACCGCCTGCATCAGCGCGACGTGCTGCTCCATGGCCCGGACGCCGCGCGTCTTGACGCCCATGACCGCGCCGATGGCAACGATCGAGACAGCCACCAGCGCCAGCGCCACCAGCACCTCGATGATGGTGAACCCTGCATCAGGGCGGTCAGTTGGCGGCGACGTCGCGAGCAACGATTTCTACCCTTCCGGTGAGCCAGTTGACGCGGACCTCATATCCCGCATCGAGCCGCGTCAGCGCGATGGAGCCGCCGCAGGAACCGCCATTGGCGAAGAAGCGGATGGTCGACAGGGCGGCGCGGCGCTGACAGCTCTGCGGCAGCACCGCATCGAACCGCACGTCATCGGGGATACGCACCGTCATGCGCGACGCGCCGGAGTGGATCACCCGGCTCGCCGCATCGACCAGCGTCGCAACGCTGGTGCTGCGCTCGATGGCGGCATTGCGATCGGCCTTCAGCAGCGTTGCGGTCTGCAGCGCATAGGCCTGCAAGCGCGATCGCGAGGTCTGATGCGGAATGAACGGGAGCAGCACGGCCGCCAGCAGCGCGATGATGGCAAGGACGCACACCATCTCGAGCAGGGTGAAACCGCGCTGCGTCGCATCATTCATGCTCGCCATGCATCCTTATTGTTGGTCGTTGTTGGCGGCTGTCGTCTTTTCAAGCGAGATGTCGGCCGAGGTGCCGCTGCCGCCTTCCTGACCATCGGAGCCATAGGAGACGATGTCGTAAGGCCCGTGTTCGCCCGGCGAGCGATAGAGATAGGGATGATTCCAGGGATCGTTCGGAACGTTGCCGCCCTTCAGATACGGGCCGTTCCAGGCGGCGACGCCCGGCGTGCGCCGGACCAGCGCGGCAAGTCCCTCCGCCGTGGACGGGAAGCGCCCGGCGTCGAGGTAGAACAGGTCGAGCGCGCTGGAGAAGCTCTGCAACTGGATGCGCGAGGTCTTGACCTTGGATTCGCTGAGATAGTTGAGCACGCGCGGCCCGATCAGCCCCATGATGAGGCCGATGATCGCGATCACCACCAGCATCTCGACGAGGGTAAAGCCCTCCTGCCCCGAGCGCCTTGGCGGTTGTGAGCGCGCCGGATCGCGTCCCGCTCGCATGGAGAATGTTTCGATGACCGTGTTGCGCGATATCATGACCGATGACCCCTGCTTTAACCGACTAGCTGCGTGACCGAGAGCAGCGCCGTCATGACCGATACGATCAATCCGCCGACGACGGTGCTGATCGTGATGATCGCCAGCGGACCGACGATGCCGACGACACGGTCCAGGCTGCGCTGCAATTTTGCTTCGTAGAATTCCGCAACCCGCCCGGCCAGCACCGGCAGCTGCCCGGTCTCTTCACCGAGCCGCAGCATGCGGACCGCCATTGGCGGCAGGCTGTCCGCCACGGCGAGCGCGTCCGACAATTTTCCGCCATGGCGGACGCGGTCGGCGGCGGCGGTCCAATTCGCCTCGCTCCCGGTCACTGCCATGATGTCGACGAGGATGCGCAATGCAGCCGTGAGGTTGACGCCGCTGCCGAGCAGGACGCCGAGATTGCGGCAGAACAGGCTCGCGCGATAGAACTGGAAGGCGCTGCTGATGCCCGGCACCCGCGAGATCCCGCTGACCAGCGCGGCGCGCACGCGCGCCTGCCGCAGCAGCCACCATGCGAGCGCAATCGTTGCCGCACTGATCAGGCTTGCCGCCGTGGCGTTGGCGCGCAGGAAATCCGACACCGCGATGAAGCTGGCGAGGGCGGTATCCGACTTGCCACCGAAATCGCCGAGCACGGTCGAGAATTGCGGCAGCACGAACAGCAGGAAGAACAGCATCACGCCGGATGCCGCGACCAGCACGAAGGCCGGATACTGCATGGCGTCGGTCAGCTTGCGCCGCATCTGCTCGGAACGCGCACGCTCGGTTCCCAGCATCTCCAGCACGGAGTCGAGCGTGCCGGAGATTTCCCCCACCCGGACCAGGGCGATGTACATCGGCTGGAACAGGGTCGGATGATCCGCCACCGCATCGGCAAAGCTCTCGCCGGTAAGCAAGGCCGCCCGGATTTTCGCCACCACCGGACGCATCCGGCCGACATCGGCATCGCCGGACAAAAGCTCCAGGGCATCGTCGAGGCGCGCGCCGGCCTTGAGCAGCAGCGCGAGATCGCGCGTGAACGTGGTCACCTCGGCAGCACTCGGCCCGCCGAACAGGCTGCGACCACCGGCTGTGCCGGATGCGCGCTTGTCCTCGGTGGTTTCGATCGGCAGCAGCTTGAGATATTCGATCCGCCGCGCCACCTCGGCCGCGGTCGGCGCCGAGATCGTGCCGTTCACGATCTCGCCGGCCTGGGTCAAAGCGCGATAGCGATAATTCGGCACGGCGTCACCGCACCGTCGCGACGCGGAGGATCTCGGCGGGCGAGGTCAATCCGGCGCGGCATTTCGCGACCCCGTCATCGAGCATCGTGGTCATGCCCGCCTTGATCGCCATGGTATCGATCTTCAGTCCGTCGGTTCGTTCTCCGATCAGTTCGCGGAGTTCATTGGATAGTTCGAGCAGCTCGAACACGCCGAGACGGCCGCGATAACCGGTCCCGCCGCAACGTTCGCAGCCGCATGGCTCGTGAATGATCTCGCCTTCCCGGAATCCGAGCGCGGCGAGCCGGGGATCCTCGGTGAAATCGGCCGTTGCCAGCGGCCGCGCGGTCTTGCAGCGCTCGCACAATTGCCGGACCAGACGCTGCGCGATCACGCCGCGCAGCACCGAGCGCAGCAGATAGCCTTCGACCTCGAGGTCGAGCAGGCGCGGCACCGCGGCAGCCGCCGTCTCGGTGTGCAGCGTCGTCAGCACCAGATGTCCCGTCAGCGCAGCATGCACCGCGACATGCGCGGTCTCCGAGTCGCGGATTTCACCGACCATGATGACATCAGGGTCCTGGCGAACGAACGACCGCAGCGCGGTGGCGAAGGTCAGACCGATCGCCGGCTTGACCTGGGACTGGTTGACGCCGGGGATCTCGTATTCGACCGGGTCCTCGATCGTCAGAATCTTGCGGCTGGGCTCGTTGAGGATCGAGAGGATCGTCGCCAGCGTCGTGGTCTTGCCGCTGCCGGTCGGTCCCGTGATCACGACCATGCCGTATGGCAGCTTCAGCAGCCGCCGCAGCTTGGCTTCGTCGGGCTCAGAGAATCCCAGCTTTTCGACGACCAGCAGGCCGCGATCCTTGGGCAGGATGCGGATGACGGCGGATTCGCCGTGTTGCATCGGCATGATCGCGACGCGGATATCGATGTCGGTGCGTCCGGCCCGCAGCCGCGCCGCGCCGTCCTGCGGCAGGCGGCGCTCGGCGATGTTGAGATTGGCGATGATCTTGATGCGGGAGACCACCGCCTGTGGCAGCACCCCCGACAGCGCGGCGACCGGGCGCAGCAGGCCATCGATCCGCAAGCGCACCATGAGGCCGGAGGAAAACGGCTCGATGTGGATGTCGCTGGCGCGGAGCTCGACGGCCTTCTCGATCAGATCATTGACCGCGCGCACCACCGGCGCACCGCTGGCGAGATCGCGCAGGCTCTCGATGTCGTCTTCGCGAGGCAGCGCCGCGGCCGTGTCGGTGGTCTCGGCCTCCTCGGCGCTGGAAGAGTTGTTCAGGGCGATGGCGACGTCTTCCGACGATGCCACCTTCACATTGATGCCGGCGCCGAGCACGATCTGCGCCGCCCGCAGCGTCGCCTGGTCGGTCGGGTCGACGACCGCGAGGACAGTGCTCCCATCGGCCGTCCGGCACGGATAGACCATGGTCTCGCGCAGAAAACGCGGCGAGAATGCTCCGACCAGCGGTTCGGCCGAGGTCATATCCTGGAGCGTCAGGCGGCCGAGTGCGAAGAAGCGCGCGGCCTCGTCGGCGAACTCGGTCGGTGAGAGACTGGTGATCTCCCACAGTTTCAATTGCCTGACGTCGGCGCCTTGCCCGGTCCGTTCAGGCGATCCGTCGATCGACGCCAGGTGATTGCTCTGACGCAGATAATCCACGAACCGAACGGACAGGTCGTTGGCCATTCTCGATATCCCGCCACACTATCCCGGATCAGTCCGTGCCGTGCGCCGTCGCGTTCGGCTCCCGGCAATTCTGCGGTTATCGATCCGAAGTGTGACAGCTGTGCGAAGTCACATCGTTCGCCTCGCTCAAGAAACCTTGACGTGGCATGGCGGACACGGCGGCGCGCCGACTGCACAGATTTGGTGCGATGCGATGGCAGGTCGCGAACGACAATCATGTAACCAATTTATTTCTGTCATGTTCGATCGCTAAGAGTCCCACCGGGTAGGACCGATCCTCGCACGCCGTCGAAATTTCAGTTAGTCAGAGCGAAGGGCCTTCATGCAACGCGTAGGCACAGTGGGCCGCTGCCCGACGATCCGGGGCGGCTTGGCGGCCATTTTTGCCCTGACTTCGCTGGGGTTGCTGGCGTCCTGCAATTCCGCGACGGTCGGCGAGAGCGTGGACGCATCCCAGATCGACGTCACCGACAAGGTGCGATCGCTCGATCTGTTGCCGCGCCAGCCGCAACCGGTGAGCGGGCTGGCGGCGGCGGGCAGCAGCCAGGGCGGCAGCGTCCGCGCGGCGATGTATGAGGGAAGCGAAGTGACCGGGGTCGCCGACGCGCGGCCGCAGCCGGCCTCGAACGGCAATGGCTTCGATCTGAATTTCGAAAGCACGCCGGTGGCGACCGTCGCCAAGGTCGTGCTCGGCGACATCCTGCATGTCGGGTACACCATCGACCCGCGGGTACAGGGCACGGTGAGCCTGGTGTCGGTCCGACCGGTGCCGAAATCCGACATGGTTTTCGTGCTTGAAAACGCGCTTCGCCTGAGCGGCGTGGTGTTGCTGAAGGATACTGCGGGCTATCGCCTGACGCCGCTCGGCGACGCCGTCGGCGGCGGCCGCGTCGATGCCGCGGCCGCCAATCCCGAACCCGGATTCGGCATCTCGGTGGTCCCCCTGCAATATGTGTCGGCGCAGACCCTGCTGAAGCTGACCGACAGCTTCGCCACCAGGGCGGGCTCGATCCGCGCCGACACGACGCGCAATCTGCTCCTGATCCAGGGCACCGGCGCCGAGCGCCGCACCGCCGTCGACACCGTGCTCAGCTTCGACGTCGACTGGATGCGCGGCCAATCGGTCGGCATCTTCCCGATCTCGAGCGGCTCGCCCGCACCCGTCATTGCGGAGCTGGAGAAGATCGTCGATTCCGGCGAGAACGGCCTCAGCCAGAACGTCATCAAGTTCATGCCAATCGCACGCCTCAACGCGGTGCTGGTGGTGACCAAGAAGCCGGACATGCTGCACACGGCGGCGACCTGGATCAAGCGCCTCGACCGCAACGACACCGCGCGCACCTCGGTCCATGTCTACCGCGTCAAATACGGCGACGCGCGCCAGATCGCGCGGGTTCTGACCGACATGTTCCTCGGCGGATCGTCCGGCAATTTGCTCGACAGCGCCGACAGCCAGCTCGCGCCCGGCTCCGGCACCTCGTCGACGTCAAGCGTCGCCGACCGTCTGTCGGCGAACGGCAACTTGGGCTCGAACTCCAACAGCTTTGCCTCGCGCGGCACGTCAGGGACGGGCGCAACGGGCCAGGGCCTCGGCCAGGGATTTGGCGCCGGCGGGCAAGCGAACAACCCCAATCAAGGCCAGGGCAACAATGCCGCACTGGACAGCGGACGCGGCGCTAGCTCAGGCTCAGGCAACGGCCAGCCCGTCATGCAGGATGTGCGGATCACGCCCGATGCCGTGAACAACAATCTCCTGATCTATGCCGACCAGGCCAACTACCGCATCATCGAGGCGACGCTGCAGCAGATCGACGAGCCGCAGCTCCAGGTCGCGATCGATGCGACGATCGCCGAGGTCACGCTCAACAACACCCTGTCCTACGGTGTGCAGACCTACCTCACCAGCAGGAACCTCGGCCTGAAGCCGAACGTCGGCTCGTTCACGGGCACTCAAGCCACCACGGCGCCCGCGACCACCACGGACGCGACCACCGGGGTCGCCTCCGTCGCAGGCTCGGTCACCAATGCCTTCATCAACCGCGCCTTCCCGGGTTTCAACTTCCTGATCGGATCCGAGACGCAGCCGAGCCTGATCCTGGATGCGCTGCATGCCGTCACCAGCGTCAAGGTGCTCTCCAATCCGTCGCTGGTCGTGATCAACAACCAGGTCGCGACGCTGCAGGTCGGTGACGTCGTCCCGGTGTCGACCGGCAGCGCGACGGTGCTCACCGGGAGCAACACGGTGGTCAACACCATCGACTATCGCAACACCGGCATCATCCTGCGGGTCTCGCCGCGCGTCAGCGTGAATGGCACCGTGCGGCTCGATGTCGAGCAGGAGATCAGCAACGTTCCGCAGACCAGCGCGAACAGCCTGACCCCGACGGTGTCGGAACGGAGGGTCAAGAGCCAGATCGCGGTCGCCAATGGCCAGACCGTGCTGCTGGCGGGCCTGATCAGCGAACAGCAGAGCGGCAACCGCAACGCGCTGCCCGTGCTTGACCAGATTCCCGGCCTCGGTGATGCCTTCGGGCATCAGAGCAACGGCACCCAGCGCACCGAGTTGATCATCTTCATTCGCCCGCAGATCATCCGCAACGGTTCCGACGCCCAGATCGTGGCCGAGGAGCTTCGTTCGAAACTGCGCGGCAGCATCGCCACGACGACGACCAATGCGCCGATCACCACCAGCTTCCATTGAGCGGGGCGACACGATGCTCCTTACGCGCGCGCTTCGGACAAACCTTTACGCTTCGCTTGCGGTCGTGGCCTGGGCGATGACCGCATCGGTCGCGAGCGCCGACAGCCTTGCGCGCGGAACGGCCGCCTTCCATCGCGGCGACTATGTCAGGGCATTTCACGAGCTCTCGCCGGCCGCCGATCGCGGCAACGCAAGAGCCCTCGGCATGCTCGGCTTCATGTATGAGCACGGCTTCGGCGTACCGCAGGCCTACGCGGCCGCCGCCGATCTCTACTATCGCGGCGCCATGCAGGGCGATCCGTTCGCACAAGCCATGCTCGGCCTGAGCTACGACAAGGGCCACGGCGTTCCGACCGATTTCTTGCTGGCCTACAAATGGCTCAATCTGGCGGCGGCCCGCACCGGCGGGCGACAGCGCGATGCCTATCTCCGCTTCCGCGATGCGGTCGCATCCAAGCTCTCGACCTATGAGATCATCGCCGGCCAGCGGTTTGCATTGGAATGGGTCCCCGACCGGCAAGCACCGGACGTGCATCTGACGGTCAAGTAATCGCCGATCGCTATCCCAAGTCTATGCGCGCCGCGCTGGCGATTCCGGGAGAGCCCGCTCGCTTTCCCGGAAGTCGTCCATTCGCGCGTCACCTGCCTGACGAGCCCGTCGCATCGCCGAGCCCGATGACCTGGAAGGCGCTGTTCTCGTTGTAGCTCTGCTTTTCGCGCGGCTTGCGCTGCTGCTCCGGCTGCCCCTGAGGCGGAGATCCGTCGCCGCCGCCGTAGCCGAGCACTTCCACGATCACGATCGACGGCTGGTCATTGTTCTTTGGCGGTGGCGCCGCGGCCTGCTGGCTGGCGGCAGTGGTGTTTGACGCTGATGTCAGCGCCGCGACCGGCGGCCCTTGCACCGTCGGAATGCCGGTCGAGGTGCCCTGCACCTGGATGTTGGCGGCGTTGACCACCTGCAGCGCGGCGAGGTTGACGTTGCCCGAGACGCGGATGCCGGCCTCGCCCGCATCGATGGTGCCGAGCGGCGCGATCAGGTCGACGTCGCTCGGCGGAGTGCCGGGGATGGTCGCGAGCGCGGCGATGCCGGCGCCACTCGAGGGCGCAGCCGGCGAGAGCGTGACGTTGCCGTAGCTATCTTGGCTCAGCAGCGGCGGCGTGAAGATCGTTGTGGTCTTCGAGCCGCGGCCGGCGTTGATGTCGCCGGTGGCGGACCATGCGAGGATGTTGCCGCCGAAAGTCGTCATGATGCGGCTCTGGCCAAGCAGGATGCTGCCGAGCGAATAGATGTCGATCGGGCTGTTGCGTCCCTGCGTGATCAGGCCGGACCCCGCGCCCGGCGTGACGCTTTCCACGCCGAGGATGGTTCGCCCGCCCGGATTGAGGACCTGGATCGCGCCACCGTACTGTGTGTGGATGCCGGTATCGGCCTGATACGGATCGTTGGAAGGGTCCTTCGCGAAGCCGCTGAACATCGTAAGCCCGCCTGAGTAAGTGAGCGGCCTGCCGTTCGCATCCTGGTCGGGAAACAGCATCGCGATCGCCTCGCGGCCGCGCAGATAGCTCTTGTAACGCGGCCCGTTCGCATCATTGTACTCGCGGCCGCCGAGGGTCAGTTCTTCATAGAAGACCTGGCGGACGAAGACGCCCTGCTGCTCGCTCGGCAGCGCCAGGAAATAGGCGAGCGCGTCGGCCGCGCTTCCGGCGTAGCCGTAACGCTTCTGGAGCCATGCCAACAACTCAGCGCCATAGGCGTGCACCACCTTGCCGCTGCCGGCAAGCGGTGTGCCATTACTCGGCAGCTGATTGGCAGGATTGAAATAGCGTTTGGCGAAATCGGCATAATCCGGGCCGTTCGCGCCGACGCCGGTCAGCACCGTGATGTCGGCGCCACCCGCGCTGTTGGCAGGGTTGACGACATCCCCGACGCTGGTCAGCGAACCATAATAGCCCTGGTACAGGTTGCGGCCGGCCTGGGTCTGAAGCAAGCCCGGGCCGACCACGTTGACCGACTGGTAGATGATGTCGCGGCCGGCCTGCATCAGCGAAACACCGGTGGGGTTGGTGTTGAAGAACACGTCCGGCGTCGCACCGAGGCCGACGATATCGCGTCCGGCGATGACTTCGAACGGCTTGGCCGCAAGATACCAGGTGCGATGCAGAGGATTGAAGCCGCTGGAGCCACTGCGGATCATGGTCAGTGTCGCGCCGAGGCCAAGATCGTCGATATCGACGCCGGCATAGACCAGCGCTGGCTGGGTATCCCCCTGATGCAGATTGGAGACCGGCGTGTCCTCGCCAAAGGCGATCGCATTGAAATTGTTGTTGCGGTAGGCTGCGTCCGGCGACGCGTTGGTGTTTCTCGAGCCGATGTAGAGCACCGGATGGAATGGCGTCGCCAGTGCGCTCATGTCGGCGCCCGACATCGACAGCACCTGGCCCTGCCCGTAGATCGACCCTGCCGCCAGCAGTTCGAGCTGGCCGTAGGGCGACGGCATCATCTCGATCGAGAGACCCCCGGCAAAGCGGATATCGCCGTTGGCGGCCGCAACGATCAGCGTTCCCGGATAGAAGCCGTTCGCGTCCTGCCTGCCGGCGGAGTCTCCCGCCAATGGCGCCACATCGCCGCCCGCTGCGTAAAGGCTGATCGCAGTGGCTGACGTCCACAGCGTGAAGTTGGTGCGCCCGCCCGAACTCATCAGCGTGGTCGATCCGTCGCCATTGACCCGGGTGTAGGGGCCGCCATTGACATTGACCAACGCCGCCATGCCCGCGTCGCTCGCCCCGCTGATCACGAGATCGCCGCGTGTCGTGACGCTGACGCTGCCGTCGCCCGGCGTGAATGTCGGGCCCGGCGTTTTCATCGAATCCTTGAAGGTGGATGGATCAAGCGTGCGCGGATCGACCGAAGAGGCCCCTCCGCTCCGCCCATTCTGCACCACAGTTCCGACCGCCCCGGCACGAACGCCGATGTTGCCGCGCAGATCGGCAACCGACCCGAAATAATCGGGCCACGCAGATCCCGACGCGGTGAGTGGGTTCATAGGATTGAGAATGCCTCCGACGCTCAGCGTCAGGTCGCCACCACCGGTCTGCAGCAGCGTCCCGTCCGGCAGCAGCCGCCCGGTCGAAGCGACCGCAAGATCGAGCCCGGTGGAAATATTTGCGCCGCTGCCGTCCGACGCGCCGGCATTGCGGCCCGCGATCACCGTCAGGTTGCCGCCACCGAGCGTGCCGATTCCCTGGAAGCCGACAAGGGAGGCACTGCGTGCATCCAGGCCGGCCTTGACGAGGGCGCCGAAGTTGATCCACCACGCGGTCGGATCAGGCGACAGTCCGCCGCCGCCCTGGGTTTGCAGCCAGTTGCCGATCCGGTCCGTGTCGACATAGTGGAACGTATTGTCCGCGGTCGTGATGTAACCTCTGACATCCTGCTGCGCCATGAGCGACAGATCGCCGCCGTGGGTTGGATACCATGCGTGCTGTGCACCGCCGGTTAGGGTCCCGGTCAGATCGTAGGGATTGCTACCATTGGGCGCAAGAATAGGCGCGGATTGCGTGCCGGCGGTGTAGACGCCGTAGGGCGTGGCCTCGCTGAAGCTTCCGGCCGCCAGCAACTCGAGACTGCCGGTGCCGGTACGGAGGACACTGAAGAACGTGCCGTTCGGCACCAGATTGTAAGCGGGATCGTTCAAGATAAGGTTGCCCGCTCCGTTGAGCGTCTGCGTCGTCCGAAGCATCCGCTGGTCAGCCGCAGCGAGATCGGCGCCCGCGACCAGGCGGATTGAGGCGGAGAGCGAGCCGGCAGGCAGCATCACCGCGCGTGCCGACGTTGCAGCCGGAGCAGGACTGCCGGGGTCGGTCTGAAGCGACAGTCCGGTCACGGAAGCTTCGTTACCTTTGGGAATATAGAGACGCGTCAACAGGGTCCCTTTCGGGATCACAGTGCCCGACGCGTAGGTCGTGCCGTCAGCGCCTTGCGGCCGGAAAGGAAGCGGGAACCCGGCTCCGGTCACCAAGGTCGGTACGGTCCAGCCTCCCGGTGCAGTGACTGTAACCGTGTTGCCGGCTACCAGCCGCCACAGCAGAGTGCCTTGCGCGGCGAAGTGAGCCGTGTCGGTGGACAGGGAGGCAGGCAAAATGGCGACGTTGGTGGGATCGGTGCCTCTGCCGGCCCTAAATCCATCCGAGATGCTTCCATTGATTGAGAGATTGCCGCCCGCGCGGACCACGAGGGCGATGGGCTCGCCTGCACCGTACGCTACCGAGTTCGGATCACGATCCGCACCCGCGCCGTAGCGATACTTGGCAAGGTCGATATCGCCCGAAGTCGACAGGTCGCCGCTCGACGTGATCTCGACACCTGGACGCAGATGGAATGCACTGCCATAGGCCGACAGACCGGAGAAGTTTGCCGACCACCGCGCATTGCCCAGTGCGGCGTTGATGAAGGCGGTGCTCGCCGTGTCGTAGCCATCGAGCGTCACCTGGGTGATGGTGCTGCCATCAGGCAGATCGTAGGTCCAGAACGCATTCAGCGCGATGCTGTTCGCTCCCTTGATCGTGAGCGAGCTGGCTGCGTTGATCGCAATGTTACCCGATGTCTCGTCGACGCGCGGTGCGTTCAGCACGACATCGCCATAGGCGATGCCGTTGGGATCCGGCACCGTGAGATCCAGGGTTGCGCCTGACATCAACGTCAGCGTGCCGCGAGCCGCGGTCAACTCGATATGGCCGCGGTTCTTGGCCTCGATCGGCTGGCCGTAGCTGTCCGTCTGCAACACCGTGCCGTGAGCATCGAGCACGGCGCTCGATGCAAGCGTGAGGCCGTTGCCGGCCGAAAGGCGGATCGTGCCGGGTGCGGCGCCGCTGGCGTCGATCGTGCCGGCGACAATCAAGCCACCGCTATCGACCGAGACCGTCACGCTGTGCGCCTTGACGCCGTCACCGATCGCGAGGTCCCCGCTCTTGATGTCGAAGCTGCGGGCATCGAACAGGCCGCCTTGCGTCAGGAGCGCATTGAGCGCGGCGAAATCCGCGCTACTCATGCTCGCGGCGGTGACGCTGAAATCGCCGCTGGTGTTGCTGCCGGTGGCACTGCCCACGAGGCGGCCGCCGAACGAGACCGCTCCGCTGCCGGCGCTGACGCTGATCGATCCGCCGCTGGCGTTGGTGGCGGACACATCGATCACGGAGCCGGCCGCCTGCGTGAATCCGCCGTGGCTGCTGTTGAAGATCGCGGTGCCGCCGAAGCCATAGACAGTCGCGCGCTGGATCATCGAGGCCTGGCCGGAGAGATCGATGCGGCCGCCGCTCCCGAGCGTGATGTTGTTGGTCGCGTTCACCATCAGCTTGCCGCTCGGCAACAGGACGGTGCTGGCGTTCGCGACGCTGTCGCCGGTCAGGTCGATCTCGGCGCCGGAGACCGTGGACGTCGCCGCGCTCGGCGCGAGCCCCGCGGGCACGGTGATATCAAGCGCGCCGCCGGTGGTATAATTCATGATCGACTTCTGTCCGCCGGTCAGCAGCGGCGTCGACAGCGTCAGGTTTCCGCCGGTGCCGCTCTGGCCGAACACCGCGCCGGCCGCCGTGCTCGGCGCCTGGTAGACGTACAGCGAACTGTTGCCGGCGGAGACGATCTGCGAGCTGGCCGTCATGCTGACGTTGCCGAAGCCGTAGATGACGCGGCTCGGGGCCGTCGTATCCAGCGAGGCGACCTTGCCGAAATCGATCTCGCCCGCAACGAGATTGAGCGTGCCGAGGCCGCTCCCGAGCCCACCGGCCCCAAGCGCCGGCGGCGGCGCGCCGGCGATGCCGTTCCAGGTGATCTTGCCCGCGGCGATCGTCGCGGTGTCGCCGGCGCTCCCGTAGCCATAGATCGCCGGCGTATTCAGCACGAGATCGATGCCGGTGCCGGTGGCATCGAGACCGGTCGAGCCGAACAGGTTGACGGAGTTCGCAGCGCTCAGCGTGATCTTCTCCAGCGCAGGCGCGGCATGGGTGGGGTCGCCGTGGACGAGCGTATCGAACAGGGCTTGGTTGAACATAAAGCCGGTCGGCGCACCCGACGCACCGATCGTGCCGCTGTCGCCGATATTGATGCTGCCGACCGCGAGCGTGATGTTGCGCGATCCGAAATGCGCGGACGGATCGATGTTCGAGGCGCCGTTGGTGGCAAACACCAGCGTGCCTTCGGAATAGAGCTGCGAGTTGGCACCGATCGTGATCGCGCCCGAGCCGCCATTCGAACCCAGAAAGTCGAGGTTGCCGTTGGACAGCGCCAGCACCGTTGTTCCGGAGCCCGTGGTGTAGCTCACGCCAAGAGAGGTGGAGTCGAACGACGCAGGCCCCTGCCCGATGGTGCTGAGCGTGACGTTGTTGCCGACCGTGATGTTGCCACCGACCAGGAACACTTCACTGGCGGTCAGCGTGACGCCGTCGCGAATGTGGAGGTCTCTTCCGCCGGAAAAGATCATCGTGCCGTTGACGATGCCATCGGAGCCGTTGACGATCAGCCGTGGAGCGCCGATCGCGTCCAGATCACCTGCGCGGACGGATACGCCGGCAAAGCCCGGTGTTGGCGAGCCAGCATAGATTTCATCTACGCCTGACAGGGCCACTTGTCCCGCGAAGCCGCCTTGTCCGGCCTGTAACAGCGCGGTGCCGTTGAATGTCAGTGCGGGCGCGGTTGGTGGCGTCGTCGATGGCGTCTCGAACGCCAGCATCAACATCTTGCCGTCGGCCGGCAGCAGTGGACGTACGCCGCCGAACTGTGTGGCATTGGCGATCATGAAGTCGCTGTAGCCCTGTTCGTTGTACTGTGAATATTTCCGTACAGACGTGCCCGGAGTGATCAACACCAGCGATGCAAGCGCGCTTCTGATCGCGGTATTGGTGGTGCTCGTATACGCCGAGGTCACATATGTGCCGTTGCCGATCGTGACGGCGCCGTTGATCGGCGTTCGCGTGCCCGCGCCAAGTTCAACGCGATAGGCGCCAGGCAACAACGCATAGTTCGACGGAAGCAATGTATAGGTGCCTGCCGGCAGGCCCGGCACGCCGGCCGGAACGGTGATCTGCTGGCCGATGGCCGGATCGCCAGCGCCATTTTCGGGCGCAACGGGCGCATAGCCGGACGCATAGCCAGGCAGGATGGCATACACCTTGTCGCTCGGCTTGCTGACAGGCGTGGCCGGATTGGCGTTGATCAGCGGCGTGTTGAGCACGTTCACCGAGCCGCCGCGACCCGAAATGAACGCGGCTCCGCTGAGGATGCCGCCGCCCGACATGTCGAGCGTTGCACCACTTTCGACGTTGATGGATTGACTGTCCAGTGTGACGCCGGACTGATGGCCAACATTGCCGAAGTTCGTCACGTCGATCCGGCTCACGCTCGACCCGTTGTAGCTGTAGGTCACGCCATCGATGGTGCCGCCATAGGGGATGGACATGCCCGCCATCGAGACCGAGGTCAGGCTGCCCGGCAGCACGTCGACCCGTTGCGTCGGAATGCGGTTGTCGAACGGATTGTTATTGCCGAGCACGATGGCTCCGAATGGCGCGCGGACGATGCCGCCCTGCTCGACGACAGGCGCGGCGAGCGCGAGGCTGCCGAACACCGACAGCGGTGCGTCCGGTATGGTATCGGTGCTGCGGCCGATGGTCAGCGTGGGCGGCTGATCGGACTGCGCAGCCGTAAAATTGTTCTGCCCGGCGGTGACGACCGCGACAACGCCGGTGGCCGGATAGAGCTGGGCGGGAATGAGATCGAGATTCCAGTCGGTCGAGAGCCGCGTCGCCTGCCCCGGTGTGGAGAGGCCCAGGAAACGGATGTCCCCCTTGCTCACGAACCTGACGTCGGCAAAGCCAGGCGAATACATGCTGTTCGGCGCGGATGCCGAGAACTGGATCAGCCCCTGAACGTCGATCTGGTTGGCATCGACCTCGAAACTCGCCCTGCTCGGAACGCCGGCCGAGCCGGGATTGCCGATGAATCCGGCGGTGGTCGCCGCCGGTTCGCGCAGCAATACATAGGGCGCCGACAGCAGGACATCGCCGGTCGGAATCGGCGCGGAAGGATCCGGCTTGCTTGGCGAACCGACGGGGACCGGCAGGCCCGGCACCGCCGCGCCCGACGTGAAGGCGGCAGCCGTGAGCGTAATGCTTTGGCCAAGCGCGAGCGACAAATTGCCGGAGAACTGCATGTAGTCGCCCGAACTCAGCGACAGATTGCCGAAGCCGCCGGCCTTGACCATGTCGGCACTGACCACGGCCTGGCCGAATGTCAGCTTCGAAGCGTCGGTCCCCGGCGCGATGTCGACAGGCAGCAGCGCTTGCTGCGTCTGGGTCACGATGATCGTACTAGGTACGAGCGCATTATTCGGCACGAAGGAGCCGTCGCCGGGAAAAACGGCGCTGGATAGCGAGATCGACAGGCTGCCGCCCGCCGCGCCCGCACCGCCGGCCGCGGCGTGGATATTGCCATCGAGATAGAGGCCGCTCGATGAGCTGAGTGCGATGGAGCCGCCATTGCTCACGAGCGCCTGCGCGCTGCCGGCCGCATTTGGTGACATGCCGGCAGCGGAGTTGACGGTGATGCCGGCGCCGTCGGCATTGAGTTCGGCGCCGGGCCGGACGATCACGAAGCCGGTTGCGCCACCCAGGTTGATGCTGCCGCCATCGGTGACGGTGCCATACGTCCGTCCCGTGGTGTCAGTGGCCGTGTAAGCCGCGCCCGACACGTCGACCGCGGCATTTGCGCCGATCCACAGCGACAGGGCACGGCCCTGGCCGTACGCGTCGAAGTTGCGCGAGGCCCCCAGTGAATTGTCGGACTCGTTGATCAGCGTGATGCTGCCACCATGCGCGGTCAGCCGGCCGTCCATCGTGATCTGATTATAGTCATCGAGCTTGATGCTCTGACCGGGATCGACCGTGATCGATGCACCGTCGCCGATCACGATCGGACCACCACCGTGCTCCAGGCCGCCCTTGATCAATGAATGCAGCGTTACGCTGGCGCCGGCCCGCTGCGTCAGCGTCGCGTTCAGCGGGCTCTCGGTGAACAGCGGCGGCTGCCACAACGACAGTGCCGTTGCCGGATCGGTACCGGTCCGCGCGGCATAGCTGCTCGCCGTGAACCGGTAGACCGGCATGGTCGGCACAACGGCCGTCCCATTCGTCACCAGCGTCTCCGTCCCGCCGTTGATGTCGTAGTTCGCGAAACCGGATGCAAAGAGGCTTGGCGTGAGGACGACCGGCGACTGGACCGCGACGGTGACGCCGAGGCTGGTTCCGGCAGGGATCACAGCGCCTGGCGCGTATGTGGTGTCCGTTGACCGCGCGCTCCCGGCCGCAATCGTGTAGGTGAAGGCTGGCGTTCTGATGCCATTCGGAAATGTCCCGGACGGAACGACATAGCCGACCGGGAACGCGCCGCCGAAAGCGGAAATGTTCGAGCCCGCCGGAATCGTCTGGCCGGCCTGGTAGAATGTGATGGTATTCCAATCGGTGGCCGTCATGCCTGTCGGCACGACCCAGTCGTTTTGCACGGTGACGCCGAACTGTCCGCTGCCGTCGGTGCGCTGATCGCCTGGTACGACGCCGCCCGGCAGTGGCGTATCGAGAGGGGCCTGCGTCAACACCACGCTGTACGGCATCGGCAGCGGCTGGCCGGCGGGAATCGTCAGCGGCTGCGCCAGGACGAGGTTCGCCTTCGCAGGCGTGTTGGCGAGCAGCGTGCCGCCGAACAGGCTTGCTTGATCGCTGATCACCACGGTCCCCGGCGTCGAGATGGTCAGCGTGCCGCCGCCGCTGAGGCCGGCCGCACGAATGCTGCTGCCGAGCGTCAACATTCCATTGACGGCGGTGCCGCCGCCGGCCGGATCAACGGCGATCAGCGTAACATTGCCGCCCTTGCCGCCCCGGGTCTTGCCATTGGCGAGAATGGCTCCGCCCGATGAGACATCGATCGTGCTACCACCAGCGAGCGTCAGGTCACCGGTGGAATCGAAGGTGACGTTGCCACCGTCGAGGAAGCCGAGACCTGACACGCTGTTCGGATCGAGCTGCGCATTGACCCACAGGCCGCGCGTATCGATGGTGACGCCGGATTCCAGCGTCAGCGACGCGCCCCCGGTCGCATTGGTCAGCGTAACTGTGCCGGTCGCTGCATTGAGGATGTTGCTCACGGTGACGGTGCCGGAGCGCGCGGTGATGTCGGCTGCGACGTCGACCGTCGGAGCGATCAGCTTGACCTGCGCACCGGCCGAGAGCTGCAGCGGTGCATTGATCGCGATCTTGTTGGATGTATTGATGTTGAGGCCGCCGAGGCCAAAGCTGTTCAGCGTCGGCGCATCGAACCAGGCCGTGTTGGTGCGATCCGCCGGCAGCGCGGAAGTCAGGTCCAGGCCGCCTGCGACCGGCGCAACGTTGCCGAACGACACATCGGTGTTGTAGGCGTTGGCGAGGCCATAACCATTGTACTGCCCGAGTGCGAGCGTGCCGGCGAGCGGCACGGCGTTCTGTGTCAGCTTGTAGCCGTCGGCGACGCCGGCCGGACGCTTGGCGATCTGGTTTTCGCCGTCGATCACATTGGCGAGGATCGTGCCCTCGAACACCGAGGTCGGGGTCGCGAGAACGAGACTGCCGGCGTCGCGGCCCACGGTGTAGCCGTTCTCCCAGCGCGAGCTGCCTTTGCCGAACGGGCTGAGATAGACCTCGACCACGTTCCAGTGCGCGTGATTGACGATGAAGCCGTTGGCCACCGCGACATAGGTCAGGTTGGCCGGGGCAGCGTCGGCATTGTAGATGCGGCCGTCATTGCCGAGCAGCAGCGTCTGCTGCACATAGCCGCTCTGATATTGCACCGCGCCGCCCGAGATATTGAAGATCGCGCCGCGCTGCGCCACCACCTCCGGTGCCGACAGCGTGATGGTGCCGCCGACCGCGGTCCATTCGCCGATCTTGTGGCCGGTGTTGTTGAGATAGCCGGAGACCTCGAGCAGCCCGCCCGCGGTGTAATAGCGGTCCGTCGCATAGCCGCCGGTGCCGGCCGGCACCAGCGTCAGATCGCGGGCGTCGATCCACAGATTGCTGTTGATGAGCGCGCCGCCGTCGCGGTTCTGCGGGCTGTCGCGCAGCTCGTTGCCCTGGACGTTGACCTTGATCGCATTGGCCGACACCGGCAGCACGGTGCCGGTGGTGCCGGAGACGTCGATCACCGATCCGCTTTCGGCGAACACCCGCTTGCCGGCTGCGGCCGTCACCTGGCCGCCCTGCGCCATGGTCAGCGAGCCATTCCTGAAATCGACGGTGCCGCCGGTGACGATCTCGATGCGCGACTGATCGGGCCGATCGGACAGCGTCGAGAGGTTGTCGAACTGGCCGGTCGCCAGCAGGTTCGGCTTGGCCGAGGCGATCAGGGCGTCGCGCTGCGAATTGAACGCCGTCGCGTTCGGATCGATGCCGGCCACCAGTGCGGCCGCCGCATCGGTCTCCGGCAGGATCAGGCTGATGCCGTTATTGGTCAGCGTGACGCTGCCGGTCGTGTCGGACGCCGAGTTGAGCAGATGGATGGTGCCGCGCTGGTTGACCGAGGTGGTGGAGACGAGAATGCCATCCTGGGTGACGGCATGACCGGCGAGCGTGATGTCGCCCTGCTGGGCGAGGACGAGACCCGTGTTGGTGACGGTCCCGCTGCTGCTGCCGCGATACAGCACCGGCGCGATCTCGTTGCCGCGCGTGGTCGAGTTCTGGTTGGCATTGGTGCCGTAGCCGGCGCGCAGGATGAAATCGTCGCCGGCGGCGAACTGGGTCTGCCCCTTCGGCGTGGTGATGGCGCCGGCATTGTCGACTTCGGTGCCCATCATGAGCACGAAGCCGCCGCCGGAGGTGACCGACGACGGCGCATTGGTGGTGATCAGCGCGCCGCTCTCGACCACGATCTTGCCGCCGGCGCCGGTGAAGCTCGGCAGATAGCTGGTGCCGCTCTGGGTCGAATAGAGCCCGCTGGCGCGGAACTGGCTGTCGGCGATATTGGCGGTTGATGCGATCAGCGAGCCGACATTGATCTGGCTCGCGCCGCCGAAGATGATGCCGTTCTGGTTGATCACCAGCACCTGGCCGGGCGCGGTGATGCGGCCGAGGATCTGGCTCGGTGCGGTGTTGCCGACCACGCGGTTGAGCGCGGTCCAGCTGCTGGCCTGCTGGTTGAAATTGAGCGTGGTCTGGCTGCCGACGTTGAAGCTCTGCCAGTTGAGGATCGCCTGCGGCGCGGTCTGATTGATCGTGACCGCGGTCTGACCGCCGCTTGCGGTCTGGCTCGGCAGGGCGGCACCTTGCCAGAGGCTCGAGCCGGGCACGGCACCGGGCGCAACCTGAAGCCCGCCCGGCGCGAGGCCGTTCGGCACCGCCACCTGCGGCAAGGTGGCCGATCGCTGCGAGGCGGCGGCTGCACTGCGTGCGGCGGACTGCGCAGCCTGCAACGCCTGGATGGCCTGGGTCGCCCGCGTCAGCGCGCCCTGGCTTTGCCTGGCGACCTCCCTCGCCTGCTGGGCCGCGGCAGTTGCCGCGTCGCTGGCGATCGCCGGCGCCGACGTCGTCGTCGCGAAATTGCCGAGCGGACGCGCGGATGCGCCCTCAAGCCCGCTCAGCAGCAGCGCCAACGTGCTTGTTCCCGCGAGCAGCATGGAGCGCGATACCAATCCGATCCGCTGCCGCGACGGAAGCGGCGCGACCCGACGCGGATCGAGACGAGGACGGCGGGCAACGCGCTGACGAGACGGCATAGGATGTCCCCTGGGAACAACGGACGGAAAGATGCGCAGATCGGATCTGCGCAGGTGCTCGTCACACGGCTTGACCGTATGCCAGGCTTCTCGTCTCCAAGGACGCCATTTGATCGGTGGGACCGAACGACAAAATCGCGGGCTGCATCACAATTCCTGCGCAGGCATGATGCGCGCTTTCATGGCTCGCTCGACGTCAGCTCAGCAGCACGATGCCGCCGGGCAGATGTCGCGCCTTCGCGCCGAAGATTTGCTGGAACATGGCCAGGATGCCATCGACATTGTCGATGCGGAACCGACCGTTGACGAGACGGCGTTCCAATTCCGCGTTTGTCACCATGACCTTGCCCGACCGGTAGCGATTGATCTCGGTCACGACGTTGCCAAGCGGAGCATCGTGAAAGATCAGCATTCCGTCGCGCCAGGCCGTCACCTCAGCAGGATCGACCGACATCGGCGCCGCGAGACCACGCGCTGCATAACTGACCTGTTGCCCCGCACGCAGCGCCGCGACGGAGCCGTGGCGGGTGACCTGGACCTCGCCATCGAGACACGTCACGCAGGTGCCGGGCTGCTCATGACGGACGTTGAATTGTGCCTGGCGCGCACTCATCTCGCCGTCGCCGGCAACCACACGCACCTCGCGGCTCGCCGAAGCCGTCGCGATCACGGCTTCCCCGGTCAGGATCTCGATCCGATCGAGGCTGGCCTCGCTGGGCTGGACATTGACGCTGGTTCCGGTGTTCAGCGTCACCTTGACACCGCCATCGATCGTGAGCTTGCGCTGCTCGCCGGCAGCGGTGCGATAATCCGCCATCACATCCTGCAGCGATGGCCACAACTGCAAGGGCGGCGACACCACGAGATACGCGGCGGCCGACGTCGCAAGTGCACCTCCCAGCACCGCCCGCCGCGTCATTCGCGGCTGCCGCCGGACATCCGCCAGCATGGAATCGCCACGCCGCTTCAGCAGGTTGGCGCCGGCCGGGCCGAGCTGATCCCACAGCAGGCTGGCCTGTGCCAGCGCCTCCGAATGAGCGGTGCTCTGGCTTCCCCAGTGCTTGGTCTCCTCGATGTCCCGTCGAGTGGCCCGACCCGAACCAAGCCGCTGGACGCGTGCAAGCGCCTCGCTCTCGATCGCGGTCAGCTCCTCCGACGGTTCGTCGCTCCGTGTCATCGATCGGGCGTTTCTCTTGGCAGCACTTCCATCCAAATACGCAACACTCTGACGCTCTCCTATCAGGACGTTTCCCGCGGTGCCGGACCGAAACGTCTTGTGACTTTTTTATTAAACCGCTTGGCGCAATGCTCGAGCGCGGCTTTCAGCTCAAGCTCCACCAAACGCTGCGAAACCCCGAGGCGCGCGGCGATTTCCCGGAGCGGCGTGCCTTCCAGGCGGGATGCGAGCAGGATCGTGCGGCGGCGCGGCGTGAGTTCCTCAAGCACCTGCTCCAGGTGCGCAATCTGCTCCCGCGATTCGACCTCGCGTTCCGGGCCGGGCGCCGCGTCGGCGATCTCGAGCATCGGCTGCACCTCGAACCGCTTGATCCGGCGCGTCTCCTGGCGCTCGCGGCTGATCGCAAGATTGAGCGCACTGCGCAGCAGATAGCCGATCGGGCTGTCCACCACGCCCGGGCCGTTCTTGTCGCGAAGATGCAGCCACGTCTCGTGAAGGGTTTCGCGCGCCTTCTCGTCGCCGAGACGCCGCGCGAGGCGGCGCCGAAGCTCGTCGTAGCGCTCGACGAGCACCTGCCGAAGCGTGGTCGAAGTGGTTTCCGTCATCGCGCGACCAGTCCCGGGCGCCTTGGGTCACGCGCAGCACAGTCGCCGGTCTCGGAAGGCGGCCGCGGCGAAACCGCCATCATGACGGGCTGCGGCATGTCCGGCGGCGGCGGCCGGCCGATCACGACAGCACCCAACATGGCGGCGATCGCCCGGTCACGCGCGCCGTCATCGGTCGAGCCGAGCAGCTGGGGCTGCAGCACTTCGCCAGCGTGCCCGATCCAGAACCTGAACTTGATCCGATAGCCGCCCGGCGCGGTCAGCGCGGACCGGCAGAATGCTTCCTCGACGCTGCTCTGGACGGCCGCAAGATACGGCATGAAGCTGTGCATCGACGCCGTCTGCGGCGCGGTAGCCGCAGGTACAATCGTGAAGGCGTTCGCCGCGGCATAGACCGCGACCAGACCGGTTCCTTCGAGCAGAAGCTGCAACGCCATGTCGGGCGTCATCGATCCCTTGACGGCCCGCGCGCTGCGACCTGCCGCCAGGGTGGCGTCGTACACGACCTGACGACCGGTGGCCGCGCTGTAGGCATCGAGTGCGGAGACCAGGGGCTGGGCCGCAATATTGAAATCGACCGTTGCCGGTGTCCGAACTGATTCAGGGCTCCCGGCCATCGTTACCGTCTGGATATTCCCGGCAACGAGAGTGCCTATGACCAGGGCGAGAAGGCGCTGCCACATCCGATCATGCTTCGCGCGCAGCCCCGATCTTCCGACCCATTGAACAAAGTGCATGAGGCGCCGCCTTGATCCTCAAGCCCCAACTGAACAGCACGATCCATCGGTGATCGATACAGCCGTTCATCAAAACCCGCGGCAGGCGCAACATAGGAATAGATTGTGACAATCTGCTAACAAGGACGGCGTCCTCACGCCGGGCGCACCTTGCGCCGCCGCAACCGGCGCCAGCCGATCACGATACCGCTGATCGAGACGATTGTGCCGACCGCCGACAGCAGCCAGACCACGACGTCGCGCGCCGGCCAGATGCGCAGCAGCAGCGGGAAGTCCAGGCTGTGCAGTGCGTTGAACAGCCAGCGATAGGAGCGGCGGCTGTCGTCGCTGCGGTCGAGGATTTCGCCGGTGACCGGGGAGACGTGCAGCCAGGTGTGGGCAAGATCGTCGAAGCCGATCCGCAACACGGGAAGCTCGCGCTGATGATGCAGCGTGTACCAGTAGGCGTCCGGTTCATCGAGCTGCCGCGCCGACAGTATTGCAGCCTTCGGCATCGCGCCGCGCGCAGCTGTGATGATCTCGTCCTGCGAGAGCGTCACGGGCGCGCCGGTCACTGGATCGGCGAGGCTGCGACGGCCGTTGCTGTCGTCGAGCAGCATCAGCCGGTGTCCGCCGATCCAGACGAAGTGCGCCTCCACTGCCGATTCCGACGGCCGCGACGGCAAGCCGGCGACGATATCGGGCGTGTCGTGGCCGCTGTAGCCGACCGCGACCTCGCGCGTGAGGCCGCGGCCGGAGAACGCGCCGCCGGGATTGAGCGACAGCCAGCCGCTGAACATCCAGGTGAAGACGAAGATGCCGCCGACAAGACCGGCTATATGATGCCAGGCCATCCAGCCGCGATAGGGCGAGACGGCGCCATCAGCGTAACGGCTCGCCAGCCGCAGGCGGAGAATGCCGATCCAGAAGCCGGTGACCGCGACGACGAGGCAGATGCCCGATATCCACAGCACCACGTCCCGCCACAGCGGACCGTCCTTGCGCAACACGGTCGGATAGATCCAGTGCGGGATCGATCCGAGCCAGTTCCAGACGCGCTCCTGCCGGGTGGTATCGAGCGCGATCTCGCCGCTGCGCGACGAGACATAGAGCTCGGTACCATCGGGATCGCCGAGGCCGATCAAATAGAGCGGCCGCAACGGATCGAAGCGCGCGGTGACCGACCATTGATCGCGCGTCACGGTATCGAGCAGTTGCGGCTGCACGGCACGCGTGTGGTGCCGGGCGACAGCAAGGGCCTGATCCGGCGTGATCCGGTCGATCACGCCGCCGTCGATCGCCGAAATGGTGACGGCGCCACCCTTCCATCCGGTCACGCGATAGACCGGAACGTCGTCCATCATCGAGAGACGGAGATCGCGCGGATAATGCTCCATGCCCGCGATCGCCATCGCGCGATCAGGAGCGACCTGCACCTTGTTCCAAACGATGACAGGGAGCGCAGAGAGGCGCTCGTCGTCAGTGAGGCGCGGAAAGGCCACGTACATCATGACGAGGCCGGAGATGAACCACATCGCGAAGAAGAGACATGTCGCAATGCCGATCCAGCGATGGACGACATAGAGCCATCGCCGCCCTCGCCGGATCAGAGCGTTGCGCATGTTCAGAACTTCACATTGACGGACAGTTCCGCGGTGCGCGGCATGCCCAGCAGCCACTGCCCCGTCCCGTTCGAGGTCACCGCGTAGACCTTGTCGAACAAATTGTAGACGCGGAACGCAACGGTGGTGCGGTCATCGGGCTTCCACCTGATGCCGCCATTGACCACATTGTAGCCCGGCCGCAACTGGGTGTTAGCGAGATCGGCGTACATCGCACCGACGATCTGCACGCCGCCATAGACGGACCAGTTGGGCGCGAAGTCCCAGGTCAGCCAGACGTTCGCGACCTGCTGCGGCACGTTGACCGGAACATTGCCGTTGTAGCTGACGATCTTGCCGCCGACGACCTGGCTGTTGTTGTCGTATCGGGCGCGCAGCAGCGCCAGATTTGCGTCGACGCGCCAGCCGTCGTTCAGCGCGAGCCCGATCGTTCCTTCGACCCCGCGGGATGATTGCTGGCCGATCTGCAAGGCGAGGCCGGCGGTTGGATTGCTGGGATCGGGAATGGTCAGGCCGGTCTTGACGATCTCGTAAGCAGCCAGCGTCCACTCGCCGCGGCCGCCCCAGAACGACTGCTTGACCCCGATCTCGGTCTGCTTACCGGTCGCGAGCTGGAAGGTTTTCTGCGAGGTCGACAGCGAGATCAGGTTGCTGACCGGATCGACGCCAACCGCATACTGGCCGTAGAACGCGAGGTTCTTGATCGGCTCGTAAACCAGCCCGGTTCGCCAGCTGGTGCCCGACAGCGTGGTTTCAAAACTGTTCGCCGGCGTCTTGTAATCTGTCCGATCGACCTCGGGACGATCGTACCGGACGCCGGTGACGAGCGACAATTGATCGGTCAGCGACAGGCGATCTTCGGCGAACAGCGCGTATTGATTGACGATTGCGTTGAAGCCCGGCGTCGTCGCCGTGGTCGTCGCGAAGAACGATCCGGGATCGAACACGTAAGGATTGACCGACGACGCGCCACCATAGGGCGAGTTGTTGGTGTGGGTGAAGTCGATCCGGTTGACGTCGAACCCGGCAACGAACTGGTTCGCAAGTCCGAAGACGTGACCGCTGAAGGTCGTGTCCATCCGGTTGCCGAGCTGCTTCTGGTCATGGAATATCTCGATATAGTTGGAACGGTCGATCAGCTGGGTCTTCGGATTCCAGGTGTAGTTTTCGATATCGCGCCAGTGCCGCTCGCTGGTCAGATAATACAACGTGTTGTTGACCTTGATGCCGTCGGCGACATCCCACTCGGTCTTGAACTGGGTCCAGCTGTCCTGATAACGGATGGCGCTGTCCAGCGCATTGTAGTTCTTGAAGCGCAGCGCATCCTGGATCGAACCGTTGATCAGCGGCGTGCCGAAATAGCGCGACGGGCTGCGGTCGCCGTAATCTTCGGACAGCGTGAAGGCGAGATTTTCCGATGCCTGCACGCGCACGGCCGCGGAGACCACTGCATTCGAGGTCTTGTCGCGATCGACCCAGCCTTCCGACATGTTGCCGGTGGCGTTGATGCGGTAGGACACATTCGGATTGATCGGACCGGTGCTGTCCACCGAGAGCCGCCGTGTCATGTTGCTGTCGAGCGAGACCTCGGCCTCGTTATAGGGCGTGCCCTGCGGCTTCTTCGGAACGACGTTGATGACGCCGCCGATCGCGCCTTCGCCGTAGAGCACCGAAGCCGGGCCGCGCAGCACCTCGATGCGTTGCGTCGACCAGGTGTCGTAGGGGAACGTCAGGGTGCCGGAGCCGATATAGAAGCGCGTGCCGTCATACAGCGTCATCACCGAGTTGCTGCCGGCAAAGCCGCGAGTGCTGAACGACAGGCCGCCATTGCCGGGCGCCGGCGTTGCGATGAACCCGGCTGCGTCCTGGGTGACGGCGTCGGTCACATTATGCTGGCCGCGTTCGGCGATGGTTTGCGCCGTGATGATCTCGACGCTGGCCGGCGTTTGCAGCGGCGTCAGATTGAGCCGGCTGCCGGTGCCGCCCTGCGTGGTGGCGTTGAGCGTCGGCGATGCCGATCCCGATGCGCCCGACGCCGCCGCGCGCGGCGCACCGCCGGCAGCAGCCGCCGTTGCAGGTCTGGCGCGCGATCGTGATGCGGCGGCGGGATTGCTGCTTCGCGCCGCGGGCTTGGGTTTTGCGGATGTCGAGGGGGCGACCTCGATCGGATCGAGCGTGGTGGGCGGAGCTGTTTGTGCCGAACCCTCGGCCGGCAGCAGCAGCGATGACAGGGAGCAAACGAGACCGAGGCGCCAACGGCGCGCGGCAGGAGAGGACGGAGACATCAAAAGGGACTCGCGGTAACGTGGCACGTCACCGCGAACGCGGACTGGCGCATTGCCCAAAAGGCAGTGCTCCGATCCCACCAGGACGCCCCCGCCCGATGTGCTCGCGTGTGACCACGACTGACGGCAGGTCTCCTGGCTCACGGGTCATCGCCTGTCGACGCCTTCCCGGGCCTGATAGCCCAGTGGCAAATTGACGAAAGGCTCGCCGTTTACAGTTGCGGGGACAGCTGCGGCATTGGGGTTACCCTCGCACCGCATTCCCTTTTGATCCCCGAAGGGAACCGTCGGCAGAAACGATAGGTGGTGCGGGATGGGCTGTCAATTCGATGCGATTGTCGCACACATGCTTTGCGGGATGGTGCTGCGGCGACGACACAGCGCCTGCGACGACGCGAAGACTTCCTAGACCCGTCATCCTGAGGAGCCGCGAAGCGGCGTCTCGAAGGATCGACGGCCACCAGCCGGGCCGTGCATCCTTCGAGACGCGCTACGCGCTCCTCAGGATGACGGGACATTTACGTCACTCGACGCAACCTTCCAACACCTCGTCGATCTCGGCCCGCGACAGAGCGCCCATCTCGGCGATGAAGACGATTCGCGTGCGTGGTACGCCGGGTGCCGGCTCGCCGCCGGCAGCCAGCGTCGCGCGTCCGCCGGCGAGTTGAAACACCGTCAGCCGACCGGGCTGCTCCACCGTCTCGAACAATCCCTTCGCCCGCGCCAGCTTCGGCGCCAGTTTGCCGATCGCCTGTTGCAAGCGCGGTAGCGCTACCTTCCGCTCCGAGGTCCAGCTCAGCGTCTCGAACCGGTCGGATACCGGCCGTCGCGGCGCAGTTTCACGCGGCGCCGGCACATGATCGAGATCCGCCGGAAACAGCAACGCCGCCGGCACCTCGCCATGCAGAGCATCGACGACGACAGCCGCCGGACGCACCGCGCGGACGGCATCGCGGATCACGGCGCACGCGGCCGCATCGGCCAGATCGACCTTGCTCAGCGCCACCACATCCGCCGCCCGCAATTGCGAGCGCAGCAGCGCGTCTTTCAACATCGCCGCGGGCTGCGTCGCGTCGACCACGCACAGCACCGTCTCCAGCGGCGCCTCCTTCCAGATCACCGGGTCCATCAGGTTGCGCACGATATCGGCGGGATCGGCGATCCCGCTGGTCTCGATCGCGATGAATTCGGGACGCGGATCACGTCGAAGCAGGGTTGCGAGCGTGCGCAGCAGATCGCCCTCCAGCGTGCAGCAGATGCAGCCATTGCTCAGGCTGACCACGCCATCGCTGGCGCCGGCGATCAGCTCCGCGTCGATGTTGATCGCGCCGAAATCATTGACCACGGCGGCGATGCGCCGGCCTTGCGCATGCGCCAGCAGATGGTTCAAGACCGTGGTCTTGCCCGCCCCGAGAAAACCCGCGACCAGCAGGATCGGGACCGGCACGTCAGCCCCCAGTGACCGGACGGCGCACCGGCCGTCCGGGCCTTGCGGCCACATCGAGCACACCGTCATTGATCAGCGGCTGGCCGCCGACCACGAGATGCCGCACGCCTTCCGCCGGGCGGTTCATCGCGGAGAAGGTCGCGCGATCGCTGAGCGTCTCGAAGTCGAACACCACGACGTCGGCGTCGGCGCCCGCCTGCAGCCTGCCCTTGGCACGCATCGCCGGCGTGCTCGCGGACAGGATTTCCGCCGGGATCAGCGCACATTTGCGGATGCCCTCGAGCAGCGACACCTTCCTGCGCTCGCGCACCCATTCGCGGATGAAGCGGGTAAAGCAGCCGGCCGAACGCGGATGCGAGGTGGCATCGTCAGGCAGCGGCCAGGCGTCGCCGGTGTAGGGACGGCCATCCGACAGCGTCCACGGCATCGCGTCGGACGCGATCGCACCGCCCGGATACAGCACCGCCATGTCGAGCAGATCGCGATGATGCGCGTTGTTCTCGATATCGAGCACATGCCACAGCACCAGTGTCGAGGGTTCTGCGGCCTGCGCCGCCAGCAGCTCCTCGCGGCTGCCGAAGCGATGACCGTCGGTCACGCGCTGCACCGAATCATAGCCGAGGCCGTTGCGTTCCTCGAATTTCGGATCGCTGAAGAAGGTCGCCGCCAGCACGGTCGAGCCGGTGCCGTAGGGATAGGCCTCCACGGTGATCGGCAGGCCCTGCGCCTGCGCTTTCGCGATCAGCGCAACACAGCGCTCGATGTCCGTCTTGCTCGACGAGTTGAAATGGCAGATGTGCATGTGCGCGCCGGTGGCGCCGGCATAGCCGATCAGGCGGATATAGGCCTCGGCCGCGCTCTCGGGATCGATGCGCGACATGTAGGCGACGTGGGTGAAGGTCGGCACCGCATGATCGGCCGCGAGCTGGCACACCGCGGTCAATTCCTGCACGCCGGCGCCGGGCGCATAGGCGTTGAGAATGCCGATGCCGATGCCGCCCTCGTTCAGTCCGTTGGCAAGGCGCGCGAGGATGCCGCCGACCTCGCTTTCAGTCGCCACGTTCTCGATCCAGCGGCGATCGCGCATCGCTGCGCCGAATGATTCCAGCGAGCTTTCCGAATTCGAGCCGGTCATCGCGCCGATCCGCGCGAACGCCCAGTTGGCCGCCGCGCCATAGTTCAGCACCCGCCCCTTCTCGG
The DNA here is from genome assembly GCF_042258615.1 of Bradyrhizobium sp. Pha-3. Classification (GTDB taxonomy): domain Bacteria; phylum Pseudomonadota; class Alphaproteobacteria; order Rhizobiales; family Xanthobacteraceae; genus Bradyrhizobium. The sequence goes on along the minus strand of NZ_CP170152.1, from coordinate 1,315,492 downwards.
CCTGCCGCTTGTACCAGGACGCGACCGGCAGCACGCCGGCCTCGAGGTCGAGCGATGTCGTCACTCCGTCGAAGGCCTGCATACGGTCGGCCGGGATGGTCTGGCCGTGCGCGTGCAGGTCGATGAAGCCGGGCGCCACCACGAGCCCGGCCGCGTCGATCTGCCGCTCGGCGCCGCCGAGGCCGGTGCCGACCGCGGCGATCTTGCCGTCGACGACAGCCACGTCGCCGATCGCGTCCATCCCGCTGGCCGGATCCACCACCCGGCCGCCGCTGATCACCAAACCACCCATCTCGCCACTCCCCGCATTGTCCGACACCGACCGCTCGCCTTCATGAAAGGCTTACGACCGGACCCAGTCGGGGCCAAGAGACAAAAATGCATCGCATCCATCGCGACGGCTCGATCGAGAACGCCGCGGCGTGGTGTCATGCAATCGTCGATTGCGCGGGCGGAGAAGGACGGGACCGGATCAACATCGGCTCGGCTGATTCCCTGCTTTCCCCGTCATCCTGAGGAGCCGCGAAGCGGCGTCTCGAAGGATCGACGGCCACCGGCCGGGCCGTGCATCCTTCGAGACGCGCGTGCCGCGCTCCTCAGGATGACGGGTTTGGCCTTGCAGTGAGTTCGTTACGTTCCGGTGGCGCGTCGCGGGGCGAGGCCTCTCCAGAGATCTTCGCTCGGCCTGGTCCGGCTTGTGACGATCTTCGGCGGGGTCTGGTCTCTCGCGATCGCAGCCTCGAAGGCCCGCCGCAATCGCGGATTGTCGATCTGCCTCTCGAAGCGCCGGACGATAGACTCGGCATGCGCATCGTTACCGGTGATGGCGTGACAGAGCTCCGCAGTCGTCCTGCGGAAGAACTGGAACGCGCCCTCGGCCGCGCCGCTCAACCGGTCAAGCTCACCGGCGACGGCGAGCACATGCATGCGCTCGGCATTGTCGAGCGTCACCGCGAAGCGAAGCACGGCGAGTTGCCAGGCGCAGAGCAGTTTGCCCTGCGTTTCGGTCGCTCCGTCACGGCGCATCGATCAAACACCCCCGCGCCGATTCCCGGCGCGGCGTGACTATCCCGGTGCGGCAATAGGTTTTCGAGGGGAGCGCGCGGGCGATCTCATAGGATCGGCATAAGCGGCCGACCGCGGCCCGTTCAAATTCCCTCGAACTGCAGCCGCGCTAGCCGCGCATAGAGACCGTTGGCCGCCACCAGCTCGGCGTGGGTACCCTGCTCGACGATCCTGCCCTGGTCCATCACCAGGATGCGGTCGCACGACAGCACGGTCGCCAGGCGATGCGCGATGACAAGCGTGGTGCGGTGGCGCATCAGTTCTTCCAGCGCGGTCTGCACCAGCGTCTCGCTCTCCGCGTCGAGCGCCGAAGTCGCCTCGTCGAGCAGCAGCAGCGGCGCATCGCGCAGGATCGCGCGCGCGATCGCGATGCGCTGCCGCTGGCCGCCGGACAGGGTCACGCCGCGCTCGCCGAGCTGGGCGTCGAAGCCATCGGGCAGCCGGCGCAGGAATTCGGTGGCGTGCGCCAGATCGGCGGCCCGCTCGACCTCGGCGTCGGTGGCGTCGGGCCGGCCGAACCGGATGTTGTCGCGGGCGCTCGCGGCGAACACCACGGAATCCTGCGGCACCAGCGCGATGCGCGCACGCACGTCGGCCGGATCGGCCTGCCGGATCGGCACGCCGTCGAGCGAGATGGTGCCCGATTTCGGATCGTAGAAGCGAAGCAGCAGGTGGAACAGCGTGCTCTTGCCGGCGCCGGATGGACCGACGATCGCGACCTTCTCGCCCGAGCGTACAGCCAGCGACACGCCGTCGACCGCAAGCGCGTTGGGCCGTGTGGGATAGGCAAAGCTGACATTGTCGAAGCCGACGTCGCCGCGCGCGGGCTGCGGCAGTGCGCGCGGCGAAGCGGGAGCCGCGATCTGCGGCCTGACGCGCAAAATCTCGAACAGCCGTTCGGCGGCGCCCGATGCGGCCGAGACCTCGCCCCAGACCTCGCTGAGCTGGCCGAGGCCGCTCGCGGCGAAAGCCGTGTAGAGAATGAACTGGCCGAGCCGGCCGGGGCTGATGGCGCCGATCAGCACGTCGTGCGAGCCGACCCACAGAATCACGACGACGCTGGCGAACACGATGAAGATGACGATCAGCGTCAGCACTGCGCGCGCCTTGGTCGAGCTGCGCGCGGCCTCATAGGCCTGCTCGACCTCGCGGGCAAAGCGCGCCCTGGCAAGCCGCTCGCCGGTATAGGCCTGCACGGTGCGGATCGCATTGACCAGCTCGCTGGCATAGGCGCTGGCATCGGCCAGCGTGTCCTGTGCGGTGCGCGACAGCCGCCGCACCCAGCGGCCGAATGCGACAAGCGGAATCACGATCATCGGAATCGCGAGCAGCACGAAGCCGGAGAGCCGCGGGCTGGTGATCACCATCATCGCGGCGGCGCCGAAGAACAGCATCACATTGCGCAGCGCGATCGACACCGAGGCACCGACCGCGGATTTGATCTGCGTGGTGTCGGCGGTGAGCCGCGACACCAATTCGCCCGACCGTGCGGAATCGAAGAACGAGGGCGACAACGAAATCAGATGCGCGAACACGTCGCGCCGGAGATCGGCGACGATGCGTTCGCCGATCGTCATGACGAGGTAGTAGCGCGAGGCACTGGCACAGGCGAGCACCGCAACGACCGCGATCATCACGCTGAAATAGCTGTTGATCATCGCGATGCCTTCGGGCGTGAAGCCGAGGTCGATCATCCGCCGCACCGCGACCGGCACGATCAGCGTGGTGATCGCCGCGATCGTCAGCGAGATCAGCGCGAGGATCGCCCGTCCCTTGTAGCGCGCCACATAGGGCGCGAGCGCAAGCAGGGGCCGCAAGCGGGCACGGCTCTTCGCCGGCTCCATGATCTGGCTCTCGATGAAGGCCTCCTCATCGAGCAACACGTCGTGCGGCGGCTCGGGGGTGCCGCGAGGGGTCTCAAGCTGTTCGGCTACACTCATTAATCTAGACCGGTTCTATGACCCACCACATAGGCCCGCCGACCCCCGGCTGGCAAATCCGGTAAAGTCCCAATCCGGTGATGGGCTTGAGCCCGGTTTCTTGGCTTGTTTTGGGAGGCTCCATGGGTTATAGAGCCGCCCAAATCCCGTACCTAGATGTCTTGAGACGGGCGCTAGCGCGCCGAAGGAACTGCCATGAAAGCCGATATTCATCCGAATTATCATACGATTAAGGTCGTCATGACCGACGGCACCGAGTACCTGACCCGCTCCACCTGGGGCAAGGAAGGCGACACGCTGAACCTCGACATCGACCCCAAGTCGCATCCGGCCTGGACCGGCGGTACCCAGCAGCTGATGGACCGCGGCGGCCGTGTCTCGCGCTTCCAAAAGAAGTTTTCGGGCTTCCTCAAGAAGGACTAAAGTCCGCTTCGGGATCGCCCTTACGATCACACGCAAAACGCCTCCGTTTCGGGGGCGTTTTTGTTTTGGGCTGGTGCGAATTGGCTGAGCGAGCGCCACCCTCTCCACGCGTCGTCCTGGCGAAAGCCGGACCCAAAACCACCGCATGCGGTGATGAACGGGATCGTGGCCCCAGCGCGCGCAACAATTGAGAATTGGGGTAATGGGTCCTGGCTTTCGCCAGGACGACACTGAATGTGTAGCACGATCTCGAGCGAGTTCGGCGTCATCGCCCGGTCGAGTGTGCGATGACAGTTGTGGTGGGGATGCAGCTTCGCGTTCTCGCGACATGATTTGTCCGAGCCTTGCTCTTCGTTCCGCCCTCTCTCTCAAGAGGGCGCAGGGAAAGCCGGGTGCCGATCGCACCCATGGGCCCCGAGCACTCTGCCTTCATCGCGTTTGACGTCCGAACCCGCGCCGGTCCCGTCCACACGGCATTTGACGAAATCTCAATGTGATGTTCGGCCGTTTTTCCATCGAACGTGTAACTGCCCCTTGGTCAACCATCGACCGGAAAGGCTCAATACGTTCTTGATCGGCAATCTTGCCACCAACACCGCCCTCTGGACCGAAGCCACGCGAGCCAGGCGAAGGCAAGACACGATCGCCCGAAGAGTTCGAGCGACCATGCCGGCCGGTCGCGGCTTGCGCTCCCTTAGCCAATAGTTTTCATACCAGGAACTATCAGCTTGAAAGACACGCATCGCGAGGTCGAGATCTCCGGGAATGCGGTGCGAATAACGGGCTGGCATGGCACTCTCCCGAGCATTCAGACGAGGCCGATCATCAAGGCCTTACGTAACTCAAAGCGGAAGCGGGCACCGCGGAACGGTGCGTCTGGGCGTGTCCAATTCCGGTCATCCGTCGGCGCCCGATATCAGACGTTCATCGGAGAGATGGATCACAGGCCGCGCGGGTCGATCGTGCGGTTCGAGGCGACGTAGTCGATCTGGTCACGCGCGATGCCGATATCCATCAATTCCCTGTCACTCAAATCGGCCAAGGAAGCGCGCAGTTTCTGGCGTTCGCGGCGCTCCTGAAAGGCATCCCAATATTTCCAGACGAAGCTGGCGACATGCCGAGTCGGTCGAGATGTCCGGTCCAGCCAATTTGTGGCGTGCGTCGTGCTCATTGCGGTGTCTCCTGCGACGGTGTTTCTTCCGACACTGGCCCGCTGTACGGGATGATGTTGCCGATCTCGATCTCGATGTCAGTTGTGCCCGTGTCGTATCTCTTCTGGGCATCGGGACCACGTATGCTGCCACCGCGGCTCCTCGCCATTGGTGGGCCATTGTGCCCAATCGCGGCACCGTGACATCATTCATGTTGATGAGGCTGGCAGCAAATCTGGAGCAGACGTGCGAATTCACGATCCGCCACTGAATGGTGCCGGCCAAACAGCCAAACGTTCAAAAGATTTGAATGGGAGAGCCCCTCAGTTGGGGGACAAGAATTGCGAGAAGGCACTACTTCCGTAGCTGAGCTTTCGCACGTTGCCTGCGATTTCGCCATCCACCCGAAGCGGTGCCAGACGCCATTCGCGAAGGATGTCCAAGACAAGATCACGATGACAGTGCACTTAACTCGCGGGTGGCGAATCAAGTGCACTGTCACCGTGGCTCGCGACCGGTCATCACAGCTGGATTGCGAAAGTGGGTCGCGGCGATCAGAGATCGACGCCGACGGTAATGTTGCGGCCCGTCAATTCCGAAATGGTGCGCATATGCGCGACGAGCTTTGCAAAGGCCGGATCCTTCGACAGCGCCTCCTGAACTTTGCCGTACACCTCCCAATTGGAGTAGCGCGTGACGGCCAGCCACTCCCCGGCCCACGCGCCGGTGTGGAATCGCGACAATCGGAGGAATTCGGCGCCATGTCTTTCGACGATCGCCTTCGCCTCCCTGGCGGCCGCGATCATCTCCTCGGACTTGTCGCTCTTGAACCGGGTGAATTGTGCAATCGACATTGAAGTATCCTCCTTGGTAAATTCGTTTGCCTTGCTCATTCGCCAACCGTGCACTGATCATCGCGACACAGGCGCCCGACTTCCCTTTCACGTCAGGATTACTGTCGCATCTTCGCGCATGGGGACTGCGTATGCTGCCAGCGCAACTCCCGCCGCCATGGGTGGGCCATTGTGCCTGGTCACGCCCCTGTGGCATCATTCATGTTGATGAGGCCTTCAGCAAAACTGGTGCAGACGCGCAATTTCGCGATCCGCCGCTGAATGGCGCCGAATAGAGAGCCGAACGCTCAAAAGATTTGAATGGGAGTGCCCCTCAGTTCGGGAGTCGCCCTTGCGAGAAGATATTGCTTCCGTCGCCGAATTTTCGCACGTTGTCGGCGCCATTTACGATTGCGCCATCGATCCGAGACAATGGCCAAATGCCATTCGCGAAGTATGCCAGGCAACCAATTGTGCCGCCGGGATCATTGGGGCTCATGATCTCAACACGCTCTCCTCGCTCATTCGCGAACATTGGAACTACGAGCCTGAGTGGCTCGAGAAAATTCAAATCTGTGCCACAGAGCTGGCCGGACTTTGGGACGGCGTCGCCGACCTCCATGAACGGCCGATCGATGAACCACTGACCGCTCTGCGCGATATTCCGCAGCGGTTCGTCCAGTCTCGCTACTACCGCGAATGGGCGGAGCCGCTGGGCTTCATCGATACCATCCAGATGACCCCGCTGCGTCAGCCCAGCCGGATCGGCGCCTTCGGGGTGTGGCGTCACAAGAGCCTCGGCCACATAACGGAGCGCGATCTGGCGATCATGAGACTGCTGGCGCCGCACATCCGGCGCGCAGTGACGATCAGCGATGTGCTCAATATGCAGGCGATCGAAGCCGAAACGCTGCGGGCTTCACTTGATCTCTTCCAGGCAGGTATCGTTCTTCTCGATGGTGAAACAAAAATCGTCCATGCCAATCGTGCGGCCGAGACCATGCTCAAATCCGGATCTCCGATCAGTTCCCATCGGGGCGAGCTGCGAACCGGATCGCCCCAAACATCAGCCGCACTTCGGACCGCCGTCGCGACCGCGGCGGCGAATGAGGCTGCGGTCGGCAAGCTCGGAATCGGCCTGCCTGCGCCGCAGGCCGATGGCTCGCCCGCTCTGATTCATGTCCTACCGCTTGCAGGCGGCAATCGAGGCAAACGCATAGCGCTACGCGCGAGCGCGGCCTTGTTTGTCACATCGGAAATGCGCACGGCTATCCCCGCGGAGTCCCTGGCATCACTTTTTGGTTTGACGTCCGCGGAGACGCGCGTCCTCGGCTCCCTGCTCGCCGGCCGGACGCCTGCAGAGACAGCAAGGACCATGGGGACAGCAATGACTACCGTTCGGACCCATATTGCCAAAGTGTTCGAGAAGACTGGGACCTCGCGCCAATCCGAATTGATGCGCCTCGCGGCTCAGTTCTTGCCGCCGGTCATGCATTCTTCCGAAGGTTGACTGCCCGCGCCCAAAACCCGATCTACGGACTAGCTAGTGCCGCTGATTTGACGAGGCCATCGACGCGGGGCGATCGAGCTTTTGGGATCTGTGAGTCCACGCCCCGGATCTGCAGAAGCGGCTCCTGGCGCAGGTTGGCGAAGCGTTGATCGACACCGTCGCCGCTGATGGACGATGACTGCCTCTAGCGATCCTGCAAGGCGAGCCGCGCGCCGAGCGCGACCAGGATGCTGCCGCCGATCCGCTGCATGATCCGCTGCGACCTCCGGGAGCGCTGCAGCTTTGCCATCACGGCGCTGGCGAACAACACGCAGACGATATCGACCGCCGAGAACGTCAGGTTGACTGTCGTGCCGAGCAGGAACAGCTGGGCCCATACCGGCAGGCTCGCCGACGCATCGACGAACTGCGGCAGGAACGCAAGGAAGAAGATCGCGGTCTTCGGATTGAGCACCTCGACGACGATGCTTTGCGCGAAGGCGCGCTCCGCGGAGGGCGGCGCAAGCTCGGGGCGCTTTGCAGTGTCGCGATCGCGAAACAGCGACAGCCCGAGCCAGACCAGATAGGCCGCACCGGCAAGCTTCATCGCCATGAATAGCGGCGGCACCGCATGAAACAGGAGCGCGAGGCCGGCGGCCGCGGCAATGACATGAACATAGCCGCCAAGATGCAGGCCGAGCGAGGCCATCAGCCCCGCACGCCGGCCGCCTGCGAGGGTGCGGGCCGCGGCGTACAGCATGGCCGGCCCCGGGATCAGCGCGAAGGTCGCGGTCGTGACCGCAAAGGCAAGGTACAATTCCATCGATGGCTTCGTCAGTTCGCCGGAATCATCGCCGCGACTTCGCGGTCGCCAGGGTTGTCGCTGGCGCCAAGGCCCGCGATGACACCGGTGCGATCCTCGAGCTTGCGGTTCTGGCTCATCTTCTTCTTGGCGTCGATCCGCGTGATCGGCATCCGGAAGCCGACGATGCCGCGCAACTGCGCCTTGATGAAATCATCGGGCGCATCGCTGACCTGCCAGACTTCCTTGCGCGACTTCTCGTGCAATTCGGTCAAGCGGGTCACGACGTCGAGCAGGCGATCCGCGTCCTCGAAGAACTCGGCAGCGCCATAGGCGTGGATGGCGAGGTAGTTCCAGGTCGGCACCACCTTGCCGTGCTCGGCCTTGGTCACGTACCAGGACGGCGTCACATAGGCGTCGGGGCCCATGAAGATCGCCATCGCGTCACCCACGGCGGGCAGCTTCCACTGCGGATTGGGCCGCGCGACGTGACCGTACAGCGTGCCGTAATCACCCTCGTTTTCACTGAGGATCAGCGGCAGCGGCGTTCCGATCAGCCCGTCGGCGGTCGCGGTGACCAGCGTCGCGAGCTTTGAGGCCCGCATCGCGGCGTGGATCGGGCCGAGCTCGTCGATCTTGAAATGCGGCGGCAGGTACATTGCAGACCTCTTGGTCGACCTCATCAATTGCTGCTCGCACAATAGCGCCGAAGTGGCCTATGATAAGAGCCACTTTCGATGACAATGACTGGTCCACTATGCCCCGCCTGCGCCCCACCATCAGCATCCCCTCGCTGCGGGCGGTCGACCGCGGCGCCGGACAGGTTGGGCGCCAGATCGCGCGGGCCCTGCGCGCCGCCATCGCTAATGGCGAGTTGAAGGCCGGCGAATATCTGCCGTCGACCCGCGCGCTGTCGGCCTCGCTCGCCGTTGCGCGCGGCACGGTCATGGAAGCCTTCGAGCAGTTGCAGGCCGAGGGCTATCTGGAATCGCAGGTCGGCGCCGGCACCCGCGTCGCGCCGACGCTCGCGGAACAAGCAGGGCCACCCCGCCCGGCGGCTGGCCGCAGCCCGAACAAATCAGCACCGATCGAGTTGCCGCCGCGCGCGGTGCGGCTTGCCAAGGTTGTGGCGGCCTTCACGCCGATGCCCGAAATCCCGTTCGCGATCGCGGTCCCCGGCGGCGCGGTCGCGCCCGACGACAACTGGCGCCGCCTCGGCAACCGCGTGCGCGCATCTCGCGCGGCAGCGCCTGCAAGCTACGGCGATCCGCGCGGCCTGATGGAGCTGCGGCAGGCAATCGCTGACTATGTGCGCAAATCCCGCGCGGTGCATTGCGAACCCGGGCAGGTCGTGATCACGGCCGGCACGCAACAGGGCCTCTATCTCGCCGGCCGCGTGCTGCTGTCGGCGGGCGATCGGGTGTGGGCTGAGGATCCCGCCTATCCCGGCATGACGGCCGTGCTCGACGATCTCGATCTCGTCACCACGCGTGTTGCAGTCGATGCACAAGGCATCGACGTCGATGCGGCGATTGCCGCGTGTCCGGATGCGCACGCGGCTTTCGTGACGCCCTCGCATCAGTACCCGCTGGGCATGCCCTTGAGCATGGCCCGCCGCAACGCGCTGGTGGCGTGGGCGCAGCGAAGCAATGCGTGGATCGTCGAGGACGATTACGACAGCGAGCTGCGCTATGCCGGTCATCCTTTCCCGTCGATGCAAGGCCTCGCGCCGTCGCGCGTGATTTATCTGGGTACGCTGAGCAAGGTGCTGTTTCCCTCGCTGCGGCTCGGCTACGTCGTGGCGCCCCTGCCGCTGATCGACGCCTTCGCCGGCGCGCGGGCGCTGCTCGACCGGCATTCACCGACCACCGACCAGCACGTGCTGGCGGCCTACATGCGCGAGGGGCTGTTCGAAGCGCATATCAGGCGCATTCGCGGCGTCTATGCCGCGCGGCGCGCGACGCTGATCGCGGCGCTCGGACGTCACATGCCCGATGACGTCACGCTGCAACCGAGCGACCAGGGCATGCATCTGCTGCTGTGGTTGCCACAAGGCTTCGATGATGTGCGACTGGCGAAGACAGCACTTGCCGACGGCATCGTCGTGCGGCCGATTTCACCGATGTACAAGGCAGCGGCGCGGCCCGGCCTGATGCTCGGCTTCGGCGGATTTGAACCGAACGAGCTAGAGGCAGCGGCGATCCGGCTGCGACGCGTGATCGATCAGCACACGTCACAGCGGCGGGCCAAGCCGCGCCGCACCGAGGCTTCACACTGAGTGTTCGGATCTTACTGCTCGAACGCAGCCTTGAGGCGGTTGAGCTGCGGCACCAGCGGGTTGCCGATCGACGAGCGATCCGGCGCCGGCGCATGGATCGTGGTGTCGAGGCGGCGGACGCGCGCCTGCAGATCCATCGAGCGGGCGATCAGCTGCTGCAATTGCTCCGGCAGCTTGGTCACCATGTCGACCGGGCCAGGATCGGCGGCCGACAGCTTCACCTTGGTCTTTTCGCGATTGGCCTGGGTCAGCGTCATCTCGCCTTCCTTGACCGCGCGATGCAGCAGCAGCCAGGACGCGAGCTGCATCAGCCGCGTGGTCAGGCGCATGCTCTCGGTGGCATAGGTCAGGCTGACGGAGCGTTCCAGCGCCTTGGCCTCGGCACGGCCGTCGCCGTCGAGATAGGCGGCGGTCTGCTCGACCAGGTCCATGCCTTCCCGGAACAGCACGCCAAATGCCGCAGAATTGGTCAGCCGTTCACTGAACAGCACAAGCCCGGCTTCGTTCTGGGAACGATCGGCCATGGTTAACGCCCTCACACCATCGTAACGCCCGCTGGCATCTGACGCGCCAGCTTATGATGAACAAATCATTGCGCGGGCGCGCCGAAGAGTCCAGCCGCAACCGGATTTATGGTTTCCAACGGATAGGACGCACAAAAAAGAGCCGCCGTTTCCGGCGGCTTTTGAAGTTGATAACAGGGAGGCGTCAAACAGAGTGGACAGGAGCCACTCGGTGTCCAAACGAGGACAATGCAGTCATAATCGAGAAAGCTTAACCGATCGTAAATGAACGGATTTCTTCAGGCTTTGTTTGCCATGTCGGCCATTGACCTAGTTTGGGACAGGGGTTGCACACGAACACGCAGTCCGGATGGAGCCAACAGGTCGCGCGAACGTAATCCGTCATCCTGAGGAGCGCGTAGCGCGTCTCGAAGGATGCACGGCCCGGCCCGTGGCCGTCGATCCTTCGAGACGCCGCTTCGCGGCTCCTCCAGCGACAAAGGCGAAGCCTTTGCGCGGGGATGACGGATTGAGGGCGGCTTCGAATAGCAGTGGCGTAACCCGGATGGAGCGCAGCGAAATCCGGGGACGGTTCATCCGCGGATAGCGCGCCCCGGATTGCGCTTCGCTTCGTCCGGGCTACGAGGGGCCGAGTAATGTCGCAGCGCTACGACTTGAAGAACGCGTTCGCGGCATCCTTCGACGCGCGCTTCTTGGTCATCGCCTCTTTCAGGCGATCGACTTCGGCATTGAGCAGCGCGATGCGCTCGGTCAATTCCTCGACCGAGAGCAGGGAGAGATCCTGTCCGATCTCGTGGGTGATCTTCTTCCGCGGCCGGTCCTCATCCTCAATCGGCATGTGTCCTCCCCGCGATGCTGTCTGGCGCCGTGCGTCCAGAGATGGTAAATGTCGTCGTGCAGGAGAATTTTGCAGTGACTTTCGTGTGCGCGCAACATCTGACGCGAATGCCCCGGCCCGACCGCAAGGAGTCTGACCGGACGGGATAGTGCGCCTGCGCGCCAGGCATGAGCCGACCCCAAGCCCTTCCGATCACGCGGGAGGGCTTTTTGATTTTCCGGTTTGATTTCGTCGAAATTTTTCTTGGGGGTCGGCATCACCGAACGCGAAAGACCCCTAACCATGACCAAAATTCTCATCACCAGCGCCCTTCCTTACGTGAACGGCGTCAAGCATCTCGGCAATCTGATCGGCTCGCTGCTGCCCGCCGATGTCCACGCCCGCTTCCGCCGGCAGACCGGCTGCGACGTGCTCTTCATCTGCGCGACCGACGAGCACGGCACGCCGGCCGAGCTCGGCGCCATCGAGGCAGGGCAAGATATCAGGGAATTCTGCGATGCGCAGCACGCCGTCCAGGCCGACATCTACCGGCGCTTCGGTCTCTCCTTCGATCATTTCGGGCGCACCAGCTCGCCCCACAACCACGCACTGACGCAGCACTTCTATCGCCGGCTCGACGCAGCCGGGCTGATCGAGGCGCGCTCGGCGCGGCAGGTGTGGTCGCCGGCCGACCGGCGCTTCCTGCCCGACCGCTACGTGCTCGGCACCTGTCCGCATTGCGGCGATCCCAACGCGCGCGGCGATCAATGCGACCATTGCGGCACGCTGCTCGACCCGCCAGACCTGATCGATCCGCGCTCGGCGCTATCAGGCGACCGCGCGCTCGAGATCCGAGACAGCCGTCATCTGTTCCTGCGCCAGTCGCAGCTTGTCGACAGCATTGGCGCATGGATCGACAGCCGCACCGGATGGCCGCCCTTCGTGGTGTCGACCGCGAAGAGCTGGCTCAATGCCGAGCTGCGCGACCGCTGCATCACGCGCGATCTCGCCTGGGGCATCGCAGTCCCGCGCGAGGGTTTTGACGGCAAGGTGTTCTACGTCTGGTTCGACGCACCGATCGGCTACATCGCGGCGACACAGGAATGGGCGGCCGCTGCGCCCGGCCGCGACTGGCGGCAATGGTGGTGGCAGGCCAATGAGGTCAGCTACATCCAGTTTCTCGGCAAGGACAACATCCCGTTCCACACCGTGAGCTTTCCGGCGACGCTGATCGGCTCCGGCGAGCCGTGGAAGACCGCCGATGTGATCAAGGGATTTCATTGGCTCAATTACGAGGGCGGCAAGTTCTCGACCAGCAGGAAGCGCGGCATCTTCACCGACGCGGCGCTGGAGGAATTGCCGGCCGATCTCTGGCGCTGGTGGCTGATCGCCAACGCGCCCGAAAGCGCCGACACCGATTTTGCCGTCACCAGGTTCGTTGCCGATGTGAACAAGGATCTCGCCGATATCTTCGGCAATCTCGCCAACCGCATCATCAGCTTTGCGCATCGCGCCTTCGACGGCCGCATCCCGGACGGCGGCGCTCCCGGCGACGCCGAGCGGCAACTCGCGTCTGATCTGGAGCAGCGCATCGCAGCGCTCCACGGCCATCACACGGCGCTGGAATTTCGCGCCGCAGCGTCCGCGACCCGCGCGATCTGGGATACCGCGAACGCCTACCTGCAACACACCGCACCATGGACGGCGATCAAGTCCGATCCCGCACGCGCGGCGATCATCACCCGCACGGGCCTCAACCTTGTCGCACTCTGCGCGACGCTGGCGTGGAGCATCGTTCCTCACCTCGCGGCGCGCGTGCTCGGCTCATTCGGTCGCGACGATGTGATCCCGCGCTGGCCCAACGGCCCACTCATTCCGCTGCTGGACAGTGGCGCCGGCACGCCGGTCGCGAGGCTCGGCCCGCTGGTCGAGAAAATCAGCCCCGAAAAAGCCGACCATCTGACGAGGCGGTTCGGGACTTAATGGCGTTTCGCTTCGTTGGAAAAGGCGGTATGCCACAAGCCAATCCTCTTCACTGACCAGGGACGAACCATGCCAAACCTGCCCGCACAAATGACCGTCGTTGCCATCAGCAAGCCAGGTGGCCCGGAGGTGCTGGTGCCGGAGACCCGCGCGCTGCCGGTGCCGGGTCCCGGCGAAATCCTGGTCAAGGTCGCGGCCGCCGGCGTCAATCGCCCCGACGTCGCGCAGCGCTCCGGCTCCTATCCGCCGCCGCCCGGCGCGAGCGACCTGCCCGGCCTCGAGATCGCAGGCGAAGTGGTCGCGCTCGGCGAAGGCGCAAAGCACAACATCGGCGACAAGGTGATGTCGCTCGTCGCCGGCGGCGGCTACGCGCAATATTGCATCGCGCAGGACGCGCAGGCGATGACCGTACCGCCCTCGCTGTCGATGCGGGAAGCCGGCGCAATTCCGGAAACCCTGATGACCGTGTGGCACAATGTGTTCGAACGCGGCGCGCTCAAGGCCGGCGAGACGCTGCTGATTCACGGCGGCTCGTCGGGCATCGGCACGATGGCGATCCAGCTCGCCAAGGCGTTCGGCGCCAAGGTGATCGTCACCGTCGGCTCGCAGGACAAGGCCGACGCCTGCCTCAAGCTCGGCGCCGATCACGCGGTCAATTACAAGACCGAGGATTTCGTCGAAGCGGTGAAGAAGGCGACCGGCGGCAACGGCGCCGATGTCATCCTCGACATGGTGGGCGGCGACTATATCGTCCGGAACTATGACGCCGCCGCGGTCGAGGGTCGCATCGTCCAGATCGCGTTCCTGTCGGGAACACCGAAGGCCACGGCCAATTTCGCCAAGCTGATGGTCAAGCGGCTGCACCACACCGGTTCGACCCTGCGCCCCCGTAGTAATGCGGACAAGGCGGCGATGGTCGCCGCAATCGAGGCGAAGGTGCTGCCGTTGCTGCGCGAAGGCCGCGTCAAACCGCTGATGGACAGCACATTCCCGCTGGAAAAGGCCGCCGACGCGCACCGCCGCATGGAGACCAGCGAACATATTGGCAAAATTGTGTTGGTGGTTTAACTCTCGCAGCGGAAGCAGGGGCGGAAACCCTTTGATTCCCTTCGCTTTCGTGTCATTTATCGCGCCACCTCCGGGCCGGTCGCCGGGCCCGGGCAGTTTGTCGATCGCGGAGTACTGACATTGCGTCTGATCAGGTGCCTTGCGCTGCTGGCGCTGGGCCTCATGATGTTTGCCGCTGCGCCTGACGCGTATGCGATCGACGCGGTCAGCGTGCGCAGCGATGCGCCGGCGATCGACCTCACCGCGGTTCTCGACCATCAGCGCAGCGAAACCGACCGCATCCAGGTCTCCACTGCACCTGGAACCGATGGCATCGTGCGCCGCATCGAAGTTCGCGCCCGCGAAGGCGGCCAGAACTGGGTGGTGTTCGCGCTCGCCAACAACACCGACGACCAGCTCGACCGCCTGATCGTCGCGCCGCACTATCGCATCGTGTCGTCCGGCCTGTTGTGGCCCGACCTCGGCTTGTCGCGCATCGCCACCATCACGCCGTCGGTCGGTGATCGTCCCGAGCGGCAGGAGAGCCCGACCGCCGACGTGTTCCGCATCACGCTCGATCCCGGCGCTGTCGTCACCTATGTCGCGGAACTGCGCACCGACAAGCTGCCGCAGCTCTATCTGTGGGAACCCGACGCCTACAAGGACAAGGTCAACTCGTTCACGCTGTACCAGGGCATCGTGATCGGCATCTCGGGCCTGCTTGCGCTCGTGCTCACGATTTTGTTTGTGGTCAAGGGCAGCATCATGTTCCCGGCCGCCGCGGCGCTGGCCTGGGCGGTGCTGGTCTATATCGGCGTCGACTTCGGCTTCTGGGGCAAGGTGCTCGACATGTCGAACAACGCCGAGCGCGTCTGGCGCGCGGCGGGCGAGGCGATCCTCGCGGCGACGCTGCTCGTGTTCCTGTTCGCCTATCTCAACCTCAGTCGCTGGCATGTCCGCTACTCGCACATCACGATCGGCTGGCTGGTCTTCCTCGGCTCGCTGGTGGCGCTGGCGCTGTTCGACCCCGCGGTCGCCTCCGGCATCGCGCGGATGTCGCTGGTGATGATCGCCTTCGCCGGCTTCGCGCTGATTGTCTATCTCTCGACCCACGGTTTCGACCGCGCGGTGCTGCTGATCCCGACCTGGTTCCTGCTGGTGGTCTGGGTGGTCGCGGCCGGCATGACGGTCGCGGGTTCCGTCACCAACGACATCGTCGGCCCGGCGCTGCTCGGCGGCCTGGTGCTGATCGTGATGCTCATTGGATTTACGGTGATGCAGCACGCCTTCGCCGGCGGCGGCGCCACCACCGGCGTCGTCTCCGATGTCGAGCGCCGCGCATTGGCGCTGACCGGCTCCGGCGATCTGATCTGGGACTGGGACGTCTCCGCCGACAAGGTGTTCACCAGCCCGGAGACCGAGGCGCTGCTCGGCCTCAAGCGCGGCACGCTGGAAGGCCCGGCCGCGAAATGGCTCGAGGTGCTGCACCCGCTCGACCAGGACCGCTTCCGCGCCGCACTCGACAGCGTGCTCGACCAGCGTCGCGGCCGCCTGGTGCAGGACTTCCGGCTGCGCACGCCCGACGGCCACTTCATGTGGTTCGCGCTGAAGGCGCGGCCGGTGGTCGGCTCGGACGGCGAGGTCTCGCGCGTGGTCGGCACCCTGACCGACGTCACCGAGTTCAAGAACTCCGAAGAGCGGATGCTGCACGACTCCGTGCACGACAACCTGACCGGCCTGCCGAACCGCCGGCTGTTCATGGACCGCCTCGGCGCGGTGGCGAACCTCGCCAAGACCATGCCGAACCTGCGGCCAACCCTGATGGTGATCGACCTCGACCGCTTCAAGCAGGTCAACGATTCCGTCGGCATTGCGGTCGGCGACTCCATCCTGCTGACGCTGGCACGCCGCCTCACCCGCATCCTCAAGCCGCAGGACACGCTAGCGCGCATGGCCGGCGACCAGTTCGGCCTCATCCTGCTGTCGGAGCAGGACCCGGCGCGGATCACCAATTTCGCCGAGACCATCCGCAAGACCATCCGCGCCCCGATCGCCTTCAACGACCGCGAGATCTTCCTGACCGCGTCGATCGGCCTTGCGCTGTCCGACCCGGCCGCGCCGCTGACCGACGAGATCATCAAGGACGCCGAGCTTGCGATGTATCATTCGAAGCGGATCGGCGGCGACCGCATCGACGTCTACAAGCCGGCGATGCGGGCGCGGAAGACCGACCGCCTGACCCTCGAGAGCGACCTGCGCCGCGCCATCGAGCGGCAGGAGATCACGATCCTGTACCAGCCGATCGTGCGGCTGGAAGATCGCGCGATCGCGGGCTTCGAGGCGCTGGCGCGCTGGGACCATCCCAAGCTCGGCCGGATGTCGCCGTCGGAATTCATCAACGTCGCCGAGGAGACCGGCCTGATCGTCGATCTCGGCATGTTCGTGATGGACCAGACCGCGCGCCAGCTCGCGGTGTGGCAGCGCGCGATGCGCGCCCGCGAGCCGATCTTCGCGTCGGTCAACGTGTCGTCACGGCAATTGCTGCGCCACGATTTGATCCACGACATCCGCACCGTGCTGTCGCGCTCCTCGGTGGCGCGCGGCACGCTGAAGCTGGAGCTGACGGAATCGCTGGTCATGGAGAATCCGGAGCACGCCGCCCAGATGCTGGCGCGGATCCGCGAGCTCGGCACCGGGCTGTCGCTCGACGATTTCGGCACCGGACATTCCTCGCTGTCCTATCTGCAGCGCTTCCCGTTCGACACCATCAAGATCGACCAGTCGTTCGTCCGCACCACCAGCCGCGGCACCCGCCCGGTGATCCTGAAATCGATCATCGCGCTGGCGCACGATCTCGGCATGGAAGTGGTGGCGGAGGGCGCCGAGACGGATTCGGACGCCGTCGAGCTCTACCAGCTCGGCTGCGAATACGCGCAGGGCTTTGCCTTCGGCGAGCCGATGGACGCGGATGCCGCGACGCGCCTGCTCACCGAGGAACGGCTGGAAGCCGCGAGCTAGCGCGGCTTCGGCATGCGCTTGAACCTGACGCTCTTGCCGTCGGCTTGGCGCGTGGCGATGTAGCCGGCGTCGAGGCACGCTTCGCGCTGCGGCATCTTCTCCTGCGGGCTGCGCAGGGTTTCCCACCACGACGCCCGGTGCGCGGCGCGCGGCAGCGCCGCATCGATGATCGCCTCGATCTCTTCGAAGGTCAGCACGAATTCGGGCAAATGCTGCTTCTTCAGATAATCCCGCAGCGCGTCGTAGACGTTCACAACATCCTCGATAAAAAATCAGGGTCCGGCAACCACCCGTTAACCCATTCGGCGGCCGCTGTCGCCATTTAAGGCGACAACAAGATTTCCCGTTGCATGACGGCGCTTTGGAGCGGGACATGCCATTTCGACGGGGAAATGACGCAAGGCGGCGCTGGCGGCTATCGGCAAAGCTGCTGATCGCAGCGTCCGTTGCGACCGTCCTCGGCTTTTCCGCGGTCTGCGCCGGCGTGATGTTCGACATGCGCCGCGGCGAGGAACAGCTGGCCCGCCGGACCCTGGAGAATCTGGCGTCAGGCATCGAGGCCGACATCAGCCGCAACGTCGAGCTCTACGACCTGTCGCTGCGCGCGGTCGCCAGCAATCTGGAAATGCCCGAGATCCGCGGCGTCAGCAAGGAACTGCGCCAGCTGATCCTGTTCGATCACGCCGCGACCGCAAAGCATTTCGGCGCGATCCAGGTGTTCGACGTCAAGGGCAATCTGACCATCGACGCCGCGAGCCTCGATCCGCAACCGGAGAACCGCAGCGACGAGGAGTATTTCGCCATCCAGCGCGACCATCCCGACACCGGGCTGTATGTCAGCCGGCCGATGCTGCATCGCGGCGCCTACGCCATCGTGCTGAGCCGGCGCATCACCGGTGAGGACGGCCGCTTCCTCGGCGTCGTGGTCGGCTCGATCCGCTTCAGCTACTTCCACGATCTGTTCGGGCGGCTGAACCTCACGCCGGGCGACACCATCACCGTGCTGCGCAACGACCGCACCATCATCATGCGGACGCCGTTCGATCTCGACGTGATCGGCAAGAACCTCGCCGAGCAGTTGGACTGGAGGTCCGAGAACCCGAAGATGGGCGGCGCGTTCTCCGGCAAGGGCCCGGTCGACGACACGCCGCGGCTCTATGTGAGGCGCAGCAGCAGCGGCGGGCCGCTTTACGTCGTGGTCGGCAAGCCGCTCGAAGCCGTCTTCAGTCTCTGGCGCACCGAGGCGATCAGGATCGGCGCGATCATGGCCTTTCTGGTGCTGTTCGTGCTCAGCGCGACCTTGGTGCTCGCCCGCGAGATCGTCCGCCGCGCCGACGCCGAGGACAAGCTCGAGGAGCTCGCGACCACCGACGCCCTCACCGGCCTGAAGAACCGGCGCAAATTCGATGCAGAGATCGACCGCGAATGGCGCCGTGCCGGCCGGTACGGCCAGCCAGTTGCGCTGTTGATGATCGATGCCGATCACTTCAAGGCCTACAACGACACCTATGGGCATCAGGCCGGCGATCAGGTGCTGGTGGGAATCGCGATCTGCATTTCGGATGCGGTGCGCCGCGCCGGCGACTGCCCGGCGCGTTTCGGCGGCGAGGAATTTGCCGTGCTGCTGCCCAACATGACCGCGCTCGAGGCCTTCAATCTGGCGGAGACGATCCGCAACAAGGTCCAGCAATGGTGCGAGGGCGAGCTGATCACGACGGTGAGCATCGGCGTCGCCAGCATGCGGCCGCTCGCCGGCCAGCAATGGTCCGACCTGATCGAAGCCGCCGACAAGGCGCTCTACGCCGCCAAGGCCAACGGCCGCAACCAGTCGGTGCTCGCCACCGTGCCGAAGATCGCGCTGGTGGCGTAGCTTCACTCGCGCATCCCCTCAGAGCATCTCCTTGCGAAAACTTTCACAACCGTCATCCCCGCGCAAAGGCTTGCCTTTGGCGCTGGAGGAGCGCGTAGCGCGTCTCGAAGGATGCACGGCCGCCAGCCGGGCCGTCGATCCTTCGAGACGCCCGCAAGCGCGGGCTCCTCAGGATGACGGGGCTGAGTTCGGATTGAACTGTCAATTAGCATATTCGGTGTCATCACCCGCGCATGCGGGTGATCCAGTATTCCAGAGACGCCAGTGCTTGAGCCGAAACGCCGCGGCGTGCTGGATCGCCCGGTCAAGCCAGGCGACGACGGGTGTTGGTGGGGACGCAGTTCTGAAACGCTGCGCCGCATCGCCCGCCAACTCAGCCGCGATGCTTCTTCTTTGGCTTCTTGCCGAACTTCGGTTTCGCCGGCGACACGTCTGGCCAGTGTCCAGCCTGGCCGGACTTGTTCCGATGCTGCTTTTTCTTTCCGAACCTTGGCTCGTCGCCGGATTTCGGCTTCGCGCCTTTGCCGTCCCGGTCGAAGCGGAACGCGGCTCTCGATTCCTGTTTTGGCGCGTAGTCTTCACGCGAACGGCCCGCGCCTTCGTTCGAAAACGCTCGCGCCTCGCGGTCCGGCTTGCCGCGTCGCTTTGCGGCCGCATCGTCACGCGGCTCGTCGCGGCGCGGTGCGCTGTGGCCGCCGTCATCCTTGTCGCGCCAAGCATCGGGCCTGGGCTTGCGCGCCGGCTTGTCCGAAGGGGCCTGCCGCTGCGGGGCGTCCGCCAGCGGCTCGATGCGGATGGTGTCTTCCTTGTCCGGACGCTTGATCTTGACGGCGAAGGAATCCGCGACCCGCGCGGCGATCTCGAACTCGGTGGTCGTATCCGAGATCTTGATGGCGCCGATGTCGTGCTTGTCGATGCCGCCACGACGGCAGATCATCGGCAACAGCCAGCGGGCTTCGGCATTCTTTCTGCGTCCGATCGAGGCGCGGAACCAGACGGTGGCCTCCTCCATGCCGTGACGCGGGGAGACCTTGCCGGCCTTCGATCGCGGCCCGGCGGGACGATCCTCGCGGCGCGAGGTGCGCTCGCCGCGGCGATCGTCGCGGTCGCGGCCCCGGCCCTCGCCGGGATCGAGAATGTCTTCGGGCGCAGGCAGCCGCGCGCGATAAAACCGGGCCAGCGCCGCGGCGATCGCCTCGGGCGACCGTTCGGCAAGCAAGGCCTGCGCGAGCACCTGATCCTCGGAGGTCACCTCCTCGGAGAACACCGCGTCCTGCAGCAGGCGGTCATGGTCGAGCTTGCGGATCTCGTCCGCCTGCGGCGCAGAGCCCCAGACCACATCGATGCCGGCGTGATCCAGCAGCAATTCGGCGCGCCGCCGCCGTGCCGGCGGCACCAGCAGGATGCTGACACCCTTGCGGCCGGCGCGGCCGGTGCGGCCCGAGCGGTGCTGCATGACCTCCGGATCTTTCGGCAGATCGGCATGAATGACGAGATCGAGGCTCGGCAGGTCGATGCCGCGCGCCGCCACGTCGGTCGCAACGCAAACCCGGGACCGTCCGTCGCGCAGTGCCTGCAGCGCCTGGGTGCGCTCGTTCTGGGTCATTTCGCCCGACAGCGCGGCCACAGAGAACCCGCGCTCCAGCAGCGCCGCCTGCAAATGCCTGACCGCTTCCCTTGTGTTGCAGAACACCAGCGCGCTCGGCGCCTCATGGAAGCGCAGCAGGTTGACGACCGCGTGCTCGACATCGTCGGCGGCCACCCGGATGGCGCGGTACTCGATATCGGCATGGCCGCCCTCGTCGCCGGCGACCTCGATCCGGAACGCCTGCTGCTGATACTGCTTGGCCAGCGCGACGATGCCGCGCGGAAACGTCGCCGAGAACAGCAGGGTTCGGCGGGTGTCCGGCGTGGTCTCGAGGATGAATTCCATGTCCTCGCGGAAGCCGAGATTGAGCATCTCATCGGCCTCGTCGAGAACGACGACCCGCAAGCCCGAAATGTCGAGACGGCCGCGCCGCAAATGGTCGCACAACCGGCCGGGCGTGCCGACCACGATGTGAGCGCCCGCGGCAAGCTCGCGCTGCTCGCGGCGCGGGTCCATGCCGCCGACGCAGGAGACGACGCGACCGTCCGCATGCTCATAGAGCCATGCGAGCTCGCGCTGAACCTGCAAGGCGAGCTCGCGGGTCGGGGCGACGATCAGCGCCAGCGGTGCGGCCGCGGGCTCGAACCGCTCGGCGCCGTCGAGCAGGTCCTTTGCCATGGCCAATCCGTAGGCAACGGTCTTGCCCGAGCCGGTTTGGGCCGAAACGAGCAGATCGCGGTCGACGGCGTCGTCCGCGAGCACGGCGAGTTGGACAGGGGTCGGCTGATCGTAGTTGCGCTCAGCCAAGGCGCGGGCGAGCGGCGAACTTGTGGTCGGAAAGGGCACGGAATGGGAAACCTTGATTGGTCCGGGTGCAGAACGTCGAGCGGGACGACCTGAGGCTGCGTACCCGGCAGGCGGCACAGCCGCATGACGATTTCGGCTGCTTTACGCCAAGAACGACCAAACCGCCATGCCCCCGCAGCGGAAAAAGCCGCGGATCAGGCCGGTTGCCCGATCGGGGGCTGGCTGCCGGCGATCCGGTCGATCAATCCGGACAGCCGTGATGGCGACGGGCCGGCTGCGGCAATCGTGCCCCGCGCGGCGGTCAGCGCGCCCGGCACGAGTTCGCAGGCCAAAAGGCGGTCGCGCTCATATGGGCCGGGCATGCGAAGCATACCGGTTTTCTCGGCCGAGAACCCGAAGCGGCTGTAATAGGCGGCATCGCCGACCAGGATGACGGCGCGGTGACCGAGCCGATGCGCCCGCTGCAAGGCCTGCCGCATCAGCGTGGCGCCGATGCCGAGACACCGCGCCTCCTCCGCCACCGCGAGCGGGCCGAGCAGCAGGCAGGCGTGACCGGTACCGGTCACGACGGGCCACAGCCGCAATGTGCCGACCAGGTGGCCGCCACGGCGCGCGACAAACGCGAGGCCGCGCGCAGGCTTGCGGCCCTCGCGCAGCCGCTCCGAGGTCTTGGCGAAGCGGCCAGGACCGAATGCAGCGTCGAGCAGACTGTCTCGCGCCGCCACGTCCGAACGGCGTTCCTGACGGATCGCAACCGGTTTGTCGTTCGGAGAACCAAATGAGGGCATCATGCAACCCTCGCCAGATAGATGAAGACCTCGTCGAGGTCCCGGCACTTGAAGCGCTCGGCGAGTTCGCCCGGACGTCCCATCGCGACGACGCGGCCGTGGCTCATGATCACGACGAAGTCGCAGAGCTGCTCGACCTCGGTCATGTTGTGCGAGGACAGCAGGATGGTGGCGCCGCGGCGCTTTTGATAGGCGCGCAGCCGGCTGCGCACCCACTCGGCACGGTCAGGGTCGAGCGATGCCGTCGGCTCGTCGAGCAGCAGCACGTCCGGGTCGTTGATCAGCGCCTTCGCGACGGCGACACGGGTCTTCTGCCCGGCCGAGAGCCGCCCGGTGACGCGGTCGAGCACGTCGCCGAGCTCGAAATCCTCGATCAGTTCCTCGATCCGCGCCTTGAGATTGGCGACACCATAGAGCCGCCCGAACACGGTCAGGTTCTGCCGCACGGTGAGCCGGCCCGGCAACGCGACATAGGGGCTTTCGAAATTCATCCGGCTGAGCACCTTGTGACGCTCGGTCGCCATGTCGTGGCCGAGCACCATGGCGCGGCCGAAACTTGGAACCACCAGGCCCATGATCATGGCAATGGTGGTGGTCTTGCCGGCGCCGTTGCCGCCGAGCAGGCCGACGGTCCAGCCCTTCGGCACGTTGAAGTTCACGTCGTCGACGGCCCAATGGGTGCGGTACTTCTTGCAGAGGTCCTCGACCGCGATGGCCGGCGCCTCATCGATACCGAGGCTAACACGCGCATTGTCCTGCGCGGGCGTGGTGTTTGGCGACACCGGTGTCAGATGTCTGCGGGGCAAAAAGCGTTCGATGCGGCTCATGGATGTCTCCCTTACTCGCCCATGGTGAGCAGGCCGCCCTTGTGGCGGGCGCTCTGCAGCAGGGCAACGAATGTGGCGAAGCCCGTGCCGAGATAGACGGCGTTGAGCGCGAGGCATTCGATCATCAGGTCGGTGCGGAAGGTGCCGTCGAGCAGCACGGCGCGCATGCCCTCGAACACGTAGGTCGGCGTCAACGACCAGGCGACCGGATGCAACCAGAGAGGCAGCGCCTCGACCGGATAGTAGACGCAGCACAGCGGCAGCAGCACGATCATGATCGAGTAGGCGAGGCTTTCGGCGCCGAGGCCCTGGCGGATCACGAGGCCGGCGACGACGAGCCCGATCGCCCAGCTGGTCAGCACGAGGTTGAAGAAGAACGCAATCAACCCCGGTCCCATCGCATAGACATTGAAGCCGAACAGCAGCAGCGTCAGCAATGTCACCGGCAGCGTGCCGATCACCAGCCGGATCAGGCTCATCAGCATCAGCGAGGCCGCAAGCTCGAAAGGCTGCAACGGGCTCATCATCAGGTTGGCGAGGTTGCGCGACCAGATCTCCTCCAGGAAGGTGAAGGTGAAGCCGAGCTGGCCGCGAAACAGAACGTCCCAGAGCAGGACGGCGCCGAGCAGCAGGCCGGCGGTGGAGGCCATCGCCGACTTGCTCTGATAGAGGTACGTGTAGAGGAATCCCCACACCAGCATCTGCATCGCCGGCCAGTAGACGATCTCGAGCAGCCGGAGCCATGACGAGCGCAGGATGTAGTAATAGCGCGCCGTCATGGCGGCGATGCGGTTCAATGACTGTGTCATGGCATCCACCCGTGCGGCCGGCATCAGTCGATCTCGCGGCGGATCGGGCGGCGCTTGCCGACCTTGGGCGGAAACACGAGCAGCGCGTTGGCCTGCACCCGGACCGGATGCTCGAGGCAAGCCGCGAGCAGATCCTCCAAATGCGCGACCGAACCGCGCAGCCGTGACATCGGCGTATCCTGGCCGAGCACGACGCGCGCCTCGACGAGGTCGACGCCGCGCTGCACGATCTCGAACTGCGCCAAATGCAGATTGCAGTCGAACATCCAGCGATAAGTCGCGTCGAGAATGCTGCCGGCCGGCACCTTACGGCCGTCGCGGTTGACGAAGGCATCGTTGAGCCGGCCGTCGATGCTGGCGATTTGCGACCAGTTGATGTCAGACGGCACTGGATTGGCCGGCTGGGTGATGTAGTCGCCCTGCACGTAGCGGATGAACGGCATCGCCTCGTTGAGCAGGTTGGTGATCACGGCGATGCCGGACTGTCCGGCAGCCTGCGGCTCCATCGTGACGGGGTCGAGCACGTCGAGATGCACAGTGTCCTCGCAGACGTGATACTGGCCGTTTGGCATCTCGAGCGCGATCCGCGTCGCCTCCTCGGAGGAATATTCGTCGAGCACGGGGACGCCGAGCTGGCGCGACCATTCCGCACGAGCAGTGCGCGAGGAATATTCCGAATGCGTCACCGCGAGATTGAGCGAGGAGCGGAACTCGTCGACATGCGGCATCAGCGCATCGAGGCTCGACGGATAGAGCGAGAGGATCTTCGGCCCGAGATAGCGCAGATGCTGGGCGACGCGCGCCGGCGGGATCAGGTTCGAGATGAACGCGGTCGGATAGTCGCCTCCGATCGAATCGAACCACCACGGCACGGTGTAGACATGGGCAAGCAGGTCCTCGGCGCGGTAATTGCCGCCGCTCTGCATCGCGAACTGGCGGACGCCCTGGATGGTGTCGGTGATGACGGCGTCATAGTCGACGCGGATCAGCAACGTCTGGCCGGACGAGCCCGACGAGCGCGTCGGAAACAGGTTTTCCGGCTTGTACTTCTTGTTGACGCACTGGTCCGGAAAGGCCGCGACCAGCTCGGGCTTGGTGATGACCGGGATCTTCTGGATGTCGTCATAGTCGCGCAGATGTTCCGGTTTGAAGCCGGCCGCATCATACTTGGCGCGGTAGACCGGAATGTCCCGGTAGGCGAGCTCGACCAGCTCCTTGATCCGGGCGAACTGCCGCGCGCGGATTTCCGACACCGGCAGATAGGGATGCCGCATGCATTCGCCGAGATAGTTTGCGGTGGCCGCGACCAGCTCGGGCGCGGCTTCGTTGGAGGGCTGGAAATCCGGGCGGGTGTGCTCGGTCTCCCAGAACTGGCGCTGCGGCACGCTTGCCGCATCGGCGGGGACGAGGGTCGCGGCGGCCTGATCGTGCTCCGGCACCAGAGCAAGGCCGTCATCGGAAACGCTGATCGCAAGGGCAGACGTCATTTTCAGCTCCATGATTGACGGGAGACCGCCCGTTCATGGCGCTATCAATGGCTCGCGGCGCCGGCTCCCGCCGTGACGCGCGTCACATGCGGTCGCACTTCCGCGCAGGCCGAGACGTAGGGCGGGTTAGGCGAAGCCGTAACCCGCCGCAACCCCATGCGATGAAGCAATGGCGGGTTACGCTGACGCTAACCCGCCCTAAAATGCTGATTGCTTCAGTCGGCTACTTGCCCCACGTCGCCTTCCTGATCCGCCCCTTGCCGCCGCACTGCTTGCAGGGCTCGGGATAGATCTTCCGCCCCGGCTCGCCCGGCTGTTTCACCTCTGGAAAGCCGGTCCCTTTACACGCGTCGCACTTCTCTTCATCGGAAATAAGGTGCTTCACCATCAACCGTCCCGGATTGAAAAATCCGAAGCCCGCGAGTGCGGGCTTCGCCACCCGTTGGATACGAACAGCGACGGGTTGTGGTTTCCGCTGCATGGCTGCTCTGCGCAGCGACGCGGCAGAGAGATCGGGGGAACGACAACGGCCCGATCGCCGTTGTCAGCTTCTCCTGACCCGACCTCACTTCGCCTTGAGCGCCTTGTCGTGGTTCTCGAGTGCGGATGCCATCAGCTTCGGCAATTGCGCGGCATAGACCTCGATGAAGGTGGCATCGCCGCAGGCCTCCGGATCGCGCGCGGCCTGCTCGGCGACTCGCGCGGCCTTGGCCTCGCATTTCGCGAACACGTGCCAGAACCAATCCGGGCTCTTGCCGAGCGCCGGCTTGTGCTTCTTGATGACGGCGGCGCCGACTGCGCTCATCGCGTTGACGACGCCGGCGCCCAGCGTGCTGATGGCCCGCGCGTTCAGGATATCCTCGCGCGATTGCGCGGTGGCGTTGCTCGCGGTGGCTCGTCCGGTCGTTCGTGCCATGCTCAAGCTCCTTGTCGATCCCTGGTCGGTCCTGTGCGACGGGCAAAGCATCGGCCGGGGAGGTTGAGGAAGGCTCAAGGGGCATGGTTGAAATCCGCTATGGATTTCATTCCGGTTTTATGCGCTTCCGAGCTATCGGGCCTCGCGGGGCTTTTGACTTCCCCTCCGCCGTGAGATCTGTCAGCAGACGTTACCCTTTGGCGCCGTAACGGCGGATCAGCTGTCTCCGACCACCTGCGGCTGAGGACCGACCCCAAGAACATCGTTCCCCGGCCGCTTGATCAGAGCGGATAGTTGTGCGGAAGCTGGACCGAATCGATATTCGAGCGAGGTCACGCAGATGCCAACCTATTACTGCACCAGCGCGCAAGGCCGCCTCAGCGCGGAACAGAAGGGCCGGATCGCGAACGAGATCACCCGGATCCACGCCGAGGTGACGGGCGCACCGAGCTATTTCGCGCAGGTGATCTTCAGCGAGGTCGCGCCTGGCAACTGGTTCATGGGCGGCGTCCCGGTCGCCCATGACCACATCTTCGTCTACGGCCATATCCGTTCCGGACGCGCCGCCGTCGACAAGACGCGAATGATCAAACTGATGGCGGACGCGGTCGGAGCCGCCGCCAGTGTCGACAGCAAGCGCGCGGTCTGGGTCTATCTCAACGAGTTGCAGCCACGGCAGATGATCGAGTTCGGCCATGTGCTGCCCGAGCCCGGCGACGAGCCGGCGTGGACCGACGCGCTGCCGGAAGCGGATCGCGTTTTCATGCAGTCGATCACCGGGCGGCGTTGAAGCGCCTGCGGGCCATCGCTGGCCTCGGTGTGCGAGACGGTGCGCAAGATGGAGCCGCGACCGGGCCTGCGCCTGATGGTGCCCGGCCGCATTTTACAGCCAGACCGGATCGTCCATCCAGTCCTGGCCAACTAATCTTCCACCGTTCGTCAAACTAGCTCCTCAATCGACAGTGCGTTCGCATGGCGCGACGCCGTTTCAGGCCTCGAGAGGAGTCCCATGAGAGCATTACCGGCATTGGCGACAGGCGCAGTTCTTATTGGACATGCCCTCGCCGCGAACGCAACGGCGGTCGCCGCTGTCGACCCGGTCTGGAGCACCGAGATGCGCCGCAGGACCTGAGGCCGGTCACTATTTCGCGACCTTCGCAAACAGTGCCACCGTCATCCACCTCGACTATTCGGCCCTGCAATGCGGCAACCAGCCAAGGCTCTGCACTGCGTCCGGTTGTCTTCATCA
This sequence comes from Bradyrhizobium sp. Pha-3, assembly GCF_042258615.1. Classification (GTDB taxonomy): domain Bacteria; phylum Pseudomonadota; class Alphaproteobacteria; order Rhizobiales; family Xanthobacteraceae; genus Bradyrhizobium. Next base: position 1,287,781 of record NZ_CP170152.1, on the reverse strand, counting down.
GACTTTCGCGAAGGTACACGGCAGATACGTCCTGACCCGGTCGGACTACGAGTAACCGATCAGAGCCCATTGAGTGCGGCAGACGTGACTTGTACGCTGCCGGCCCTGCCGCCGACCGCGCGGGCAGCTTGCAACGCCAAGACCGTGTCCAGGAAGACCGCGTCCAGGGGGGCGAGATGAGATTTCGAATTCTGGCCGGCGTCGCCGTCGCGGTCGCGGCCACATGTTCGGCGATCCCGATCCTGCTCGCGCGCGACGGCACGGACCCGCTGTCGCCGGCCACGCTTGCCGACATCGCCCGCGTCGAAGCGGAGATCGACCGGATCGAAGCCGATACGCTGACCCGCCTGGCGGCTGCTCCTGACAATCAGGTGCAACAGATCGAGCTGCTCGGCAAGCTGCTGCTGTTCGACAAGCAGCTGTCGGTAAACCGCAACGAAGCGTGCGCCTTCTGCCACATGCCGGAGACCGGCTTCACCGGACCGATCTCGGAGATCAACCGGACCACCGGCTCCTATCCCGGCTCGGTCCGCACCCGCTTCAGCGAACGCAAGCCCCAGACCCATACCTACGCGCCGCTGTCGCCGGTCCTGCACTACAACGAAGGCCAGGGCGATCTGGTCGGCGGCAATTTCTGGGACATGCGCGCGACGGGGCGGCGCCTCGGCAATCCCGCCGCCGAGCAGGCCGAAGGACCGCCGACCAATCCGGTCGAGATGGGCCTGCCCGATATCGCCTGCGCGGTGTATCGCGCCTCGCAGCGCCCCTACCGCGGCCTGTTCGAAGCTCTGTGGGGCGCACAGGCCTTCGCGATCAATTGGCCCGCCGACGTCGAGACAGTCTGCAACACCCCCGGACCACCCCCCGCCGGCGATCCGCTGCCGGTGCATCTCAGCAATTTGGATCGCGGCCGCGCCGCAGCCACCTTCGACCAGATGGCGCAATCGATCGCGGGTTATGAGGCTTCGCACGAGGTCACGGCGTTCTCCTCGAAATACGATGCGGTGCAGGCCGGCAAGGCCACCTTCGCGCCGCTGGAGCAGCAGGGATACGAGGTCTTCCGCGGCAAAGGCCGCTGCAACGAATGTCATCGCGACGGCGGGCCCGGAGAGGACCCGCTGTTCACCGACTTCACCGCAAGCAATATCGGAACGCCGGCGAACCCGGAGCTGCCCTTCTACGCAGAGAACGTGCCGGACGATCGCGGCTATGTCGCGAACAAGGATGGCACTGCGTTCGTCGATGGCGGGGTCGGCGCCTTCCTGGCGAGCGGCCATCCGCTCAGCCAGCCCTCGGCCGTCGACGCGCGCTGGAAGCCGCTGGCGTCGCAAACCCGCGGCCGATTCCAGGTGCCGACACTGCGCAACGTCGACAAACGGCCCTCGCCCGACTTCGTCAAGGCCTACGGCCATAACGGCTACTTCAAGAGCCTGAAGGAGATCGTCCACTTCTACAACACGCGCGACGTGCTGCCGCGCTGCGCCGCGCACGACCCGCGTGAAGGCACCGGCTGCTGGCCTGCGCCGGAAACCACCGACAACATGAACACCAGCAAGACCGGCCATCTCGGCCTCACCGACCAGGAGGAAGATGCCCTGGTCGCGTTCATGCAAACGCTTACGGACGGCTACACGCCGCAGAAGAACTAGCTCGCCCGCCGCTCATGCCCCGGTCACGCGCCAGATCACGTTGCCGACATCGTCAGCCACCAGCAGCGAGCCGTCGGGGCCGACCGCGACGCCGACCGGGCGGCCATACGACACCTTCTCGTCGGGCGCGAGGAAGCCCGACAGGATGTCGCGCGCCGGACCCGAGGGACGGCCGTTCGTAAACGGCACGAACACCACCTTGTAGCCCGACAGTGTCGAGCGATTCCACGAGCCGTGCTGGCCGATCGCCATGCCATCGGGGAAACCCGGCAGCGTGCCTGCGGGCATCCAGCACAGGCCGAGCGAGGCGGTGTGGCCGCCGAGCGCGTAGTCCGGCTGGATCGCCTTGGCGACCATCGCCGGATCCTGCGGCACGCGATCGTCCACCGTCTTGCCCCAGTAGCAGTAGGGCCAGCCGTAGAAGCCGCCGTCGCGCACCGAGGTGAGATAGTCCGGCGGCGTCTCGTCGCCGATGCCGTCGCGCTCATTGACGACGGTCCACAGCACATTGGTGGTCGGCTCCCATGCGAGCCCGACCGGGTTGCGCAGGCCGCCGGCGAAGATGCGGCTGGTGCCGGCCGCGAGATCGAGCTCATAGATCGCGGCGCGGCCTTCCTCGACCTTCATGCCGTTCTCGGCGATGTTGCTGAGCGAGCCGACGCCGGCATAAAGCTTCTTGCCGTCGGCGCTCGGCAGCAGGCTGCGGGTCCAGTGCCCGTCGGGCTTGAAGGTGACGAGCTTGCGTCCCTCCGCCGTGATGCGATCCGCGCCCGCTGTGTAGGGAAATGCGACCACGCCGTCGGTGTTGCCGACATAGAAGGTGTCGCCGATCAGCGCCATGCCGAACGGCTGGCGCAGCCCCTCCATGAAGGTACTGCTGCTTTCGGCGACGCCGTCGCCATCGCGGTCGCGCAGCAGCGTGATGCGGTTGGCGCTGACGCCGAGGGCGGCGGCGCGGCGCATCGTCGCCTGCATCGCATAGTGGAAGACGCTGCGCGGGGTTCCTGCGATTTGCGTCGCCTCCGCGATCAGGACATCGCCGTTGGGCAGCACGTTGATCCAGCGCGGATGATCGAGCCCGGCGGCGAAGGCGTTAACCTTGAGCCCTGCTGCTGCGGTCGGAAGCTGGCCCTTGTCCCAGCCGCGTGCCGTCGGCATCTTCAGCGTCGGGATCGCGTCCTGCGACTTCGCCGCCGGGATTTGCGGCGCGGTGCCCCAGGCCGGTGCGGGCTCGGCGCCCTGCATCCGCCGCCACGCCACGGCGCCGGCCCCGATCGCCGCGACGACGCGGGCAAAAACTCCAGACGTGCTCATGAACTTCCCCTGTTATATTCGCGCGTTGCCCGCCGGCCCGGGCCCGTGGCAGCATTCGCATAATGCCGGGCCTGATGACAGTAGTTATACGATCTTCGCAGCCGCCATCGAATCGAGGAGACTGGCTTCACGCTCCCTTGTCAGAGCGTTTTCCTCCCTGAGACCTTGCCCGCCCCGGTCGGCGGGCTTCCTTTTCCGAAGCCCCCTGTTCTTACAGCTACGTGGCCGTTATAGCCGAAAAAGCATAGCGGACCTGCGGCGGATGCATTCTACCGGGCGGAGCGAACGGCGCTCGGTCGGACGGGGCGGCCAGCGCGAACACAGCATCGATCGGCATCGGCGTGCCCTTGACCGGATCGAGCTGGCCATAGGCCTTGTAGTGCACGAGGCGGCCGTCGCGCGCGATCGCCACCACGGCGCCGGGCACGCGCTTGGCCGCGATCTCGCGCGCGAAGAACTCATCGAGCCGCGCCAGTCCCTGATCCGAGAAACCAGCCTGATGCGCCGAAGCTTCCGGGAGCGGCGGCGCGGCATGGGCGATGTTGAAGGCAAGACATGTGGCGGCGGCAGCCGCGGCAATGGCGATCGTTCTCATTGTTTCCTCACCGGGACCGCGGGCGATTGTTATGAATTCGCAGCCCGCTCCGGCAGGCTTAGATCACGCCGGCAGAGGCGACAAGGCGCGGCGGCGCGCGGCGGTGTCGCCGGGGCGCATGCGTGCCCTCGACGTCGTCAGCCGCCAGGACACGCAAGCCTTCGTCGATTACGCCAAGGAGCAGTTCGGGCGTGTCGACGTGATGGTCAACAACGCCGGCGTCATGCCGCTCTCGCCGCTCGCTTCGCTCAAGGTCGACGAGTGGGACCGGATGATCGACGTCAATATTCGCGGCGCCCTGCACGGCATCGCTGCCGTCTTGCCGGGCCGGCACGGCCGTGGATCGAAGCACCAGAAAGCGCGGCATCAGAAAAGACCTCAGTGACTTCGTGGCCTTCACGCTCGCACCAACGACGGCACAACGCTGCCTGATCCTCAATCGAGCGAGGATTCTGCAGGTCCGATGAGTATCGGGCGTAGATCGCGGCTCTGGCCATGGTCGCTGCGCTTTGTTGCCGGCTCCAGGGATGCCGGCGTGTGCACAGAGGAAGGCACTTCCCAGTTCGGCAACTAATTCTTCGAACGCATAGGCGTGTGAGCCGAACCGTGTGGAGAGGTTACGGTTGAGCCGGTCCTTGTGCCCGGTCCCATGGATGACCTCGTGAAAGGCCACGCCATAGAACTCCTCGGGGCTTTCAAACCACGAGTAGGGCGGCAGAACGACCTGATCACGCTGCGGGTAATAAGCCGCCTTCGTGCCCGATTGTCGCTCAGCCTCTTTCCAGCGCCAAGCGATGCGCGGGCTACTTCGCGGCCGAACTTTTGTGGCGGTCCAGAGCCCTCGAAATAAGTTCCTTGGCCTCAGCTGTGTCGCCCCATCGAAGCACCTTGACCCATTTGCCACCTTCCAGATCTTTGTAGTGCTTAAAGAAATGTTCGATCTGCTGGAGCGTTAAAAGTGGCAACTCGGTCGCCTCATGAACGTCCTCGTAGCGCTTCGTCACGCGCGAGATAGGCACAGCGATAATCTTTTCATCCGGTCCTGCTTCGTCTTGCATGATCAACACGCCGATCGGCCGGACCGCGATCACGGCCCCCGGAAGCAGCGCGCGCGTATTGGCAATCAGAACATCGCAAGGATCTCCGTCCTCCGACAATGTCGTGGGAATGAAACCGTAGTTTCCGGGATAACGCATCGGCGTATAGAGGAATCGATCGACAACGAGAGCCCCCGACGCTTTGTCGAATTCATATTTGATGGGCTCCCCGCCGATAGGGACTTCGATCACGACGTTGACCTCGTCGGGGGCGTGTGGACCCGCCTTGAGTGCGTTCAAGTTCATTATTGGACTCCCGGCAAGAATGGCGCGTATAAGGGCTTGCGCTGGGAGGAACGAGCTCCTACCGACGCGTTGCGTTGGTAGGAGTCATCAGCCTTGCGGCGGTTATCGGGGGACTCCATCCCCATCGATGGTACTTATGCTAATCCCAATCGTCCGTAGGTCAAGTCGTTTGAAACGCGATACTGTTCTTTCGACTGTCCGCCGCATCATCCGCAGTGTCGCGATGGCTTGTGGCCTTTGCGTCGCAGGTGCGCTTGGTTGGGCTGGCCTTCTTCAACTGACCGACAATTTCCATGTGGTGCGGGAAGGTCAATTGTACCGATCGGCGCAGATGAGCGGGGACCATCTGAAGGAAACCATTGAACGTTACCACATCCGCACCGTAATCAACCTGCGGGGCGAGCATGTGAGCGATCCGTGGTACGACAAGGAGATCGAAGCGACGCGAGTTGCCGGTGCAATCCATGCCGATCTTGCGCTGTCCGCGCGACGCGAGCTGACGGAGGACGAACGTCAGCGCCTGCTCGTCCTGCTCCGGGACGCGCCGCGCCCCATTCTGATCCACTGCAGGTCGGGCGCCGATCGTACGGGGCTAGCGGCTGCTCTTGATCAGTATCTGGTTGCAAAAGTGCGGGCGTCAGATGCCGCGCGCCAGCTGTCCTTCCGGTACGGGCATTTTCCCTACTTCAACCGCACCGCCGCCATGGATCGCGTCTTCGAACGCGAAGTCGCCAGCGGAGATTAAGTTAAGCGGTCGGAAGCCGAGACGCGCCGGCCGTGGGGGGCGGCCGGCGCGTCTTGCTTGCATGGCCGTTAGAGCAGGACCACGGCCTTCTGCAACGCGATAAGCAATCCAATCCCGAAGGGAACGCCGACGGCGATCCAGGCGAGCGCCCCCGTAAGACCGAAAGCGCCACGCGCGGCGGTTTCGGAATCACTGGCGGCAAGGTCCTCATGCTGGAGCGACCGCTCCGCAGCCAATTGTTCGTCGGTCATCCAGTACTTCTTGTCGACAGGTCTGACGAAGAAATTGCAGACGAAACCGCAGAACAGAAGAAAGGCCATCAGATAGAGCGTGCGGTCGTAAACCAGATTGGCTGGCACGTGATGATCCAGCTGGACTTGACGAAGACCGGCGATAATCGCGGGGCCGATGACGCCGGCGACGGACCATGCCGTAATGAGGGCGCCATGGATCGCGCCTACCATCTGCGTACCGAATATGTCGGCGAGATATGCAGGCACGGTAGCGAAGCCGCCTCCATACATCGTGAGAATGATGCAAATTGAAAGCACGAACAGAGCTGGCAGGCCCAGGTGGCCCCAGGTCGGAAGGGCACAGTAGAGCGCGATGCCGAGCAGGAAGAACGCGTAGTAGGTATTCTTGCGACCGAGCTTGTCCGAGAGCGATGCCCAGAAAATCCGGCCGACACTGTTGAACAGGCTCACGAGACCAACAAGGCCAGCAGCGGCGGCGGCAATTGCGGCGCGTTGCGCGGAGGAGATGGTATCCATCGAATCGACCCCGAGCAGCTTTGCCCCAAACACGTCTTGAAGCATTGGACTTGCCATCGAAATGACGGCGATACCAGCTGTGACATTGAGTAAGAGAACGCCCCAGATGAGCCAGAATTGCGGTGTGCGCCACGCCTGGTGAAGATGGACATGATGGGGCGTGATCATCGCGTTGGTGCGCGGGGCGGGTGGCGTCCATCCGACGGGCTTCCACCCTGTCGGGGTGACACGGAAACCAAACGCGGCGATGCCCATGCCAATGAAGTAGATGATGCCCATCGTGATTAGCGTCCAAGAGACGCCCGGCACACCGTGCTCACCAAAGTAAGACATGAGCCAGACCGCCAAGGGCGCGCCGACCATTGCGCCGCCGCCGTAGCCCATGATTGCGAAGCCGGTGGCCATTCCCCGGCGGTCGGGGAACCATTTGATCAGAGTCGAGACCGGTGTGATGTATCCCAATCCCTGACCGATGCCGCATATGACTGCCGTGACGTAGACGAGCCAGAGCTGATGAACCGAGACCGCGATCCCTGCCAGGACGAGGCCTCCGCCCCAGCACAGAGCTGAAATCAGGCCCGCCTTGCGTGGGCCGGCATGTTCGAGCCAGCCGCCCCAGATCGCGGCGGATATGCCGAGCACGGCAATGAAGACCTCGAAGATATGCGTGACAGCCGGCACTGACCAGTTGCATGTCGTCGTCACGAGCTCAGCGAAAAACGATTGGTTCGTGCAAGCCGCGGCGCTGACGTTGGGCAGCAAGCGGCTCATCGGCAGCCAAAAGACCGAGAATCCGTAAGCCATGCCGATACACAGGTGAAGCGCAAGCGCCGCAGGCGGTACCAGCCAGCGATTGAATTGTGATCCTGCGATCGTGCGTTTGCGGTCGAGAAGTCCTGCCGTTGCGATTGGTCGATGCCCCAAATCCGGAATGCTTGTCATTGTCTTCTGCCCCCTTGCTTGAGGCATGATTGAAGGTCGCCCTGAACGGCCACAAACAGCGGCCGCGCAGGCGCGTGATTTGAGTTTTCGGGAAGTCGCAGTGACAGCTGCCGAAAGCCGCAGCCGTCCTGTCGATACAGCTGAGCTTGAGTGTATTGTCCCATCGCGCACCCTCATATGCGGGCGTCGCGGCAGGGACATGGAGAATCCTACCGGCGCAAGTGCCCGGTAGGAGTCATCAGCCTCTTTGGCAGTTGTCGGGGGACTCCATCCCCATCAACGTTATCTATTATTGTTGCTTGCGGTCCGGGGCGCGGTCAAGCGAAGCCGCGTCCAACTTAGGACGTAGACATCACGCTTCTCGCGGTGTGATATCATCGGCCCAACCGAAAGCATTTGGTGTGGCCGAATCTCTCGCCTCGGCAAGGGTCCATGTGCGGTGGCCTTGTGCAGGAACGCGCTTTTCACGACTCTCATGCCATGAAGGTGCGGACCAGCATCACCATGCCCAATGCCGAAAACAAGAATGCGGCGGCGCCGATAAGCGTGACGTGAATACGAGATCAAGAGCGACAAGACCGACCACGTCGCGGCGCACAAGGGCAGCGCGCTCCATCATGCCTAGCGAAGGCGTAGCGCTTCCGTTCTTCACGGTCGGCCATTCCAACCGCAGTCTCGAGGATTTCATCATCCTGCTCACTGCGGCGAGGATCGACCGTGTCGTCGATATCAGAACGGTGCCGCGGTCGCGCACCAATCCGCAGTTCAACAGGGACACGCTCCCCGATTCGCTGGCGGCCGCCGGCATCTCCTATGAACATCTGGCCGATCTCGGCGGGCTGCGCGGCAAGGCGCGAGGCGTGCCGCCTTCAGTCAACGGATTCTGGAGCAACGAGAGCTTCCACAACTACGCCGACTATGCGCTGTCGCCGCAGTTTCACGCGAGCCTGCAGCATCTGCGCGACGAGGGCCGCGGGCTGCGCTGCGCGATCATGTGCTCGGAAGCCGTGTGGTGGCGCTGCCACCGCCGCATCGTCGCCGACTATCTCATTGCGTCCGGCGAAACCGTCGTTCACCTCATGGGGGAGCGCCGCCTCGAGCCCGCCCGCCTCACCGAAGGCGCCATCGTGCAGAGCGATGGGACGGTGGTCTATCCGGCGACGGGGCAACTGGATTTATGAGCGGGTCGCGAAGCCTGCGGCGGTCCGCGTCGCGCGCGGTGCGGCACCTGGCGCAGTCATGCCAACGACACGCGATCAGGCTGCCTGTTTCGGCGTCCAGACGCCTGCCGGCACCGGCTCGGCCGGTAACAGATTGGCGCCGGCAGCGCCCGCGATCGACATCGTGATCTCGTGGATGTCCTGCACCGACCGCTGCATCGAGAAGCGTGGATAGAGCTCGCTCATCGTGGTGGCGGTCGCCGCCTGCGCCGCGCCGGGATCGGCCAGCAGCGCCTCGACGGCGCCGGCGATGCTTGTCGCGTCCTTGCCGAAGCTGTAGCGGGCGAGATGCGGCATCTCCGCGGCCGAGAAGCGGTTGGCGTCGAACACCGGCACGGTGCCGGCGCCGAGCGCGAAGAACACCCGGTCATGCACCGACAGGTCGATATTGGGATTGAGCGAGACCGCGGCGAGATAGCTGCCGAGGCCCTCGCGCATCGCATCGAAGGTCATCGCGCCGAGCACGCGGGCCGGGCGTCCGCTGACGTCCAGATCGCTCCAGCCGCCCCCGACGAAATCGACCGGATAGTCGGACAGCACCGCGCCCACCTCGCGGGTGCGCACGCCTCTGGTGTAATTGTCGAGCCGGGTCAGGATCACGTTGAACAGGTCGCCGCCCGGCTTCAGATAGACGAGATGCTGCTCGGCGACGTCGACGATGATCCGGGGAAACGCGCCGCAGGTCTTGCCGCGCGCCTCGGCGATCGCATCAAACAGCAGTGCGAACAGTTTTGGCGGCATCGTCTTGCGCCAGCCGCGCTCGAGCGCCACCGGATTCCATCCGGACTTGGCGAAGATCAGCCGGCCGTTGCGCTGCTCGGGCGGCAGGCCGCCGAAGAAGCCGGGATCCGGGATACCCATATGGGTCGCGAACACGGCGCCGTTGGCGCCCAGATGATCGCGGTTGAACGCGGCGTGGTCCGGAAACACGTAGCCGTGCGCGGCATAGCGGCTCTCGAGCCCGTGCCGCTTGGCGAAATAGCAGGGGTGATCGCAAAACCAGGTGAAGACCGGGATCTGGGCGACGTCCCAGAACAGCCGGCCGTCCTTGGTATGAATATCGAGCCCGATGCCGGAGAAGCCGAGCGCCATGGTCTCGGTCTTTCGCGGCAACAGCGCATTGAGCCGGGCCGAGAAATCCGGCGCCAGCAGGTCGAGCATCTTGACCTCATGCCCGAGCCGGTCGAGCTCGGCGGCCGCCATCGCGAGGATGCCGCGCAGCGAATCATAGGTCGTGTTGCTGGAATAAAGGACGCAGATTACGGACATGGGGCCTCCGCGCATGATGCTGTTGCTGCACGCGGAGAAATCCAGCGCCTCGCATGCTTCTCGTTCAACGGCCGAGCCCGCGGTTCCGGGCTCGGAATTATCGCGGCCTTAACCAAAATCTTCGCCGGAAGTCGGCCGCAGCGCCGTTGAAGCTCCGACGGGATGTCGCGGCGGGCTACCGCCCGGGCCCGCGCGGGGCGGGGGCCACATGCAGCTTGATAGTTTCGATGTCGTCGTGGTGGGCGCCGGCTTCTTCGGCGCCGTGATCGCCGAGCAGGTGGCGAACAGGCTCGGCCGTTCCGTCTGCGTGCTCGACCGCCGTCCGCATATCGGCGGCAACGCCTATTCGGAGGTCGATTCCGACAGCGGCGTCGAGGTGCACCGCTACGGCACGCATATCTTCCATACCAATTCCGAGACCGTCTGGCGCTATCTGCACCGCTTCACCGAGTTCACCGACTATCGTCACCGCGTCTTCTCGAGCAACGAGCGCGACGAATTGAACTCGGTATGGAGCAAGCTCGACGCATGGCCCGACAGCGTCGAGGGCCTTGCGCGCCTGCGCAGCCGGTTCGTGACCTCGACCTTGTCGAATGCCGGCATGGCCGCGGTGGTGGCGGTGGTCAAGCACGCCAAGCTCCCCTTCGACGCCGTGCTGACCGCGGAGCTTGCGCGCAGCTACAAGCCGTCACCCGCGGTGTATCAGCTCGCAGTCGACTACCTCGGCTATCCCGCCGGCAGAATCCTGATGGTCGCCTGCCACAAATACGACCTGAAGGCGGCCCGCGCCTTCGGCATGCGTACCGCGTTCGTCGCCCGCCCGCTGGAGTTCGGGCCGGCGGCGAAGGTCGACGTCGCGCCGGAAAGCTGGATCGACCTCCACGCGGACAGCTTTACGCAACTCGCCGACATGCTCGTGCCGGCGTAGCGGCGCGAGGGGCTCGGTCGGTGCACTCATCTCACGAAAGTGCACCTGCCTCTGCGCAATTGGTCAGCCGCGCGGGGACGCCGACGGCGGTGCAGCCGGCCGGCACATCCGACGTCACCAGCGCACCGGCGCCAACCTTGGCGAAATCGCCGACAGTGAGATCTCCGATCACCGTTGCGCCGGCGCTGAGCAGCACGCCGCGGCCGATCGTCGGGGCATGGCGCGGATCGTCCTGATGCCGCGCGATGGTGACGTTCTGCAGGATCGTGACCTCGTCGCCGACGGAGGCCAGCGCGCCGATGATGATGCCGGTGCCGTGATCGAGGAAAACCGCCGTTCCGATCCGGGCCGACGGGTGAATGCTGATCTGCAACTGGTCCGCCGCCGCACCGTGCATCAACAGCGCAAGGTCGGGGCGATCGTGGCGCCACAGCCAGTTCGACACCCGCCAGGCCTGCAGCGCGACGTAGCCCTTGAAGTTCAACAACGGCACCAGCAAGCCGGTGATCGCCGGGTCGCGGCGCACGATGGCTGTGAGATCAATGGCCGCGGCATCGACCAGCGCGGGCTCGGCCGCGAACGCCTCGCGGGCGGTCCGCGTGAATTGCGCGCGATCGGCCTCGGCGCGGCAGATAGCCCGGCCGATCAGGAAGGCGAGCGCGCCGCCGAGATCGCCCTGGTCGAGGATGAAGGCAGCCGACGCCTCGAGAAAGCGATCGGCGACGACGGCAGCTTCCGCCTCGCGCCGGATCGCAAGCCAGAGATCGTCAGGACTCGCCGTCGCAAATGCCGCCATGATCACCTCATCGCCCCGCCTCAGGACGATAGAATGGGCATGGCTGCCGCACAACGCAAACCGCCCGCTTGCTTGTCGCAAACGGGCGGCTCAGGCCATCAGGTGCTATGGGGGCACATCGCCTGAAGGCTCAGTGCTTGCCTCGCGTGATCAGCTCTGCGGCGGCTGATCGTTCGGCGGGGTCGGACGGGTCTTGTGCTGCGCCATGAAGGCGTCGAACTCTTCCTTGTCCTTGGCGTGGCGCAGGCGATCGAGGAAGTTCTTGAACTCGACCTGCTCTTCCTCGAGCCGGCGCAGCGTGTCCTGGCGGTACTCGTCGAAGGCGCGGTTGCCGCTGGAGGGCGGGCCGAAGCCGCCGAACGGGAAGCCGCGGCGCTCCATGCGGCTCTTCATCCGCTCCATCTTGTCCTGCATGCGCTCCATCTTGTTCGCCCAGCGATCCTGATCGTAGTGACTCCAACAGGCCATTTTTCTGCTCCCGAGTGTGAAAAAGAGAAGGGCGAGGCCGATCGGCCACCAGATCATGAAGCCGAGGATGATCCCGGCGATCTTCAGGGGATGCCAGGGCGTCGCGTAGAAGTGCGGACGGTAGGGCTCTTCGACGGGGCCGCGCCAGCGATTGACATCAGCGGTGTAGGCCATTTCCTTCTCCATGACGGCATCACGCCGTTGTGAATGTAAATAACATTTACATAGATAGCCGAGCCCTCGGGAAAGTCAAGCAGAGCAGATGACGCACCCCTCGGATTATTTTTGACTTCGCCGTTGAACCTTATTTCGGCTTCCCCCACGGGCCGGATCTGTCGCCGGCCGGCTCGTCGTCGGCTGCAGCGGTTCCCGGCCTGCGATCGGTGAGGAAGCCAAGGCCGCGCAGATAGATCAGCACTTCGGCCTCGAGCAGATCCTCCGGCGACATCGGCAGCTTGCGCCGCGCGGCATCGCCGCGGCCGAACAGCGACGCGACGCCGTGCGACATCGACCAGATATGCAGCGCCATCATCATCGCCGGCGGGCGCGGTGTGCCGGGCGGCGCCAGTGCCGCGAGCCGCTCGGCGGCAGCGCGGATGATCGCAAACGCGCGCTCGCTTGCCGCCATCAAGGTCGGATTGGAATCGACCGGCAGTCCGGATTCGAACATCGCGGAGTAGAACGCGGGCTCCTCGCGCGCAAAGGCGAGATAGGCCTTGCCTACCCGCTCGAACGCCGAGACGGTGTCGGGGCGGCCGTCGTCCCAGGCCTGCGTCAAGAGCGACTCGAACTGCTCGAAGCCGCGCTGCGCGATACTGGCGATCAGTTCGTCACGGTCGCGGAAATGGCGGTAGGGCGCGGCGGGGCTGACGCCGGCCATGCGCGCGGCATCGGCGAAGGTGAAGCCGGCCGGCCCCTTCTTCGAGATCAGGTCGAGGGCTGCCTGCAGCAACGCCTCTTTGAGATTGCCGTGATGATAGCCGCGCTCGGCGCGGCCTTGGTCCTTGCGCCAGCTCATGTGAACGGCTTTTACATGAGCCGGCGGTAAAGGTCACTAGCGGCGGGATCACGGGGTCATCAAGATTAACGGACCCCGCTCGCTATGCGGGCCTGGCGACCGGGCACTAGCGGCCCGGGCACTAACGGCTCGGGCACTAGCGGCCCGGGATCGGCAGCACCGGCATGATCTCCACGGCTTCGCCCGGGAAGATCGAAAAATGCGGATGGTTCTCGAACAGCTTTGCCGCCGCCTCGTGCGACGGCGCGCGCACCACGGTGAAGCCGGTCATCAGATTGGCGATGTCGGAGGTGCCGCCGGCGCCGACCTGCTTGGTCTTGCCGAGCGGTCCGCCCATCTCGACGATCACGTCGTGGTGCTTCTCGACCCAGGCGCCCCAGGCGGCCATGCCCTGCTGCTCCTTGGCACGCCGTTCGGCCTCCGGCAGCGCGTTCCAGGCTGCCATGCGCGCGCCGGTCTTGCCGCCGCCGAGATAGACCGCGAGGAAAGTGTTGGTGCTCATTGTGCTTCTCCGTTGTGGTGGTTTGACGATCGGTCGGTCGCGCGATGCCGCTTTGCGGCGGCATCGCGTCTCGTTTGAAATTCAGCGCAGCGCCTTGCCCCAGCCGCCCTGCGGATGCTCGAAGGTCGCGGCCGCCTGCTGCACTTCCTCGGAGAAATCTGCCATCTCCTGCACCTGACGGATCTCGATCATCTCGTTGGCGGAGGCCGGGCACTGCTTCGCCCATGCGATCGCCTCGGCGCGCGAGGCGACCTCGATCATCCAGAAGCCGCCGATCACTTCCTTGGCCTCGGTGAAGGGGCCGTCGACCACGATCGGCTCGCCGGTGTTGAACTTGACGCGCGCGCCCGACGCCGGCGGATGCAGGCCTTCCAGCGTGATCAGCACGCCGGCATCCTTCAGCGCCTGATTGTATCGCATCATCGCGGCGACCCGTTCCGGGTCGAGCTCGAGCTTGGCCGGTGCGGACTCGTAGCCGAGCGGGATCATCAGCATCATGAAACGCATTTGAATGGCATCCTTTGGTTTGATGTCATTCCGGGCGCGCGAAGCACGACCCCGGAATGACGGTCGAATATTACTTCGTTCCGGCCTGCGCGCGCAGGCGCTCTTCCTGCTCGCGCAGCTCGGGCGTCAGCGCCTCGCCGAAATCCTCCGCGGCAAACACCTGGCGGATCTCGATCTCGGAGCCGCTGTCGAACGGCGCGCGCTTCATCCAGTCGATCGCCTCGTCGAGCGAGGAGGCCTCGATCAGCCAGAAGCCGCAGACCAGATCGCCGGCGGCCGGGCTGAACGGTCCGTGGCTCACGGTGCTCTGCCCGCCGGCATATTTGACGCGCGCGCCCTTGCTGGTCGGATGCAGGCCCTCGCCGGCCTGCATCACGCCGGCCTTGACTATCTCCTCGTTGAACTTGCCCATCGCGGCGAGCATCTCGGTGCTCGGCATCACGCCGGCCTCGGTATCCTTGTTCGCCTTCACGATCACCATGAACTTCATCGCCCTGCTCCGTTGTCTCTGAGCCGATCACAGCACCGGCGCTCGATTGCAAGACGATGCGGAGTTTGCGATCCCGACACGGCGTTTGAAATTATTCTCGCGGTCATTGACGCGCGCTCCGCGCTAGTGTGCTGAATGCGAAGTTCGTGCGATTTCGCGGCGGCCGCTTTCACGAACTTCGCATTCATAAAGCACACTAGAATCATAAGTTTGCTAGTGTCCTTATCGAATCCGAAGTTCGCTCCGAAGGTGCGGGGAATGATACGAACTTCGGATTCGGGACACTAGTCATCGATCGCCTGATAGGCGAGTGTCCAGAAATCGGCGAACACCGCGGGCGGCTGCGGCGAATCCATCATGCGCTGGGTCAGCAGGATTCCGGTCATCGCTTCGCGCGGATCGGAATACCAGGAGGTGCCATAGCCGCCGTCCCAGCCGTAGCGACCCGGCACATGACAGAGATCGTCGCGCGCGGTGACGACCGACAGCCCGAAACCCCAGCCGCTCGCAGCACCGAGCAACAGCTCGGAGCCAAGCTGTTGTTCCGGCGTGAGCTGGTTGGAGGTCATCAACTCTACGGAAGGACGCGACAGAATGCGCTCGGTGCCGAGCCGCCCGCCATTGAGCATCATCTGCGCGAAGGCGTTGAAATCATCCGCGGTCGACACCAGCCCGGCGCTGCCGTTCTCGAACACCGGCGGCGCCGCGTACTTGCCGGTCGCCGGTGCGTCGAACACTTTCAGCGTGCCGGTCGCATGATCGCCGCCATAGCACGTCGCAAACCGCGACAGCTTGTGTTGCGGCACATGGAAAGCCGTATCGTTCATGCCGAGCGGCCCGAAGATCCGCTCCTGCAGGAAGCTGGCGAACGAGGTTCCGGCAACACGCGCGATCAAGACGCCGAGGATCTGGCTCCCCGCGTCGTAGAGCCAGCGTTCGCCGGGCTGATAGGCCAGCGGCAGCGTGCCGTAGCGGCGCAGCAATTCGTCCGGCGGAAACGACGGAAACACCGGCCCGGGCGCGAAGCCGGCATCCGCGATCGCCATCTGGATCGGATAGCGCGCCGGAAACACCGGGATCATGCCGAGCCCGAGACGGAAGGTCAGGAGGTCCCGCAGCGTGATCGCGCGCTTGGCCGGCACCGTGTCGTGGATCTCGGATTCGATGCCGCGCAACACCTTGCGATCGGCGAGCTCGGGCAGCCAGCGATCGATCGGATCGTCGAGCTTGAGCCGGCATTCCTCGACCAGAATCATCGCGGCGACCGCCGTCACCGGCTTGGTCATCGAGGCAATGCGGAAGATGGTGTCGCGCTGCATCGGCGGCCCATCCACAGCCATG
The DNA here is from genome assembly GCF_042258615.1 of Bradyrhizobium sp. Pha-3. Lineage (GTDB taxonomy): Bacteria > Pseudomonadota > Alphaproteobacteria > Rhizobiales > Xanthobacteraceae > Bradyrhizobium. The sequence goes on along the minus strand of NZ_CP170152.1, from coordinate 1,271,884 downwards.
CGGCCAAGCACATCGGCACGGATCTCGCCGCGGCGGCTGACCAGCGCCACGAGGCCCGGAATATTGCCGTCTTCGACATGGCGTGCCAGCACCTCGCGCATGCGTCCGAGCCGTGCCAGCGATAGGCCGCTGCTCTCACTCGCAATGGACATTTTCCAGGTTTCCTTCGCAGAATTCGTGCTCGCCTGCGACGATCGAGCGAGCGATATCACCGGGGCTGCCTTATCGATCCTGCCTGACAAGTTCGCCGTCCTGATGCGACGGACCGAAATAGACGTCAATGCGCGACACCTTGTCGCCGTCGAACACGAAGAACTCGGTGTTGCGGAAGCTCTTGCCGTCGCGGGCGACGCAGCGATAGGTGACGTAGGCCTCAACGCCGTCGACCATGATGCGCTCGATCTCGTGACAGCCGATCCAGCCAGAATCGCGCCAGCACTCGGCGAAATAGCGCGGCTTGTCGATGTTCTCGCCATAGGGCGTCGAGAAGCGGAAATCTTCCGCGAACGCGGCCTCGACGCTCGCGCGGTCATTGGCGAGATAGGCGGCGAAGATCCCGCGGATGATCTCCGCCCTGTTGCCAACTGCAGCCATGTCATCTCCACACAGATGTCGCCCGAGCCCCGGGGCGCGACCGGCGCTCCAGAACCCGGGCTTCAGGGAGATGACGAACGGGGCGGCGCGAAAACGACATCGCGCCGCGATTTATTTTCGGGATCCTGACCGGACCTCAGGTTCCCTTTTTCAGATTTCCTTCAGTCCCCCTTGGGGAACATGCCGAAATACGGCTCGGCCTCCTTGAGGACGCGTGCGAAGGACGGCCGTGCCTTCAGCCGCTCGAGATAGGCCGCCAGATGCGGATGGTCCTCCCCGATCGGCTCGACCTTGTTGCCGTAGAACAGCGCCGGCGCGGCGGCACAGTCGGCCAGCGAGACCTGCTCGCCCATCATCCAGCCGCCATGCGCGAGCTGCTGATCCAGGATGGCATAGGAGCTGCGGAGCTGGGCCCGCGCCTCGGCGACGCCACGCGGATCCTTGCTGTCCGCCGGACGCAGCCGGTCGCCGACGATCTTCTGCAACGGCAGATGGACATAGAGATCGAGGAAGCGATCGCGCAGCCGGGTCTGCAAGGCAAGCTCCGGGTCGTCAGGAATCAGCCTGGCGGTGCCGGGATAGTGCCGGTCGAGATATTCGATGACGATGCTCGATTCAGGTACCGTCTCGCCGCGCGCCTCGTCGCGCAGCACGGGAAAGCGGCCGACCGGCCACAGCGCGAGCAGCGCCGCGCGCTCGGCGGGATCGCCGAGATTGACCATGTTCGGCGTGAACGGCGCGCCGTTCTCGTAGAGCGCGACCAGCGCCTTCCAGCAGAACGAGGACAGCGGGTGGTAATGCAGGGTCAGTGACATCAGAACTCCATCATGAAACAAGTATTCGGAGGACGAACCGGAGACCGCGCGGCCGACATCTCGTCCGGAAATTATTTCGCCCGTCGCCCGGCACTGAGAGCAGGCATCGACGCGGCGCGCATTCGCCGAGGACACGAATCGCGGTGCTGAATCGATCCGTGAAACAGTCGACGTCGTTCCATTGCGCCTAATAACCCCGCCCTGGCTCATTAGGGTCACAGGCTCTCAGGGTGACGGGAAACAGGGACCGGTTGACATGGTGAACCAAAGGTCGCAGACGCTGCTTTCGTCACAAGCAGATACCGTTCGCCCAACAGCTGGACTCGCCTCATGACCTCGTCTTCCCCCAAAGTCGCACTCGTGACCGGCGCCGCGCGCGGCATCGGGCTTGCCGCAGCGAAACGTTTTCTCGCTGACGGCTGGCGCGTCGCGCTGCTCGACATCGAGGGTGAATTGCTGCGCGCCGCGGTCGCGGCATTGCAGCAGCCCGACACCACGCTGGCGCTGACCTGCGACGTATCGGATGCCGATGGCGTGGCAGCCGCGATCGCGGCGATCACGGGCCGCTTCGGCCGGCTCGACGCGCTGGTCAACAACGCCGGCATCGCCGTGTTCACGCCGGTGCTGGAGACTTCGGACACCGACTGGAACCGGATCATGGCGGTCAATCTCACCGGCCCGTTCCTGTGCACCAAGGCGGCCGCGCCCGTGATGCGCGAGCATGGCGGCGGCGCGATCGTCAACATCACCTCGATCTCGGCGGTGCGCGCCTCGACGCTGCGCTCCGCTTACGGCACCAGCAAGGCCGCGCTCGCGCACCTCACCAAGCAACTCGCGGTCGAACTCGCCTCGCTCGGCATCCGCGTCAACGGCGTCGCGCCCGGGCCGGTCGAGACCGCGATGGCCAAGGCTGTCCACACGCCGGAGATCCGCGCCGACTACCACGACGCCATCCCGCTCAACCGCTACGGCCTGGAGGAGGAGCTGGCGGAAGCCATCTTCTTCCTGTGCTCGGATCGCGCCAGCTACATCACCGGCCAGATCCTCGCCGTCGACGGCGGCTTCGACGCCGCCGGCATCGGCCTGCCGACCCTGCGAGGTGAGCGGCGGAATGGGTAGAAGCACCCGCACATGCCGTCCCCGTCACCCTGAGAGGATGTGAGGCTATATCCTCGTCCACCGCTGTCATCGCCCGGCTTGACCGGGCGATCCAGTACGCCGCGACCTCTCGGCTCAAGCACCGCGGTCTCTGGGATACTGGATCACCCGCATGCGCGGGTGATGACACTGAGCAAGCTGAGCAATCCCCCCGTCACCCTGAGGAGGCCGCGAAGCGGCCGTCTCGAAGGGTCGACGGCCCGACTGTGGCCGTGCATCCTTCGAGGCTCGCTGCGCTCGCACCTCAGGGTGACGGGGTTGGTGGCGGCGGCAGGTTCACTGCAACAACACGCCAGGCATTCTCAAGCCGGTCGATCCGCGTCAGCGACAGCGGATCGATGACGAAGCGCAGCGCAAGCTCCGGCGCCAGCTCGAGCGCGACCGCGAGGATTGCGCGGATGGTGCCGGAGTGCATGACCAGCACGACATCGCCGGCCGGCAGGCGCGCCAGCCCTGCCCGCGCACGCGTGACCTGATCGGCGAAGCTTTCGCCGCCGGGCGGCCGGTTGGTCGCCGGCGATTGCCAGAACGCCCGATAGGCCGCCGCGCCAAGCTCGGCCTCGATCTCGCTGTGGCGGCGGCCGGTCCAGTCGCCAAAATCCTGCTCGCGGAAGGCGTCGTCTTCCGTTGCCGCAAGGCCAAGCTTTGCTGCGGTCTCGCTTGTGCGCCGCGCCGGACTGCAGACCGCGACAGCGTCAGCCGGCAGCCGCGCCTGCAGCGCGGCGAAGGCCGCGGCATCGCCAAGGTCTGCGGGCGCATCCGGCGCATGGATCACGCCGCGCGGACCGTCGACCGGCGCGTGGCGGATCAGCCAGAGATGCGTTTCGCGGTCCATCACTGCAGGAGCCCTTCCATTCTGACCAGGGCGTGTACTCATGGACAGTTGATACCTGATTCATCGGGCAAGGCGGAAATGCGTCAACGTGCTCGGCACGAGCTGGTCCCTCTTCCATTATCACGAGACCTCAAGCCCGCTATCATCCGGCCATTTTTTTGGACAAGGCTGACGGAAGTGCTGGAGGCTGATCGACCCTAACGGATATCCGAGTCGGCACGCTTGGGTGACATTGGATGGAAAGGGAAGCGCCAGTGAACTCCAACCCCACCCCGAACCCAGTCGAATCGAACGATGGCCTGGCCACGCGCGGCGACGAAAGACTCGCAGAAACCCACAAGCAGATCACGCGCGCCAATGAAGAGCTCGCGCGTTTGAGTGAACAGCTTGCAAGAATGGAGCGCGATGCCGCGTCCCCAGCTCCGGCGCAACCTGCCCCGCCTTCGGTCGGACCCAACCCTGCCGCTTCCGAGCCTGGCCCTACCTCTTCCGGTCCCCGCTCGCGATCGCCGCGCCGAATGCCGGGATTCCGCGCTCTCGCCGCCTTGTCGCTGGCAGCATGTATCGTTGTCGCTGCACTGGCCTTGCAGTCGTCGTATGGCAGAGGAGCCAAGCAGGTTGTCGCCCGTTGGGTGCCTCAGCTCGTTTCAACTCCATCATTGCCCGCGGATAATCCGCCGCTTGCGGCGCAGCCCGCTCCACCCACCGTTCAGGTCGCAGCGGCAGACGCCGCTCCGCCCCAAGCGACGCCCCCGGTTCAGACCGCACCGCCGCAGGACGCCGCGCCGACAGCCAATACAGCTCTTCCCGACCAGGCGCAGCTGCTGCAAACGATCGCCCGCAACCTCGAAAATGTGGAGCGAAGTATCGAGCAGCTCAAGGCGGACCAGCAACAGATGGCCCGCGCGAACTCCAAAGCCATTGAGGAACTCAAGGCGAGCCAGGAAGAAATGAAACGGACGCTAGCGAAGGTCTCCGAGCCGAAGCCGTTACCGCTTCCGATGCCGCCGGCTCCGGGTGTGCGCAAGCCCGAGCGGACGTCTCAGCCCCCGTATGCAAGAGCGCGGCGTCCAATCCCCAGGGAGTGGCTCTACGACGAATGGTGATGGTCGATGCGATGCTCATCGATGTCTTGTCACGCAACAGCGCCTCGATGGGCGCGGCTTCCAGTTCTGGCCGATGGCTGAATTTCGCGCCGGCTGTTGCATGGGATCGCATCATCTTCACGCGAACCAGTATCCGCTTCGCTCGAAACGTTCTAACCGAATCGCGCCGCGAGCAGCACCAGGATCGCGGTCTCCGCAACCTGCTCCGCGCCGCCGAGCACATCGCCGGTCTGGCCGCCGATCTGCCGCTTTGCCAGCAGCGCGATGATTAATGCGCTCGCTCCGGCCGCGATCGCCGCCAGCAGCGCGCTGCCGAAGGGAAGTGCGAGGAGTGCGATCACCAGCGCGATAGCTGACGCGACCGCCGCAATCGTGCCATCGGGCCGGCCGGCATTGGCCGCGAGCCCATCCTTGCGCGCGTAAGGCAGGCTGATCGCGATCCACGGCAGCACGCCGCGGCCGAGCGCATGCGCGACGATCAGGCTCTGCATCACCATGCCATTGGGAAGCGCCGCCAGCGCCGCGAGCCTGGTGGCAAAGCTCACCACCAGCGCCAGCGCGCCGTAGGTGCCGAGCCGGCTGTCGCGCATGATCTCGAGCTTGGCGGCTACATCGCGGCCGCCACCGAACCCGTCGGCGACATCGGCGAGCCCGTCCTCATGCAGCGCGCCGGTCAGCAGCGCCCCGCCGCCGAGCGCCAGCGCCGCCGCGGCAAGGTCCGGCACGCCGATCGTCCGCAGCAGCAGACAGAACAGGCCGATCGCCGCCCCAATGCCGGCCCCGACCAGGGGAAACAGCCGCTGCGCCCGGGCAAAGCCTTCCGGCCGCGCGCCATCCGGATGCGGCGTCGGCAGGCGGGTCAGAAAGGCGATGGCGGTCCTGAGATCGTCGAGCCATTGATTCATGGTGAAGGCCTGGAAATTGAACTAAAGCGCGATGAGATCGGGCTGAATCTCATCGCGCTTTAGCTTCTTGTTTGAGCATGATCTTGTCGGAAAACCGCTTCACACTTTTCCGGATCATGCTTTAGTTTGCGGCCCGCTCGACGAGGGAATCGCATGCAGTTCAGTACTCTAGACGACATCCGCAGCTTTTGTCGCGACCTGCCCCAAGGCGACGATGCGAGCGCCGCGGCCGCCACGCTGCGCCAGCAGAACCTGACCAAGCCGCCGGGCAGCCTCGGCCGGCTGGAAGAGGTCGCGATCTGGCTCGCGCGCTGGCAGCGGCGCGAGATCCCCCGGCTCGACCAGGTCATGATCGCCGTGTTCGCCGGCAATCACGGCATCGCCGAGCGCGGCGTCTCCGCCTTTCCCTCTGAAGTCACCGCGCAGATGGTGGCGAATTTCGCGGCGGGCGGCGCTGCGATCAACCAGATCGCCAGGCTTGCCGGGGCCGAGCTGCGCGTCGAGCCGCTCGAGCTCGCACGCCCGACCCGCGATTTCACGATGGCGCCGGCGATGGACGGCGCCGATTTCCTCGTCGCCTTTGACACCGGCTGGCGCACGGTGCCCGAGCAATGCGATCTGCTCGTGGTCGGCGAGATGGGGATTGCCAACACCACAGTCGCCGCGACGCTGTGCGCGGCATTGATGGGCGGGCGCGGCGCGCGCTGGGCCGGCCGCGGCACCGGCGTCGACGACGCCGGCCTGCTGCGCAAGCGCACCGTGATCGATACCGCGCTGAAGCTGCATCGCAGCCTGCTCGACGATCCGCTCGCCGTCGCAGTCGCGCTCGGCGGCCGCGAGCTCGCGGCCATCGCGGGCGCCGTGCTGGCAGCGCGGGCACGATCCATCCCGGTGCTGCTCGACGGCTTCGTCGCGACCTCGGCGGTGCTGCCGCTGGCGCGGCTTGCGCCTGATAGCCTCGCGCATTGCCGCGCCGGGCATGTCTCGGCCGAACTCGGCCATCGCCAGCTGCTGCGCGAACTGCAGCTCGCGCCCCTGCTCGATCTCGAGATGCGGCTCGGCGAAGCCTCCGGCGCGGGGGTCGCGATCCTGCTGCTGCGCGCGGCGCTCGCCTGTCATGGCGGCATGGCGACCTTTGCAGAGGCCGGCGTTTCCGGCGCGGGTTAGCCGAACAACTCCCCAAAAAGCCGGTGCATACCGCCCGGATCGGCCGCAATCTTCGCGTGCGCAGCATGACCTCTGCGCGCCGGAGGCCTAACGTCTGCGCCGGTGGGACGCCATTCGGCGCCTCAGCCATGCTGAACCAGATACCGGGGAGAAATCGCGTCATGTCGGGAGTCCTCATCAATCTGATCATTCAAGTCATCAGCGGAGCCGTCGGCGGCAATGTCGCCGCCGGAGCAGCCAAGAACATCGATCTCGGCACGCTCGGAAACACCATCGCAGGCGCCATCGGCGGCGGCGCGGGCGGACAGCTTCTGGGGATGCTGATCCCGCTGCTCGCCAATTCCGGCGCAACGCCTGACATCGGCAGTATCATCGGACAGGTCGCCGGCGGCGGCGTTGCGGGCGCTGTGCTCACGGCGATCGTGGGCGCGCTCAAGAACCGGGCAGCCTGATCCCGCCTGTCATCGCGAAAGGGGCATCGGTCTTGACGATGCCCCATTCCGGCGCGAGCCTTGCGGCTTCGGATGCGGCGGGACCTCGACCGCATCGCCGGCAGGGATTGCGCTGATGAAAATGTTTGTCGCGGCGGCAGCCCTCTGCGCAACGATTGGCTGCGCACAGGCCGACGTCCGCATCCTCGCCAGTCCCGGCGGGGAGGTCGGTCCATTCATCGAACTGTTCGACAAGGTGCGCGAGTCCGGCGAGCGCGTGGTGATCGACGGGCCGTGCCTGTCGGCCTGCACGCTGGTGCTCTCGATGGTGCCGGGCGATCGCATCTGCGTGACGCGGCGCGCCGTGCTCGGCTTCCACGCCGCGCGTTCGATCGACCGGCGCGGCCGGACCTATGCCGAGCCGGAAGCATCCGAGGCGGTGCTGGAGGCCTATCCGGCACCGGTGCGCGGCTGGATCGTGCGCCGCGGCGGGCTGACCTCACGCCTGCTGCTGCTGCGCGGCCGCGAGCTCGCCGCGATCTATCCGCGGTGCCGGTAGGCTGCGACCTTCGCGGCCCCGACAACCCAAGCTATCGATCCCGTCATCCCCGCGCAACGGCTCCGCCGTTGTCGCTGGAGGTGCGAGCCCTTGCGAGCCTCGAAGGATGCACGGCCCGGATGGCTCAGCCCGCACGGGGAAACAGCGGGGCCATCGATCCTTCGAGGGCCGCTGAAGAAGCGGCCACCTCAGGATGACGGCTCATCGGGTTGCCCCGCGTGTTACATCTGCTGCGGGCAGTTCACCATCCAGGGGATGCCGAACTGATCGACGCACATGCCGAAGCCGTTGGAGAAGAAGGTCTTGCCGAACGGCATGGTAACCGTGCCGCCTTCGGACAGCGCCTTGAAGCGGCGTTCGGCCTCCGTGGGATCCTCGACCTGCAGCGCGACGTGAAACCCCTGCGGCTTCTGGAAGTGGCCGGGCGGGGCGTCGGAGGCCATGATGATCTCGCCGTCGATCGAGACCCTGGCGTGCATGATCTTGTCCTTCCAGCCGGGCGGCGTCTGCATCTCCGCATTGCCCTCGCCGTAGGGATAGGTTTCCTCGATCCGGGCACCGAGAACCTTCTGGTAGAAATCCAGCGCGGCGCCGCAATTGCCGTCGTAGGAGAGATAGGGGTTGACCTGCATCACATGCTCCCTGGGGTTCGTTTTGACGCGTTTTCTTCACGCGAACCGGTAACCACTTCGCTCGAAAACGCTCGCTATTTTTCAGTCAGCTTCTTCAGATTGGCGAGACCGACCTCGAAATCCTTGCCGATCATGTGATCCAGGTTCATGAACACCTGCATCACTTTCGACATGAAGGCGGCCGGACCATACATGGTCCATGTGACGCTGGTCGCATCTCCCTGCGGCAGCATTGTGAACTCGGCGGTGTTGTGGCCCTCGAACGGCTTGAGGAAGTCGAGCTTGATGACGATCTTCGACGGCGCGGACGACTGCAGGATCTCCATGCGGCCGGTGCCGACATTCTTGTTGCCGTCCCAGGCATAGACCGCCCCCTGCCCGCGCCCGGCGCCGTCATAGGTGCGCTTCATGGCCGGATCCCGGTTCTCGTAGGGCGACCAGACCGTCCACTGCCGGAAATCGTCGATCAGCGGAAAGATCCGTTCCGCCGGCGCATTGATGCTGGTCGCACGCGTGACGCGGAACGTGCTCGGCTTGGTCGCCGCGAGGACGAGGATGACGGCAATCGCGACCGCGAGGATGACAGCGATGATGGCAATGGTCTCGAACATGATGGTCTCCAGGTAGATCAATTAGGATGATAGCTCAGCGGCGGAACGGAAGCAGCGCGCGCAGATTGCCGTCGCGCAGATAGAGCCCGCCCCACACCATCAGGCCGAGATAGAGCCCGAACAGCGTGTGGCTGAACAACGGGCTGCCGATCCGCACATGGGACGCGATCGCGCCGCCGAGATAGCCGGTGAGCAGGATGGCGCCGAGTATCGAGGTCGGCGGCACCGAGTACAGCAGCGTGCAGACGATGGTGATGATGCCGAGGCTGCGCGCCAGCGTGTCGCTCGCGCCAAAGCCCATCTTGTCCATGGTCTCGGTGACGACAGGCAACGGCAACAGCTTGATCGCGCCATCGAACAGCAGGAAAAGGATGACCACGCCGCTCATCACGCGGCCGGTGATGCGGGCGGGCTTTGAGACTTCGGCGTCGACGATCGTCGGCATGGCTTGCTCCCCAAGAGGTGGTGATGCTCTGCCTTCATGACGAACGGCGGGGTGCAAGGTCGACACCGCGGGTCAAGATTTTTTCGGAAGTGAACGGATGGGGTCGAACTGCAACCGCGGCGGGACTACGCCCCCTCTCCCGCTTGCGGGGGAGGGCTGGGGTGGGGGTTTCTCCGCGAGTCACATTGTGGAAAGAGCCCCCACCCGCCGCGCTCCGGACGACGCTTCGCGTCGCTCGTCGCGCGTCGACCTAAGAGCGAGCTTCGCTCGTCTCGACCCCGCAAGCGGGAGAGGTGCAGCGAGGATGCCCCTGCATCAGCGAATCATCACCAGGAAAGCTGACTACTTCGCCTTCACATTGCGCGGCTGGCTGTCGCGCATCAGGCGGTCGATATGCATGCGGATATGGGCGGCTTCGGCGGTGGTGTTGGCGAGCGCGATGGCGCGGTCGAAGGTGACGCGGGCCTCCTCGTTGCGGCCGAGCTGCATCAGGAAGGCGCCGCGCACGCCGAAATAATGGAAATAATTGGAAAGCCGCGGGGCCAGCGGCTCGATCATCTCGAGCGCGGCTTCCGGCCCCTTCACCTTGGAGACCGCAACGGCGCGGTTGAGCGTGATCACCGGCGACGGCTGCATGATCTCGAGCGCGCCATAAAGCAGGTCGATCTGGGTCCAGTCTGTGTCCTCGGGCTTCTCCGCGCGGGCATGGAGTGCGGCGATCGCGGCCTGCACCTGATAGGGCCCGCTGCGGCGATGGCGCATCGCCTTGTCGATCAGCGCGAGGCCTTCGGCGATCAGCTTCTGGTTCCACAGACCGCGGTCCTGGTCGTCGAGCAGGATCACCGCGCCATCGGCGTCGAACCGCGCGGCGGCGCGGGCATGCTGCAACAGCAACAGCGCCGTCAGCCCCATGATCTCCGGCTCGCTCTGGAACAGCCGCAGCAGCAGGCGGGCCAGCCGGATCGCCTCCTCGCACAGCGGCGAGCGGATTTGAGCGGTGTCGCCGCTCGCCGAATAGCCCTCGTTGAAGATCAGATAGATCATCGCCGCGACCGAAACGAGCCGCTCGCTGCGCTCGACCGCGCCCGGCGTCTCGAACGGCACATTGGCATCGGCGACGCGCGTCTTGGCCCGCGTGATGCGCTGCTCCATCGCGGCTTCCGAGACCAGGAAGGCGCGCGCGATCTGCTTCACCGACAGGCCCGAGACGATGCGCAGTGCGAGCGCGATCTGCTGCGTCGCCGGCAGGTCCTTGTGGCAGCAGATGAACAGCAGCCGCAGGATATCGTCGCGGTAATGCGAGCCGTCGAGCCGCTCGGCGAGCTCTTCCTCGGCGTCGCCGAGGTCGGAGATCGCCTGGTCGTCGTCAGGCAACGCCTCCTGCTTCTTGCTGCGCCTGATGTCGTCGATCGCGACGTTGCGGCCGACCATGATCAGCCACGCCGCGGGATCGCGCGGCGGGCCGTTCTGCGGCCAGCTCTTCAGCGCCCGCAGGCAGGCGTTCTGGAAAGCTTCCTCGGCGGTATCGAGATTGCGGAAGTAGCGCAGCAGTGCGCCAACCGCCTGGGGACGCGCCGACGTCAGCGCGGCATCGATCCAGGCGGTGTCGGTCATGCTCACGCCTTCGTGCCCCCCTGATTGAAATAGCCGACCGGGCGGATCTCATAGGTGCCGCCGGGATTGGCCTCGCCGAGGTCGCGCGCGATGTCGAGCACCTCGTCGAGGTTCTTGCCCTCGACCAGATAGAAGCCGAGCAGCTGCTCCTTGGTTTCGGCGAACGGGCCGTCGAGCACCAGCGGCGGGTTTTCCTTGCGCAGCGTGGTCGCCGCGGTGGTCGGCAGCAGCCGCGCCACCGGGCCGAGCCGGCCCTGCTTGGCGAGCTTGTCCTGCACGACCGACAATTTCTGCATGACCGAGGCGTCGTGTTCCTTGCTCCAGGAACCGACCATGTCTTCGTCATGATAGCAGAGGATGGCGTACAGCATCGAAAAGGCATCTCCGTTCATTGCAAGAACGAATGATTATGCCCGCTGCCGACAGGCGGAGCGAAAGAAATTTAGGTTCCGGATGCCGGCGATGGATTTAGCCGACGCTTTCATGGCGCGCCGCGACCGACAATGTCTTAGGCCGCGGCGACGGCGTGTCATGCCATCGCCTCAACGTTCATAGTGCGACTACCAATAGACGCCGTAACGAGCGGCGATCCGGCGCGCCTTGGCCTCGTCGCTCTCCCGGCGGCTGGCCTGGCTCCTCTTCACCGGACGCGACGCCTGCGGCCGCGGGGCATCGGCCGGCTGGGCCTGCGACGGGGCCGGCTGGGCCTCGGCCTGCGCCGGCGCAACGGCCGGTTGCGCCTGAGCGGGTGCATCGGCGTTTGCGAGCACGAGGCCCCGGCTCTGGCCGGCTTGAGCGGTGGTGGCGGCGGCTGCGATGAAAGCCGCGATCAGGATCAGCTTGCGCATGGAAGTTCTCCCCGGTTGATGGCAGGAGACTAGGGAGTGGGCGATGCCCGCTCTGTGATATCAGTCACATTGAAATTGGAGGTATCCGGATGGGTAAGGGCGCACTGGCGCTGCTGATCAATGGCGGCTCGGAAAACTGGTCGTCGGCGCGCTGGAAGGCGCGGTTCGACACGGTCTGCCCGGACCGCCGCGTGGTGCTGCTGCCGGATGGCGCGCTTGATCCCGCCGAGGTGCACTATGCCGCGGTGTGGAAGCCGAAGCCGGGCGAGCTCGCGGCATTCAAGAACCTGCGCGTCATCTTCAACCTCGGCGCCGGCGTCGACGCGCTGATGGCCGACCGCTCGCTGCCCGACGTGCCGCTGGTGCGGGTCGCGGTCGGCGACCTCACCGACCGCATGACCGAATATGTCGTGCTGCATGTGCTGATGCATCACCGCCAGGAGCTTTACCTGCGCGAGTCGCAGCGAGCGAAGCGCTGGGCGCCGGACTATCAATGGGCGGCAAGCGCGATCACCGTCGGCGTGATGGGGCTCGGCACACTTGGCGCGGCCTCGGCAAAAGCACTCCGGGCGCTCGGTTTCCGCGTCGTCGGCTGGAGCCGCAGCGAGAAGCGGATCGACGGCATCGCCTGCTACCACGGCGCTGACGGGCTGGACGCGTTCCTGCGCCAGACCAACATCCTGGTCTGCCTGCTGCCGCTGACGCCGGACACGCGGCACGTGCTGAACCGCGACGCGTTCGCGAAACTGAACCGCGAGAGCCCGCTCGGCGCGCCCGTCATCATCAATGCCGGCCGCGGCGGCTTGCAGAACGAAGCGGATATCCTGCGCGCGCTCGACGACGGCACGCTGGGCGCCGCCTCGCTCGACGTCTACGAGACCGAGCCGCTGCCGCAAGACAGCCCGTTCTGGAGCCATCCGAAGGTGGTGCTGACCCCGCACAACGCCGCCGACACCGATGCCGACGAGATCTCGAAATACGTCGCGCAGCAGATCGCGCGCTTCGAGCAAGGCGGCGCACTGGAGAACCTGGTCGATCGCAAGCGGGGGTATTGAGGCCAGCGCGTAGCCCGGATGCAGCGAAGCGAAATCCGGGATCCTCGCAACGGACGGACTGCTCCCGGATTGCGCTTCGCTCCATCCGGGCTACGAAGCGGGAAAACCTTGTGGATCGTAAGCGATGGGTACTAAGGCAGTGTCGTCTCGGGCAAGCGAAGCGCGCCTCGGGACCCATAACCACGACACACTGTTGTTGAGCAGAATGTCTCCCCGCGCGCCCCAAAGAGGGGCCGCGGAGTATGGGTCCCTGCTTTCGCAGGGACGACCAGATTGATGGGCCTGTCCATCACGGCAGAACAGCCCAGAGGCCGCAGCCTCAACCCATCTCGGCAACCACCTCCGCAAGCCGGTCGTAGGCGGGCTCGACGCCCTTATCGATGCCGGAATTGAGATGGCCGTCACGCGCCTCCTTGGTGGGATGGCGAATGGTGGTCGTCAGCGTGGTCATGCCGCCTTCCTCGACGAAGGTCGAGGTGACCAGATATTCGTCGCTGGTGAAGCCCGGCATCGCAAAGGTCTCGCCGAATGCCAGCCGCTCCGGGCGCACCACTTCGCGATAGGTGCCGGTGAGGATGTGCTCGACGCCGTCGGACGACCGGAACACGAACCGATAGGCGCCGCCGACGCGCAGGTCGATCTCGCACACCGGCATTGTGAGCTGCTCGCAGCCGAGCCAGCGCACCAGATATTCGGGCTTCGTCATGGCGTCGAACACGAAGCGCCGCGGCGCGTCGAACTGGCGCGTCATGGCGAACTCGAAATCCGACGGGGTCGTGATCCTCAGCGTCTTATCCACGCGTGCGTCCACGTTGCTTCTCCTTTTTTACTCTGACTTTACGAGTGCTGCGCGGCGGGGCCTTCGCGGCCTCCTCCGCCTTCATCTCCTCGAGCAGGCCGTCGAGGCGGTTGAAGCTGTCGTCCCAGAAGCGGCGGAAATTCCCGAGCCAGCCGTCGACCTGCTTGAACGAAGAGGGCGCGATGCGGCACGGCCGCCACTGCGCCTCGCGCCCGCGCGAGATCAACCCGGCATGCTCCAGCACCTTCAGGTGCTTGGAGATCGCCGGCAGGCTCATGTCGAATGGCTTTGCCAGCTCCATCACCGAGGTCTCACCCAGCGCGAGCCGCGCCAGGATCGCGCGCCGGGTCGGATCGGCCAGCGCCGCGAAGGTCGAACTGAGGGGGTCGAGCGGCATTCACTTAGCTCATCGGTTAAATAACCTATGGGTTAAATACGACTGAACAGCGATCGCGTCAACGGCCAATTTCGGCCGCTGACGCGGGGCGACGGCCTTTCACTCCCTCTCCCCGTTCTTACGGGGAGAGGGTTGGGGTGAGGGGCTGCCTCCGCGTATCCGATTGCCACTGTGCTCGCGGAAACTCCCCCTCACCCGGAATGCATCTGACGATGCATTCCGACCTCTCCCCGCACGCGGGGCGAGGTGAAGCGGAGTCTGTTGCTCTAGGACTTGCGCGCGAAGGTGACGTGGGTGGCGTTCGGGCTCGCGACATGCGAGACGACGGCATAGCCGAGCGTGGGCAGATCGAGGCCCGCGAACAGATTCTCGCCCGAGCCGATCAGCACTGGAGACAGCGCCAATTGCAGCTCGTCGAGCAGGCGCGCTTGCAGGAACTGGCGCACCAGCGAGACGCCGCCGCCGATCCTGATGTCCTTGCCCTGCGCGACATCGCGCGCGCGCTCGAGCGCCTCGGCAATGCCTGAGGTCACGAAGTGAAACGTCGTGCCGCCTTCCATCTCGATGTCAGGCCGCGCGTAATGGGTCAGCACGAACACCGGCGTGTGATACGGCGGATTGTCGCCCCACCAGCCTTTCCAGGCATGATCCGGCCACGGCCCGCGGATCGGGCCGAACATGTTACGGCCCAGAATCCAGGCACCGATATTTTCCATCGATTTGCGCGCGATCTCGTCATCGAGACCAGTGCTGCCGCCATCCTGGCCGAAGGTCTGGCGAAACGTCCGCGTCCCGAGGAACCAGGCAGGCAGCGCCATGCCACCTTCGCCAAATGGATTTTCGAGGCTCTGCCGTGGCGCAGCGCCAAATCCGTCGATCGAGACCGAGAATGCCGAAGTCCTGACTTTTCCCATGATATTCCACTTCCGTAGGTTGAGGGACCTTACGGAAGACGGGCGGGAAAAACAGCACCCGACATTTGATCAGTAAGAAAATTCGCCGCCGCTATTTGGCCGCGCACAGCACGTCGAGGGCGCCTTTCACGATCGCCTCGAGCTCCTTGCGCGGCACGCGGGCGCGGGCGCGGATCGCGATGGTGTGAATGGTCGCGGAGGCAAGATGCGCCAGCGACGCCGGATCTGCGCCCTCAGGCAGTTCGCCGCGCTCCTTGGCGTGGCGGAAGCAGATGCCGAACGCCTTGTCGAGCTCGGTCAGCCCTTCCACCACCATGGTGCGAATACCCGGATCCGACACCGCTTCCGACGCCGCGGTCATCACCGTGAAGCAGCCGCGCGGGCCGGACTCGCCGGAGAGATAGATGTCGAGCGCAATGCGATAGATGCGCTCGAGCCGCTCGCGCAGCGGCGCGTCGGCACGGAAGATGTCGACCATCGCCGCGCGCGCGTCGTCGCGGTAGCGCTGGTAGCTCTTGATGTAGAGCTCGCGCTTGTCGCCGAACGCGCCATAGAGGCTCGGCCGGTTCATGCCGGTCGCGGCACTCAGATCATCGAGCGAGGTCGCGGCAAAGCCGTCGCGCCTGAACAGATCGAGCGCCTTGCCGAGCGCGACCTCGGGCTCATAGGCGCGCGGCCGCCCGCGGCGCTTCGGCGCCGTGGGGGCTGCGATCTTGGCAGCAGATGGCGGCTTGTTATTTTTTTGTACCATTTCGCATTTAATTCGTTGACGACGCCAATATTATCCAAGACAGTACAAAAATCAATAACGGCCGGACATCCCGCGCCGGACACCGCCAAGGAGGCACCCATGGACCTTTATTTCTCGCCGCTCGCCTGCTCGATGGCGACCCGCGTCGCGCTCTATGAAGCGGGCCAGCCGGCCAACTATCTCGAGGTCGACCCGAAGACCAAGCAGGTGCGCAGCGACGGCACAGACTTCAACAAGGTCAACCCGCTTGGCCTCGTGCCGACGCTGCGCACCGACGATGGCGTGGTGCTGACCGAGAATGCGGCGATCCTGCAATATGTCGCCGACCAGTTCCCGCGGGCCGGCATCGGCACCGCGTCGAACGCCGAGCGGTCAAAGCTGCATCAATGGCTGTGCTTCATCGGCACCGAGCTGCACAAGGGCCTGTTCCTGCCGCTGCTCGACAAGAAGGCGCCGCCCGAGGCCAAGGCCTACGCGCTGGAGAAATACGTGTCGCGGCTCGACTATGTCGAGGATCACCTGAAGGGCCGCGAGTATTTGCTCGATCATTTCAGCGTCGCCGACGCCTATCTCGTCACGGTGATCAACTGGACCATGGCGACGCCGCCGATCGAGCTCGCGAAATGGCCGGCGCTGAAGGCCTATTACGAGCGCCTGCGCACGAGGCCGTCGGTTGCCAAGGCGGTCGCCGAGGAGTTCGAGCTCTACAAGGCCGAGATCGCGCGGCACAAGGCGGCGGCGTAAGATGCAATAAGGTGGCGGCCCCCGAGCACGGGGCCGTCCACCCTTCGAGGCTCGCTCCGCTCGCACCTCCAGCGACAAAGACGAAGCCTTTGCGCAGGGGTGACGGAGCGAAAATCTGCGCACTTAACTCTAGCTGCACACTCATTCTCATCCCCGTCATGCTGAGGAGCGCGGAACGCGCGTCTCGAAGCACGACGGCCCGGCTCGCGCCTCGCCTTCAGCGCAGCCACGGATGCCGCGGTCAGCAGCCTTTGCAAATCGAAAGCGCGCGAGTGTTGGATAGCTTGTCTGCGGGCTCCCCGGCTGGCGCAGCCGCCGGTGTCGGAGCGAACGGTCGCTCCGTGAACACTGGCTGGAATTTTTTCCATTGATCGTAATATTCGGCCGGCAAATGGTACGGCTGGCATTCAGTGATCGCTCGCAGCGCGCTCGCTTGGTAGGCCCGAGCATAATCGGATGTGGCCGGGCCATTCCCTGGCAGCACCACCGGTTGCCCCTCGAGCTTGCCCTCTCGCGTCAAGTCGATCATGAACTCAGCCTTTATGTTTTCTGCATCGCTTCCGACGCGTGCTGGTTTCCTCCAACACCTCTCGACTTGATGTGTGAACATCGCCCCCCAGGTCTCGGGTCCGCTCATTTTATCTTTCGCGGCACTTGGCTGGATCGGGACAGCGACAAAGGCAGTCGCAAACAGGTAGCCTGCGAGCGCGATGGCGGCAGAACGTTCAATCGGCATGGAATGGGTCCGGCGGAAGCGGTGAGGTTGCAACGCCGACCAGCATAAACCAGTCCTCATCGAGGCCTGCAAACGCTTTCTGTAGCCCGGACGAAGCGCAGCGAAATCCGGGGCAGTCTGCTCCGCGGCGATACCGCCCCCGGATTTCGCTTTCGCTCCATCCGGGCTACCCAGCGGTCAAAACGGCTCCTGCCCTAACCCAGGCACGTCGGCCGGACGCGGGCCCGGCGCGGGCCAGTGGAAGCGGCGGTCCTTCTCGGCAATCGCAATGTCGTTGATCGAGGCCTCGCGGCGGCGCATCAGGCCGTGCTCGTCGAACTCCCACTGCTCGTTGCCGTAGGAGCGAAACCAGTTGCCGGCGGCGTCGTGCCATTCGTACTGGAAGCGCACCGCGATACGGTTGCCGTCGAACGCCCAGAGATCCTTGATCAGGCGATACTCCAGCTCCTTTTCCCATTTGCGGGTCAGGAAGGCCACGATCGCCTCGCGGCCCTGAAATACCTCGGATCGGTTACGCCATCGGCTGTCCTCGGTATAGGCGCCGGCAACCCGAACCGGGTCGCGCGAATTCCAGGCATCTTCCGCCATGCGCGCTTTCTGCGCGGCGGTCTCGCGGGTGAAGGGGGGCAGCGGCGGGCGTGACATCGGCGATCCCTCGCGGTTGTTTTGTCACGCGCAAATCTATCGCCGTGCCGCGCAGAGTCGATGGGGCGTTTCCTATCGGCCAATAGTTAAGCCAGATCGGCCTTCATCAACGCACGAATGGACTTCGGAATCGGTTGCGCCCGGCCCTGACTGACGAAGGCGACGCGCACCTGCGCCTTCACAAGCACGTCATCGCCGCGCCTGACCTCCTGCGCGAGCATGATGGAGGCGCCCCTCACCGCGATCGGCCAGGTCACGACATCGAGCATGTCGTCCATCCGCGCGGGCTTCAGGAAGTCCAGCGTCATCGAGCGCACCACAAAGGCGAAGCCGCCGGTCTCCTCTTGCGCCTCCTCGAACAGCGCGTTCTGTTCGGCGCCCATCAATCGGAGATGATTGGTGCGGCCGCGCTCCATGAAGCGCAGGTAATTGGCGTGGTAGACGATGCCGGAAAAATCGGTGTCCTCGTAATAGACACGGACTTGCATGTGGTGTCGGCCATCGCGGATCGCGCCGTCGATATGGGGTAAGGTCATTTAGAAAACTCTCGTTCGATATCCCTGCGGCCGTCGAGAACGCGAACGATCACGATCCGATCCATCCTACCAGATAGAATGCATTGCAGCCCTCGATCAACCACCCACGTAACGACGGCCACAGCTCACTTCAATTGCCTGATCGCACAACGAAGAATGAACCATGAGATTCGCGCTTCACTCCGACTTGTCGACGTTCCAGAAGATCGGCGTGGCAGGGCCGTCAAGCACGCCTGAGAGCGATTTTCGCCACGCGCTGACCCCGCGCCATTGCCCGAGGGGGACATAGATCACCTGGTCATAGACGACCGCCTGGATATCTGCGGCGATCTTCTGCTGCTCGGCCGGCGTGGATGCACGCACGAACTGGTCTTTCAGCGCTTCGAGCCGGGCCGATTCCGGCCAACCAAACCAACCACCGTTCCTGCCACGACCGTTGACCAATATGTTGACGACGGGGTCCACCACATCGGCAATGATGAAGTTGGTGAAAAACAGGTTCCAACCGCCCTCTTTCGGCGGCTTCTGGCTGGCGCGACGGGAGACCACTGTTTGCCAATCGGTCGCCTGCAGGTCCACGTTGAAACCAGCCCTACGCAGCAGTTGCGCCGCGACGATCGGTTGTGCCTTGAAAACCAGGACGTCGCCGGGCGCCATGATCACAACAGGCGTACCGTCGTAGCCGGACTCGGCAAGCAGCTTCGCGGCTTGTGCGATGCCATTGCCTTTCACCAGCGATTCCGAGCCTGCGTCGGTGGCCAGCGGCGTATCACAACCGAAAACCGCGCCACACAGCCGGTAGTATTCTGAATTACCGACCAGTGCGTCCAGCACATCCTTCTGGTTCAGCGCCAGCAACGCCGCGCGGCGCACCAGGACGTTATCGAACGGCGGGTAAAGAAAATTCATGCGTCCGACGACCTGGAAGCCATGCTTGTCGAGGGTCTCAAGCTTCAAGTCCCTGTTGGCTGCCAACTTCGTCACGAGATCGAAGGGGATATTCTCCATGAAGTCGATGTCGCCGGATTCCAGCGCGTTCACGGCGGTCTGTGCATCTGGCATCCGGATCCATTCGACCCGATCGACCATCACGACCTTACCGCCCGACGTCCAGTTCGGCGGCTCCTTACGCGGCACGTAGTCCGTGTTTTTCTCGTAGACGGCCTTTACGCCAGGCTGGAATTCGGACTGAACGAACTTGAAGGGACCGGAGCCGACCTGCTCCTTGATTTGCTGGCCCGGCGGCGTTTCGGCCAGACGCTTGGGCATCATGAACGGAACAATCGATGAAGGTTTTCCAATCGATTCCAGCACTAACCCGTAAGGCTCTTTCAGTTTCAGCGTGATGGTTCTGTCGTCAGTGGCCTCAATGCTGGCCGTGAAGTCCATCAGCGTCTGGCCCATGGTCTCGTTCTTGCTCCAGCGCTTGAGCGACGCAACACAGTCTTCCGCGGTGACCGGGCTGCCATCATGCCATTTCAGTCCGTCGCGGAGGGTAAAGGTGTAGGTGAGCTTGTCGTCCGAGACCTTCCAATCCGCCATCTGAGGCCGGATCTTGAAGTCGGAGTCGGTGGCGAGCAAAGTGTCAAAGATCATGTAGCCGTGATCGCGCGTGATATACGCGCCGGTGAAGCCCGGGTCCAGGATGCGCAGATCGGAATGCATCACCGCGATGAGAGTCTTCGTATGCACTGGCGACGAGATTGGTTGCGCCGAAGCGAACACTGCCCACAAGGCCCCAACTGACACGACAATGCAAAGTTTCCGACATGATATCTGAAGCATTGAATGTCTCCTGATACCGGCTGATCAAATCCTCAAATTCGAGCTGAGCTGAGCGTACAGGCTTGATACGGCGGAGCACCGCACCAGCGGCCACATGCAGAGATGTCAGCCCGGCACCTTATCCGCAATCATCCCTCGGGTGCTGCTCTGGACGGCACTCGTAGCGCCGCGAGCAGAATGAGTACCCATGAGCCGACCTTGTCGATCGACTGCGGTTATTTCATCCCCGCCTGCTGCAATCCCTTGAAGAGTTCATTCAATGTACTCTGAAACGCTTGATGCTGATTTGGAATTTCCTGGGAATAGATGTCGCGGATGCGCGCCAGTGTGTAACCCGGCAGTGCGCCGTTGAAATCATTCAACGCGTCGACCGCTTCGGTTTGCTTTCCGGCCAGCGCAAAGGCGCTCACCAAATGCGCCCGACTGAACCAAACCGTGCGTCTCTCCTCAACCGCTCTTCGAAGCCAAACAATTGCGTCGTCGTAGTTTCCCATCGCGAAGTACGCGCGCCCCAGGACCCAGGAAAATACACTCCTGGCGGGATCGCGGGGACTGAGTCTGATCGCCTTCAACACCAGCGGAGGCGCTTCCTTGGGACGCCCCGTCAGGACAAGTTGATTGGCTTTCTGAGCATATGCGAGGGCAAGATTGGGATCGAGAGCAAGCGCCCGTTCGAAAGCGTCCAGGGCTCCTTGATGATCCCCCTTCGCGCGGCGAATAAAGCCATCATCCATATGGCTCAGAGCAATGGTCGGGTCGAGACTAAATGCCTGTTGCAACGCATGCTCGGCCTGGTTCAGCAGCTCAATGCGTGCGTTGGAATCTGTTCCAGCAGCTTCGTTCCAGCGATTCAAATAGTCACGCATCAAGACATCTGCCAGTTGGCTCCAGGCGATGGCCGATTGCGGGCTGAGCTGCAGAGAATCTTGAAGATACTTGCGTGCGATAAGATTGTGCTGTGGAGTAACCGAGTCAATGAGAATGGCCATGGCACGTAACCTCATATCAATCGCATTGGAATCTCCCGACCGATCACGTCGACGACTCTCGGCCTTGACCAGTTGAAGTCCGAGCGACGAGGCGATTCGGCCCGTTACAACTTCTTGCAATTCGAAAAGGTCTGTAACATCAGTATCAAATTGATCCGCCCAAATAGCTCTGGCGGAGCGCGCATCTACCAGATGCGCATTAGCTTGCACCTTGGTACCGATTTTCCGGATGCTGCCTTCCAAGAGATATCGAACGTCGCAGTCCAGTCCGATCTGTCGAGGGTCGATATCTTTCCCTTTGTAAGTGAAAGCCGTCGCGCGCGCAATCACCACAGTATCTGTCAAGCGGGAAAGGTCCGTGGTTAGATCATCGGTGACCGCGTCGGCGAAATAGCCCTCCTGCGGATCATTGCTCATGCTGCGAAACGGCATGACCATGATGGAAGCTTGAGCAGACTGCGCTTTTTGGCCATGCCAAAACGGCACTGTGCCTACAAACATTGCGATGGCTAATAGGACTGCAAATGCTGCGGCCACCGAACGACGCATCGGAGGAAGCGCGATAGCTCGG
Source organism: Bradyrhizobium sp. Pha-3 (assembly GCF_042258615.1). Taxonomy (GTDB): domain Bacteria; phylum Pseudomonadota; class Alphaproteobacteria; order Rhizobiales; family Xanthobacteraceae; genus Bradyrhizobium. The sequence continues at coordinate 1,250,242 of NZ_CP170152.1, read as the reverse complement.
CGCGCGGCAAGGCGCATTCGCCCCAGGAGGGATTTGTTTTGCTCCTCGGCCCGCGTGACCCGATAGACCTGAATCGGAGGGTCGATGTTCTTGAGCCGATGACGGCCCCTGTCCTCGAATGCGAGTTCCGGATGACCCAGGAGCTGATCGCGAACAGTATTGGTAACAAATAGCTCGCCTGGCTCGGCGAGAGTCTCCAGCCGAGCTGCAATATTGACGCTGTTTCCGTAGATATCGCGCTCGTCGAAAATGACGTCACCGGCATTTACGCCGATGCGCATTTGGAAGCGGCGCTCGGGGGCGGCACCGGCATTGCGCTGGTTCAATTCCTGCTGAATTTCGATACCGCAACGTACGGCATCCAGAGCGCTGCCGAATTCGACAAGCAATCCATCGCCGCTGGATCGGATCAGGCGACCACCATGCTCGGAAACTTTGGGTTCGATCACGCCGCCGAAACATTCGGACAGCATCACGTGGGTGGCGTCCTCGTCGGTCGACATGAGCCGACTGTAGCCAACGACATCCGCCAGCAGGACGGCTGTCATCCTGCGTTTCACAGGGCACCTCCTTCCCGCGGCATCGGGGCTTAATGTTTTTACAGGAGCGGGCGGCTGTTGTCACGCGCCGAGGTCGGCATGGGTGAACGACACCCGTTTGGGTGACGAACGTGCCTACCCCGCAAAAGGATGCCGCGTTTCAAGGAATTCCCTATGCAGCCTGATCCCCAAACGCCAACGTCCGCGCCTTTATGAGTACACGGCCTGGACGGTCAGGACACCACCGGCCCCTTTGCGCCGAGCGTGACCTGCACGATCTCGGGCGGCACGCCGAGGCGGAACGGCATGATGCTGCAGCCGAGGCCGCCGGAGACGACGACGTCGCATTTCAGCTTGATATGGCCATAGGCGAGCCGCATGCCGTGCTTCACCGGCACCGCGGGCGACCATCCGAGCAGCCGGATCTGGCCGCCATGGGTGTGGCCGGACAGCTGTAGCGCAACGCGCGAGGGCACGCGGAGCCCAACGTCGGGCTCATGCGCGAGCAGGATCACCGGTGCGTCGTCGGTGACCTTTGCGAGCGTCGCGTTGAGATCGTCGACGCCGATACGCCGGACCTCGCGATTGCGCCGCGCCGGCAAATAGGCGAGCTGGTCGCCGAGACCAGCGAGCCAGAACGGACGGCCGTCCTTGGTGAGCCGCACCGCATCGTTCTCGTAGACCGGGATGCCGACGCGCTCCAGCGCACGGCGCGCGACGGGTGTGCCCTGCCCTTGCCGCTGCACCATCTTGTCATCCCAATAGTCGTGATTGCCGAGCACGGCATGCACGCCGAGCGGCGCCTTCAGGTCCTTCAGCACCGCAGCCCATTCCGAGGCCGGAATGAAACGGGTGACGTGGCGCAGCCCTGCGACATAGTCGCCGAGCAGCACGATGATGTCCGGGTTCAGCGCGTTGGTGCGCTCGACGATCTCAGCGATGCGATCGAGCGACATCCAGGGATCGCAGGCGTGAATGTCGGCAATCGCGGCGATCTTGAGCGGAAAATCCGCAGGCCATTGCCGCGGCGACAGATCGTAGCGCGTCAGCATGAGCCGGACGACCGGCTCGCTCAGGCCGTAGGCTCCGGTCGAGGCGGTGGCGGCGGTCATTCCGCCAAACCCGCGAAGAAAGTGACGACGTGAAATCATGGGCCTGTGATCGGTGATGCCTGGCGCTTTCTGAAGACGCTCCAGACGATCATAGGCCCTTTGATTGAAGCGAAATTGGGCCGCGCTTGTGCAGACGGCCTGCAGAGGCTTCGCAATGGTTAGCGGGCAAGGTTACCGTCAGGCGTGACGCGCCGCATCAACACGTCTTTTCACGTCTTCGCGAGCGAGGCTTTTTGGTTGCGCATGATCTCCGCGCAAACGCTTTTCGTTGTCGCGAGGGAAAACCGCTTCGCACTTTTGCTTCAGTCATCGTCGCCATTGCCGCCGAACAGGCCGAATTGCGAGGGATCGCGGTTCGGCTCGGCGAGGCCGAGATGGCGGAAGGCATGCGAGGTCAGGAGCCGGCCGCGCGGGGTGCGCTGCAGATAGCCGCACTGGATCAGATAGGGCTCGATGATGTCCTCGATCGCATCGCGCGGCTCGGACAGCGCCGCCGCCATGGTCTCGACGCCGACCGGACCGCCGCCATAGTTCAAGGCGATGGTGGTGAGATAGCGCCGGTCCATCGCGTCTAACCCGGCGCTGTCGACCTCGAGCGCGCTCAGCGCACGGTCGGCGATGCCGCGATCGATGGCGTCGGCATCCGCCGCGGAGGCAAAGTCGCGCACGCGGCGCAGCAGGCGGCCGGCGATGCGCGGCGTGCCGCGGGCGCGGCGCGCGATCTCGTTGGCGCCGTCGGGGCTCATGCCGATGTTCAGCACGCGGGCGCCGCGGGTGACGATCTTCTCCAGCTCTTCCACGGTGTAGAAATTGAGCCGGATCGGAATGCCGAAGCGGTCGCGCAACGGATTGGTGAGCAGGCCCGCGCGCGTCGTCGCGCCGACGAGAGTGAATTTCGACAGCTCGATCTTCACCGAGCGCGCCGCGGGGCCTTCGCCGATGATCAGATCGAGTTGAAAATCCTCCATCGCAGGATAGAGCACTTCCTCGACCGCCGGGCTCAGACGATGGATCTCGTCGATGAACAGCACGTCGCGCTCTTCCAGATTGGTGAGCAACGCCGCAAGGTCGCCGGCCTTGGCGATGACCGGGCCGGAGGTGGCACGGAAGCCGACACCGAGCTCGCGCGCGACGATCTGCGCCAGCGTGGTCTTGCCGAGGCCCGGGGGACCGACGAACAGCACATGATCGAGCGCCTCACCGCGCTTCTTCGCCGCCTCGATGAAGATCGAGAGATTCTTGCGCGCCTGCGCCTGGCCGACGAACTCCGTCAGCGACTGCGGACGCAGCGCGGTGTCGCCGACATCGTCGGAGCGGCGTTCGGGCGTGACGATGCGCGAGGGCGTGTTCACTTCGACAATTCCTTCAGGCCCAGCCGGATCAGCTGCGCAGTCTCGGCCTTCTCACCGGCGCTGCGCGAGGCGGCGGCGATGGCGGCGGCGGCCTGCGGCTGGCCGTAGCCGAGATTGACCAGCGCCGAGATCGCATCGGTGACCGGGCGCGGCGCGCGGTTGTTGTCGATCGCGCCTGACAGCTGCACCACCGCCGGATCGACATCGGCAAAGCCCGGCGCCTTGTCCTTCAATTCGCTGACGATGCGCTCGGCGACCTTCGGTCCGACCCCCGGCGTCCGCGCCACCGCCGCCTTGTCGCGCAGCGCGATGGCATTGGCGAGATCGGTCGGCGGCAGCGTGCCGAGCACCGCGAGCGCGACCTTGGCGCCGACGCCCTGCACGGTCTGCAGCAGGCGAAACCATTCGCGCTCGAGATCCGAGCGGAAGCCGAACAGCTTGATCTGGTCCTCGCGGACATAGGTCTCGATCGAGAGCACGGCCGCGCCACCCGGCGACGGCAACGCCTGCAAGGTGCGGCTCGCGCAATGCACCTGATAGCCGACGCCGCCGACGTCGAGGATCACGTAATCCTCGCCATAGGAATCGATCAGGCCCTTGAGCTTGCCGATCATAGGTTCGTCACCCTGAGCCGAAGCGCGGCGCTCTGGCGGTGATGCGCATGCGTGATCGCGACCGCGAGCGCATCGGCGGCGTCGGCGGACGGCGGCTCGGCTTTCGGCAGCAGGATCTTCAGCATCACCTGGATCTGGTTCTTCTCGGCATGACCGGCGCCGACCACGGTCTTCTTGACCTGGTTCGGCGCGTATTCGGCGACCGAGATACCGAACATTGCGGGCGCCAGCATGGCGACGCCGCGGGCCTGGCCGAGCTTCAGCGTGGCAACGCCGTCCTTGTTGACGAAGGTCTGCTCGACCGCCGCCTCCGCCGGCCTGTAGTCGCCGAGCACGGCGGCAAGCCCCTCATGGATCGCAAGCAGCCGGCTTGCCAGCGGCAGGTCGTCCGGCGGTTCGACCGAACCGCAGCCGATATAGACCAGACGGTTGCCCTCGGTCTCAATCACGCCCCAGCCGGTGCGACGGAGACCCGGATCGATACCGATGATGCGGACGGGAGAGCGAATCGGCTGCGATGTCATGGGGTAGTGATACCGCCTGTGCCGGGAGAACGAAACACAAACGGACGCTCGTCCCCTGCTGTGGTCGCCGTCGGCCCCGCTCGTCATCCCGCCCTTGCTCGTCATCCCCCGCGAAAGCGGGGGATCCAGTACGCCGCGGCCTCTCGGATCAAATGACGGTCTCTGGAATACTGGATCGCCCGATCGAGTCGGGCGATGACAGCGGAGTTTGAGACCATGAACGAGGCTCTTACCCGCCCATCTTCGCGAGCAGCGCGTCGGACACCTCGAAATTGGCGTACACGTTCTGCACGTCGTCGTGCTCGTTGAGCAGGTCCATCAGCTTCAACAGCTTTTCGCCGGTCTCGTCGTCGACCGCGACGGTGTTCTGCGGCTTCCAGGTCAGCGCCGCCTTGCGCGGCTCGCCGAACTTCGTTTCCAGCGCCTTTGCGACTTCGCGGAAGGTCTCCTGCGAGGCATAGACCTCGTGGCCGGCCTCGCTGGAGACCACGTCGTCGGCGCCGGCCTCGATCGCGGCGTCCAGCATCGCATCGTCGGAGGCGACCTTGGCGTCGTACTCGATGATGCCGGTGCGATCGAACATGAAGGCGACCGAGCCGGTTTCGCCGAGATTGCCGCCCGACTTGGTGAAGAAGGAGCGGATGTCGGAGGCGGCGCGGTTGCGATTGTCGGTCAGCGCCTCGACGATCACGGCGACGCCGCCGGGGCCATAACCCTCGTAGCGGATCTCGTCATAGTGCTCGCCCTCACTGCCCAGGGCCTTCTTGATGGCGCGATCGATATTGTCCTTGGGCATGTTCTCGGCCCGCGCGGCGACCACGGCGGCGCGCAGCCGCGGGTTCATCGCCGGGTCCGGGGTGCCGAGCTTGGCCGCCACGGTGATTTCGCGGGCCAGCTTGCCGAAAAGCTTCGACTTCTGGGCATCCTGCCGGCCCTTGCGGTGCATGATGTTCTTGAATTGGGAATGGCCGGCCATGCGACGTCTCTTCGAGCGTAGGGTCTGAACAGGGGTGGAAAACGCGGCCTTATAGGCCCCTGGCGGTCAAAATCAAAGGTCGGCAGGGGTCGTCCGGCCGGGGAATACTACCGCAAGCCGGAATATGAGGCACTTGTTAACCATGACTTCATGCCCGGATGCGAGGATCGCCCCGTCCCGCCGCAACTTTCCAAGAGCCCCCCATGGCGTTCGGTTTGTTTCGAAAGCAAGAGCCGGAGCCGGCTGCGTCGGCCGCCGCGCAGGTTCCAACCGCGGCTGAGGTCTCGACCGAGACTGATTCGGCCAAGGATTCGTCAAAGGATTCGTCCCGGGAGATCCTGGAATTACTGGAACTCGAGCTCGGCGCGATGATCCGCCAGCTCGAGCGCGCCGCAGGCTCAGTGGCCGACGGCGCCGAGGCGACGGCAGCCAAGCTCGCGACCATCCGCGCCCGCACCGACGCGCTGACCGGCCGCAGCAGCGATGCGGAGAGCACCGCGACGACATTCTCCGAAGCCGCCGACAGATTCACCCATTCCGCCGAAGGCATCGGCGCGCAGGTGCGCAGCGCCAGCCAGCTCGCCGACGACGCCGCGGCGGCGGCGCGCGAGGCCACCGCCAATGTCGATCGCCTGCGCGAATCCTCGGCCGCGATCGGCAACGTCGTCAATCTGATCGCGCAGATCGCGCGGCAGACCACGCTGCTCGCGCTCAACTCGACCATCGAGGCGGCGCGCGCCGGCGCCGCCGGCAAGGGCTTTGCGGTGGTCGCCACCGAGGTCAAGGCGCTCGCAGTCCAGACCCAGAGCGCTACCGAAGAGATCACCCGGAAGATCGAGGCGTTGCAGAGGGACGCCACCGGATCGGCGGACGCCGTTCACCGCATCTCGCAGGCGATCGAAAAGATCCGTCCGGTGTTCGAGAACGTCAACGGCGCGGTCGCCGAACAGAACGAGATCACCGGCGAGATGGGCCAGAACGCGGCCTCCGCCTCACATTTCATCGTCTCGGTCGGCACCAGCGCCGGCGAGATCGATTCAGCGACCCGGGAAGCCGCCGCGCACGGCGACAATGTCGCCAAGGCCGGCAAGGCGGTGACCGCCTTCGCTCAGAAGCTGAAGGCGCGCTGCGCGGTGCTGCTGCGCCAGGACGAGCGCGGCGATCCGCGCAAGAACGAGCGCCTGCCCTGCAGCCTCACGGTCGAGATCACGACCGCGCGTGGCATCGTCACCGCGCCGGTCTATGAGATCGCGATGGACGGCATCCTGATCGGCGGGCCCGATGCCGAGAGGCTGCCGGCCCATGAGACCCTGAGTGCGACCGTGCAGGATGTCGGCGCCTGCCGGATCAGGATCGGCGACCGCTCCAAGGCAGGCAGCCAGGCACGCTTCGAGGCGGCGACTGCTGCGTTGCGCGAGAAGATCGAAGACCGGATGTGGGCGATCCACGAGGAGAACGCCGAACTCGTCACCCGCGCGATGGAAGCAGGCGGCACGCTGACCAGGCTCTTCGAGAACGGACTGGCAAGCGGCGCGATCACGATCGCTGACATGTTCGACACCGACTATGTCGAGATATCGGGCACCAACCCGGTGCAGTATCGCACCAAAATGCTGGACTGGGCGGATCGCTCGCTGCCTGCATTGCTCGAGGCGTTCCTCGCCAAGGACAAGCGCCTGGCATTCTGCGCGACGGTCGACCGGAACGGCTATCTGCCGGTCCACAACAAGATCTACTCGCAGCCGCAGCGGCCGGGCGATGTCGCCTACAACACCGCCAATTGCCGCAACCGCCGCATCTTCAACGATCCCGCGGGCCTCGCCGCCGCGCGCAATGAGCGCGCCTATCTGGTTCAAAGCTATGCGCGCGACATGGGCAACGGCACCACCGTGATGATGCGCGAGATCGACGTGCCGATCCGTGTGCGCGGCCGGCACTGGGGCGCCTTCCGCACCGCGTACAAGCTTTGATGGCTTCGTAGCCCGGATGCAGTGCACGCTCAGGCAAGACCGGCCGTGCGAATCACGCTTTAGATCGGAATGAGGAATGCTGCAGCGGCGCGACGGGCTGCTGTAACGGAGGAAACGCGACATGTCGGCGGCGCAGCTTGCAGTGCTGGATACGTCATCGAACCGGACGCTGGCCGAGCGGCTGGTCGACCAGCTAGCCGACCGCATCGGCGGCCTCGGGGTCGAGCTTGCCGACATCGCCGGCAACGTCCAGGAGGTCGCGAGCCGCGTCACCAGCCAGTCGGAGCGGTTCCATCATTTGCAGGAGACCGCCGAGATCATGGTCTCGGCCAATCACGACATCGCCAACGCTTCGCAGGCGGTGCAAACGACCGCATCCGCCGCGGTCGGCCAGATTGCTGAATCGCGCAACGCGGTCGAGACGGCGGTCAGCCATATCGCGGAGCTCGTCGCAGCGGTCGGTCGGATCGAGGCGCGGCTCGCCGCGGTCGGCTCCGCACTGAGCCAGGTCGCCAAGGTCTCCGGTTCGATCGAGGCGATCGCCAAGCAGACCAACCTGCTCGCCCTCAACGCCACGATCGAGGCCGCGCGCGCCGGCAACGCCGGCCGCGGCTTTGCCGTGGTCGCAAGCGAGGTGAAGAACCTTGCCGAGGCGACCCGCCAGGCGACCCATCAGATTTCCGACACCGTGCGCGATCTCGACGGCCAGATCGGCAGCCTGATCGGCGAGAGCAGCGACGCCTCATTGCGCGCCAAGAGCGCCGGCGAAGGCGCCCGGCAGATCTCGGGCATCATCATGCGCGTGCAGGAGGGCTTTTCATCGGTCGGCGCCGAGATCGGCAACGTGGCGCGCGCCGCGACCTCCAATCTCGGTCATTGCGACACCGTGATCGCGGAGCTCAACGAGCTCGCCAAGGGCGTCGATCTCTCCTCGCGCGACCTCAAGCACGCCGACGGCCGCGTCGCGAAGCTGCTCGAGCTGTCCGAGAGCCTGATCGTGACCATCGCCGACAGCGGCGTGGAGACCAGCGATGCGCCGCTGATCCGCGTCGTGATCGACACCGCGAAGCAGATCTCGGAGCTGTTCGAGAAGGCCATCGCAAGCGGCGAGATCACGCTCGCGCAATTGATGGACGAGAATTACCGCGAGATCGCGGGCACCAATCCGAAGCAATACCTGACCGACTATGTCAGCTTCACCGACCGCGTGCTGCCGGCGATCCAGGATCCGATCCAGCAGACCGATCCGCGCATCGTGTTCTGCGTCGCCTGGGCGCGCAGCGGCTATCTGCCGACCCACAATCCGAACTACCGGCTGCCGCAGGGACCGGACCCGGTGTGGAATAACGCCAATTGCCGCAACCGACGGCTGTTCAACGACCGCGCGGTGAGCAAGGTCGCGGCCAACACCAAGCCGTTCCTGCTGCAGACCTATCGCCGCGACATGGGCGGCGGCAATTTCGTGCTGATGAAGGACGTCTCGTCGCCGATCGTCGTCAACGGCCGCCACTGGGGCGCATTCCGGATGGGTTTTCGGCAGGGCTAGGCCAGCCCTCGCCGGGACGGCGGGGTGTACTGCCAAAACATTGAAAACAACCCCATGCAAAGTAGCCGGCCGCTGCCGGCGCCCGGCACTGCACAGCGCCCGGCACTGCACTTGACACGTCGGGCAACTCAGAAGTATTTTTCCATTATTCCGAAATAGTCCCGTAGCCCGGATGGAGCGAAGCGCAATCCGGGTACCGCCTCTCAACTTGCGAGGGACCCCGGATTTCGCGGAGCCTGTCATCGGGCGCGCGTTCGCGCGACCCGTTGGCTCCATCCGGGCTACAGGTGCTACGTCCAGAACGGCGGCACCGTTGGCTCGAGCCGTCCGCCGGCGCGCACCGGCGCGACCTTCACCGCAAGCCCGGTCGCATCGTCGGTCTCGACCGCGACACCGCTCAGCGTCGCAACGCCTCCGGCCGGCTCGAAACGTCCGGAGGGAATGCCGGTGAGGAAGCGCTGCAGCGGCTCCTCCTTCTGCATGCCGATCACCGAATCATAGTCGCCGGTCATGCCGGCATCGCTCATATAGGCGGTGCCGCCGGGCAGCACCTGGTGATCGGCGGTCGGCACATGCGTGTGAGTCCCGACCACGAGGCTGACGCGGCCATCGCAGAAGAAGCCGACGCCCTGCTTCTCGGAGGTGGCCTCGGCATGGAAATCGAGCACGATGGCGTCACAGCCCTCGCGCAACGGGCAAGCTTCGAGCTCGCGCTCGATCGCGCTGAACGGATCGTTCGAGGACGGCTCCATGAAGACGCGGCCGATCGCGTTGATGATCAGCGCACGCTTGCCGCTCTTGGTGTCGACCAGCGTGGCGCCGCGGCCCGGCGAATGGCGCGGGAAATTCAGCGGCCGGATCAGGCGCGGCGCGCGCTCGATGAACACCAGCGCCTCCTTCTGATTCCAGGCGTGATTGCCGAGCGTGATCGCATCGGCGCCGGCATCGAGCAGCTCGTGGTAGATCGCCTCGGTGATGCCGAAGCCGCCGGCGGCGTTCTCGCCATTGACGACGACGAGATCGAGCGACCAGTCTCTGATCATGCCGGGAAGATGGTCTGATATGGCGGTGCGGCCGGTCCTGCCGACGACGTCACCAACGAACAGAATACGCAAGGCTAGCTACTCCGGAAATCGAACGTCTTGCGCTCCGTTAGCACATAATCGAGCGGGACGTCGTGCGACAGCGCCGGAATGGCCTTGGTTTCCTGTGCAGCAAAGGCAACCCCCACCCCGATCACATGCTTGGCCTTGCGCAGATGCGCAAAGGTATAGTCGTAATAGCCGGCACCATAGCCGATGCGGTGGCCGAGCTTATCGAATGCCGCGAGCGGCACCAGCATCACGTCGGGATGCACCTCGGCGGCGGCCGGCGACGGCTCGGGAATGCCGAGCGGCCCGAGCATCAGCCGGTCCTGCGGCGACCAGCTGCGGAAGGTCAGCGACTGGCCGCGCGCATTGATGCAGGGCAGCGCAAGCCGCGCCCCCTTGTCCGCCAGCTTCTTCAACAACGGCGTCGGATCGATCTCGCTGCGGATCGGCGCATAGCCCGAGATGATCATGCCTTGCGTGATCTCGAACGGCGCGCCGCGCTTGGCGAGCGCTTCGGCGGCAGCCGCACGCTGCTCATCGCTCAGCGCGTCGCGCTTGGCGAGAGCAAGCGCCCGAAGCTCGGCCTTCGATGGAGCTGCGTGCATGATCCATCTTCCGCTGTCATCGTCCGCAAAACGCGAACGAGCCGGCACTCCAGAGACGCTAGCATTCGTTTGACCAGGCCGCGGCGCACTGGACACCCCGCGAGGAGCCTGCCAGCGGGCGAGCCGATGACGAGACCCGTTGCGGGGAAACTGCAAATCAAACCGCCGCAGCGCGACGACAAGGCAACAGCAAAAAATCAGTGCGAAGCCGCAGAGGCCGTTAGAGCGCTCGATCCCGGAGTTCCCTACGAAAGTAGGTGGGCACCATATGTCCGGGTCCACGGACCCGGCCAGGGACAGTTCCCTAAAGGATCGATAAGGCCCCGGGGATATATGGCTCCTGACGCACGACGCAGCTTCGCGGGGCTAATCTAGCTATCGTTGCCGCAATCCGCCAGCGGTAAGGCAGACGCAGTCCAAGCTCGCGTGATCTTCTTACCCTCCCCTGGAGGGGTCGAGACGAGCAAAGCTCGCTCTGGGGTCGGTGCGCTTGGAGCGCAGCGGAATGCGAACCGGGGTGGGGTGATCCCTCAACACGGGCACTGCACGCGTGGAGAGCCTGTCACCCCACCTCGCCGCTCATTTCATGAGCGTCGATCCTCCCCCTCCAGGGGAGGATGAAAAGGGGGAGGGTCGGTTCGCGATGAGCGAAGCGAATGCGAGACGGGGTGGGGTGATCTCTCAACGCGGGCACTGCACGTGTGGAGGGATCTTCACCCCACCTCGCCGCTCATTCATGAGCGTCGATCCTCGCCCTCCAGGGGAGGATGAAAAGGGGGAGGGTCGCTTCGCGATGAGCGAAGCGAATGCGAATCGGGGTGGGGTGATCTCTCAACACGGGCACTGCACGTGTGGAAAGACCTTCACCCCACCTCGCCGCTCATTTCATGAGCGTCGATCCTCCCCCTCCAGGGGAGGATAAGATCACCCGATGCCGGAAATATGGATCAGCCGATCGCGATGCCGCCGCCGATGGTGCGGTTGAGCACCTGCGTGGTGCGCTCGATCCGCTCGGCGGCGGCGTTGAGCGCATTGGAGACCGCGGTCTGGGTCGCGCGGGCGCGGTCGGTGGCGGCGACGCGGGCATTGCGCAGCTGCTCGACCTCTTCCTCGAGGCTGCGGATGCGCGCGCCCGCATCGACCAGCTCGTCGCAGGCGGTGAGCGCCGCCATCACGGTGAGCCGCGCATCGCCGATCTCGCCGAACTTGCCGCGCAAGGATTCGACGCGCTGCTGGAGGTTTTCCGCGAGCTTCAGGAGCCGCACCTCCTGGCCTTCCTCGCAGGCCATCCGGTATTGCCGGCCATTGATGGTGACGTTGATGTGGCTCATTTGCCTTCTCCGCCCTCGAGCACGGCGCGAATGGTGCCGATCGCCGCGTCGAGCTTTTCCGCGATGTCGCGATTGACGCGCTCGAGCTTGCGCGTCTTCACCAGCGATCCGTCGAGTTCGTCGGCAAGTCTGGAGCGATCGGCGCCCAGCGCCTGGATCCGGCTCGCCAATTCGTTTTCGTCGCGGTCGGCCTCGCGACGTCGTTCCACGGAGCTCTCCAGCGCGTCGAGCGCTGCCATCAGCCGCCTTGTCGCAGCATCGATATCGGCAAGCGGTGCCTCGGTATTGCCAGACCCGTTGGCGAGACGATCACTCATGACACGCGGTGTGGACCCTTCAAATCGGTCAGCTGGGGTAGCCTGGTGGAAACAAGCCTGCCGCACGGCAAAACTGGCGGTTCGGCAAGCGGTTAGCGGACGAAATTTACGTGGCAAGCGAGCCGAGCGCAACGGCGGCGCCAAACTATGCACCGTTCAATGAAATTGGGCCGTTTTGAGCAACTTTTCCCCGTTTTGGGGCGTTTCATCGCCTTGGACTTGCGGAATTGAGGTGCTAATCCACCCACCAACCCGTAAGGCCATCCACGCGCGTATCGCGGCTGCCCGCCCCGATGCGTCCAGCAATCAGCTCCTCATTTCAGCGGACTTTTCATCATGACGCAGGTCGATCACACCCGTATGGCCAATGCGATCCGTGGCCTTGCCATGGACGCCGTCGAGAAGGCCAATTCCGGCCATCCCGGCCTGCCGATGGGCGCCGCCGACATCGCGACCGTCCTGTTCACAAAGTTTCTGAAATTCGATGCCGCCGACACGGCATGGCCAGATCGTGACCGCTTCGTGCTGTCGGCCGGCCACGGCTCGATGCTGCTCTATGCGTTGCTGTACCTCACCGGCAACAAGGACATGACGCTCGACCAGATCAAGCGTTTCCGCCAGCTCGGATCGCTGACGCCGGGACACCCGGAGAATTTCCACACCAAGGGCATCGAGACCACCACCGGCCCGCTCGGCCAGGGCATTGCGACCGCGGTCGGCATGGCGCTCGCCGAGAAGATGCTCGCCGCTGAATTCGGCAAGAAGATCGTCAACCACCACACCTATGTGCTCGCCTCCGACGGCGACCTGATGGAAGGCATCTCGCAGGAAGCGATCGCGCTGGCCGGCCACTGGCGGCTCAACAAGATGATCGTGCTGTACGACGACAACGGAATCTCGATCGACGGCCCGACCTCGATCTCCGATTCGGTCGACCAGGTGAAGCGCTTCAAGTCCGCCGGCTGGGCAGCCGAATTGATCGACGGCCATGATCCGCAGGCGATTGCCGCTGCGATCACCCGTGCGCAGAAATCCAGCAAGCCTTCGATGATCGCCTGCAAGACCACGATCGGCTTCGGCGCGCCGACCAGGGCCGGCACCGCGAAAGCCCATGGCGAGGCGCTCGGCGCCGCCGAGCTCAAGGGTGCCAAGGAGAACCTCGGCATCTCGCTCGAGCCGTTCTCGGTGCCCGACGACGTGCTGAAGGCCTGGCGCGAGGCGGGTGCCCGCGGCGCCGCCGAGCACAAGGCCTGGGACGAGCAGTTCGCGCAGCTCGGCAACCGCAAGCGCGCCGAGTTCGAGCGCCGCCTGCGTCACGAACGGCCGCAATCGCTCGCCAAGGGGCTGCGCGCCTTCAAGAAGGGCCTGTTGGAAAATCCGCTCAACGTCGCGACCCGCAAATCGTCGGAAGCCGCGATCGAGGTGATCGCTGCCGCAATGCCGATGGAATTCGTGGCCGGCTCCGCAGACCTCACCGGCTCCAACAACAACAAGGCGAAGTCGGCGACCGCGTTTGCCGCCAAGACGCCGAAGGGCCGCTTCATCCATTACGGCATCCGCGAGCACGGCATGGCAGCCTGCCTCAACGGCATCTTCCTGCATGGCGGCTTCGCGCCGAACGGCGCCACCTTCCTGGTGTTCACCGACTATGCGCGCGGTGCGATGCGGCTGTCCGCGCTGATGGGCACCGGCGTGGTCTATGTGATGACCCATGATTCGATCGGCCTCGGCGAAGACGGCCCGACGCACCAGCCGGTCGAGCATCTCTCCGCGCTGCGCGCGATGCCGAACATGCGCGTGTTCCGTCCCTGCGACGCGGTCGAGACCGCCGAGTGCTGGGAACTCGCGCTTAACCGGATCGACGGGCCGACCGTGCTGGCGCTGACCCGCCAGAACCTGCCGCAGCTCCGCAACACGGCGCCGAACGACAACCCGTGCAGCCACGGCGCCTACGAGCTGGTCGCGGCGCAGGGTGACGCAAAAGTGTCATTGTTCGCCTCCGGTTCCGAGGTCCAGATCGCGGTCGAGGCGCAGAAGCAGCTCGCCGGGCGCGGCATCGCGACGCGGGTCGTCTCGGTCCCGTCGCTGGAATTGCTGCTGGCGCAGCCCGCCGAGCGGCAAAATGCCGTTATCGGCAACGCCCCGGTCAAGATCGCGATCGAGGCCGCGGTGCGCTGGGGCTGGGATGCCGTGATCGGCCATGATGGCGAATTCGTCGGCATGCACGGTTTTGGCGCCAGCGCCCCGGCGAAGGACCTTTTCCCGCATTTCGGCATTACTGCGGAGGCCGTCGTTAACGCTGCCCTGAAGCGCGTCTGACGCTGGCCTGACAGCGCCGGTCGAAGGTTGAGCTTGCCGCGAAAAAGGATTACCAAAGCTCCATCTTTTCCGCTCGCGTCCGGCTGAACCGGGCGTTCCGCCGTAAAACCCACGTGGGACACCTCCCGCGGGGCCGGCAGCAGCTTTTAGAGGAGACACAGCATGGCAATCCGCGTCGCGATCAACGGGTTTGGGCGTATCGGCCGCAATGTGTTGCGCGCCATCGCCGAGTCCGGCCGCAAGGACATCGAGGTGGTCGGCATCAACGACCTCGGCCCGGTCGAGACCAACGCGCACCTGCTGCGCTTCGATTCCGTGCACGGCCGCTTTCCCGGCACCGTGACCGTCGACGGCGACTCGATCAGCGTCGGCGACAACAAGATCAAGGTCTCGGCCGAGCGCGATCCCTCCAAGCTGCCGTGGAAGGCCCTCGGCGTCGACATCGCGCTGGAATGCACCGGCATCTTCACCGCCAAGGACAAGGCCTCCGCGCACCTCACCGCCGGCGCCAAGCGCGTGCTGGTCTCGGCCCCGGCCGATGGCGCGGACGCCACCATCGTCTACGGCGTCAACCATGACACGCTGAACAAGGATCAGCTCGTCGTCTCCAACGGCTCCTGCACCACCAACTGCCTCGCGCCGGTTGCCAAGGTGTTGAACGAGACCGTCGGCATCGAGACCGGCTTCATGACCACGATCCACGCCTATACCGGCGACCAGCCGACGCTCGACACCCTGCACAAGGATCTCTATCGCGGCCGCGCCGCGGCGATGTCGATGATCCCGACCTCGACCGGTGCGGCGAAAGCCATCGGCCTGGTGCTGCCGGAACTGAAGGGCAAGCTCGACGGCGTCTCGATCCGCGTGCCGACCCCGAACGTCTCGGTGATCGATCTGAAGATCGTCGCCAAGCGCGCCACCGACGCCAAGGAAATCAACGAGGCGATGAAGCGCGCCTCCGAGCAGCAGCTCAAGGGCATTCTGGGCTTTACCACCGCGCCGAACGTGTCGATCGACTTCAACCACGATCCGCACTCGGCCACCTTCCACATGGACCAGACCAAGGTGCAGAACGGCACGCTGGTGCGTGTGATGGCCTGGTACGACAATGAGTGGGGCTTCTCGAACCGCATGGCCGACACTGCCGTTGCGATCGGCAAGCTGATCTGAAAATAGACCACCGTGATGCCCGGCCCAGCGCCGGGCATCTGCGTGTTTGCCCCCGCATTCGCGACCTTGACGGCCGCGACATCGGCAAGCGAAAGCGACGCCGTCCGCCGGACGGCTGTGTCAGGTCGCACAGGAAACGCCGCACAGGAAACGCCCATGACCAAATCGTTCCGCACCCTCGACGACGTCAACGTGACGGGCAAGCGCGTGCTGCTGCGCGTCGACCTCAACGTCCCCATGGAAGGCGGCCGCGTCACCGACGCCACACGGCTCGAGCGCGTTGCTCCTACCATCACCGAAATCTCCGACAAGGGCGGCAAGGTGATCCTGCTCGCCCATTTCGGCCGGCCCAAGGGACGCGATCCCAAGGAGTCGCTGAAGCCGGTCGCCGAAGCATTGTCCAAGGTGATCAAGCGCCCGGTCGCCTTCGCCGAGGATTGCATCGGCGAGCCTGCCGCCAACGCGGTTGCGGCCCTCAAGGACGGCGACATCCTCTGTCTCGAGAACACCCGCTTCCACAAGGAAGAGGAAAAGAACGACGCCGGCTTCGTCGCGGAGCTCGCCAAGCTCGGCGACATCTGGGTCAACGACGCCTTCTCCGCCGCGCATCGCGCCCACGCCTCGACCGAAGGCCTCGGCCACAAGCTGCCGGCCTATGCCGGCCGCACCATGCAGGCCGAGCTCGACGCGCTCGGCAAGGCACTGGAAGCCCCGACCAAGCCTGTGATCGCGATCATCGGCGGCGCCAAGGTCTCGACCAAGATCGACCTCCTGGAAAACCTCGTGAACAAGGTCGACGCGCTGGTGATCGGCGGCGGCATGGCCAACACCTTCCTGCACGCGCAGGGCGTCGCCGTCGGCAAGTCGCTCGCCGAAAAGGACCTCGCCCCGACCGCGCTGCGGATCATGGAGAAGGCCAATGCGGCCAATTGCGCGATCATCCTGCCGGTTGACGCGGTCGTCGCCAACCAGTTTGCCGCCAACGCGCCGTCGCATGCCTATGGCCTCGACGCGATCCCGGCCGACGGCATGATCCTCGACGTCGGCCCGCAATCGATCGCGCGCATCCATGCCGCGATCGACGATGCCGCGACGCTGGTCTGGAACGGGCCGCTCGGCGCCTTCGAGCTGACGCCGTTCGACCGCGGTACGGTGGTGTCGGCCAAGCATGCCGCCGAGCGCACCAGGGCCAAAAAGCTGATCTCGGTCGCCGGCGGCGGCGACACCGTCGCGGCGCTCAACCAGGCGGGCGTGGCCGGCGATTTTTCCTACGTCTCGACCGCGGGCGGCGCGTTTCTTGAATGGATGGAAGGCAAGCCGCTGCCGGGCGTCGAAGTTTTGAAGAAGGGTTGATTTAGGTCACATCCGCGAACGCGCATTACAGGGAGAAATAGAATGGCTCGCATCACGTTGCGGCAACTGCTCGATCACGCGGCCGAGCACGATTACGGCGTACCTGCCTTCAACATCAACAACATGGAGCAGGCACTGGCGATCATGGCCGCGGCCTCCGAGGTCGACGCGCCCGTCATCATCCAGGCCTCGCGCGGTGCGCGGTCCTACGCCAACGACGTCATGCTCAAGCACATGATGGACGCCGTCACCGAGATCTATCCGCAGATCCCGGTCTGCGTGCATCTCGACCACGGCAACGAGCCGGCCACCTGCATGACCGCGATCCAGGCCGGCTTCACCTCCGTCATGATGGACGGCTCGCTGAAGGCCGACGGCAAGACCCCCGGCGACTGGGACTACAATGTCGGCGTCACCCGGACCGTGACCGGCATGGCCCATCTCGGCGGCATCTCGGTGGAGGGCGAGCTCGGCGTGCTCGGCTCGCTCGAGACCGGCATGGGCGACAAGGAAGACGGCCACGGCGCCGAGGGCAAGCTGTCGCATGACCAGCTGCTGACCAATCCGGACGAGGCCGTGAAGTTCGTCAAGGAGACCAAGGTCGACGCGCTGGCGATCGCGATGGGCACCTCGCACGGCGCCTACAAGTTCACCCGCAAGCCCGACGGCGACATCCTCGCCATGAACGTGATCGAGGAGATTCATCGCAAGCTGCCGAACACGCATCTCGTGATGCACGGCTCCTCGTCGGTGCCGCAGGAGCTGCAGGAGATCATCAACGCCAATGGCGGCAAGATGAAGCCGACCTGGGGCGTGCCGGTCGCCGAGATCCAGCGCGGCATCAAGAACGGCGTGCGCAAGATCAACATCGACACCGACAATCGGATGGCGATGACCGGCCAGATCCGCAAGGTGCTGAAGGACAATCCGGAAGAGTTCGATCCGCGCAAATACCTGAAACCCGCGATGGAGGCGATGACCAAGCTGTGCAAGCAGCGCCTGCAGGAATTCAACACCGCAGGGCAGGCCAGCAAGATCAAGAAGGTGCTGACGACGGCGGAAATGGCCAAGCGCTACGCCGCGGGCGCGCTCGACCCCAAGGTCGCCTGACAACTTCTCGCCTGAATCATTAAGGCGGGACACCGGCTCCGACGCAGTCGGAAACGGTGTCCCGGGGCTTGATCGCCGGCTGCGACAAACATCGGCCGCGACCAACGTTTTCTAGGCATTTGCCCGAGAACCGCCTATTTTGGTTTGCAAAGGCAATGGCTCCGGAGGACGCCCCCGATGAACCTCGCTGACCTCAACAAAATTGCACTCGCCATGGTCACCCCGGGCAAGGGCATCCTCGCCGCCGACGAATCCTCCGGCACCATCAAGAAGCGCTTCGACGCCATCAAGGTCGATTCGACCGAAGACAGTCGCCGCGACTATCGCGAGATGCTGTTCCGCTCGCAGGAGGCGATGAGCAAGTACATCTCCGGCGTCATCCTCTACGACGAGACGATCTGGCAGAATGCCAAGGACGGCACGCCGCTGGTCAAGCTGATCGAGCAGGCCGGCAGCATTCCCGGCATCAAGGTCGACGAAGGCACCCAGGCGCTGCCGAACTGCCCGGGCGAACTGGTCACCGTCGGCCTCGACAAGCTCGCCGAGCGCCTGAAGAAATATTACGAGCGCGGCGCGCGCTTTGCGAAATGGCGCGCCGTGATCGATATCGGGCCGCGAATCCCGACCCAGACCGCGGTCCGCGTCAACGCCCACGCGCTGGCGCGCTATGCCGCGCTGTGCCAGGCCGCGCAGATCGTCCCGATCGTCGAGCCCGAGGTGCTGATGGACGGCGATCACGACATCGACCGCTGCTATGAGGTGACGCAGCGCGTGCTGAACCGCACCTTCCAGGAATTGCGGGTGCAGCGGGTCGCGCTGGAAGGCATGATCCTGAAGCCCAACATGGCGATCTCGGGCAAGAAGTGCCCGAAGCAGGCGTCGGTGCAGGAAGTCGCCGAGAAGACCATCCGCCTGCTCAAGAGCTGCGTGCCCGCCGCGGTGCCGGGCATCGCCTTCCTCTCCGGCGGACAGAGCGACGAGGAAGCGACCGCGCATCTCGACGCCATGAACAAGATCGGCCATTTGCCCTGGCGGCTGACCTTCTCCTATGGCCGTGCGCTGCAGGCCGCGCCGCAGAAGGCGTGGTCCGGTAAACCCGACAACGTCCCGGCGGGCCAGCGCGCCTTCTCGCATCGCGCCCAGATGAACGGGCTCGCGAGCACCGGAAATTGGGAAGCCGGCCTCGAGAAACAGGCGGCATAGTTGGCCACCAAGCCCGTTCCGCCGCGGCCGGCGCCGCGCCTTTATCTGGCAACCCCGCGGGTCGACGAGCCGTCGCAGCTTGCGGCCGAGCTTGCCGACCTGCTTGCCGCGGCCGACGTCGCGGCGGTTCTGGTGCGGCTGCGCGAGACCGATCCGCGCAGCATGATCTCCACCATCAAGGCGCTGGCGCCTGCGATCCAGAACGCGGGCGCGGCCCTGCTGATCGACGGCCATCCCGACATCGTGGCCCGCGCCGGCGCCGACGGCGCGCACCTGACCGGCCTCGCCGCGATGGAAGAGGCGATGCCCTCGCTGAAGCCCGACCGCATCGCAGGCGTCGGCGGGCTCGCGACGCGCCATGATTCCATGGCCGCGGGCGAAGCCGGTGCCGATTATGTGCTGTTCGGCGAGCCCGACGCCAACGGACAGCGGCCCTCGCTTGAGGCGATCGCCGAGCGGCTGGAATGGTGGGACGAATTGTTCGAGCCGCCCTGCGTCGGCTTTGCGACCTCGCGCGAGGAAGCCGAGGCGTTCGCCGCGGCCGGTGCCGATTTCGTGCTGGTGGGCGACTTCATCTGGTCCGATCCGCGCGGCGCCAAGGCCGCACTCGCCGAGATCGGCGCAGCGATTGCAGAGGCGCATGCCGGCACATTCGGCACCAAGGCCGAGGGATGACGCCGGAATGAACCGTCTGCGTCCGATAGGTGTTGCGCTCGGCTGCACGATGCTGGCGAGCGGCGCGATGGCGCAGCTCTCGATCACGCCGCCGGCACAGACGCCGCCCCCCGCGAAGAAGGAGGCACCGAAAGAGAAGCCGAAGGTGCATGCGCCCGCCGCGAAGAAGCCCGCGCCGAAGCCTGCCGCCACGCCAACGGCCACCCCGACGCCCTCCCCGACCCCGACGCCGGACGATCCCAATGTCGACCTCGTCTACGGCGCCTATCAGCGCGGCATGTACAAGACCGCGTTCGACCTGGCGATGGTGCGCGCCCAGAACAACAACGATGCCAAGGCCATGACGATGCTGGGCGAGCTCTATGCCAACGGGCTCGGCGTCAAGCGCGACTACGTCAAGGCGGACGACTGGTACAAGCGTGCATCCGATGCCGGCGACCGCGAGGCGATGTTCGCGCTCGCGATGATGCGGATCGCGGGCCGTGGCGGCGCGGTGGACAAGGATTCCGCGGTCAAGCTGCTGGCCTCGTCGGCCAAGCTCGGCGAACCGAAGGCGGCCTATAACCTCGCGCTGCTCTATCTCGACGGCCAGACCCTGCCGCAGGACCTCAAGCGCTCCGCCGAGCTGTTGCGGATGGCCGCGGACGCCGGCAGTCCCGAGGCGCAATACGCGCTCGCGACCTTCTACAAGGAAGGCACCGGCGTGCCGAAGGACCTCGAGAAGGCGGCCCGGCTGCTGCAGGCCGCCTCGCTGGCGGACAATGTCGATGCCGAGGTCGAGTATGCCATCGCGCTCTACAACGGCGCCGGCACGCCGCGGAACGTGCCGGCGGCCGTGGCGCTGCTGCGCAAGGCGGCCCGGCAGAACAGCGCGATCGCGCAAAACCGCCTCGCCCATGTGCTGGCGACCGGCGCCGGTGCCCCGGTCGACAAGGTGGAGGCGCTGAAATGGCACACGGTCGCCAAGACCGCCGGCAAGGGCGACCCCGATCTCGACGACATCCTCGCCGATATGAGCCCGGAAGACCGCGCCAAGGGCGAGGCAGCCGCGCGGAAATGGATCGGAAACAACGTCAAATGACGCCTTGACGGCGCCACTTCCAGAGGGCACCCAGTCCGGCAATCCAAAGGCAGTTCCCTCTCACCCCGTCATCCTGAGGTGCGAGCAAAGCGAGCCTCGAAGGATGCACGGCCCGGCTGGTGGCCGTTCATCCTTCGAGACGCGCGTTCCGCGCTCCTCAGGATGACGGGACGACGCTTGGCCGGCCCTCCAGCACAATCGCAAAGAAAACGTTCATCATGCTCTACTCCGCTCTCATCAATGTCATGGTCAAGGCCGCGCGCCGCGCCGGCCGCAGCCTCAAGCGCGACCTCGGCGAGATCGAACATCTCCAGGTGTCGCTGAAGGGGCCGGCGAACTTCGTCTCGCTCGCCGACAAGCGCGCCGAGGAGATGCTCTACACCGACCTCGAAAAGGCCCGGCCCGGCTACGGCTTCCTCGGCGAGGAAGGCGGCAAGCGCGAAGGCTCGGACAAGAGCCACACCTGGATCGTCGATCCCCTGGACGGCACCACCAATTTCCTGCACGGCATCCCGCAATTCGCGATCTCGATCGGGCTTCAGCGCGAAGACACGATCATCGCGGGCGTGATCTACAATCCCGCCAATGACGAGCTCTACATCGCCGAGCGCGGCAAGGGCGCGTTCCTCAACGACCAGCGGCTACGCGTCGCCGGCCGCCGCCAGCTCAACGAATGCGTGGTCGCCTGCGGCCTGCCGCATATCGGCCGCGGCAGCCACCAGCTGGCGCTGCAGGAGATGGCCGCGCTGCAGAGCAAGGTCGCGGGCTTCCGCCGCTTCGGCGCCGCCTCGCTCGACCTCGCCTTCGTCGCCGCCGGCCGGCTCGACGGCTATTGGGAGCGCAATCTGCAGTCCTGGGACGTCGCGGCCGGCCTCTTGATGGTCCGCGAAGCCGGCGGCACCGTCTCCGGCATCCAGGGCAGTGACGACCCGCTGCAGACCGGCCACGTCGTCTGCGGCAACGAGTTCGTGCACGGCGAGCTGATCAAGATCCTGAAGCCGCTCGGGCAGTAACGCGACGGCGCGATCTAATCGTCGTCGTCATCCTCGTCGTCTTCGCCGTCACGAAATTCACCGCCGAGCGTCAGGCCCTCGATGGTGGTGGCGCCCTTCGCCTTGATCACCCGGCGCAGCGGGACCGAGCTCTCGCTGCGCAGCGCCTCCATCAGATGTTCCGAATGGGTGACGATCCAGATGTCGGCGCGACGCGACGCCCTGGCGATCAGCCTCGCCAATGGCGCCAGCAGCGACGGATGCAGGCTGGTCTCGGGTTCGTTCAGCGCGATGAACGGCGGCAGCCGGTAGCCCATGAACACGGCGAGCAGGCAGATATATTTCAGCGTGCCGTCGGATAGTTCGTGCGCCTTGAACGGACGCGGTACGTCCGCCTGCTGCAGCTCGAATTCGCACCGCCCGTTTTCCGCCCATGCCCGGAGCTCGGCGCCCGGGAACGCATCCTCGATCGCATCCTGCAGGTCGACCGCATCCTGCCTGATCGCGCTGAGCGTTGCCAAAGCGGCAGCCAGATCGCTGCCATCGGCGCTCAGCGAGGGCGTCGTGATCGCCAGACAAGGCTTGCGGATCGGCGACGCCGGATCGGTGCGAAAATCGTGATAGAAGCGCCAGCTCTGCAGCGCGTTTCGGATCAGGTCGATCTCGGGGCACGCTCTGCCGTCGAGGAAATCCGCGAGCGCGGTTTCCGACGGCAGCACCGCATCCTTGTGCTCACTCCAGGCGCCGCTCTCGCCGCGGACGCTGACATGTGAATTGGTCCGCTCCATCATCAGAACTTTTCGCTTGCCGTGGATCGCCTCGATGCGTTCGGACTTGATCATCGGCTCGCCGGGAAATGCCGCCTCGAGCGGGCCCGGATGTCCGAGCTCGATCGCGTATTTGACGTGATCGGATTTGACCTCCAACCGCAGCCGTGCATCCTCGTCCCGCCTGCGAAGCCCGGACCAGCAGACCGAATTCAATCCACCTTCATCGGCGATCGTGCGCGTGATCCGGCCGGTCGCCGCGTCGCGCAGCAGCGACAGGGACTTGTAGAGATTGGATTTGCCGACGCCGTTCTCGCCGACGAAGACCGACAGCGGTTGAATGGGCATGGAGAGCCGCCGAATGGAGCGATAATTCGAGATCGCAATATCGGTCGGCCGCATCACATGCCCTCAATCCCCGGGTTGCCTCCACGCTCCCCGTTCAATCCAGAGATGCAATCTGGATTGGTCGGCTTACGAAAGCAAGGCGCCACCGATCTCGGACATCAGTGGCCGCCCGTTACCGGCGCAGGCGGGCCGTAGACTTCCGGCTTCTCGACCTTCTCGCGGTCGCCCGCCAGCACGCGCTGCACGCTGACGAAGAACACCGGCACCAAGAGCAGCGCGAGGATCACCACGGCGATCATGCCGCCCATCACCGACGTGCCGAGCGCCTGCTGGCTAGCGCCGCCGGCGCCGGTCGCGATCGCCATCGGCAACACGCCGCAGACGAAGGCGAGACCGGTCATCAGGATCGGGCGGAATCTGAGGCTGCACGCCACGATGATCGCGTCGACCAGCGGCTTGCCCTGCGCGCGCAAATCCTTGGCGAACTCGATGATCAGGATCGCGTCCTTGGCGGCAAGACCGATGATGGTGATCAGGCCGACGGTGAAATAGACGTCGTTCGAGAGCCCGCGCATCGTCGCCGCCACCACGGCGCCGAGAATGCCGAGCGGAATCGTGAGCAGCACCGCGAGCGGAATGGTCCAGCTTTCATAGAGCGCGGCCAGCAGCAGGAACACCACCAGCACCGACAGCGCGAGCAGGAACGGCGCCTGCGAGCCCGACAGCTTCTCCTGCAGCGACTGGCCGGTCCACTCGTAGCCGAAGCCGCGCGGCAGCTTGTCGGCGAGCCGCTCCATCTCCGCGATCGCATCGCCCGAGGTGAAGCCGGGCTTCGCCTCACCGGAGATGCGCACTGCCGGATAGTAGTTGAAGCCCGCGATTTGCGTCGGCCCCTTCGACCATTCGATGGTGGCGAAGGCCGAGAACGGCACCAGCTGGCCGCGGCTGTTCTTCACATTGTAATTCAGGATGTCGTCCGCGTTCATGCGGCTGGTCTTGTCGGCCTGCACGATGACGCGCTGCATCCGCCCGCGGTTCGGGAAGTCGTTGATGTAGTTCGAGCCGAGGTTGGTCGAGATCGTATTGTTGATGTCCTCGAAGGTGAGGCCGAACGCGCCCGCCTTCTCGCGGTCGATCATCAGATTGACCTGCGGCGCCGGCGGCAGACCTTCGACATAGACCTTCTGCAACACGGGACTGGCATTGGCTTCCGCGATCAGGCGGTCGGACGCGGCGATCAGCGCCACATAGCCCTTCTGGCCGCGGTCCTGCAGGCGGAACGAGAAGCCCGAGGAGTTGCCGAGGTTGTCGATCGGCGGCGGCTGCAGCGCCGAGATCCTGGCATCGCGGATCGTCGACGACAGGTCGCGGTTGATGTCGGCGACGATGGCGGCAGCGGAATCCTTCGCGCCGCGCTCCGACCAGTCCTTCAGCGTGATGAAGGCCTGCGCGGTGTTCATGCCCTGGCCGAGGAAGCTGAAGCCGGTGAGGAACGTGACGTTCTCGATGCCGGCGCGATTCTTCAGGTACTTCTCGACCTGCTCGACCGCAGCTTCGGTCCGCGCATAGGACGACTCCGACGGCGTCTGCACGTCGGTCGTGATGAAGCCCTGGTCGTCGACCGGCAGGAAGCCGCCGGGCAGCCGCACGAAGCCGTAGGCGACGCCCGCGAACAGCACGAGATAGATCAGCATCAGGCGACCGGTGCGCTTCAGCCCGGCTTGCACCGTGCTGACATAGCCGGCACGGCTGCGGTCGAGCACGCGATTGAAGGCGCCGAACACGCCCTTGCGGGCATGGCCGTGGCCCTTCTCGACCGGCTTGAGCAAGGTCGCGCACAGCGCCGGCGTCAGCGACAGCGCGAGCAGCGCCGAGAACGCGATCGCCGCCACCATGGTGACCGAGAACTGGCGGTAGATGATGCCGACCGAGCCGGGGAAGAACGCCATCGGCACGAACACCGCCATCAGCACCAGCGTGATGCCGATGATGGCGCCGGTGATCTGCGACATCGCCTTCTTGGTGGCTTCCTTCGGCGGCAGGCCCTCCTCGGCCATGATGCGCTCGACGTTCTCGACCACGACGATGGCGTCGTCGACCAGGATGCCGACCGCCAGCACCATGCCGAACATGGTGAGCATGTTGATCGAGAAGCCCGCGATCATCAGCGTGGCGCAGGCGCCGAGCAGCGCCACCGGAACCACGATGGTCGGAATGATGGTGTAGCGGATGTTCTGCAGAAATAAGAACATCACGATGAACACCAGCACCACGGCCTCGACCAGCGTCATCAGGACCTTTTCGATCGAGGCCTTCACGACGGGCGTGATGTTGTAGGGGATCTCGTAGGAAATATTGGCCGGGAAGAAGCGCGACAGCTCCTTCATCTTGGCTTCGACCGCGCTCGCGGTCGCCAGCGCATTGCCCTTCGGCGACAGCAGCACCGAGAGGCCGGCAGTCGGCTTGCCGTCGAGGCGGGTGTTGAACTGGTAGCTGAGGCCGCCGATCTCGATCCGCGCGACGTCGCGCAGGCGGACGGTCGAGCCGTCGGCATTGGCGCGCAGGATGATGGCGCCGAACTCGTCGGGCGAGGAGAGCTGGCCCTTCACCAGGACCTGCGCGGAGATCTTCTGCGTGT
Organism: Bradyrhizobium sp. Pha-3; assembly: GCF_042258615.1. Taxonomy (GTDB): domain Bacteria; phylum Pseudomonadota; class Alphaproteobacteria; order Rhizobiales; family Xanthobacteraceae; genus Bradyrhizobium. The sequence continues at coordinate 1,224,609 of NZ_CP170152.1, read as the reverse complement.
CGGTGCTCGGTTCGGCGCCGATGCTGCCGGAGGCGACCTGGGCGTTCTGCGCCGTGATCGCCTTGTTGACGTCGTCGGCGGACAGGCCGTAGCCGACCAGCTTGGCCGGATCGATCCAGATACGCAAGCTGCGCTCGGTCGAATACAGCGTGGCGCGGCCGACGCCGGGAATGCGGCGCACCTCGCCCAGCACGTTGCGGATCATGAAGTCGCCGAGGCCCACTTCATCCAGCGAGCCGTCGGTCGAGTTCAGCGTGATGATTTGCAGCACGGCGGACGAGGCTTCCTCGACCAGGATGCCCTGCTGGATCACGGCGCGCGGCAACCGCGCCTCGACACGCTTGAGGCGGTTCTGCACCTCGACCGAGGCCTGGCTGGTGTCGGTGCCCGGCTTGAAGTTGGCGATGATCTCGACCTGGCCGAGCGAGTCGGAGGTCGATTCGAAGTTCAGGATGTTGGCGGCGCCGTTGAGCTCCTCCTCGATCAGCCGCGTGACGCTGTTGTAGAGGTTTTCAGGCGACGCGCCGGGATAGCTCGTCGAAATCGAGATCGAGGGCGGCGCGATGATCGGGTACTGCGCGACCGCGAGCAGCGGAATCGAGATCGCGCCGACCAGACAGATGAACAGCGCGACGACCCAGGCGAAGATCGGCCTGTCGATGAAGAAGGCGGGCATATCGGATCACTTCACCGCGTGCGCGGTCTGCTGCGAATCCGGTGCCGCAGCAGCGTCGATGTCATGCCAGGCCAGCGGCCGTACCTTGTCGCCGGCGGCGAATTTCTGGAAACCCTCGACGACGACCTTGTCGCCGGCCTTGAGGCCTTCGGTCACGAACCAGGAACCGCCCTGCAGCGAGCCGGTGCGCACCGGCTGCACCGCGACGTGATTGTCGTCCTTGACGACGAACACCTCGCTGCCGCCGCCGCCATTGCGCTGGATCGCCTGCTGCGGCACCGCGATCGCATCGGTGTCGATGCCCTGCTCGATCTGCACGCGGACATACATGCCCGGCAGCAGGACGCGCTTCGGATTCGGGAACTCACCGCGCAGGGTAACCTGCCCGGTATGGGCGTCGACCTTGGCGTCGGAGAACAGCAGCTTGCCCGGCACCGGATAGATCGAGCCGTCGTCGAGCACGAGACGCACCTTCATCGCGTCGGACTCGATGCGGTCGAGATCGCCGTTCTCGAAGGCGCGGCGGAGCTGGTTCATCTCGGTGACCGACTGCTGGAAGTCGGCATAGATCGGATCGAGCTGCTGGATGGTCGCAAGGCTCGTGGCGTCGTTCTGCACGACGAGCGCGCCTTCGCTGACCAGCGCTGCACCAATGGTGCCGTCGATCGGCGCACGAATGGTGGCGTAGTCCAGATTGAGCTTGGCACGCGCGACGTCGGCCTCGCGGCCCTGCACGTCGGCTTCGGCCTGCTTCAGGTTGGCGATCGCCTTCTCGTTCTCGGCCTCCGAGGTCGCGCGCTGGTTGGTGAGGGTGGCGATGCGGCGCGCCTGCAGCGAGGTCTGTTCGAGTACGGCCCTGGCGCGTGCCAGCGCCGCCTCGGTCGACTGCAATTCGACTTCGAACGGGCGCGGATCGATCTGATACAGGGGATCACCGACCTTCACCTCGCTGCCCTGGTGGAACATGCGGTTGACGACGATGCCCGAGACGCGCGGGCGCACCTCGGAGACGCGGGTCGGCGCGATGCGGCCCGGCAGCTCGCGCACCATCGCACGCGCCTGCTGTTTCACGGTGACGACACTGACGTCCGGCTCGGGTGCTTGTACGGCGGCGGTTGCGGAATTTGGCTCGTCGCAGCCAGCAAGCAGTGGCGCCGCCACGGCCAGCATCAGAGCAATGCATGCCGATTGCGCGCGAAGTCCAGACATTGAGATGATCGCCCCTGAGAGGTTTGAACAAACGAACGGCGGTGTCACGGCGACAGCGCTCGCGTTACTGGGGTGAAAATAGAATCTGGTTGCTGCGACGCAATGCGTTTTTCGGCGGCTCATTGTCACAGAACGCTATCACCCTGATTTCGCGGCATGTTTTGTCGGGTCACTGCATTGTGAGCGGGTTCCATCACAGGCTGTGGGAATGCGTTAAGGACTGCGTGAGCGGGAACAGGTCATTTGCCTGCGCAGGAATGCCGCACCTCGCACCATCATGCAGCGATCGGCCCGAATCACGACGCATCGCGCATGCCTCCCCCAAGGCAGGGTGCAAACCGACCTCGTCTCGCGATCTGCGCGTGGGACCGAGGCCTGCGTGAACGTTGATACGGAGACCGGCCGCGAAGCTGCGCAAAGCGGCAACACTTTGCCAGTTCTCAACCCAAGGTTCTGCCATCCGCCTTTGGATTCGGCTTTCCTCACTCCGCCGCTGTGCCATATTGCTGGCAGATGCGGCCTTCGCGAACGGATGACCCCGGCAATGCCCCCTTCCCGCTCCGAGATGGAGATCGAACTGAGCAAGCTGTCCTCGCCCAGGATCTTCCTGGTGCGGATGCTGGTGTTCCTGGTGCTCTGCGGCCTGGTCGGGGTCGTGCTGTACAAGCAGATCGTCACCGCCTTCTTCGCCAATCCCGGGCTGAACGCCCTGATCGGCGCCGTGCTGCTGATCGGCATCATCCTGGCATTCCGCCAGGTGATCCGGCTGTATCCCGAGGTCGCCTGGGTCAACAATTTCCGCATTGCCGATCCCGGCCTTGCGATCGAGCGCCGCCCGACCCTGCTTGCCCCGATGGCCGCGATCCTCGGCGGCGAGCGCACCGGGCGGATGTCGATCTCGCAGCAGACCATGCGGCATCTGCTCGATTCGATCGCAACCCGCCTGGATGAAGCCCGCGACATCTCGCGCTACATGACCGGCCTGCTGGTGTTCCTCGGCCTGCTCGGCACCTTCTGGGGCCTGATCGAGACGGTCGGCTCGGTCGGCAAGGTGATCGACGGGCTCAAGGTCGGCGGCGATGCCGGCGCGCTGTTCGACACGCTGAAGGAGGGCCTCGCCGCGCCGCTCGGCGGCATGGGCATTTCGTTCTCGTCCTCGCTGTTCGGCCTCGCCGGCTCGCTGATCCTCGGCTTCCTCGACCTGCAATCGAGCCAGGCCCAGAACCGATTCTACACTGACCTTGAGGATTGGCTCGCCACCACTGTGCGCGGCATCTCCGGCGACGGTGTCGGCGCCGGCGGTGCCGATCTGCAAGGCGCGATCGACCGGCTGCGTGCCACCTTCGAGGAAGGCGGTGCCGGCGGCGGCGGCCGCAGCACGACGGCGGCGATGGCCAATCTTGCCGAGGCGATCCAGGGGCTGGTTGCGCATATGCGCACCGAGCAGCAGATGATCCGCGAATGGGCCGACGGCCAGGGCGAGCAGAACCGCGAGATCAAGCGGCTGCTCGAACGCCTCGCGCGCCAGCCCGAGAAGAGCTAGGAACGCGCGCCCCGGACGCTGCGCAGCACGAAGTGATGCGCTGCAGAGCCGGGGCCCAGGGAGATTGATGGGTCCCGGCTCTGCGCCGCAGCGTTGCACGCTGCACCGCGTCCGGGACACGAGAGTTGAGGAGAATGCTTGATGGCCCTCGGCCGCTCGCGCCGCAGCGAATCCGGCTTCAACTACTGGCCCGGCTTTGTCGACGCGCTGTCGACGCTGGTGCTGTCGATCGTGTTCCTGCTGTCGGTGTTCCTGGTCGTGCAGTTCTTCCTGTCGCAGGAGGTCACAGGCAAGGACAAGGCGCTGGAGCAGCTCAACGCCAAGATCGCCCAGCTCAACGACCTGTTGTCATTGGAGAAGCTCTCCAAGCTGACGCTCGACGACCAGGTGTTGCAGCTTCGCGCCGGCCTCGCTTCCGCCGAAGGCGAGCGCGACCGCATGAAGGGGCTCTATGAGGGGCTGGCCAATTCCGGCAACGACGCACAGGGCCGCGCCAACGAGCTCAACAAGGCGCTGGAGTCCGAGAAGAGCGTGTCGTCGCGCGCGCTGGCGCAGATCGAGGTGCTGAACCAGCAGATCAGCGCGCTGCGCCGCCAGCTCGCCGCGCTCGAGGAGGCGCTCGACGCCTCCGAGAAGCGCGACAAGGAATCGCAGAGCCGGATCGCCGATCTCGGCTCGCGCCTCAACGTCGCGCTGGCGCAGCGGGTGCAGGAATTGTCGAAATACCGCTCGGAATTCTTCGGCCGGCTGCGCGCGATCCTCGGTAACCGTCCCGATATCCGCATCGTCGGCGACCGCTTCGTGTTCCAGTCCGAAGTGTTCTTCGATACCGGCCAGGCGACGCTGCTGCCGGAAGGCAAGACCGAGCTCGACACGGTGGCGAGCGCGCTGATCGATCTCGACAAGCAGATCCCGGCCGAGATCGCCTGGGTGCTGCGCGTCGACGGCCATACCGACGTGCGGCCGATCAACAGCCCGCTGTTCAAGTCGAACTGGGAATTGTCCTCCGCGCGCGCGATCTCGGTGGTGCAGTATCTGGTCTCGCTCGGCGTACCGGCGCAGCGCCTGGTCGCCGCCGGCTTCGCCGAATTCCAGCCGCTCGACACCGCGCAGACCGAAGACGCCTACAAGCGCAACCGCCGCATCGAGCTGAAGCTGACGGAACGCTAGGTGGCACACGCATTCGCCCGTCGCTTCCGTCGCGACGACAGCGAGTGTGTTGCGCGGCCTACATCCACATCGTCGTCCCTGCGAAAGCAGGGACCCATATGTGGACGGCCCCCGTGGCACAAGAGCTTTCTGAGTAGATCGGATCGCTGCATCCATATGTCCGGCCTGTTGATGCGACGCGCAAAGGTCGCTGGCCAAGATGGGTTGCGCGACGCGAGCTCCAAACAACCCCGCGACCTGTTGGCGGCCAATGGGTCCCACGGACTGTCTCGCATCGTTGATCGACCGATTGCTCCATCTGCTCTTGCAGCTTCCGGGTCGGCTGGTGGGCGAACCCGCCGGCCGGCCAATCTGTTAGGCGGCGGCCGCCATGGCATTGAGCCGCGCGGCATCGTAACTCTCGCCCGTCGCCATCAGCTTCCAGGCGATGCGGGCAACCTTGTTGGCGAGCGCCACGGCGGCCAGCTTCGGCGGCTTGCGCTTGAGCAGCGCCAGCAGCCAGCGCGACGGATGGCCTCGGCCCCGCCGAACCTGCTGGATGACCGCCGTCGCCCCAACCACGAACAAGCGGCGCAGGTCTTCGTCACCGGCCCGCGTGATCTTGCCGAGCCTGGTCTTGCCGCCGGTGGAATGATCCTTCGGTGTGAGGCCGAGCCAGGCCGCAAAATGCCGGCCGGAGCGGAACGCATGCGGATCGGGCGTCTTCATCACCAGCCGTGTTGCGGTGATCGGGCCGACGGATGGGATCTGCGCCAGACGCCGGCTCAGCGCATCGGCGCGGTGCCAGGCCATCAGCCTAACCTCGAGTTGCTTGAGTTCGGCTTGCAGAGCAGCGTATTGGCGTCCCTGCACCGCAAACACCTCGCGCGCCATGGTGGGCAAGCTCTCGTCCTGCGCGATCCGCGCCAGCAGCGGCTCGATCTTGTCGAGCCCCTTGGGCGCGATCAGGCCGAGCTCCGCCGCATAGCCGCGGATCGCGTTGCTCAGCTGGGTGCGCCGGGCGATCAATCCATCGCGCAGCCCCGCCAGCATCAGCGCGGCCTGTTGCTCGGCCGTCTTGACCGGCACAAAGCGCATGTTCGGCCGGTCCATCGCTTCACACAGCCCTTCTGCATCGCGCCCGTCATTCTTGTTCCGCATCACGTAAGGCTTCACCAATTGCGGGGCCATCAGCCTCACCGCGTGACCGAGCTTGCCAAGCTCCCGCGCCCAATACTGCGAAGCTCCGCAGGCCTCCATCCCGATCACGGTCGGCGGCAATTTGGCGAAGAACTCCAGCACTTGCTTGCGCGACAGCTTCTTGCGCAGCACCACCTGCTCCGCCGCATCAACCCCATGCAGCACAAAAATATGCTTCGACGTATCCATTCCAATGCGGATAATCTCTCCCACGGACGGCTCCTTTGTCTGAGATTTGCAACAACCTCATTCTGGCACACTGATGCCGTAGGGGGCCGTCCACACCATCAACCACAGGGTTGTGTTGTTGCAGAGGGCTGTGGCCCCAGCGTCGCGCGACAACGAGCATTCGGGGTAATGGGTCCTGGCTTTCGCCAGGACGACAGCGAGTTTGTGGCTCGACTTCCTCAGCGGCCGACCATCCCGAGCAATTGCTCCGGATAGCGCGCGCCCTGCACCTCGACGGCGGCGACGGCCTTGCCGATGTCGGCGAGATCAGCGGAGCTCAATTCGATCCGCGCGGCGCCGATGTTTTCCTCGAGCCGATTGAGCTTCGTGGTGCCCGGGATCGGCACGATCCACGGCTTTTGCGCGAGCAGCCAGGCCAGTGCGATCTGGGCCGGCGTTGCGCCCTTGCCGGCGGCGATCCGGCCGAGCTGATCGACCAGCGCCTGATTGGCGCGGCGGGCTTCCGGCGTGAAGCGCGGCACGAGGTTGCGGAAGTCGTCGCTGGCGAACGTGGTGGACGCATTGATCGCGCCGGTGAGAAAGCCGCGGCCGAGCGGGCTGTACGGCACGAAGCCGATGCCGAGCTCTTGCAGCACCGGCAGGATCTCCGCTTCCGGCCCGCGTTCCCACAGCGAATATTCGCTCTGCAATGACGTGACCTTCTGCACTGCGTGCGCCCGGCGGATGGTCTGCACGCCGGCCTCCGACAGGCCGAAATGCCGGACCTTGCCGGCGGCGATCAGGTCCTTCACGGCGCCGGCGACATCCTCGATCGGCACGTTGGGATCGACACGATGCTGGTAGAACAGATCGATCGCATCGATGTTCAGCCGCTTCAGCGAAGCGTCCGCGACCGCCTTGATGTGCTCGGGCCGGCTGTTCAACGACCGGTGCCGCTCGGCCATGGTGCCGATATCGAAGCCGAACTTGGTGGCGATCACGACGTCGTTGCGGACCGGCGCCAACGCCTCGCCGACCAGTTCCTCGTTGACGAAGGGACCGTAGACCTCCGCGGTATCGAAGAAGGTGACGCCGCGCTCGACGGCGCCGCGCAGCAGCGCGATCCCTGCGGCCTTCTCGACCGCTGGACCATAGGCGAAGCTGAGGCCCATGCAGCCCAGGCCGATCGCCGATACCTCCAGATTGCTGTTACCGAGTTTACGTTTCTGCATGATGTCTCTCCGCATCGAAGACTGGAACCTGCCGCTGCGGGATTTAGGGCGTGCACGGGCGTCCCGTTAGACGTAAAAATCGGGATGGACTTATGAGCTGGATTCATCAATGCCGCGGCATGACGTCAATGACCTGATCGCCTTCCTCGCGGTGGCGCGCGAGCGCAGCTTCACCCGCGCGGCGGCGCGGCTCGGTGTGTCGCAATCGGCGCTCAGCCACACCATGCGCGCGCTGGAGGAACGGCTGGGCGTGCGGCTCCTGACCCGCACCACCCGCAGCGTCGCACCGACCGAGGCCGGCGAGCGGCTGCTGCAGGGCATCGGGCCGCGCTTCGAGGAGATCGAGGCCGAACTCACAGCGCTCAACGCACTGCGCGAGAAACCGGCCGGCACCATCCGCATCAACGCCGGCGAGCACGCCGCCGAGACCATCCTGTGGCCGGCGCTGGAAAAGTTCCTGCCGCGCTATCCCGATATCAAGGTGGAGCTGACCGTCGACAACGGGCTCGCAGACATCGTCGCGGAACGTTTTGACGCCGGCGTTCGCCTCGGCGAGCAGCTGGCGAAAGACATGATCGCGGTGCGGATCGCACCGGATTTCCGCATGGTCGTGGTCGGCGCGCCGTCCTACTTCAAACGGCGCGATCGTCCGAAGCGGCCGCAGGACCTGACCCAGCACGCCTGCATCAACATCCGCCTGCCGACCCATGGCGGCATCTATGCCTGGGAATTCGAGAAGCGCGGACGCGCGATCAGGGTCCGCGTCGACGGACAGCTGGTGTTCAACAGCACCGCACTGCGGATCAAGGCGGCGCTGGCCGGGCTGGGGCTTGCCTATGTGGCCGAGGATCAGGTGCAGGCACAATTGGCCAAGGGCCAGCTGGTCCAGGTGCTCGACGACTGGTGCGCGCCGTTTCCCGGCTATCATCTCTATTACCCGAGCCGGCGGCAATCCTCGCCGGCCTTCGCGCTGCTGGTCGACGCACTGCGCTATCGGGGCTGATCGCGAATGGCAGCGCGCAGTGATGCCGAAACCGCTTGCTTGAGGCGATCCCGGTGCGGCTCACCTTCGTCGAGGCATACGGATATTTGCTTCACAATTGTGCGATGGTACCTTGGGAACGTGACCGGCACCACTCACGTTATTGGACATATAATCTCGCGGGCTTGGCGGAAGTCTCGTCTCCGCCGGGGCTACGCGTCCCGCTCCAGCCTCACCGCGCCACCTCGGACCAGCACATGCTCAAGACCACATTCGCCATCATCGTCGCCGCCGGCCTGACGCTTGCGCCGGCACAGCTTCTCGCACAAAGCACGGGAGGCTCCTCACCGCCACCCAGGCCCGGCGACCGCGCCGCGCCTGCTAACGGCGTGGGCGGCACTGCGCTTCCGGCCCAGAGCGGCCAGCGCTTTGCTCCGTCCTCCGGCGGCAATTTCAGCGCGGCGCCGGCCGCTCCCGGCGGTTCGGTGAGCACGACCGGCAATGCCAACAACGCGCAAGGACGCTGAGGCGCGACGCTAGATCGCGCGGACCGGCTCCGCGGCCGGTTCGTCCGGCTCGGCGTCGGCGGTCACGAATTTGAGCCCGTAGGTCTTGCCGCGACGCCAGACCACCTCGCAAGGGTAGCGCTTGGCGTGATCGGCGAGCAGCGTCAGCGCAAGGCGGTCGTTCACACCGAACTCGATCTCGGTGGTGATCTTGGCGCCGCCGGGCGAGATGTCGACCACGGCGCAGGCATTCTCGGTCACGCCGTCGTCGACCGTGATCCACGCCGCACGATTGTTGAGCTGGCGCCGCGGCTCGCGACTGACCTTGATCCGTGCTCCATGGCTCGCCATCGTCATCACCCTTGAAGACATTTGCCGTTGAATATCTTGGGTCCTTGAAAAAACATTGGAGGCCGCGCAGGTCGATCGACGCGCCCGGCACACAATCGCACGGGCCACAATGCCGTCAGCCCGTAAAGTCCGGCTTAGCGCGATCGCTTGAACTTTACCGGAATCTTGACCCGGCTTTTATCGAACGAGGATTCCGCAATTCCATCAGCGGGATACCGGTCCCCTCGGCAGCCGTCGGCTTGACACGGGGACCGCATAGTTGGTGAAGTGGCAGCCGTGGCCCTGGCCACATCCCTGCAACAAGAGCGCTCCAAGCCGCCTCCTTCCGACGGAAACGCCCCATGCTGATCCCCCTCGCCGACGTGCCGCGCTGGTATGCCGAACGCAAGCCCGCAGACGCGATCGCCGTCAGTCACGGCGCGGATGCGCTGACCTGGCGTGAGCTCGAGCAGCGCGCCAATGCGCGGGCGCGCGCCTTTGCCGCCAAGGGCGTCAAGCCCGGCGACTTCGTCGCGATCGGGCTGCCCAACAGCAACGCATTCTTCGAGACCTCCTTTGCGGTGTGGAAATGCGGCGCGACACCGACCTCGCTGTCATGGCGGCTGCCGCGCGGCGAGGCCGCCGCGGTGCTCGAGATCCTGAAACCGTCGCTGGTGGTCGGCGGCGAAGCCGACTGGAACGCGCCGAATTCGCTGCCGGTGGATTTCGTGCCGGAGGGATTTTCCGAAGAGCCGCTCGATGCACCGGTCGCACGCTACTGGAAGGCGATGACGAGCGGCGGCTCGACCGGGCGGCCGAAGGTGATCCTCGATCACAACCCCGCCGTGTTCGAAACCACGTCGCCGCTGCTGCTCGGCATGCCACATGAGGCGTCGGTGCTCAACCCGGGCCCGCTCTACCACAACGCACCGTTCATCCTGTCGCACTCCGCGCTGTTCGGCGGCGGACAACTGACCGGCATGGTGAAGTTCGACGCCGAGGAGACGCTTCGGCTGATCGAGCGCGAGCGCGTGCAATGGGTCAACTTCGTGCCGACCATGATGCACCGGATCTGGGCGCTGCCCGACGAGGTGCGCAACCGTTACGACGTCTCCAGCCTGCAGATCGTGTTTCACATGGCCGCTCCGATGCCGCCCTGGCTGAAGGAGAAGTGGATCGAATGGCTCGGGCCGGAGCGGGTCTGGGAGCTCTATGGCGGCACCGAGCGGCAGGGCGCCTGCGTGATCTCTGGCGTCGAATGGATGGCGCACAAGGGCTCGGTCGGCAGGATCGGCGAGACCGCGCGCTTACGCATCATCGGCGAGGACGGCAACGACGTCGCGCCCGGCGAGACCGGCGAGATCTACTTCCTGCCCAATGACGGCGCCGGCTCCACCTATCACTATCTCGGCGCCACGCCGAAGCGGCGCACCGACGGTTGGGAATCGCTCGGCGATATCGGCCGGCTCGACGAGGAAGGCTATCTCTATCTTGGCGACCGGCTCGCCGACATGGTGCTGCGCGGCGGCGCCAACATCTATCCGGCCGAGGTCGAGGCCGCGGTGAGCGAACATCCCGAGGTGCGCTCCTGCGTCGTGGTAGGTCTGCCCGATCCGGAATTCGGCCAGCGCGTGCATGCGATCCTCGAGCTCGCTGACAGCGCCGATGCGCAGAAGATCGCCGACGGCATGGGCGACTTCCTGAAGGACCGGCTCAGCCGCTACAAGCATCCGGAAAGTTTCGAGCGCGTCGACACGGCGCCGCGTGATGATTCCGGAAAGGTTCGCCGCACCATGCTGCGCGACGAGCGCGCCGCATGGATCAAGCAGAACCGCGCCTTCCGCATCATGCCGGCGCGCGCGGCGGCAAAAAGCGAGTAGGTTCATTTCATCTTGCGAGGGGCAGGTCTGCACGCCAGATGAGCTGTGCAGGCCGCCGCGCAGGGTATATCATTCCATCTTCCCTGCCTGCAGAACCTCGGACTACCTTGAGGTTCCAGCGCCCTGCACGCCAGGAGATACTCAATGCCCTCCACGACCGAATGGAAAGTCCCGGCGGCCTTTCAGCCGCGCTCCGAAGATTACCGCTATGACCTCGATCGTGCACTGATGAGCGTGGTCGGGCTGCATTCGATCATTCCGCCTGACGCCTTCAGCGCCGAGACGCTCGGCACCGAGCGCACCGGCAACGGCGTCTTGATCGACAACGGGCTGGTGCTGACGATCGGCTATCTGATCACCGAAGCCGCCACGGTGTGGCTGCATCTCGGCGACGGCCGCGCGGTCGAGGGCCACGCGCTCGGCTTCGATTTCGAATCCGGCTTCGGCCTGGTGCAGGCGCTCGGACGGCTCGACATCGATCCGCTGCCGATCGGCTCCTCGGCGGCGACGCAGGTCGGCGACAGTGTCGTGCTCGGCGGCGCCGGCGGCCGCACGCGCTCGGTCGCAAGCCAGATCGCCGCGAAGCAGGAGTTCGCGGGCTATTGGGAGTATCTGCTCGACGAAGCCATCTTCACCTATCCGTCGCATCCGAACTGGGGCGGCGCCGGACTGATCAACAATGCCGGCGAGCTGATCGGTATCGGCTCGCTGCAGCTGGAGCGCGACCGCTCGGGCCGCGCCGAGCATGTCAACATGATCGTGCCGATCGACCTGCTCAAGCCGGTGCTGAGCGACCTGCGCAAGTTCGGCCGGGTCGACAGGCCGGCGCGGCCGTGGCTCGGCATGTACACGACCGAGATCGACAACCGCCTCGTGGTGGTCGGCGTCGCCAGCAAGGGACCCGCGGCGCGCGCCGAACTGAAGACCGGCGACGTGATCCTCGCGGTCGACGGCGACAAGGTGACGAGCCAGACCGGATTCTACCGAAAACTCTGGTCGCTCGGCGCGGCCGGCGTCGACGTACCGCTGACCATCTACCATGAGGGCGTCACCTTCGACGTCACGCTGACCTCGATCGACCGCATGAAGCTGCTGAAGGCGCCGCGGCTGCATTAAGAGAAAGAAAAGAGGCAGCAACGATGAGCGAGGCCGTGGTTGACGACATCGTGGCCGTGCTGCCGCCGCTGTTGCAGACGCTGGAATCGCTGTCCTTTGTCGCGCGCAACCTCAATCCGCCGGACTTCGATCGCGTGATGCAGATCGCGGGCGAGCCCGAGGAGGCATTGCAGGCGGTGCGGCCGCGGCTTGCCGATTGGCCGGAGAAATTCGCGCACATCAAGACTGCGCTGGAAGCCGCGATCGAACCGGCATTGGCCGGCTATGCGGGGCTGCGCGCGGTGCAGAATGGCGAGGGCGATCTGGTCAGCGTGTTCCGCGCGCTGCGCTATCTGCCGCGCGCACAGGAGGCGCTCTATCCGCTGACCGAGCTGCCGCCGGTCAGCGGCTTCTTCATCGCGCCTGACTTGCGCGAGGACGCCGCGCTGCAGGCGAAGCTCGCGGCGACGCCCAGCGCCGACACCGGCATTTTCCATGAACGCAACGAGCCGGGCAGCCGCGGCGGCTTCTCGATGTACGTGCCGGAATATTATACGCCCGATCGCACCTGGCCGCTGGTGATGGCGCTGCATGGCGGCAGCGGCAATGGCCGCGGTTTCCTGTGGAGCTGGCTGCGCGATGCGCGCAGCCGCGGCGCCATCCTGGTGGCGCCGACCGCAACCGGCCAGACCTGGGCGCTGTTGGGCGACGACACCGACACGCCGAACCTCAACCGCGTCATCGACCAGGTGTGCGCGCGCTGGCGCATCGACGAAACCCGCATGCTGCTGACCGGGATGAGCGACGGCGGCACGTTCAGCTATGTGACCGGGCTCGACGGCACCTCGCGCTTCACGCATCTTGCGCCGGTCGCGGCCACCTTCCATCCGCTGATGGCCGAGATGGCCGATGCCGAGCGGCTGCGCGGCTTGCCCATCTTCATCACCCATGGCCGGCTCGACTGGATGTTCCCGGTGCAGACCGCGCGGCAGACGCAAGGCTTGCTGTCAGCCGCGGGGGCGAAGGTGGTCTATCGCGAGATCGACGACCTCAGCCACACCTATCCGCGCGAGATCAATGCGGAGATCATGCAGTGGCTGAATGATGAGCGAGCCGACGGCGCGTGATGCGCCGCCGGCTTGTAGCTACGTTGCGTAGCTCCGTTCCCGTCACCCTGAGGAGCGCGAAGCGCGTCTCGAAGGGTCGACGGCCCGGCTGAGGCCACGCGACTGCATCGGGGCCATGCATCCTTCGAGACGCGCTTCGCGCTCCTCAGGATGACGGTGATGGCGGGCGCTATCCTGGATTCAGCGCGGACAACGTTACCGGTTGTCTCGCGGCTTGAGCAGATCGGAGAACCCGACCCGGTGCAGCATCTCGTTGCGGACGCGGTCGATCACGCCAAAGGCGACCTCGGCACCGTCCTGGGTCGGATCGATGTGAACGCGGAACGGCCGCTTGCCGAACGGCATGTCGACGACCTCAACGATTGCATTGGCAACCGACGACGCGTCGGCATCCTCGGGCACGATCGCCGAAAATGCCTTCATGATCTCGTCGCCGAAACCGGCATAGGGACCGGCTTCATACTCGGCGGCGCGCGCCTGGTCGGCGGGACGGCCGGAATGCGCGAAGTGGTTGGTGCCGCCGGTGAAGGCGCCGGGCACGATGATCGAGGTCTCGATGCCCCAGCGCGACAGCTCCCGGGCGTAGATCACGGCCATCGCATCCATGCCGGCCTTTGACGCGAAGTACGGCGCGAGATAGGGCGGCGTGCCGCCGGCCGAGCTGCTGCTCGACACCCACGCCACAAGCCCCCTGCCCTGCTTGCGCAGCTGCGGCAGCGCGGCGCGATTGACGCGCTGGGTCGAGAGCACGTTGACGTCGTAGAGCTCGGCGAGCTGCTCGGGCGTGAACGCCTCCGCCGGGCCGAACACCATGTGGCCGGCATTGTGGATGACGACGTCGAGGCGGCCTTCTTCGGCAACGATCTGTGCAATGGCCTTATCGACCGACGCCTGCGAGCCGACGTCGAGTTCGAGCGAGCGCAGATCGACCTTGTTGTCGCGGGCGAACTCCTCGATATCGGCGACCGCGGCGGCGTTGCGGCCGGTGGTGTGGCGCATCGAGGCGTAGACGGTGTGGCCGGCCCTGGCGAGCGCGTTGGCGGTGAGGCGGCCGAAGCCGCTGGAGGCGCCGGTGATGACGATGACCTGTTTCATGACACGTATCCTTGTGATGGCGGGTTGAACGAGAGTTGGGTTGAAGTGTGGGGGCGTCAGACCAGGCCGCCATTGGCACGCAGGGTCTGGCCGTTGATCCAGGAGCCGTCGGGACCGACAAGGAACGATACGGCGTTCGCGATGTCGTCGGGCGTGCCGAGCCGCTCCAGCGGGACCATCTTGGCGAAGCGATCGATCAGCTCGTCCGACTTGCCGTTGAGGAACAGATCGGTCGCGGTCGGGCCGGGCGCGACCGCATTCACGGTGATGCCGCGGCCGCGCAATTCCTTCGACAGGATCGCGGTCAACGACTCGATCGCGGCCTTGGTCGCGACATAGATGCCGTAGGTCTCGAGCTTCGTGCCGACGACGCTGGTCGAGAAGTTGACGATGCGTCCGCCGTTGCGCAGCCGGCGTGCCGCCTCGCGCATGGTGTTGAAGCTGCCCTTCAGGTTGACCGCGACCTGCTGTTCGAAGGCCGCATCGTCGCTGTCGGCAATCCTGCCGAGCTTCATGATGCCGGCATTGTTGACCAGCACGTCGACGCCGCCGAACGCCGCTTCCGCCGCGTCGAACAGGCCGCGCACCGCATTGGCGTCGCTGACATCGGCCTTCGCCGTCAGGGCCCCGCCGCCGGCGGCTTCGATCCGGTCGGCCACCGCCTGGGCCGGCTTGGCGTCGCCGGAGTAGTTGATGACGACGGTGAAGCCATCCTTGGCGAGGCGTTCGGCAACCGCCGCGCCGATCCCGCGCGAGGCACCGGTCACCAGTGCTACCTTGTTGGTTTGGTTGGTCATTTTGAGTCTCCCATCAGGTTGGCGGCCAAGGCCGCGTTCGATGGGAGGACACTAGGCCTTGGCATCAACCGGATAATCAGGCATTTTCTGGCATCACTATTCGCATTTTCCGGATAATAAATGGACCGCTTCGATGCGATGCGCGTGTTCACCCGGGTGGTGGAGCGGCGCAGCTTTTCGCTGGCCGCCGACGATCTCGGCTTGCCGCGCTCGACGGTGACGGACGCGGTAAAGGGGCTGGAGGCGCGGCTCGGCGTGCGGCTGCTCGAACGCACCACGCGCACGGTTCGCCCGACGCTCGACGGCGAGGCGCACTACCGCCGCTGCCTGTCGCTGATCGCAGACCTCGAAGACGCCGAAGGCGCGTTCGGCGGCGCGCGGCCGAAAGGCCTGCTGCGGCTCGAGGTGCAGGGCACCTTGGCGCGGCACTTCCTGCTGCCGAACCTGCCGGGCTTCCTCGCTCAATACCCTGATATCGAGATCAACGTGAGCGAGAGCGATCGCTGGGTCGACCTGATCCGCGAAGGCGTCGACTGCGTGCTGCGCTTCGGCCTATTGCCCGACGGCGACATGATCGCACGGCAGGTCACGATGCTGGAGCGACTGACCTGCGCCACGCCGGATTATTTTGCGCGCTTCGGCATGCCTACCGATCCTTTCGCGCTCGACGGTCATCGCATGATCGGCATCCGCTCGCTGACGACGGGGCGCTTGCGCCCGATGGAATTCGTGATCGACGGCGTGCTCAAGCAGTTTCCGCTGCCAGCGCCGATGTCGGTGACCGGTCCCGAGAGCTATCTCGCGAGCGCGAGGCTCGGCCTCGGCCTCGTGCAGGTGCCGCGCTTCCATGCCGAAGCCGATCTCGCCAATGGCACGCTGATCCCGGTGTTGCAGCAGTGCCCGCCGCCATCGGTGCCGGTTTCGCTGCTCTATCCGCGCAACCGACAGCTTTCGCCGCGGGTGCGCGTGTTCATCGATTATGTGATGCGGGTGTTCGCGCGCAGTTGATCGATCGCCGGATGCCGGTCAGCAAAGCCCGTCCTTCAGACGGAGCTCAGGCAACTCGCCCACGCGATCTCGCGCGTTCGACAGGATAGTCCGGTCAGCCGCAGTCACTGAGTTCAGATCTCCGTCGCCAAAGAATCCGATTGCCCGCAACACCTGCGCGGGCTCGCCGTGAAACATCGTCTTGAAAGCGCTCAAGGCTGTCGGCAACGAAGCGCCCGCGGACAACATTGCAGCAATATCCCGATAATCCTTGGCCTCGGCGCGGTCGAGCGTCGCCTTGAGCTTGGTCGCCATCAGATCGTTGAGCGACGCGACGAGCAGCACGCCATCGGAGGTCTGAAGCGGGTCGTTGATACGGCCGAGCTTGAGGCCACCAAAGAACGAAACCTTGACCGGGCCCGATGGCATCTCGGCCAGCACGACCAACGTGTCCGGTGCGTCTTGCAGGATCGCAGCGCCGGCAACGAACGCGAATTCGGCGCGAAGTCGCCCCTTGTCCAGGTGCTCGGAACAGAAGAAGTCGAAATCGAGCGATTCACGATGACCAAGCTGGAGCGCGACGGCCGTTCCCCCGTACAGAACGAACTTCATTCGTTGCGCTGAAATAAGGCTCGGCCACATCTCGCGTTGCGCCGCCGGAAGGATATCAAGTCGCGGCTCAAACTGCGGCATGGAATCCCCTGCGGGGGGCGCTGTCCGGAACTGCCAAGCCCGTGGCAAATGTCAGCCGCCCCCGCCAGAATTCCCACGAACGATCATTGATCCAGCCCGGCTCGGCGCTGCGCATGATCTCGACCAGACAGGCTTGGCCGACTGCATCCTCGAGCAAAAGAATGTCGTCATACGTTCCGAGATTCATCGTTTGGGCGATGACACGCTCCTCGGAAAACGGCTGTCCATCCACCGGACCCCACCACAAATATTTGCGGCGAAATTGCTCCAACAGATCGCTCGGTAAGCCTGTTGCCGTCATGGCCCATCATAGCTGATTCAAGCGGCGTTTTCCACGCAGAACGGCCCTTCGTGGAGGTTGATGATCCGCCGCGTCGGCATCCGGAACCACAGCGAACCCTGCGACGTTATCCCGCCGACACCGGAGGGGATTGAGCGATGCGGACGTTTTTCGGCATGATTTTAGGCGCGCTGCTGCTGGTTTGCGGCGTCTATGTCTATGATTCGATGCGGACGTCCAGCGTCGCCAATGGCGAGGTGGCGCAGGATACGCGCACGATCGTGAATTGGGATGTCGCAGCCCATGACTGGAACGTGCTGAAGACGCGTGTCCACGAGGAATGGACCAGGGTCGCCGCGAAGTAACTGCCCGCGTCACGGCGCGATCGCGGATGTCGCGATCGCCGCACCGAACCCCGCGCTCAGCGCGGCCCACTCCCTGGCCGTGACGGCCATTGTCACGAGCGCGACCATCGTCCCGACGAGACCTGCCGGCCCGCCGGACAGGCAACCGCCGACAATGAATGCGATGAACAGATTGCCGGGCGCGAGCCGGAGAAACCGGGCGGCGATGCCGTCCTCGCGCATCGACGCGGCGAGGACGTATCCACCGGCGCGCATGGCATAGCATGTCAGCCCGAGGATGAAGATCACGCCGAGAACGTCCAAGTCCTTCATCAAGTCTTTCATCGATCCCTGCATCAAGTCACGCATCGGTCCGCTCCATCATGCTGACGAGCGTGCCGCATCCGCCCCCGATCAGCATGGACCAGCTGGGATCCACGAAGCGGCTGACGAGGAGTGCGACGATCGCCGAGATCAGCCACGGCCACGGAGATGTCGCGTTCTTCCACTGGCTGGGAAGCAAGGTCGCAATGAACATCGTCGGCAGCAGCGCGGCGGCGAGCTTCAGCGGTCCGTTGGTTGCGAGCGGGGCGGCATAGGCAAGCGCGGTGCCGCCGACCCAGCCGATCGCCATGGGGATGCTCGATCCGAGCAGATAGCCGGCGTCGGGTCCGTTACGGTCGGCATCCGAACTCGTCATCAGCCACGACGCATCCGCGAGCAGAAACAGGCTGAGCAGGATCTTCCGGGGGGCTAGTCCGCCAAACAGCTGGCGCAGATGGGCGCCCATCAGTAAGTATCGCGAATTGGTGGCGATGCAGGCAACGACCATGGCGGCAACCGGCAACGGGCTCGCCCACATGCTCAGCGTGATCGCCTGGGCCGTGGCGGAATAGACGAGCAGGCTGAACAAAATTGCTTGCGGCGCCCCCAGCCCAAGCCCCTTGTAGGTCAGTCCCATCACGAGGCCAGCGGCGCCATTGCTGATCAGGAACGGCAAGGCCGCGACCAGGCCCCGCCGGAATCCGGCGGCCGTCATCGTTGGGAGGCGTCGAGACGGCTGAGCACTTGTAATGGTCATGACCGTTAGATTAAACTTGGTGAGAGGCCGTGATGTCAAGGGATCCCGCGCGGGCAGCGACACAGTTCTTCGGTGGACGGGTCTGCCTCGACTTCGCCAACACGCTCGACTGGCGGACCTCGAACGATCCGCAGGAGCTGATCCCGGATTACGCTGCACTATTGTCCTGGAGCGAACGCCGCGGGACGTTGCCGCTCGCCGCGATCAGGAAGCTGAAAGCGCATTCGGCGAGCAGTCTTGCCGTGGCCGCGATGCAGAAGGCGCATGCTTTGCGTCGCGAGATCTGGACGATTTCCGACGCGCTGCGCGGTGGCCGCAGCGTGGACCTCCGTCTCGTCAATCAGATGCTATCGGCGGCTCCGCGGCAACCCGACCTCGTGCGGCAGGATCGCGGCTATCGCCATGCGCTGGCGGGGATCGACGTGACGGAGCCATTGTGGCCCGTGCTGTGGTCGCTGACGGCCCTGCTGGCGTCCGATGACGCGAGCCGCATCGGATGCTGCGAGGCTGACGGCTGCGGCTGGTTCTTCGTCGACGAGAGCCCGAACCGGACCCGCAGATGGTGCTCGAGCGAAGTGTGCGGCAATCGCGAGCGCGCGCGGCGCGCCTATGCAAAGCGGAAAGGCTCTACGTAGATGCGACCGCGTTCATCGCGAGGCAAGCACGTCGCGAGCTAATTCTGCTCGGTCTTGCGGCCCATGTTGGCCTTGCGCGCGTCGGCGATGACCTGCTCGAACTGATCGATGCTGAGCACGCCCGGCACGCGATACTTGCCGACGATGAATGACGGCGTGCCGTTGAAGCCGAATGCCTGCGCCTGTTCGTTGTTGCGCGCCAAAACCGCGTCGATCGCCTTGGCGTTGGCGTCGAGATCCTTCTTCAGGCGATCCATGTCGAGGCCGGCGCCCGAGAGCAGTTCGGCAATCCGCGGCTCGGTGATGCGCGAATTGACCGAGATCATCGCCTCATGCGCGGCTTCGAACTTGTCCTGGTACTTCGCCGCCAGCGCCATCCGCGCCGCGACCTTCGACACCGGCCCGAGGATCGGCCAATCCTTCAGGATCAGACGAACCTTGCCGTCGTCCTGCACCACCTGGCGGAGTTCCGGCGCGAGCTTGCGGCAATACGGACAGTTGTAGTCGAACCATTCGACGATCGTGATATCGCCCTTGGGGTTGCCGATCACCGGAATATCCGGGTCGCGCAGCACCTGTCCCTCGGTCAGGACATTGTCGTCCTCGGCGCGCGTACCTCCGGCGGCAAGGAGCGCAATGCCGGCACCGATGAGGCCGAGTGCGCCGCGGCGGGTGGCGCCGGCGTTGTCGAGGGGTGATTTCGTCAGATGGTTCATAGCTCGCTTCCGGAAGGGCTCCTGGCCCTTCTACGTTCAGGACACATTGATGTTACGCAGCAGCATATAGATCGCCACCGCGATAATCACAGTCGCAAACACGATATTGAGCGCGCCGCGGCGTTCCGACAGGTGCCGGGCGCTCCGTGTGCCCAGCAGGCCGCCGACGATGCCGCCGGCGACGAATAGCCCCGCCAGGCCCCACGACACCAGCCCGGACCACGCATAGCTCAAGGCCGTGGTCATGCCGAAGGCGGTGACGGCCACCAGCGACGAGCTGACCGCGTTCATGATCGGCATCCCGGTCGCCAGCATCAGGGCCGGCACGATCAGGAAGCCGCCGCCGATGCCGAAGAAGCCGGACATGGTTCCCGTCACAAGCCCGAGACCTATGATCGCCGGCGTGTTGGACATCGATATCTTGACGTCGGTCAGCCCGACCCGCGCGCGGGTCTTCAGCATCAACCCCGCGATGACAAGCATCACGATCGAGAACAGGGCCAGCAGCTTCTGCCCGTCCAGCATCTTGCCGAGGATCGAGCCGCCGAAAGCGCCGAACATGCCTGACAATGCGAACAGCAGCGCGCAGGACCAGATCACGGTGCCGCCGCGGGCGTGGTTGGAGAGATTGATCGCGGCGTTGGCGGCAACCGCGATCGCCGAGGTGCCGATCGCGACATGCGGCTGGGCCACCCCGACCACATAGACCATCAGCGGCACGGCAAGGATCGACCCGCCGCCGCCGACCAGGCCCAGCGAAAAGCCGACCAGCATGCCCGATGCCAGCCCAAGCACGCTCTGAGTTGCGGAGAAGACCAAGGGGAACAGACTCGCGTTTACGACTGCAACCCTAGAAGGATTTGCTGCCTAACGCCATACCAATAGCACAAAACTGCCCTGCAACCGGGGTCAGCGCAGCAGATATGTCACGGCCAGCGGCACCAGCAGCGAGGTGACCAGCGCGTTCAGGCTCATCGCGATCCCGGCAAAGACCCCGGCAACCTCGTCGACCTGGAAGGCGCGCGCGGTGCCGATGCCATGGGCGGCGATGCCGGCGGCAAAGCCGCGGCCACGAAAGTCGGTGATGCCGGTGAAGTTCATCAAGGGCGTGACGATGATCGCCCCCATGATGCCGGTAAGGATCACGGAGACCGCCGTCAGCGAGGGATCGGCATGCAGGGATTCGCTGATGCCCATGGCAACGCCGGCCGTCACCGATTTCGGCGCCAGCGACAGGATGATGTCGCGCGGCAGGCCGAAGGCCCGCGCCAGCAGCACCACAGAGACGATCGCGGTGAGCGAGCCGACCGCGAGCGCAACCAGCATCGGCAGGACCGCGGCCGCAACCCGCTTGCGGTTCTCGTAGAGCGGCACCGCGAGTGCCACCGTCGCCGGCCCAAGCAGGAAGTGCACGAACTGCGCGCCGGCAAAATAGGTGGTGTAGGAGGTCCCGGTCAGCAGCAGGAACGCACCGATGATCCACAGCGAATGCAGCACGGGATTGGCGAGCGGGTGGCGCCTTGTCTTCAGCGACACCGCATCGGTCGCGGCATAGGTCAATAGCGTCACCGTCAGCCAGAGCAGCGGCGACTGCGAGAGATAGACCCAGAGCGAGAACGGATTGTCGCTCACGGGTTATCCTCCTCGCGCGACAGGAAACTGCTCGCCGCGACGAAGGTCGCGACCGTCGCCAGCAGCGTGACGATGACCGAAACCGCGAGGATCACCAGGATCGCGACGCCATGCTCGGCGAGCAGATCGAGCTTCTGCACCACGCCGACCCCGGCCGGAATGAACAGCAGCGAGAGATTGGCGAGCATGCCGCGGCTTGCGCTCTCGACGCCGTCATCGCCGAGCGGCCCGCGCGCGAGCACCGGAAACCGGTCGCGCGCCAATAGCAGCAACAGCAGCAGCACCAGTCCAACCACCGGCCCCGGCACCGGCACGGCCAGCGCCCGCACGGCAACCTCGCCGACCAGCTGGCAGAGCAGGATCAGACTGAGGCTGGCGATCATGACAAGGCGCTCACGCGAAGCATCCGCGTATCAGGTCGGTGCAACAGAGGCTTGTCAATGCGCGGGACTCAAGCGTGTGCGCAAATGCTGGGCACGCCGTTCCCAAGCAGCCCGGTCTCTGAGTCCCGTCATCCTGAGGAGCGCGAAGCGCGTCTCGAAGGATCGACGGCCACCAGCCGGGCCGTGCATGCTTCGAGACGCCGCTGCGCGGCTCCTCAGCATGACGGGGATAGTTTAGCGCGGTTACCCCGGACTCAAGCGTGTGCGCAAATGCTGGGCACGCCGACTTCACAGGCCCGTCGCAACTCTCAGTCCCGTCATCCTGAGGAGCGCGAAGCGCGTCTCGAAGGATCGACGGCCACCAGCCGGGCCGTGCATGCTTCGAGACGCCGCTGCGCGGCTCCTCAGCATGACGGGGATAGTTTAGCTCGGTTACCCCGGACTCAAGCGCGTGCGCAAATGCTGGGCACGCCGACTTCACAGGCCCGTCGCAACTCTCAGTCCCGTCATCCTGAGGAGCGCGAAGCGCGTCTCGAAGGATCGACGGCCACCGGCCGGGCCGTGCATGCTTCGAGACGCCGCTGCGCGGCTCCTCAGCATGACGGGGATAGTTTAGCGCGGTTACCCTTCCCGCCGCTGCAGCGCCATCAGCGTCCCGCTCATGGTCGCGACCAGCGTCTCGATGCCGTCCTGCACGGCGTAAGCGCGGCCGTCGCAGACCGTCAGCGTCCGGCCTGGCTTGACCACGACGCCGCGGAACACGAACCCCTCGCCGCGGGCCGGCGCCAGCAGATTGGTCTTGAACTCCACCGTGAGGATGTCGGAGCCTTCGGGCATCAGCGTGAAGGCGGCGATCCCGCAGGCATTGTCGAGCCCCGCGGTGATGATTCCGGCATGCACGAATCCGTTCTGCTGGCAGAACTCCGGCGCATAGGGCATCGCAAGATCGACCTCGCCCGGCTCCATGCGCGCGATCGAGATACCAAGCGTCTGCATTGCGCGCTGGCGCGCGAATGTGGCGGTGGCAACCGCGCGGAAGTCGGGATTCTTCGGTTCGAAACGGGGCATGGCGGTCAGGCAGTCACCGGTTCTGACGGCACGAGGTGCGGCATCGCGGCGTAGCGGATCGCCGGCGCGAACGGCGCCGATTTGCGCGCGGCGCGGTCGATGTGCACGGCCGCGATCTCGCAGGTCGCGGCGATGTCGCCGGTCTCCGCGTTACGCATCTCATGCAGGATACGGACCGACCTGTCGCCGAACTCGACCAGCCGGCTCTTGACCTCGACGAGGTCGCCGGCGAGCAGTTCGCGCTGGTAGGAGATGTTCTGCTGCACGGCGGCCATGCCGCGGCCGGACTCGCGCAGATAGCTCGGCGTCAGCCCGAGCCGCGCGAACATGTTCCAGCTCGCCTCGTCGAACTTGCCGACGTACCACATGACGTTCATGTGGCCGATGTGGTCGCAATGCCAGGGATAGACCGTGCCGCGATAGGTCGCCTCGCCCTCCATCGTCCCGCTCCTCCGTTTTTTGATACGGTAGCGTATCAAGGACCAAGCAGGCTAGCAATACGGTACCGTATCAAAGCATGATCCGGAAAAGTGCGAAGCGGTTTTCCCTCGCGACAAACGCGAAGCGTTTGCGCGGAGATCACGCTCAAACAAGAGATTAGTGCGCGATGACTCTGATCGCGCACTAAGATCCGCGGAGATTACATGACTGAAAGCAAGGGCGATGTCTGGGTCGCGGCCGGCTTTGCCGAACTCGCGCATAGCGGCGTCGACGGCGTTCGGGTCGAGGTGCTGGCGAAGAATCTCGGCGTCACCAAGGGCGGGTTCTACCGCCGCTTCAGGGATCGCGCCGCGCTGCTCGAGGCCATGCTGACGCGCTGGCGCGACGGCCGCATCGCCGCGATCGAGAAGCAGACCGCGCTCGACGGCGCCAGCGCGCGCGAGCGGCTGAAGGCGATCATCACGCTTTATTCGGAGCGCATGAACACCGAGGCGATGGCGGTGGAGCTCGCGATCCGGCAATGGGCGCGCACCGACGAGGCCGCGGCCACCGCCGCCGCGAGCGTCGATGCCGCGCGGCTGAAGAATGTCGGCCAGCTCTATCGCGCCACCGGGCTCTCAGCCGAGGAGGCCGATGCGCAGGCCTTCCTGTTCTATTGCTTCATCTTCGGCCAGAGCCTCTTGTTTCTCGAACGCGGCCCACGCAAGCGCGCGCAACTGCTGGCGCATTCGGCGGACAAGCTGCTTACGGAAGGCCAATAGCGCTCGCGGCAAAGAAAAGCGGCCGGCTTGCGCCGGCCGCCCGTCAAACTCGATTCAGCTGGCTCAGGCGCCCTTCAGGCGCTTGTTGCATTCGCTGTAATAGCCGCCGCCCTTCTGGATCCACTTCAGGCCGCCATTGCCGCCAGTGGTCTTGTTGGCATTGTATTGGTCGAGGCAGCTGTGCATGCGCTGTTTGCCTTCGGTCTCCTTGGCGTATTTGGGATCGACCGCTTTCGGAAACACGGCGGGTCCTGCCGGTGCGGCGGGTGCTGCGGCGGGAGCAGCTTCCCGCTTGGCTTCCTTCGGCGCCGCCGGAGCAGGCGCGGCGGCAGCGGGCGGCGGAGCGGCGGGCGCCGCAGCCGGGGTCGCGTCGGCGCCACACTGGGCCTTGCGGAAATCATTCCACTTCTGGCCGTTGAGGGTGCCGGCCGTCTTGGCCGCCTGGTACTTGGCGCTGCATTCCTGCGCGGTCAGGGCGTGCGCCGGCGCACTCGCCGCAAAGGCTGCAAAGCCCGACACTGCAATCACACACAACAATCTCGTCTGAATGGTCATCCCTGGTCTCCCGTCATCCCTGGTTTCCCTTGGGGGTCTCCCTTGGGGTTTCCCGTGGGGGGCATTGGCGTAAGACCATTATCCTAGCGCAACCCCGACTTGCGACAACGTGCGGACGCCCTTGCCCGTTAAAATATTGTGGCGGCTGGACGACCGCATATTCATCCACGGTTCATCATGGCCGCGCAACGTTTCGGCTCCTTCCCTCACGAGGTGCCCCATGATGACGATTTCCAAGCTCGCGACCGCAACCGCCCTTGCCTCCCTGCTGCTGGTGGGCGGAGCTTTCGCGCAAACCGCCGCGCCCGCCGCCAAGGACGCCGCTCCGAAGGCCGACAGCAAGATGGCCAAGGAAGCCAAGCCGCGCACCGCCGAGTCGCTGGAATGCTCGAAGCAGGCCGACGCCAAGGGCCTGCACGGCAAGGAGCGCAAGAAATTCCGCTCCGAGTGCAAGAAGGCGGGCGGCGCTGCCGCAGCGCCGGCCGCGAAGTAACGCGTAGACGTATTTTGACGTCCTTCACCCTCCCCGCCGGGGAGGGTGAAAATCTGTGCGCCGGGCAAGCCGCGGCGCAATGCTGCAATCGCGAGATGCAATTGTCCCGTGGTTGCGAATTTGCCATAAGGCGGCGTGACCCTGATCCGCGCTTCGATGGCGACCGCCATTCCCGACCGCAGCAAAGTTCTGAATGGGCTCGAGACACTCGTCATCGGCGCCGCCGGCGGCTTGCTGTTTTTATGGGCGGGATTGCCGGGCGGGCTGATCTCGGGTGCGATGTGCGCGGTCGGGATCGCAGCATT
Source organism: Bradyrhizobium sp. Pha-3 (assembly GCF_042258615.1). Lineage (GTDB taxonomy): Bacteria > Pseudomonadota > Alphaproteobacteria > Rhizobiales > Xanthobacteraceae > Bradyrhizobium. The sequence goes on along the minus strand of NZ_CP170152.1, from coordinate 1,199,246 downwards.
GGCCGGACGGCCGCTCGCGGTGCCGCCGGTGCTGACGCAATCGGTGCTGCTGCTGCTCGGCATCTCGCTGGGCTCGCTGATGTCGCAGCAATTGCTGCAGCACATGAGCTCTTACCCGCTCACCATCGCCCTGCTGGCGCTGGCGACGTTCTGCTCGACCTTCGGCTCGAGCGTCTATCTGCAGCGCATGCATGGCTGGGACCAGACCTCGGCCTTCCTCGCCGGCAGCCCCGGCGCGCTCTCGCAGATTACGATCCTCGCCGCGGAGAAGGGCGCCGACGTCGCGGCGATCGCCGTGGTGCAGACCATGCGCGTCATCATCCTGACCGCGGCCCTGCCGCTGGTGCTGGCGCTGACCGGGGTGACGCACGCGGCGCCGCCGCCACTGCCGACGACGGTCGCCTCGCCGTTCGGACTCCTCGCCCTGGTCGCCGGGTCGATCGGCGTCTCGCTGCTGCTGCGCTGGATCAAATTCCCCGCCAGCTGGATGTTCGGCGCGATGCTCGCCTCCAGCCTGCTGCATGGCTCGGGCCTGGTCGATGGCGGCCTGCCGCCCTGGCTCCGCAACATCGCCCTGGTCGGCATCGGCGCGCTGATCGGCACCCGGTTTGCGCGGATGAAGACCTCGACCCTGCTTAGCCACGTCAATGCCGGGCTCGGCTCGTTCGCGATCGCGATCGCAATCTCCGCCGTGTTCGTCGCGGTGATCGCCTTCACCACCCATGTGCGGCTCGCCGACGTCGTGGTCGCCTTCGCACCCGGCGCGATGGACGCGATGCTGGCGCTGGCGCTGACGCTGCACATCGACCCGATCTTCGTCGGTGCACATCATCTGTCGCGCTTCCTGTTCGTCACCATTTCGACGCCGGGCATCATCCATCTGTTCGGACGGCCGCAGGACGACGTCGACGATTAGGCCAAGGCTCACCTGTTAATTCCGTCATCCCCGCGCAAAGGCTTCGCCTTTGTCGCTGGAGGTGCGAGCGGAGCGAGCCTCGAAGGATGAACGGCCCGGCTGGTGGCCGTGCATGCTTCGAGACGGCCGCAAGTGCGGCCTCCTCAGCATGACGGATTGAGAGGCGGACGGGCTTTAACCGTGGAAGCGTGGTGGGTTTCGCGGTGCCTGTCATCGGGCCGCGCTTTGCGCGGACCCGTTGGCTCTACCTACCCTGCCTCGGCCGTCGACTGGTCCGGCTGATCGCGGAACGATCGCGCCAACGCTGTCAGTTCGCCGGGATCGAACCACAGCTCCTCGTCCCGGTCGATTTGCAGTTTCGCGACGGCTGCGGCGTGCCACAACGGCCCGGTGATCCGGACATAGACCGAATCGGGCTGTGCTTCGTTCCATTCCTCGAGCCGCTCGCTGGCGACTGCGCGCCACAACGCGGTCAGCCGGCGGCTCGCACCATGTATCTCGGAGATGGTGTATCTCGGGCGCTGCTCGCTCATCAGCGTGGCGACGAGATTGCGTCGGCTCTTGAGGCGCAACAATGTCTCATTTGCCAACAGCAACAACTCGACGGGGACGCGGTGCACGATGATCAGCATGGGCTCGTCTGTCGCGCATGATCGGAGGTGACGGCGGGATAGCCTCCACCTTGAAACACCTGACACGCGCGTCAGGGCCTTCGCACAGGACAGCCGCTATCTTTGCTTCCGGAAATCGATGCTGCGCAGGACGATCCGGGGCGGCGCCCCCTCGAACTCCTTCGCCTGGTACTTGCCATCGGCGCAGGCCTCGATGCGCTCGCGCAGCCGCATGAACTGAGTCTCGCGGTGGCCCGCGCGCCCGAGCGCCCCACCCTCCAGTTCATCCATGGCGGAGGTCGAGATCGCGCAATGGATCTCCTTCTCGTCGTCATGCATCGAAAACAGCACGACCATCCGGTCGTATTCGTAGCTGATGAAGCGACCCTGGGTAAGCGTCATGTGATCAGCTCCTTCAAAGCCGCGAAGTGGTTCTGGTTCATCGCGGCTCGGTGAGCCGGACAAAATCCTCGAGAATTGCCGTGACCAGATCGCGATGCCTTGTATCCTCCGGCGGCAGGCTCGCTGCATACAGATTCAAAACGTAGCGCGCCTTGGCAGCCACCTCCGGCCACGACGTCGCAGGTACCGCCAGCAGTCCGGTCTCGAGCGTGACCTGCCGTTCGCGCAGATCCCTCGCATGGGTCTCGATCTCCGCCAGCGCACGGCGAATATCGGTGGCTTTCTGCGCGGCCATACCGCGGTGGCGATCGAGGTCGAGCGGTTCGTCAGTCATGGGATGCGCTCGCGTCGATACGCTGGGCGTCCGCCAGATCGACCGAGCCGATCGACAGCATCTCCGTCGTCAATCCGCGCGAGCCTTGTGCCGGGACGATGATCATCGTGGCGACACGGCGGAACACCGCGAATGAGAGTCCTTCGATCGCCTCCTCGTCGGTAATGACTTCATAGGCGCCTGCGGGCAATTCACGATCGATGCCTCTGATCCAGAATGGATGCTGGAAGGTGACGACTTCACGTCGGGAGCGCATGGTCATGGGCCAGCCTTTTGCGAAACGCCTTGCGCCGGTGCGGCCCCACGGCGAGCATGCGCCGCTTCGGCAGCAATAGCCAATGCTTTCTTGTTGGTTTACCTGGTGTTCCTGGCTTTCTCGCCGAACGAGGGGCGAAGCTCGCTCCTCATAGCGTCCTGCGCGTTGTTGCCGCAGCGCGCCGCAGACCGCTTTGGCGCTCGCTATTCGGGTACGATCGGCCTACGGTCGATCACCGTCACTTCAGGCACAGCAAATCCACGTCGACGTTCTGGACTGCTCTGCAGGCAGGTTCTGACCGAGTTGATGATCTCGATAAACAGAGGGAGACCGATATGTCCAAAGGCGAACGACACGGCAATCGCGAGGTCAAGAAGCCCAAGAAGGAGAAGATCAAGGTGATCGCCGCGGCTCCCAGCCTGAAGGGCGGGCAGCCGAGCTTCACGCCGGGGAAGAAGAAATAGGTCGATTGAGTCAGGGCCTGCAAATCAGGCCCTCCAACTCAAACCTTGGCAGCCTTCGCCACGCCCCAGCCGGCGATCGCGGCCATCAGGAGCGAGATCAGCACGTTGTAGCCGGCGAGCGAGATGCCGAGGAAGCGCCACTGCACCTCGTCGCAGCGGACCACCTTGACCTTGTCGAGCTGATCCAGCAGCGAGCCGGCCTTGCCGAAATCCACCATCGGGCCGGTGCAGTCGGTCGGCCCCTGCCAAAATCCCCATTCGACCCCGGCGTGATAGGCGCCGAGCCCGGCATTGGCGAGCGCGGCGAGGCCGAGGATCGCAAGGCCCGCGAGCAGCACCGGGCGCGCCGCGCCACGGGCGGCCGCGAGCGCCACCACGGCGCCGAGCGGGACCGCGAGGTAATAGGCATAGCGCTGCTCGAGGCACAGCGGACAGGGCATGATCTCCAGCACGAGCTGGAAGAACCAGGCGCCGGCGAGCGTCGCGGCCGCGATCGCGGCAATCGCCAGGGCCGAAGTCAGCGCCGGATTGCCGGTGGCGGAAGCATCCGACGGATGGGCGGTGGCGAGCGTCACGGCAGTCCTCCTGCGAGCACCGTCCGGCGGGGTCATGGCCCCTGCTCCATGCTCAATCCGGGTCGTATCGCGTGAAAATACCGCTGTCGAGCCGCGAGACAATCACATCCGCGCGGGTTGACCGTGACGGGCCGCCCGCTATAGTCCGCCGCGCTTCGCGACCCCGGCCCGTCTCGGCCTGGATCACCGCGAATGCCCCTGTGGCGGAACTGGTAGACGCGCTCGACTCAAAATCGAGTTCCGCAAGGAGTGCTGGTTCGATTCCGGCCAGGGGCACCAACCAGGCTGTTCGAGCCCGTTCCAAAGCGTCCGCAACCGTTCGCGCCGTGCTCGGAAACCATTGAAAAATAGGCATTTCCGCGTACATCGGTGTTCGTCACCGTTTGTTCTCCTCCGGTCCCAGCCGCGCGATTTGTTGGTATTTTTGTTGGTATCGTGTTGGTATCGGGAGAACAAACGTTCACGGTGACTTTCGCCTTTCCGGACGAAGGAATTGAGCAGATGGCCCGCAAGAACGGTGGCGCGTGCGCCAGCCCCAAGCAGATCAGGACCGACGTCGACTGCCGCGCCGCACTACCGAAGTTGGACAAGGACGCGTGGAGCCCCGCCAAGATTTCCGACACGACCGGCGGCGGTCTCTATCTCTTCGTCACGCCAGACAAGAGCATGCCGGGCAACGCCGCCTCCAAGCTCTGGCGAATGAGCTATCGTTTCCATGGCCGCCAGAAACTCTACTCCATCGGCCCTTACGGCAACGGCAAGGATGGCACATTCACCCTGGCCGACGCCCGGCGTGAGCGCGACAAGGCCAAGGACCTGCTCAAGGAAGGCAAAGACCCGAGCACCGAGAAGCAACTCGACAAGCACAGGCAGGCGGCCGCTCGGCCTTTCGGGCAATGGGCCGACGAGTGGCTCGCGAAGAAGAAGGTGGAGAAGGTCAAACGCGGCAGGATCGTCGCTGTGCGCGACCCCAAGACCATCGAGGTGATCGAGCTGCGCGTCGGCTACGTCAAGAAACGCTTCGGCAAGATGTGCAGGCAGGACATCAAGCGTCCGGACGTGCTCGCCTTCATGCGTTCATACGAAGCCGAAGGAAAGCTGGAAACCCGCGACCGCGTACGCAGCATCGGTGAGCAAATCTGCAACTATGCCGATGTCGAAGGCGACGGCTACAATCCATTCCGCAACCTGAATGGACAGATGATTGCCAACATTTCGACGCCGCGTCCCGGCGTTACCGAACCACGCGACGTGACGCGCGTCTTCAAGCTCATCAGCATACCCTGGACGCGAGCGAGGTTTAGTGACGTTGTTGGCCTTGCCTTGCGCTTCGATGCGCTGACCATTCCCCGCCCCGGCATGGTCAATGAAATGGAGTGGAGCGAGGTCGATTGGGATGTCGAACGCTGGACTATTCCAGCCGCCAAAATGAAGACCGGCTGGGACCATGTCGTGCCTTTGTCACGACAGGCACTCGCAATCCTACGCAGCGTTCAGAAGCTTACCGGCCATCGCCGATACGCTTTTTCCTGCTCGAAGGACTCGCCGCTATCCAACAATACGCTCAACAAGCGCTTGCGGCTGCTTGGCATTGACACGAAGACTGATCATTGTGCCCACGGATTTCGGACCACCTTCTCGACGCTGTCTCACCACGAAGAGATCAAGGACGCCAAGGCGTGGGATGGCGATGTCGTCGAGCTGCAGCTAGCGCATCTCGACAATTCGACTGTGGAAGGGCTCTACAAGAAGCACGGACCGCTCGCATTAATCGGCTCGCGCACAAAGCTGATGCAGCACTGGGCTGATCGGATCGACCACTGGCTCGATCCCAAGAAGGTGATGTCGATCAAGCGCGGTAGCACGCAGGCCTGAGCTTCAAGGAGTGCGGCGGAGAGAGTGTCAGTCAATCCCCATTGAAAGACAAAGCATTTTCGACTTTCCTGGATCAAAACCAACCGTTTGAGCTACGGCCGGAAAATGAAATTGTGCCTTCGACAAAAGCTTGTCCCGTCCAATGGCCCATCATCGACTGCAGTGCCAAAAGTTGGCTCTGTACGATCCGGCGGTTCTACTCGCCTGATCGTGGCGGTGCGCATCCGGAGCAGCATCTGGCCGGCTATGCCGGACTGATGCAGGCCGACGCCTACGCCGGTTTTGGCAGGCTCTACGAGGCCGATCACAAGGGCGGCCCGATCATCGAGGCCGCGTGCTGGGCGCACGGCAGACGCAAGTTCTTTGATCTGGTACAGCTCACCAAGGCGCCGATCGCGGCCGAGGCAACGACACGACCAAAGCGATCAATTAATGCCTCAGCCGCTGGGATGCATTTAGTCACTTCCTTGATGACGGACGGCTTTGCATGTCGAACAATGCTGCTGAGCGTGAGCTACGGGCGGTCGCAGTGGGGCGCAAAATTTGGACCTTCGCCGGGTCCGATGAGGGCGGCCGGCGTGCGGCTGCGATCTACACCCTCGTCGCCACCCCCAAGCTCAATGACATCGACCCGCAGGCTTGGCTTGCCGACCTGCTGGCGCGCCTACCGGATCACCCTGCCAAGCGCATTGACGAACTGCTGCCTTGGAAGTGGCAGCCTCAAAGCGTTGCTCACGCCGCTTAAGGGCGATACTGTCGAGACTGCGATACGGCCTCCTACGGACTGGCTTGGACAGCCCGCGATGTACACTCCCAACCGCGAGCGACGAAAGGACGAGCGATGGCATTGGGAAAGGGAAAATATGACGAGCTATGCCGCGAGATCCGCGAGAAGGTCGGCCTCGGTGGTGGACAGATCCCGCAAAGCGGCGGCGTGCTGCTGATCGTGATGGGCGGCGAGCACGGCAACGGTTTCTCGTGTCAGGCCGACATGGATACGACGCTTGCGCTCCCGGATCTGTTGGAGCGCGTAGCTCGCCAGATCCGGGAGACGGGTCCGTTCATTCCTAACCGAAGTGGTAAACCGCGATGAGCACGAGAAGGGCCAAAGCCCCGAAAAGCATCACTCAAGCCGCTTAGGCGCGATCAGCCCTCCGCCAAAAAACGGTTTGCGTGGGGCCTTCGCCGGATGCGTACAATCAGAATGCTCTCTGCCTGCCCTTACAGTATCGAGTGTACACAAGGGTCCAACCCCGCTGCAGTCGAGCTAGATCCAGCTGTGCTATGGCTATGGGCTCGCCGAGATGACTAGTAATCGTTCCGACCCCATCACTCCCCCATAGCGCCTTCGTGTAATCGTACGAGAACGTGATGTTCTTTGGATCGAACTCATCCAAGTCGACCTGCTTGTTGCCGGTCATAGCCCCGTCGATGCTCGCTCCGACATGCAATCTATATTTGCATCGGCCTCCGGATTGATACTAGAAGCTCGCCTCCGGAGCATCCCTGCCGACCAGCTTCGACAAGCCGGCAAGCTCACTTCCTCCCTCATCCTTTCCAAACGTGCTGTAATTCAAGACCTGGGCAACTACGCACTCCGCCTATACCAAGAAACCGCCGTAGCAGCGTTCTTTTGGACACCTTGCCCTTTTTCATACATCAGGCCGACCACGGCCTGCGCTCTTGGATTGCCTTGCTCGGCTGCGTGAAAAGGCGAAAGGCCTCACCTTCGTTTTTTAGCACTGCCGTGCCAGTGAGGCGGAGCAATCCGAGCACACCAAACTTGGCTTTTGTCCTCCATTTTCCGTCCCGGGGTCACTCGGCCAGTCCTTGGCGGTCTCTTCCAACCCCAGCGTAGTCGTCTTGCCCCGTAGGGTCCGGCGCCTCGATCGTCCGAATGATCTCCGGATCAATCGACGTCAGACGTTGCTTTTGGTGCCCGGCGGCGGCCTTCTCCCCGGTGTGCACGCCGTTTGTATCCTTGGGCATTTCGATGACGCGCAGAGTCCCATGGTCGACGAGCGCGGCAAACTACAAACGAACCGCCTTATCGATCGGAACGGCATACCTGAAATAGCTTTATCTAGCCGCTTAAGACCAGGTGAAGCGGAACCCGTTTCGCCCGATTGGCTTGGTGAGCCGCTCCTGCCTCTCGGAGCAGACAAGGAATACAAACTATCTTTGATTTACCGTAAGTGACAGATATTGAGCGACACGTGACGCGTGAGATCGCCATGATTGTCGCAGCCGGAGCCACAGGTCCGACTACTGGACATCGCTCGTCTTCGCAGAGTCTAACCCCGCATTCTTCTCAAAAGACCCTTACACCGCGCGAAAAGCCAAGGGGGTGGCTGAGTTAGTCACACAGGGGCTTGAACGCCGATTTCCTAGGGACGTGCCACCGGATATTGTCGAACATCTAGCCGTGCAGGGGTCTGTGAGCGTACGAGGCTTGCTGGATCCTCATGGATCGCGCCGAGCCTGACCTGCTACGCGGCAACTCAGACTCGGCGCTCCCACGGTACAATCGCCTAGCTCTTGATGAAGGCCAGAATATCCGGGTTGATCACGTCCGCGTGCGTCGTGAGCATCCCATGGGGATAGCCGGGGTAGATCTTGAGTTTGCTGTTCTTGATCAGTTTGACCTGAAGCGCCGCCGCGTCCCTGTAGGGCACGACCTGATCGTCGTCGCCTTGGATGACGAGCGTCGGTACCGAGATCGCTTTCAGGTCGTCCGTCTGGTCGGTCTCTGAGAAGGCCTTGATGCCCTCATAATGCGCGTCAGCGCCACCCATCATGCCTTGGCGCCACCAATTGTCGATGACCCCCTGAGAGACCTTCGCGCCCGGACGATTGAACCCGTAGAACGGACCCGATGCCACATCAAGGAAGAACTGAGCCCGGTTGGCGGCCAGCGCCTTGCGGAGGCCGTCGAACACCTCTATCGGCGTGCCGTCAGTTTTCTTCTCGGTCTTGAGCATCAGCGGCGGAACGGCACTGACCAGAACAGCCTTCGCGACGCGGCCCTGCGGCTGACCATATCGCGCGACATAGCGAGCAACTTCGCCGCCGCCGGTCGAATGACCGATATGGATAGCATTCTTCAGGTTGAGATGCGCGGTCACGGCCGAGGCATCGGCAGCATAATGGTCCATGTCGTGACCGTCACCAACTTGAGTGGAACGGCCGTGCCCGCGACGGTCATGCGCGACGACGCGGAACCCTTGACAAAGGAAGAAGAGCATCTGCGCATCCCAGTCATCCGAGCTCAGCGGCCAACCGTGATGGAAGACGATTGGCTGAGCGCTCTTCGGCCCCCAATCCTTGAAGAAGATCTCGACCCCGTCTTTGGTCGTAACAAATGACATGGTGGTAGCTCCTGCTTGCTGTGCTGGTTTGAGGGATCCTCATGACACCTTCGGACCGGCGGTAAGCACCGGAGAGAATGCGGCGGATGCAGCAATCACACGGGCTCAAGATGCGTCGCTCCGCTCATGCGCCTCTGCCATCGCGCTTACCGATAACACACCGCCATGCGGCTAGACGCTCGGCGGGATGCTGCGTCATCCATTCAGCAAGTTGCGGAGCACCGATCAGGCACGACTGCATCGACACGTCGGCGAAGCTTGAGGTGGTAACAACCTGCTCGTGGCAGCTGGTCGGAGACGACAAACTGCAAAGCACTGCGACGATCCAGATCACGAGAGATCCCCGTCGCCGGGAAGAGGGCTTAAGCTGCGACCGGAGCCACCAACCGGACCGTCCTTACACGACTCCCGGATCGGCCCAGCTGATGGGAAGATACTCTCGTATATCGCGCGGGCTTCACGTATCAGACGTGCCTGCTCACGCTCCGATGCTCGGACAAGTCGAACAACCTCACCCATACTCGCTCCAAAATCTGAACCGGTGATGAGCCCATCATTGAAAGACCATCCCGCGTACATTCGAGAACCACTAGCCGACGCCACGACAAGGGCATCGAAACGCCGTGACAAGGCCGGACGCAAGCATTCCGTTGTCACCTACTTTGATCGATGGACGTCATTGCGACCGGCGTTTCTGACCATTGCACGGAAGCACGGCAATTGCTCGTTATGTCTAGTTAGAGGTCGTTAGCCGTTGTAAGCCGCGAATTTTCAGAGGATCTCAGATGCGAGGCTCCGATGCGAACTAACGGCGAACTCGACATCTGCGCGCCCGCTCCTCTCGCCATGGATTGCTCCGGTTTCAGACGGCAGTTCTGAAGGCGCTGACTTTCACTTCCAAACACCTTTTAACCTCCCCTTACGACGCCTAACGAGACAGCTTCTCACGAACGACCTATCTTGCAGTAACCGTAGCATTGCCGCAGATGAAACTGATCGCGCAACAGCCGGCGGACCACCGGGAGTACACAAGGAAACGCAATGACCGACGAACAATTACGTTAAAGCCAAGAGGAGACAACAATGCACCAGAGCTCTGAGAGTCCAACACATGGCAGCGCCAAGCGATGCGCGGTCTGTGATGGCAGGTTTGGTCTTGTTCGACACTACTCGTGGCGAACCCCCCTTTGCTCAAGGAGGTGTGTCGATCGATTCAAAGCTCGTCGGCAGAGCGATCGAAGTTGGTTGTCTCTGCTCAATACTGACTTCAGACAGCTGTTCGGGAACAGTGCGAGGGCGCTATGACACACCCGGTATCGCGACGAGGCAAATCATACATGGAAACAGCGCGGACTTTGCTCCGGGTCGCTCGAACCATGACCGATCGCGCGATTGCGGATCAGCTCAAAGCCCTTGCCGACGACTACGAGCGGCGAGCTGAGAAAGTCTTAGATGTTGACGCGCCCAAAGCATTACCTCGCGCCGCCGCTTTCGCTGAACCTGAGCGACAGAAAAATGGTGTTCCCGACGAAGTATGGGACGAGGCCGCAGCCTTTTGAGGCGTTCCCTAAGTTGCATGATGCAACGTCGAGACGCTGTTCCACGACGTCCTCCCCAACTTAGCTCGTCCGCAAAACGGACGAGCTCACTTTTTGACAAACAATTGTCCTCGCGCTCGCGCCGCCCGCGCTCGTCACCTGCCGACGCTAGTGCGACCTCAACGATCGTTTCGGTCAAGAAGGGCGCTAGATATCCCACGGAGACGATCGCGCTCCCAGGCTTTGCCGCCTTTCTGACGTCAGCATCAAGACCACTCGCCGCGCCCTTGCTGCAAATAGCAACGCGTCCCTCCCGCAACGAACTCGCCGCTTCGAGTGGACGGCTCAGTTGGACCTCAGCTTAGCTGCCACAAAATGTGTAACTTTCGGCTCGGCCGTCGCACCAAATTCGCGAATGCAATCCTGAATGATCCTGTCCGCGTTCGTGACGCGCTCGTGCTGCCGGAGATGCTCGATCCAGGATACCACCATGAAGGTTTCGAGGAAGCGCCCACTCTCGCCAGCATCCTCGAAGAGGTCCCAGGCATAGGCGCCATCTCGCTGCCGCTGCTGCCCCAACTCCCTGACGGTTGCGATAAAAGCTTCACGCTTTTCCGCGGCGATAAGGTACTCGATTGTAACCAGCACCGGACCGCGATCCGCGTCGGCATCGATGGCTAGGATCGGCGCTGGCCAATGCATGGAAGGCGCGAGATCCCCGCCAGCGCCGGGCTGCAGTTTCCAGCGCCAGGTCAGCACCGCACCCGCGATAGCGCCTGCAGCGGCGATGAAGTGCGCCATCGGCAACCCGAGTCCCGAGGCCAATTGTCCCCAAAGTGCGCTTCCGGCGGTCATCGCACCGAAAAAGACAGTGACAAACATTGCCAGGCCACGGCCGCGTACCCAATCCGGCAGCGAGACCTGAACCGAGACGTTGAGAGTTGCGATGGCGGCGATCCATGAAACTCCCGCGAGCAGGCAAGCCCCAAGGCCAAGCGCCGGATAGCGTGCAGCGCCGAGCAGGATCAGACATAGCGCCGTACCGAGCGTGCCGACCGCGACGAGTCGGTCAGGTCCTAAGGCCTTTCTCAGCACCGGTAGCCCGAAAGCGCCGACGACAGCGCCAAGACCGATCGCGCCGAGCAGCAGGCCGTAGAGGGTGGGACCGCCCGTAATCTGGTTGCGCGCGACGAGCGGAAGCAACGCCCAATACGCGCTCGCGAAGAAGAAGAATGCGACCGCTCGAATGAGCGTTGCGCGAAGACCTTGATTGTACCGCGCGTGCCGGAAGCCGATTACAAGGGCACTGATGAGACGTTCCGGCGGAAGCCCGCTTCCCTTCGAGGACGGCGTATGCCACCAAAGCAGCGCTCCGATGACCGCGAAGTTGCTTATCGCGTTGATCCAGAACGGTGCCGCGATGCCCAATCCACCGATGATCACGCCGCCTAGCGCTGGACCAATTGCTCTGCTGATGTTGACGCCGACGCCGTTGCTGGCCACCGCTGCGGCGAGATCTTGCTTCGGAACCAGTTCGGGCACAACCGACTGCCATGCTGGCGCGGTGAACGCAGCGCCCGCACCGAGCAAAAAGGTAAACAAGAGCAGAATCGATGGAGTAACGAGATTTAGCGCGACCAGCACTGCGCTTCCTGCCGCTACGACCGTGAGGATTATCTCTGCGGCGATCAGGAAACGGCGCTTGTCGATGATGTCCGCCAATGCGCCAGCAGGCAGCGCAAAAAGAAACATCGGCAAGTTGCTTGCGACCTGAACCAGAGAAACCGTGAGCGGATCGGCATCAAGGCTTGTCATCAGCCATCCGGACGCTGCATTGTACATCCAGGTGCCAACATTCGCGACGACAGTTGCGAGCCAAACCACCGTGAACGTCTCATGGCGAAACGCGATCCAGGGGGAGACCTGCACGGCCGGAGATGAATCGGCATTGGCGTCAGGCATATTCATGCTCTCCACTCGGCTGATCGGAGCGTAAACGCAGTACTACACTGTCTTTCTTGATCTACACGGGCTGGCTAGAGTTCGACCCTTCGCCCGACCTCAACGAGCGCATTCGGAGGTATTTTGAAGCGATCGACCGCATGAGCAGAGTTCCGGGACATAAATGCGAACAACGCAACACGCCAGCGCGAAACAGCGGGGCGGTCCTGCCGGCTTATGGGATCGTGACGCTCAACATAGTAGGTCAGTTCGTCTCGCATAGGTATTCCCACCCTTCTCGCTTGAGACACTATCGAAGGCAGGTCGGGACTCTCGACGAAGCCAAAACGAATGGTGACGTGCCAGAGCCCTTGGCCACGATATTGGCAACGCATCCGATCAGGCACCGGCACTCTGGGTATACTTTCGAAACTGACGGATAATGCAACGACCGTCTCGTGAAGCGATCGCTCCCGCTCAACGTGGTTGACGATAAGGGGCGGCACGCTGTGACGAAGCCGCGTCAGGAATAGGCCTGTGCCCTGTACGCGCACGATTTTCTTGTCTCGCAGCCGAGCAAAAAATTCGGCTGGCCGCAGCGAACTTCTGACATTGCACCGGTTTACCGCCGCTACACCGTAACGCCATGTGGTCATTATTGCGAACACAAACATGCCAAGGGTTAGTGGAATCCAACCGCCGCTCGAGATCTTGGACAGATTTGCTGAAAAGAACGCGAGATCGATCGCAAGCAGCGGCCCTGCGACGACGAGCGCCAGATCACGCGTCCAACCCCAGCGGCGTCGCATAGCCTCGTAAAGGAGAACCGTCGTCAAGACCATCGTCGTCGAGACTGCCATACCATACGCGCCTGCGAGACGGGCCGAATCACCGAAGCTCATGGCCAAGGCGACCGTGAATAGCATCATGCTCCTATTGACGAATGGTATGTAGATTTGGCCATACTCCTCTGCAGACGTCTGGTCGATCCGAAGCCCAGGCAGCCAACCTAACTGCATGGCTCGCCTGGTCATCGAAAAGGATCCCGTGATAATGGCTTGACTCGCGATAACGGTTGCAATTGTCGCCAGCCCAACCAGCGGGCAGACCGCCCAGCCCGGAGCGAGTTTAAAGAATGGGTTTGGCCCCAATTCAGGAGCGTCGATAAAATTTGCCACCTGTCCAGCATAGTTGAGCACAAGCGCCGGCAACACGACCGAATACCAAGCAATGCGGATCGCACGCCGCCCCACATTGCCCATGTCTGCATACAGCGCCTCACCTCCCGTGAGCGCCAAAAAGACTCCGCTGAGAACCGAAAAGCCCAGCGTTCCGTGTGATCCCAGCAGGCGAAGTCCATGAATCGGATTGACCGCGCCAAGTACCTGTGGATTGCGCATGATCCCCCCGACGCCGAGCATGGCCAACGTCCCGAACCAGACCAGCATGACTGGGCCGAACACTTTGCCGACCCTCGCCGTTCCTCTGTTCTGGACTGAGAAAAGCGCGACCAGGATAAGGGCCGCGATCGGCAATGTGTAGGGCTCAAAAATCGGGGTTGCGGCATTCAGGCCTTCCACGGCGCTTAGTACGGAGATGGAGGGCGTAATGATGCCGTCGCCATAAATCAAAGCCGCCCCGAACAATCCGAAGATCACCGGCCACCGCGCTCGCCCCGACCACTGCGCGCCTGTCATTGCCATCAACGCGAGTATCCCGCCTTCGCCATGATTGTCGGCCCGCATGACGAATACGCCATACTTGACAGAAATCGTAATGATCAATGACCAAAAGATCAGGGACACCGAGCCGAGCGCTGCTTCGGGCGTGAAATCGTGCCCCATCAGGTGTTCGATCGTCTGAAGCGTGTAGAGTGGACTGGTCCCCAGGTCGCCGTAAACGACTCCAAGTGCGACCAGAATTGCGGTGCGGCTCGGCGAATACCGCGCACCGTCTTCCACGAGCTTTGAAGGACTATCCAGTGAAGAAGAGATCGGTGAAAGGGGCATCCACCTGCGACTCACGACAGTTAAGCGCTCTGGAGCACCGCGTCCGGCACACGCGGTTCTATCCGAATAAGCCTCATTCCATCGGCTAGCGATCCGCCGAACCGGACACTTGCCCGACGCGGTTCGGGTGCTGGTGAAATGCGTCCATGACCCGCGTCGTATAGACCATGGCGGCCCCCGCATTCACGGAAATGGCGACGCCAAGAGCTTCGGCAATCTCATCTAGGGTCGCGCCATTTCTTATCGCAGCGTCGACATGAATTGTGATGCAGCCGTCGCAGCGGGCGGTCACGGCGACGGCCAGGGCGATGAGCTCTCGCACTTTCGGACTAAGGAGATTCGACTTGCTTCCTGCCCCGCTCATCTGGACATAGCCCCCGACGACGTTTGGATTTATCTTTCCAAGTTCGCCGACGCCTACCTTCAATTGCTGTCGATACGTGTTCCAGTCAAGCATCATCGCAGTTCTCCTTCACTTGGGCTTGTTCAATCGTCCCGGGATTTGCGGCGCCAGTCACAAAAGTTATCGATGGCCATCTTCGGTATGATCAAGCCGAAACTCATGGCCAGTATGACGGCGACGGCAATGACGCCGTCCGCAATCGTGCGGCCGACAAGCTCCGACGTGGCCTCTGCCGTCGCAGCAATCTGCGTCAGCCCACTCATCATTCTGAAGACGTAGACCCCCGGGATCATCGACACGACGGACGCAAAGCCGATAGCCGCGAACGGTAGGTTGCAGCGACGTGAAACCGGTGTGAGTAGCAAGCCGACAACGAGGCAGGCCACGAACGCGCCCGCTGTCACGCCGAAGCCGAATTCGACGATCGCAATCCAACGCAAGGCATGGGCGAGCATGCCGACGGCGATTGGCCATGGCAGCATCTTCAGCGGGCTCGAGAAGAATACACTATAGCACGCTACCGCGACACCGGCCGCGGTTACATCAAGCCACAACGGCACTGTCTGGCCAGATGGATCAATCGGCAACGACACGTGGAACGGCAGGAGCCCGAGCAGCAGCCCAATTGAGATCGAGCCAATGACCAGGGCGGCATAGATCAGCCGCGCGGCGCCGAGGTGAATGCGCCCGCCGATCAGGTCCATCGCGCCGTTGAGGATGTGCGGTCCCGGCACCAACACCATACAGGGGCAAACCACAACGAGCCGGAGCGCCGTACTCAACTGGTAGTACACTGCCAATCCACCGACTAGGCCTGCTAGCAGCGCCGCGCAAAACGGCTGGACGAAGATGTTCGTGTTCACCCTCGCAATAAAGCGGCGAAGCAAACCGCCTACGCCTGCGCTGACGAAGATCACCATTACGGCTGGCAGGTGTTGAATGCCGAAAATAATTGCTAACGCAACCGCACCGGTTGCCGCGGCAAGCCCGAACAGCCAAGTCGGTGCCGGCGGCTCCTGTGCGACGACGTCGATTAGACCACGCGCCTCGACTGGTGAAAGACTACCAACCTCGATGTCCGTGACCACCTGCATCGCAGAAGCAACCCGGTCCATGTCAACGCCGGCTGGATCCACCGCAACATACGACGTTCGCGTAGCTTCCCCCTTGTCCACGCGCAACTTTAGCTCGCCCCAGCGTGGCAATAGCTCCGCCCTTGCGCCGAGCGTGCCGCAGAGCCGCTGTATCGCAGCGATGACCTGGTCGGTTGCCTGGCCGTTGACATAGAGGACTCTCGCGATCGCCAAACCCAGCCTGGAACATGCTTCGTCGGTCATGACGTGTTCCGACCCCGGACGTTGGAACTGGGTGCGCACAAGGTCAGAACCCGCTACATCGTGCTTCATGGTGCCCTCTGGACATGAGAATTGATCTCCACCGTCGCCGTCATGCCAATGACGAGCCGCAAATCTGCGGGCACTTCGTCGATACGAATCCGAATCGGTACGCGCTGCGCGAGACGAACCCAGGTAAAGACAGGATTTACGGTCGCGAGACCTGCGGCATCGGCTTGCGCATTCGGAACATTGATGCCTCGCGCTATGCTTTCGACGTGACCTTTGAGCACCTGGCGGTAACCCAGCAACTTGATTGCCGCCGCATCCCTCTCATGGATTTTCGAAAGGCTAGTCTCCTCGAAATAGCAGTCGATCCAAAAAGTGTCGACGTTGACGACTGAGATGCTCTTCTGCCCGATATTGACGTAGTCGCCGCGTTGCACCTGCAGATTGGTCACGTATCCGTTGACGGGCGAGAGAATGCGCGTACGTCCAAGATTAACGTTGGCCTGATCGAGATTTGCGGAGGCATGTCGATATGCCGCTTGCGCTGCAAGAGCGTTCGTAGCGTAGACCTCTTTTTCCTCAGTCGTTGCCGCGAGATCGTCCAACGCTTGCCGACGGCGAGACTCCGTTTCCGCGTTCTGTGCGGTCGCCCGTGCCTGTTCGAGGGCTGCTTCCGCTAGGCTCACACCGATCCTGTAGTCTGTCGGATCAATTACCATCAACGGATCGCCCTTGTGTATAAACTGATTGTCGGAAACCGGAAGCTCGGTAATCAGTCCCGACACCTGAGGCGCCATGGTCACAACATAGGCGCGCACGGTGGCATCGCGTGTCCAAGGTCCCTCCATGTACGCGTTCCATGCCGCCGAACCGCTCACGGCTGCGAGCCCCACTGCGAGGAGCGTCACCAACGCTGCCGTCACGTGGCGCGGCCGCAGTAGACGGCGGGCTTTCCCAAAGAACCGGGCGTGAGCGGCAGGCACCGTCGGGGCGGCCTTCAGCTTCAGGTCAACGTCCGACATAGCGCATCCAATCTGCGGTCAAGAGAACCAAGGCTGAAAGGATGATAACGTAGGTGGACAATTCCACGAGAGCCGGGTGCCAGGCGCGCCGCAATACGCGGCTTCGGCTTGCAACCCAGCGCACCGGCACCAGGATTAGCCAGGCCGCCACCATCATAATCGATATCGGCGCAACGCAGACGCCGAACAGATCGACTTCAACGAAGCTCATCGACGGTCCTCGAGCCGAAATAAGCAGCGTGTTGACGGAGCCCCTCTGAGATGGCACGGATGCTGCCTTGCACGCGCTGCACCGCGCGTGTTCTCGTATCCGGGACCGCCGACAGCGTGTTACCCAGTTCCTCAAGCCTTTTGCTCGCAATCACGCTGTCGCCCCAGCCAAGGGGCTCAAGGGCGGCTTCAATACGCATTGTGCAACCGAGTCGGCGGCCACGGCGCCGCACCTTGATAACTTCAGAGCCGATTGAAAGGGCAGCAAGCAGCCTGGCACGCTGCAGAGGCTGGGACTGCGAGGGAAAACTCGCGAGCCGAGCGTAGACGAGGTTCTCCCATGCAATTCTCGTTTGTGTCGTCTTCCTCGTGACCAGACGACGCAGGTCACGAAGCGTAAGACGCAACAAGCGGGCAACACGGAACGCCGGCGAAGGCGGTGGGATCAGGCGGAAAGCAAGTGTCGAGGCTCCGGCCCCTGCAATGATTGCCAGAGCATCATTGTAGTACTGTCCCGAGTCGTAACTTATCGGGTTCTCGGGCTTCAGGAACGGGATAAACCCCAGGGCAAGGAATCCGAACATCGCCGGCTGCCAGGGCTGCGTGGAAAGAGCTGCCGCTGGAATAATAACCACTCCGATCGCCAACGCCAGATAGATGAACGTCTCGCTACCAGGCAACACTGCGAATTTGATGATCGCGGCACAAACCGCGGCCGCAATAATGCCGAGCAGCCGACTTTTGGCGTCGGCATAGGGTTCATCCGCACCCGGCAACGAGTTGGCAATGACGAAAATCGTCGACCAGACGATTGCCAAGACTCCGCCTGGCCACGCCGTCACGATCCAAAACGCCGCGACAGCACAGATCATCAGAAATGTGCGTACTGCGTTGATCACCGCAGGGAGGCAGTCGGCGATCGGGAACTGCGCCGCACGAATTGTCCGTGCACTTTGATCGTGATCGGCCAGCAGCATCATGCCATCAAGTGACCGCGCAATGCCGATCAGCGCTTGCGCGACACCATCGGCCATCATCCGCAGTGATGACGTTTGGGCCGGAAGCGCCACCATCGTCCTCACGGCGCCAGCGCAGACGCGTCGCAAGCTAGCGGCGTCATCTGTCCATCTTGCTAGATTCCATTCGAGCGTCAACGAGCGCACCACCGCCGGAAGCTCTCGCAAAATGGCATCGGCTTCACTGCGTCGCTGCTTGTCTGGAAGCAGATCCAAATGATTGGCAACCAGCCGCCAATTCGAGAGCGCGACGAACAGCCCCTCCACGGCCGCGCGCAAGCCTTGCGGGCCAACACGCAAATCTGGCGCCTCTCCCATCACCTCGTCGATCACCGGGTCCAACGCGATCGTTCGTTGGATGAGGTCGCGGCGGCTCACACGCATAACATCGCCAGACGCTCCAGCGAGCGAGCGAACTAGTCCTGCTGCAACTGCGGCAGAGAGAGATGCTAACAACTTAGTCAGGCGCCGCCGTGCCCGGCCAAGATCAGTGCCGGCCATGACAACGGACGCGCTGACGATCCCGATCCAGATCTCACTGACCCGCGTCAGCGCCAACAGAAAGACGTGCCCGCTTGCTCCACCCGTCGCGCCGAGCTCGTCGCTCGCAATGATCGCTGCCGTGACGCCGGCGAGCGCGACACCGTATGCGACGAAATTTCGCAGAATCGTTGCCACGAAACTGCAACTAGCTCCCCAAAGAGCAAGGCCGAGCAGGAAACCAAGGCGATTTTGCGGGAACCAGGCGGTGAGGATCACGATCGCGACGGCGCCGAGCATCGTACCGACCATACGGAACCACGCCTTGCGGAGCGACGCGCCAAGGGTTGGCTGCGAGACGATCACGGCGCTCGTCGCCGCCCAATACGCGTTATCGAGCTGCAGCCAAAACGCAACGTAAAGGGCAACGTATGCGGCGGTCCAAAGACGCAGCGCGAACAGAACAGGTGGCAGCGAAGACGGCAGCCACTGGCGAAGCCCGAGCGATGCTTGCCGTATTAATCCGATTACCTGTGCTGGAAGCGGAATCGACTCCATTATTGCACCCTTCCCGTCCCGTCGGCTCGCAGAGCGCGACGCCGAGCTCGGTCACGAAGCCTGCTGTGTGCTCATGATTCTCCGCAGTAGATGAAAGCCGACCCATTGACATACGACGCCTATCCCGATGCCGACCACAGTATCGGCAAGCCGAAGCAGTGGCTGCCGCCATGCATCGTGAGGATCTATGGCGGCAACGACCATGACGACAACAGTCGTGATCCCCGTCGTGATGATGTCACCACGGCGCTGGAGCAAGATCATGACAATGGTGCCGATCGCCAGCAGCGCTGCTATGCCGACAGGCGAAGCCGGGAAGAGCCAAAGATACGGCAAGCACAGCGCGAAACTGACACATGTCGCGACCAGCCGCGCAATTCCTGCCGAAAGGCTATCGAGCTCCTTTTCCCTGAATACAAAAATCGCTGAAACAGCTGCCCACATGCCGCCCAGCAGATCAGTGGGCGTGTCGACAAGTCGCGTGAGGCCGACCGTCATCGCCCAGTATGAAAGGAGAGCGGCAATTGCCATCTCCAACGCGTAGACAAAGTCCACGGGGGAGATATTCGTCACTTTTTCCACGTTCGACATAGATCCGACCTCCAATTGCCTCTGTGAAAGCGGTCCGCCTACTCCGCTGGATGGGGTGAACCACTCGCCGCGAAGCGAGCATTGCCGGAGTCTTGTTGGCTACCGGACGCCGGCGGCACTTTGCCGCGAAAGACGCGATAACCGACGACGGCGTAGATCAACATAAGCGGAAAAACGAAGAGCCCTTCGCCCCAAAACATGAATGCAAGACTCGAATGCGGCGCCGCTGCGGATTCGATCGTGATGACGAACGGAACCATGTATGGCCAGAACGAAACCGCGAGCGTACCGAATGCTGAACTGAAGATCAGGATGACCATGTAGAACGGCCAACGGTCATTGTGCTGCAGAATGCTACGCGCAAGAAGCCACGCCGCAACCGCGCCGATCGCCGGAAAAACGAGGAGATATGGCCGATCAATCCATCGGTGCATGATCGGAAGGTGTGCGAGCAGCGCGTGGCAGAAGACGACGATCAGGAACGCCAACACGCAGGTCGCAAGAAAGGGAATTTGGCGACGCGCTTCGTCCCTTACTTGGCCCTCCGCTTTGCTGACCAACCAGCAAGCGCCGAGAAGTGCGTATCCAAAGCAGAGTGCAAGGCCACACAACATGGCAAAGCTAGTCATCCAGCCTAGGGCGCCGCCGGAATATTCGCCGTTGGTGAACTGCAGCCCCTCGACCAGCGCACCGACCATTACGCCTTGCATGAAGCTCGCCGCAAGCGAGCCGCCGGCGAAACAAATATCCCAGATCCAGCGCAGACGCTCAGTCTTGTTGCGATACTCGAATGATACTCCGCGCAGGATAAGGCCAGCCAACATGACGATGACCGGGATGTAAAGTGCCGATAGCACCGTCGCGTAGACAACTGGGAACGCGCTCCATAAGACCACCCCGGATACAACGAGCCAGGTCTCGTTGCCGTCCCAAAATGGTGCCACCGCGCGCAGCATCGTGCTTCGGCCGTTCTCGCTCCTTGTCAGACCGAACAGTATGCCTACGCCGAGGTCGAACCCGTCGAGCAAAAGATAAAGGAACATGCTGATGGCGAGAACCGCAACCCAGAACATGACCATCTTCTATTCTCCTGCGGTCAGAACGGTTCGACTTGTGATCCCGTCCCCGCTTGCCAACGACATGGGTCGGTTGGGCGAGGTGTCATGCCGAAACTCCGGCTCGTGTCGCGAGGGGCCAGCGCGCAGAAGCCAATAGAGGTAGAAAGTGCCGAATGAAAAGATGAACAGGTAGATTGCACCAAACAGGAGGAGCGAGCCCAATGCCGCGTAAGCCGTCAAGAAAGGAGTCATCGCCTGAGCCGTTCGCAACACCCCGTAAACCACCCATGGTTGGCGGCCGACTTCTGCAGTGTACCAGCCAGTAAGAATCGCGATGAACGGCAAAGGAAAGCTGAGGAAGATGGACCAAAGCAAAAATCGGCTGTGCACGAGGCGGCCGTTCAAGCTCAGATAGGATCCGAGCCAGGCTAATGCGAGCATCACGAGCCCACAGCCGACCATGATACGAAACGAGAAAAATGGAATTAGCACCGACGGACGATCCTGTGGCGGGAAATCGGTCAGTCCAACTTCCTTGGCCGTCAGGCTCAAGCTGCCGACGATGCTGCCAAGCACAGGCACCTTGACTTCGTATCTGTTACTTTCCGTGGCTGGATCCGGAAGAGCAAACAACACCTCGCTCGCCGGTTGTTCATCGTGCCAGCGCCCCTCGATCGCCGCGAACTTAGCGGGTTGAAACTCGTGCACATAGTCGCCGACCAAGTGACCGAACGCGATCTGGATCGGGACAAGCAACGCCGCAAGGAACAACCCCATCCTGAGCATTACCATGGCCTCAGCGTGGCATTTGTCACGCAACAAATACCATGCACCGCTCGCCGCAACGCAGAACGCCCCAGTGAGATAGGATGCCAGCAACATGTGCGGAAATCGGGACCACACAACCGAGTTAAAGATGATCTTCGTCCAATCATCCGGAACAAACTGGCCTTTCTGCAAGACGTAACCTACCGGCACCTGCATCCAGCTGTTGTTCACCATGATCCAGAATGCCGAAAGCGTCGTTCCAAAAGCCACCATGGCAATCGAAAACAGATAGAACCATGGCGTCACGCGCGTGCGCCCGAAGACGAGGACGCCGAAGAAGCCCGCTTCCAGCGCAAAGGCTGTGAAGGTCTCATACGACAGCAGCGGTCCCTGGATCGGGCCCGACATGTTCGACAGCACGCTCCAGTTCGTGCCGAACTGAAAGGCCATAACGACGCCCGACACCACCCCCAGACCAAAGGCGACGCCGAATATCTTGAGCCAGAACTGGAACAGAGTTCGGTAGACGGCTTCGCCGGTCCACAAGTACATTGCATCGAGCACAGTGAGCCAAGCCGCGAGGCCAATGCTGAACGCCGGGAAGATTATGTGAAAGGAAATTGTAAAGGCGAATTGCACCCGCGACAGAAGAAGGGCTGTGGCGTCCATCGGGATCCTCCCTTCAAGCCGGCTCAGCCGTCGGCGTGGTGTGCCGCGAAGCAGACGAGATATTGTCGAGCTTGAGGACCTCAGCTGTCGCGACGCGGATGTTTCGAGTGAAATCCGCATCGTCGATGAGCGAGATGCCATAAGATGGGATGATTTCCTTCAGCTTTGGCAACCAAGCGCTTGCCGTGAGCTCTTTCGAAAAGCATTTCTCCAACACACTGATAGCGATGTAGGCAGCGGTGGAAGCACCAGGCGAAGCTCCCAGAAGCGCGACAAGGGATCGATCGTCTGCCCCGACGAGTTCGGTTCCAAATTCAAGCAAGCCGCCGCGGTTGACGTCCGGCTTGATGATCTGAACGCGCTGACCGGCCACCTGCAGTCTCCAGTCCTTGCGATCGGCCTTTGGAAAGTATTCGTCCAGTGCCGCCAAGCGGTGACTCTCGGACTGCAAGACCTGCGCGATGAGATATTCCGTAAGATCGAAGTTGTCGCGCGCAACCGCAAGCAGCGGCTCAACATTAGCCGGCCGGATCGACTCAAAAAGATCGAGAACCGAGCCGAATTTGAGAAACTTGCTCGAGAAGCCGGCATACGGGCCGAACAGAAGCGAATGCTGGCCGCCGATGACGCGGGTGTCGAGATGCGGTACTGACATCGGCGGGGAGCCAACCGCCGCCTTGCCGTACACCTTCGCATGGTGGCGCTTATTGATTTCGGGATCGTCGCACCGCAGCCAGATGCCGCTGACCGGAAAGCCGGCGTAGCCGCGCGCCTCCGGAATGCCGGATTTTTGCAGCAGCGGCAACGCCCCGCCCCCCGCGCCGATAAACACGAACTTTGCCCTGACCGAACGCTCCTCACCGCTGTCGGTGTCACGCACTTCGATCCGCCAACGTCCGTCCTCTTCCCGAATCAGATTGGTGACGCGGGTCTTGTAGTGAACGAAGCAGTTGGGCTGGTCCGCAAGATGATGAACGAGATGATGGGTGAGCGCACCATAGTCAACATCCGTTCCAGTGATGATCCTCGTCGCGGCGACGGGATCATCACCAGCCCGCCCCTCCATCACCAGCGGCACCCAATCAGCGATCTTTTGCGGATCATCGCTATACTCCATCCCTTCGTAGCAGGGATGAGCCGCCATCGCCTTGAACCTCTTCCTGAGAAACGCGACGTTGTCGGCGCCGTGCACGAAGCTCATGTGCGGCACAGGATGAATGAATGAACGAGGATCTGCGATCCCGCCCTTTCTGACCATATAGGCCCAGAATTGCCGCGATAAGTCGAACTCAACATTGACTTCGAGAGCCTTCGAGATATCGATGCTCCCGTCCGCACGCTGCGGAGTATAGTTCATCTCGCAGTTTGCAGCATGACCGGTCCCCGCGTTGTTCCAGGCGTCCGAGCTTTCAAGACCGCAATCCTCCAGCGTCTCGAACATCGTAATCGAGAGGGACGGCTCGAGCTCCTTCAGAAACACACCTGTTGTCGCGCTCATGATGCCAGCGCCAATGAGAACTACGTCTGGTTGATCTGTGAATCGCATCTTCCTCTCCAAAACTCGTTGGATATCGGTAGTTATGGATTGCTTAGGCGGCGGCGGAATGCAGCTTTCGCGCGCGGAACGGCACGGTGGCACCTGGCTTGAGAACTACATAGGCACGGCACCAGGAGGAATCGTCGGTGAGTGTCCAGCTATGCCCGCTCCCGGCGGTGTCCTCGGCCAGCAGGATGTTGCCGGGATGAATTAGAAAGTGCTTGCCATCGCGCGTCTCAAAATCGAGCGTCCCCCTCAACGTTATGACTAGCTGCCGGATCGGCGCCGTGTGCCAATCGAAGCGTCCGCCTGACCCAGTCTCCTGAAAGGAAATCGAGGCCACATCCACCTTGCTGCTCAGCCAGTCCCCTCGCTGACCTGGCTCAAGTTCAATGAAGCCTTCCTCGAAATGCGAGTTATTGTCGTCGCCGGTCCATAGACGAACACATCGAATCATGGGTTAGCTCCTTTGACTCCTGCCGCCGTTTTCAGATCCGCGCTAATCGAGGTCGCGGATCGAAATGGGACGACAGTGTCCGGTTCGAGAACTGTGTAGAGCCGACGCCACGGCTGGTCGCCGATCAGCGTCCAGTTGTGACCGGCTCCGCTCGTGTCTTCCGTAAAGAGCACGTCGCCCTGTTGAAGTGTGAATCGCCCATCGGCAGTTTCGAATTCCAGCATGCCGCTTAGCGTAATGACCAACTGACGAGCAGGATCCGGATGCCACCCTAGTTTCGGGTCGGTGTCCGTCTGATGGAACACGGCCTCGTTGATCATCAGCTTCGAGCTGACGGCATCTCCCCGGAGCCCCACCTCAAGGTCGATGAAGCCTTCCCGGAAGTGCGATTTTCGGTCCGTTCCGGTCCACAGCTCGACGCATCGGATCATCACCTGCGTTCCTCCATTCTCAACTTGCGCTCCCAAACTCTGGCTGGACGCATCAACATCTGCAGATGTTGAGCTTCCTATCGAGCTCCCTGTTTAGTTCTTCCTGCCTGGCGTCAAACTCCGACTCGCGCCGCTGTACGGCCCGGTCCGGCGAGGAGCCGGGCGAGAATCGAGGTGAGCGCGGCTGCAGATGACCGATCGGCGCGTTGCCAAAGATGGTTCGTCCCGCTTCGATTGAGGGATCCGCAAGAACCCAACCAACTTGCAGAATCAGCGCCCCGCCGATCTGCACCGCAGTGAGACGCTTGGACCACATCGACCTGTTCCTCTTCTGCTGCGGGACGTTGCAAACGGTCTCGGACGAACACTGCTCGCTCGGACCGGCGGGCAAGCGCAGAGCGCTACAACAAGCCTGTTGCCTAGCCCGGACGGATCTTCGCCTATCGACGACGCGTTTCAGCCGGCGGCCATTGTCTTCCCGGCGGAAGCGACGTAAGGCTTCACCATCTTGGTGGGATCGACGACGCGATCAAACTCAGCTTCACTTACGAAGCCCAATTTGAGCGCAGCGGCCTTCAGCGTGAGATCGTTGTCCATGGCGTAGTGCGCGATCTTTGAGGCCTTGTCATAGCCAATCACCGGCGCGAGCGCGGTCACCAGCATCAGTGAACGTTCGACATATTCGTTGATCTTCTTCAGATTAGGCTTTGTCCCCTCCACGAGGAACTTTCGGAAGTTCGTGCAGCCGTCAGTCATGATCGTGATCGAGTGTGTGATGTTGAAGACCATCAGCGGCTTGTACACGTTCATCTCGAGATAGCCACCAGCACCGCCAAAGCCCACAGCGACGTCGTTCGCCATCACCTGCACCGCAATCATGGTGAGCGCCTCGCACTGGGTGGGATTTACCTTGCCTGGCATGATCGATGACCCCGGCTCGTTCTCCGGTATCAGCAATTCTGCAAACCCCGCGCGCGGCCCGCACGACATCAAGCGAATGTCGTTGGCGATCTTGTAAAGCGACACGGCGAGCGTACGCAGCGTGCCGGATAGTTGCACCAGGGCGTCATGGGCGCCCTGCACCGTGAATTTGTTCGGCGCGGTCGCGAAAGGGAGCCCGGTGAGCTTGGCGATTTCGGCCGCAGCGGCCTCGGCAAAGCCGGGCGCCGAGTTAATGCCGGTGCCGACCGCGGTACCGCCCAGCGCAAGTCGGTAGACGCCCGGTAGCGCCGCTTCGATCCGCTCGAGGTCATCTGACAGCATTCCGGCGTAGCCCGACCATTCCTGCCCCAGCGTCAGCGGGGTCGCGTCCTGCATATGTGTGCGGCCGATCTTGACGATATTGTCCCATTCCTTTGACTTGGCGGCGATGGCGTCGCGCAGCGCCGTCACTGCCGGAACGAGTCGCTGCTTGACGTTCACTGCAGCTGCAATGTTCATCGTGGAGGGGAACGAGTCGTTCGACGACTGCGCCATATTGACGTGATCGTTGGGATGCACCGGCGTATGGCTACCGAGCGCGGTACCGGCAAGCTGACTGCAGCGATTAGCGATCACCTCATTGACGTTCATGTTGAACTGCGTGCCGCTTCCGGTCATCCAGACATGCAACGGAAACATGTCGTGGTGCTTGCCAGCCAAGATTTCGTCACAGGTCTGGACAATGAGCTTATGTCTCGTGTCGTCCAAACGACCGCTTGCATGATTGGCGGTCGCGGCGGCCTTCTTGAGGATCGCGTACCCCGTGATCATTTCGCGAGGGATCAGGTCTTGGCCTATGCTGAAATGTTGAAGGGAACGCTGCGTTTGCGCACCCCACAGCTTGTCAGCGGCTACTTCCACAACGCCGAGACTGTCGGTCTCTTTCCTGAAGTCGGTCATCTGTTTCTTTCCTTGGCTTGGTTGCATTGCCGGCGATAGGCGGATCGATAGGTCTGTGCTTGGGCGCCATATTGGGCGCACTCGCGGACCGCCCGAGCCGATCCGCGAGTTCCCCGTCGTCGATCAACTCTCAGCGACGTCGATCACAGCTTCGACAAAGGCCTGCGGAACTTCCTGAGGCAGATTGTGCCCAATGCCGCCCTTGATCAGCCGATGCTCGTATCTTCCTGAGAACTTCTTTGCATACGCGCTGGGCTCCGGATGTGGCGCACCGTTGGCGTCGCCTTCCATCGTAATGGTGGGGACCGTAATTACGGGAGCTTCTGCGAGCCTATTCTCGAGGTCGTCATATTTCGCTTCACCGTTTGCGAGGCCCATGCGCCATCGATAGTTATGAACGACAATCGCAACGTGGTCGGGATTCTCGAACGACTTTGCACTCCGCTCAAAGGTGGCGTCGCTGAACTCCCACTTCGGTGACGCCAGTTGCCAAATGAGCCTCGCAAAGTCGCGTCGATATTTTTCGTACCCCTCCCGTCCGCGCTCGGTGGCAAAATAGAACTGGTACCACCATTCGAGCTCGGCTTTCGGCGGCAGCGGCAGCTTACCGGACGCCTGGCTGCCGATGAGATAACCGCTGACCGAAACCATCGCCTTGCATCGCTCCGGCCAGAGCGCCGCAATTACATTAGCTGTTCGAGCCCCCCAATCGAATCCAGCGAGGGTCGCTCTCTCAATCTTGAGAGTATCCATCAGAGCGATAATGTCGACTGCGACGGCGGACGGCTGACCGTTACGGAGCACGTCGTTCGAAAGAAAGCGAGTTGTGCCGTATCCGCGCAAATAGGGCACGATGACGCGATAACCGCTCGACGCCAGCGCCGGTGCTACGTCGACATAGCTGTAGATGTCATAGGGCCAGCCGTGCAGCAATATGACGACAGGCCCGTCCTGCGGACCCGCTTCAGCGTAACCCACATCGAGGGCGCCCGCGTCGACCTGCTTCAAAGCTGCGAACGACGTGTTTGTGCCGGCCTTGATGATGCTCGCCGATTTGGCTCGACCTGCCTCCGCGCTCGCGTCGGCAGAGATCAGAGCCGCTGCGCCACTCGCCGCAGCCGCGTACATGAATTGGCGACGATCAAACACAGATTGGCTCGACATGTCCGAACTCCCGTCGTCAGGCTCGATCAGTTGACTTGATGCGCAACGATGTTCGCACCGCATTCTCGAGATTGCTCGTTATCTGTTGTTAGACTCGGTTAGGCGTTGTTGGTGGAAGCGAGATCCCGGGTCGCCTCTCGATCAAATGACCGCAGATACGTAAGCTCCAGCACGACCTGCCCAGCTAACCAGCTGCGCGACATCGCAGCTGGTGTCGTCAAGCGAAGGTGGTTGTTGGATTGTTCACCGTCACCGCACGATGCAACCGCTGTCGCTTTAAAGTCACTCACGAGCACCGTTGTCACACGGGGTGAATCATGTCCCGAGCATAAGAGAGCCCGATTCCGTAGCCGCCACCGTGCGCCTCGACGATGGCGCGTGCCCCGTCATAGGTCGCGTGTCGCGTCCAGTCCCGCTGAAGCTCCAGAAGGATCTGTATCCAGGACGTCATCTTGGCACCGGCCGCTTCCATACGGCGAAGAGCGAGTTCATGACTGGCGGGCGTAATGCCGCCGCAGGCGTCTCCCACCACGTATACTTCATATCCGGCGGACAGCGCCGACAGGACGGGAAATGTTACACAGGCTTCGGTCAGCAACCCCGAGACAATCAATCGACGACGCGTGGTTGCCTCGATGGCGAGCCGCGCAGCGTCGTCCTCCCATGCATTCATATTGCGGCGTTCGAGAGCGACGACGTCAGGGATAGCCGCGTGTACGGCCGGCATGAGCGGCCCGCTATACACTTTCGTCGCCGAAGTTGACGCAATGACGGGCAGGCCGAAGACCTTGGCCGTGCGTGCGAGTGCGACGACGTTATTCAATAACGCCTGTCTGTCGATCGAACCGATACCAAAGGCAAGGCCGGCTTGCTGGTCGAGGAGGACCAGTGCGCAATCCTCAGGCTCCAGTAGCATGTCGATATCTTTCATGATTATGCTTCCTCTCCGCTTGTGGTTCGCGTTGGCATAAGGGCCTGGCTTCTACGACCAGATCTGGCCGGGTCGCGGTCACAAGATTCGACCCACTCGGCCTCGCCGCCTTCCAGGTAAAGCCGGCTGAGGTCTGTTGGCATTGCCGTCGACAAAGGGTCGAATGCCGAGACATCCTCGTCACGCGCGGTGGTCTCGCGGCCCCAATCAAGGCAGCTCTAGTCGCAATAGACCCGGCGTACGCAAATAGCCAAAGCTTAGCTGTCGGTGGCAGTACGCGCAGGTGGACGGTCCGAGAGGCGTCCGGTCATTGACTATGATAAACTGCACGGTCCCTCCTCCTCGTCAGGCAACTTAGGACTAGTGAACGCCGGTGCCTCCGATAAGCTTTAGGCCAACCTTACGCGACAACCAGCTGCGCTCGCGGGTCGGCCTTCCGGCATTCCTTGAAGTGCGTCCAACCGTAACGAGAGCCTCTCGCTGACGACGCAACACCGGTGACGCAAGGCGAACAATTCCGGCGGAGTGCACATCCTGATCGTCAATGCGAAGCGCTGTGTAAACGAAACGAGCCACCGCTCCAGCGATAGCCGCAAGACCTGTGAGCATGAGTGCCGGCCCTCCGTAGTTGCTGAGATGATCCTGCACCGAAGTCGAGAGTGCAACAGAGGCGCCGGCCGTCACCGTGGCGAGAACAGACCCCTTCTTGACGACAACACCGAAAGCAATGACGGACAGTCCGGTGCGCACCCACGCTAGGAACGTCCGTTCGTTTGCAGAATGATCGCTGTAACTGCGAATCATCGACGACCTCATCTACGTCTCGTTTTCGTGCAAACAAGCTAAGTCGACCGACGCAGGATGTCGCGTTAGGTGGTGTGAGGTGCCGTTAAGAGGTGCTTGGCCGAGCGAATGCGCGGTGAGCAAGTCGAGTTGGCTCGCAACAGTTAACGAGGTCTAACAAAGCATAACGGGCGCGGATCTCGGCTTTGCGCGAAGGTTGTCGTGATCAGCATTATCCATCGATCGCCTCGACGCAATCAGCAAGGCTTCACCAAGGAGATGCAGATGAAAGCAAGGAGTATCCTGACTGCTCTCGTTGCTTTAGCCTTTGTCCTAGGCAACGCACTGGCTAGCCCCCGGCTAGACCCGGAGCCCGATCCGACCGAAATCCGGATTGGAAACGTCATGCCCTACACGGGTTCATTGGCGGCTTTCAGCTCAATCGGCAGAGCAGAGGCGGCCTACTTTACCATGGTCAACGAACACGGTGGAATCAACGGCCGCAAGGTCCGTTTCATTTCCTACGATGACACCTCGGACCGCGGGACCGCGCTCGACAGGACACGACGGTTGGTGGAAGAGGATCAGGTCCTTCTGATGTTCGGGTCATTTGGAACACCGGCCAATCTCGCCGTGCGGTCGTATCTTAACGCACTCAGGATTCCACAACTATTCGTCGCATCCGGCGATCAGGAGTTCAGTAGGCCAGATACCTTTCCTTGGACCATGGGTTGGCAGCCATCGTCGCGCGCGGAGGGGCGCCTCTTCGCAAACTATATCGAGGCCTATTTTCCGGGACGGAAGATCGCAGTGCTCTGGGAGAACGCACAATTCGGGCGAGACCTCTATGCAGGTTTAGTAGAAAGCCTCAGCGAGAACGCTCAGATGATCATTTCGGAGACAACCTTCGATGCTTCGGACGAAACGCTTGACAGTCAAATCCACGTTCTGCGGGCATCGGGCGCGACCGTTTTGGTCATCGAGGGGGCGCCGGCAACAGCGGCCTTCGCTATCCGCAAGGCCGCCGATGTCGGATGGGCGCCGACCATTCTGCTCGATAATGCGCCCACTTCCATTGCCAGCGCGCTACGGCCAGCAGGGCTCCAAAATGCAATAGGCGTGGTCTCGACCGCCTTTCTCAAGGATGCGGGCGACCCGAAATGGCAGGATGATCCCGGCATGAAAGAGTGGTTGTCCTTCATGACGCGGTTTTATCCGGACGGCGAGAAAGACGACAAAAACGCGGTTTTCGGATACGCAGCAGCTGCGACGTTGACGCAGGTATTGAAGCAATGCGGTGACGACCTCTCCCGGGAGAACGTCATGCGGCAGGCAACGTCACTCCGGGATTTCCGCAGCTCAGTGATGCTTCCGGGAATCTCGATCAACACCAGTTCAACAGATGCCCGCCCTATCAAGCAAACGCAATTAGTGGAGTTTGACGGTCGCACCTGGTTGTCGATTGGTGAGGTTCTCAATACCGCCTTCAACGAATCCGGTCATCGCTGAGCTAGCGTGCGGAAGAGTTCACCTGTCTCGCGCGCGTTCGCAACTCCGTCTTGAGGTGTCTGTAGCATGGGCTTCCGGTATTCGTGAGACACCTTGACTCATCGATGCGAAGATCGAACAAGATGCTTTGATCGCAAGCGAGATTGAGCGTGCCTGAAAACGCCTAGAGTCAAGCTGGACGTCCCACGCGCACATTCGCCCGCCGCATCCAAATCCGGATATCGAAAGCGACCGTTCGCAAGCATGCGTCGGAAGGCGGATCCAGTTACGTGAGCAGCTTCCGCGTGGCTCCCTCCGGGTAATACCCTCAGCAACGCCTAACGGCAGCTAACATCACATAACGAGTAATCTCTGGGTTTCTGGGCGACTGTTGTGGCGCACCAACGGGACCGACCGGTCCATGCAAATCGGTGAAACCAGAGATCGTTTCAAGGACAAGGAGCTCCAAATGGCACACATCCTCCCCAGCGGCGGCGGCAAAGCATTGATGAACGTGGACGATACGGCCCTGCTCTTACTCGACCATCAATCGGGCCTGTTTCAGGCCGTCAAGGACATCAGCGTAACCGAGTTGCGCGCTAATGTTTGCGCGCTCGCCCGGATTGCTACCCTGCTGAAGCTGCCCATCATCACAACCGCCTCGGTTCCGGACGGACCCAACGGGCCGGTCATGCCCGAAATCGCCGAGTTGGCACCGCATGCCGTCTATGTGCCACGCCAAGGCGAGGTCAATGCGTGGGACAACGATCAATTCGTGAAGACCGTCCGGGAAACAGGAAAGAAAACGCTGATCATGGCTGGTGTCTGGACCAGTGTTTGTGTGATGTTTCCCGCGCTCGACGCGAAGGCTGCCGGCTTCAACGTCTACGCCGTAACCGATGCATCCGGCGATCCCACAAAGATGGTGTCCGAGACAACAATCGCGCGCTTTGTTCAGTCCGGGATCGTGCCCACGTCCACTAACGCCATCATCTGCGAGCTTCATCGCACCTGGAGGCGCCCTGAGGCAACCGAAATCGCGGAAATCTACACCGTCGCCACGCCGGAATATCGGTCCGTTATGGAAAGCTATCAAAACGCAAAGCGCGTCGGATCGACAGAGAAGAACCGGTGAGGTGATAGCACGTTGCGCCGCCCGCTATCTTTCTGTGGATTTAACGTCGAATAGCGGGTGGCGACCGTTGATTTTGGCCGCTGCCGTGAGACGTGACGCCCGGCCCCAATAGCGTCGTTGGCAGCAGATGAGGAGACATCTATGAAGGCCTATGTTTTGTCTCTCGGCGCCGGCGTTCTCGTCGGCGCGATCTACAGTCTTCTCAACGTGCGTTCGCCGGCACCGCCTCTTGTCGCGTTGGTAGGTCTGCTCGGCATTCTCATAGGTGAGCAGGTGATCCCCATCACCAAGCAAGTGATGTCTGGGTACAGTCTGTCTGCCGCCTGGCGACAGGCGAGATGTACACCTCATATGTTTGGAATGCTCCCGGGGCGGCAAGCCAGTGCTTCGGCAACCGTGAAAGCAATGGAGGAGACAACATGAACGCAGCCGATATCGTTCTCTATCGTGGGCTGTTTGCCACGCTTGATCAGACGAACCCGACAGCAAGCGCTGTCGCCATCAAGGATGGCGTTTTCACGGCGGTAGGGCACGATAGCGACGTGATGAAGCTTGCCGGATCTTCGACCAAGATTATCGACCTGAAGGGTCGGCGCGTCCTTCCCGGCTTGATCGACAATCATCTCCACATCATCCGCGGCGGGCTCAATTTCAACATGGAGCTGCGCTGGGACGGCGTGTGGTCGCTTGCCGACGCGATGGGCATGCTGAAGAAGCAGGTCGCGATCACGCCGCCGCCGCAATGGGTGCGGGTCGTCGGCGGCTTCACCGAGCATCAGTTCGCCGAGAAGCGGCTGCCAACCATCGACGAGCTCAATGCGGTAGCTCCGGACACGCCAGTCTTCATCCTGCATCTCTACGACCGCGCCATTCTCAACGCTGCGGCGCTGCGCGCCGTCGGCTACACCAAGGATACACCAGAGCCGCCGGCGGGCGAGATCGTGCGCGACGCGAGGGGTAATCCGACCGGCTTGCTGCTCGCAAAGCCGAACGCCAATATCCTTTATGCGACACTCGCGAAGGGTCCGAAGCTGCCATTCAACTACCAGATCAATTCGACCCGGCACTTCATGCGCGAGCTGAACCGGCTCGGTATTACCGGCGCGATCGACGCCGGCGGCGGCTTCCAGAACTATCCCGAAGACTACGCGGTGATTCAGAAGCTCTCCGATGAGGGGCAGCTCACGATCCGGCTCGCCTACAACCTGTTCACGCAGAAGCCGATGGGTGAGAAGGACGACTTCCTCAACTGGACCCGGACGTCCAGGTACAAACAGGGCACCGACTATTTCCGCCACAATGGCGCAGGCGAGATGTTGGTGTTCTCGGCCGCCGATTTCGAGGACTTTCGCGTCGCACGACCGGACATGCCGCCCGAGATGGAGGGCGAGCTGGAAGAGGTCGTCCGCGTCCTGGTTCAGAACAAATGGCCGTGGCGGTTGCACGCGACCTATGACGAGACGATCTCGCGCGCGCTCGACGTGTTCGAGAAGGTTAACCAGGACACGCCACTCGAAGGCCTGCACTGGTTCTTCGACCATGCCGAGACGATCTCCGACCAGTCGATCGACCGCATCGCCGCGCTCGGCGGCGGCATCGCCGTGCAGCACCGCATGGCCTATCAAGGCGAATATTTTGTCGAGCGCTATGGTTACGGCGCCGCAGAAGCGACGCCACCGGTGAAGAAGATCATCGACAAGGGCGTCAAAGTGTCCGCGGGCACCGATGCGACCCGGGTCGCCTCCTACAACCCCTGGGTTTCGCTCGCCTGGCTGGTGACGGGCATGACCGTCGGCGGCTTGCGTCTCTATCCGGCGCGCAACTGCCTCGACCGCGAGACCGCGCTGCGGATGTGGACCGAAAACGTCACCTGGTTCTCCAACGAAGAGGGCAAGAAAGGGCGCATCCAGGTCGGGCAGCTCGCCGACTTGATCGTCCCGGATCGCGACTACTTCTCGTGCAGCGAGGCTGAGATCGCCGACACGACAAGCGATCTCACGGTGGTCGGTGGGCGCATCGTCTACGGCGCCGGCGACTTCAAGGCGCTCGACACCATGGCGCCGCCGCCGGCGATGCCGGACTGGTCGCCGGTGCGCAGCTTCGGTGGCTACGGCGACTGGCTTGACGCTGACGGGAAGGCGAAGGCGGTGAGGACGAACGCCATGCAAATGTGCGGTTGCAGCAATACCTGCGGCATGCACGGCCATGACCATGCTCGCGCCTGGTCCAGCAGGCTGCCGGTATCCGACCTCAAGGGCTTCTGGGGCGCGCTTGGGTGCGCCTGCTGGGCGGTGTGAGATGCTGACAAAAGCGGACATACCAAGCTGGATTGCCGCCATTCTCTCGTGGCCAGCGCTCTTGCCGATCTCGAGGATCGCGCTGGTCTCGGCCTTCCTAATCGGGGGGATCCAGAAGCTGTCGGACTTCAATGGAGCGGTCGCGGAACAGGCGCATTTCGGGCTCGAACCGGCGTGGCTCTGGGCCATCGCCGCAATCATCGTCGAGCTCAGTGGCTCCGTGCTCGTGATTTGGGGGCGCTTCGTCTGGCTTGGCGCGGGCGGCCTCGGCGTCCTGACCGCGGTCGCGATGTTCACCGCAAACAGCTTTTGGAGCATGGAGGGACATGATCGCTTCATGGCCCTGAACGCATTCTTTGAGCATTTGGGCCTAATAGCCGGCTTGGTGCTCGTTTCGGTCCTGTCCATACGTCCGCAGAGCGAAAAATCGCACGAGGCATTCCATGACCTGCAACCGTCTCCCTAGCATCCTGCTGGTTTTGTCACTCTTGGCGCTCGCGCCACCGGCCACGGCGCGGGACGCGGCACTGCGTGCCGCTCCGCAGGTCGGCGTCGGCGCACAATATGACACCACCCATGTCTATGTGGCACCTGACGACGTCGACAAATTCGCTTCAAGCTTCCTCGCCACCTTCGGCGGTCAGAGCACCAAGCAAGTGGTCGCCACGGTGACCCCCACTCGAAGCAGCACGACGTCCCAACTCCTACAGACGCCGGTCGGCACCGTCTCCCTGTTCGGGTTCAAGACACCAATCCCCTACCCGTTCGGCGCGGAACGAACGGGCTATCTGGTCACCGACATCGACGAAGCGATCAAGATTGCCAAAGCCGACGGCGCTGACGTTCTTGTCGCAACCTTTCCCGACCCGATCGGCCGAGATGTGGTGGTTCAATGGCCCGGCGGCGTCAACATGCAGCTCTATTGGCACACGACAAAGCCAGCATACGCAGCCTTCGAGACAATCCCGGAGAACCGGGTCTACATCTCGCCCGAGCGTGCCGATGTCTTTGCACACAGCTTCCTGCACTTTTCGCATGGGAAGGTCGTTTCGGACGATTCCAAGGCCCCAGGAGTCGAGATCGGCCGGCCCGAGGACACCTACCGCCGCATCCGTATCGAATCGATCTTCGGCAAGGTAACCGTGTTGGTCACGAATGGACACCTTCCCTACCCTTATGGACGCGAACTGACTGGCTACGAGGTCAACGATCTACAGGAGACCTTGACGAAGGCGAAGACTTCAGGCGCAATTATTCTCGTAGAGCCGTACACTTCCGATGGAAGATCGGCGGCAATGGTACAGTTCCCGGGTGGTTATATCGCAGAAATTCATACAGTCGCACCGAAATAGGTGTCGGGATGAGGGTCGACTTGCCACGAGGCGTTTTGCTGGGACGGCGAACGCATGTTGCGGTTGCATTTTGGTTCTTGGCGACCGTGCAGGGCGTCTGCGCCGACGATCAGACCCCCGTACCGGAGCGGCCCACGATTCTTTTTAACCGGTGGCAGGAAGATTGGTCGGTGCTTGCGGACCCGCGCGTCCCACGGCAGTCATTTGACGAGTTCAAATACATTCCGCTGTCAGCGACCGATCCGCATACCTACCTTTCGTTCGGCGCCGATACGCGAGAGCGCTTCGAGGCCAACAACGCGGTCGGGTTCGGCACCGGTTCTAACCGCAACCAAGACTACGTCATCTCGCGAAACGAATTCCACGCCGACCTTCGCATTGCCAACGAGATACAAGCTTTCGTTCAGTTTCAGAGCGACTTCGCACCTTGGAAGACCATGATCACGCCGGTCGACCGTGATCGACTCGACTTGGAGCTCGCCTTCATTGCATTGACCGAGCCTCTGGCAGATGGGACGCTGAAGCTCAGGGTCGGCCGTCAGCAATATGCCTTCGATCTTCAGCGCTTCGTCTCCGTTCGTGACGGCCCAAACGTCCGGCAATCCTATGACGCAGCCTGGGCAGACTACGAGAACGGCCCGTGGCGGTTCATCACGTTCTACAGTCATCCCGTCCAGGTTCGGGACAACGCGATATTCGATGACTACAGCAGCCCCAAGCAGACCTTTGGAGGCGCGCGCGTGGAGAACAAGTTCCTCGAGTCGATGACCGTGAATGCTTATTATGCGAACTTCACGCAGGCTGATGTTCGCTTTCCGAATGCCGCCGGCAACGAGGTGAGACAGATTCTTGATGTCCGCTTGACGGGCAATACCGATCATTTCGATTGGGATCTGGAGGCGATGAACCAGACTGGGAGCATCGGAACACAGACAGTTGAAGCGTGGGCCTTCGGCTCGCTCGCCGGTTATACATTTGCCAACGCCTACTCGAGCCCTCGAGTAGGGATTCAGGTCGATGCGGCTTCTGGCGACAGCCACTTGCCGGGACATAGTTTTGGAACGTTCAACCCACTGTTTCCCAATGGCTACTATCTTACGCTCGCGGGATATTCGGGCTACGTCAACTTCATTCACATCAAGCCAAATTTGACGCTGCATCCGACGTCGTCGCTGAAGATCTTGTTGGCCGCGGGGGCGCAATGGCGCCAGAACACGGCCGACGCCGTCTACGCTCAGCCCGATATACCCATCGCCAACACTGCGGGACGGCCCGGCGCCTACACTGGAAGCTACGGCCAGGTGCGGCTGGACTGGACGATCGACCGTCAGACCTCTTTTGCCGTCGAAGCGGTGCATTTTGAAATCGGAAATGCGCTCCGTCAGGCAGGAGCTCGCAATTCCAATTACGTTGGCGTCGAGGTCAAGCGAGGATGGTAGCGATACTCAGTGTCAGCAAAAAATGATGGCCGCCGCTTCCAGGATTGCCTTACCCCTTCTCCTGAGCTTTAACGCCGGCTATGTCGATACGGCTGGCTTTTTGGCGCTCGAGGGCTTGTTCACTGCGCATGTGACTGGCAATTTCGTAACCCTTGGCGCGGCGCTTGCGTTTGGCTCGTCCGGCGCGCTCGCGAAGCTGCTCGCGCTTCCGGTCTTCTGTGCCGTCGTCGTCATGTCGCGACTACTTGGTACATTGCTGGCAAACCGCTTGGCGCCGGTCTTTGAAATATTCGTCGGCATTAAGATCCTGCTCCTGATTGCCAGCGCTTATCTCGCGATACGGTTCGGCCCATTTCGTGATGGCGACAGCTGGCAAGCTATATTGACCGGAATGGTCCTGGTCGCCGCGATGGCTATCCAGAATGCAATCCATCGCGTGCATCTCGGCAGCGCGCCGCCTTCGACATTGATGACCGGCACGACGACGCAGATCATGCTCGACCTCGCCGATAGTATCTACAAGCGGAAAGGGCAAGAGCGGCAGCCCGCGGCTCGGCTCACAACGATGTCTGCAAGTGTCATTGTGTTTGCCATTGGCTGCGGTGCCGCGGCGTTGGCGTTTGTGCGCTTTGGTACGCTGTGTTTCGCGTTGCCGCCGGTGGTTGCGGCTTTGTCGCTTCTCGTTCGCTTAGCTATGAACCAACTCCAGATTGAGAGGACGTTGGATTTGCAGTCGTAGGCCATGCCATTTCCGCGCATCAGCCAGAGCCCGAGACAGCGGACGAGGCCTTCACACTCCGGTGAAGATGATCAATCAGCGGCTTATTGAGTAAACGGCGAGACTGCAGTCGGCAAGCGGCGCGTCGCGTATTAATAGAAGGCCTTGACGCAAACTCGCCAAACGTGCGTGCACTTGTATATCCGTTGAAGCCAAGACCCTGAAACCCATCAGGCACTTGTGCGGTGACGGAGAATGAATTCGATGCCCAGGTATCATGGAATAGGACCGTAAGTTCTGGTCAATCCGCAAAGTGCAGATGCAGTTAGATCGATTCTAAACTGTCAGCGACCGCCATTTACTCAAATCTGACAGACGTGATTTGATACCCCGCTACTGCCCTTGAAGGATGCACACCGTCGTGCGGGGGCCAAAAATGATTGCACTGACTGCTGCAAGAAGCAGAGACAAAGTTTTCTTTGGTCCGTTCAAACTTGTTGTGAGCGAACGGCTTCTGACCAAGGAAGGAACGCCTGTCGAGCTAGGGGCTCGAGCTCTCGACATTCTGATCGCCTTGGTATCGCGCGCGAGCGAAGTTCTCAGCAAAAAGGAGCTGATGACGCAGGTCTGGTCTGGCGTAGTCGTGGATGAGGCCAGCCTGCGCGTTCATATCGCTGGCTTGCGCAAGGCGTTGGGCGACGGCCTGGACTGCGCAAGGTACATCGCAACCGTTCCCGGGCGCGGCTACTGCTTTGTCGCTCCAACATCATCGACAGATGAAACGATCTCTGTCACGGAGACGGGCACAAATGCTTCTGGCGGCTCTCACCTCTTGCCAGCACGCTTGACGCGGATAGTCGGACGGACCGACACCATTTCCGCACTCTCCACTCAACTTTCCGCTTCGCGCTTTATCACCATTGTGGGCCCTGGGGGAGTTGGTAAGACAACACTTGCGGTCGCGGTGGCACATGATCTCTTGGAATCATTCTTAGGGTCCGCTCTGTTCGTCGACCTTACGATGGTAAGCGATCCCCGCATGGTCGCTGCCACCCTGGCATCGATGCTGGGAATATCGGTCCGATCGGACGATCCCACGCCCAGCGTGATGGCACACCTCCGGGAAAAGCGAGTTCTGCTCGTCTTCGATAATTGTGAGCATGTGGTCGACGCCGTAGCCGCTGTCTCGGCTCGCCTTTTTCGTGCTGCCTCGCAGGTCCATCTTCTCGCGACAAGCCGCGAGGCCCTTCGAGCGGAAGGCGAATACGTCTATCCGCTGGAACCTCTCGACGTGCCGCCCGATGATTCTCCGCCTACAGCTTCTGCTGTGTTGGCATTCTCAGCACCCAAGTTGTTTGTCGAGCGGGCCGTCGCTTGCGGGGCTCGGCTAAATCTCAGTGATGCGGATGCAGCCGTGGTCACGGGGATTTGCCGCAAGCTCGACGGTGTGGCTCTTGCGATTGAGCTCGCCGCCGGACGCGTTGCGGCCTTGGGCTTGCAGCAAACTGCTGCGCTCCTCGATCAGCGCCTGACACTATTGTGGCAGGGACGGCGAACTGCGCCGGCACGCCAAAAAACCCTGCAAGCCACACTGGATTGGAGCTATGGTCTCCTGTCCAAGCTAGAGCGCATGGTACTCCGCCGTCTTGCCATATTCGTCGGAGATTTCACGATGGAAGCGGCGCAGGCCATCGCAGCGGACGCGGCTGTCGAGCCAGCTCTCGTGTTCGATGCCATCGAAAACCTAGTTTCCAAATCAATGGTTGTGGCCCGTCCCATTCGCGGAACAATGCGTTATCGGCTTCTCGCCACCACGCGTTCTTACATTCTCGGGCGGGAAGCGAGCGACGCTGAACTCATAGAGTTGGCCAAGCGGCACGCGGTTTACTGCAAACGATGGCTGGAGCTGGCCGGTTCGACGTGGCCTACCTTATCGAACGCAGTGGAGCGCGCCCCCTATCTTGACGGACTTGGCGACGTTCGTGCCGCCTTGGAATGGTGTTTTGGCGCTGACGGAGATATCGACACGGGTGTTGCGCTAGCCGCCGCCGCCGCGCCGATCTTTCTAGCAATGTCCTTGCTCACCGAGTGTCATCGTTGGGCGGAGACCGCAATCGCCGCTCTCGATCGTACCACGCACATCGGCTTCGAGGAAATGCATCTTCAAGCTACTTTGGGCTTGTCGTTGATGTTTACGCGCG
This sequence comes from Bradyrhizobium sp. Pha-3, assembly GCF_042258615.1. Classification (GTDB taxonomy): domain Bacteria; phylum Pseudomonadota; class Alphaproteobacteria; order Rhizobiales; family Xanthobacteraceae; genus Bradyrhizobium. Next base: position 1,159,025 of record NZ_CP170152.1, on the reverse strand, counting down.
GCAGCACGGAAGCAGCACGCGTGGCGCTAAACAGAAGCCTGACAATAGCCGAAGAACGCGGCGAGCCGCTCAACCAATTGCAGCTATTGGCACCGCTCACCATGTATCATTTACGGATCGGAGATTTCAAAACCGCCATAGCCCTCGGCGAGCGGGCCTCCGCCCTTTCCACTGCCGTCGCCGATCCGGCTGCGGTGGTGCTTGCCCATTCGATCTCGGGTATTTCGCTGACCCACACCGGCAATCTCGCGGGTGCCCGCCTCAAGCTCGAGGCGGCGCACGAGCGAGCGCCGACCTTGCATAGGACCAACGCCATTTATCTTGGATTCGATGGTCACGATTTGGCGGGGGTCTTCCTGGCAAGAACGCTGTGGCAGCAAGGTTTTCCAGATCAGGCCCGGGCTTGTGCGCGCCAGACCATCAAGGATGCGGCGGCCACAGATCACCCGGTAACGCTTTCGATCGCCCTGATCTGGGCGATTTCAATGTTTCTGTGGATGATGGACGATCATGAGACTGGCGAAGAGCTCCTAGCGTGGTTTATCGCCCGCGCTGAAGCCCACTCTCTAGGGCCCTACCTAGCCGTTGGACGCGGCTACAGAGGTCTACTCGCCGTTCGTAAGGGCGCGGCAAAGGATGGAGTCAAAAGCCTACGGGGCGCGTTGACGGAACTCCACTCTGCCCGTTACGAATTGCTAACAACCATGTTTAGCGTTTCGCTCGCACAGGGACTTTCAGCAATCGACCATCACGCAGAAAGCCTCACAGTCATCGAAGACGCGATCGCATTGGTCGAAGAAAATGGAGACGTTTCATACATGCCCGAGTTGCTTCGAACCAAGGCGAATGTCTTGCTCTCGATGTCGCAACCGAAATACGATGAAGCCGAACTCAATCTTCTCCGGTCTCTGGAATGGAGCCGCAACCAGGGCGCACTGGCTTGGGAATTGCGTACGTCAGTCGACCTAGCGAGGTTGTTGGCCAAGAAAGGACGATCCGACGCGAGGTCGCTTCTCCAACCCGTCTACGCACGGTTCGGCGAGGGCCTGGATACGCCGGATCTCAGGGCTGCAGAACGCCTTCTCGCGATCTTGCAGTAGAGCGCCCTTCGCGTACATAACCCTTCCGGTATATCGTCCAGAGCGGCTTTCGCCTTTGCCATATCCCGCGACGTTAAGATGACCTTCGTACCAACCGGCCGCAAAGCACGGACGGTCTCAATGCCAATACCGGAGTAGCCGCCGCTAACAACAACCGTCTTACCGGTCAAGTCAATCCTCTTGATCACTTCGGCGGCAGTCGAAGCAGATCCGAACCCGGAACCGTGGGCGCTTGTGGTGTCGGCATAACAGTCCTCCGAGCCAATTTCGCACCTACGCGTAGGCGCGCTTTGCGCCGACAAATACGAAGACCAGTGTAGCGGGCTTGTCGCTCCGGTTGCGCCAAGCATGTCGAGTGCCGTTTTGCACGACGATGTCACCGCGCTGAATAGGTCCTATTGCTCGCTCGTCGAGTTCGAGCCAGACCTCCCCATCCAGCACGATCACGTAATCAACGGAGTCGGTCAGGTGCATTCCAGGGTTATCGGGCTCAAACCTCTCCGCAAGTCCTGGCATGCGCGCCAAATACTCTGCGGTGGCAGCGACCGAATCGAAACCTGGACCCTCCGTCACTGAATCGGGAGGATACGTGACAAGCATCAGTCGTGATTCTCCAGGCGCCGGCAAAATGCTTTTGCTCTCGGTAGCCACATTACGTCCATTCCACGGGACCGAGGGTGCAGCCGGCGTACCCCAGAGAAGCGCATGATCAAATCCCGGCACCGACGCGAATGGGTTTGGACGAATCTGCTCGTCTATCTCAACCGACGACCTTGTGTCATGTTCGTTGGTGACAATCAGGCGATTGGTCATTTCTTCTCCCATTCAGTTCCGCACAATCGGCACGTCTCTAAGGTCCTGATCAAGTACCCTTGCCGCCTTGTGGCCTCGGCGTCCTTTACTTCGGGAATTTGGTTATGAACTGCACCAGACTGCCAACCCATCCTAACGTTGCGTCGGCAACGGGAACGTCACCAAGGCGACCGCTCCGTCGTAGCCAAACCGGAGGTCTATTTCCCCGTCAAGCGTGCGCGCCAGTTGCCGAACGATGTTGAGGCCGTGCCCCGACCGAACGATATCGGAGCTCGAACCGTCATCAGTCACGCGACACTCCGCAAGATGTCCGCACCTCTTCAGTTCGACGCGAATGGTGCCACCCTCATCGCCGAACGCGTGCCGGTAGGAGTTCGTGATCAACTCGGACACAATCATCCCAAGCCTCCAGCACTGCAGCGAAGATAGCTGGAGCGGATGTTCGATGAGAACAAGTTCTATCTGATTATTCTCGAGCTTTGCACGGCTGATCGTCCGACACAGTGTCCGCAGGTAGGCCGTCGCATTGATCAGGCGGCTCTCCGTGGGCATCTGCAGTGCTTCGTAGACTCTTGCGTGACTGTAAAGGTGCTCTATGACTTCGACGAGAGCGAGCTTTGCACCACAGTTGGTCGAGCGGGCCGCAAGAGTGGAGACATATCCGATCGTCGACATCAGCTCATTCTTGATCCGATGCGACATCTCCCTCAGCAAGAGCGACTCCGCCAGCGGCTCTGCGCCTGACTTGCGGGTCGGACCGTGGTCGCAGGCTTCCTCAAGACCGGCCGCGCTTGCGATCTGCATCTATCATCTCCGTCAAAGGCGCTCAGCTGAAGGTCCTAACGTTATCAGGTCACGAAGCGCGTCGCAGCTTGGATGCGATACTTGTAGGCGATGCGAGAGCGGAAAGCTCGTTAAACGCTGATAGCCGCCGTTAGATGTTGCAAGGCGAGCGACCGTCATTTTTTGTCGGCTTGGTGTGCTGAAGTCGCGCGCACTCCGCCGTGAGTTATTGCACTCGCAGCAGATAACGGCACCTAACAACAAATAACGCGCAACTCTCCGATTCATCCGCCATGGTCGAGCGCATCATATCGGTCGATCGAGCTCGGCGATGCAATTCGCCCATGGAAGACGTCCGCCTTGCAACAGGAGCACACTATGAAAGTACTGATGGTAATCACGTCGCACGACCAACTCGGAAATACGGGGCGAAAGACCGGCTTTTGGCTCGAGGAGCTCGCTGCTCCCTACTATGTGTTCAAGGACTCTGGGGCCGAGATCACGCTCGCGTCTCCGAAGGGCGGCCGTCCACCGCTGGATCCCAAAAGCAACGACCCCGAATTCCGCACTGACCTTACGCGGCGGTTCGAGAAAGACGCCGCAGCGGAAGCGCAGCTTGACAAGACGCTTCGTCTCGATGGCGTCAAGCAGGAGGATTTCGACACTGTTTTCTATCCGGGCGGCCACGGCCCGATGTGGGATCTCGCCGAGGACAAGAACTCCATCAAACTGATCGAGTCGTTCCTTGCTGCCGGCAAGCCGATAGCTCTAGTGTGTCATGCGCCCGGAGCGCTGCGTCATGTCAAGACGTCAGACGGCCGGCCTCTCGTTCAGGGCAAGGAAGTGACCGGCTTCACCGACGGCGAGGAAGAGGCCGTTGGCCTCACAAAGGTTGTACCCTTTCTCGTCGAAGACGAGATGCTGAAATTGGGCGCAACTTTCTCGAAGAGGACCGACTGGGCGGTCCACGTCGTCAGTGATGGCCTCTTGACGACCGGTCAAAATCCGGCCTCCTCCGGCCCCGCCGCGAAGATCCTGATAGAGCGGCTTCGCGATGCGAACGTCGCGGACTCGCAGACTGCGGGCACTCGGCAGGCCGTTGGCTGATATCGCGGAGGAGCAGCGGAAATGTCACGAACGCATCAGCCTGATGAAGGCGTCTTCCGCTGGACATCGACTGGAAGCCGTTTGCGGCGTTTCCGCCAGGCTGTCGCTTGGCCGTTCTGGTCGGACATCCGAGCGAGCCTGGTCGTACTTGGTCCGCGTCAAGGTGCCGCTCGACGCGAAGCTGATGCCGCATAAGCACCCTGAAGATCGCATCTATACGGTAATGTCGGGTGTTTTCTACATTGGGCTCGGAGAGACGTTCGATGGCGACAAGGTGAACGCCTATCCGCCAGGCAGTGCCATCGTTCTGCCGGGCGAGACCTGGCATTTCCACTGGGCAAAATCCGGAGAGTACGTGACCCAGGTGTCGGCGATCGGTCCGCTGGGTCTCGAATATCACGATCTGCATAACGATCCGCGAATGCAACAAGCGGTCGCATTCGGTTCTGCCCAATCTGCCAATCCGAACACACGCCCCTAGTCGGACCTGGCGCATCGGAGATCCGAGGATGATCATCACTGCGGTAGAGACTTTTCCGCTACGAATTCCGTTCAGGACCGGAACCAGATCCGATGCTTCCGCGTGGGGTGACAGTAACCTACCGGCGGCAGACTCGCTTCTCGTCAAAGTGACGACCGATGACGGACTGGTCGGCTGGGGTGAGGCTTTCGGTTTTCGCGCGGTTGCTTCGGCGAAGGTCGCGGTCGACGAGCTGATCGCCCCACTCTGCATCGGCCAGGATGCAGGTAGGATCGGCGCTCTGATGGAGGGCGTTCAGAAGAAGTTGCACGTGTTCGCACGAGCCGGAGCACTGGCTTTCGGCATCTCGGCAGTAGACATTGCGCTTTGGGATATCGCAGGCAAGGCTGCAAACCTGCCGCTGTGCCGGCTCCTGGGCAGCAGTGCAGCCGAATTGGACTGCTATGCAAGCCTTGTGCGCTATACCGAACCCAAGCTGGTTCGTGCTGCCGTGAGGCGCGCGCTCGACGCCGGCTTCAACACGCTCAAGCTTCACGAGATCGAGCTTCCAGCGATCCACGCGGCCCGCGAGGAAGCCGGCCCCAATGCCGCGCTGATGTTGGATGTCAATTGCCCGTGGACGTTGACCGAGGCGCGGGCCATTGCGGACGACCTCAAACCGATCAATCTAAAATGGTTGGAAGAACCTCTATGGCCGCCGGAGAATTTTGATGGTCTGGCTCGGCTCAGACGGTTGAGCGGGATCCCCATCGCCGCCGGCGAAAATGTTTACACAGCGATGGATTTTGAACGCCTTCTGGAAATAGACGCAGTAGACTTCGTCCAACCGAGCCCCGCCAAAATGGGAGGCATCAGCGAAATGCGCAAGATCTTTCCGCTCGCTGCCGTGCACAACACTCCGGTGATGCCCCATTCCTTCTACGACGGTCCAGGATTGTTGGCAGCTATCCAAGCAACGGCGGCGCTGGGGACGGCCGATTCTATGATCGAGTGGCGTTGGTTCGATCTTGAGGGAGCTATCTACGGCGACGCGCTCAACCCGAAAGCCGGCCGCATTTCCGTGCCGCAGGGGCCGGGCCTTGGCATTGACCCTGATCCCGACGTCATCGAGACTTTCCGCTGGAAATAGGGATGACAGAAAGCTACGAAATTGTCGATCATGCTTATGACGTCGTGATTGTCGGCGCCGGCGGCGCCGGTATGCGCGCCGCGCTTGGAATGGCCGCATCCGGCCTGCGGACCGCCTGCATCACCAAAGTGTTTCCGACCCGCAGCCACACGGTCGCGGCGCAAGGCGGCATGGCCGCGGCGCTCGGCAATATGGGTGACGGGGACGATTGGCGCTTTCACATGTACGACACGGTGAAGGGCTCCGATTGGCTCGGGGATCAGGATGCCATTGAATACATGTGCCGCGAAGCCGTGCCCGCCGTGCTGGAGCTCGAGCACTACGGCGTTCCCTTCTCGCGGACATCGGACGGCAGGATCTATCAACGTCCGTTTGGTGGCCAGACGATTGGATTCGGAAAGCAGATGGCCCAGCGCACTTGTGCTGCGGCGGACCGCACCGGACACGCCATTCTACACACGCTGTATCAGCAATGCCTGAAGCACAACACTGAGTTCTTCGTCGAATATTTCGCGCTCGACCTCCTGATGGACGATAGCGGCGCCTGCCGCGGATTGCTCGCTTGGAACCTGGAGGGCGGAACACTGCATCGTTTTCGCGCACATCGCACCGTGCTCGCGACCGGCGGTTACGGCCGCGTCTACTTCTCCTGCACTGCCGCGCACACCTGCACCGGCGACGGCAACGCCATGGTTCTGCGCGCTGGCCTACCGCTCGAGGACATGGAGTTCACCCAGTTTCACCCGAGCGGGATCTACGGATCTGGCTGCCTGATCACCGAAGGCGCGCGCGGCGAAGGCGGCTATTTCACCAACTCGGAAGGCGAGCGTTTCATGGAACGCTATGCGCCGAGCGCCAAGGATTTGGCTGGGCGCGACGTGGTTTGCCGAGCCATGACGATCGAGATCAATGAGGGTCGCGGCTGCGGCCCACTCAAGGACTACATCGAACTGCATTTGGAGCATCTCGGGGCGCACATCCTGCATGAACGCCTACCCGGCATCAGCGAGACGGCAAGGATTTTTGCCGGTGTTGACGTGACGCGCCAACCGATCCCGGTCTTGCCGACGGTGCACTACAACATGGGCGGTGTGCCGACCAACCTGCATGGCGAGGTCGTAACCAAGCATGGTGGAAATCCCGAAACGACGGTGCCAGGATTGATGGCGATCGGAGAAGCCGCGTGCGTCTCTGTGCATGGCGCCAACCGGCTTGGTTCCAACTCACTACTCGACATAGTCGTGTTCGGGCGCGCCGCGGCGCACCGGGCGATCGAGATGTTGCGCCCGGGCGAGAGCCATCCTGTGGCGCCGCAAGTCGCGACCGAGCGAGCGATCGAGCGGCTTGACCGGATCCGCTGGTCAAATGGCAAGACGGGCGCTGGCGACATTCGCCTTGCGATGCAGCGGACGATGCAGCGCCACTGCGCAGTGTTCCGCACCGGTTCGTTGCTCGACGAGGGAGCAAGCAAGCTCGTTTACGTAATGGCGATGATGCGGGACGACCTTGTCGTCGCCGACCGCTCCATGATGTTCAATACCGATCTCGCGGAGGCGCTCGAGCTCGATAACATGCTCGCGCAAGCCGACGTCAGTCTGCGGTCTGCGATCGGTCGCACCGAAAGCCGCGGCGCACATGCGCGCGAGGATTTTCCCAAGCGGGACGACGCGAGCTGGCTCAAACATACGCTTTCCTGGCTTGACGAGGATGGTTGCGTGCGGCTCGACTACCGGCCAGTGCACCTGCAGCCACTCACCAACGACGTGGCGACAATCCCGCCGAAAGAGCGCGTGTATTGAAAGCATGATCGAGGCTCGCTGGTGGAATCGGCCCAGTTTGTTGCGATACCCGGTGCATAGAAATCCTCGTTACCGGCCCTGGAAAATCGTATAAGATGTTCCGTGCAGCTCAGTATGCGTGCTCAGGCTGCGCCGTTCAGAGCGCTCTCACCGAGGGCAGATCTGTCGCCCGACGCCGCAATCGAAGTGGCCGTAGACCGGTCCGACCGACGAATGGAATGCATTGTGCAGCTACAATGTCGTGCGTGAGCTGCGGTCGCGCAGCTGGCAGCTCTGACGTGACCTTGGTCAGCGCCTTGGCTCATCTAACAAAGTCGGACAAACCCAGCAAGCGATCGGGCGACGATCCTCCCTTATTGCTCAGCGACATCCGGGACCGTATCGTCCGATTGACTCAGGGAGCCCCTTGGGCGACAGCGCCTAGCTTTCCCGATTGGATGCGGGCGCAATATTTTACAAAACTTTACGGGCGTTTGAGGAAGCCCCATGCAAAGCTGTTTGAGCGGATCATAGATGCCTAATGAGAAATGCAAGTAAGGAGTCCAGAATCATCTTAACCGCAAGAAACTACGGTCTTTTTTCAAGTTGGAGATAAGTCGCCCTTCCCTTGTAGCTATGAGGATTGGCGTCCCGGTGCGATTACTAAACTTCAACGGAATCGACTACCGAGTCCGCCCCCTCTAGCGAAGATTTCTGATAGGGAACGCGGATACTGGAGGATCGCAATGAACGGTCGAAACCAGCAGCAACCCTCGACGGAACGGAATGGCGGCAACGGCAACATGCTTGAGCAAAGCCGCGACTGGGACGGTCTGGCCGAAGCTGTCCTGGAAACGTTTTCGTTTGGGCCATTCCGCATTCTTCCTCACGCTCGCCTCTTGGAATGTAAGGGCTTACCAACACCGATTGGCAGTCGCGCATTCGACCTTCTGTGCCTTTTGATTAGCCGTCCTGGCGAAGTCGTTAGCAAGTCCGAGCTTATGGCCAGAGCCTGGCCTGACGTAAAGGTCGAAGAAAGCAGCCTACGCTTCCACATGACCATGTTGCGCCGCGTCTTACGCGACGGTCAGGGGGGCGCGCGCTACGTCGTTAATGTACCCGGGCGGGGTTACTGTTTCGTAGCCAGCGTGGATCGCATGGCATAATCGAGCGAGCCGCATCGTTACGATAACGCGCCAGGACCTACTCCGTCCTCTCCGCCGGCAGAAACTGGCTTCGGCCTCCCAATCGGGCGGCTTGAGGTACGCCACGTTGCCTTGATGGAACGTTCAGCTTGGCTTCCAGACCGAAACTGGAAACTTTCGCCCTTGATCGCTGTATGCGATAATTCGAACCCGTTTTTCGACCGGGAATGGCCTCCCGCTTCAAGTAGGTTGCAGCACTTGGATCACTCGCTCTACAGTGCAGGTGCAAATGGCCACTTCCAGATATTGTGGGAGGACGGCGAACGTGTGTTCTGCAGAGGGGCCGAGCACCTCAATCGTGATTACTCCGTACTGGCCGTATTTCCTGCCGCGGAACATCCGACACCTGCTATTCTGGACCGCCTCTCTCACGAATATAAACTGAAGAACGAACTTGACAGCGCATGGGCGGCACGACCGATCGAGCTTATCCGCGAAGCTGGTCGGACGATCCTGGTGATCGAGGATCACGGCGGCGAGCCACTCGAGCAGCTGCTAGGCGAGCCTATGGAAATTGGACTTTTCTTACGCCTCGCGACCAGCATTGCTGTCTCGCTCGGCAAGCTTCACCTTCGCGGTCTGATCCACAGAGATATCAAGCCCGTCAACATCCTCGTGAATCGCGTTGCCGCAGAAGTCAAACTCACAGGGTTCGGCCTCACCTCGCGTCTTCCGCGAGAGCGACAATCGCCTCAACCGCCCGAGATCATCGCAGGCACGCTTGCCTATATGGCGCCCGAACAAACTGGACGAATGAACCGGTCGATCGACTCCCGTAGCGATCTCTACGCGCTCGGCGTCACACTTTACCAGATGCTAACCGCGACACTACCATTTGCTGCCCGCGATCCGGTGGAATGGGTGCACTGCCATATCGCGAGGCTGCCTTTGGCACCGACCGAGCGGTCGACGGATATACCAACCGTCGTCTCGGCCATCGTCATGAAGCTGCTCGCCAAGATAGCTGAAGATCGCTACCAAACCGCAGCCGGCTTAGAGTACGACTTACGGCGTTGCTTGGTTGGCTGGGAAGCCAGTCAGTTCATTGATATTTTTCCACTTGGCGAACAGGACACGCCCGATCGGCTGCTAATCCCGGAAAAGCTCTACGGCAGAGAGCGCGAAATTGAGACATTGCTCTCTTCTTTTGATCGAGTCGCCAGCAGCGGGACGCCCGAGCTCGTACTCGTCTCCGGATATTCCGGCATCGGCAAGTCCGCCGTCGTTAATGAGCTGCACAAAGTTCTCATTTTGCGGCATGGTCTTTTTGCGTCAGGTAAGTTCGACCAATACAGGCGCGACATGCCCTACGCGACGCTGGCGCAAGCGTTGCAGAGCCTCATCCGTCAACTTCTCAGCCAAACCGAGGCCGACCTCGTCAAGTGGCGCGATAGCATTGCTGCCGCCCTCGGCTCGAACGGTCTTCTGATCGTCGAGCTCGTACCGGAACTGAAACTTATCATAGGAGAGCAGCCGGCCATTTCCCAACTTCCGCCGCTAGAAGCGAAAGCTCGCTTCCAGCTGACATTTCAGCGCTTCCTCGGCGTATTTGCTTGTCAAGAACACCCGTTAGCGCTGTTCCTCGATGATTTGCAGTGGCTCGACGGCGACAGTCTCGATTTGATCGAGACGCTTTTGACTCAGACGGACGTTCATCACTTGTTACTGATTGGCGCTTATCGCGACAATGAAGTGACTTCCACACATCCACTGATCCGCAAGCTCGAAGTGATAAGTCAGGGGCAAGCAAGGACGCTGCACGTCAACCTTGCGCCGCTTGCTCGGGACGATCTAATGTCTCTCGTATTGGATACGCTGCGTTGCGAGCAGGAGCGAGCAGCGCCGCTAACGGACCTAATCTACGACAAGACCGCCGGGGCTCCATTTTTTATTATTCAGTTCATTTCCGCACTGGTCGATGACGGGTTGCTTAGCTTCGATCATCCCAACGCTCGATGGCGTTGGGAACTGAGCCGCATTCAAGCCACGGCATTTACTGACAACGTCGTGGACCTGATGGTTGCCAAATTAAGCCGCCTGCCGATCAAAACCCAAGAAGCGTTGCAGCAACTCTCCTGCATAGGTAACAACGCTGGATTCGCGATGCTTTCAGTAGTTTGCGGACTCCAAGAGGAGGAAGTCCACGCAAACCTGTGGGACGCCCGTCGAGCAGAGCTGGTTGTACGTTCGGAGACATCTTACGAGTTCGTTCACGACCGCGTACGAGAGGCTGCGTACTCCCGAATCCCGGAAGCCCGGCGCGCCAACATCCATCTCCGAATCGGAAGACTGCTGGCTGCGCGCACCCCGTCCGAAAGACTGGAAGAAGCGATTTTCGAGATCGTCAATCAGCTTAACCGCGGCGCTGCCCTGATTTCGTCCCAGCCCGAAAAAGCGCAATTGGCGGAGCTCAACCTGTTTGCGGGCAAGCGCGCCAAGGCGTCTATGGCCCACGCATCAGCACTGAACTATCTAGTCACCGCGACGTCGCTGTTGTCGGACGACAGTTGGGAGCAGCGGCCGGCTCTCATGTTTGCGCTAGAGCTCCATCGAGCCGAATGCGAATTCCTGACGGGCGCAACAGCAACAGCGGAGGCGCGTTTGACGATGCTTTCGTCGCGCGCAGCCAATCCTGTTGATCTAGCGACAGTTGCATGCTTGCGAATTGATCTCTACACGGCGCAGAACCTTGACCGCGCGGTCGACATATGTCTCGACTACCTCCGCCGTCTGGGCATTGACTGGTCGCCTCACCCGACAGAAGAGGAAGCACGGCGCGAGTACGAGCAGGTGTTGTCGCTGCTTGGACAGCGTGAGATTGAGGCACTCGTCGATTTACCCTTGATGAGCGACCCCCACTCCGTGGCCATCCTGGACGTTCTTATTAAAGCCCTCGTTCCAGCATCATTCACCGATCCAAATTTGTTTCATCTGCTCCTCTGGCGAATGGTTAGTCTCAGCATCGAACATGGTAATACTGATGCATCCTGTCCGGCCTATGTCCAAGCCGGGCGGATCATCTGTTCGCGCTTTGGCAACTACAAGCTCGGCTTTCGATTTGGCCGGCTCGGCTATGACCTGGTCGAACGTCGAGGGCTAAAACGATTCCAAGCCCGTACATATCTCAGCTACGCTGTTTCGATCTTGTCTTGGACCAAACATTGGCGAGTGGCTCGTGGCTTAATCCGAAAAGGGTTTGACGTTGCGAACTCCGTGGGAGATCTCACATATGCGGCATTCTCGTGCCAGCATCTGATACCCAACCTTCTCGCGTCCGGTGAACCGCTCCCCGAGGTACAGTGTGAAGCCGAGAACTGCTTGACGTTCGTTCGATCTCGATTCGGTCCCCAGAACGACATTATCACGACGCAGCTTGCCCTGATCCGTACCCTTCGCGGTTTGACTACCACCTTCGGTTGCTTCAGCAGTGATGATTTTGACGAACTTAGCCTCGAGCGTCGACTTTCGAGCGAGCCTCGTTTTGCATTCGCCGCGTGCAGCTACTGGACACGAAAGCTGCAAGCACGCTTCTTCGCCGGGGAGTTTGCAGAAGCCGTTGTAGCATCATCGAATGCGCAACAATTGCTCTGGACAGCACCGTCCTTCCTGCTGTCAGCCGAAGCTCACTTCTATGGTGCACTCAGCCACGCGGCATCTTGCGATGCCGCGCTACCCACCCAATACCAGCATCACTTCGACTCTTTGATTGCCCATCACAAACAACTTGTGGAATGGGCAGATAATTGTCCCGCGAATTTCGAAAATCGAAAGCTCTTGGTCGGCGCGGAGATCGCCCGCATTGAGGGGCGGGAACTCGATGCCGAGCGGCTTTACGAAGCGGCGATCAAGTCGGCACGGAGGAACGAGTTCGTCAATAACGAAGGCCTGGCCAACGAGCTTGCGGCGCGCTTCCACGCGGCCCGCGGATTCGAGACGATCGCGCACGCCTATCTGCGCGAGGCCCGATCTTCCTATATTCGCTGGGGAGCCGAAGGAAAGGTGAAACAGCTCGAACGGCTGCATCCCCATCTTCGCGACGCCGGCTCGTCACCCGCTGCGGCTGCAACGACCGTGGCCCCATTGGAGCAGCTCGACCTCGCGACCGTACTCAACGTATCGCAAGCAGTTTCGAGCGAAATCGTACTTGAAAAGCTAATCGATACGCTAATGCGCACGGCCCTCGAACAGGCTGGTGCCGAGCGGGGTCTCCTAATTATTCCGCGCGGTGCAGAACCCCGGATCGCGGCAGAAGCCACGATCAGCGACGATACGATAGCCGTATGTCTGCACGATCATGCCATCGTCGAAGGAATGCTGCCCGGTTCGGTGCTTCAATACGTCCTACGCACTCATCAAAGCGTCATTATTGATGATGCTGCCACCCAGACAATTTTTGCCGCAGACCCCTATATCCGCCAGCATCAAGCGCGATCGATTCTATGCCTGCCGCTGCTCAACCAGGCAAAGCTAATCGGTGTGCTCTTTCTCGAGAATCGCCTTGCCCCTGGCGTGTTCGCCCCACCCCAGGTCGCCGTGCTGAAGTTGGTTTCGTCACAGGCAGCCATCGCCTTGGAGATTTCGCGCCTTTACGGCGATCTTCAGGAACGTGAAGCGAAGATCCGTCGTTTGGTTGACGCCAACATTGTCGGCATCCTTATCTATGATCTCGAAGGTCGGATATCTGATGCAAATGATGCGTTTCTTCGCATGGTAGGATACGACCGTGAAGATCTCATCACCGATCGTATGCGTTGGACAGACCTGACGCCTCCTGAATGGCGCGAACGCGACATGCGGGCGAAAGAGGAAGTACAACTGACCGGCACCGCGCTGCCATATGAGAAGGAGTTTTTTCGCAAGGACGGTAGCCGCGTGCCAATACTAATAGGCGCGGCGAGTTTCGAGGAGACGGGAAAGGAAGGCGCCGCTTTCGTCCTCGATTTAACCGACCGCAAACGTGCTGAAGCCGAAGCACGTGAAAGCGAACAGCGATATCGCGAGATTCAACTGGAACTGACTCATGCAAATCGCGTTTCGACCATGGGACAGCTAACGGCGTCGATCGCCCATGAGGTCAATCAGCCGATTACTGCGATGATCGGCAACGCGGAAGCGACATTACGATGGTTAGGGCATCGGCCACCGAATTTGGAAGAGTCCCGCCTACTGCTCGCCAGGATCGGCAAGGATGGCCATCGGGCGAGTGATATTGTCAGCCGAATACGTGATCTCACGAGAAAAGCTCCGCCACGAATGGAATTCCTAGAAATCAATCAGGCGATCGGTGACGTGATTGAGATCACGCGTGGTGAAGCAATGAAGAACAACATCTCGGTGCGGACGACACTTGCGGACGACCTGCCTCTCGTTGAAGCTGATCGGACTCAGTTGCAACAAGTCATACTCAATTTGATCATCAACGGAGTTCATGCCCTGAGTGAGAGTGATCAACATTCGCGCGAATTGCTAATCAGCACTTCGATGAATGAGTCACAAGAAGTCTCTGTTTCTGTCCGAGATTCGGGGCCAGGCGTAAATGCGGAAAGCGTGGGGCGCCTTTTCGATCCATTTTATACAACCAAGACGAGTGGGATGGGAATGGGACTGTCAATCTGCCGCTCGATCATAGAAGGCCACGGCGGACGAATATGGGCGACAGCAAACGCTCCCCGAGGCGCTGCTTTTCATTTCACCATCCCCCCGGCGTACACCAGCAGAATTTACGCAACGCAATCTTGAAAATCGATCAAGAAGGACACGCGAGAGAAGACACAACGTGTAGTTTGGAAAACTTGCTGCCGAAAATGGTGCATAAGAGAGGCGCGCGCTATGGCGGTCTCACTATTGCTTCAAGAGCCTTGGATTTGAGCTTTGCTTCCCAGAGCTTTCTCAATGAAGCCGACTAGCGTGTCGACTTCAAAAGGCTTGCGGAGGAAGCCTATCGCTCCTCTCGAAATCGCCTTTTCCTGTAGATCGGGTTCGGTGCGTGCCGTGATCATAATAACCGGCAGCGGATCGTTGCGCTCAACAAGAAGTTCCTTTAGCTCGAAGCCGCTCATTCCAGGCATGTGAATGTCGGCAATCATGCACGCGAACTTTTCAAGGTCGTCTGACGCAAGAAACTCTTCGGCGGATGCGAAACTACGGGCATCATAACCAAGAGATCGAACCAAGGACACCAGCATATCCCGTATTGCGGCGTCGTCGTCAACAATCGAAATCATGTAAGCGACCGCCCATCTTTGATTCTATCTTGGATCGATGAGTTATCCGCGCCAACTTTCGAAGAGCTCAAGAACTGCATTTGCCGAGTGCTCTGCTCTTCAGAGAGTCTGCCATGCGGACTAGATCCGCGAGAGAATTAGCTTCCATCTTTCGCATTACGGCACCGCGGTGCATCTTGACCGTTATCTCACTCAGCCCGAGCTCTCCCGCGACCTGTTTGTTCAACTTGCCTGACGTTACCAACATCATCACTTCGCGCTCACGTGAAGAGAGCATGGCGTAACGATTGGTTACCGTTTTGACCCAGTCCTCGTTTGAGCGACGTGTTCTATCTCGATCGATTGCCGTCGTGACCGCGTCGATCATGTCCTGATCTCGAAACGGCTTGGGCAGAAAGTCGACCGCGCCAGCTTTCATGCCCCGCACTGACATTGGAATGTCTCCGTGTCCCGTCATGAGCACCACGGGTAGACTTATTCCGAGTCCGAGGAGTTGCCCTTGAAAGTCCAGTCCATTGATCCCCGGAAGGCGAATGTCGAGCACAATGCACCCGGGTGCGTCCAAATTGCTTGCCTTAAGAAACTCTTGTGTTGAGCTGTAAGCTCGAACATTGAGCCTGACTGAACGAAGCAAGCTATCGAGCATCAGGCGCACGGAATCATCATCATCGATGACGTGTACGACAGCGGTATCTTCGGGTGCTTGGGGCATACTAGTTCACCCATCAGCAGACTTAAAATTCTAGCACGGCGGAGCCTGCATGGTTACTAAACGAAGGTATTTCCGGCGATGGTACGGTGCCACACCAAAGTATGTGACAGAAAGACCCATGCCAGATTGGCACAAGGCAGAACGCCGTTCATATTCGACAATAAGCAAAGGAAGTTCGGTGCTCGTTGTCACCGCGACCTCGATATCCAGAGAATAGTTGCGGTTACACCCTAAGCACTTGTGGCGAAATCTATCGATTGAAGTGTTTGAAATCTGACGCCGAATCCGGGCTGGTAGTGATCTCGGCGGATTTGACGTGCCAGTAACTGGTTACGTGCCGAGGTTCTTCGAAAAGCACAGATATTGGAGGATCGCTATGAACGGTCGGAGCCAACAAGAACTATCGACGGAGAGGTTTGGCGGTTACGGTAACATGTTTGGACAAGACCGAAACAGACAAGATCGAGACAGGTCCGTCTTGAACGCCTTTTGCTTTGGACCATTCCGCATCTTCCCGAGTGCCCGCCTCTTGGAACGTGACGAGTCGCCCGTCCCGATTGGCAGTCGTGCATTTGACCTGCTCTGCCTCTTGATCAGCCGCCCCGGTGAGGTCGTCAGCAAATGCGATCTCATTGCGAAGGCGTGGCCCAACGTAAAGGTCGAGGAAAGCAGCCTACGCTTCCACATGACCATGCTAAGGCGTGCTTTGGGCGACGGTCAAGGAGGTGAGCGCTACGTCGTGAACATCCCCGGACGAGGGTACTGCTTCGTGGCCAAGGTACGTCGTACCGCGTAGCCGTTTGAGCAAAGCAGCAGCCTAGGCGAGCGCGCAAGGTTCTGCGCTTTCCGTCCCGGGCAAGTGACCGGAGCGATCGGTGCATCAAGAGGCTCGCCACTGCCCATGTTTGATGCACGCCCCGGGTCCGGTTCATTTAATGCCCGCCCGCATTCGGGGAACGATCGTCTTCAAAGCAAACGCGATATTTTCAAGTAGTATCAATTCATTATGAGAATTTCACGCCGAATGACTGACCCCCATTAACTCTCACTTCCCCGCCGGGACCACGAAGGGTGAGAGGAACTGGCTTCGCCAAACTTCCTGGCGTAGCTTTCGTTGATATTCGCGGTTTTGCCTGCCAAAATTGAAGAGGCTTTGGAGACGGGACGCTCACGTGGGCCAGTGCGAACGGAACGTCGTTGAGTCCTGCGAATGGGCGGTTGATCTCGCAACGCGTGAGTTGCGTGCCGATGGCGTAGCCATCCCGATCGGCAGCCGCGCCTTTGAGATCATCGAGACGCTGGTGAGATCGGATGGCGAAATCGTGACCAAGAACGACCTCATGAAGTGCGCGTGGCCGGGCGCCAGCATCGTCGAAGACGCCACAATTCGTGTCCATATCTCGGCCATCCGCAAGGCATTGGGGGCAGACCGGAGGATGCTGCAAACTGTTCCCGGTCGTGGCTATCGCCTTGTCGGCAACTGGACCATTCGGCAGAATCGCACGCCGGCGCAGATTGAGCCATCTCAGCGCGCCATGGCAGCGCCGGATTCATTTTTGACGAATGTTCCGGTGGCAGCAAGCGCACTCCTCGGCCGAGAGACCGCGGTGCAGCGCTTGCAAGACCTCGTATCTGCTTACCGAGCGGTAACACTTGTCGGCCCCGGCGGGATCGGAAAGACTGTGTTGGCATCTGAGGTAGCTCGAAGGCTCTTTCCGACAATCGAAAGCGACGTCTTCTTCGTCGAGCTGGTTCCGTTGTCGGATCCGCAACTGGTGCCATCCACGGTCGCCAGCGTACTCGGCCTGCGATTAGGTGGCGACGAGATCTCACCCACTTCCGTCGCTCGGGCCATCGGCAGCAGGAAGATGCTGCTAGTTCTGGACAATTGCGAACACGTCATCGGGGCCGCGGCCGGTTTAGCTGAAACTCTTCTGCGCTTATGTCCTCACACGACAGTGCTCGCGACCAGCCGAGAGGTGCTTCGGATAGAGGGTGAGTTCATTTACCAGGTAGCCCCGCTGGAAGTGCCATCGCACCACCAAGAATCATCGAGCGATCTGCTCGAGCGCAGCGCCGTGCAACTATTCATTGCAAGGACAGGGTCGCTACGGGCTGACTTCCTGGCGCACGGCGAGGACCTTCCGACGATCGCAGCAGTCGTTCGGCGACTAGACGGTATTCCACTTGCTATCGAATTTGCTGCCGCGCGAGCCGCGACGCTTGGCGTTCAGGAGGTCGCGGGACGTCTCGACGATCGCTTCGCGCTACTCACAGGTGGCCGGCGCACAGCTCTGCCGCGTCATCAGACGCTGCGCGCGACCTTGGATTGGAGTTATGAACTGCTGACTGAGACGGAGCGACGCTTATTGCGACGAGTGGCGATTTTCCCCGCCGGCTTCACACTGGATGCGGCGACAGCGGTCATGAACGATGATGAGAACTCCGCACCGGCTGCGATGGAGGGAATCGCGAATCTCGTCGAGAAGTCCCTGGTGACGCTGGACAGTTCGGCACCTTCCGGTCGCTGGCGTTTGCTGGAAACGATTCGAGCCTATGCGTTGGAGAAGCTTGGCACCGGCGACGAGGCTGCGCGCGCGGCTCGTGCCCATGCGGAGTTCTTTCGCGACCTCGTCGTCGCGACGGCTCCGGCCTCCCGCTCCGATCCCTCGTCGAAGGGCTTGACCCTTTGCCTTCGCGAGATCGACAATGTTCGCGCTGCACTCGACTGGTCGTTTTCCCGCTCTGGCGACACGGCGACTGGCATTGCTCTCACCGCCGCTTACGTCCCGGCATGGATCCATTCCGCAATGCTCGTCGAGTCTCGCGAGCGCATCGAGCGCGCGCTGGATAGCCTCGATCCCGATTTGGGGCTGAGCGAGCAGCTCCGACTGCTGTTGTACATGGGGTTTGGAAGCGCGGCTGTCTTTACGGTGCGGCCGGTCGACAATACGCGGACAGCGCTTCTGGCAGCGCTCGACATTGCCGAAAATCTGAATGACATGGACGCCCGGCTCTGGGCAAACTGGAGCCTTTGGATGCTGAATTTCTACACGGGCGACATTCGTGCGGCGTTCCCCTTTGCTGAACGCCTGCCAGGTATCGCCTCATCCATCGGAGAACCGTTCGCACTTGCCATCGCCGATCGGATCATCGGCAACACGTTGCATCACGAAGGTGACCAGCGCAGAGCCCAGTACTACTTCGAACGGGTCATCGAACGATGTGTCGTGCCGGCAGCGCGGCGAAACAGCTTCTATACCCAAATGGATCAACTCGTATTCGCTCTCGCCATGCTGTCACGTTCGCTTCTGCTGCAAGGATTTTTGGATCAGGCGGCAAAGCAAGCCCAGAAAAGCCTCGAAGAGGCGATCGCCACCGAGTACGAACTCGCCATCTGTCAGGCCTTTCGGATTGCAGTCTGCCCAGTTGCACTTATGACCGGCGATCTCGCTGCGGCCGAACAAAGCCTCGTTAGGCTGGTCAATATCGCGAACAATTTCAACGCACCGTTTTGGAACAGCGCGGCGCGGTGCCTCGAAGGCAAGCTGCTGATCGCGCGAGGCGATTTCGCCGCCGGATCAGCCATTCTGCGATCTGAACTCGACGCTTGCGAGAAGTCCGGATGGACGAATTGGTACCCGGAGTTCCTGGGCGTTCTCGCGGAGGGTTTGGCTGGCCTCCGACAGTTTCCAGAAGCCATCGCCACTATCGATCGAGCGCTCGATAAAGCCGATCGAGGCGGTGAACGCTACTACCTCGCCGAGCTACTCCGCCTCAAGGGAGAATTCCTCCTTGCGGAGTCGGACGGAAACCGCGGCAGCGCGATCGACGACTGCTTCCACGCCGCCATGGATGCCGCCCGGCAACAGGGAGCGTTGCTCCTCGAATTGAGGGCTGCCCTGAGTCTCGCCCGCCTCCGAGTGCGCCAACATCGGCCCGAGGATGCTCGACAAATTTTGGCTCCGGTGTATGGCCGTTTCGTCGAGGGCTTCGCTGCAACCGATCTTCGTGCCGCTCGCGAGCTGCTCCGAGCCCTCGAAGTCCCGCCGCTTTGAGTCCGCGATTTGAGACATCTCTTCTAACAGCGACTAGACTAGGCAGTGCGGCGTGGCGCTTTTTAAGGTTCGACCGTCCTAACACCGGGTTTTGATCGGCCACAAGGACGAACGGCTAAAATAGCTATCACAAATCCTCAACGAGTGCGCGCGCCAGCTTTAGATCTGTGGTTTCGAATCCCGCAGACGGCTTGTCGGGGCACGGTGTGAAATAGTCGCTAAGGGGGACGACCCTATTGGCGACTCGACGGTCCTCACCGTACATCGTCCCCGGGCGCTTTGCCGCGCCAAATCGCTAGCGCTTTAGCGCCGGGTACCCATCAACATAGATCCAGTCAGTCGCTTGCGCGGGCTGATGACAAGATTTGCAGTTCTCCCTGTAGTCGTTTGTGGCCGCGACGCCTCCTCCCGGCAAAGGGAGGTTCAGCGAGGGGGTTGACGGATTGCCGGCGTCGAACCACGACCACCCCCAACCGTCGCCCCAGATCGGCGTATTGGCGGAGTAGCGACCAGCACTGTCTTTCATCATCACGAACCAGCCTCTCAAGCCATCGGCGTGACTGATTGTGCCGGTGGTCATAGGCTCGGTGACCGCCCGGTACACCTCTTTGACGAGGACCGTGCCGTCAGGAAAATGCCCATCTTTGCGGTAGCGGGCGGTGGCTCCGGGGGAAGCGTAGACGAAGTGCAGTTCTTGCGAGCCTTGGCCCTGGTCGGCGGCCGCCGCCCAGGTTCCGAAAAACTCGTATGCGGTTCGATAATCGTTCGGCACGCGTAGGTTCCCGTTCGTGTCGGCAAGGGCATCGCCCCTCAATTCGCTAAGGGCGGCGATCGAGCGAACCGGTCCGTTTGCGAAAATGCTGACCATCGCCGCGAGCGCTGTCGAGTAAACAACTACTGTAACAACCCTCATCGCTGATGCCTCTCGCGCGCACTCGCCTTCTTTTCAATCGCCGATCTGGCCAACATAAAAGCCGAGACGGTTCTCGACGTCGCCGGGCCGATGAAACCCGCGGTCCATTAGAGACTTGATTCGCTTCTGACTGGCTGGTCGGTCCAACGCCGCAAGGAATGCCTCCCATTCGGGCCGGATGTCTGCATCAGATGGCAGACTCGCGACGTCGACCAGGCGCTTGGTTTCGGCAATGGCTTGCTTATCAAAGGAGCCGATCCGCATCGCCAGCGCATCCACGAAACCGTCGAGCTCGTCGTCGGGAAGGGCGCGATTCACGTAGCCGTATAGTTCAGCAAGTTTGCCATTGATGTCGTCTGCGGACAGTAGGACTTCCAGTGCTCTGCCGCGTCCGATCAGACGCGGCAGTCGTGCCATTGGACCGCCGCCCGGCACCAGTCCCGCGCCGACCTCCCATTGTGATAGGATTGCCTTCTCGCGGCTCGCAAATCGCATGTCGCTCGCGAGCGCCAACTCGCTTCCAACCCCCGTCGCCCGGCCTCGGATGGACGCGATCGAGACGACAGGAGCGCGGCTAAGACGCGCCAGCATGTCCGGCAACGCCTGTAGACCGGTCTTTCCAGGCGGGATGCGCGTAGACTCGTCGAGCGGAGAGAGGAAGTCGTAATGTGTGAGAAAGAAGCCGTCGACCGCACTGTCAAAGACGACGACCCTCACATGCTGATCCGACTCGATTGCGGTGATGATTTCGTCAAGCTGCGGGATCTGCTTCGGTCCGAAGATGTTCAGCGGAGGGACATCGAACGTCACACGCCAATACGAAGCTAAGCGACGCTCGAGCCGGATCTTCCCCGTATGCGTTGTTTCAGAGCGATTCATGGTATGGTTCCCTAACCTAGCGTCATTGTACTCCTGGAAGAGGTTGACACATGCGTTGAGCGCCCCATGAGGGGATAAATCAGCGATCGGCGTCACACTTTGACGAGAGATCGTTGCGACCGGAACGCTGCTTCCCATGCGGGCTCAGATCAGCTTGGCGTCCAAGGTGATTTCAGCTTTGAGAGCCCTTGAGACCGGGCAATTCTTCTCTGCCTCGCCAGCCAACCGTACAAAAGTTGCTTCCTCCACGTTCGACACCCTCGCGCGCAAGGTGAGCGCCGAGCGGGTGATCCGAAATCCTTGCCCCTCCTGTTCGAGCGTGACCGCGGCCTCGGTGACAAGTTCTGTTGGCGTAAGCCCAGCGGCCTGGAGCTGGAAAGCCAACGCCATCGTGAAGCAGCCAGCATGCGCTGCTGCAATCAGTTCTTCGGGGTTGGTTCCCCTCTCGTTTTCGAAACGAGTTCGAAACGAGTACGACGTTTCCGCGAGCACACCGGAATCGGTCGAAAGACGACCGCTGCCGGCGCGGCCGGTGCCCTGCCACACTGCTTTTGCCTTGCGGATCATATCCTGCCTCCGTTTGTGGGTGCTAATTAATCCTGCTCGCCCAGAGTTTGAGCATAGGTGCACGCCTATCCGGTGATCGGAACCAACCGCTCCTTGAAGCCATCGGACGACGTCGCCTCGAGCTCATCCGTCAGAAACTGGGCGCGGCCGTTGCCGAACGACCAATCTTCGTCGGAATTGGTCACCATCGACACAACGATGTCCGACGGCTCGATGCCGCACTCCTTCTTCAAGCTCTCGCAAAGCAGGACGTAGAACGCCTCCTTGGACCTTCTCGCACGCGGGCGAGTAGTAACTTGCAGGACGACGCGATTCCGCGTGCGCTCGATCCCTAACCCGGTGTCTTCGACGAGAAGATGAGACGACGGATGCTCGTGGATAATCTGGTATCGATCACGCTCAGGAATCTGGAACGCAGCTACCAGCGCACTATGAGCTGCGTTCAGCAGCGCCTTGATCTGATCGGTACTTCGGCCTTCGACGACATCAAAGCGAAGCAGTGGCATATGATATCTCCTGCTAGTTACTTGTCTGATCGGCTGAGTGCGCCCATTGTCGTCGGAGCAATTCGTCGACCAACGCGTTGACGCATAGAAGTATTGCGCGGTCGCAAGCAGATTGCTCGTTATGGGTTGTTAGGACCCGTTAGCTGTTGCGAGTCGCGGCCAACACGTGGTTGTCCGCGATATCGCGATCGCCTTACGATCCGTCTTCACCGTTGTCGCGGATGGTGCTGCCTTCACGTTCCGCGCTAGCAGTAGAATCGCTTCGAACCCTCTTTCTTCGACCTCGCACGCTGTCATTGCGACGACGGTCCTGCCTCCCATCCGACCCGCTTTACTTCCCTTGTGCATCCACCGTGCACGCGCACGATAGTTCCTAAGACAGGTCCATGCCCGCAAAATAATCGATGGTCATCCTCTCATCACTTTTTGAACCAAGCGCCTATTGCAGCCTCTAGACTTGATGAAGCGCGCTACGTGTATAAATCCAATGGGTTCGCCGTGACGGTCGTTTGGCCGACTTCAATCAGATATCCATCCGGGTCATGCATGTAGCACCGCAGTTCCGTGACATGGACTTTGGGCTCGGTGAGGAATTTCGCGCCTCGCGAAGTCCAAAGTTCATAGCAGCGCTTAATGTCGATCACGCGAAGATTCAGAAACAAACCTAGCACGTTTTGATCATGCGGTGGCGTAGCGACGATCTTGGGCTTGTCGTCGGTCGGACCGCCGCCAACGTTGATTGTAAGCCAAATATTGCCCAGCCTCAGTAACGTTGGCTCGCCTTCGCTCAGCACGACAGCGCCGAGGACGTCATGGTAGAACGAGACTGAGCGCTTTACATCTCGAACGATGAGGGTGTTCGTCACTACGAACCTGGGTTCCGCGCCATGATCCGATTGTATAGCCATGACCGCCTTCGTTCTCCGCGTGCATCGACATTGAAATAGTGCCGCTGCAGCTTAGTCACTAGATTAATACCTGCTGAGCGCACGCCACGTTCTACCCGAAATGCCCCGTGTAATCACCGCCACTATCAACGCGCTCGCGCGACGTCTCCAACAGAGCTCTGTGTATATCGGACTCATCGCGGAGCTTCACAGAACGGTCCTGACCTGGCCGAACGCCGCTACTCACAAAGGAAGCGGCTTCCCAGCCTGCTCGCGGACCAGATACTCGGCGTACCAGTTCGGCCAGTTTGCATCGTGCTGACCACCGGTTCTCTTCTCGTACTCACCATGCGCATCCGCCGCCCGCCGAAGCGCGGCTGCGAACTCGGAAGATGACATGAAGGTGGCGCCGGCGGTGCTGACGCGTCCGGGTAATCGCTTCTTGACCTCTTGCAGAAGCCACCCATTGCCGTCGAGATCACGGTACGACGCATATGAGCGGTAGCTGTTCCGCCCAGGATCCAGGCCCTGCAGTCTGAGCCGCCCGGATAAATAGGGTTCGTCGGCGCCAGTGTGAGCATCGGCGGACGGGTGGAACACCTCGCTCACGTTAACGCCGCGGCTGAGCAGGTCCTTGCGCGCGGCCTCGATGTCGGACACGATCAGGTACAATCCCTGAACCGAACCGGGTTCCGCCGCCGTGATGTTCTTTCCGAAGATCACCGACGACGGCGACCCCGGCGGGGTAAATTGGACAACGCGCCAGTTGTCGCCGGACGCGAAGTCAGCGTCCAACCTCCATCCAAGGCCAGTGTAGAACGCTTTTGCGCGATCGACGTCTGATACAGGAATGACGACGACCTCAAGCTTCATGTCGATCACCGGCGACGCCCTCGTCTCGATTGGGATTGTCCCCGTTCTCTCTTTAACTTTCGTCATCACCTCTGTCCCCTGGACCGGTTGTATCGCGCGAACAAAGTCAAAACTTGCGAGACCATCGTGCGCTCAATATTGGTGGGATAGCCAGGATCTTGCTCGTTATGCGTTGTTAGAGATCGTTAGGTGTTGCAAGCGCAAGAACTTCGCGCGCGACGAATACGTCGTGGAAGTTCGCGCTGAGGCGTCCAGCAGACAACCACCTATCTTAGTCCTCACGAAACACCGAGACCTCCCGTGTCAAGCTCCTGCAAGAAATGCTTGGTGAAGCGTTCGCGAAGCTCGGAGAACACGCGCAACATTGATAAGCGCCGCACGGCTCTCAACGGGGCCAACTTCGCCTCATTCCTCGCTCGCTAGTTCTACCAACGCCTAACGTGCCAACAGCTCGGGCTCGAGCCAGAGTATTGCAGCAAGCGAGCTCTGAACGACTTGCGCGGGAGTAGCACGGTGGACAGCTATGAGATTTTCACTTTGTCATTATCGGCACGATCGAATTCCATTGCTCACGGCGCACAGGCCAGCCGCCAGAGGCGAACCGACCACAATCTGCCCCAGGGAGCGCGATCGTCGACGTCATTGGTAGCGCATGATCTGGTCTCGCCAGGCCAGCGAATGGCCGATTGTAGTCTGCAAGCTCTCGTCCAAAACCGGATATACTCATGCGCAAGATGCTCGCTCTCGCCGTCTTCATTGCAATCGTTCTTCTCGTGTTGGCGCAATTTGGCCCCCCGGCGGTTCTTGGAACATCGTGGAGATGACCAACCCGGGCAAGCCCGAGGGCTGATAGCCGACTTTGGACGGCAACCGCTGCAGCACCAGGCTTGTTCTCGTAGAGATTGTACGATTGTACGAAGCGTCGCCCAAATTCGCGACGACAACGGGTGGACAAGAGAGGTCGCATCGAACTCGCCAGAAGCGGAGAGCGTCTGAAAGCGGATCTTATGGCCTTTGCACTATCGCGATCGCGGCTTGTGCTTCCGAGCAATCCAGGGAGCTCTGGTACGTGAGATGTTTCGCTTGAGACCATTGGCCTGCCAGACTCCGTCACCGTCGACGCCTTCGCAGTGCGGTTTCTTGACGAGAATGAGGCTCTCCACCTACCCTGCCGCGAGCGTCCGGTATCGTAGCGGCAATCCGAGCTGCCTCCACACGTCGACCAGCGCTTCAGCAAGCGCGTCGACCAGCGCGTCACTGTGACAAGGCGTCGGCGTAATGCGCAGCCGCTCGGTGCCACGAGGGACGGTCGGATAGTTGATCGGCTGAATGTAGATGCCGTGCTCGACGAGCAGAAGATCGCTCGCCTCCTTGCATTTCTCCGGACTCCCCACCATCACCGGCACAATGTGCGTATCGTTAGGTATCACCGGCACGCCGGCGGTATTGAGCACGGCCTTCACACGTGCAGCGCGATTCTGATGGTGGTCTCGCTCCCAATGCGACGACTTGAGGTGCCGGATCGCCGCAGACGCGGAGGCGCAAACTGCCGGCGGAAGCGCTGTGGTGAAGATGAATCCCGGCGCGTAGGATCGCACTGCGTCGACGACAGCGGCGCTCGCCGCGATGTAGCCGCCGAGGCAGCCGAACGCCTTCGCCAGGGTGCCCTCGAGCACGTCGATCCGGTGCATGACGCCGTCACGTTCGGCAATGCCGCCGCCGCGCGGACCGTACATGCCCACCGCGTGGACTTCATCGACATAGGTCATAGCGCCGTACTTGTCGGCAAGGTCGCAGATCTTCGCGAGCGGCGCGACGTCACCATCCATTGAATAGAGGCTCTCGCACGCGATTAGCTTGGGCCGTTCGCCGGCCGCAATCAGCAACTCTTCAAGATGCGCCATGTCGTTATGGCGGAAGATTTTCCGCTCGCCGCCCGCCCGGCGCACGCCTTCGATCATCGAATTGTGGTTCAGCGCATCCGACAGAATCAAGCAGTTCGGGATCAACTTGGCGATGGTTGCAATGCTGGTCTGGTTTGAGACGTAGCCCGAGGTAAACAGAAGCGCGGCCTCCTTGCCGTGCAGATCGGCGAGTTCCGCCTCAAGCTGCGTCAGCGGATGATTGGTGCCGGCGATGTTGCGGGTGCCGCCGGCACCGGCGCCGACGCGAACAGCGGTGTCGACCATGGCCTTTATCACCTTTGGATGCTGGCCCATTCCGAGGTAGTCGTTCGAGCACCAGAGCACAACTGAACGCGGCCCGTCTGGGGAATGCCACGTAGCGTGTGGGAAGCGCCCGGCAGTCCGCTCAAGATCGGCAAACACACGGTAGCGCCGTTCCTCGTGCAGAAGGGCAAGTGCGGCCGAAAAGAACCGATCATAGGTCATATACTGGTTCCGCAACGCTGGGTTAAGTTCGAGAGGGTCTTCAATCCTCGAACGTCAACATTTCGCGTGGTTCTTCGATGATCCGGTTGTTCTTGTCGGCTCGAAACGATTTAGCCATCTCATAAACTTGCCTTCGAACCCGCATTATTCCACCGAGTGGGCGATGCGCTGCCAATCCGTGCCAGGGCGAGAATGACATGCCGTCATCAACAGCCGACGACCGCGCGTCACTCCACGTCGATTGCGGCTTGACCGTGATACGGGCGACCCTCCGATAAGGGCTCATCTCCTCTGGCCACGCAATCGTAGCGTTCTCAACCGGCATCAGCGCGAGGTCAGTGCACAACTGCGCTCGAACTTCCCAAATGCCGCCATTGGTCCTGAAAAACGAAACGACCGCCTCGCGGAGTCCGTTTGGGACACCGCTTACGTTCAAAGGCGCTTGCGTGAGGGCTACCAGTTCTGCGGAAGCGGGCGCCACCGCTATCTTCGCAACGAAATCGCCAAACCGCAGCGCGGCCTGGCTGTAGAAAGTCTCGCCCAAGATGTGAGTTGCCGGGTGTCCACCGAGGGTGCCTACGGTTGCGCTTGGCCGGCCGGTAATTGCCACCATGACACGCTGCACCTGGCGCATCACGACGGACAGAGCTTTCTTAAGCCATTCAACCCTGTCGGTGGTTTTTGCTAGCAGCCTTACGATCGAAAGAAATTTCTTCGGATTGGGTGCTCCGAAGGCTGGACTATTGATCAGGACGAAATTTTGCGTAACGTTCCCTTCGGACCCCCCGAGCCGTTCGCCCTCTACACCAATCACTTTTATCGCCAGTCCGCGCGGCGTGGTGACGCTGTCGTCGAGGATGTCACCGGGAATCGTGGAGAACCGCATCACCAGCGGGTAGCGCCTTGGCTTCGCAAACAATCCCTGAGCGAGCTCACTTGGAAGGCCAGCCTCGACTTCAAGATATCCCTCGAGAAATCCGTGAGCTTTAGCATGAACAGGACGGATCGCACGGCCACCGTCAGCGAATGTTTTTTCGCCAATGTATCGCATCGCCGCGATCAGACCCCGTGTGGTTGCGGCCTCGTCGACATCCGGCCGTTCCACAGCCGGGCTAAATCGGACGGGGACACCGAGGTGCTGGTTCCCACACTTCGATGGAGCATTCATCGGGGCCTCTCGGTGGCTGAAAGAAACGGCAGGCGAGGCAGTTTCGTAGATATATCTAGTTCGACGCCTGCTTTCTCAGTGCCGCGACATCGCTTGCTGTAATTTGTGATCCCTTGCTTCCAAATCGCGCAGTGACGTAGTTGGCCACAGCCGCGATTTCCTCGTCGGAATAGGCGTTTCCAAAGGCAGGCATCGAGATCGCATCCTCGGGCGTATGCCGGACGGTCCCGAAAATCACGATCTGAACGACATTTGTCGCGCTTGGATCGTTCACCGCCCAGGCACCGGCGAGCGTCGCAAGAGGTGAAATCGAGCTCTCCCCGGTCCAGCCATGGCAACTGACGCAGGCGCCCTCAAACACAACCTTGCCACGTAGGTCCGACGCGCTGCCATCGCGGTGCGAAGCCGACGCAGGCGGTGCCAGAGTCGCCGGCAGATCGGGCGAGGCCCTTGCAGGTACGCTGCGGAGATAAGTTACCAAGGCGCGGATATCTTCAGGCACCAACTGGCTGAAGCTCCGATCAACCGCTTCGCCCATCGGTCCCGACGCAGTGCCATGACCGGACGCGTGTCCGATCGACAGATAAGAAATTAGATCTTCGTCACGCCAGGCGCCGATGCCAGTGACGTTGTCAGAACTAATGTTGAATGCGCGCCATCCCGCCGTGAGTGCGCCGCCAAATTTCCTGCGGTTGTCAAGCGCGAACGCCAGATTGCGCGGCGTGTGGCAATCACCGCAATGCGCCAGCGCTTCTGCAAGATACGCGCCCTTGTTCCATTCCGGGCTCTTCGACGTGTCGGCTTCGAACCGCGTGTTTGGATTGAACAGTGCTGACCAGAACATCATGCCCCAGCGCTGGTTGAAGGGAAACGCCAGCGTGTTGGCGAGAGCCAGCGCGCGCACAGGCTGAAGGCTGAACAGATATGCTTTGATCGCCAACGCGTCCGAGTCGGTGATGTAAGTGTAAGAAGTGTATGGCATCGCGGGATAGAGCCTCGCGCCGTCGCGCCGGACGCCGCGATGCAGCACGTTCAGGAATTCCTCATCACTGTAATTGCCGATACCAGTGTCCTTGTCCGGCGTAATGTTGGTCGAATAGAGCGTGCCGAACGGAAGTTTGAATCCGAGACCACCGGCGTATTGCTTGCCGCCCGCGGCGGTGTGACAGACCATGCAATCCGCCGCCTTCGCGAGATATTCACCCTGCTCCACCAAGCTCGCTTTGGCGAGCGCAGCAGGAACTCCGGTGAACGCTCCGGTCGTCGCTTCCGCAAGACCGCCTTTTGACCCTTTTGCAAACGCCATTGGCCCCGGGCCGCGGACGATCCAGACTCCAACCGCTGCTACCATCAGGGTGCCTGCAGCAGCGCCCAAGAGAATCCGGCGTGTCGCAAGCATCATGATTTTCCCCCGGCTATCAGCGTGCGCTCGATCGGAAGCCGCCGCAAGGCAACGCCAGTCGCAGCATAGATGGCGTTGCGGAGTGCAGGCGGTCCTGCCGTCGCGCCGGTCTCGCCGATGCCGCCTGGCGCCTCTCCATTCCTTATGAGATGAATCTCTATCTTCGGAGTCTGGTCGATACGCAGGATGCGGTAGTCGTTAAAATTTGACTGTTGGATGCGTCCCTTGTCGATGGTGATGTTGCCGTAGAGCGCCGCCGTCAAGCCGAAAATCAGCCCACCCTCGAGTTGCGCTACGATGATATCCGGATTGACAGCAATTCCGGCGTCAACCGCCGAGATTATCCGACGTAGATTGACTTCGCCAAGCTCGTCGACTTCAGCTTCCACGACCGTTACGATGAAGCTGGCAAACGACGGCTGCAGGCAAACACCGCGCCCGACTCGCGAGGGCAACGGCTGACCCCAACCGGATTTCGCGGCCGCCAAATCGAGTGCCGCCAGAAAGCGCGGATGCTTGCCGAGCATCGAGCGGCGGAATTCGATCGGATCCCTACCGACCTTCACGGCCAGTTCATCCATAAAGCACTCGACTGCAAACACGTTGTTGTTTGGTCCAACGCCGCGCCAGAACCCCGTAGGCACCGCCGGCGGTTCCGCACGGACATATTCAACGTGGACGTTCGGTATCTCGTAGGGGATATCGACAGCACTATCGACGGCGTCGATATCGATGCCTTTCTGAAAGGCCGGCGGCAACCATCGCGCAATAACGGACGAGCCGCTGATCCGGTATTTCCAAGCGACGATCTTGCCATCAGACAAGGTCGCAGCGATCTTGTCGTGATAAACTGGTCGGTAAATGTCTTGCTGGATATCTTCTTCGCGCGTCCACACCACCTTCACCGGGCCATCGACATGTTTGGCAATTCGGACAGCCTTGACCACCATGTCAGGTTCAAGCTTGCGGCCAAAACCGCCACCGAGAAGATGATTGTTTGCGATAACTTTCTCGACAGGAAGCCCGGCCGCTCTGGCCGCCTCTGATTGCACGCGCGCGAGAACCTGTGTGCCCGTCCAGACCTCGCAGGAGTCGGGCCTGAGATGAACCGTGGCGTTAACCGGCTCCATCGTCGCGTGCGCCAGAAATGGCAGTTCGTAGGACGCATCGAACCTCTCGCCGGTTGCTAGGCCACTGGCGATGTCACCATCGGATCTTGCAACCACCCCGTCCTTCTCGCTGGCGGCGCGTAGATCCTCCCAGATGTCCTTTGAGCTGAGCTGCGCGTTCGCGCCTCCGTCCCAATCGATTGTCAGCGCTTCGAGCCCTCTCTTTGCTGCCCACATGTGGTCACCGACCACGGCAACTAGATCGTCCAATACGACGACCTTCTGCACGCCCGGCACTTTCCTCGCTGCACTGTCGTCCACCTTGACAACCTTGCCACCTAAAATTGGGCACGCTTTCAGCGTCGCGAACTTCATGCCAGGAAGCATTACGTCGATGCCATAGACCACCTTGCCGTTGACCTTGTCAGGCGTGTCGATCCGCTTTAGCGGTTTGCCGATCAAGACAAAATCCTTCGGGTCCTTGAGAGTGGCGTCTTTTGGCGGCGTCTGTGCGTTTGCGGCATCGACAAGTTCACCATAGGACAGCGTGCGTCCGCTGGCAGCATGAAGCACCTCTCCTCTCGACGTTGTGCAACTCGCGGGATCGACTTGCCATTTCTGTGCCGCGGCTTGCACTAGCGCGGCGCGCGCGCTCGCCCCCGCGCTGCGCAATGGCTTCCAGAAGGCTCTTACAGAATTAGAATTGCCGGTGACTTGGATGCCGAACACTGGATTGCCGTAAAGCTTGTCATTTGGCGGCGCATGTTCCACTGCCACTTGCGCAAAATCGGCATCGAGCTCTTCAGCTAGGATCATCGATATTGACGTGTAAGTGCCCTGCCCCATCTCGACCTGGGGCATGACCAGCGTCGTCTTTCCCAAACGATCGATGCGGATGAAGGCGTTCGGCGCAAATTTTCCGTCCGTATCGTTCGGCGGCTGCTCGGGTTCATTGAACGCGCGCACTGGAATACGAAAGGCAAAAAGAAATCCGCTTGCCAACCCGCCAGTAAGTAGGCCGCGTCGCGATATATCACTTAGGACAGCTTGCCCGGTCATGGTGTCCTCCTACGACTACCGGCCGGAGGCGGCTTGCTTGATCGCCGCGCGAATTCGCACATAGGTGCCGCAACGGCAGATATTTCCCGCCATCGCCGCATCGATATCAGAATCGTCTGGATTGGGCACAGTTGTGAGCAGCGCCGTGGCAGACATTATCTGGCCCGATTGGCAATAGCCGCACTGGACAACTTCCAGATCGAGCCAAGCCTTCTGAACCCTTGCACCGACCGGCGTGGCACCGATGCCCTCAATCGTCGTAACGGAACGATCGCGAAGAGCGCCCACAGCCAGCATGCAGGAACGCACCGGCTTGCCGTCAATGTGCACTGTACAGGCGCCACATTGGGCAATGCCGCAGCCAAACTTCGTGCCGGTCATGCCGAGAATGTCGCGAAGAGCCCAGAGCAGCGGCATGTCCGCCGACGCTTCAAATGACTTCTGTTCGCCATTAATCGTCAACGTTAGCATAGAGCACCGATTCTGATTTAGGCTTTCTCACCGAGATTGTGGATTGGTGAGCAGGCGCGGCGTGATCGCTTGTGCGGGCATCCAACTTATTCGATAACAGTCACCGTTCTTGCGTTTCACTGTATTCGCTGGCTATTGCGAATTTCAGTCCAACTGACTGACATGATCGCTTGGATGCTGGACAATTGCTTGTTATGTGTTGTGAGGAGCTGTTAGCTTTTGCGAGCATCGGTATTCCACCTGCTTGGCGCTGTAGCACGATGCTTTCTCGCTCGGTTCTGTTAGGCGCCGTTGAGTGTTGCACGTTACTCTCGCGAGCCTGTTCCTCACGTGAGGGCGAACAGCTCTGGTAGGCGCCAGCGCCGGTGGCACAATCGTTTCCCATTGGTCAAACGATGTATCGAAACGCTATGATGAAGACCCCGGCAGTGACGCGCCTCGCAAGAGGACGCCCGATGACTTCTTCGGTTATCGGCCCGTCTAAAGCGAGACATCTCTTGGAGTGGTCAACGACGCCTGCACCCAAGCGGCTTGCAACGTTTGGCCTCCTGAGCCAACCTCCGCGTGTCTCTTGCACTTGCAATCTTCATCTCGCGGACACTGAGCAGCTCGCAAGTTATAACGGTCGCAAGCACCGTCTAACAGACTCCTCCTTCTCTCTTGGCGTATAGACAATTTCGGGTTGACATACGATTTGGCGAGTGAGGCAATCGAATTCAACGAGCCTTAATGTAACGAGCGGCAGACCTCCCCAAGGAACTCGTCGATGGCGGACGCCGATAGGCTTTTCTGTCGGATTTCCAACAGCCTCATGGGAGGCTGGCCTGAGCTCGAGGCGGACCTGTAGGCTCAAGGTGGCTCTAAGTATCTCCATTGCGGCGTAATCTACAAACTATGGCAGCGTCGAAGTCGAGCTTCATGATCGCACATGACCTAACCAGGTAATCCTCCCGGACTTGCGCACGCCTCAAGGGCTTGCGGTAGCCGTGCACTAGATGACAAAGCAACAGCTCTGGATACGCGCTATGGGTCGAATATTCATGATTGGGGATCATGTGAGCTGGAACTCGGAAGCCGGCCGGGTTCATGGTCGGATCGTTCGCGTGCACACCGAAGACATCAACTATAAAGGCTTCGTGCATCATGCGAGTAGCGAAGATCCTCAATATGAGATCAAGAGTGACAAAACGGAGCACATCGCGCTGCACAAAGGAAGGACGTTGCGGCGTCTGTCGCGCTGAGCGTTCACGAACTGCCGGATCAAGGCTCGGCCGGCGCTAACGAGGGTGAGATGAGCACTCCGTTTTATACGGTCGGTCACGGAACGCGGCCACTTCGTGACTTCGTTGAAATTCTACGGGGCGCCGCGATAACGCTCGTCGTCGACGTCCGCATCATGCCGCGTTCGCGCACGAATCCGCAATATAATTACGACACACTGCCCCAATCACTCAAACCGTTCGGAATTGGATATGAACACATCGCACCGCTCGGAGGATTGCGCGGCCGCCTGCGCGAGATTCCGCTCGATTTGAACGCATTCTGGAACAATGCCAGCTTTCACAACTATGCCGATTACGCATTGAGCAACCAATTCCGCGATGGCCTTTCGCGGCTACGCCAGCTGGGGCACGCACGCCGCTGTGTAATCATGTGCGCGGAACTCCTGTGGTGGCGTTGTCACCGACGTCTCATTACCGACTACCTCCTCGCAGCCGGCGAGAGCGTGTTTCACATTCTCGGACCTGACCGGATAGAGCAGGCTAAGATGACCGCGGCGGCGCGACCGCAGGCCGACGGGCGCCTCGTCTATCCGCCCAAATAAGCAGGACAGCATGAACTGTTCGGGCACTAGCAGAAAACTGACCGCGGATAATCCGTTCCCACGACACGCTTAGAAGGCACAGTTTACCCGTCCATCCCGTCACGCGTGGCCGCGATCAACCATGTGCGATGTCTTGCCTGTTCACAATTTTCGACCATATCCGCTTCCCTCCGACAACGGTCATTTCTGTGCAGAGCCGCAGCGAAGGACGCCGAGCCAGACGTTGACATGCGTCTATTCGGTCGGCTCGTCGGGGGGCGAGCAGAGACGCTGGCATGACAATGCACAGAGCAGCGCGAGCGGCAGGCTACCCCACTCATGGTTGCCCAATCTCTTAGCCGGAGGATCGTGGTGGGCATGAGCGGAGATCAGGCACGGTATCCCCTAGTCGCGTTACGTACTCGCGTTGCTGGCCAACGTCCAATCGATCATCATGATCGACGCGAGACTCTTCAATCAAGACTGCTGGTTCGTCATATCCTTTGCGACTGCTGTAAAAGAGAAGGGTCATCAATCCGATGCCGACAAGTAAGGAGAACATGACCCCGAATCCCATCGCTATATAGCCGGACGTTGGCACGTTGGCATCTCCGATGGACCAACCGAGATAGGCTACGACGCCAGTCGCGACCAGGAGCAACGACAACACCGTGAGCACAATCCAAGCACCAATACTGTTTCGACGTAAAGTTGATGGTTCGCCGGCGGTCTTATTTTCATAGGATGTGCTCCTCAAAAGCGAGCGCGGATTTGCCGCCACCCGCCGTTGTCTCGCCGTCGCTGCGTTCGGCGCGACGTCAATTGCGACCATTGGAGCTCCGTGGCGAGGAACAGCAAGGTCCAGCTCGCCTCGATGACACCGTACCGACGACGATGCGGCGAATCAGTTTACTGCCGCTCATGTCAATTCCTAAGTGTTCAACAAAACGATCTCAGCCTGAATGCATACAAGCGCTCAAGCTTATGTCAAACCGAATGGCGACCTCCTCCATTTTTCGGGCGACATCGTCGGGCGTGAGAAGACCCTTTTGCAACAGTATGTTGGCAAAAGCGACGATCCAGCGTTCATAATAGCTAAGCTTTCCGACCAATTCGGCGCCGAGACCCTCAACGCCGCGACGTTTTTCTTCTGTGTTGATGATCTTATGAAAGTCAAGAACGTCCGCGAGAGCGTGACACCGCTTTTCCCAAGGCTCAAGCTCGTGTTCAACGCGCTCGATGGGTCCTGCCTGAAGCCCGCCAAGTTCAGTCGGTAGTCGCGTTAGAAGTTCATGCTTGTCTGTCATGCTTGCCTCCACTGAGCCTACCTGATTTCCACCGGCACGACCCCGATCATCGCGTCGCGTGTCACGACTGCGGCAAGCTCCTCCTCGTTGAAGTTCTCGGAACCTTTCGGCCGCTTCGGCAATACAAGAAATCGGACTTGCGCTGTTGAATCGCTGACACGTACCTCAACGTCGTCCGGAATGATCGTGCCAAACTCCGCGAGCACAGTTCGTGGTTCATAAACCGCTCTGGCACGATAGGGCTTCAACTTGTACCAATCGGGCGGCAAGCCAAGAACCGGTCTTGGATAGCAAGAGCAGAGTGTGCAGACGATCAGATTATGAACCGTGTCAGTGTTCTCAAGAACGATCAAGGCGGTGTCGTCATAGAAGCTGATACCCAGTTCCTCACAGGCTGCGCGTCCGTCGACCAGCAGCCGCGCCTTGAACGCGGGATCAGTCCAAGCGCGCGCGACAACTTTTGCGCCAAGCGCCGGCGTGCGTGAATCGAGCACCTCGATCTGCCGTCGAATCTCTCCTGCTGCGATCAACCCTTTCTCAACAAGTAACTCGCCGATAGTCATTTCGAGCATCTCGAAGTATCCAGGCACGTAATCACCTGCCCCTGTGCCCGCGGCAGCCAACTCGTGGTGATGTTCCTCGTCATCATTGTGGCGATGCTTCGTCATTGTTGAATCCTTTCGAGCCAGGTCTCAAAGATCTCAATGAACAGGCTGTCATTCGAGGACTTCGGATAGAACGACCAAAGCTCCGTCATCGGCAGCGCTACCCGATAGTAATGTCGCTTCGAACCGTTGTTGCGACCAAATCCCTCCTCTTCATTATTGACAGCCGGCGGTCGTATGACCGCGACAACAGTACCTCGCTTCCCGCGAACGTAGTTCGGCACACGGTAGTGCCCAATTGGAGATCGGGCCGCAACGCTGACTTGATCACCTGTCCTGAATGCAGGTGCTTCGCCTTCGGCCAACACAATCTGAGCCCTAAACATTTCCCTCCTCCGACGTAGGACCGAAACGCCCCTAGGCAGCTCAACAAAGCGCGCGCTGCTTCGAAGCACCGGCCGCACCGGCCCTTGCATTTGCAGATTTCCCTCAATGGTGCACAAAGTGGATAACCTACCGACAGCCGTGCAGGAAGTCCCATGACTGATAGTCGGCTTCATCATTGTAAGGATACCTGCCTCTTGGTCGCAATAAGCGACGGGTCAAATATCAAGCAAGTCATCGGCATGACGCAGCCATTTGATTTCGCCCCCGGCCACTGCCTGACAAACATGGCGGGCCGAGACGGCGATCCACTCGAACGTTAAAACGGCGGCAGCACGACCCTGCGAGCAAGGGCACGTCTATCTCCGTTAGAAGATGCATCACCAGATGCTCTTACTGTTCTCCGAGTCTGCGATCGTGGAACAGCCCGTAGTCTGGTCAGACGTAAAGCAGTAGTCTTCCAACTGCCGAAGTATGGATTCGATAGGTGCAGGCAAGGTAGCTCGATCATCTCCCGATCGGCAATACCTCAGTCGTAGAACGCGGGAAGCAACTTAAGCTGGTCAGTTTGAGCTTTGTCATGATTGATGAAGAACTTCGCTTTGTACGTTTCGATCAATTGTTTGATTCGTTCCATCGACGCGATTGATTGTTCCTTGTTGGTGTTGAGCGACGGAACCGTGTCCTTTTCGAAATTCTCTTCCGTATGAGCGACATCGCCGGACAGGATGATGAAGCCGGAATTCCTGAGATGAACGAGCAGCGACTGGCTGCCTGGAGTGTGTCCTGGCGTGGAGATCAAAGTGACGCTCCCGTCGCCAAATACATCACTATCGCCGTCGATGAGCTCCAGGTTTTTCGGGGTGCCCAAGAGCTTGCGCGCCAGCGAAATCAATTGATTTACGTCGTCGCTTTGCCCCTTGCCCGCATTTATCCAACCATACTCGGCTTGCTGTATCAAAACGGTGGCGTCGGAAAACAAGCCCATATTCCCGATGTGGTC
The DNA here is from genome assembly GCF_042258615.1 of Bradyrhizobium sp. Pha-3. Taxonomy (GTDB): domain Bacteria; phylum Pseudomonadota; class Alphaproteobacteria; order Rhizobiales; family Xanthobacteraceae; genus Bradyrhizobium. The sequence goes on along the minus strand of NZ_CP170152.1, from coordinate 1,122,308 downwards.
TCCATGGGTGTGAGATACTGCAACGCGAGAAATGTCGGTTGGCTTTAGGCCAATTGCAGAAAGTTGGTCTGTCAGCGTCTTGTCGAGGTGATAAACGATTAATGTGGGTATCGTGGACCAGCCTCGGGGGTCGTTATGCGCAAGCTCAGGAACGCCCGTATCCCAAAGCAGCCATTCACTTCCGTGCTTTATAAGCCAGCAAGTAGACGAGAATTCGATACGGCGTCCTACGTTTTCGCCCGGCGTCCACACCGACTCGTCGTTCGCAACGGAGCGGCCACAGTCCAGCCGAAAAAGTCTTTCCGCGACGCCTGCCCTGGCGGCATCTGGTAGCTTGGAAGCCGCGTTAGCATCTGTGCCTTTCATCATGAGCGAAAAGGCAACCAGGATGGATGATACCGCCACTTTTGTTTCTCTCAGCATGGCTATTCTTCCTCTGGGAAAGCGCAGCGTTAAATTTTACAGCGCGCAGAAGGGCGACGAATGAAGCCCGCCGAGGCAGAACTTGCGTTCTGCCTAAGAGACTTGACACTGACGTGGAAGTCTGAAGATCGCACGTTTTTTGTTGTTAGAACCCGTTAGCGATTGCGGGCAAGGCAATTTGCAATGCACGGCGGTGCCCCCGAAAAGTGAACTTCCGGGGGCATGCGCTTTGAGCCCGGTGTGAAAATTAGAAGGGCGGCCTGGTGGACCTCTACGATCGTCCGCGCAGCACCACAGATCGAACGAGCACCTACTGATCGGCCCCCAGCGGCTGGCCGCCAAACCTGGACGGATCGTTGTAGCTGGGGACATCATCGTAGCGAACCGGCGCCCGAGGCAGAGCATAGGCTCGAACCGGGACGGCGGCGAAGCTAGAAGCGACACGGGCAGGAATAACATAGTGGTGTGTGCGGGAATGCACTGTCGCCGCATTAGCGGACGCACTTGCGACGATCAGCAGTCCCAAATTCAAAACAAAGCGCATCGGCTTTTCTCCAATCGATGAACACGGTTCTCATATAATGACAGTGCGCGGATCGCTCTGCTTTCGCTCTATCGCGTCTTCACGATCAGTCGCATCATGGACAATCATCCCCATTCGTCCGAGAAGGAGCATTTTGATCCCTCTTTCGCGTTTGCAAGACGGGCGGCTTGGTTGCCTGAATAGATCTACGCAGAAATTTTGGAAACTGCGTGCTATGCGTTGTTAGTGTGAGTGAATTGTTGTGAGCGGCGATAGCAGCTTTCGTGAACGCCGGAACTGGCTGATGAGCAACACCCGACATGCCGGTGCCACTCCGCGAACACTTCCGTCTGTTGATGACGGCCGCGCGTGAAGTGGGCGACGGTTTGTTCGCGGCGCGGGTTGGAAAGAAAACGCGTTCGAATCGTGCCGGGTGCGCCAGTTTCACTCAATCTTGCAGCGGGATACGTAAGCCCGAACCGAAATCGTGCGGATATCAACACAGATTGACACCCGCACGATTACAAAATCGTTGCCGTTGTACGAGTTCGTTGTGTTCGGATCACCTGGGTCAACGAACTGTCGAAGATAAGTCCGTTGAAGGTCACATCCAACCAGATGTAGTCCCGCGGACGGCGCCCGGGTGATTGTGAGACGACTCTAGAAAACCAGGGTGAGGCTGCTTACAAAGTTCAGCGCGCTTCCTTCCCCTTGAAAGTAGCGAACACTTGGATGATCGGAATAACTAAGGCCGACCGTCAAATAGGTGCCCGCCGCCAGCCTCGCTGCATAGCTCGCCGTATAGGTGTTGGTGAACGGCGCTACCCCAACTCCAGTCAACGGGTTAAACGGCGTCGCCGCAACATACTTGCTGATATCGTTATGAGCCCAAACGAGAGAAATCATATCGCTAGGTCGCGAGTCAAATGGTCCCACCCAATAGGCACGAGCTTCATCATACTGAGTTATTGAAGCGACATTGGGCGATGCATACATAAATGTCCCGCCGATATAGACGCCTCGGCCCGGTCTTGTCGAATCTGGCTGATAGATCTGCTGATCGCCCAGGACGTAAAAACTTCCCCCACTTCCATCGATCGAGGCGTTAGGATCCACACTAGCGCGGCTCAAGTCTCTGAACGTGGAGGTATTGTACTCGTGCCCACCCGGAACCATTCTCCAAGTTGTCCAAGCTTACTCTGTTGACGATACCCAAGCTCGTCAGTAAAGAGCGCGCCCGTGCCGGGTTGGGAGGAAAAGAAGTCCAAGCCGGTGGGATTGAGCACCACCTCATTCTGGTACACCCCGTAAGGTCCGCGAACCGGCACGCTTCGCGATACGGCGAATTCATTATAGAAGCCGTTCTTCAAATCGCCGGTCATGTGAAACGTCGATCGGAACATGGGAGTTGCCGCGGTACCTGCGGACAAACCAAGGAGAGCTGGAATCGAACCACTCGGACCGAACGGATTTGCGAAATTTCCGCCAACGGTTTGACCAACAAACTGCTGTAGTCCTTGCAGGTAGCCAAACTCGATTTCCATCCGCCTATCGAAAGCAGTCTGGTACCACGAGAGCAAATTCAGACGGTCGATATTGGGCGAGTAGGCCTGGTAGTCCCCCCCGGAGAAAGAACCTCCGACTGCCAGAAGGCCATCGGGAATACCTAACCGCCGCAAATCGTAAGTCAGGACCACAGAAATCCCATAAACCGCATCGGGACTCTGGCCGAAATATGCGCGATTCCCTGCACACAATGCACCCGAGACGCTGGCATCTGATGGGCATTTGGGGAAGGTGTTTGGTACGTGTGTAGGAGTGTCGAGCAAGTTAGCAAAAAACCGCGGGCTGCCGTACCCAATGAAGCCGATCCCATACTCGGCCAGCGCCGATCTAATTCCTCCCACGTCTTGAGTAAGGGTGTCGTTGAATGCCGGGAACGGCACGTTCCAGCCACGGTATCCAAGCGCAGCGTTTAGCTCCACCAGCCTGTCATTGACCGACTTTTCAGGGCTTTTGGATGATCCGCTTAGCCCGTTTGGATCCGCTGCTTGAGAGATCGAAGCCGAAGCTAGATTTAGAGTGCTGATGATAGCGAGAGTGAGGCACCGTGAAATAGTGCATCTAGCCTTCACATACTCGACGATTTTTCTTTTGAATGGAAGATCCGCAGCATGAGCACTGTAGAGCGATGTGCTCGTGGCCAACCCTATCTTGACGCCTCTCAATGAACTCAACGTAGCCCCCTATCGTTCTTAAAGACGAAGAATTATCTTCGGTCGTAAATCTCGACCGCGGATGGCTCCTCGTTTGACCATCCGTGCCTTTGACGCGGCGCAACTGGGGGCAACCACGAAGACGAGCCCCGTCGCCAACATCGTTATCGATCAGTAATCCAGGGCCCGCTCCGTCCTGAGCCAAGCCAGGAGCTCTTGCGAGATTTCTGACTGTCGTCGTCGAAATCGGACCAATATGTCCCACCCCATTCCTTTCACGCGCGAGGACCGATGTCCTTCTCAAGGTTCTCCATCGCAAGCGTTCCCATTGCCGGAATTGCGCATCCCGGACCCGTGTAAGAATCTTCTTTTGAACTACGGATTGGCCAAGTTTGCCTTGTCACCAATCGTGAATGCGATTCCAGCCGCGACCGATATCGCCGAGGGCGACGTTTCCAAGTTCCGTGGCAACAACGGTGTCTTCTAGCTTGATGAACCCGCGCGCAGGATGCTTCACGGCTGTCTCGATCGACAACACCATGCCGGCCTCTATAGGCAACTCCGCATCGCTTGGAGGATAAGGCAGAGGCCGGCCGTGTGCGAGTCTCGGAGATTCGTGGCTGACCAGTCCGAGGCCGTGCACGGTAAAATCCGTCGTCCTTGCGTAGGGCGACGATCTCACCACGACATCGCCTGCCGTTATCAGATCACCCCCGATAACTCCGGCACAGACTTTACCGCGGACGACCTTTTGAACCTGATCGACAAATCCGAGAATGTCCTGGAGTTCAGCGTCGGGTTCTCCAGCCAGGCCCATGCGGCAAATATCACCGATATAGCCCGCAACCTGGCCGACGCAATCGAGGGATACGACGTCGCCGGCTGACAGAATCTGATCGGTTGGTGTACGGTCGAGACTGGCGCCCATACTGGCCTGGCAGAACTTGAAATCCACGCCGCGTGAAAACTGCTCGCGCCGCGCGAGCTCGATCAATTGATGTTTGGTCATCCCTTCCCGCGCCTCCGAGAAGACAGCAAGGATGCTCTCCACAACTCCGTCCGATGCCCGGCGGAGGAGATCAATTTCAGCGGATGTCTTGACTGCTCTCAAGAGTTCGAGCGTTCGATGCGCATTCAGGATCTCGCCCTGCGGGAATGCCTCAACCAACGCATCCTTCGCCTCTGAAGGAATAAAGCTCGCTTCGATCCCGATACGGCGAGCCGGTAGACCGCTTTGACGCAAGAGATCAATCGCTCGTTCTATTGCCTGTTTCGAATCCCCGGCTTCAACGAAACATCCCAGATCGTGAAACGTCCCTCTGTCGCATTCCAGCTTTTCCATGCCACTTCCGACATAAGCGGATCTCTCTGAGCGGCCTTTCCAGTAAATGACAATAGGCAGAAAGCAGTTAACTCCCATCGCTTCGGTACTCTCGAAGCAGAAGAAGCGATAGCCTCCAAGCAGGTATTGCACATTGTGTCGCGAGGTAGCGACAATAACGTCGAAGCCCTGCCGCTCCATCAGCGCGTCGAGACGAGCTGCGTCAAACGAAGGACTTGCAAGCGTTCGTGGGTGATCGACAACTGCCATGTATTTGGTTCCGTGCAAGATACGACGGGTCTCTCTCGAATACGAATGTCGGGCTTATCTTGGTCCCGCCCCAAGCTTGCGATTGGCGCGCTGTCCTTCATTTTCTCGATCAATCGCGACGATCGGCGCAACCAGACACTTGCGTGTAAAAGGGTCACGTGGGCTTACGTCGGCCGCATACCCTGTCTTTGACCGACAAGCCCTGGCTTCCTCGGCCGTACCTATCCTGAGATGGAAAACTTGTGTCCTGGTCATTCTGTGACAGTTTCACAAGCAACGCGGCTCGTCACTTAGAACAAAATCATGATCGCTATTGCTGCTCGGCATTGCTTGCGAAGAGTCGCCCCGTGGACCGGGCATCAGATCCACGACCTGGCCTCGAGCCGGCAAATTCGGCGACCACCTGATTGTCTGCACAGCCGGGGGACTGAGGCTCGCGGCGAGTTAATTCTCTCGGATCGCCCCATACCGGTCCCGGAGCCGTGGCAAATGCAGCGGCATGCAGATTGGCGCGCTCGCGGACTCTGGCAATAGCTGCCACACAATATTAAGCCACCTCGATCGTGGCAGTCGGCCAATCTCCCGCTGCGACATGCTCGCGGACATGGCGTATGATCAATGTCTCGAGCTCTTCCACTGCTCGCAGACCGCGCCGCTGCCAGTTGACGGCGATTGACCATAAAACATCAAGATCCCGGATCGGGACGAAGGCAAGTTCTGGCTTTTGCGCAACGACACCGCAGGGAGCGATGCCGAACCCGACTGATTGGGTCACGAGCTCGACAAGCATCGACGAGCTGTTGACCTCGCTGCGCACATTCAGGGCGTAGCCCTGGTGCGGAAACTTGCGATCGATATAGAGCCGCAGACTATCGGGGTGACCGGTAATGATCACCGGTAGCTGCAGCAGGTCGCCGAGATCGACCGTATCGGCAAAGGAAGCCCGATCTTCCTGACGGCAAATCAGGCATATGCTTTCGCGCACAAGTGGAGTCAGGTACATGCCGCCTTCAACGGTGTTGGGGATGATCGCGAGGTCAAGCGATCCCTCTGCAACGCGGTCCCGTAAGCGGGCGCCAGTATTCTGAATAAGATCCAACCTGCACGAGGCGAACTTCGAAAGGAACTCGGCTGCTGCGGGAAGGACGAGCTTGGACTGGATAGACTGAGGTGCGCCGAGCCTCACAATGCCCTGCGGCGTGCCGTCCTCGGCCGCCATCCCCTCGATCAGTTGTCGGACGCTCCCGAGCACTTGGGCGGCATATTCGTACAGACGAACACCCGCGTCAGTCAGCGACACGCCGGCGCTGTGTCGGATGAACAGGCTGTGCCCGATCTCCTCCTCAAGCTTCGCAACTGAACGGCTCAATGCCGGCTGGGCGACCCGCAGATCCTGAGAACCGCGCGCGAAGCTGCGAGCATCGGCGACAACCTTGAAATACCGTAGCTGACGAAGCTCCAAACCGCTTCTCCCCCGAAGACAGCGATGCCATTTCGGCATACTAGCTCTCGCCGCCTTTCACAATCAACCAACGCCTGAGCACAAACCTCGCCTGCAACGCCCCAAGTCTGGCTCCCAGAGGGACAAGACATGCCGAACAGGAATGGGCCGCATCAATGTTCGGTGTTGGCGTCTGGAGCGCGGCGGAGCGCAAACTGGGCCCGCCACCGATCGCCCCTTTCGCTGAGGCAATACAGCCATCACCCGGGCGCGTCGTCTCTGCAGTCAATCTAACAGGAGCTTCCATGACCTCCCCATGGGACCAGATACACGAACTCGAAGCGCGGCGAGCTGAGGCGATCGTACAAGGTGACGTTGTCGCCCTACATCAGATAACTAGCAACGCGTACCAGCACATCGACGCCTGCGGTCAACTCAGGGGCAAAGAAGCGTTTCTCGATAGCTTGTCTGATGGGGAGGCTCGCTACACACTGTATCGGGTCACCGATAACACCATCGTTCTCGAAGGAGACGTGGCCATCGTGACAGGTCGCTTCTACAACGAACAGGTCCAGACCAACGGGACGATCATCTCGAAGTCCGGCAGACACGTTCGAGTGTACGTCCGCCGCATCGCCGGATGGCGCAACATTGTTCATCAGGGTACGGAAATCATTTCTTGACCTGCCTGATTCAGACGAGCGCAGACATCGCATTTCTGAATAGGACGAATGACTAGACGGTCTTTGTTGCGATCCCACATTCCGCGATACGTGACCAGTCTTATGGCTCGCTTGGAATAAAACACATGAAAGAGTTCACCGCGCGCCCCGAGCTTATCGGCACATTTGGTGCCGTCGCCTCGACCCACTGGATTGCGAGTGCCGTCGGGATGCGGATGCTGGAAGCAGGTGGAAATGCCATCGATGCGGCAGCCAGCGTTGGTTTTACGCTGCAGATTGTCGAACCACACCTGAACGGACCAGGCGGAGATGCACCAATCCTACTGGCTCGCGCTGGCGATACGGAACCTACCGTCATTTGCGGACAGGGTCCTTCCCCAGCCGCCGCTACGATCGAGCATTTTCAGTCTCTTGGCCTCCGCCTGATTCCGGGGACTGGCCTTCTTGCACCGTGCGTGCCCGGTGCGTTCGGAGCCTGGCTCACAATGCTACAACATTACGGCACAGCGTCATTGCGGCAGATCCTGGAACCCGCGATATTCTACGCCAGGTCCGGACACCCCATCCTCGGGCGCGCAGTCGAGACGATTGACTCAGTACGCGCACTCTTCACGGAAGAGTGGCAGACCTCTGCCGAGATTTTTCTCCGCAATGGAGCGGCGCCCATAGCGGGAAGCATCTTCAGAAACCCGGTACTCGCCAGTCTTTACGAGCGCCTGCTTCAACATGCAGAGGCTGCAAGCAGCAGACGCGAAACACAGATCGAGGCCGCGCTTGCTTACTGGTATGAGGGAGCCGTTGCTGAGGCCATTGAACGATTCTGTCGCAATACGGAAGCCCTGGATGTCAGCGGCCGCCGCCATCGAGGCCTTCTGACGGCCGACGATCTGGCGGGTTGGCGGCCCGCTCTCGAACGCCCCCTCAGTGTCGAACATCAGGGCTTCATGGTTTTCAAATGCGGCGCCTGGAGCCAAGGCCCCGCCCTGCTCCAGGCCCTGCAGATTCTGAAGGGATTCGATCTCTCGGCACACGCACCGGAATCGCCGGAGTTCGTTCATTTGGTCGCCGAGACGATCAAGCTCGTCATGGCCGATCGGGACGGCTGGTATGGCGACGATCCCGATGTGCCGATAACCCGCCTATTGAGCGCGGACTATGCCGAGCAGCGTCGCAGCCTGATCAGCGACGGGGCGAGCCACGAACTCCGGCCCGGTACCGTTGACGGCCGCACCGCCAGCTTTCCCGAGGCATGGATGGAAGACGGGGCCAAACCGCAGGCTCGGATCGCCGGCGGTGGTGAGCCAACGATGGCACGCCAGACGCCGGCGTTAAGCTCTTCCACAATTTCCCTTCAGGCCGGCGATACCTGTCACGTCGATGTGGTCGATCGTTGGGGTAACATGGTGTCCGCAACACCGTCGGGAGGCTGGCTGCAATCCAATCCAGTTGTACCGGAACTTGGCTTTGCGCTCGGCACCCGCATGCAGATGTTCTGGCTTCAACCTGGTCTTCCCAATTCACTGAAGCCACGCAAGCGGCCGCGGACGACACTCACACCATCAATGGCATTCAAGGACGGCAAACCATATCTGGCCTTCGGAACTCCCGGCGGGGATCAGCAGGAGCAATGGTCGCTACTACTGTGGCTCGTCCACGCAATTCATGGACGGCCACTGCAGAGCGCGATCGAGACGGCCGCCTTTCACACCGATCATCTGATCTCGAGCTTCTGGCCCCGTGAATTGGCGCCGGGAACGCTCACGTTGGAGGATCGATTTCCCAAGACGACCATTCAGGAACTCCAACGCCGCGGTCACATCGTGACGGTCGGGGATGGATGGTCGGAGGGACGGCTTTCGGCCTGCTCATTCGAGTCGACGTCAGATGGAGCTATCTTGAAGGCGGGCGCAAATCCACGCGGGATGCAGGGCTATGCTATCGCTCGGTAGCTTCCAGTTGCGGCAGATATCGACGCTGATCTGAACGATCGAAGCGCTCCAGCCACCATACGAGGATCCAAGTGCGACTCGCAGACAACCTTGCTTCGATCACCATCGCGGACATCGCGTACGCCAGAGATATTCTGCGTGATCTCGTGATACGAACGCCGTTATTGCCGTTCGCGCATGCCGCCTCGGATCGGACAATTTGGCTGAAGCCGGAATGCCTGCAGACGTACGGATCATACAAAATCCGGTGCGCCAGTTATGCCGCCTTGAGTTTGACCGACGAGCAGCGGGGCAAGGGAATATTCACGGCGAGTGCCGGAAATTTCGGACAGGGCGTCGCAGCGGCAGCCAAAGCGCTGGGAGTACACGTGCGTGTTTACGCCCCGGACAGCGCGGCGCGAACAAAAATTGCGGCAATGCGAGCCCTTGGTGCCGAAGTCATCGAAATCAGCTTCCCGCAATGGTGGTCGATTCTCGGTGGAGAACGTCCAGCGCGGGAAAGTCGTCACTTTGTTCATCCATGTGCCGGACGGGAGGTCGTCATCGGAAACGCAACCCTTGCCGTCGAGATCCTGGAGGACGCGCCGGATGTCGAAGCCATCTTGGTTCCCTTCGGTGGAGGCGGTCTCACGCTGGGCGTTGCGACCGCGGTGCGTCTAACAAGGCCTGAAGTCGACGTTATCGCCTGCGAGGCAGCGACATCGACGCCGCTGTCCACAGCACTGCAAGCAGGAGTACCGGTAGAGGTGGCTTGCGACCGAACCGGGTTCATCGACGGGATCGGAGGATCCATGGTTCTCCCGACTCTTTGGCCCCTCCTGCAATCCGCTGTCGCGGGGACGGAGGTCGTGTCAGAGGCACAGGTGGCCGAAACCATCGCTGCTCTCCATCGAGCAAATCATCTCGTGGTCGAAGGCGCAGGCGCCGTGCCGGTGTGCGCAGCCATGTCGTCGACGAGATTCTTGGGCCGGAAGGTCGCAGCCATCATTTCGGGCGGCAATATCGACGAACCGATTCTCTCCCAAATTCTCTCCGGGGTGACCTCTCCTATCAAACCGGCCTTGTAATGGACGCGATGACGATGTCACCCGCAGTGCGACACTTAGCAAACTTGAACGACAAGCTTCCTTTCTCGTCCGCAGTCAGCGTCGACCGCCTGGTTTTCCTGTCAGGAGAGATTGGAATGGACAAATCCGGGGCGCTCGATCAAGCGATCGAGGCTCAGGCTCAAGCCACCCTGGACAATATCCAGCGGACGCTCGACCGCTTGGATTTAACCCGCGCCGACATCGTCAAATGCACAATCATGTTGCACGACATGGCTGAATGGCATCGTTTCAACACGGTATATCTGAAGTTTTTCGATGGACTGCCGCTGCCTGCCCGAAGCGCTTTCGAAAGCTCGTCGCTGGCGCTTGGAGCAAAGGTAGAAATCGAATGCGTAGCGGTTATGCCCGACTAAAGCACGGAGGTGGGCTCTCCTGAAGCGCATCGCTGTATCGACGTCATACTACCTTTTCAAGAAAGTGGCCGCCGCACCATTGAGTTGCGATGAACCCTATTTCGGCTTCAATCACGAACATGGACGACATAGGAAGCTCCGGATCAAAGACGCAAGCTCGTTCGGAAACTGTCGCGCGGCGAGGTGACCAGCGTTCGGAAGAAGTTCGAACTTCGTGTTGGGAAGTCGTGTGACAAGTCTTTGAGTGACTGCCGCAGGAACCATCTGATCGACCTCTCCCGCGATAATGAGCGTCTCGTGGTGGATGCGGCCGGGATCGATGTCGATCGGCACGGCAAAAGCCGCCCGGCGACGCTGGTAAGCGTCCGGCTTCGGTTCGGTTTTCAAGCTTCTCAGGTCCGTTAGGATTTCGGGATGCGCAGCGACATAATCTGGACTGGACATCAGCTCTGCTATCAGGAGCTGGCCGGCCTCTCCCATTTGCGAGTATTGGATGCGCCTTGCGATACCTTCGGGGTTGAGGTCGGTCAGCCGCTCGTCCGCGGGCCACGTGAGACCAAGCACCAAGCGACGAACACGCTCCGGCCAGTAGTAGGCCATAAGCTGGGCCAGTATACCTCCGATGGAATTTCCAAGGACATCAACACTTTCGTGTCCGAAGGTGTCGATCAGGCGTACGGCATCGTGTGCGACATCTTTGAGAGTGTACGGTTCGGCGCTCGGGTATTCCGAGAGCCCACAATCTCGTTGATCAAAGGAGATTGCCGTCACAGACGAACCGAGAGCATCCTGAAGTTTGTCGTAAATCTGATGGTCGCCTTCCGCGCCGTGAAACATGAGCAGCGGAAAGCCTGCGCCGGTGATTCTGAAGGCGATCTCAAAGGGGCCAATGCGATGGCGGTCGATCTTCATCAAGGTCATCCCAGAATATTCGTCAGCGCGCCGCTGAGATCCTCCTTCGGTTGCTCACTGACCCAACCGATGCGCCAAGCCGTGACTCCATCAGGGCGCACGAGAGCTGCCCCCCTCGGGCCCATTTCAAAGCCAAGGTGAGGATCTGCCTTCACCAGCCGGTGGACAATGATCGGAAGCGACAGGCTCCGCGAAACATCTTCCGCGGCCACCTCCCAGGCGTCGGCGTCTGGACCAATGACGAGCACAAAGTCGCGATCGAAGAGATCAAGCGTTGATCTTGTGTTGGCTTCGTCGAGCCAGATATGAGGAAACCGGCTGCCGGGACGATCAGTCGGCCGATAATAGCGAGGCGTTCGATCCGGCGGCGTCGTTCCATCCGGAACGAGCGCGCCCTGCTCGTACGAAAACCCCAAGGTATGGCCAATGCTGTGGATGTGGTTTTCCGCATCCCGGAGCCAAAAGCGCACCCGATCGCGGTTCCCGCTCTGCAGCGCGTCCACTATGTGCGGGAAGCGCGCAGCATTCACCAGCGACAGATCTGCATTGGCATGCGCAATGGGCCGTCGCTCGAGATCGTAGCTATCCAGCAACCGATCGCTCGCCTGGCCGCGGAGAACAAACGCAAATTTCCAGGCTAGGTTGTGGACGTCCTGAATGCCCGAGTTCATGCCGAAACCACCAAACGGGGGGAACCGATGTGCGGCATCACCGACGAGAAACACCCGCCCCTTGCGAAACGTCTTGGCAATGCGTCTGGTCATACGCCAGACCGACTCGTTGATGAGTTCGACCTTGATCTCGGAATCGTCGAGTGCCCGTCGAATTTTATCGACGGTCTCACTTTCTGTAAGGGGCCGCGGGCGCTCGTCGTGGTCTCCGCCAATGCGCGTCAGCCAGAGCCAGCGGTCAGCCCCGTTGGTATTGAGCAGGTGGACGGGCTGTCCGTCCGGCCCCCTCGACCGGAGCTGCAGGCCGGCAGCATTCTTCGCGCTTTTGTAACGGCTGAGGTCGGCCCGAAAATAGGTATTGAGCATGAGGGCCATGACCGGGGGCCCCTCATGTTCGATCCTCGCCATCCTGGATACGCTGCCCCTGCCGCCGTCTGCGCCGACCAGGTATTGACTTGTCCAAATGAATTGCTTGCCGGTCTTCAAATCTCTTGCCGTTACGCGGACACCATCAGGCAACTCTTCCATGCCAACAAACTCGGTTTCCCATCGAACATCTGCATCCGGATGATCGACGAGGGCTGCGGCCAAAGCTTCCTCAACGGCATCTTGCGCGACTATGCTCTTCCGAGCGGGGCTTTCGTCATTGAACGGCTCGGGCGTTGATCGATCGATCTCACAATCCAAACCATCCAGGAATACGATGCTGTCAGATTCGTCCGGCAGGCCTCTCGCGCGAATTGCTTCATAAACACCCCACTGTCGGAATATCTCCATCGCTCGAGTCCATACGCCACGTGCCTTCGGATGATCGGTGGTCGTCCGATTCATCTCCAGCACCCGCGAGGCGATACCTTGGCGTGAGAGAACCAGCGCCAGCGCAAGACCAACGGGACCGCCCCCAACGATCGTGATTGGGACATCATCGGACGTCATATCAGTCAGCTCCCTTTCATTCGTAGGGCCTACGCGCAAGTGAGCCCTTACCCTCTATAAAATCCTGAAGTTATCAGGCGATCATTCGTGCTCAGAATATCCACTGATCGGCGGCAGGCGGTGGAAAGACCAGGTCAGCCATGCCAGGCTCCAGACGCCAGCGAGGGCGGAGCAGATCCCGAGTGCGGGGCCTACGTTTGTTCCATCTCCCAAAAGGCCAGCCAGCATCGGAACCACAGTCGGCCCCACTGATGCCCCGAGCACGCCCGTCACAAGCAGATAGGTGGCCACGCCCCTTCCGCTGAAGCGAGCTGGAAACATGGCCTGAAAGCCCATAGCACCCAACCCAAGGCAAATCCCTGCGCCAAGGAAAGTGAGGCCGCTCGCGAACAAGGCCAGCACAGCGTTGGGCAGAACCGCAGCCAGAATACTTCCGATAGCGGCGGCCAGCACACCGAACCGCACGACGCGAATTTGCGCCTTCGTGTCACCTTGAGCAGAAAGTCGGTCCACGATCCAACCTGCATTGAGGGCACCGACGGCACCGGAAGCCAGCTGGACGATTCCGAATGAGAGGCCCACCATCTGCGGCGACCATCCATGCGTGCGCATGAAGAGAGCCGGCAGCCACGACGCAACCGAGCTGAGTAGGAGGAAAATGCCGATAAAGGCACACAGATAAGCCAGGACCTGGGATCGCACGGCTGTTAGCAGACGAAGATAGTCACGCCAGGAAATCGGCTCTCCCGGTCGTTGCATGCGCGCGGGTTCGCGTACGAAGACAAGCAACGCCACCGAAACAATGCCGAGCGCACCTGCTCCGACGAATAGCATTCGCCAAGGCGACAACCCAAGGGGCAGCCCCTGTTCCGTTTGCAGTCCCTGCAGCCAAGCCAACGCTGGGCCGCCGCCGGCGAGGGAAATCGCACCGCCGAAATAAACGCCAAGCGTCATAATCGAGATCGCGGTCGCTTGACGATGCCTTGGATAAGCATCTCGCACAAACGACGTCGTTGCCGGCGAAATTCCCGCTTCTCCCAGGGCAAGACCAGCTCGTGCAATCAGCAGAGCTACAAACCCCTCCGCAAGGCCAAACGCGACGGTCATTGCACTCCACGCGATCACGCTCCCGATAATGATGTACTTCCGATTGAATCGATCGGTTGCCCACGCGAGGGGCAGCATGGCGACCGTGTAAACGAGGGAAAACGCCGCTCCCTGAAGCAGACTGAATTGCGTATCGGTGATCTCGACATCTGATCGGATCGCGTCGACCACCAAATTAAGGACTTGGCGATCCAAGAATGCCAGCGTTACCGCGACGACAAGCGCAACGAGTGTGTAAATTGCCCCAGTGCCAGCCGCCGCCTGATCCTGGAGGATCAGTCCGTCGATGGGAATCACCGCGTTCTCAGACTGAACTTGCGTGTCTTGGATCGTCGTCATTCTGCCCCCCTCAACCGTCCCGGCCGGCGCGCTCCTGTCCAAGCGGAAACTATGGTAGTGGCCGGGGTCCCTAAGCAAAGGCCGATTTCTCATTCGTTCCATGCCAATCGGGTATTGCGCACATCGCCGTTCCAGCCGGGAGTGCTCGGGTAGCCCATCCAACAAGAGGGCCTGTCTCAATCCAATCCGGTCTTCCAGCGTCCAATGCGGCTCGGCACCGAAAAGCAGCATTGGGACGACCGCCTTCTTAGTATCGAGCGAGACGCATTGCCCGAAAAATTTGCATTGGTCGCCAAGTCGGCCGCTTTCGCCCAATGCCTGCCAGGGGCCACGCACGGGCCGCCTCGCCTGGGACATCGAGGCCGAAGAGATCGTGGAGATGATCCGGCCGATCGATAAGCACGGCGCCCGACCGATGGCCGATCATGTGCGGTCCGATACCCGCACTAGTCTGGTCCAACCGAAACAAAGGGCGGCGCCGAGGTTTACTCGAGCCGCGTCAACTAGGCGGATACCATGAACGGATGGCGGCCGAGATCCATGCGGAGCCGTTTCGGGATTCCTGCGGGAGCCTCTAGGGTCTCCGAAGCGGGATGACCGTTGCCAACTCTTGGCCGATCGACATCGATTCACGATCCTCGCATTCGTCGCGCGCGCGCATGTTGCGAGGACCTCGCTCTGATGCGCCTAGCACTGCTTCGTCAAGGTAGCGCGCAGGCGTCGTCCCGAGCATCCGTCTGAACATCGCGATGAAAGCACTGACGCTCTCATATCCCAGATCACCAGCGATGGTGGTTACCAGGTGGCCCTGAGCCAGGCGTTGTAAGGCTAGTCCGACATGCAGCTGTTGCCGCCATCGGAGGAATGACAGGCCCGTTTCGCGCTGGAAGAGACGACTGAGCGTTCGGTTGCTTGCCCCTACGCGCGTCCCCCATTCATCGATGGTGAACCGCTGCGCCGGGTTCTCGATCATGGACTCGGTAAGCCGCCGAAGCCGCCTGTCCGTCGGCATCGGAAGGTAGATCGGCTGCAGGGGAGCTGCGATCAACTCGTCCAGCAGCACAGCTATGAGCCGTGCTCGCCGATCCCGATCCACGTTCATAAGCGGAGATTCGGTGTCAAAACGTCGAATGAGCTCATGAAGGAACGGCTGGACGAAGAGGATCCCACAGCGAGGGTCCAACTTCTCGGTCAGATTCGGATCGATATAGAGACTTCCGATCTTGATATGGCCGGCCATGCGCCCGGCGTGAGAAATTCCGCTCGGAATCCACAAAGCGCAATGCGGCGGAACAGTCCAGATCCCTCCCTCCGCTTCGACGGTCAGCACCCCGCCGATAACGTACATCAACTGCGCCTTGGCGTGATGGTGCGGCGCTGTTTCACCCACGAACGTCGTCTCGGTGATCAAACTGAAGACCGCTTGGGGGATGTCGTCGATCCTATCGACCCCGGGTAGAGCAGGAACGTCCATTTCACCATCTCAACGATTAGTGCTCGGCCTCCAAGTCAGGTACAGGTCCTCGGTAAGCGATCTTGGGCCACTTCATGAGATGGTGCTTCACGTAACCTGAATCAACTTACGCAGCATCCTTCTCAAGCAAGAGCATTCCCTTCGCCGCGGCTTCATCTTCATCGAGTGCGAACAGAACAGAGAACCCTAAAGCCTTGCTAGCGGCTGCGGCGGTTACCCGCATCGCGGCGTTGAGCGGCATCCTCCCCTCGATCACGATCATGCCGCGGCAAAAGCTGCGCATCCGATCCTTGATTTGTTTGAAGAAGAGCGCCTTCTCCTTCCGCTCCTCCTTCGTCTCGTCCTCATGATCATCGTCAGCATGGTCTGTAATGAGAACGAACAGTTGCCTCTTCTCGAGTAAGTCCTCGAACTGCTGATTGATGGTAGCGCTTGATTCCGCGTGACTACGCAGGAAGACGAGAGGAAAGCGCGAATCGTCCACAAGCATGTAAGCACCTTGCCTTGAATGGCGAAAAGCAGCTCACGCCGCTTACAACAAGGCGCCCCATTTCTTCGATTAGAAGGCCTGAAGGGCGGCCGATAGCTGACGTGCTCATATATGTCACACGGCCGCCCACCTT
The DNA here is from genome assembly GCF_042258615.1 of Bradyrhizobium sp. Pha-3. Classification (GTDB taxonomy): domain Bacteria; phylum Pseudomonadota; class Alphaproteobacteria; order Rhizobiales; family Xanthobacteraceae; genus Bradyrhizobium. The sequence goes on along the minus strand of NZ_CP170152.1, from coordinate 1,105,958 downwards.
CGCTCCCGTGGGGCGGCCATTAAATACCGCGAATCTGCCAAAGCCATCGCGCTGTGTTGGAGGCTAACGGACGCTTAGACGAACTGAGTCCCGACCATCCCTGAACCTTCCAGTCATCATTGGCGGGTCCGCGACACATTTTGGCAGGATTGGCCCGGGCCTCGGCGCGGGCATTCGGCATAGTGGAAGACACCTAAGATTCGCTGCTTCAGCATCGCCCGCGATGGCGATCTGCTTGGCCGATGGCGTTCAGAACCTCGGCTCACGGCCCAAGGCGCAGCAGACCTTCGTGCTGGATGCAGTAGTCCAGGACCAGAGCGCTATGCTCGCGAGAGTGCAGATGTACGACGACGACGTCGTCCCCATGCTGATTGGCACCATGATCATCTGGCTCACTTGTCGGTATGCTTCCGGTCGCACCGCGCCCGCCGGTCGATGTTAGGTAGCGGCTGTCATGGGCAATCCCCCAACCGCGCTGCAATACGTCCAATGGGGCAACTCGGACATCGACGATATTCCCCGGCCTTTCGTCACCGCAGGCCCCAACCAAGTGACGAGCCGTCTGGAGCTTCCAGAGCATCGGCACCGAAAATGCGAGCTGATCTATGCGGTCAAAGGCGTCCTCACCTGCAAGATCGACGGCAGCCTGTGGACGGTCTTTCCGCAATGCGCCGTGTGGATTCCTTCCGGCACGCCGCATATGTGCCAGGCATTCGGCAAGACCGAATACTATGCCCTCTTCATCGACCCACGCGTCAGTCCGCAGCTTCCGCGGACCTGCTGCACTATGGCCGTCTCAGCCCTGTTCCGTGAGGCTCTCATTCGTGCCGCGCAGTTTCCCGCACTGTATCCGCTGGACGGGCCGGAAGTCCGGTTGCTGCCTGTCATTCTCGATGAATTGCGTGCCGCTCGGACTGAAGATCATCGACTCCCACTACCATCCGATCCCAACCTGCGGCGTCTACTCAATATGATGATGTCCGCTCCTGAGGACAAGGCATCGGTGTCACAGTGGGCAGCACGCTGTGCGCTGAGCGAGAGGACACTGAGCCGGAAGATCCGCCAAGAGACCGGCATGAGCCTCTGGCGCTGGCGTCACCAGCTCCATGTCACGCTGGCGCTCCAGCGTATGGCGGGCGGGGACAGCGTTCAGGAGGTAGCGATGGACCTCGGTTACGAGACGGCCAGCAGCTTCATTACCATGTTTAAGAAGACAATCGGTAAGCCACCGGGCCGCTATCTGGCCGAACGTCGTGGCTTGAATGACAGCTAAAGCCGCCACGCGCGGCCTTCTTGAGTGCTTCTAACCTATTAGGGCGCGTTTGGCCGGATCTCAAATTCGATTGGCGCGATCCCGAAAGGCGATTTCGCGTCTCATCTTTAAGAACGTCGACTGTGCGCGCCTCACGCAAAGAGGCGGCCTGTTGTCGTCGGGGATTGGGATGTCGTCTTTTGATTGTAGAGGTTTCGCACTGAGTAGAGTCTCGGTCATAACATTGGCTTTGGCGATACTTGGAGATCTAGCATGCGCTTTCGCGCAGACGCCGAACCCGCGTTCAAAAAGCTCAGATGGGGCGTCGAACGCCAATCCTGCGATTCTCCCTCAAGTCACGGTGAGGAGCGCAAAGAGATCGGGGGGTGCCAGGAAAACGAAACCGACCCATACAAGGGTCAGCAATCACGCCGAGCGCAGTATCGGTGAAGCGAACCGCAACATCACGGCTCTCGATCCGCTCTTTGTCACAGCGCGTAAGACCAACGAGCGGCTTCAAGATGTACCCGAAAGCATCACTGTCGTCTCCCCAGAGCACCTGAGCACCAATCCCTTCGAGCCGGGCGCGGTGATCGCGGGTAACTCACCTAACGTGCAGTGGGTGAATACGAGCCCGGCCACACGGTTCTTTTCGATTCGCGGCGTAAGCACGCTCGGGTCTCCGCAAAGCTTTTCCGACGGCACGGTCGGGTTCAACATCGATGGTGTTCCCAACAGCATGATGAGTGCGTCGAATGTTCTCCTTGACGTCAATCGGGTCGAGGTCATACGAGGCCCACAAGGGACTCTTTGGGGCACCAATGCGCTTGGCGGCGCGATCAACGTTGTCACCAATCAGCCAGACGGCACTCGCGATGTCCGCTTCACAAGTGAGGCCGGGTCCAACAACTATGGCATGGGCGAGGCCATCATCGGCGGAAACATCGTTCCTGGCACGCTGGACGGCCGCATGGCCGTTCGCTTTGGCCACCGAGGTGGCGACATCAACAGCCTGTTCACCAACGATCTGGCCAAGGATGATGTCGCAGCCTTTCGTGGCGGACTGCGCTTCACCGGCCTCGACAACACGACAATCACGCTGACCGGAACCTATCTGAACGACAGGGGGAACGCGCCGTGGTACCTCCTGCGCGACGCGCCCGGCTTTCCCATCAGTGGCGTGCTGTCTGAACCCTCCTCTAAAAGAACGCAGGCAGGTACGACGCTGAAGATCGTACATGATTTCGACGCGTTCACGCTCACGTCGATCAGCGCATACCAGCGCAACGAGTTGCGCATCCGCAATGACCCGACCGATAAGCTCGTCTACGATCAGATCGGCTTACCCTCCTTTCCCTCGATCGGCCGCACGACAGATCAGGAGAATATGTTGAGCCAGGAGTTTCGCCTGAGTTCTCTCGAAGGCGACCCAATCCGTTGGGTTATCGGCGCCAGCGCAGTGCGGACCGAGGGAAGTCGCACCTGCGACGCATTGCAGTGTGCAATGCCACCTATCATAACGAAAAACGCTATCAACAGCACGAATCTCGGACTGTTCGGCGACGTCACGATCCCATTTGCCGATCGCTGGGAAGTTTCGGCGGGCGGGCGCATCAGCTATGATGATATCGAAGACAAGTTTTCAAACTCGCTGAACGTGCCCGGCCTGACGGGCTATAACAACACGCATCAAGAATATCCGACGGGACGCCTCGCGCTCGCTTACAAATGGACAGATGATATCCGCACCTATGTCTCTGTCGCGCGCGGACATTCAAGCCGAATATATTCGCTCCTGCCGCAGGTGGTGAATGGCGTCCTTCCCGATCCGTTCCCGGCCGCGACCGGCTGGACATACGAAGCCGGCGTGAAAGCCAGTCTGCTCGATCGCCGTCTCGAGATCGAGACCAGCCTCTACCATAACGACATCAAGAATGGTCTCCTCGCTTACCTCGATCCGCAAGCGCTTGCCTTCAAGCAAACCTACCAAGATTATGAAACGAGCGGCTTCGAGCTTCAGGCCCGCGCCAGAATAACGGATAGTCTGAGCTTCATCGGTGGAGTCGGCTACACACACGGCTCGCTCGGTGCGAACGGCGCACACTATGCTACGGTGAAAGGCAACCGGGCTCCGAACACACCCGACTGGGCGTTCACGACCGCGCTTCAATACGATGCTCCGGGAGCCATGCTTCACTTGCCGGGAGCATTCTCGTTCAACGTCCAGTATCAATACACGGGACGCCGCGCAGCGGATGCCGAAGATTCATTCGACCTGAAACCATATCATATCCTGAACGCGCGTATCGGCTGGAAGAACGATGGCGGGGATTTCGAAGCTTACGTTTTCGGTCGCAATCTTCTTGACCAGCGCTACGAAGCATTCGGCGCGACGCTCCTTGGCGTTTCGACTGTGAATGTCGGTCAAGGCCGCATCGCCGGCGTCGGCCTGACCAAGATCTTCTGAACGTGGTCGCAGGCTCCGTGTCGAGAGAATCGAGCACAACGTCCTACTGAATAAGCGAGGCCTATGGATTTGGTTGCTCGATCGACCAATGTTGGCCTGCACCACTTGCGTTCAGCAATCGCCGCTGCAGATTGTGGAAGTTTTCGGCAGGCGGCAGAGCAGCTCGGCATTCGTCACTCTTCGCTGAGTCGCTCTATTGGTCAGCTAGAGTACTTGGTAGGAGTATCGTTGTTTCATCGCTCAAGCGGAGGAGTTGTGCCTACCGCCGCCGGCCACAGCATTCTTCGAGTATCACGGATGGTTCTCGAGCAAGTCGACATGCTCGTCGCAATGGGATGGTCTAACGGACGCGGCGAGGCTGGGCGTCTCTCGATCGGTTTTTGCACATCTATTTCCGCAGGCAGGTTGAGAGCCAGCCTGGTTGAATTCAAACATCGTGCACCGCGAGTCGAGTTGGCTACCGTCGAACGATCGCGTACCCGGCTTATGAACTCCCTTCGCAATGGCACGATCGACATAGCAATCGTGCCAGGCAAAAACCTACAACCAGATAGCAAATGTCTGCCGATCTGGATCGAGCGCGTGCTGATCTTGGTTCCCAAAGGCCATCGGCTAGCCACGTACGATGTCATTCGCTGGGCAGACATCGACGATGAGACCGTGCTCTTAGGTACGTGTGATCCAGAAACGGACGAGGAAGATTTGCTTATTTCCAAGCTAATGACTGGAACGAAGCAGGTCAAAATTGAACGGCACGATGTTAGCCACGGTATACTGAAAGACCTCATAGGTATGGGGTTCGGAATTGGTCTCGTAACAGAGTCGGACGTCGGCGCGAGCTTCGCAGGATTGATTTACCGTGAAATACAGGACGGTACGGGTCCTTATCACATCGGATTTCATGCCCATTGGCTCGATGGTAACGATAATCCAGCCCTGAAGCGCTTTCTCCAGCTTCTTGCCGAGCGCTACACTTCCCCGTCTACCGACGAATGACTGCTGCGCCGTAGCTTTGCAAATCCGCGATCTGTCGCCATAAATCGCGCCAGCATGGGCGCGATCAACTTCGTGGGATCAGTGCGCTGTCCGGTTTCCCGCGCTAAGACCTCTGCGTACGAGACGAGATCTCGATGCACCGACGCCGGCAGTTCAAGACTGACCTTGACGGGCTTGTCGTCGGGCAGGGTTCCAATCTTGAGCTTGGACATGGGTTTCACCCTCTGTATGATTCGAGAACGAGATCGCGATTGACGATAATGCGGACCGGAAATCCCGGACGAACTGTCAGTGTCGGCTGAACGTTGAGGCTGCGCCGGACAACTTGCTGGCCAGTTTGATTCAGCGAGTCCGCTGCTCCGTGCCGCAAAGCTTGAATAATCGCGCTGTCGTTACTGTTTGTATCGGAGCCTGATCCGAGCTCGGTGCCGACAGCGAGCAACGTAGAGAGAGCAGCCGCCTTGAACAGCTCCCCCCAATGATTGTCGACTTCATCTTGCAGACCGGAATATCCCGCCGGGTCCGCACCTTGCTGGCGCTCCAGCACGATCGAACGACCGTTCGGCATAATCAGACGCGTCCAGACGAGCAGCACCCGGGATTGTCCAAAAGCGACCTGGCTGTCGTAGATGCCAATCAACCGTGCCCCCTGTGGGACGAGAAGAAAGCGCCCGGTCGGCGTATCGTAAATGCTTTCCGTCACTTGCGCGGTGACTTGTCCAGGCAGATCCGACCGGATCCCGGTGATGAGCGCTCCGGGAATAACCGATCCGGCCTGCACGATGTAGGGTGAGGCCGCTTTCGTGATCCGATCCGGGCTTGTTGTGCGACGGTCGACGGAGGCACTGACGAAGGCAAGCTTCCGGTCCTGTCCGTTCTGAGGAAATCCGTCCTCGCCTCCCGGCGCCGTCGGCACCGCCATACTGCGATCGCTCGCTTGCAGTTGAGTGGAAGTTGGCGAACGGTCTCGGATATTCGTCGACACGAACACCCGGCTGATGCGCGCCGCTTCCGTCTCCTGATCGCGACGCTGCTGCTCCGGATCGGGCATCGCCGCTGCTGTTGCTGGCAACTGCCCCTGGGCCGCCAGAATGGGCCTGCCAAGATCACCGGGAAGCGGTGGGCCGAGCTGCGGCGCCTGGCGTTGAACAGCCGAATAGTCGCGGGGCAACGCGCTAATACCATCCGCAATATTGTGGTGGTCGGTGCCATAAAGCTCTCCAGAGGTCGGACTAGCCGTTCTGTTCCTTTGCAGCGCCCACACGACGGCCACACCTATTACGACCAGCCCAAGCGCGGTCCCGGCGGCCAAGACCCTTCGCGACAGGCGCGTCACTCGGGGGTATTCGGGTCGGAGCCGAAAACCTTTCGCCAATTCCTCGGACGCTTGTGCTCCGGCTGATTGACCATCTTCCTGGCGATCCTCGGTGCTCATGACGAGGGCCTCCCGTCAGTCCGGACAATTCTAACCTTCTGCTGATGTTCTCCGCCCAACCGCAACTCGGCAGCTGCGAACAATCGATCGACAATCAGTAAATTGCCGTAGGCGCGGTAGTTGACGATTTCGCTCTTGCCGTCGGAACCAAGAACAAACAGAGGCGGCATTTCGCCCTGAACAATGCCCTGCGGAAACTCGACATAGACTTTTCGGCCATCGTCATAGGCCGCAGTCGGACGCCAGGGCGGACTGTCGCCCTCGATTGCGTAGCGGAAGCGGCGCTGCGATGCTTCCGGCAGAGCGGGGAGCAATGGCGCCGACCGCCCCTTCCCCTGCGCTGCTTCCGGATAATACCAGGCAACCGAGGGCATATAGGGCTTTTCGCGGGCGCGAAGCTCGATCAAATAGGTGCGGCGGTCAGTATTGACGACGAGGTTCGTCTCGATCGCTGCCCGGGTCGGCTTGACCAGAACATGGACACGGCGTGTTTCGCCGCTGCCACTTTCCGTGTCGCCAACTACCCAGCGCACCGTATCACCCGCGGCGATCGGCCCGCTTCCCGTTAGTTGCTCACCTTCCTCCAGCGCAATGTCGGTGATCTGTCCCGGGGCTGCATAAACCTGATAGAGCGCACCTGGGCTAAAGCTGTAGATCTGCGCCGCGTTGAAGTATCCCTTTTTGCGAGGTTCAACCCGGGCAGCGCTATTGGCTATCTCTACACGGCTGACCGGCTCGGAACCTTCCTTGGTCCCGGATTTGCCACCGAGAGCAGGCTTCCAGGAAGGAGGAATGTGGACCGGCCGAGCCCGATCATCCGCTGGTGCCGGAGGCTGTGGCAGTGCCGGCACATCCGTGTCATAGGCGATTTCAGGCGGAATGAATGTCGAGCAGCCGCCGAGCAGACAGCTGCACGTCATCGCGATCGAAGCGAACGCCTTTCCGGACGGCACAAGCCAACGTCCTTTGCGCGCGTGGGTGACTGCTCGTTCCTTGCAGATAGGTGGTCTCATTGTCCCAGCTCCTTCGACCAATTGATGGAATTGACGTAGATTCCGAGCGGGTTCTTGCGCAGCCGGTCGGCATCGTGCGGAGTCCTGACGACAACCGACAGAATTGCAGTCCAACGCTCGGTCGAAGACAGAGCTCCGTTATCGTAGGCACGCTGAACCCATGCCACGCGGAAGCTATCCGGGGATGCCCGAATGACGCTCGAGACTTCGACCGAGATCTGCACCTTGCCGAGCTTCGCAAACGGATCACTGGCCCGCGCATATTCGTTGAGAGCGATCGCACCCCGATCGGTGGTGAAGTCATAAGCTCGAAGCCAGCCCTGGCGCAGGACGATCGCATCGGATGGCAGACCGCGAACGTCTTCGATGAAGCGAGCCAGGTGAAAGGCAATCTGCGGATCGCTCGGCTCGTACTCCGAATTCGCGGGCGCCACTCTCTGTGCCTGGCCGAGCTGATCGACCTCAACAATCCAGGGCGTGATTGTGCCTTGGGCCGATTGCCAAACCAGACCGCCAGCAAGGCCGCACGACAGGGCGAGGCAGCCGAAGGCCATCAGCCTCCAATTCTTGGCCTGGACACGGGCCGATCCAATGCGCTCGTCCCAGACCTGTGCTGCCTTCTGATACGGCGTCACCGGCTCAGGTGCGCGCCCGTAATGAACTGAAGATCTTTTGAACATCATTCCCCCAAGACACAGAGTTTGGATTGCTTGACCGAAAAATGGACAGTCGGCGTCACTCAGCGCTCTTCTTCCGAAACCTTGACGGAGCTGCCGCCTCCACCATGGTCGCCGGATCGAACAGCATGGCTCGCTGTGGACACGCCGTGGCTGACCGTCTGAGCGCGCTTCATGCGCTGTGCCCATGCCGGTGGACCTTCGGCGGAGCTCTGCGCCCCGGCTGAAGCCAACTGATTGCCGCTGCCAAAGGCGGCGGCCGTGCGACGTAGAGGACTCGCGGCAGCTGAAAGACCGGCCTCGGCAACACCAGTCATGCCGCCACTGCGGTAGGCGGTTGCGGTTCCCCGGGCGACCGCAGCACTACCGCGCGCGACGCCTGCAGCCGCGCCTCCGGCCAAGCCGGCAGCGCCAGCAGCCAGGCCGGCGCCAGCGGCAATGACGCCGCCGGCAGCAAGCCCAGTCCCAACAGCTGCACCGGCTCCAAGTTGCGGTCCGCCCGAGACAAGCCCGCTGGCAATGCCGGGTCCGAAGATGCCGAGCCCAAGGAGCGAAAGCGCAGCCAGAACCAGCGTCATGGCATCTTCGATCGTCGGCTGTCCGCCGCTGAATCCGGATGTGAACTGCGAAAATAGCGTGGAGCCGATACCGACGATGACAGCCAGCACCAGGACCTTGATTCCCGACGAGACGACGTTGCCAAGAACCCGCTCGGCCGCGAAGGCTGTCTTGCCAAACAGACCGAATGGAATGAGCACGAAGCCGGCCAAGGTTGTCAGCTTGAACTCGATCAGGGTAACAAACAGCTGGATCGCCAGAATGAAGAAGGCCAACAGCACGATCACCCAGGCAAACAGAAGAACGACAATCTGGATGAAGTTCTCGAAAAAGCTGATGTAGCCCATCAGATTCGAGATCGAATCTAGGATCGGCCGACCGGCATCGAGACCAACCTGTGCGATCTTCCCCGGACGCACAAAATCGCTGGCCGATAGGCTTGTTCCGGAAGCCTTCAATCCGAGGCCGACAAAGCTTTCGAAGACGATACGGGCGAGGTTGTTCCAGTTGCCGATCAGGTAGGCGAAGACGCCAACGAACAGCGTCTTCTTGACAAGCCGCGCAACGACGTCATTGTCGCCGCCCCAAGCCCAAAACAACGCAGCGAGCGTAATGTCGATTACCGCCAAGGTGGTCGCGAGATATCCGACCTCGCTGCCGAGAAGCCCAAATCCGCTATCGATGTAGCGCGTGAACGTTTCGAGGAACTGATCGATAACCCCTGTGCCCGTCATTGATCGCCCTCACTCGGCGTTGCTACGGTGGGATAGCTTTGCGGTATCCGGCTTTGGTCTTTCGGGGCCGATGCCGGCCGTGAACTACTCGGATCATCGCCCGATCCATCCGCGGAGCCAGTCCTATGACCGAAGAACCGCCGCCGGTTTCCAGCCCAGATCATTCGGCACTGTTCAAAGGCCGGCCCTTGTTCTGAAGTCAGGGCGCGGCAACGCGCCAAGTCAGGTTCGAGCGTTCCGGTCTTCCGCACGCTCGACTGCGTTGCAGCAGCATCATTGCCGGGATCGCGTAACTGGATCGCGCAGGCAGCCACCGCGACAAGCGTTATGCCGACGGCCACGACGGACGAAAGCCGCCTGAAGAGGACAGGGATATCCATCAGTGAAACATCTGAACGTTCGAGGACCGGTAGCCTTGGCGAGACGCGAGGAACCGTCGAAGCTGCTCGCGCCCCTGGTCTTGCGCCGCTGCACGTTGTGCGGCTTCCAGCGCCTGGGCTCGGCCTTGCGATGCTAGCGTTGCGGTGAGATCAGCGAGTTGCTGGGCCTGAAGCGCAAGGATCTGGTTGCCGGCTTGCGTTGCTTGCAGCGCTCCGCTCGCGGTTTGGCTTGAACCCAGCAGCGCTGCACTCTGAATCCGGTTGGTGTCGAGATTTCCAACCACGCCCGCCTGTACGCGCAGGGCGTCCTGAAGCGCGCCGATCAAGTTCTGCCAACGCGTCTGGGCACCAGTGATCAGCGCGGCGTTGGATTGAACGCTTGTCGCCGGCCCGTAGCTCGTGGCAAAAGCGCGATCGATCTGCTGCACGTTATAGCCGATGCGCTGGGCTTCCGACAAAAGCTGCTGGGTGCGCTGGATCGACGACTGGAGCTGCTGGAGCGAGGAATACGGCAGGTTCGCCAGGTTCTTCGCTTGATTGATCAACATCTGCGCCTGGTTTTGCAACGAGGTGATCTGGTTGTTGATCTGTTGCAGCTCTCGCGCTGCGGTCATGGCATTCTGGACGTAGTTTTCGGGGTCAAAGACGATCAGCGCACGAGCCGTGTTCGCGTTGACCAGGGACAACGCAAGGACGCTGAGTGCCGTAACCAAACGACGACGGTTCATTGGACCTTCCTTAGATTGCTGAGATTGGTGATGAAGTCCGTGGCCCACCCCACGCCGCGGTGGCGAAGCCAGGAGGTGACAAAACCGTCGCGGCCGTGTTCCGCGAGCAATTGGTCGATCACGATCTGGTCGGACTTGGACGAGGCCGCGGTAAAGGCGAGTGCGACCTCGCCAAGGCCAAGCTCTAACATCCGGTTGCCGCGACGGGACTGGCAGTAGTAGTCCCGTTTCGGGGTCGCCCGGCTCAAGAGCTCGATCTGCCGATCGTTGAGGCCGAAGCGTTGATAGATCGCCGTGATCTGCGGCTCGATTGCTCGCTCGTTTGGCAGCAGCAGCCGTGTCGGGCAGCTCTCGATGATGGCAGGCGCGATCTTCGACCCGTCGATATCTGACAGCGACTGGGTGGCGAACACGACGGATGCATTCTTTTTCCGCAACGTCTTCAACCATTCGCGGAGCTGACCGGCGAAATCAGCATCGTCCAGCGCCAGCCAGCCCTCATCGACAATGATCAGCGTCGGCCGGCCATCAAGCCGATCGCCAATCCGGTGGAAGAGATACGCAAGCACGGCAGCCGCGGCGCCGGTTCCGATCAATCCCTCGGTCTCAAAGGCCTGCACGGAAGCCTCGCCCAAGCGCTCGAATTCCGCATCCAGCAACCGTCCGTAGGGTCCGCCGAGGCAATAGGGTTGCAAGGCGCGCTTCAGAGCCGCTGACTGGAGCAGAACCGAAAGCCCCGTCAACGTCCGCTCCTGCATAGGCGCCGACGCGAGTGACGTCAGGGCAGACCACAAATGGTCTTTCGCATCCGGCGTGATCTCGACCTTTTCCCGGGTGAGGATGGAGGCAATCCATTCGGTGGCCCAGCCCCGCTCATTGGGATCGTCGATCCAGGCCAAGGGCTGCAACGCGACTGGCTCGGGCGCGCTCTCGGACAGCGCACCGCCAAGGTCGTGCCAATCTCCGCCCATTGCGATCGACGCCGCCCGGATCGAGCCCCCGAAATCAAACGCGAACACCTGGGAGTTGGGGTAGCGGCGGAACTGCAGCGCCATCAATGCAAGCAAAACCGACTTGCCGGCGCCGGTCGGCCCAACCACTAGGGTATGACCGACGTCCCCGACATGCAGCGAGAAACGGAACGGGGTCGCTCCTTCCGTCTTGCCATAGAGAAGGGGCGGCGCGTTGAAGTGCCGATCCCGTGGCTCTCCAGCCCACACCGCCGACAGCGGAATCAGATGCGCGAGGTTGAGCGTCGAGACCGGCGGCTGCCGCACATTGGCATAGACATGCCCGGGCAGGCTGCCGAGCCAGGCCTCGACGGCATTGACCGTCTCGACCATGCAGGTGAAGTCGCGGCCCTGAATGACCTTTTCGACGAGACGGAGCTTTTCGTCGGCCGCGCGGGGATCGACGTCCCAGACCGTGACCGTCGCGGTGACAAAAGCCTGGCCGATTTGGTCGGACCCGAGCTCCTGAAGCGCCGCGTCGGCATCCATCGCCTTGTTGTGGGCATCGGTATCCAGAAGCGACGACGCTTCGTTGGTCATCACCTCCTTGAGGATCGCGGCGATCGACTTGCGCTTGGCAAACCACTGGCGCCGGATTTTTGTCAGTAGTCTTGTGGCCTCGAGCTTGTCGAGCATGATGGCCCGGGTCGACCACCGATACGGAAACGCCAGGCGGTTGAGGTCATCCAGAATCCCGGGCGTGGTCGCAGTCGGGAAACCCACCACGGTTAGAACGCGCAGGTGCACGGCGCCCAGCATCGGCTCGAGACCACCGGTCAGGGGCTGGTCGGCGAGCAGCGCGTCGAGATACATCGGGACTTCGGGAACACGAACCCGGTGCCGGTTGGTCGAGACCGCTGAATGGAGGTAGGTGAGTGTCGCGGCATCATCGAGCCAGACGCATTCCGGCATAAAGCCTTCGACGAGCTGCAGGACCCGGTCCGTGCGGTCGACAAAGGTGTGCAGAATCTCGCGTGCATCGGCTTGCTCCGTGCGATCTCGGCCCTCGTACAGCAATTGCTCGGCCCGCGATGCATCCTCCGGCGGCGGCAGATATAGGAGAGTCAGGAAGTAGCTGGATTCGTAGTGGGCACCCTCTTCCTCGAACTGGGCCTGCCGCTCGGCATCGACCAATGCGGAGGCCACGTCCGGAAACGTGCTCACGGGGTAGGTGCCCGCTGAATGCCGTTGCGCCTCGACGAACACCGCCCAGCCGGAGCCAAGACGACGCAGGGCATTGTTGAGACGCCCGGCTACGCCAACGAGCTCGGCTGGCACAGCGCTGTCGAGATCCGGCCCCCGGAACTTGGCAGTCCGTTGGAATGAGCCATCCTTGTTCAGGATGACGCCCTCGCCGACCAGCGCCGCCCAGGGCAGGAAATCGGCAAGACGGATGCTGGACCGACGGTATTCTGAGAGATTGATCATGGGGTGAACTCAGACGCTGAGATGTCCGGGGATACGCAAGTGACGCCGCACAACCTCGACGAACGCCGGGTCGCGCTTGGCAGCCCACACCGCAGCCATGTGACCTAAGAACCAGACGAGAAGACCCGCTAGCCAGAGACGCAGACCAAGGCCCAGCGCTGCGGCGACTGTTCCGTTCACGATCGCGATCGACCGCGGCGCACCGCCTAGCAAGATCGTTTCGGTAAGCGCGCGATGTACGGGCACGACAAAGCCTGAGACCGGTTCATCCATCAGACCACCACGCCGCCACCGAACGAGAAGAACGAAAGGAAGAAGCTCGATGCCGCAAAGGCGATCGACAGCCCGAACACAATCTGGATCAGCCTGCGAAAGCCGCCCGACGTATCGCCAAAGGCCAGCGTCAGCCCGGTGACAATGATGATGATGACGGCCATGATCTTCGCGACCGGCCCTTCGACCGATTGCAGGATCTGATTGAGCGGCTGTTCCCAGGGCATATTGGAGCCGGCGGCCCAGGCTGGCGGGGAGGCGATCAGGACCATGCCGGACGCGGCAACGAAGGCCGCCCGCCCGAAAAACGCAGATCGAAAGCTCATGTCAGGTCTCCTGCTGGTGAGAGGCTGTAGTCACCCGTCGTACCAAGCCCGGTTACACGAGCGAGCTCGGCCAGACGCCGATCGGCGCCGCGGCCGGTCAGGACGGCAATAACGTTGATGGTCTCGGCAATCAGGGCGCGCGGGACCGTGATGACCGCTTCCTGGATGAGTTGTTCCAGCCGGCGTAACGCACCAAGCGCGGTGCCCGCATGGATCGTGCCGATACCGCCGGGGTGACCGGTGCCCCAGGCTTTAAGGAGATCGAACGCTTCGGCGCCGCGGACCTCGCCGATCGGGATGCGGTCCGGCCGCAAGCGAAGCGAGGAGCGCACAAGATCCGAGAGCGAGACGACCCCATCCTTGGTCCGCAGCGCAACCAGGTTCGGCGCTTTGCATTGCAGTTCGCGGGTGTCTTCAATCAGCACCACGCGGTCGCTCGTCTTTGCCACTTCTGCAAGCAGCGCATTCGTCAGCGTGGTTTTGCCCGTCGAGGTGCCGCCGGCAACGAGGATGTTCATTCGCGCGGCCACGGCTTGCTGCAACGTGGCGGCCTGATCCGACGTCATGATGCCAGAAGCCGCATAATCATCGAGCGTGAAAACGGCGACGGCGGGCTTGCGGATGGCGAACGCAGGCGCTGCGACCACGGGAGGCAACAGACCTTCGAAGCGCTCTCCGGTTTCTGGAAGCTCGGCCGAAATCCGAGGTGCACCGGCGTGCACCTCGGCTCCGACATGATGTGCGACCACGCGAATAATGCGCTCGCCATCAGCAGCAGAGAGGCGCTCACCGGTATCGCTCAGACCGCCGGACAACCGGTCGATCCATAACCGACCATCCGGGTTGAGCATGACTTCGACGACCGCTTCGTCCTCCAGATAGCGCGCAATCGCGGCCCCAAGCGCACTGCGGAGCATTCGCGCACCACGCGAGACTGCTTCCGACTGAAAGGAATGGATTGCCACTGCCCGACCCCACCGATCGAGAGCGACCAACTACCGCCCTCGGATAGGGATGATTAGAAAAACCACCAAGTCCCTTCGCGCAACAAGGCGCCGTCACTGATCGTAGCGTAGCGTACAAAGAGAAAGATCAAGGAAGACGGGTCCGTCGGCGACCAGGTAGAAAGCTCAGGCAACAGGCAAGTTCGGCGTCACCCGAGCGTGGCGAGCAAATGTTCATGGCGCCTCGTCGGCCGGGATGTCCTCCGAGATTTCCTGCCGAAGCTTCGGTCCCTTGGCCAATCGACGGCCAAGTGCCGTAACGAACGCATCGTAGCGCTCGCCTGCCTTGGCGCGCGCTGCTTGTGCGGCAGGTTCGGGCAATGCCGGTGTCGTCGTCAGCCAGAAGCGGATGAACAGGGCGAGCGTCTCAACTGCAATACCGACATCGCGCTCAAGGCGGATCATGCGACGATCGAACTGGTCGAGGCGTCGTGCGATCGCCGCCTCCTGCCGTTCGGTCGCATCCGGCGAAAGGAACGATTCAATGGCCGCTTCCGCGACCAATGAGCGGGAGTGATCGCGCCGTGCCGCATGTTCGGCCAACTGCCCCATAACCTTCGGATCGAGGTAGACCGAGAGTCGCTGTTTCCGGGTTGGCTTTGCCATAGTCTCACAGATCCATACCATCGCCGGGGTCGAGCGAGACCTGTCGCGCCACTCCTTGCATGACGCGATTCAGATGACTGTTCCGCGCGACGTCATCGTCAGCGTCGTCAGCCGGATCGATCTCGAACTCGTTCTCGATCGGCGTCTTCATCTCGACCACTCGGATGCGGTTGAGTTCAGGCTGCTGGCGGGGTTCGGATTCGGTCGGGTCATCGCCCGTGACACGGGACGCAGGCGGCCCCTCACCGATCTGCGGCCGCGGCGGCAAAGGCAAACTGGTCCAGTCGCAGCTCGTCTCCTCTTTCGGTGCGGTAAGTTTAGGCGGGGGCAGGACACGGTCGTTGAGGCGGGCATCGTCGTAGTAGCGGACCTTCTTCGCGCGGATCGGTGGCGTACCGGCGATCATGACGATTTCATCAGTCGGCGGAAGCTGCATTACCTCGCCGGGCGTCAGGAGCGGCCGCGCCGTCTCCTGTCGCGAGACCATCAGATGGCCCAGCCAAGGGTTCAGCCGATGACCGGCATAGTTCTTCATGGCTCGCATCTCGGTTGCGGTGCCAAGTGCGTCCGACACCCGCTTGGCGGTGCGTTCGTCGTTGGTCGCGAAACTCACCCGCACATGACAGTTGTCGAGGATGGCGTTGTTCGCGCCATACGCCTTTTCGATCTGATTGAGCGACTGGGCGATCAGGAAGCTTTTGAGCCCGTAGCCTGCCATGAAGGCCAGCGCCGACTCGAAGAAGTCGAGGCGCCCGAGCGCTGGAAATTCGTCCAGCATGAGGAGCACCCGGTGACGCCCGGCCTTTGCCCGCAGGTCCTCGGTCAGGCGGCGGCCAACCTGGTTGAGGATTAGACGGATCAGCGGCTTGGTCCGGTTGATATCGGAGGGAGGTACCACAAGGTAGAGCGTCGTTGGATGCTTGCTGCCGGTGATGTCCATGATCCGCCAGTCGCAGCGCCGGGTTACCTCGGCAACAACGGGATCCCGGTATAGGCCGAGGAACGACATGGCGGTGGAAAGGACGCCGGAGCGCTCATTATCTGATTTGTTCAGGAGCTCGCGCGCGGCACTGGCGATGACCGGGTGCGGGCCACTGGGTCCCAGATGCGCCGTCTTCATCATCGCCGCGAGTGTGGATTCGATCGTTCGCTTGGGGTCGGAGAGGAATGCGGCAACGCCAGCGAGCGTCTTGTCCTCCTCGGCATAGAGCACGTGAAGGATCACACCGACCAGCAGCGCGTGACTGGTCTTCTCCCAATGGTTCCGCCGCTCGAGCGAGCCCTCGGGATCGACCAGGATGTCGGCGATGTTCTGGACGTCACGCACCTCCCAATCGCCGCGGCGGACCTCGAGCAGCGGATTGTAGGCCGATGACTTCGGATTGGTCGGATCGAACAGCAACACGCGGCCATGCCGGGCGCGGAAGCCGGCGGTGAGCTGCCAATTCTCACCCTTGATATCGTGGACGATCGCCGATCCCGGCCAGGTCAGCAGCGACGGCACGACCAGGCCGACGCCCTTGCCTGAGCGGGTCGGCGCGAAGCACAGCACATGCTCTGGCCCGTCATGACGCAGATAAACGTCATCATATCGGCCAAGCACCACTCCATCCGAGCCGAGAAGGCCAACCGTCCTCACCTCCTCCGCCTCGGCCCAACGGGCGGAACCGTAGGTCTCGATCCTCGATGCCTCGCGCGCCCGCCATACCGACATGCCGATGGCAACGCCGACCGAGATAAAGCCGCCCGATGCCGCGATATAGGCGCCCTCGACGAAGATCGACGGTGCATAGGCATCAAAGCCGTACCACCACCAGAAGAATGACGGCGGGAGGTAAAACGGAAAGCCGAAGAGGTAGAACCAGGCCGCACCCAATTCAGGCTGGAACGCAAGGCGCCAGGCTACCCATTCCGTCGCTCCCCAGATGGTGACCAGGACAATGGCGAAGACGACAATGATCTGACCCCAAAGAATTTTGGTAGCGGGCATAACCAAACTCCTTTCTGTTCGAGCCTAGAGACCAAGCCCCCGCTTGCGCCCAAAACTCCAGTCGATGCCGCCATCATCACGGGCGACCCCGGAGATCTGCCGGCCGAGATGCTGTTCGAGGACTGGAGTCCAGGGCACGAGCTGGAATCCGAGGCCCTCGTCGAGCATGGCGAAGCGTCCGGACGCGAGAGCCAGACGCTGGCGATAGGTGCCGGCAACGTATTCGCCACTTGCGGCCCGGTTGAACGGTTGCCCGGTGTCGGCCGCAAGCTTCTCGCCGATCGCATCAAGTTCCCGGCGGCGCAACGTGTCGATCAGACTGCGGGCAAAAGTGACGCGCCGTCCTTGTCGCTCAGCAAGCCCCTGTTCGACGAGGTGCTCGGCGCGGGCATCCATTGCCTGCCGCACCTCGGCGCCGAAGCCGCCATCGGAGAGCGCGGCCGGCTGGCGCGCGATATTCTGCCGGTCGAGCCAGGTAGCCCCTCGCGCCTTGATCTGCCGCTCGATGTCGAGATCAGAGCGGACGGCGAGCGCGATCCGGCGCTGCCCCCGCGCGTCGTCGAACTTGCGGAGTTCGACGATGGAGCCGGAAGCACCGTCGCCTGCGGCTTCTAGATCGGGCAGCTTGATGTGATGGGTGCGCCCGTCAACACCGTCGACCACAGCGTAGGCCGTGCCCCTCAATTCATCGTCGAGACCGCGGTCGACCAATCGTCCGACGATCGGCGTGTCCAGACTTTCGGCGGCCGGCACATAGCTGGCAGATCCCCGCTCGATACCGCGCCGGGTTAGCGCGCGGTGCATCCGCTTGATGATATCGCCACGTTCACTAAGTTCGCGCAGCGTCGCCTCGGCTCCGTCGTCGATCGCCCATTGACCTGGACCGAGTTGCTCGGCGAGCCCGAGGGTTTCCAGTTTGCGCAGCCGGCCGATCTTTAGCGTGTGATACTCATCTGGCTGGTTCCTTGGATCGGGCGCTAGGTCGATGACACCGGTAGCGCGCGCGTCGCGAACAAGCTGGCGATCGAGCTGGGTCCAACGCTCCGCTTCGACCTCGCGCTCGAGATTGCGACGGATGTCGAGCTCGGTTCGCGGCCCCAGTTCCTGGGTGACGAGATCGGCTGCGCGAGCGCGCATGCCTACCTTGATGTAATCGCGCGCGATCACGAGATCCTGGCCGTCGTCTGCACGACCGCGCAGGATGATATGGACATGCGGGTTGTCCGTGTTCCAGTGATCGACACCTGCCCAATCGAGCTTTGTGCCGAGGTCCTTTTCCATCTGGTCCATGAGGTTTCGGGCAAAGGACTTGAGGTCCGCGAGCTCCCCAGCGTCTTCCGGCGAGACAATGAAGCGGAAATGGTGGCGATCGTCCTCGGTACGTGCAGCAAAGGTGCGGCTGTCGACCTCATCGGCCTCCGGACCGAACAGCCGGACTTTCTCACCATCGCGGGTGACGCCCTCGCGGCGCAGATAGCCGAGGTGAGCGGCGAGTGGCGCAGCGCGCGCGCGATGACGCACCACCCGGGTTTTGATGACGACGATCCGTGAGCGGCCGGTCAGAAGCCGGTTGGCGCGCACGCTTGCCGTTCGCCCACGTCCGAACGCCGAGCGATTGCCGGGCGTGATCCGGCCAGCACGTGAGACCCGCGCACCGGCCCTCTCGGCGGCAGCGAGCGCCTGCGCAACGAATGGCCTGGCGCGCTGTGCCCGGGAGGAGCGGATTCGGCCTGGCCGGATGCGGAATTTGTCCTCGCCGCTCATGGTCGCGCGCCCGCACATCGCGACAAGTCGCAGAGAACGATGCGAAATCCGAGGATACGCGAGGTGCGAGAAAGGCCGACACTTCGCGAAAAGAGATCATAACCCCTTGAAACAACACGACCGCCAGAGCCCGCACCTCGCGGCCTTTTATCTCGCCGTCCTGCCGTCGTGTCTTCCCACTGCCCTCGCCTTTCCGCCCATTCTTCTCCACGGCACGCCAATGCGTGCCAGCGTGCGCATTCGCTCATCGCGGCCCTCCCGCATCTGATCTCGCGACGAACAACCCTGTTGCTCGTGGCACAATCGCCGAGATGTCGTGAACGGAGGCCGCCGTCCTCGCCCGGTTCGGCGTGCGCCCGGGCTGCAGCCGGGCAACGGTCTTCGAATTCTCAGACCGCACAACGAAGAGCGCTCCCGCCGATGACCGCAGACTCGCGACTGCGCTGGAAGCTGCTATGTCGCTGCCGATGAACGGCACAAATTTCTGCAGATAGGCCCGGGTCTCAGCTGGCAATGGACGGCCGGCGAGATGCTCTTCGTAGCGAGCAGGTCCTGCGTTGTAGGCCGCAAGGAAGTCCGGTGAACCGTACCGGTCGTGCAGTTCGCGAAGGTACGCAGTACCTGCAAGAATGTTGTCGCGGGGATTGTCGGGATCGTTGCCGAGATCGTACCGCAGACGCAACTCTGCCCAGGTCTCTGGCATGATCTGCATCAGCCCCATGGCGCCTTTCGGTGATCTGGCACGCGCGTCTCCGGCGCTTTCGACGTCTATGACTTCGCGTATCCAGCGCACCGGCACGCCGAAGCGGCGCGATGCCTGCTCGACGAAATCCGCAAATGGATCGCTAGTTCGATAACTCGCGGTAGGCTCAGCGGGTCTCGTCTCAGCGACGGCGGTCGCGATACTCACGGTCAGCGCAACGAATAACGGTACGACAGCGCGCAGGCTCGTCTCGAACAAATGCAAGCGTGCCGCCGTGCTTGCACCCGTCCAGGGTAAAGCCGCTTCGCGCCGGCCGTTCGGCCGCCCTGGACCGTCGCTACGCGCGACGGCTTCGCAATTGTTGGTCGGGACGGAGGAATGGTGCAGCACTCGGCCGAACAGAGGAATAGTTGGTCGGAAACCCAATAGGCGCACGATCAATCCTCCCAAGTCCACACCGGGAGCGCACGCCCAAGAACGGTCGATGTCGGCAAAAATCCGAAATAGCGGCCATCCAGCGAGTTGGTGGACTGCCAGTTCATGACGAAGAGCTCGCCCTCGCCGACGACGCGGCAGCCCTGCCATTTCGGGAGTGGTCGGCCGCGGTTGTCGCGATCTCGGGCCTCGCCCATTTCGATCGAGTCGACGGAAACTGTGAGTCCGCTTCTGCAGACAGTTTGCCCCGGGAGCGCCAGCACGCGTTTGAGCATCGGCAACCCGGCTGGCAGATAGCCGTTCAGGTCGAGGAAGGTCGCGAGCGGCTCCGGTGGCTGTACGGCGAGGAGTTCCGTAACGAATAGTTTGTCCGCCGGCTGCACACGGTAGAGCCCGATCGGTACGCTCTCGGATGCATTCCAGATGTAGGCCGGTGTGATCTCCAGAACGGTTGGCGCGATAAGAGCGGCGGCACCGCCGAACATCGTGCTCAACGTCTTCAGCCGCAGTGTCATCGCATGACCCTCTGCCGGTGGAGCCATGCCTGGTGGCGGGCTCTCGTGTAGGGGCGCGGGTTTTCGTTGACGGACAGACGATTATGGATGTGATGCCAATGATCAGGAGCGACGTCGGCGGGATCGATGCCGAGCGCTTCGATGGCGTCGACCATCTGCAGCACCCGTTCGACCTTCGGCCAACCGGAGAGCCGCAGCAAAATCTCTCCGCCGGGCTTCACATACGGCACGGTCGAGCAGCGCTGTCCCGGCGCGACCGCGCGCAAGACGTCAATCCGCGAGATGATCGTACCGAAATCATTGGAGGTCCAACGGACGAAGGCAAAGATGCTGCCGGGCGCAAATGACAAGACGCGCCGGTGACGATCGATCTTCTTCTCCTCAGCGATACGCCCGAACCGAATTCGGTTTTCAATTCGCTTCTCGAGCCACAACACTTCCACTTCGGTGAGGTCGCTCATGCTGCCGCTCCCTGAAGCTGGGACCGGGAGCCGTGAGCTTTGCAGTCGATGAAGTGCGTATGCGGCGTCTGAACGCAAGCAGAACTGACGGCCCGCCGTTGCCACTCGCCCCCAATGCGGCTTGTGGTGTGGTCCGTTAGAAGAAATCCGAAGGATTTCTGGTTAGTAAAGTTAGAGGGGCCGGAAAGCGCAGAAAAACAAGCTCTTAAGCTCGATTTCGGTCCCCGATAGCACGAGGATTGGGTCCCCGATAGCACGAGGGTTGCCGTCCCCGATAGCACGAGCTGATTCACAGGTTGTCCTCCGAATTTGGAACGAGACCGCGCCGGCGCAGGCGAGCCGTTAGGGGATCGACAGGCGTAGGCGCGAAGTTCAGTCGCTCGGTGCCGTTCGGATCACGCGTGAGCACGAGCTGATAGCCCGGCAATGTCTGACGCTGGACGATCTGACGTACGTCGTAAGCAAAGTGCTTGAGCGGCGAGAGGATGCCGGACTTGGCATGCAGGTGCACAAGATCAAAACTCCAGCCACCGTCCTGCCTGCCGCCGTGCTTGCGCACGAGCCGGTAGAGCCAGCGCTCAAGTCCGCCCGTCAGATCGAAATAGGCGCGGTCGATCGTGAGCACGAGCGCGTCGTCGATTACGCCGGCATAGAACCAATCAGGCAGAATCAGCTCGAGCCCAAATGGACGGCCATTTGCATCGGCCGTCTCCTTCCACTCGTTGATCCAGGAGAAGCGATGTCGCCGCCGTTCTGTCGGCTGGCGGATCGACGTCATCACAGTCGTTGACTGAAGTCTGTCGAGACCAGCCTTCAGCCGGTCATAGTCTCGTGCGCCAGTCCCGCGGCCGACAAACGTCAAAATCTCGTAAGGCGTTGCAGCCATCAGGCGCGACGTCTTCAACCCCGCGTCACGCGCTTCGACGATCTGGGACGCCGCCCAGATCAGAACGTCCGCATCCCAGATGGTCGCCATGCCGTGTTCCGGCACGGCTTCAACGCGAATTGCGATCGTACCCGCACGGAAATCGATTGGTACGATGCGCTTTGTTTTTGCGAGCGAGAAGAACGGATAAGCCATCAGATCCTGCGCGTCACGGGGCGCAAGATCGCCGGGCAGCGCCCGAAAGAGCTCAAGCTGGTCGCGCTCGGAATGGTGTTTGCGCCGCATGTTCACTGCCCTCACGCGGAGTCAGCGACGTTCCTGGCCCGCATATGGGCGCAGCACCGGGTGCTTCTTGGCGGGCAGCACGGTCCCCTTCCCGGGGTCGGATGTCGACGTCTTGGCGCCGAGGTCGGCCCATGCTTTCAGATCATCTACGGCGTAGACGACACGTCCGCCAATCTTCCGATACGTCGGCCCGGTGCCGTACGTGCGGTGCTTCTCGAGCGTGCGACCGGACAGGCCAAGATACCGCGCGGCCTCCGGTGTACGCAGGAATCGCGGGGGTAGACCGGCCATCGGATCGGGCATTTGAGGACTCCAGGATGACAGCGCACCGCGGATGGCGGCGTCGGCGTGTGTGCGGTCATCATGGAGAAGCGTGATGTCGGAGGGGGATGCCGAATATTGGGGGGCCGATTTTCGGCACCCCTAGAGGACGGCGCTACTCGTCCCTGCGCTCAAGCCGCAGAAGTTTGCGATAGCCGCCGCGCACGAACGCGAGACCGCTTTGCACGAGACGGATGGTTCGGCTGCGCAGATCGTGCGTTTTCCAGACGCGATCCGGTATGCGCTTTTTCCCGAACAGGGCCTCTGCGATGCTGCGATAGGTGGCGCCGGCGAAATACGCGGCGACCGCGCGAAGGGCCGCGCATAATCGTTCGCGCCGCTGTTTAGACAAGCGATGAAAGGCAGGTCCTGCAGCGCGTCCATTCATCGCGCGCCACAGCCGCGTGGCAGCGTGCGCGCGTGCCTCGAAATCGCGGTCAAGCGGCAACTCGGCTGCATAGTGAGCGCCTGCGGTCAACGGCTGTTTCGACCAGATGCGATGCTCCACCGAGCCGATGTGCAGCACCGCGTGCCAACCGTCGGCGGCGCGGCACACCTGCCCGACAGTAAAGTCGAGCAGTGGCTGAGACGTTGACTTGTGAGCAACAGCCGGGGCGGTGGTCAGCGGGACAACAGACGCTAGAACCTCAGGTGTCCAAAAGATCGCCTGTTCTTTGGAGGACCTTTGCGGGTCATGGGCGAAAGCAGATGCCCCACCTCCTCCTGAATTCCTCGGTCACTTCGCCATCGGGGCTGTTCGCAATCATCGTTTCGTAATCCCGTTGGTAGTCGACGTTCATACGAAGGCCTTCCCAGGCGATGTGAGTGATCTCAGCGTTCTCAAGGCTCTTAAACGAATCCGGCGATCGCCAGTCAAATTCAGGCATTGCTTCCGCCCCATTGCACGCAGCTAACAAGGATTGCGGCGCAATAACTATGAACGAGGCGGCTGTAGGAAGCCCCTAGTTTGGCACCACGTGGTGCATGAGAATGACCACCGGTTGGCGGGAGAAAATAGTTTTGGCTGCAAGTCCTTGGTCGGCGATTTTCTTCTATTTTGAGCCAGCGCCGCGTAAAAGACGCCCCTGCTCGGTCACCCATTTGGCGCGTGCAAGATGACTCTCATATGCCGTCCGCGCACGTTCCGGCTCTCGCTCCGGATCGACGTGTAAGACGATTCGAGCGACCTCCCGCCAGTCCGCCCCCTGACCCTCCGCCTGCAGAAGGCGAATGTACGTGACGACATGCTGTTCGTCATAGGCCGTCAGCGCCGGCTCGTTCGGCGCGACATCAGCGACGTCAGGATCAAGCGGTGGCTTCGACATCAGTGACTACAATATTCGCGGGATCGAAAATCATATCGCCAGGCGTGAGCCTTCTCGGCTCGAACAGTTCCCCGTCGTAGCATATGGCATGCCACCTGCCCGAGCGAGCGTTCAAGAAGCCGCGTTCCCCACATTTCAGGCAATCGAAACTCCGTCCGTGACCTTCAGCATCCAAGCTCCGCGTATTATAACACGTAGCGCCAAAATACGCGATTGCTTCCTATCCTGCGGATGGACATTCGCAAGGTCTTTGGAGGAAACGCGCGCCGATTCCGGCTAGCTCTTGGCTTGAGCCAAGAGGCGGTTGCGGAACGCATGGGCGTCGACAGGGCCTTCATAAGCAGCATGGAAAGAGGACTGCAGAACGCGACCTTGCTCACAATCTGGGAGACGGCCCAAGCTTTAGAGGTGCGGCCGGTCGACCTGCTTGATGAGAAAGTTTCTAAGATTCGATCCTGATCCTACCGCGAGCCGGGCCGAAGGCCCGGCGAGCGCCGGACGCGGACACGCGTCATCGCCGCCGGTCCGGCTTGCCGGACCGGCGGCGATGCGCAGGGCACCATAGGGGTAGCCGCGCAACCGATCCCGATTGCGCGGCCCGTCCCCCTTAGATCGCGCGCTCCATCAAGCGCTTTGCCTTTCCTTCCAGTTCAAGCCTCGCATCCTGATGCGACTTGGTCCGGGCCAGCGCAGTGATCCCTTGCACGAAATCAAAGATGCTTTCCGGCTGGCGGTTTTCCTCGCCTAGAACGGTCTCGATGACCTTCGTCGTCTCCGACTTGGAAAACCCGCCCTTGCGGAGAAAGCTTTCCCGGTCCTCATCCGTACGAGCAACGATCCGCTCCCGCGCGGCCTTGATACCGGCCACGAATGGGGCAGGCGAGGAATTGGCAAAGCTTGTCAGCGCTGGCGCAGCCTCATGAGCGAAACGTTGCGCTGCGAATTTAGAATGCCGGATCGTGATTTGCTCGAAGTTCTCCACGCCCCACAGATTCCGGTTCATGCAGACGGCGCGAAGGTAGAAACTCGCAATGCCCAGCGTCTTGCTGCCGACTTCGCTGTTCCAGCAGTAGAATCCCCGGAAATACAAATCCGGCGATCCATCCGGCAACCGGCCCGCCTCGATCGGGTTGGTGTCATCGACCAAGAACAGGAACACATCGCGGTCGCTGGCGTAGAGCGTCGTGGTGTCCTTGGTCACGTCCACAAGGGGATTGTGGGTCATGGTCGACCAATCCAACACGCCCGGCACCTTCCACCGCGTGTCGCCGATGCCGTTGCCAGCGATCTTCATCACGGCGGCGACCAGTTCATGGTCCCAGATGCGACCATAGTCCGGTCCGGTTACGGCGCGAAGCTCGACCCGCCCGTTATCGGCTTCGAGGGTTTTCACGAGCTCGGCGCGGTGCGAGAGCAAGCCATGTTGCAGGTTGATGCCTGACAGAGCCGCAGGAAGTTGCCGCAGATAGGAGGTCGGCGCCCCGACCAGCGTGCACAACTGGCCAAAGCTCCAATGGGTCGGCGCCACGGGCTCGTCACGTCCCGGTACCGTCAAGGCCAGTCGCTCGGGATTGTTGCCATTGGCCTCCACCCGGATGGCCCGGCTTTCCACCGTCCGCGCCTGCGCGCGCTCGGCGCGGCCGCGCACGGCGTCATAGAGGTCAGGCAGGTTCAAATAACGCTCGTCATCGGGTCGCGAGAACCATTCCGACGACACACGGCCAATTCGTTGGCCACGCGATACATCCACACGAAAGCCGCTGGAAGCGGACTGTTGGCCTTGCGATAAAGTCATCATGTTCATGGTCGTTTCTCCTATGGGCTGAGGTTGAAGCGCAGCGCTGCGCTGCAACCCTGCCCGTCGGCGAGACCTGGGGTAGCAAGGGCAAGGGCGGCCGGAGCGGAGGGGGATCACCCGCCTGACAAGGGCGCGCTCGATGAGCGCGCGTCTGCACGCGCCCTGACGACTTTGGTCGTCATGAAGATCCTTGGCGCGGAAGACCGGGGATACCGGTCCGGCCGGCACCGTCAGGTGCTTCACCCTTGCCCGCGCGAGGGCGGAGCCCTTAGCGATTCACTTCGAAAGAACAATGCTCTTCCTGCTTCCCTGCAAGGCGGCAGCAGAAGCGCAAAAGCCCCGCCTCCGGAGAGGCGGGGCGGATGATCCGGATGGATCAGTCGCCGTTGCGGCGGGACCAGATCAGGGTGAAGCCCTCGTCGCCCTCGACTTTCACCAGCGAGGCGTAGATCGGCGCCGGGAAGCTCGGATCGTCGAGCTTGACCGAGAGGTATGCGCGATCGGTCTCGCGGGCGGTCTTCTTCCAGGCGGCGCCGAATTCGGTGGTGCCGGCGAAGATGCGGAAGTCGGGAGCCTTGTCGTTGTCCTTCTCGGACGGGGCGAACCTTGCCTTGATGTTGAGTGTCAGCGTCTTGATCGAGCCGACGTAGCCGTTGTCCGAAGCAGTGAAGGTGCCGATGGTAGCCATGGTGGTCTCCGTTTGTTGCTCGGGCCACGCCCATCGCGGCCTCGATGGCGATCCTTGGCCCGGGGAGCGATCGGCCCGCAGCCTTCAGGCCCGCAGCGCAGCGGAGGACGGCGGTAAGCCTGCTTTTTTGTTTTCCGCGAGGAATGCCGCCCCTTTGCGGCAGGGGAAAAAAGCTGGCGGAGCCGTTGAGGGAAGGCGATCGAGGCTCTTGCCGTCCCTCGGGCCTGATCAGCCCATTCGAGGTTGCGTTGGACGCCGCCCATGAAAGAACTGACGGAGACCACCATGGCTGCCGGCATTCGAGCAGCACAAGGACCCGGCTTGATCGGCCGAACACACGCTGACATCAGCGCATCAACGGCGATCAAGACGCGCAAGAGAGAACGATGAGCGACCAATTTCGCATTCTGTCGTGGCGCATCGCAACGCAGCCGGGAGGAGCCCTGCCGAAGGACGATCCGAACGATAGCAGGCATTCATCGGATCAAGGACCCGGCGAAGGGCACATCGACGCTGATGGACGGGGCTAGACAACGAACCTGTGTTCGCGGTTCGCTACGATCGCACTGATCGGAAGGACCCGTATCCGTCGTCCAGGTGTGGGCTTGCGTCTGTAGTCGCTACCCTTGCATCAATTGAATTGGCCGCGCGCCGAGGGCGCGCGGCCGAAATTTTGGGTGGTTGGCCGGGGCCGCATGCGCGGCCCCGGCTGAGAACTCACTCGGCAGCCTCCGAATAGGCATCATCGCCTTGCCCAGCAGTGGGCGTAACGGATTGCTCTTGCGGCTTGGCCGTCCTCAGCACGGCGGGCAGCCAGTCGGTCGCAGCGAGCAACTGCTCGGCCGCTTCCGCCATATCGAGCTTCTTCATATCTGACATTCGCTCGGCAGCCTCGCCGCTCACACCGTCGCAGACGGCCTCCAGAATGCGGGCCTTGGTGACGCGACCGAGATAGCTGCGCACGGTCGGTCGCCAGTAGCCGGTCATGTCGAGCGAAACGGCTTCCGCAAGCTGGTCCGCTGTTGTCAAAGCGCGGGGCCTCCGCTCCCACGGCAGCTTGACCGCGTTGACGGTCAGCGCGACACAATGAGCGAACAAGGCCATGCGGCTGTCGTGATCAAGCTCGGCTACGAAAGCCCAGAGGCTCGTGACATCGCACGGTATCTGCCTTGCCCAATTGGCGTGGCGGTCCGCCCATGCCTTGCCTGCGGGCGCATCCTCGATCCCGTCCGCATGTCCCGCCAAATCCGTTTTGACCGGCTGGATACCGACAACATGGGCGTCCGCGCCGAGATAGAAGATTTGCGCGGCCAGAGCATGGGTGACCGCAACAATGGCGACTTCCGGCTGTTCGCTCAGGTTGAGCCGTAGGCCCAAGGTGCGATGCGCGGTGAGGTCACGAACGAGGACGTCGGACAACGGGCGGTCGTCCTCTTCCTCGTCGTCGGCAGTTGCACCTTCCCCGCACTCATCTTGCATTGCCTGATCATCTGATCCCTCCGGATCACCTGCCACTGAGGCTTCCGCAGTTTGCTCCGCTTCGGGTTGAGGCTTTTCGTCCGCGGGCCGGATGAACCCGCGTTCGATCCGGACGGCACCGTCGTGATTGAGGATCACGAACGCGCCGCCCCGCTTGACGTCGTCGCAGTCGTACGCCTGCCGCTTCGCTTCCAGCCGCTCGATCTCGGCCTCAAGCTCGCCGAACCGGGCATCCACATCTTCAGGAAGTTCATCCGCCGTCTGGTGCTTTTCGGTGAGGCGGTCGAATTCCGTCTGAGCCGCTGTAAGAGCGGCCTGATCTTCCGCCGAAAGCTCGACAGGATGCGGGTAGGTCCGGCGCATGCCGTGGGCATGCGGGAAATCGAGATGGGCTTCCGTCCATTTCCATCCCTCGGCCGCCCGAACCGCATCTGCTTCGCGACCAAGTTTTGCCATGACCAGCAAATCAAGCAGCGCCACGTCTTCCAGATAGCCGCCGCGATCCTCGGTGAAGAGGTCCCGAAGGATCGAGCCGCCTGCCTCGGTGTACGCTTCGATACCGACAAAGCGCGCGCGGCGGTCGGTTGCGGCCACATGGGTTTCGGTGAGCATGCGACGGATGGTGCTGGCATCCCGGTTATAGGACAGCCGCTCATAAACGCTTTCCTGCCGAGCGTGATCATCGGTGATGGCAAAGGCCATCAACTGCTCAAGAGCCAGCTCGCCGTCGCGATAGACCTGCATGAGCTTCGGAGAGACTGCGCCCAACCGCAGGCGCTGCCGCACCACATGCGGCGTCACGCCGAAGCGGGCGGCGATTTCCTCGGCACCGAAGCCGCGCTCTTCCGCCAGCTTCTTGAACGCCTCGAACTGATCGGCGGGATGCATGTTTTCCCGGGTGACATTCTCGTCCAAGCTGATTTCGTGCGGATCGTTCGCGGTGTCCACGATGCACCGGATCGGCTCGGTCTTCTTGATCTCCTTGCGCTTCACCCGCAGAAGCTGGGCAAGCCGCCTGCCTTCGCCGATGGTCACGAAATAGAACCCGGTAGCCGCGTTCTCACCATCGACCTCTGGCTCGACGACCAGATTTTGCAGAATGCCCTTGGCGGCGATGCTTGCCGCATAGGCCTCGATCGCCGCATCGCTGTGCGGCGTCTTGCGCGCATTCTTCGGGGACTTCTTGAGCTTGTTGAGCGGAATGAGAACTTGCGTTCCGTTCTCGGGGAGTTGTTCAATGTGCTTGACCGACATGATCGATCTCCTTTTGCTTGCATGGGTGCAGGGCGCACTCCGCGCCTGCGCCCCTGCCCGTCGGCGAGACCAGGGGTAGCAAGTGCCAGGGCGAGCCGAGCGGAGGGGGATCGCCCGCCCGAAAAGGGCCGCTCAAAGAGCGGGTCTGCACAAGCGCGTGCCAGGATTTCCAGTGTTGAGAATCTGAGAAAGCGCGGAAGACCGGGGAGACCGCTCGGATCGGCGCCGGCACCAGCCGGCGCTTTACCCTGGTGCGCGCGAGGGGCGGCGCCCCTTCCATGTCCTTTTGCAAGGGAAAAGACGCGAAGCGCCCGTCACCGCACCGGAGGTGCGGCGTTGAGCACGATCGCAAGGTGATGCTGTCAGGTCGGGAGCAGAACGACGATGGCGACGGTCGATCAATCTTCCATTCGCGGGTCGAGACCGCATGAGCGTTTTTCGTCGCAGGCCTACCTCGGACTTAGTGCGGGCGTCGGGTTGAATGCCGGCCCGATGGGGCTCTCGAGGGTTGCCTTGACCGGTGTCCTGCTCCCGGCCAAACAGGCCGGCGCGAGCTGACTACGTTGTCACCGGCTTCACCTCCCGGCCGATCGCCCATACAAAGCCGCAGAGTTCTCGCGCGATTGCGGCTACAACGATGGTTGGCTTCTTTCCAGCGGCACTCAGCGTCCGATATCGTTTGCAGAGCCGCAGCTGTGCCTTCCAGGCAATATCCCGGACTGCCTTTGGAAGACGGACGATCACTTCAGCCTTCTCCTTTGCGACACGAGGTGGATAGCGATAGCTCCAGGCGGCCTCGATGAGCATGCGCCGAGCTTCGCTGTTGCCGGTTTTGGTAATGCCACCACGCCGGATCCGCTCACCACTCGACTGTTCCGAAGGCACCAGGCCGAGATACGCCATCAAATGGCGAGCACTCTCGAAGCGAGCCAGATCGCCGATCGCAGCGACAAATGTTGCGGCTGAAATGAGATCAAGCCCTCTTAATCCGCGCAGCGCTTCCACGAGGGGTCCCATCGTCCAATCGGCAGCCATGGTGCTGATGCGGCCAACAAGCTGATCACGCCGTTCCTGGGTCGTCCAAACTGCTTCTAAATAGTCCTGGAAGACAATCTGGTGCGCCGGCTGATCGAACGTCTGGCCTGCAAGCCACGAGCGATGCCGTTGTGTCCAATGTTTGCCGGTATCGTAGGAGCGACCGTGGCGCAGCAGAAATGCCAGCAATTGCTGTCGCGCCCGCATGAGGTGCATGGACGCGTCCATCCGAGCCCGGGTGAGATCACGCATTGCCTCATGTCCCTCGTCTGGGACCCATACCCGCGTGAGATTGCCGGAACGATGCAAAATTGCCAGCTTCTGGGAGTCACGGCGATCTGTCTTGATCCGCTCCCCCGGCTTGCGCGGAATCAAGGACGTCGCAGCAACAGTGCAGCCATGCCCCAGACTGGTCAGCTGCCGGTAGATGCCGTAGCCGGAGAAACCGGCTTCGTAACAGAAGTCCAGTCGATGGCCGTCCTTGGCCAACCGCTTGCTCAGCTTAGACAACGCCGCCGGCGTGTTTGGCACCGCTCCGATGAAGCTGATCGCTCCTTCGCGCCCGTCTTCCGCCACCGTTACCGAAATGCTGACCTTGTGAACGTCGAGCCCCACGAAAAGAACCTTCTGCATCTGCATTCTCCGATGTCGAGCCGCCGCGCCTTCATACGCGGCGGCGGCTCGACTGTGACGGAGACCGGTGGCGCCGCTATGCTGGCGCTAAAGGACATACGGACTTAGATCTCGACCGTGAGAATGCTGGGCAGCCCCGGCAGAGGTGAAAACAAGAGGCAAGAGTGAGAAAATCAAATGAGGCACCCGCAGGAGGGTCAGCATAGCGCCGACGCATAGCGGCGGGACCCGGGACCGAGTGCAGTCGCGAGACCGGTTTGAGAAGGCACCCGAACGCGGGACAGTGATAGCGACGCCGGCATGCAATGCCGGCGGGGTCCGCGAGCGAGTGCCTCCGGCGAGCGACACATTATATATTCGCGCGAGGGATCGAAGCCGCACGGCGAGACGCCACGCGGCTCGGTTCATATGTGGACGGCCCCCGACTTGCAAGGATTGGATCGGTCAGCATGTTCGGATCGCTTGCGCTCATATGTCCGGCCTATTTTCGGATCTTACGACCCTTGGCCAAGATGGGCTTCGCGGACAGTGAGTTCCAAACACGAGAGCGGCATTTGCTGCCGGTAAACCGAGCGGAGTGTCTCACATGACCGGCTCGCGCCGAACGTACCACCTCTTCCTTTCCTGCAAGTTCCGGCCTCAGCGTCAGATCTAGCCGTCTGACGCAAAGCTCTGCTTGTCTTTCAAAGTCTATGTCGGCGATGGGATCGGCACCGCGCTCGCAGCCCGGTACCGTTCGCCGGTAACCATCAGTTTCCAAGCTATCCGCGCCAGCTTGTTTGCTAACGCTATCGCCACCAGCTTCGGCGGCTTGCGCGTGATGATGTCTGTCAGCCAGGGCCAAGAGCGGCTCCCGCGTCGTCGCACATCCGCGATCACGGCTGTCGCGCCAGCTACCAAGACGGTTCGCAACATGCCGTCACCGGCGCGCGTGATGACACCGAGTCGATTCTTGCCGGCCGTGGAGTGATTTTTTGGCGTCAGGCCAAGCCAAGCGGCAAAGTTTCTTGCCGATTTGAACCCGCGGGCATCCACGACCTTGATTGACAGCAGCGTCGCACCGATTGGCCCAATTCCTGGAATGGTTGCCAGTCTTCGGCTCATCTCGTTGCTCCGATGGATTTGCGTGAGCTTCTTATCGAGCGTAACGACCTGATCATCGACGCGCGCCAGTTCTGCAGCCAACGCCTCTATCAACTCTATCGCCAGGTCCGGGACTGTCGCATCAGCCTTGATATCGATCAGCAATTGCGGAAGCCGTGAAAGCCCCTTGGGCGCGGTAAAGCCGAACTCAGCGGCGTAGCCGCGGATCGAATTGGCGAGCTGGGTGCGCCTACTGATGAACTGAGCCCGCACGCGCGTCAGCATCTGCGCGCCCTGCTGCTCGGGACTTTTGACCGGCACGAAGTTCTTGCGCAGTTTTGGCCGGCTTGCCGCCTCGCAAATCGCCTCGGCGTCCGCAGCGTCGGATTTCCCTCGCTGCACATACGGCTTGACATATTGTGGCGGGATCATCGCCACCTCATGTCCGAGCGATCGCAGCTCCCGCGCCCAATAATGCGACGCGCCGCAAGCTTCCATTGCGACAAACGCTGGCGGCAAACGACGGAAGAACTCCAGAACCTGGCCGCGCCTCAACTTGCGCCGCAAGACTGGTTGCTCCATCCCGTCAACGCCGTGTAGCTGAAATACGCTTTTTGACGTGTCCAAACCGATTCGAACAATTGCCACGGACGGCTCCTTCGTTTGAGGTCATCGACGACCCCATCCTGCCACGCACACCGGCGGAAGGGGGCCGTCCACCCCAACACAAGAGCCCGGTGCGGCCATTGCCGCACGCGCCCAACTAGTCCTTGCGTCTTTGCTCGAGCTGAGGACCACAGTTCAGCATTTGGCTTGTTGTGATGGTGCTTCGGGATCATGCCGGATCCCCATTCTTACGCACCTTTTGCTTGAAGTGCGGCACCGTCATGCTGCGCCACCATGCCAACGCGTCCCCGCATGCCATGCAAGGCTTGCCGTCATCGTCGGTTGAAAGCGATTGGGCGAGCATCACCGCGTATATCGCGCCGCAGTGCGGACACGCGTAGTCCTCTCCCGATTCCCATGGCTGCGTCATGGCCGGAAATATGCGGCGCCGCCCGTCAACATGGCAGTGGCGGAATACGCAACTATCAAATCGCCACCCCCTTTTTGAGCCTGCACATCCAATCGCTCAGAAGCGACAGCCGAGAGTGGCGTCATCGGACACGCCCACCCGCTACCTTTCGCTAGTGTTTCTCGACAAAGCCCAGCCTGGTGATAGGAGGGGAACGAATGGCGGACGCAACGATTCGTTCTGTCAGGAGCCATTCCTATGCTGATGACGAATGAACGAAGGCCGGCGATACGGACGTTGCGCGGATGGGCGATCGACGTGCTCCAGGAAGCTGGCGCGATCCGCGAGTGCGAGCAGCACGGTTGGATGCAGGACCGCGCCGATCCGCATGCAAGGGAGCGGGCCCTCGATATCGCCCGCGCAGACCCGCCCGCAGGCGTCTCCCCTGATGGTGCGGCGGCCGAGGTTCGCGACGTGCTGAACTCGATCGGTGATACCTGCCCAGAATGCCCTCCTGATTAGGAGAACCGGCGCCGAGCATAACGGAAACTAACCCCGCGCGCGCCGCAGCGTCGCTTCCAATCGTTCCTTCTCCTTATCCCAGCGGGCTTTTTCGGCTTGCGATCTCTTCTCGAGAGCCTCGACCTCGGCCTCGATGACGGCGGCCCGCTTCGCGTGCTCCTGCGCGGCCTTGTCCAGCGCAGCTTGCGCCTTGTCGATGGCCTGCTGCCGGCGTTCACGGTCCTTCTGCCTGGCAGTCTCTTGCTTCGCATGTTCAAGCTGGCGCCGCTTCTGCTCCTTTTCGAAGGCGAGAGCGGCCTTTCGTTCCGCAGCCTTGTCGACGGGGCGAGAGGAAGGTTGCTTCGCCTTTGGGCCTTTCGATTTGCGGGCGGCTTTCGTCGGCCCACCGCCGCCAAGATCGGTGGGCAGCTCGGCATGTTCGCTGAAAGGTCGGTCGGTTCCAACCGGCCGCCTGAGAACGACGCCGGGCTTTGCCATGGTCGCGGCGATGACGTCCGGGTCGTGGCTCTCCTTCGCCGCGCCCTGGTGGAAGAGATTGCTGTCTGCGCCCCACGCTTCCAGAGCCGCTTTCATGGAGGGAGCGGCAATCGCCAGATCGAAGAAGCCGAGCGAGGTCTGGTAGGTCTTCAGTTTTCTCGCCATGAGACGCTTCCCCGCACCGACCTCCTGACGCTGCCATTCGATCAGCCGTGCTGTCTAGCTCGGGAGCAGAGAACGTCCAAGGCGGGCGAACAGAGCGGCCGGCCCGGGAAATATCTCGACGCATCCGGCATGTCGGAGCGAGCTTACCGTGAACCCACCGCAAGGATACCTTAAGCCGACTTCCGCTGCGGTTTGGCCGCCGGCTTCCTTGCCACGGCCTCCTTGGCCGGTTTCTTGCCGGCAATCGGCATCAGCATTTCCTTCTGCCCGGCCGTCGCCTTGCGCGCCTTCTTGGCTGGCTTCTTCGGCGCCTCTGTCGCTGCCGCCTTTTCGCCGCCAATGCTCTTGCGCAGCGCGTCCATCAAATCAACGACGTTCTCGCCACGCGGTCGCTCTTTCGCGGTGATGGGTTTGCCGGCGCGCTTTTGGTTGATGAGATCGATGAGGGCGGTTTCGTACTGGTCTTCGAACTTGTCCGGCTCGAAGTGGCCCGCTTTCTGATTGACGATGTGCTTGGCGAGATCAAGCATGTCCTTGGTGACTTTGACGTCCTGAATATCGTCGAAATACTCGTCTGCAGAACGCACCTCATAAGGATAGCGCAGCAGCGTTCCCATCAGGCCCTTGTCCATGGGTTCGAGGGCGATGATGTGCTCACGGTTGGTCAGCACCACCCGTCCGATCGCGACCTTGTTCATCTCACGGATCGTTTCACGGACGACGGCGAAGGCGTCGTGACCGACCTTCCCGTCCGGCACCAGGTAGTAGGGACGGATCAGATACCTCGGGTCGATCTCGCTGCGGTCCACGAACTCGTCGATCTCGATGGTTCGCGTCGATTCCAGAGCGACATTTTCCAGCTCCTCCTTCGTCACCTCGATGAAGGTGTCGGTGTCGACCTTGTAGCCCTTGACGATGTCCTCGTTGGCGACCTCCTCGCCGGTGTCGGCGTCCACTTTGGCGTACTTGATCCGGTGGCCGGTCTTCCGGTTGAGCTGGTTGAAGGAGACCTTTTCGGAATCCGACGTGGCCGGATAGAGCGCGACCGGACAGGTGACGAGGGAAAGACGCAGGAAGCCTTTCCAGTTAGCGCGGGGGGCCATGGCGGGGAACTCCAATACTGATGCCGGATTCAAGACGATCCGCCCGGCTTGGTTCCGACACCGGGGCCATCCCATCGGGATGATTTTTTCTCAGCGACCACCGCAACCGGACTCGACTTTTGTTCACTTTATGTTCTAATTCGGAATGACCGATCGACCCGCGAGCTGGCGCATGCCGACCCCAAAGCAGATGGAAAAACTGGCCGCTGAAGCCGCCCGCCGGCCGGGCCCTTCCGCTGCGGCTCCGGATGCGCCCCTCCCGGCCGAATACTGGGAATCGGTACTCAAAGACCCTCGCGCTGATGCGACCGGGGTGCAGTTGCGGCAGCGGCGTCTGTCGGAGGTTCAGCGCCACGTGCTGCGCGTCTCCTGCCGCCGCTGTGAGCGGACCGTGGAGATTCAGACCGCCGATGCAGTCCGATTGTATGGCGGCAACGCCGTCTGGAAGGACGTGGCGCAGCGGCTGCTCGACAACACCTGCCAGCAGCGCACCGGCAGGCATGAGGAAGACGGGTGCTGGCCGGCGTTCGAGACGTCGTAGCCCGCTCCGGATCGCCAATCCGATCTTTTAGCGCCTGGATGTCCGGATGGCCCCGAAGTATCACCCTACGCCGCTGTCGGGCGGCGACCGCAAGGCTCTGGCGAAGGAGCTTGGCAAGGCGCGGGCAATGGCCAACATCCTGGCTACCCAATCGGCGGAGACGCGGGCGAAGGGGGAAGCGCTCATCCAGCGAGCCGACAAGCTGCTATGCGAGAGTTGGAACGAACGCATGTGGTCAGACGGAGAACCGATTGATCCATCCCCGACGATCGATCAAGCGCTGAATGGCGGCTTCCCTTGGCTGGAGATCCAGTGCGCGCGCTGCAAGACGCCGAGCGACGTTGACCTCGCGGCGATGAAGCATCCGCCGACCACCTTCGTGCACGATCTCGCCAGCCGGCTGCGCTGCCGCAAATGCGCCAAGGCGGGCCGGCGTCCTTCCGCGACTCTGCTACAACTGGCTTGGCAGCCGCGCCACCCTCTGACCGAATCCTGACCGATGTGCAATCTCTACTCGATCACGACCAACCAAGCCGCAATCAGCGCGTTGTTCCGCGTCGTGAACCGATACGTCGGCAATCTGGCGCCGATGCCCGGGGTTTTTCCCGATTACAAAGCACCGATTGTGCGCAACGGGGCCGAGGGCCGCGAACTCGCCACGGCACGCTGGGGAATGCCGTCGTCGTCAAAAGCGCTGATGGACGCCACCAAGAAACGAGCCGAGAAGCTGCAGGCCAAGGGCAAGACCGTCGATTTCAAGGAGCTGCTACGGATGGAGCCGGACGGCGGCACGACAAACATCCGCAACATGAAGAGCAAGCACTGGACGAGATGGCTGGGAGCCGAAAACCGCTGTGTCGTGCCGTTCAACTCCTTCAGCGAGTTCAACAAGGCCGAGGGCGGCGACATCTGGTTTGCGCTCGACGAGAGCCGCCCCCTCGCTTGCTTCGCTGGCATCTGGACCAACTGGACGTCGGTGCGGAAGGTCAAGGAAGGTGAGACGACTAACGACCTCTACGCTTTCCTGACGACCGAGCCGAACGCCGAGGTCGGTGCCATCCACCCGAAGGCGATGCCGGTAATCCTGACAACGCCAGACGAAGTCGAGACCTGGATGACGGCCGCTCCGGACGAAGCCCTCAAACTTCAGCAACCGCTTTCAGACGGAGCGCTCCAGATCGTCGCTCGCGGCGTCAAGGAAGATATTCAAAGTTCCTTCACTCGTTCTAGGTTGTTATGTAAATGACAATTCCAAGAACTGATATTGGCTCGTGCTCTGGACGCCCTATCGAAAACTGGCAGGGGCTTGAGACCATGCTCGGCGAGGCCGCATCGCACGTTAACGAGAACGAATACGCGCAAGCAGTGAAGATCGCCGGGCTTGGCCGCTGATTGCAACTGAGAGCGAGACAGACGTCCCATCATCATTGCAGGCCGCTAGCCTGCGCCAATACTGACCTGCAATGTTCGGAAACATCAAACTCAAATGCAGACCTTTGCGATTGGCGTTTCTCATTCCGCCAGACAAAGCCGCATTGCGTGTCGCGATCCAGATCAATTCGACGCTGTGGGGCGGCACGTATAACCCCATCATTCCGCTCTATGCTCAGCCGCTGAAGGCTTGGAGACTGTATCCAGGTCAACGAATTGCGATGAAGGATCGCGTTGCCGGCTACATTCGCGCATTCGATCCAGACATTCTTGTCGATTGCACGGGCGGCACACCGCCGGCCTATGTCACCGACTTAGGCCGATCCACTATATCGATCGATGACATCTGGTCAAATTTCCATTCCGGTCAGCAGGACCGGGCTCCGAAATATGGGGTCGGCGTTTTCGAGCTGATGCACGGAATATACAAAGAATACTTTGAGGTTGTTCGGCGGTTTGCGTCGAAGGTCGCCTTCCCAGTCTTTCCAGCCCAACATGCGTTGTTCTGGGCTGCAACCGTCGGTGAACTTCCCGAACCAATCCAGCAGATCGTCGAGAGCCAGTTCGCCCAGGCGATTGATATCGAGAAGCCCGCGATCGGGCCTGACAATTACGAAACACTTATGCAGTCACGTGTCTTCTTCCCGCGAAACATCACGCGGTTCCAATTGGAAACAGAGGGGCGCGGGTTGGATCGTTCATATGCATTCTATATGGACGCAACGAAATTCACCGACATAGTCGACTTCTGGAATTTGCGGGCGCTGGGCCGCCCGATCATTCCTGTGCCGAAGCAATTTGCCGAAGTCCCTGAGTATATTTCCTACATCAGAAATTTTGTTCGAGATCGTTTCGGCGTTAACCGATTCAATCCATCGATCACGTACGGCACAAATATCATCCGCAGCTATTCCTCGACCATGCCGGAGTTAGAGGCACTGGCGGCGCTCTTGCAGCCGGAGACAATCATTCCGGACAATCCTAAAGCCTGGGCGCTCGCCCTGCAGCACTGGTATCCCCGGATCTGGGACGAGTGGGCAATGGGGAGGGATAATGCGACGCCGCAAAACGTCGTTTCATCGACAACCGAATATTCCTTTCCCGAGGTGAACGACACTGCCAGCTTTGATCTGGTTATGCCGAAGTTCATCACGGACGTATCGAACGGCACCCCCCGATATGCGAATGAGATCTACCCAAGATTTTATGGGGAAGGCGATGGCTTGCTCGCAGACGTATTGCCGTACGATCACGGCGAGGAAGTCCTGCGTGCAGCCGGTGGGATATTCCACTCCTCGCGCGATGAGTTTCGGATCGGTCGTACCGGAGCTGTTCATCTAGTCGATTGGAAGCGCAATACACGTTGGAAAATTCCCCCTGCTGAAGATATCTTCTTTGCGTGGTTGAAGGACAAGGGCTTTAACGCCGAACTATCGACATGCGGCCGGCTGGCGAAGCAGATGCACTCGCAGCTTCGCGGATGGACGAGCGTCCTCACAAACGAGCCGCTCCTGTCACTGTTCGACACGATGACCAAAGGCGGCGAGAACGGAAAGGGCGCGCCTTTAGGCGAGGTAAAAAGTCGGATCAAGAGCATAGGTCGGTGGAACAACCGCCTGTACGAGTCGCTGGTCGAGCGCAATGTTTTTCAGCTCGGATACAAAACGCAGTGTTCTCACTGCGGGCGAACATCGTGGTTTAGCGTGAATGATCTCGCGGCCGAACTTACTTGCCCTCTCTGCTTTAAGAAGCTCGACGCGATTTCGGCGGTGGACAAAGCCAACAAGGGCGAATGGCATCTCAAGACCGCGGGACCATTCAGCGTCGAAAAATTCGGCGACGGAAGTTACTCAGTGTTGCTCGCCCTGAATTTTCTTCAGCACGACCGTTCTCTTCAGACGACCCCAGCGTTGAGCTTCACGGCCAAGCACGCAACTACGGGTGCGGTGCTGGAAGCGGACCTCGGGCTCTTGTGGCAGGACGTGGCATTTGGAGAGAGCCAAGACGGGGTTTTGTTCGCCGAATGCAAAAGTTATAACGAGTTTCAGCAGAAAGATTTCCAGCGAATGAACGAGCTGGCAAAGCAATTCCCCGGAGCGATCCTCGCCTTCTGCACGCTGAGAAAGCAGCTTACGCCTCGCGAGATTAGGGAGATAACGAAAATTGCGAAGGCGGGCATGAAGCCGTGGAAGACCGAGTGGCCCATCAACCCCGTGCTCGTGTTGACGGGGCACGAGCTGTTTAGCACGCTCGGCGCCCCCTCTTGCTGGAAAGAGCTTTCAGCCCCGGATTGGACCAAGCAGGCA
This sequence comes from Bradyrhizobium sp. Pha-3, assembly GCF_042258615.1. GTDB lineage: Bacteria > Pseudomonadota > Alphaproteobacteria > Rhizobiales > Xanthobacteraceae > Bradyrhizobium. The sequence goes on along the minus strand of NZ_CP170152.1, from coordinate 1,066,856 downwards.
CACACGCTTCTTGTGGTATGCAACGCTACGCAAGCAATCCATCTCGGCATGCCTCTTTGGCAAGCGATCTGGAGCGCCGAATTCGAGAAGAGACAGAGAAAAGCAAGAAAAACGCAAAGAGCTGCCGACCCCAGCACCTAAGCCGCAGGCCACCACCGAGGACCACGCCGACCAGGCAGCTTTTCCGGTCCGGTCAGCCTCGGCTACACTCGACGCGTGATGGTGAGCAGAGGCACCATTAATTGAAGATCCCAGCAATCCACCTGATGTTGTCCCCAGAGGACAGGCGCAGATCGTCGGGCGGCTTTTGCTGTTCGACTTACGCTACCTAATTTCGGACACGCGTGTCGTTATGACATGTTTAACGGCAGGGGGGTGAATGACATCTGTCTGCCACTTCTCCGTCTCTGGATCAAAAAACAGTCCAGGTTTTCCGATCGTACAATCGAGAAAGTCATTGGCGAGCATCTGCCCTAGAGGGTGTACATTTCCAGCACGGTCAGCCACCCTTCTATCGGCCTGACTGTGAAGTACGTCCTCGGCTCGGCATGCACTATATCGATCTTTTCGATAATCGATGACGATCCCATCGCCCGCAGTTTCGATCATCAGGTTAGCTTGTTCAAAAAGGGAGTGATCTAAATTGCGCCATCCTTTCTTAGCTTGAAACGGAAGTCCCTTTCGTCGTCGCCCGCGCTCGTCGTTGACTTCGATCTGAAAAATTCCATCCGCCCCCAAACGCTTCTCAGGTGCTCCCGGCCCTCGTCCGCGGATCTTGTGATAGGAAATCTGGTAAGCAAATCGTCGCTGGCCCTCGCTGAAAATCATTTGGCTCGGCATAGAAATGTTACTTCCAAGCGCTCCCGTGAGAGTGTCCTCGTCGCCGGCGCTAAGCGGGTACTTCATCTGAGCATCTGAAACGCCCGCGAGATATCGATCGCGGATAAGTCTCTTCAATCCGTTTGGTAGTAAGAGATGATCCATGTGAACCTTACGGGCGGGATGCTTTTAGGTGCGTTAAACGAGCGCGCATGCCTTCACTGAAACGGGGGCGCTTCGGTCAACGCAAAAGTCAAAAACCAGCGATCCAATTGGGCCAAACTACGCGACTTCCTTCGATGACGCACGTACTAATTGAGCTAGTGCTAGACAGCTCCAGACGCTCGATTTCGCGTATTCTACGCTGCGCCCCTGAGCTGCTATTGCCGCGGTGGACCCGCGAAGGAAGAAAGGCAGTCACCGCTAGCAGGCTGGTGTTTGCGCTCACAAGGTTCTTGCGGGCATTAGTGCGGAGCTTCGCCGGGCAGGAGATCGCGGCTGCAGTGCCCGGTCATCCAACGGACTCGCGCAAGGTGGGTTTCCCACGGTCGGCGAGCTCGATCCGACCGCTGCCCCGGATCAATGTGCAGTATAATACGCACAACCTCTTTGCAATCGACGCCTTCCGCTGCCGAACCTGAGGCGTGTCCCGTAAAATCGTTGACGCGACGATAGGCGCCAGCGAGATGTACAAGAAATTACCTATAAAAGGGCGAAGGGTAGATCGCTGCGGAGCTTAGAAGTCAGCTCGTGGTCTGGAAACCGCTCCACTGCTGATTTCCAGACGCGGCTAGCTTCTTCTCGGTCTCCGCTATTCCAATGCACGCCGCCAAGATTGAACCACGCTAGATCATAGTTTGGATTCAGCGATATGGCCTTTCGGTACGCGTCGACGCACTCCGGTATTCGGTCCAGGTTTTCATATGCCCTCGCGACCTGAAACCAACTCATATCGTCAGGCTGAATCTCTTCGGCCTGAGAAATGAGGATTGGTAGACTCTCCTCATATCGATCAAGAAAGTTCAGTGCTGTGCCTAGACAGTAGCCGTAGTGCCCGCCTTCGAGCTCGTATGCTTTTCGAAAACAGCGCTCCGCGGCCGCCCAGTTGTCTTCGTCCTGCGCCCAGTGGCCTAGACGATCCCACAGGAACGCGACAACGTCGGCGTCTACCTGCTCGATGGTAGCTTCGAATTCCTTTTCGAACTGAGCGTATGACTTCCCGATGTCCTGGCCTCTTGCACGTCGATACAGCTTCGACAGCAGCAATTCACGCTTGCCATCCGAGCTATCAGGATGCGTCTTCAGATATCTTTCCCAAAACGCCGTGGCGAGCCCGGCGTTCGCCACTGAGGTGCGCCCGAAACTTGCGACTTGCCCGGCGCACCAAGGCCATATCCAGCCTTCGTTGCCAGCATCGCCCAAGAGTCCATTTATCTCACGAAACGCCTGTTTACCGTCTCCCAAATTGAAGAGAACATTTATTCTGAGGCGGACGACGGACGATATTTTGCCGAGTGTGTCACTAGGGAAGACGACCTTGTCGAGGTGGACGAGTGCTTCCTCGTATTGGCCGGCTCGATGAAAGTAACTGCCCAATGCGTAGTGTGCTTCGCCGAGATGAGGGCTAAGCCGAAGCGCGTCGCGATAATACCTAGCCGCCTTTTCCTCCTCCCCGAGCCTTTGGAAACTTGAACCTATATTTTTAAAGCATTGAGCCAATAATTCAGCATCGTCCGCTGGGGAAAGATGCCGCAGTGCGTCTTGGTACGCACGTATGGCTTCCGCTTCCTTGCCGAGCGCCGCGAAGCCGTTCCCGATTGAATAATGGAGGCTACCGATCTGACAGCGGTCCATTCCGAGCTCGGATGTAAGGTGCGCTATCCCGTCCTCGATCCGATCGATGAAGCGACACTTCCCTGCCATCCCGAGATTGATCTCGGCCATATAGCACAACCCCATAGCGGGATGGGTGGGCCCGAGCACGGAAGCGAATTTTTCGAATGCGGCGCTAACGACTTCATCCGCACCGCGGTCATACAGCTTTGCAAGCAAGTCCAACGCGAGCTTATCGTCCTCCGGAACGTGCAGGTCCGGCAGAGCGCTTCTTACTATGCTCGAAACATCTTCTGCCCGTGCGGTCAATTGACTGACTCGTTTGTCTCGTGAGGAAATTGCGTCCGACTTTGCAAGAGCCGCCAGTGCTTTCAGGCGCCCGTCAGTCAGCGGCTCCACAAACCGTACGGTGAGTGTTGCCTGCTCGGACCAGTTTCTTTTGTCGTGCTCGTACTGTCTTAGAACGCTATCCGCTGTGCAGATCCGCAGGCTATCAGTCGGAAGATGGTAACAGACGTAAAAGGAATACCGATGCATCAGCAAATAGTTCAGGTTGGAACGGTATATCTCCACGCTGATCGAACCATCGGAGTTCAGGGCTCTTTCGGTTCCCTTTAATTGGACGTGTAGCCTGACGTTCGTAGCCTGGCCATGATCTACAACTTCGATCTGGCAGTCCGTTCCGTAGTCTCTATGGTCCGAAACTTGGAGGAAGAAATCGCTCGAGCGAGCGAGAAGACCCCGAAACGCGGTCTCTGCCCTGGTTTCTATCGTGTGATTTTTATCCCGCTTCGGAAACTCGTTGAGGGGGTCCATTTTATCTCTTTTGAGGTAACCGTAACCGCGGAAGTTGAAGCCTTGCTTGAGACTGAGGTGATCGCCCGCAACCTATACCCATGCATACCTTAGATCGTGTGCCCAGAGAATATTGGCTACGCCAAGGTGGATTGCATGAGCGGCCGCCAAAGCCAACGCTCCGAAGTGCGACAATCTTGCGTTCAAGACGATCCACTCGACATCTCCGCTCGTGCAAACGCCGATGCGCGACACGTCATTGTTTTCGTCCTGTCCGATCAGTTCGATGACCACGGCGATATACCTTCGAGGAACGACGATCCCCGGATGAAGCTCCTTCGCTGCATGCACCAACTTGCTGGCCTCGACGCCGTAGCGGACATTTGCGGCGGCTCGCAGAGAATCCAGTCCTGAGCTGCCTGGATTGCGACGCTTCCATGCCTCCCAAGTGCCCCGTGAAACATCGATCGCAACCACTGGTCTCATGGGCGTGCCGTGTGACAGCGCCTCCTCGACATGATCGTTCCAGGTGTCCAAACTTTCCAACAGTGGTTCGTCTTTCAGCGCGGCCCTCACCCGGCGGTATTCGACTTGCGAAAGCCGCGGAACGGTAAACGCGACATGCCTCACACGTTCGAAGGGAACGTGGTTGAGTCTCGGCCGCCCGGCTCGAAAAAACTTGCTCTCGGAACCGATAGGCGTTGCCGGCTTTACGAAGACACGTCCTTCCCACTCAAACACGATGTCGGTCTGAGCTTCTTTGGCCGCCGTTAGGCCGTGCTCGCCCATTATGAACTCAGTCATATGTCGGTTGGCAAGCTCGTTCCAAGCGGATTTCAGGGCTTCGAATTCTGTAAATGGGCGTTCCTCGTGGATCGACACGTAGTCGATCGGCCACAATGCATAGCTGTCGAATCCGTCTCCATGAAGATAGCAACCGGCGACCACAACCGCGTCGATCTCGTCGGTGTCGTTCCGCGCCCGGATCACAACATAATCCAGAAGCTCCTCGTGAGTGAGCGCCGTGAAGCCGTTGTTGACAACGAAAAGGACCGTGATGGCGTCGTCGCCAATCTCTCTTCGGCTCTGCTTCAGTTGTGCTCGCGCTGACCGCACGACGCCCCTGATCGGTCCCTGCATGATCGTCGCGTAAGCATATCGATCATTCTGCTCGATTACGGTCGGATCGATCACCACCACCGGGCGATCTGGCTGGAGCGCTCCGAACAGCGAACCGATCTTCGCCTGGGCCTCAGGCTTTTCGAGCCGTTCGTCATCCAACAGCTTGAGCTCGATCACTGATTGCCCAAGAACGTAGTCGGAGTTTCTTGTGTCCTTCCGATCCGAGTCTTCGTGTGCTCGTCGGCCGCCGGCCTGAGCAATGACGAAATCAATATCTCGATCCTCGGACAAGGGCCGAATTCTTGGAAGTTCGAGCATCTGTCCGTTCTCGTCGTGTGACCGCTAACTGACAGGCCATTATCCGCCATCAGTAGGCTTGCTTTACCAAAGATCCGCGCCGACAAGCGCTCCGCTATTCCACAATGCGCAACCAAGATTGCGCCTTGTCTCGATCAGCAGAGCTGCTCCTACGAGTGTATCGGAGCGCACGTCTTGCCTTGTAGTATGTTCATGCTATGTTCGCACTTCTTCGTTATGGGGAATTTTGGAGATTCGACCCACGACGGACGCCCAGGATTGGGAGGGTCTCGGGTTCAATACGCCCGCGGTCAACCAAGGGCGAGCCTTGTACCGCGTGTTCGATGGCAGCATCGCCGGATGCGCCAAAATCGGGAAAGCGAAATCTGCTTGAACGCTGAGGGCTTCCTCAATGCTGTGTCGGTCAGCACGCAGTTCGGAAGGATCAAATGGCGACACATTTCTTCGATCGGAATCCCGCGAACTGGCAAGAACTCGAAACTATGATCGAGCTGGCATTCTCCGAAATGGGCTATGTGAGCAAGCGGGCGCACAAGCTCGAAACGGTTCGTGGGACCGTTGAAATCGATGTCTATGCCGTGAAACGCTCGACGCCTATCCCAACTATTGTGTTGTGCGAGTGCAAACACTGGGACAAGCCTGTGCCCCAAAATGTCGTTCATTCATTTCGGTCGGTCTGCGCGGATTCCGGGGCGCACTTTGGCTTGATCATTTCCAGAAAGGGATTCCAACGAGGGGCCGAAGTTTCCCGTTTGGCGACAAACGTTCATCTAATGGATTTCTCAGGTTTTCAGACGACATTTTTCGAGGAATGGAGGAGTGGCGTATTCATGATACTTGCAAGGATGCGCGACCACCTCCTACCCATTTCCCGTGGTGCAGCTGGATACCCAAAATATGGAACGGACCTAATCGACAAAAAAGACCTTGAAGGGGTAGACCCGTTTAATAAGTACTCAATTTTCTTCGGCCTCGATGGTGGGTATTCAAACTACTTCGTTCACAAGCAGCCTTTTCCTGCGACATTCAACGACCCAAGGGGCGACCCGCGCGCAATCGCCAAAGTTACTGCTAATTCTTATCGTGAATATCTCGACATAGCGACACAGGCCCTTGTCGAAGCCAGCGCACGTTTCAAATTGCCGAACACGTATTTCGACAGCAACGGCGTGCTCTTAGAACATCCGGTAACGGACCACTTGCCCGTAGCTGAGTAGAACTGACGCCTGGTCGGATGAAAAGGGATCGGGATCGTCAACCTCAGCATTTCGTAGCCGGGCGCAGGCGATCATTTTGACCATAGAGGGTGACATCTTGGGACAAAGCAAGGAGGGAGGCGATACCACGGCGCCAAGTGATGAGTGGCGAATCCTCGATCGGGCTGAGGTAGCTGAAAGCACTCGCGAAGAGATGGAGGTCCTTGCCGCGACAGTCTGCGATCTCGTGCTGCGTCAACCGCCCATTCAACTCCTTGGCTATCTGCTCGCTCAGTTTCACATGGTCATAATGCTGACCCCCGCGGGTTCGGAGGACGAGCCTCGCCCGAACAAGGATGCCATAACGACCTTCCAATTTGCTCTGGAGTATGTGCACGCCGTTTGGAGCAGCCACAGCCCGCTGCCGACGGAACAAACTCCGTTCGACGAGAATACGGCTGGTGAATTCATGAATGCGCTCGGCCAGCTTCAGGACAAGACCATGTGGTACTGCATGGCCAGCTCGAAAACCCAAACCGAATTCCACGCAAAGTCGACGTGGGCGATGATCAGAGGTCATCGCTACCAAGTATTGGAAGAGGAATTCTTTCGATTCGTGCTCGAACCACACGATGCTGCTTTGCGAGAGGCCTATGGAATAGGCTTCGTCGACGTCGCAAAGGGAATTCAAAGCATTTCCGACACTTTCAGAACCGGCTTCAGCCAAGCAGCGGGCGCGATCAAGGAGCGGATGGACGACACCTATCGAGAAGTAGAGGCCTCTGGAGAAAGCCTTGGGGCGGTATTGGAACGGCGGAGGGCGGATGACAGCTCGTTCGGATCTGAGATGTCCGGACTATTTCGCGACCTGTTCTTTGGCGGAGTCTGCAACCTCAGCCGCCATTCCAACCTGCCGCTGCCATTGCTCGAAGATCTCTCTTACAAGCCCGGCCAGAACAGCGACTTTTTTGCAAATGGCCCGTTTTCCGGCACTCCGATGCGGACGCTACCGGCACGGATCAAGCCTGGGATCAAGCTTGGGACTGACTTCTACGCAACAGACGGCCAGTTTGTTCGTGATTCAGCATATCGAGCGATTCAATGGGGCCTCTGGAGGCGGCTGCCCTATCGCGATGAATGGCTGAAGCGTCAGGGGCGCGCTATCGAGCAAGCGTATCCCCTCATCTTGTCAGATCAGTTGAGGGGTGCTCAGACGGTTGAGAGTGTCTTCTATAAGGACGTACAGACCGGTCGTTGGGTAGAGACCGACCTTCTGATCGTATTGGCGGATGTGCTGTTCGTGATTGAAGCAAAGGCAGGTGTCATGCCGATGCAATCTCCAGCGACGAACTTTGCGAGCCACGAGCGTGTCGTTCAAGAATTGATCGTCAAGGCCTATCAGCAGTGCAAGCGATTCTTGGACTATCTTGCGAGCGCACCCACGGTCCCGTTGTACAAACTCATCGACGGAGATTATGTCGAGGCTTCCCGGCTTTCGAAAAACCAGTTCCGGTTGATCCTGCCGATTGGCCTTACCGTGGAAGCCTTCACGCCTTTCTCGGCCATGGCAAAAGAACTGCCGGGCGTGGAGCCTATCCTCGGCAAATACCCGTTTATCTCGATGTCCGTCGACGACCTCTTCGTGCTTCGACGTTTTTTGCCGACGACAGGGGAGTTGCTTCACTATCTCGAAGTGCGGCAGCGGGTCGCCGGTCTCAAAGGCGCGTTGCTTTTCGATGAGACCGATCACCTGGGAGCGTACATCGCCAAAAACCGCTTCGATATGGACATCAGCGAGCAGCTAAAGCAGGCCGATCAGGTCACTTGGGACGGCTTCAGCGACAAGGTGGACCATCACTTTGAAGGGGAGGCGTGGCGAACAACACCTCCGCAATCACAGCCGCGTCCAGCAGCGCTCGTTGGCATGCTCGAAGCGTTGGACAGGCTCAGACCCACCAACTGGTTGCGGCTGGATAGCATACTTCGCAGCTTCGGACACGACGGGCCTGAGAACATTGCCCGATATCTCGATCAACTAATACCCACCCTGGCCGAGCACCCGCGACGCCGATTTCAAATAGGCGAGAATCCGCCTCTACAAATTTGGCTCTGCCGCGCGAACGCAATGCCGAGCGCGCAAGAGGTGCAGTATCAAGCGCAAGTGGGATGCCTTACCGTCGACGCCCCAGAAATACAGGTTATCGTATTGGGGTATAGTAGGCCCGGAGAGGTCGGCAGCCTTCGTTGTGAGACATTTCCTGCTCCCTCGGTGCTCCACAACAATTATCCAACAATTCTTGCGGAGGCGGAGCGCCAGCGCGGTCGAATGATCAAGTTAGATCAAAGCTGACCGCTGTCACGGCCTTCAGTGCAGCGCTCCTCCTTGCGACGGATGGCGATATCCTTGGTCGGTCATTCCTGTCCATACGGCGCTTGCTTTGCCAAACCTCGAGCGTCCCGTCCTTCATACTAACAAGAACATCGATCGCTAGCTGCGCATGCCCAGGACGGCCGTAACACCAGGCAATTTCAACCGCGCCCCCGCGTTCAGAAGCTTCATTTGAGCTGAATAGGTGGCGTGGGCCGCCGCCAACCTGGTTCACCGTGGGCCAGCGCAGATTTTCGCACGCTTAGGCTGCGAAGCATTCTTCTTCGGCTTTCGGATTGCGTCACGTCGATACCAGCCTTCGAGTGGCATCCGGCCGTCGGATAGTTCGTGACCTCAACATCATCCAGAACACGCAATCGATCGCGTATGGACGAGCCACAGGCGGACAGTTTGATCGTCCATCACCGGTGGCACCTCATTGGAAACAAGCAGAGTCGATCCTACGTTTCGCGCACTTAAGCGTGACTAGTCGCAGTGGTTGCTGCTCGGTAGCTAACAATCGTAGAGATCGTGGCGCGATGAAATAAGCCATTGATTTCGTTGGTACAGTTGGGTGGGCTCGAACCACCGACCTCCTGTTCCACAGATCTCGATCACGGCGATGCTGGTTAGACCACCTTTCGCTGCAGGTTCGCGATCAAGCGATCCGCGGCAAGTCGTCAGAACGCAATTCGTTCTTTCGCCAGACCGATAGCGCATAGATTGCCTACCCACCTTTTCGACAGGAACGCTCGGCACCCCAACCTGGGCGCCATGAAGGAAAATGATAATGATGCAACGAGTGAATTCGGCCCGGCCTCTCGGGAGCCCGGTGCGCCCGCTTCACCTGACCGCGGAAAGCCAAGCCGTCCATGCACTGCCGTAGTCGAGGTTGGCTTCCGGCAATGGCAAGTTCGCCACCTTATCGCCGTAGGCTCTCAATCCGTCGAGGAAGACTGGCACCCCCGCTATCTTGGCTTCCGCTTCGCCCGTCAGGATTCGAAGAGCATCGAAGTCCGGGAGGAGAACGCCATTGTGCGCTGCGGCTTCGATGATGCCTCGCGCATCGCCTAGCCGGCCACGACGAATGCATTCGTATGCCGCCAACGCTGAAACAATCGGGTCGGGCCACGCTCCCGATCGCAGATGCTCGACGTCGGAATCCGTTAGGGCGCTCGACAACTCCTGGCGTTTCCGGAACGCACGCTCCGCCAAGGCGACCCGCTTGACGTCGTGAAGTTGGTTGCGGCCGCGGAGAAGTGCGCCGATCTTGGGGTCAAGGTGGTCCTGGAGCGCGCCGACGGGAAGCAGATATTGGGAGATGCGCGGGTTACCATCAGTTTCTCGGGACAGGGTCACGAAGGTCACCCTGTTTTCCGCAGTAAAGGATGCAACCGAGTAGGCAGCATTACCGTCGACGCGAAACGACAGCAACAATTCCCCTGGCTCGGCTTCGATGAGACATTCCCGGACACCCACCATCCCGGGGGGCTCCGCGGCCATCGACCAGGCGACATCGTCGGCGCGCCCGGATAGGCCAACGTCCAGACGCGCGCCTATGTCGTCGAATCCGCCTAGGACGTACACCGCCGTCGAACCGACCTTGCGGCCCGTAAATTCCTTGAGAGGGAGCTCCTTCAGCTTGGAGTAGTCGATGTTCGACGCCGAGCCTAAGATCTTGCCTGCGCCGATGATCGCAAGCCAAAGGTCCAGGTCAGGGTCGACTATCGGCCCTCCCAACGACTCAGAAAACCAGACTCCGTGATCAGTTGTCGGAAACCGCTTTGCGATCGAGTCGAGAGGAAGGCTGCCAGCCCAATCTGCCACTCCGCCGATCATCTTTCCGGCATTGCCGATTTCGACATCAAACCGATTGACGATCCGAGAATCGCCGTCGCGCAGGATCGCCGCATATCGGCCCCTCGGAATACGCACGTGCGTCGCTTTACGGAATTCGTTCGTCAAGCCGGCAGCATCGTGGAGTTCGATTGATCCGTCGGTGGGCACGACTATGTTTGAGAGCGGACCATCAAAAGCGCCGCCCCGCGCGCCTGGCTGCGATGCAATGTGCGGTAGAAGCGTGACCTTGACGTCATCGTAAACCGTCTGACTCTCCGGACCTGCAATTATTCTCCCGCTCAAATCGTCGAACAAGGAAATGCGATATCGGTCCGGAGACAGATGGATCGCTGTCGACATACCCGCAGCCTTCACGCTGACGGACGGATCGCCGCGGCTGCCCGCGCATACGATAGTCGCCTCTCGTGGTGTCGTGCCCCGAATATCGACCGTACACACGGAGGTCGGAACCGGGCGAAGGATCGAGAAGAGCGTCTTTTCCGGACGCTGTGTTCCGGCAAATGTCCCGTAGACCTCCCGAGGCCGCAACTTCTCCTCGAGGTGCTTCCACAGCGTGTCGAACCGCACGACCATCGCGTCGTCGAAGCGCTCGTCCCATGTCTTCGCGTCGCCGGCCCCCTTGAGGCCGGCAATCAAAGCGTCCGGAAACACCTTATCGACAGGAGCAACGGCTCCCGCATTCACGGACTGCAGGACGAAAGAAGACGCTTCGCTGGTCGTCTGAGGATCGTTGGGCAACAGCATGCCGGTCGGCATGATGTCCTTTTCGCTCAACACATTGCGGCATGCATCAACGAAGTAGTAATGACGTCCGGGTCCAAGGTGCTGCCGCAGCCAATAGATCGACCTATTTAGATTCAGGCAGGAGCTTCCGGACAACACCATGGATTCGAAGTCGGATGCGACGAGCATGTCAGCACGGATGCCGTTGTCGACGAAAGAAAAGCCGTGTCCGCTGAAAAAGAAATAAAATTCGTCCGTTGCACCCTGCCCATCGCGCTTTAATTCCAGAATGGCGTTCAGGATGCTCTTCGTGGTTGCCGGTCTGCCTCCCGGCAAAGCCGGCTCGCTACAGACGAGCATCTGGGTATCCGCGTCCGCCACCGCCTCGGCCTTCCATTTCGCCGACAGCCAGTCCTTGAAGTCACCGGCAGATTTGACCGTTCCTGGCAGTGACTTTGCCAGACTTCCGTCGTCGACCGCCGCGTAGTTCTCGATTCCTATGATCAATGCGCGATAGGGCATTAGTATTCCGGTTCAGTTGAGCAGTCTTGCGAGTTCGTCGGTGGCGACGGCCTCGTTCCTGTACATGAAGTATCCCGAACGGTGGATCGCAGCGACGGTGGCGTCGCCGATCAGAAAGACCGGCGAACCCGAATTTCCCTGTGTGGTGGAGCAGTCGTGGAACAGATTCGGTGTCGCCGATCCATCCAGGACCTCGCCGAGCGCGGCTCGCCTGACCCCGAACTTTCCGTCGAACACCTGCCCCATGAAGAGCGGATTATTGTCTTCGTCCCTTCCGGGATATCCGATGGTGACGACGCGATCTCCCGCCGAGGGCTGCGTCCGGCTGAACGGCAATGCTGCGCGCCCGGCCACGGGGGCGCGTAGCAGGACGACGTCGAGCGTCGGGTGGATCGCCTTTACGGTGTCGATCGGAACCTTGTCGGATCCGGAATTCGCCCGGTTGTATTCATACTTGAACACAATGTGACAGGTGTCGGGCCGCAGCGCCTCCGCCCCGGTCGTGAGAACCGACAGGACGTGTCGATTGGTGGCGATCAGATCGTCTCCGGCGACGAACCCGGTGCCCACGTGTCTTCCCTTGGAATCCTCGATACGCCCGATGGATCCGATGTGAGGACGAACCATCGTCTGAAATGCGCTCCAGGCTTTCGTCAGATCCTCGGGACGCAGGTCGCGGTTCTTCGTCTCCGGCAGATCGCCCAGTATGCCGTCCTCGGTGAACACGACGGGACGCATCAAACGCACGACGATTTCGAGGGCCGCAAGCTGGGCCGGCGTCGGGATGTCTCCTGCAAGGAGCGTGTCCATCGCCATTTGGGCTTCCGCTTCGCTGTTCGGAATGTCCTTCGCGCCGATGATCGACCTTACCTTGTCGACCGCGTCCATCGGCGTGTTGTGCCCGAGCGCGCGCCTAGCACGGTCGAGGAGAAAGGCGTGTCGTTGGTCGAGAGCCATAAGCGCCTCCCTACAGTACTTTTTCGTAGATGACCTTGCCGGTTGCCGACTTCACTTGTTCCTTGAGGTGCGGGCCGTCCAGCGTCAGAACCGCATATCCGTGAGGGGAGAATTTTTCCTCTTCGCCCTTGATGAACTCGTTCCGCCCCTCCAGCACCATGGCCGGCGGAAGCGGATTGCCTTCGACGGTCACTGCGGGACATTGCCGCCAATCCGCCTCCTGAAAGGCGGGATCCGCCGAGCGCGGCAGGCCGATCGTAGCGGCCCGTCCCTGCGGCATGCCGCTGTTTCCGATGCAGCGCCCCATAATTCCAAAATTGGAATCCTTTCCGGCGTAGACCGTGCAGCGGTGCTCATGTCCCCAATACCAGGCGAATATGCGCTTGCTGCGCAGGATGGCTCCGAATCCCGGATGCGACCACAACTTGGCGCCCTGCTCGGACTCGATGCTCGAATAGAGCTGGTGGTGCGAAAACAGGACGACCTTTCTGTCTCCGGCATCATGTAGAATGCCCTGGAGCCAATCGACCTGCGCGTCGTCGATGGCGTGATCGATGTAGGCGACGTCGAGCCCCACCAACGTCCAGTTCGCATTCTGGTAGGCGAAGTAGCTGCCGTCCTGACCGAAGGCCGGCAACGTGCTTCCGAAGTACGCGTCGCCCCCCGAATACATTTCGTGATTCGAATTGAGCGCGCGGCTTACCGCCTCCTTCCTGCCCGGCCATACCCGCAGGAAACGCTCGTTCACCTCCCTTTCGGTGCCGGAATAGTAGACGTCGCCGAGGTGGAGGATCATGGCGAACGGATCGGGATCCGTCCTGACGGAATCGGCGATTTTCGGCGCTCCGTACAGGCCGGTGCCCCAATCGCCCAGCACGGCGATGCGCGCCACGTCGGCCAACGGGACGGCCTTGCGCGACTGCGGCCGGATCATCGTGTGCGGCTTGAGATGCTTGAGCTTCTCCCAGGCGACGGAGGCCCACCCGAACCAATCGTCGGTGTCGAACATCGCTTCCCTGCCTCCGCTTGGCAGGGGGCCGAACTTGAGGTTGGCGGCCTCTCCGGAGGCTATCAGGCTCTGTAGGCGCGCAGCTCGCGCGTCGTGCGGAGTGGTGAGAACCTTCGCTCCCACGCTCGCTTCCGCCTTTCGGATCTGCTCCAGCACGTTTCCGATGCCGGCCATGATCGCAGCCTTCTCGACGGGCGGCGTACGATCGTCGCGTCCGGCCGCTTCGTTGAGGTTTCCCAAGGCCTCGGTGGTCCCGAGCGCCTTTGCGACCTGCTCGAAGGTCACCACGACGGGCTCATCGATGCCCGGATGATCGGTCGGTTGCGTCGCCATAGGGTCTCCGTGTCATTTCGCCGCGCGGCCGCAAGCGCTCGGCCACCCTGGCCATTGAGCCAGAATAGCGCGCCATGCGCACCCTCGGCATTACCCTAGCCCCTGGGTCCACGGACGTTCCGCCCCAGCGAAATCCGTACGGTCCGACGCCCCGGGAATCTCCCAGCTTGTCTGTCGTATCAGTGTCTTCGCAGTATCGGAACATCGGCGGTCGATATCCTTCACGGCTGCGACGGAGTTCAGCGCATGGAAGTGGATAGGTCGCGTTTCCAGGACATCGTTGAAAAATCGAAGGATGACCGGGATAAGGTCAGAGCCCTCGTCAACGACAAGCGATGGCGCGAGGCAGAGCCGGATCGAGCCCGAATGGCCGTCTACATGGCGCGCGCCGCACGTCAGAGGCTGCCGACCGGGGCAGAAGCGATCATCGGGTCGGACGACCTTCAGGCATCGTGGTTCCTACCCGCCGGCGCGACCGCACGCCGGGCCGTCGGATTCGTGGAGACCACGAATGCCGGAAGCTGGACGGCCGGCAGCGGATTTTTGGTCAGCGAGGACCTATTTCTCACGAACCAGCACGTCATCGGCGACGAAACCGTTGCCGTTGCCGCGCAGGTTACGTTCGACCGCGAGATGGGCGAGGACGGAAGTCTGCGCCCAGTGACGACCTACAGGCTCGACCCGGCTCGCTTCGCCATCTTCTCCAAACAGGAGGAATTCGACTACGCGTTGATCGCGCTGGGCGCGAGGACCTCCGGAGCCGCCGGTCCGACCGAGCTCGGCTGTTGCGTCATGTCCGACCGCCCCGACAGACATGTCATCGGCATGAACGTAAACATCATTCAGCATCCCAACGGGCTGCCCAAGATGATCGCGGTCCGCGACAACGTTCTGCAATATCGCACCGATCGCACGCTGCTGTACGAGACGGACACGGATCATGGATCCTCCGGATCTCCCGTCTTCAACGACTCCTGGGAACTGGTCGCTCTGCACCATTTCGGAGAGCCGTTTCTCGAACGCGAGGACGAACAGAAACGCCCCATTCCGACCAACGTCAACGAAGGCGTGCGCATCAGCGCGATCTACCAAGACCTTTCCGCTCGCTTGCCGTCGCTGCCGGATTCCCAGCGGACGCTGCTGCAGAAGGCGCTCGACCTTTCGAAAAGCATTTCCATCGGCACGGGCGGAAAACGGCTCTCGCCGCCCAGGCCCTCGCACGACGCTCAGGAAAGCCTCACTCTGGGACAGGACGGACCGACCATGACCGACGATACCGGTAGCACCGAGGTGAAGTTGATCTTGCCTCTCGAGATCACCGTCCGCATCGGCGCCCCGAACGGCGGCACGCCGGTTCGGGCGCCCGCCCCTTCGCCAAAGGCGCTGACTCGCGGGGCGGAGAAGATCGCGGTAGACCAGGACTATTCGAACCGCGACGGTTACGACCCCAACTTCGTGCACGGAGTCAGCTTCCCGCTGCCCGAGCCGTCGGCGAAGCTTGCGCGCCAGGTCGCGCCGCTCAGGGCCGGCGAGGCGAACGCCGAACAGGGCGAACTGAAGTACGAACATTTCAGCATCAAGATGAACAAGTCCAAGAGGATCGCGATCTTCACGGCGACGAATATCGACGGCAAGCGATTCCTCGACATCGACAGAACGACCGGAGAGGTCAAGGACGGAGCGGAAGGCGAGACCTGGTACAAGGACCCGCGGGTTAGTGCGAGCTTCTTCCTGGACCAGACCTTCTACTCGGCATGGTCGAACCTCTTCGACCGCGGCCATCTCACCCGTCGCACGGATCCCGACTGGGGCACGAAGGAGCAGGCGGAACGTGCCAATGCCGACACGTACCATTTCACCAACTGCTCCCCGCAGCACTTCCGCTTCAACGAGAGCACCAAGTTCTGGCAGGGCGCAGAGCAGTACGTGCTTGAAAACGGAGCGATCGCGGAAGATACGCTCAACCGGATCTGCGTCTTTCAGGGACCGATATTCGACGACAAGATCGATCTCTGGTCCGACGACGTTCAGATCCCCTCATCCTTCTTCAAGATCATCGCATGGAAGGGAAAGACCGGCGTGAAGTCGGTCGGCCTGGTCGTCGATCAGCTACAGCTTCTCTCGGAACAGCGCGAACACGGCATCAAGCCGCCGGCGGGGCCGGCTTTCGTGAGCGTCTCGCAGTGGCGCGTGGCCATTCCGGAAATCGAACGGCGTACGGGGCTGGATTTCGGCAACGCCATACGCGACGCCGACACCATCGAAAGCAAGAACCAGCCCGTGGTCGGCGAAGCGAAAACGGCGGTCCTGATCCGGAAGGAGAGCGACCTCCTGCCATCGTTCCTCTGACCTTTCGGCGTCCACGAGCGAGAGCCCGCGGGGCGCCGACGGCCGGCTAACCGATGGTCGCCGGCGACCGGACTGCGATCCGGCCGGCGAGCTACGGACGTATCGCAGCCGCGAAGCCGGCCTTGGCTGGCCGGTAGTTAGGCATCGGCTGTCGCATCGCGCGGCCGCCGAAAAGCGAAGGACGCCGAGGACGGCCGACGGACGCGAGAAGGCGTCCGGTTGCGCTTGACCGGGCCGCGCGGATATGTACGATCCGGTAAAATCAATCTGCAGTTGTTGCAGAAGACAAATTTCAAAAACTTGAAGCTCGGTGCGTTTCGGCGCATCGGTGAATATTGGGAAGCGCCTATTTAAAACCGGCTGTCATTTTAATGCGGGCAGGACAAGGGGATGTTGCGTACCTGCTATATTCGAGGCCTCCGGCTCCGCGTTTACGAGAGAAGGGCGGGCCCTGTCGGCGTCCTTCTGATCCACGGAAATTCTTCGTGCAAGGAGGTGTTCTCGGCACAAGCCAAGGCGCTGGCTAGTTCCGGTCTGAGCGTCGTCATTCCCGATCTGCCGGGACATGGCGGCTCCGACGATTCGCTTTCACCGTGGACCACCTACAGTTTTCCCGGCTATGCGGACTCGCTGCGGACGCTGATGAACACTCTCGGCTACCGCTCGTTCCACATCGTCGGGTGGTCCCTTGGCGGACACATCGGAATCGAGATGTGGGCCCGGTATCCGGCGGTGAGATCGCTGATCGTTTGCGGTACGCCGCCGATACGGCTCGACGCCGAAGGCGTCGGCGAAGGCTTCAATTGGACGTCGACGACCGCTCTGGCCGGGCGCAAGCGTTTCGGCAGCGAAGAGACTCGGCGGTATGTCTCCGCGATGATGGGGAGACCGCTCCCGCTCCATCATCACCTGTCGCGCATGGCCGCGCGCACCGACGGCAACGCCCGACTCTGGATGGTGAAGAACGGTCTGGCCGGTCGCGGCGTGGACGAGGCCGCGGCGGTCTCCGAGATCGGCAGGCCCATAGCCGTCATACAGGGGTCCTCCGACCCGTTCATCCGGCCCGACTACCTGAGGCGGCTGCGCTTCGCGAACATATGGACCGGAGCACCAATTTTTATCGATGCCGGTCACGCCGCTCATTGGGAGGTTCCGTCGGCCTTCAATTCCTTGATGATGAAATTTCTGAAGCATGCAAGCGCAGCGGACCGCTGCAGGTGGGGGCACCATGGTCGCGATGGTCGAGGAATTCATTGACAGCACACAGGACGTCACGTCGGCCGCGAAGCTCAAACGGCTCTTTCTGACCGCGGTCGAAGACGAAGGCTATGAAAACGCCGTCTTTGCCAGAGTGAGAAACCGACGGCTGAGCTCGATACCCTGGAGCGAGTTCCCGGCTGGCTACCTCGATGCCTACCAGGCCGGCGAATGGGACAAGATCGATCCCGTGGTCCAGCGAATCCAGTCGGCACGCAGGCCTTTCGCCTGGTCGGATGCTGGCGGCGAAGCGGGATTTTCGCGACAGCAGAGAACGTTCTTCGAGCAGTGCCGGGAGCTCGGGGTCCATTCCGGCATCACGATTCCGATTCACGGAATCGGTAGCGAGGTCGACCTCATCAGCCTCAGCCTGCGGGAAAAATGCCCGTCTCCGACGCAAAGGATGACCCACGTCTACATGCTGGCGGTCCAATACTGGCTGAAATACTGCGAACTGGCGGACGGGAGGGAGCTCCGATCGTTGCCGTTGACCTGCCAGGAGCTGGAATGCCTGCGATGGTGCAAGGAAGGCAAGACGAATTGGGAGATCGGTGAGATCCTTTCGATTTCAGAGAAGACCGTAGAATTTCATCTCGCGAACGCGATGCGCAAGCTCGGCGCAAACAACAGGATCACGGCGGTCATCATGGGGATCAAGCAGGGCCTGATCCCACTGTGATCCCGGCGATCGCCGAGCCACCGACGTGCCCCGGAAATTCGCACGCGCACGGCGCGAATTGGCTCGCGACATTTTTACCGAAGTATGGCGTCCGCCCCGGGGTTTCCCCGAGTACCCGAATGCCCCGCGCTCTGCTCCGATGAGGAGAACAGTTTTCGGGGCGGTCCATGATCGAGGCGTTCTCCATCGCTGACGCGCACCACTTCCAGGATGCGCTCGCTTCTCAGGCGAGGTTACGATACCGCTGCTTCGTCCTGAGGCGCGGACTGGAGCACAGCTCCTACGACGGCTTGGAATTTGACGAGTTCGACACGCCGGCGGCGACCTACCTGGTGTGGCGGGACGACGAGAAGGTCGTGCGGGGCGTCGCACGTCTGTTGAGGACGACCTTTCCGTACATGCTGGCATCATACTGGCCGCATCTGGTCGACGGACATTCCCTCCCCCGTTCGGCACGAATCTTCGAAGTGACCAGGGTCTGCGTCGACAAGTCGGTGCCTCCGCTGTCGCGTCAAAGGATCTTCCCCGAACTGCTGTGCGCGATCCAGGAATTCCTGGTCGATCACGACGCGACCGGAATGATCGGCGTGACGCGCGAGCATCTCCTTTCTCATTTCATCCGGACGGGAATTCACTGGCTCGGCCCGCCGCAGGAAATCGAGAGCGAGATCGAACGAGCCTTCTTTGTACCCACGGACTTCGTGCGGCCCGTCTATCATTGCGCCAAGCTGGAGATCGGCCGTCGCGTACTCATCGCCTCGCCGGAACCTTCCGAAGGAAGGCGCGCCGCATGAGCGACGAGAAGGGGAATTCGACCGACGCCACGACCGTGGCCAACATGGCGGACGCGGCGGAGTATCTCAGCCGGGTCACCGCCGATGCCGGCTTCGAAGCGATCTCGCGAGATCTCAGAGCCGTGCGCGACAAGCTTCAGAAGATTGCGATGACGCGGAGAGGAGCCCGCAACGGGAGGATGAACGCTTGAACTTAGCTTTCGACACAGGGCCGACCTTGGCGCCGGACGCACGCAGGCGGCACGAGACGCTTTTCGCTCAGCACGAATCGGAAGTCCGTTATTACTGCAGGAGGCTGCCGCGCCTTCTGAGCTCAGCGCGAGGCTCCGTAATCACGGACAGTGAAGGTGCCACGTTCGTCGATTTCCTCTCAGCGTGCGGTTCGCTGAACTACGGACACAACCATCCGGTTCTCAAACAAGCCGCGATCGACTACCTGCTCGAGGACGGTATCGCCGCCGGCCTCGATTTTCATACGGAAGCCAAACTTGCCTTCATCGAAGCCTTCGAGAACCGGATTCTCTCGCCGCGCGGGCTGCGCTATCGCATGCAGTTTCCCGGCCCGACCGGCGCCAGTTGCGTCGAGGCCGCCCTGAAGCTCGCCCGCAAGGCGACCGGCCGTTCCAATGTGGTGGCGTTCACCAACGCGTTCCACGGCGTTTCGACCGGCGCACTCGCAGTTACAGGTTCGGCCACCGCACGAAAATCCGCGCAAGGAACCCTGGGTCATGTGACGCGAATTCCCTACGACGGTTACCTCGGATCCAACGCCAGCGACATCGCGCGGTTCGAGGCCATGGCCGCCGATCCGTCCGGCGGAATCGACCCCGTGGCGGCCGTCATCGTTGAATGCGTCCAGGGTGAAGGCGGGTTGAACGTCGCGTCGGACGGATGGCTGCAGGCGGTCGCCGGCATGACACGTCGTCTGGGAGCCCTCCTGATCGTCGACGACATCCAGGCGGGTTGCGGACGGACAGGAACGTTCTTCAGCTTCGAACGGAGCGGCATCGTTCCGGACCTCGTTTGCCTGGCGAAGTCGATCGGCGGCTACGGTCTGCCGATGTCGTTGCTCCTCATCGCTCCGGAGCGAGACGTCTGGTTGCCCGGGGAGCACAACGGAACCTTTCGCGGGAATTCACTCGCCTTCGTTACGGCATGCGCCGCGATCGGTCTTTGGGACGATGCATTTTCGGAAGGCATCCAGGAAAGATCGGAGACGCTCCGTCGCTGGTGCGCTGACCGCGAGTCCGAACTTGCGGACCTCGCGTTCCGAAAGGGGACCGGTTTGATGCAGGGGCTGGAATTCTCGAGACCTTCGCAGGCCTCCATCGCCGCGGATCGTGCGGCCGCGGCCGGCATCATCATAGAGTGCTGCGGACCACGGGACGAAGTCCTGAAGATCATGCCTCCACTCAATATCGAAATGCCACTATTCGTCGCGACATTAGACAAATTGGCGGCGATCGTCAGGTCCGTCGCGAGCGAAGATAAGGCCTCTAGCCCCTGGATACGCGCGGGAAAGCGTGGTGCCCGGGTTTCGGGGTCTTGAGGGTCACGGAGCGATCTCCAAATACCACGCATGCGCTCGACCCGCGCGAATTAGCTGCGCCGCGCTCCAACTCGAGCAGGCCGGATCACGATCGCACCTCAACCCAACGCCGAGGTCGCCTTCTGCATGTTCGAAGCTATCTCGCTCGTCACGGCACTCTGTTCCTCGACCGCCGCCGCCGTGCTGCCGACGAACTCGTTTACCTGTCGAATGGCGAGGTCAATCGAACTGAGTGCCGCGATTACGTCTGAAGGTATCACGTTGAGAGCTTCGATCTCGGTCACGATCTTGTCGGTCGCCTGCTTTGCTTGGCTGGCGAGACCTTTGACCTCGGTTGCGACTACGGCAAATCCCTTGCCGGCCTCACCAGCTCGCGCCGCCTCGATCGTCGCGTTGAGCGCAAGTAGGTTGATCTGTCCCGTTATGCCCTCGATGAGCCCGACGATCCCACTCATGCGCTCCGCCGAGGCGCTTGATCCAGAAAGTACCTGACGGACGGGGACCCAGAGCATGAACGGACACTGACGGCCCAGGCCCGCCCCAATGTCCTGTTCGAGGCCGGGATGGCCTTCGGAAAAATACCTAAGAACACGATTCTGGTGCAGTTCCTCCGAAGTACGCCCTTTCAGCGACGTCGCGGGACGTCACATTCTTCGCTTCAGGGGGAGCGCCGGCGACAGGAACGAACTCGCCACGCGCCTGGAAACCCGCAGGCTGTGCGGTAAAACGCGACGGAAAAGATTGGCTGAGCGCCGGACGGTTCGACCGTATCTGCACCGATCCCGCTCTGGCAATCAAGCCCCGACGACGATTGAAGTAGTCCTCCGCTCGCAACGCAAAAAGCGGGTTCGATTTGCAATGCCCCCGAATACCATCGTAGCTTTTCGCCATGGAAGCGATAATCTCGCGACATGCCACACCGCATTCAACAGAACACTATCGACAGCCTGATTGAAGCGCTCGCTGATGTCGAACATCAGCGCTGGTCGCATTGGCAACTCTACATGCACGGTAAATGCGAACGCAAACCCGATGGATCACTTAGCATCCCGGCGGACCTGGCGGAACGTTGGCAGCGACAGATCGAGACCCCGTATTCGGCGCTGAGCGAAGCCGAAAAGGAGAGCGATCGCGAACAGGTTCGTCGCTACTTGCCCATGATACTCGAAGCGTTGGAAATCACCGCGGACACACCGCTCGGCAAAGGATGAAGCCGTCTCCCACGGGGACGCTACTTGCGGACCCGCGTGTCTAGCCGTAGGTATCGATCATCCTGGGATCGAGAACTCTCAGCAAAGTGAGGGCCTCGCCTTCGGAAGTCCGTATGCTCTGCACCCGAACGTCAAATTGTTCGATGTGCCGGCGGTCAGTAGCTCGCGGATTCCTTCCTTGAGAGACCTATCTTGTTGGATCCTGCGAGAGACACCGTAGCGCTCGAGCGGAGATCGATGTCGGCGCGAACCTTCAGTGTGCCCACGCCGATGCTTGGCCACTGCCAGCGTTTCCCTGCGAGGTCCTGCGAAATCAGAATCAAGGGCTGCCGCGTCATGCGCATGATCCGGATGGCCGTCGCGGTGAGGCTCGCCGAGAACTGCTGGGACAGCGTGAGGATCCCCTCCAGAGAGATGTCACCCAACGGACCGAGTCTCGGTTCAATCATGAAGGGCGGCAGGATCAGGTCGCCGGAGTAGGCATCCGCCTGGCGTTCCGCGTTTTTCGAGTTCGGGTCGGTCGGCTTGCCGATATCGTCCGACCTGCAGACGAAGGATTGACCGCGGTGGTGGTGCCAATGTCCTAGCTCGTGACCTGTGCTGAACTTCCGCCGGGGATTCTTCACGCGTTCGTCGACATAGATGATCGCGCGGTCGCGAAACCCGATGATCTGCGCCTCGCAGCCGATGAGGCGCCGGTACTGCACCTCCGCTCCGACGCAAAGAGCTATAGCCGGAAGGTCGATGTCCCGAGGATCGCTGACACCCAGCTCGACCAGCAATTCTTCCGCGGGACGCAACGGATCAATCCTTCAGGTCGCCGTTTTCGTCGATGACGCCAAGTCTAAGGCAGGCCGCGAGAAAGCTGTCCAAGTCTTCTTCCGAGGCAATTCTCTGATTCCGGGCCGCAACGGTCATTTCGCCCGTCGCCGCCATCCTTTCCTTTACCGCGGTGAATACGCTCTGCTTCCGCGAAGCCTCCAGATTCAAAACATTACTGCTTGGAGAGTTCGACGAGAGGACGGCCCTCGCCATATCGAATCTTCTGCGGCCCTTCGTCGCGTCCAAAACCCTCAGCGAAGCTTCGAAATCGACGAGCAGCTCTTTAGGTTTGAAACCCATTTGCGAAAGATATTCATCGAGGGCACCGCCTTCCAGGCCGCTCATCTCATCTGAAATTTCGTTCAGGAGCTGCATGCGGAGCGAACCTCGATCGATGCTCATCATATCTTTCCCTCGTTGAACAGGCGAGCCACCATCTTTCTCTTCCGCTTCTGTACGGTCTCGTACTTGGTCACGTCCCAGCCCAGTTCACGCAGAATATCGGCGCGCTCCGCGCCATCCTCCTGAAACATCAACAACGTCTGAACGTCGGGGTCGTGCCCGCACAACTGGTACAGTTGCGCCAGCAAGATTGCGTCCTCCGGGGATGAGGACCGATCCGGGGCAGCCTCGATCGGATCCGGCACTCCCTCCACGGCGACTGCCCGATCGCCTTCCACGCGGCGGACCATGTCGGTATGCCGACGCTCGTTCGAGGCGATGCTCCGAATAGCGCCGCGGAGGAACGAACACGTCTCCGCCGGTCCGGCGACGGCCTTGTCGGACGCCATCCATCGCTCGTAGGCACCATGGAGCAAATCCTCGAATTCGTACGATGTACCTCTCGCGCGGAGCCGGGCGTCGGCTACCAGCACCTTCCGGTGATCGTCGGTCAGGGCTCGCAATGCATCTGCCCTGGCCGCCTGCGCCCCTAAACGCTCCACCCGCAATCTCCATGCACTTATGTTAGCTCACTCAACCGGCGCAGTCGGAAAAAAATCTATCGTCCGGTCCGACGAGGCGACGGTCGTGAGCTTATTCCTTTGAAGGTCCACCCAAGGTCCGCATCCGTAGGCTGCGGCCGGGCCGCCTTGGAACGCCGGCAGATGAACGCCGGCGATCCAATTGCGCTACTCGGAACATCCCTAGGTGCCCCTAACACCAGCAACAGATACCGCGAATCCCGCGTTTCGGGGCGCATAGGGAGCCAAAATGGCCAAAACGAAGGTTTTCATCAGTTTCGACTACGACCACGACGAGACCCTCAAGGATTTCCTGGTCGGCCAGGCCAAGCTCGAGGACAGCCCCTTCGAGCTTGCCGACTGGTCGATCAAGGAGGCGATCAGCGAGGACTGGAAGAAGAAGGCTCGCACCCGGATCAAGGGAGTGGATACCGTCGCCGTGATCTGCGGCAAGCACACCGACAAGGCCACCGGCGTGTCGGCCGAAGTCAAGATCGCCCAGGAGGAAAAGGTCCCCTACTTCCTGCTGCAGGGCTACAAGGACGGCGGCTGCAAGAAGCCGACGGCGGCAAAAGCCGGCGACAAGATGTACGAGTGGACCTGGAAGAACCTCAAGGCGCTGATCGGGGGCGGCCGATGAAGACGGCCGGCCGCGCGCTGGTCATAGGCATCGACCACTATGCGCGGTCGCCATTGACCGGCTGCGTAAACGACGCGCTGGCGGTCGGGCGGCTGCTCGAAACGCATGCCAACGGGGATCCTAACTTCGCCGTGGTGACCCTTACCAGCGACAGCGAGGTCGTTTCCACCGAGCGCATGTACGAGGCAGTCACCCAGCTCTTCAGGGGTGACGCCGACACGGTCGTGCTGTACTTCGCCGGGCACGGCCTCATCAACGAGGATACGAACGCCGGCTTCCTTGTCAGCCAGAACGCGGCAAAGGGTGCATGGGGCATGGCGCTCGGCGACATCCTCAATTTGGCCAATAAAGCCTACCCCCACGTGAAGTCGACCGTGATCATCCTCGATAGCTGCCATTCCGGCTTCGCCGGCGAAGTCCCTCAGTTGGGATCGCAGGGCCAGATTTCCGTGATCGGTACGGGCGTCACGATCCTGACGGCATGCCACCGCGAGGGCGAGGCGGACGAAGACGGCCAGCACGGACTTTTCACCGGCCTTCTGCTCGAAGGTCTGACCGGCAGCGCCGCGGACATCCGCGGCTATGTGACGCCAGCCGCGCTCTATTCGTTGATCGATCAGACGCTGGGCGAGTGGGAACAGCGGCCAATCTACAAGGCCAACGTGCAGACCTTCGTCACGCTGCGTCAGGTGCCGGCGAAGATTCCGCCCGATGTCTTGCGGCGCTTGCCCCAGTATTTTCCGGCCGCGAACTACATCTTTCCGCTCGACCCATCCTACGAACCGGACCGGGAAAACGTCCCGGAACACCTCCGCGACGCGCCGTCGAACGCCAAACACGAAGCCATCTTCAGGGAGCTGCAGATGTGCAACCGGCAGGGTCTCGTTGCTCCTGTCGACGCCGATCACATGTATTACGCCGCCATTAACTCGAAGGCGTGCCGGCTTACCGCGCTCGGAGCGCATTATCGCAAGCTCGCGATTTTGAAGCGGATTTGAGACTCGAAGGCCCAGCCAGCGATGGCACCGTCGACCATGAATATCGACCAAACAGGAGAAGCAGCCCGCCATGAACGGAATCAAGATATTCCTGTCGCACAAGAATGAAGACTCGGAAGTCGCCGGCGCCATCGCCTTCCGGCTGCAGCAGCACCATCAAATCCCCGTCTACCTGGACGTCATCGATCGGAACCTGGACAAGACCGGCCCCGACCTTGCCGACTACATTCGCGGCGAGATGGAGAAATGCACGCAGTTGCTGGCGGTGATTTCGGCCAAGACGCGCGAGTCCCAATGGGTTCCTTGGGAAATCGGCGTCGCGACGGAAAAGGAA
Organism: Bradyrhizobium sp. Pha-3; assembly: GCF_042258615.1. Taxonomy (GTDB): domain Bacteria; phylum Pseudomonadota; class Alphaproteobacteria; order Rhizobiales; family Xanthobacteraceae; genus Bradyrhizobium. Next base: position 1,041,406 of record NZ_CP170152.1, on the reverse strand, counting down.
CGACCGCTGGCCTCGTTCATAAACCCGCCGGCGGCGATACCGGAGTTCCTGCGTAAATGGCCCTATCTGCAGAGCCAGCAGGACGTTGACCGGTATGCCATGGTCTCAAAAAGCACGCGCCTTCTTCAGGAGAATACGCTGCGAAAATCGACGGCCTCCGTTGCTCAGAGAACAGCGTTTCGCGAATTCTATACTACCCTGAAGGCACAACTGGGTCAGCGATAAGCCGACCAGGCGCCGCCGGTCTCTCCCCATGACGAACGGCGCGCAATCGAGGACATCTATGGCATTCAAGGCAGTCTTCATCGGCATAAACAAGCACGTCGACCCGGCGTTCTCGGAGTTGGTCGGGGCAAGGAGAGACGCGACCGCGCTATGGGCTCTTTTCTCCGACACGATCGACGGCCTGTCGGCGCATCGTCTGCTGGACGACCGTGCGACGCATGAGGCGACATCCGCTGCGATACTGGGGACGCTCGCAGCGGCCGCGGAGGACGATGTGGTCCTCATCAGCTTCGCCGGCCACGGAACGCCGGATGGAAGACTGGCCTTCTTCGACACGAACTCCGCGGATCTTCCGGGCACCGCCCTTTCCATGACCGTGCTCGCCGAGGCCTTCAGATACACGAAGGCCCGCATCGTGCTGCTGATTCTGGATTGCTGCTTCAGCGGACAGGCGCCGGCGCGCGTCCTGGAGACAGCCGCCCTGTCCCGCAGCACCGTTCCGTACACGGATATCTCCGGCGAGGGCCGGATACTGCTCGCCGCCTGCGCGACTCACGAGGCGGCATGGGAGCAACCGGGAAGCGGCCATGGCCTGCTCACCTACGCCGTGATCCAAGCCATGAGCCAGGCATCCGATGGCCAGGTGAGCTTCCCCGAGGTCGCGGGCGAAATCATAAGGCTGGCGCGCGTCGAAGGGGACAGGATCGGGGTTACGCAGACACCGGTCTTTCTCGGCTCCGTCGAAGGCGGACTGACATTTCCCCCACTCCGACGCGGAGAGAACTTCGACGCCGCCTTTCCATCCGCACCCGTACGGACCGTATCGTCGTTCGCGGATTTGGCGGCGAGCGGCTTCCCGGACGACGTGATCGAACGGTGGACGGCCCAATTCCCAGGGGGCCTGAACGCGCTCCAGAAGAAAGCGATCAACGAAAACGGCGTTCTGGCCGGAAAGTCGCTGTTGGTGGTCGCACCGACCAGCTCCGGCAAGACGATGATCGGCGAGGTGGCCGCCATCCAAGCCGTTACCGCGGGCAAGAAGGCGGTCTTTCTCCTGCCGTACCGTGCGCTGGTCAACGAGAAGTTCGAGGAGTTCAGCGGGCGGTACGCACCCACGGGGCTTCGCGTCGTCCGGTGCAGCGGCGATGCCTCCGACGGCATCGCTCCTACGCTTGCGGGACGATACGACCTCGCCTTCTTCACCTACGAGACCTTCCTCAATATGGCCCTCGGGTCGCCTCGCCTGCTTCAACAACTCGGTCTCGTCGTTCTGGACGAGGGGCAGTTCATTACCGATCCCAACCGCGGCATCACGGTCGAACTGATCCTTGCACTCCTGCTCAGAGCACGACGACGCGGCATCGAACCGCAGCTCATCATCCTGTCCGCCGTGATCGGAAAGCTGAATGGATTCGACGCCTGGCTCGACCTGCCTGTATTGACGTCGCGCGAGCGTCCCGTGCCGCTGACCGAAGGGGTCCTGGACCGGAATGGAACATTCCAGTTTGTCGATGTGAGCGGTGCCACAAGGACCGAAGCCATGTTGCCGGCGCATGAAATTGTTCAACGCCGGAAAGAGCCGAGCTCACAGGACGTCATCGTGCCTTTGGCGCGCAAGCTCGTGGCTCAGTGCGAGAAGCTCATCATATTCCGCAACGTGAGAGGTCCCGCCCAGGGTTGCGCGAGATATCTCTCGAAAGAGCTCGGGTTTGGGCCCGCCACCGACGTGATCGAAGCGTTACCAACTCAGGATCTTACCGCCGCCTCCCGGGACCTACGGGATTGCCTGCTCGGCGGCACCGCTTTTCATAATACCAATCTATTGCGCGGCGAGCGCGAGGCGGTCGAAAGGGCCTATCGTGATCCTCAGGGGAGCATCAAGGTCCTGGCGGCAACTACGACGCTGGCCGCGGGCATAAATACTCCCGCATCGACCGTAATCCTCGCCGAGAACGAGTTCGTTGGCGAGGACGGAAGGCCCTTCACCGTCGCGGAATACAAGAACATGGCCGGCCGGGCGGGCCGCCTCGGCTTCAACGAAACCGGCAAGGCCATCATCCTCGCCGATACAGCATACGAAAGAGCCAATCTATTCCAAAAGTACGTGCTGGGGACGCCGGAGGATGTGACCTCATCGTTCAAGCAGGAAGAGCTTCCCACCTGGACGCTGCGGCTTCTCAGCCAGGTGCGCGGCGTACCGGCGGCCGACGTACCCACCCTCCTGGTGAACACTTTCGGCGGGTATTCCGCATCGCGGGCGGATCCGGGCTGGATAAATAGGGTGGAGGTCGAGATCGCGAGCCTGCTCGAGAGACTTCTCGCCGCCGGACTCGCTGAGCAGGACGGGGAGCTCGTACGCCTCACCCTCCTCGGCCGTGCCTGCGGCGCGTCGTCGCTGTCCTTCGAGTCCGGATTGAGACTGATCGAAATGATGAAGTCGATCGATACAGCCGCAACCGAACCGGTGCGGATGCTCGCAATCGTCCAGGTACTTGCCGAGATGGATGCGGTCTATACGCCCGTCATGCGGAAGGGCCGGACAGAAAGCGTACGAATATCACAGGCAGCGCAGCGGTACGGAAATGAAATCGCGCACGTACTGCAGCGATATTGCGGCGACGAAATCGAGTTCTGGCGCCGGTGCAAACGCGCCGCCATCCTCCACGATTGGATTGACGGCGAGTCCGTCGATATCATCGAGAAGCGGTACTCGACCACATTCATCGCTGGCGCCGTCGGCTATGGCGACGTCGCCCGGATCGCCGACAGCACGCGGTTCCACCTGAGATCGGCCCATCAGATCGTATCGGCCCTGTTTCCCAATCAGCCCGACTTTCTAGCCGGCCTCGACGAAGTGCTCCGCCGCCTGGAATTCGGTCTGCCGGCAAACGCGCTTAGTTTGATCGATCTTCGGGTGCCACTAGCGAGAGGTCAGTATCTCGCGCTGGCGGAGGCCGGTTGCGCGTCGAGCGACGACGTCCGTTCGCTCTCCGACGATCGCCTGATCGAATGTATCGGCGGATATGCTGCCGCGTTGCTCAGACGCCGTGACGTCTAGAACGCTGTAGGCAGGCGACCGCTATGAATGCTTCGAATTGACGCTGAGATCATCGACCAGTTTGCTTGGTATAACAAGCGTTAGGACGCCTCCCAGAACGATTACGCCCGCCGCGGCCAGAATCCCGTAATCGGTACTGTTCGTCGCCTGCTTGACAGAGATGCAGCATCCCGGGTAGCGGGATCGGCGGCGCTCCGTTCGACCTTTCGGATATCGAACTTTTCAAAGGGATATTGGTGCGGTTTCGCCATAGCGCGCGACGCGCATTTCCACGACTCCTCCTCGAAGGCGCCGAGGTGACATTTTGAATCACGCGACAGAGCTAATATCGAAAGCTAACCACGCGGGCTCAAACAGGCCGCTTCGCGGAGGTACCTAGGACTTTTCCTAGTTACCGCGCTTGCAGCTACCCTTCACACTCCATTTCGTTTCCGGCGGACTCCTTCTGTGCGGTCGACTCCTCGCGCAATGCCGTCACTTTGCGCTTTCCAGTCGTACTACCGTCGGCGGTATCGATTCCGACGCAACAGATATGTGCCGGCAGCGGTCGCAGATGGCGGGTTTGCGCAGCGCGTTAGAAATGGAACGGGCCTTCGGTGTCGAACGTTTTGGATAGTTCCAGCGGGGTTGCAAGAAAGACCGGTGTTCGTTGCCATGCAGCCGTGCTGCCGCGCTTCTATGCGATGATCGCGGCGATAGCTGCGAGTTTGGGCGCCTGTTCGGTCATACCAGATCTGCCGGACGAGTTCGAAATGCCCGTGCAAGGTATCCTGCACAACGCCGTGTGCGAATTGCATTGGGCTTTCGAGGACCTTTCCGATCCAAACCGATTCCCGAATTTCAAAGCGGATCAATGGGCGGCCGCGATATCGTTGTCGCCGAAGGTTGATGTCGAACTTTCCGCGCGCCTTGGGTTGACGGGAAAGAGTACGACTGATCCCAAGATTCTCAGGTATGTGACGTGGACTCTTGGGACGTCGCCAGGCCTTGAATACGACGTTAAGGGCCACAGAGACGGATCGGCATCCTTTTCGCTGCATTCGTCCCAATTGCTGTTTCGTAACGGCTTCAATCTCCCAAATTGCGATCGCCCGGGTCCCGATGCCTTCGAGTCCCGACAATTTCTCGGCGTGCAGCGGTGGCTTGAGAGGTTGATACCCCAGCAAGGGACCGGCCTGGATCTCCTGACGAACCCCGACAAGCCGGTTTTCAACTCGCAAATCATCATCAAGTACGACGGAGGCTACGGGGGGCCGACTTGGTTCATTCCGAACGGCACGACGGTGAGTGCTACGTTCTTCGGGTCCCGAATTCGCGACGAGACCCTGTCGATCGCATTCACGCCCGACCCGAAGAAGATTCACGTAAACACGCTGCCGACGGGAGCTCCGATCGTCAAACCAAAAGTGCAGCCCGAACCGTCGAAGGTATCGCCCGGAGCTCAGTTACGGCTCGATCGGATCCAGCAGGATGAGATCCTGCGCAACCTCCGTATACAGGGACAGTGACGAGATGCGGTGGTCGAGCACTAATTATCGTTATGCCCTGGAGTTGCTGGCAGCAACGACGGCGCTGATCTGGATCGGCGCGTGCGGGCCGGCAACGCCCGCAACGCCTTCGGCGCCCGCGAAGGCCGCGGAAATATGCTCGGGTGCGACCGGCTCTCACGTCATGTTCCTGATGTTCCTCAACGCGCCTCCGCGCATCCCAAGTCCCGATTGGGTTTTGCAATCCACGACGACGATGGATTTCGAGACGTGCGAAGCCTGCGCCGCGGCGGCCCAATCGGTAGCCAATTCGATCATACGCACGCCGACAATCAATCTTGTGGGCTGGTGTTTCGCAAAGGAGCCGGCCAATGCGAGCAGCTTCTTGCGGTCGCAGAAGGCGGGTCCGGGAGTCGCCGTTCCCTTGACGCCTCCGCTGAATCTGCGACCGCAGCGATGACTCGCATCTGGGGCTCAACTTCACCGAGTTGAGGCATCTAAGGTTATGGCACGTCGTCCCGGCTCGCTAGGGAATATCCCAGTTTCGTCCGCCCAAAAGACGCGTTTGACTAGAAGCGGGAAGTGGGGAGGCTGAGTATGTTCTCGACATCGAAGATGCTTAGGTTGGCGGCATTCGTGATCATCGCGTCGCCGTCGCTCGCTCGGGCGGACGACGCTGAGATGGCGATGAATTCGCCGGATCGGTTCAACTGGTCTGTATTCGTCAAAGTCAACGCAGCGGCCGCTGACGGGAAGAATCGCGTTTGGGAGACGTGGGCTGACAATCCCACGACATTCCCTAGCCAACCCTCCCGGGCCATCAAACCGAAGTTTCCCGTTCAGGCGCCGCCACGGACGCTTGAGGTCGTGAATCAGCAGGCGCTTCGTGCTGCAATCTTGGGTCGGAACCGTTTGAGGATTTCGCGGGACGGGTCAGAGGAAGTGCGGCGCAACCAGACATCGTTCGACTTCATCGTAAATAGCAATCTCTACTATCGCGAAGGCATCACCGATGCGGTGAAGGCTCAAAAGCAGCTTTCCTTCCCTCCCGAGGCGATCGAACTCAAGGCGGTCTGGAAACCTCTTGACGGCGCACCGGCATCGCAAAAGGCCCGCTACTACGTCAATAAGACGGCGGATGGCCGGGAATTCGGGCTCGTCGGACTCCATATCATGACGAAGGCCCTTCCCAACTGGACCTGGGCGACGTTCGAGCAAACCGACAATCCCGGCCGCTGCGACATTATCGGCTGTCACGACGCCTTTGGGGCCGCGGCCGATACCAAATCGAACGATCAGCCGAACAAGGGATATCCCGAGTGCAAGCATACGGCGGCGCTCGACAAGTTGTTCGCTGATGCGGGCCTGAACGAAGGCTTCTGGGGCTTCTATTGCCTCAAGGGATCGCAGGTAGACTTCGCTGACCAGAGCGCGTGGGGAACGAGATTGGGCAACTCGGCGATCGAATCGGGCTTCGTCGACACCTCTTCCTGCATGTCTTGCCACTCCCGTTCGGCTTTGAACGGTACGGTCAAGGCGAAGTTCTCGGGTGGATTCAACTCCGACGGCAGCGGACCCATCGGCTTTCCTGAAGCGAGTACCTTCTTCAACGTGCGGCCTCCCGTCGATTTCAAGGCCCCGCGCCCCACCTACCAGTTCCTTCCTATGGATTTCGTGTGGTCGTTCACGAAAGCAAAGAGCGCCCCATGACGAATCCCAGACTTGTCCGGCGCATCTACTTCACGGCGATCACGCTGGTTCTGTCTGCGTTCGTCGCATCCCCGACGCACGCGCAATCCTTCGACTTCAAATCGATCAAGACTCTGAATCCGGTCGAACTAGAAAAATCGAACATCATCATCGACCGCATAGGACCGGCGGGAATTGTAAAGCGGCTTGACGTGGAAAAGGTCCTGCCCGAGGTCAATGTCTCGAAGAAGATTGCCGAAGCCAAGGACCAACCGGTTGCGAAGGTGCTGCGCGATCTCGTGACATCGTCTTCGAAGACCGGCTTCAAGACCTCGCTGAACAATGCGCTTGGCATCGACCTGAATACGATCAGCACCGATGTCCAAACGGAACTGTTCGGGACCACCCCGACGATCGAAGCTTCCACCGAATTCCAGAAGAACGTCGCCTCTCTCGTAGAAAAGCAGTCGGGAGAACCAGGCTTCCTGCGGATCTGGAGAGGACAGAAGGTTGTCAAGCCCGACGTCTATCCCGACGTCGTGCTCATTTCCGGTAACGAGGGCATCTGCACCGGAACTCTCATCGACACCCAGCATGTAGTCACCGCGGCACATTGTTTCTGCGAAGGAGTCAGCCGTGAAGTTGCCGTGGGTACCAGCCTATTGGACGTCACGGCCCGGTCTGACGTCGATCCTGACAAGTCCAGAAGCCACATCGATTGCGACAAGATGAAACCAGACAACGTCGCGCAGAACGTAGGCCAGGGTGACATTGCGCTCCTTACCCTGAAGACGCCGCTTCAGAGCGTTGCGGTGAGACGGATCGCCACCGAACCCGTAGTGCGGGCCGCAGCTTCGGTGAGGGCCGTCGGCTTCGGCAAGACCGAGGGTGATTCCGCCGGAACCAAGTTCGTCGTCGATATCGTGATCGGTTCCTACGACTGCAGAGGTGCCGCGGTGAGTGGCGCGGGAAAGTACGGTTGTACGCCCGATACCGAAATGATCGCCGCAGGACTGAATCGTGACACCTGCAGCGGCGACAGCGGCGGACCCGTCTACATCCTCGGCCAGGACATCAACCTCTATCTGGCCGCCGTTACTTCGCGCTCGGTCGATCCGAGCGGAGCATGCGGCAAGGGCGGCATCTATGCGAAGCTGACCGTGCCGCAGGTGAAGCAGTGGCTGATCGATGGGGGCGTTGCCGCGACGGCTTTTGCGCAGTGACCGAGTAAGGAGTTGCAGACATGCTGAACTCGCCTTCCGGCCAACGCGAGCTGTCAACTCGCGGAGCCTCTGGAAGAGAAAATTCACCGGGCCATCCTCACCCGACCTAATAGGCTGATTGCGACCTGCATCCGCAATATGATCGAACGCGAGGCGCGCAGCGTAGCCTGGGAGTTCGAACCCGCGCTCCGGCGACTGACGGCCAACCCGGCGCCCCGGTCCGCACCGTGGCTCAGCGCGACGGGCGCGAGGTAGCACGACGGTTCGGGGCGGTTCCGCAGTCCACTTCGATGCTCCCTGCGCTTACCCCTCAAAACGAACCTCCCCATTTCCGGCCGCGGTCTTGGTGACCTAGGGCAAACCCTCGGTACGAATATCGGCAAAGTTGATATCCTGCAGTCCCGTCGGCGCGCTAGCAGGGCGACCGCGTCAGCTTGATCGTGGTAAACGACGGCGTTTCTAGCTCGCTGTGAGGCGCGGATGACCATTCGTAAGGCGCTCGTCGTTGGGATCGACCACTACACGTTCATTACGCCCCTAACGGGGGCTGTGAATGACGCCTATTCCGTCAAGGAAAAGCTCGCGAAAAATGCGGACGAGTCGCAAAATTTCGAAGTTTGCCTGAAAACCGGTACCAGTCCGGCCAATGCCATAGAGCGACAGGAGCTACGAGACCTGATCGAACAACTCTTCGCCGGCAACCAAGGGATTGAGGTTGCGTTGCTCTACTTCGCCGGTCACGGACATCTTGAGGCGACTGGCGGTTATCTATGTGCAAGCGATTGCAAAACCGGACATGACGGCGTTCCCCTGGCCGAAATCATGACCATGGCCAACCTTTCCAAGGCCCAAAATAAGATCATCATGCTCGACAGCTGTCATAGCGGAATCGCCGGCAGCCATCCGGCGCTCCCGGCTATGGCCGAGATCACCGAGGGTGTAACGATCCTGACCGCATCGACCGCGGAGCAGTACGCCAGCGAGAAGAACGGGGCGGGCCTGTTCACCAGCCTTTTGGTCGATGCCCTCGGGGGCGAAGCCGCGAACCTGGTGGGCGAGATAACGCCCGGTGCGGTATACGCACATGTCGACCAGTCCTTGGGGTCGTGGACCAAGCAAAGGCCGGTTTTCAAAACCAACGTGAATCGGTTTGTCTCTCTCCGTAGAGTGCAGCCCTCGCTCGAACTAACTGAGCTCAGACGCATTATCGACTTCTTTCCGAGTCCCGGCAAAAAGTTTCAACTCGATCCTTCCTTCGAGCCGGAGCGACAGAAGCCAACGACGGGTGACGATCCTGCACTTCCTCCTCCCGATCTGGAGAAGAACAAGATCTTCGCGATCCTTCAAAAGTACAATCGTGTCGGCATGCTTGTACCGGACGCAAAGCACATGTGGCACGCCGCCATGGAGAGCAAGACCGTTCGACTGACAGCTCTCGGCGAGCACTATCGACGTCTCGTATCCAATGGAAGGATATGATCACTTAGGCTCTGAACGCATTCATTGCGGGTATCCAAAACCAGCGCCGTGACGCTGGATCGGCCAGGTGCCTTTCGATTAGGAGTCTCAAATGGAACTCGGATCTCTCGACGGCAGGCGGTGGATGAGTCTATCGAGCGATTCCTCGCCGATCGGCTCCGTGATCGAACTGGTGCCGGAAGTCGAACCTGCGCTCCGGCCGACCGACATGCTGACCATCTCTTCTGTTCGGAATACCCAGCCACAGGCGCTGGAAACGATCGCGGAAGGCCAAGGCTCGATGTGGGCTGCAACGATGCTGGACGGAACTTTCAATCAATCCATCAAGGCAGTCGGGACAAACTTGATCCGCCAAGAAGCCACCATTCGCGGCGACGCACTGCACGGCGACCTCGATATCGTGTGCTATATGGGCATTGCCGGATCTCGTCGCGTCGCGGCGACGTTCGAACACGTTGGTCAATTGGACCAGCATGAGAGACGGCGATGGAAGGAGCTGTTGAAGTCCCTGGCCGACGCCCTTGCGACCAAGCCGTTTCCGGCTCCTCCAAAGAGGAGCACACCTGTAGATCAGGCGCTATTTCCTCGGCTCACGACCTGGGCGGAGCCGGCGACCGCCGGGACGGCCGAGATGCTTCGCAACAGTCTTAGAGCGGCTCGAAGGTCCGCCGACGCCTTGCAGATGTGCGGGAGCATCATCCCTGTCCTTTGGATAATGACGGAACGCGCAGCGGTGACCGCAGCTCCAGCGGCCGACGTGCAAGAGGAACTTGTGCGCGCAGCAGAGCATGCGAGCTTGTTGGGAATGCGCGCTCAGCAGCATCCATTGTTCGAACTCTCCATTGGTCCGCTGGCGCGGTTCCTCGTCGATGATCGTCTTAACCGATTGGAGCAGATCGACCGGGGCGTTCGGCTTTCCAAATACGCGTGCGAAAAAAGCGGAGACCTCTTCTTTGAGCAGGCTGCCCTTTCGCATATTCTCGGGCTAGCTAGGAGCGCCGCGCTCCGCGGTCGTGACGACGTCATCGAATCGGCCCAGTGGCTCATCGAGCGCCTTCAAAAACATCCCGCGATGGTCTCGCGCATCGGAATGCGTCTGATCAACAAGCCACCTTCGGACAGCGTCAATAACGCAACCTACGGCCTCGAGATGTTGAACAGGGTCGATCTGGTATCATACTTGTTCGACACCATGGATCCACTTCCAAAGGATACCTCCGAACTTGTGAACCGAGGCGGAGAAGAACTGCCATTTAGTACGACTCAGCTGCCGTCGGAAATTCCCTCGGGGCCGGATGTGGGCAAACACCGGCTATTTCCTGAGAACGGCGCACCTCTCATATGGCTAATGGGCCATGTGGACCGCGCATCCGATTTGGCGCAACGCAATATTCTGGGCTTCGAATTACTCTCGACTCCAGAACGGCGTACTGCACGGAAGTCCTACGGATTGTATCTCAGGTCATTTCGACAAACCCGCCGCCAACGCATTCCGAATCATTTTGTGCCCGACGGCTTGAGGATCATACCCTATCCCCACGAACCCGAAACTCTAACTCTTGAGGCCACCCTCCATCGGAGTTTCGCGGTCGCCGTCACCGTTTTTGGCATTGCCGGTCCTCATGAAGCCATGGGAATGGGCAGGATGCAATTTGGGAACGTATCGTCTCGTAGCGGGCGACAGACCGACTGGCGTGATCACGTCAGTCAGTTCTTGAAGGAGGTTCAGTTTGTCGTCTACGTCCCCGACGACACCGAGAGCATGCTTTGGGAGGCGTCCGAGATAGATAGGTCCGGTATGGCAAACCACTGCATCTTTATCATGCTGCCCGAACAATTGGACGAGAGATCTCCATCGACGTGGGGCACGCTCCGTAATCAGAGCGTCCCATTTTGCGCATTGTTACCGGATTTCGATCCCGAAGGCGGCTTTGTCTGCCTTGAAGGCGGAGCCGCGCGGACCATACCCTTTTCCTCAGTATACGACGGGAGACTGTCGGATCTGGCGCTTTCTGTCGCTAAGCCGATCGATATCACTGAGCCGATCGAGCCCATCAAGATGATCGATGTCACTCCCAAGTAGCCGCGGGCGACGGTGTCGCACTCAGACCACTCCGGCCGCTCCACGCTCAACGACACCTTGGCAAAGCTTGGGATTATCTCCTGATTACCTATTCCGATAATCTCCGGACGTCGGCGCCGACCGTGCGTTTCTACTTTCGGAGAGTGGATTCCAGGCTGGAGCTATCGCCGCCTGCCAGCACTCCAACCTTTCGCTATCGAGCCTGGCCGAACTCTCCGAATCCGCCAAACAACACATTGCGCAGTTCAAGCTACAAGCACTACTCGCAATCAAATCGACTGCGGAGGAGCGCCTTCGAGGCCAACTATACGATGCCGAAGGTGAGCACCCCGGAATCATGGCCGCTGACTGGGCGGAGCTTACGGATTTACTCGGCGCCTGTTTCGATGCTGGCCTTGCGATTGAGAAGGCCCTTACCGGCAGGTTTCCCGCCAGGAGTTCCGGCATGTTGAACATAACGACGCGTTCTACGACGACGCCGAGAGCCTTATCGTCCGCATCGAGGCGGAATTTAGGGAAATCGACCTGCGCACGCGCAAACTTGAGCAGAATGCCGATAGAACGCGGCCACAAATAATCGTCCCGCGCCGACACTTTCGTTCTCGAAGTCAGAAATCTTCTCGAACTCGTGGGCACGACGTCAGCCGGCGGTTTGTCCGATTTGTACGCCACGGCACCCAGGAGTTAGCGGCGACAACAGAAAGCGTTTTGTTTGGCACCACGGGCGATATGGATCAACGCATCTCGGGCGATTGGGCTTTGCGCAGATGGCGTCGAAACACGGCAGCAGGAACTTCGTCGGCTGCCACGAAAGCAGCGCCTTCCCGGTAGCCCGCATCGCCACCAAGGTCGCTCCGTGGAAATGCCATCTCCCTCAGGGAGGCTTGATCCGATTGTGGCGGAGTTCATCGAAGCACATGCAGGAACCATGGTTGATAATGGCAACAACAAGCGGCGCCGGCTCGTCGAGTTCAAGGACGGTTGCCGCTATGGCAAATTCGGAAAGACTAAGGCTTATGAGCTGATCGCCGACGAGAGGATCCGAGCCTACAAGATGGGGGGCAAGACCATGATCGACCTCGACAGCGTGGATGAATATCACGCTTCGCTGCCGAGGGTCGAAACGAGAGCAAGCTAGGCCGCCGGTTTGCAGAGTGAAGCGGCGGACGCGCCATCGCTTAGGCTGTCGAGGCGGTCAGACCGATGCTGCATTAAGGCACGCGTTCGTCCGAACAGGCCGCACCGTTACCGACAATTCCAGGTCAGTTCCGGTAACAGCCGTCGCGGTTCTCTCGCGACGATCGCTGCAAGCTGCCCGATCACAGAAGTAGCTTTTTTCTTGCGGCCAAGAGCATTTCTGGCGGAATCTTGTGGACGTTGACGATGCGTGCTTTCTCACACTGGAAAGCGGTCCCTGGCGCATCAGGATCATCTTCGACCACGCCCTCAACTTCGACTTCATAAATTCGCGGATATTCGTGGTGAGCTGCCCAAATTGCCGCTTGGTCGAATAGCTTTACCATGTAGATGCGATCGTCCCGACGAATATCTGGCGAAACATTGCCATTTTGCGGTACGCAGGTGACCGACGGCGGCAAAATATACTCGCCTATTTGTAGGCCGAAGTCTCCGCCATGGAAGTAGCGTTGTGGTCTCTTGCGAGGAAGCAGACCCTTGGCGGCGAGACGCCTTCTTTTCCATTTCCCCAATCTTTCGTTCATGGCTTCCCCGAACTTCTTCTTGCTCGGTACGAAACATACAGCACTGACGAGAGCGCCGGCTACGGGACGTTGAAGATTGCCTTGGCTTTGCACCGTCACGCAAAGCGCTCAGAATTACTTAGAGACCACCTCCGGACGGTGACGGCTGACCGATATGCGAAAGTCGGCGGCGCGCGATCAGCTTTTTCGGCATCGGTCTCTCGCGCCAAGCGCAAATCGAGTCGCCCGCGAAGTCGTCCCGCACGCACGAGGTAAGTGTCTCTCTCGGCACCGTGGGGAACGATGGATGGGAGCACGTATTACAAGTCTCCCTTGACCTCGCGGTATTATGCTAGGTCGACCCCGCCGAGATTCCGAGTGGTGCCGGGTTCGATTCCGGTCAGGGCCCGGAGTGGCATAGAGCGAGCCTGATGCTAGGGAGCTGCTAGTTTATTTTTTGCCAGGTCGTGGCGTGCGTCAGCTTGCTGGTATTTCTGCTGGTATCTGCAGCAACAGAGGAAAAAGTGTTCTTTGAATTCAATTGGTTAGAGTACTAGGCAACTGTCGGCCAGGGGCACCAGCTTCCTTTTCATGCTTTGATCTCCCTACCTTTTTACGCTGTTTTGTCCCGCTGGGACTCAACCGTCCCGGATAGCGGGACAATTCCGTTCATCTTTAGTGCCGCGGCGATGCGAGTGCCTGCCTCGTGTGCAAGCCGTTTCTGATTGGCGCCGCGGGTATACGTCGAGACCTGCCGACGGCTCCTCCAAGCGAATCTTTTAATTTGATCTCTGTCTAAATCGTCGAGAGCAACAATCTTAAATATTGGCTCGACGGGCCGTTCGGTTCGAGTGGCTGAGAGTTTCTGTTCTGCATCGACCGAATCTTCGGCAGGATCCTCATCCACTATTTTAGAAATAGTTTGCGTGGACGCCCTGAACGGAAATTGGCTTTCACAGAGCTGCGCGTCGCTCTTGGCTCTCCAGGCGTGCGTGCGACCGGTAATAATAACGTGGGCTCTCTGGACCGCAACTTTCACCCGCGTACCAAGCTTGCGAACAGCCGAAGCGAAATCCAGGGGTGATTTGAGTCGTGCCTCGTCAATTGAATCTAGGAACAGCCAGCCCTCGTCTCCCGACTTCAGCCAAGTCTCGAACTCTTCAATCGAGCCCGCCTCGAAAGCGTCGTCAAAGTTACTTGCTACGTGTTCCAGACGAAGAAAGAACGCAGCCTTGCCTTCTGCGCGCAACCGCTTTGCGGCCTGACGAATTTCCTCGGTTTTGCCAGAGCCCGCTTCTGACAGGATGACCGTTCGATAGTCCTTGAGGATGTCGCTCCAAGTCAGATTACCTCGCACGTGAAACGTTTCCGCGATACCATGCTCGTCGCTGTCGCGCTCCTGCCTTGATAGCTCATGGAATGTCCGCTCAAGTTGGACGAACTCAAAGTCGTCAGCCTCTCTCCCCATGTTGCGCTTTCCTCAAACGACGATTACGTTTTCGAGCACCGTTTTCTTGCATCTTACCGTCACGTACTGCGGGAGTACGGACGTTGCCTCTGCTTTCGCAATTTGGCTGAAGTTGCCGTAGGGCACTTGCCCGAACAGACGGAGCTCATACTGCTCTCTTGCATTTCGCTCCACACAGAACGGATGATATGGTCTTGGCGAATGACGATCTAACCCATCGTGAATACGCGTGCCGGTGAAAGGATTGAGCTCCCGACGTTTGGTTTTTTGAAGCCGGTGCAAGACGCGGCACGGATCACAACGCTCCTCTGTATATCGCGTATTTCAGGTTCGAGCCGCTGCCGGGCGCCCGAAATGCTCTAGGTGACTAACGGTGCTGATTTTGATCAGATTCTGCCAGAAAGACTATCCAGTTCGTGACTGTTAGGGATTTCAGTCGAGCCCGATGGCCGCGCAAAACTGAAGGCTGCCGTCGTAGTGCGCATTTAGACGGCCGCGCTTTCGCCGACAGAAGGGATTTTGGTCTAATTTAACGGGGGATTTGAAAGGTTCGCGCGCATGCGTTGGAAGTCCTATCAGTGCGCGAAATCGACTGCCGCGCACCGCACCATACAGAATGTCGATCCGCCAGGTCCTTCAATTTGATCTCAGGGATGTTTCTCGGTTTTTGAGGCACGATCTTCAGCAGCGATTGCTTCCTTCTCGCACATGTACGCACCGCGCTTCGTGGCGCCGTAGCTCCTCGTTCCCGCGAAGTGATAGACCTTAGACGGGAGGTTCACCCAAACGACCGTGTCGGACGGGCATCGCGCTTTTGCGGAAGCTTCGTCAGCAAACTGCCCCGCCTCAAGCGTTGGGCTATCGCTGCGGCCGGGAGGCGGCTGCACCGGCGCTGGCACAGGTGCCGCAGTCGTCGTGGGGGCCGGCTTTTGTGGCGCGGGGGTTGGCACAGCCTGCGTCGCGGTTGGTGCGGACTGACGCGGCGGGAGTGCAGCAGGGGCTGCCTTGGGTTCGGGAGCGGTCGCGCTCGGCATAGTGCCGCCGGCCCTGCACTGCTCGACATAGGCCTTTTCGGTGACGCCACGGGCTTGCATGCCCGCCTTGTCAGCTCGCCATTCGGCGATGCACTCCTTAGCGGTCTTCTGGGAAGACGAGGTACTCGTCGACGGAGCCGCGGCGCGCGGAGGCGTTGCGGCGCTCGGCCCCGGCGAAGGGGCGGAAGCCGGTGCCGCCGCTCCTACCCTGCATTGTTCAACGTACGCTTTTTCGGTTACGCCCCGGGCTTGCATGCCGGCCTTGTCCGCGCGCCATTCAGCGGTGCACTCTTTTGCCGTTTTCGATCCGGTTGCTGTCGCTGACCTAGGTGCCGGAGGTTGAGCCGTCTCGGCCGGTTTCGGCGCCGGCGCGGCAGCGGATGGCTCCGCCCCTCCCCTGCACTGTTCAACGTATGCTTTCTCGGTTACGCCTCGAACTTGCATACCGACCTTGTCGGCTCGCCACTCCGCCGTGCATTCCTTCGCTGTCTTTGCGAAGGCTGGAGCTGCCGAGATGCTGCATACAACCGCAGCAACGAAAAGGAGACCATTCTCAACCTTCATATTCGTTCTCCTGATTCCGTGGCCTGCTAATTCGCGAAGCGGCTCAATTCTTTTCGTTCGGACGTGATCGCGCTCACACCGCGACTGAACCGCGGACGACCGGTCGTGAAAAAGCCGCTGCAGGTGTTCTTTGAATCACACCTATCACATTCCTCCACGAAGCCGTTTTTCCAGTCCGAGATCGACTGGAGCGCATTTGGCCACACGGATTTTGGAAGAACACATTTCGGAAGGTTGTAGACCGACACGTTTACTCCAGCGGCACTCAAGCGGTCGACGGCCCGGGCGAGCCCGTCGCTATAATCGACAGGATCCATCCAGAGCACGGCATCGTTTGCAATGGCAAAGCCCGTGTTTTCGAGGCCCATCAACGCGACGTGATCAACGAACGGCAGATTGCGGGCAAGCCACCGGCCCGTCTCCTCAATGATCGGCGCCGTCAACGCATGCAGCACGACACGGATTTCCACGCGTTGTCCCCGGTCCTTGAGCTTTAAGATGCCCAGGATTGTCTCATCGAACGCGCCCTTGGCCTGCACCACGTGATCATGGACATGATCGACCGAGGCATAGACCGGAATGGCCGCCATCAGATTTGGGTGGTCAATCCCTTTCCAGGCGTCGACGATGCGCGAGTCGGCGAAGGCTCGGCCGTTGGTCAGCACCTGGATGGCGGTCGTCGGCAGCCGATCGCGGCACTCCTTCAGCACGTCGATGAAGTCTTCCCAATCAGACAGGGTCTCGCCGCCGGTGAACGTCAGCGCGCGAGTTGCCGGATCGATGAGACGCAGGCTTTCTTTGATTTCGCCGAGGAGCCACCGGTCATCGACATCTTTCGGTGGCTGCGAGCACATCAGGCAATAATTGTTGCACCGTTCCGTGACCAGAAATGAGTTGTGCGCCGAATTGCGGCGATACAGCGTACGGAATTTCCGCGAAGCATGATCAAAGCCGATGACGTCGCTGTCCGCGAGATAGTCGTATTTCGGGGGCACCGTGATCAGCTGTCCGTTGAACGCGTCGGGTAAATCGATTACACCCTCGGAGACGACGAAGATCGACTGCCAGCCAGCTACGCGCGCACGCCGGACGTCATCTGGCGTTTTGGCGAGCGCGAAATCCGGCTCGTGACGTTCGCCGTCATAGTCGACCGACCGGAGCCGGAGGACTGATCGGACTTTGTCCGAGGAAAGTCCAGAGCTCTGCGAAGCCGTGCCATAGAGAGGAAGGGTCATGCGGCGGCCCACCGTCGCAGGATGGCGGCATCTTCCGGCGAGTTATCGAGAATATCCAGCAGCAAGCCCATGATGCCCTTCTGCCGGGCACAAAACGCGGACAGAGGCTTGATTCCGAGGACGTCACCCTGTGTCGCGTGATGATAGACGGGGTCCGCCCCGCAGTGGCTCTCATACACACAGGTCGAGCATTCGGGCGCGCACTGCGTCAGTGACGACGAAATCGCGCCGATCAACTTATCTGACAGGATGAGCGAATTGTAGCTGTCGTGTTCGACGTGACCGAGCCGAAACGCGTCGTCACCGGTCTCGGCCAGCATCCTGCCTTCATCCGACGCGAAAACGCTGCCGTCATAGTTGTAGACCAGCGCGCCAAGACCGGCACCGGCGGGGCTGCGCAAATCAACGTAGCCGATGGGTCGGTCCGAGAGCATCCGTGTGAGAAGCAGGGCCGCGTAGAACTCCCGGAACGGGGTACCCTGTCGGTTGATTTCTAAAATCCGGCGCAATCCGCGCTCATAGAACGCAAGCCACTTTTGCGCATCGTACTTGGCGAACTGCTTCGTTTTGATTGCAAATCCGAACGGAGAAAGCGGGCGCAGGAAGATGCCATCCAGCCCCAATTGGAGATATTCGTCGATGATCTCATCGACGCGGTCGAGGCTCGCCTCCGTAGTAGTCATCAAAGCCCCGACCCGGTCGGGACCTAGAATCTCCCTGGCTCGCCGGATTCCAGCAACAGCTAGTTCATGACTGTTGGCACCAGGCCGAGGACGGTTCTTGTTGTGTAGATCGGCCGGACCGTCGAGGGAAGTCGAGAGCAGGACGTTGTTCTCTTTGCAAAATTCGAGAACGGTGTCGTCCAACAAGGCCAAGTTTGAGGCGATGACGAAGTCGAGCTTTTTGCCGGACCGTTGCTTCGCAGCGGCAACAATCTTCTTGATCAACGGAAAATTGAGAAGCGGCTCCCCACCCTGAAACTCAATCTTGATCCGTGTCGTTGAGCTAGCGAACGCTATGTCGAGTGCAAGCATCGCGGTTTGTTCGCTCATGTCGAAGCGTGAGCGGTCCGTACTTTGACGCGAGACCTGACAATAAGGGCAAGCGTGTTCACACCGCAGCGTCACGACGAAAATATGAAGCGGGGTCGTCTGCTGCAGGAACGACATGCGGCTTCTCAGCCGAGCCGCCAAAAGCTGTCTTTGCGCCTTCTGGTTGGTTCCAGTGACCAAATGGGCGGCATAAGCCTTTTCGTAAAGGCCGTCGCCGGCCCGAACCTGAAGATCGACGAGCCTATTCAATTCATCCTCAGAGAGTCGGATAAAATCGCCAACCATATTGGCTACGAGATACTGATTTGCTCCGGCGCGCTCAAAATTGAACGGCAACAGCGAAAGATCTTCGCTCGTCGGGCTGAAGCTCTCAGGAGGTAAAAACCGCGCCATGGTCCTCCAGCAGGACTTTATCCGGCATCATTTTGGTTAGCGGCCAGGGCCCCGAAGGCAAGTGCAAGGATCACGTTCCGAATACCGTCAGTTTTCTCGGCAACACGAGCCCGCAAGTTTTCGTCGGCAACTAGATTCAGAAACCGCTCCTTCAGTTCGTCCGAACTGAGTACGGCTGCCTTTTGCGGTTTGGAAGGAACCAGGCGGCAAACGTAGCGGTCGCCCGCCCGGTCAACCTGACAGGTCGCCGTTCCGATCAGACGATACGCCGCCGCATCCAAAGCACTGAGGCTTTGGATGCTTGAATCGAAATCGACAACTACCTCGACCGAAGACGCCGCAGGAAGCTTAGCGGCTGGAGGCATGGGACGCATGAGACGCGTGCGAGGCGTGGGAGGCGTGCTGAGCGACGACGGTGCCATCGGACTGCTTCGTCATGACGAACCCAAGAAGGTCTTCACCCACCTGATAATGGGCATTCGGCTGTAGGTTGTTGACGGTGCTCTCGGTCGCTATCGCGGTGGCACTGTCGGAAATTACTACCTTGGCCTCGGCGTCTGGAACCGACATTCCGGTGAGTGATGCGAGCGCAGCACCTAGCGAAAGTACAAATTTTGACTTCTCAGCCATTTAACCCCCCACTGATAATTTGCTCAAAGAGCAGGCACTCTTACAACCTCCGAGGGCGCAAAGTCCATAGTTCTATTGTCTCAAGGCGCGCCGCGTGGTCGAGCCGACCGATGCAGTGGGTTTGGTGTGACAGTCAAATCACGAACGTCGAGCTGCATTGGCTGCGACGGGAAGTCCGAACCCGACCGGAGCAAATTTTGACCGGCTTGAATTCGGGCTAGCGGAATGGCGTTCGTCAGCCGCCGAAGCTGCCGCGCCTCCTTCTCGGTTGAGCGAGAGAGATTCAAAACCGGCCCCTTATGAGGGCTTTGTTTTCCGCGAAATGCTGTACCGTGCCAATTTCCGGCGTTCTAGGATTCGGAGAAAAATGCGTTCTCCAGGACCATCCACGGCTTATTTTTAGTACGGCCGGCACTCTCCAGCGCGAGAAAACGCACGAAAACGGCCGAGTTTTCGGGCCTGTCTCCGTTTCGAGGTACGAAATGGCGGCGCGCGATGGCGGAGGGAGGGAAGCTAGGACGAAACTTACTTAGAGCCGTCAGGCTCTGCCGAGCCGTAACATATTGACATTGCTCAATTAAAGACGACCGCTTCCGGGGTATCGACCAGCACGGCACTCTTCGCATTCCGTCAGCATGAATTTGGCCACGGGATCGCCGGGAAAGGCCATGAGGACAGAGTGATAGGCCTGCTGGGCTGCCGCAACATCACCAGCCTCGAAGCAGCGCGAGGCTAGCCACGTCATCGCACAGAGCTGCTCGTCCCGGTCGCGAGCCCTCAGCTCCGCGTCAGAGCTGGCGCGCAAGGCAAGCAATTCAAAGATCATGAACTCGGTCTTGCGGCCCTTGACCTGAACCCGCTTCAACGGGCGCGCCAATATCTCGGCCCCTACCTGGTCATAGACGCTGTCGCTGATGCAGATGGTCGTGCCAAACTGCTTGTTAATGCCTTCAAGTCGCGCCGCGACATTTACGCCATCCCCTAAAGCGGTGTAGCTCAGCCGGGCCGAGGAGCCGACATTGCCGACCAATACGTTGGCACAATTGAGCCCGATCCGGATGCGGATTCGCGGCCGTCCTTCCGCTTCCCAGCTATCGTTCACCCGCTCCATGCGCCGTGCCGCTCGCAACGCGCCCGCGCAGGCGCGCAGAACATGGTCGGGGCGCTGAATCGGAGCATTCCAGAACGCCATGACACCATCGCCAATGAATTTGTCGACGGTCCCGCCTTCTACCAAGATCGCGCCCGAAACCTGCTCGAGATAGGTCGAGATCTGCACCAGCAAGTCTTCCGGCGCCAGGGTTTCCGAGTGTGTGGAGAAATTCTCCAGGTCGGAAAAGAACACGGTGAGGAACCGCGGCTCGACGCCCAGGGTCAGCGGAATGCCCGACTTGATGAGCTGGCGGACCACATCGAGCGGAACGAAGGAGGAAAACGATTTCAGCGAGTTGCGAAGTAGCGCAGCTGCCGATTCAAGCCTTGCGATTTCCCTGATGTTGGATGGCCGCGATGCCGGCTCGTCGAATTGCAGACTTTCGATGGCTTGCAATTGCTGCGATACGTTTTCTACTGGCCGAGACAGCCGGCTGGCCGCGATATAGATGAAGAAAAGCTCGATCGTGGTGAGGATGATGATGACCACCATGATCAACCGATTGGTCGCCTTCAACGTCCCCACGAAATCGTCGATTGGCGTCAAGGTGATCACCTGCCAGGGCTGGCCAAAGCCATCCGGGAAATTGGCGAAAGCCGCAATCAGATCCTGTCCGTTTGCAGGGGACCGAAAAACGAAACTGTCGGTATCGGCACCGGCGTGTCGGCGAGAAGCCTCACGGACATCCGGATCGTCGATATCGGTCAGGGTCGCGATCTTGAGTTTGCCGTTCTCGACGCGCACGCTCTTCTGCATATACGGGAAGGCGATGATCTCGCCGCTATTGCGGTCGGCGATCAGGGTGACGCTGTGCGCGCTGGCGCGGTGCTTGTCGAGAAACCGCGACAACACGTCCATGGTGATATTGGCCGTTGCGCAGCCGAGAAAATTGACGCCGCGGAAGATTGGAACACGCAAGTAGAGAATAGGGAATCCGGTGTCGGGATTGATTGCGGGCTCGGTCACCGCAAGGGTCCGTGTCGTCTTGGCCGTCTGATAGCCGGGTAAGGTCCTGATGTCCAAGTCGGTTGCAACATCGTACCCGCCGATTAAATGCGGCCAGACGTCAAAAAATTTGCGATGCCGAACCCGCGAGAGCGCAAAGGTGATCGCATCGATATAGCTGGCGTGCCAATTCGCAGCCGCCGGAATACGGGGGTCGTTACGTCTGCGATCGTCGTCCATGCGGGTGACGACCCTATGATAACCATCCTCGAAACTGACATAGACGGCGTCGATATGCGCTGCCGAGGTCAGCGCGCGGTACAACAGATCATTGCTTTGCTCGATGCGGAAATAGCCGGGATCAGCGGCGGCCACGTCGGCCAGAAAGCGCAACGGGGTTTCGGTGCTGTCGATCAAGTTCTCGGCGCGCTCGACGCCGGAGCGGCTGGTCTGCGCGACCGCGTCGTTCAGGATCGATACCATGCCGGCGGAATTCTTGTTGTAATTGTAGATCAGGATGAAGATGAGAATGGGAATGCTGAGGCAGATGAACAGCAACGACATGACAAGACTCAGCCTCGGCCGCCCTATCGTGGCGACCGGCGGAAATGCTCCGAACCGGGCTAATGCCCTACGCAGGGAGCGGCTTCGGTACAAAGCCAGCGCCATAATCGCCAATCCGGCAACCACAAACAAAACTGCGATCAGCCAGTGCCCTTCCATGTCGTCTTCGCCAGTCCACATCAGTCCCGCGGGCAGCGTATCGTCAGCCAGCAGCCCGAGCTTGTGATAGGTCGTGGCGATCAGTCGCCAATGGGCAGCATCTTGCTCACCGATCCGGCCGGGGCCTGGTCTGACCAGGGTATCCATGCGGGCAGCTTCGAACAGCAGGGCCTCGCGGCTCTTCTTTGCCGAATAGGTCCTAAGGATGAGATCGACCGTCGCCTCCTTGTGCGCCAGCGCATAGGCCCAGCCTTTCAGACTCGCAGTCCTGAATGCCGCCACACGTTCTGGGTGGGCCTTCACCTCGGCTTCGGAGGTGCACAGATTGTCGCCGTAGAAATCGACCCCGTATGCCGCGGGCGAGAAGGTGCGATACGCGGCGCCGAGCTGTTCAAGGACGAATGGCTCGTTGGTGTTGTAGGCGACCATCGCGTCGGCCTTGCCGGCGAGGAGATCGCGTGGATCGCCCCGGTGGTCAATGCGCGGCATCGCCGCATAATCCACACCTTCGTGCTTCAACATGGCAGCGATTTCATCGCTACCCGGCGTGTCCATCAGCGTGCGGCCCCGTAAGTCCGAGACGCTTCTGATGTCGGCCCGGCGCGGCACCAGAATGATCGCTGGGGACTGCTGGAAGATGACGGCCAGCACGACCAGGTGGCGGCCCATCACCCATCCGCGCAGGACGCTGGAGGTGCAGACGCCGAAATCCGCTTGGCCGCCGGCAACCGCTTCGGCGGCGTCGATATCGGGACCGCCCTCGCGGATCGTTACATCGAGACCAATGTCGCGGTAAAAACCCTGCTCCAGTGCGGCGTAGTAGCCGGCAAACTGGAACTGGTGTTTCCATTTAAGTTGCAAGGACACTGGATCGAGCGCAACGGCAGGATGCGATGCGAGCAGCATCAGGCAAACGGCTAATGCTAGCTGTCTCAACATGGTCGGCTGCTGCGCAAGCGCGGCGAGCAGCCACGCTGCCCCTGCTCCGCCCAAGCGTTTGATGAACTCGCGCTGTCGCATCGGACCCCACTGAGGACATGCCTTGCGCAATCCTTGAACTGTAACAGTTTAGAGCCGTCGACGGTATTGAATTGCGAATGCAGCCCCACGCGGATCAGATCATCTCGAGTTTGGGTCTTTTGGACAAGCAGAAACGGCTTGCGATCGCGCGTCAGTACCGTTGGGCCTGGCCGTGATCGGCTATCAGCGGCTCATCCCGTCGCTTGAACCGCAGGTCGGTTATCCCTGGACAGCGTTACAAGTGAAACGCGTGCAATCCTGGTAAACGCCCCGACATTCGTTGGTTGGTATTTGTTTCTTGGCCACGCAATCGCGATATCGTGCACGACAGGTGTTTGCGCATTGCCGCTTGTCGGTCTGAGCCGCCGCGAACAAGCGTGAGGCGAAATCGGTGTCGCGTGCATCAAGTGTTCCCATACTAGCGACCGGCGAAAGCAATGACAGAAGCACTGCGCAGAGAGCGCAAACGGCGTTGTTCGATCTCATAACTTTTCCTCCCTGCACAATGCACCTGAATGGTCATCGGTTCAGTGATGGCGTCTCACCGGCATATGGCTCGTCGCGCATCAATCAGGCGGCTTGCGATTGTTGCTTCGTTGATTACTTAGCTCGTTTGCCTCGCCCGCCACGCGGAGTTCTTTCGGCAGCGGCATTGGTCTCGTTTGCAGCCTGCAAGCATGTTGGGGCCACGAGACGCTCGTCATGACGGACGCCCGGCTTGGGTACCCGTCATGAACTTCAGCGTACCTACTTGGCGATGGCTGCCTGGGCTGCTGCGATTTTCGCTTTCACGGCATCGAGATTGAAGCTCGCGCCCCTTTGCATCGGCGGAAACTCGATCGCCGTCATGGCCAGTTTTTCCACCTGCTGCTGGACAAACACGAAGCGCCAGAACTCGTATTTGAACCAGTCGAAGTATTGCTGGGCACCCTCCTTGGTCCCGCTATTTGGCCAGCCGGTGCGCTCGAAGGGATCGAGGCGAAGGTTGATTAGATAGGGCACGTCAGGCTTGGTTTTTTCACCAAGCCAGCCTCCGGGCTGGTCGATGAAACGATACTTGAAGTCGTCGATGCGCACGGCACCGAGCTCGCTTTCGCCGAAGTAAAAGATTTCGTGCCGGTTCGACGGGCCCTTTCCGGTGATCATGTCCATCTGGTTATAGCCGTCCAGGTGACACTTATAGGTGGTGTCACCAATCTGTTTGCCCTTCTTCAGCTCTTCGGCGATGTTCGGGTTACCGGCTGCGGCGAGAAAGGTCGGAAACCAGTCCAGCCCGGAGATGATACCGTTCTCAACCTTGCCGGCCGGCACCTTGCCCGGCCAGCGGATCATGCAGGGTACACGGAACCCACCTTCCAGGACTGTGCCCTTGCTCTGCGCGAACGGCGTCTGTCCACCGTCCGGCCAGGTGAAGACCTCGGTGCCATTATCGGTCGTGAAAACTACAATGGTATTGTCATCGACGCCCATGTCCTTGAGTTTCTGCATCACGATGCCGACGTCGTCATCGAGCTGCGCCATGCCGGCTTCATGGATCGTCCAGCCGTTCTTGGAATTGCGCAGCGCCTCGTATTTTGGCGACAGATGGGTGACGATGTGCATGCGGGTCGGATTGAGCCACAGGAAGAACGGCTTGTTGTCGGCCTTGGCCTTGTCGATGAACTTCAGGGCGAGGTCACGGATTTCTTCGTCGACGGTTTCCATCCGCTTGGGATAGAGCGTGCCGGCGTCCTCGATCCTCTGCTTGCCAACCTTGCCCCAGCGCGGATCCACGGTGGGATCGTCGACATTGGTCGCATAACAATGGAGCATGTTGCGCGGACCGACGGTGTTCAGCAGCTCCTGCGGATAGCCGGGATGTGCTGGATCCTCCATCGCGTCGAGGTGATAGAGATAGCCGAAGAATTCGTCGAAGCCGTGCACCGTCGGTAAAAATTCGTTCTTGTCACCAAGGTGGTTCTTTCCGAACTGGCCGGTAGCGTAGCCCATACCTTTGAGTGCGGTAGCAATCGTTGCTGCCTGTGCCGGTATGCCTGTGGATGCGCCGGCCTGACCGACCGTGGTCATGCCGGTTCGAATCGGCAACTCGCCGGTGATGAAGTTGGCGCGCCCCGCCGTACAACTCGCCTCGGCGTAGTAGTCGGTGAACATCATGCCTTCAGCGGCGAGCTTATCGAGGTTCGGGGTCCGGCCGGCCATCAGACCCCGGTGATAGGCGCCGATATTCCACATGCCGATGTCGTCACCCATGATGACAACGATGTTGGGCCGCTGGCCGGTCGACGCAGGCGCCGCGGTCGGTTGTTGCGCTTCTGCGGGACTTGTCAGTCCGGCAGCCGAAAACGCCGAAGCTGCGACGAGAGAGCTACCGCTGAGCAACAGATCGCGGCGCTTCAAACCTGTGCTGGATGGCGTGGCGCTCGTCTCGGAATTTTCCGGAATCTTGTCGCTGCTCATGACGTACTCCTCTTCCTGACGATGCAACGGAAACCGACGTGGCTGGCTGACGTATCGATCGGCTCGGCATGGCGTGCGGCCGGACGATAGCGGCGGCAATAGTTGGGAGCGCAAAGATGTGAGCCGCCCTTGAGCACCTTGCGCGGAATCCTGATCTTCGGATCCCGTGGGTCGTAGCTTGCTGCCTCGGGACCACCGCGCGGGTTTTCCGGAATGCAGCACGCCTTCGGCGCATCGGCCTCGTGCTTTGGCGAGTACCAATCCGCGGTCCACTCCCAAACGTTGCCGATCATATCGTGCACACCGTAACCATTGGCCGGGAACGCTGTGACCGGCGAGGTCCGTTCGAACCCGTCGGTCGCCAGATTCTCGTGGGGGAAGTTGCCCTGCCAGGTGTTCGCCATATGCTTGCCGCCGGGCATCAGTTCGTCGCCCCAGGCAAACTCGGCGCCATCCAAGCCCCCGCGTGCGGCGAATTCCCATTCGGCCTCGGTCGGCAATTCCTTGCCGGCCCACTTTGCATAGGCTTCGACGTCACGGTAAGCGACATGTACGACCGGATGATCGTCGAGTCCGCGGAGGTTACTGTGCGGTCCATAGGGACGACGCCAACTGGCTCCAAATTTAAAGGTCCACCATTCGCCCCAATAGCGCAGGTCGACAGCCTGCTTGGGCGGCGTGAAGACGAGGGAGCCGGCCTTCAGCATGTGTGGTAATGCGTTTGGATAGTCCTTTGCATCGGGTGTCAACTCGGCGAAGGTCACGTAGCCCGTGGCGTTGATGAACTCCCGGAATTCATGATTGGTGACGGTCGTTCGGTCTATCCAGAACCCGTCCACGACAACCTGGTGCGCCGGCGCCTCCTCCGGATAGTGTCCATCCGATCCCATGCGAAAAGTCCCGCCCGGAATATAAACCATTCCCTCGTCTGCGGGGCGCTCGACCGCTTGCCCTCGGGCATGTTTCGTACTGGTGAAACTCATCACAAACCCCGACCACAGCGACCGTCAGATTGCCGAATCGCGGCCTCTCGCACTATGCAGTTTCGGCAAAACTATCATCCTGCAAGGGGCCCGCCGGCTGCGGCAACAAAGTTTCACCATGCGTCGCGTTGAGCGATCGAAATACGCTCCATACTGCATTGGCGCTGTCACCGGGCTTGGCGGTTTCCGTCCTTACTCAAAGGCGAAGATCCGCTTCCAGTCCCTCTTCATGTCGGCCACCGTCCACCGGTTAACTGCCGCGGCGTCCAGCGCCACGTCCAGTTTCCCAAAATCTGATTGACGGTCATAGGCATATTCGCGTTCGGCGTCGGTATGGTGGACGATTAGGCCAAACCGAGCGCCGTCGGTGAGCGTCGTCCATTGCAGCATTTCGAGATCGCCGTCAGAGTTACCAAAGGCTGCTATCGGTCGGAGGCCTATATGCTCGTTGATTCCGATCGGCTTGTCTGCCTTGTCGTTGACGAAGTTGACTTCAGGAAGACGGAATAGAGTCGGGGTACCGTCACGCATTTCATATCGGGTCTTGATCGACGATCCGACAACCTGCTCCGGAAGGACGCCGTAGACAGAATCCGTCCATGGTCGCATGAACTCGATGCCGCCGCCTGACACGATGAAGGTCTTGAAGCCGTTCGCCCGCAGGTAGGCAAGCAACTCCAGCATCGGATGGTACACCAACTCGGTGTAAGGTCGTCTGAAGCGGCGATCGCGCGCGTTCGCGAGCCAGTCAGTGACGATCGTCTCAAACTCCACCGTTGTCATGCCGGCGTGCGTGACCGCGACCAGTTCGGCCAGGCCCTTTTCGCCGGAAGCCGCCACCGCCTTCAGGTCGCCATCCAGCACCGCAGCGAAGGGCAGCTTGGCTTTCCATTCCGGATGCATCGGAGCCATGACTTTCACTCGGTCGAGCACAAAGGCGAGCTGCACATACATTGGTTGCTCGACCCAAAGCGTGCCGTCATTGTCGAAGACTGCTATACGCTTATCGGGTGGTACGAAATACGGTCCGCCGTGCTCCGTGACGCGCTCGACGAAGTCGAGGATAGACGCCTTAGCGATGCCGTCATTCCAGGAAGGCAGCGCATCGCGCTGCGCTCGTGCCATCGCCGCGCTGGAGTGAAGTGAGGCTGAAAGTAGCGGAAGCACCGCCAGCGAAGAGAGAAGCACGCGGCGATTAAAGTGAGGAGATCTCGTGACTGGCTTCATGATCGTCTCCATTTGCTCCGGCACATACCGCTTAGTTGCTTGACGCGGGCAGCCTCAGCTTCTCCGGGGCTTGCTCGACCGAGGACGAGCCTGGCCTTTGCGGAAAGCCTTCGGCTTAATTTGTCCGCGGAAAGCCCGTGACGAGAGAGGTTAACCGCTGTGTCTGGCAGTGAAGCGGCCGGCTCGTTGGAGCCGACCACCTTGTTCGGACGTCGAAGTCATTCGCTCTGGTGGCCGGCCTTCTTCATTTCCGCGAGGATGCCGTCGAGGTTATAGGTCTCCGGCGCCTGCATCGGAGGGAAGTCCTTGTACGAGAAGAGCTCCTTTTCCCAGAGCAGTTGGCCGAGGGGCAGGATATTCCAGTCGTAGAGATAGGCTGTGCTCGGCGAGCCGATGGAACCGGCATAGCCCAGCAGCGATTTGGCATCGGAGCCAACTGTCTGCTCGAATGGGTCACGCTTGATGTTGGCGACCTGCGTCCAATGGAAACTCTGCGCTCCGAACAAACCGCCGGTGCCGGTGTCCGGCACCATCGTGTAGTACATCTTCCAGTTCTTGTAGCGTACCGCCGATGGCTGCGCGCCGGTGTAGTAGAAGAAGACTTCGCGCGCCGACTTGTCCGTGCCTTCGAGATAGGCGCGCTGATCGACGCCGTCGAGCGTAGTCTTGACGATGCCGGGATAGCTTCCGGCCTCGATCTGCTTCTTCAAAGCGTCGCCCTTCGGCCCGCCGGCGATGTCGACCAGCGTCGGCAGCCAGTCGAGCGCTGACATCATCTCGTTCTTGATCGTGCCCGGCTTGATGTGACCCGGCCAGCGAACGACCAGCGGAGCGCGCATGCCACCTTCCCAGGTGGTCAGCTTGCCCCCCTTGAAGGGCGTAGTGCCACCATCGGGAAAGGTGATGTTCTCGGCGCCGTTATCTGTCGTGAAGACGACGATGGTGTTGTCGAGCTGGCCCATATCCTCGAGCTTCTTGAGGACGTAGCCGATATTGTCGTCCATCTGCTTCATGCCGGCCTCGTTGAGGCCCCAGTCCTTGCCGCCGGGCTCGCCGATCATCGCCTCGTACTTGGGGGGCAACACGGTCGTAATGTGCATGCGGGCAGGGTTATACCAAACGAAGAACGGCTTGTTGGTCTTCTTGGGATCGTTGCGATCAAGATAGTCGATGACTTTCGCCGAGATTTCTTCGTCCACAGTTCGTGATCGGTCGAGCGTCAAGGGACCTTCGTCCTTGCAGGTCTGGTTCGCTTGCGAGCCGTCCGATGATTTGCAGGCAAGCACCGGCCGCGGCGGCGTCAGGCAGGTCGTTGTCCGCGGGTCGACAGCGCCGGGCACATCGGCCAGACCCGGGACCGGCGTTGCTTTGCACGGCGGCGCGATCCCTTGCACGGTCGGGCTCTTGTTGATGTCGGGGAAGCTCACGCCCTGCATCGCGTCGAGGTGGTACAGATAGCCCCAGAACTCCTGGAAACCATGCGCAGTTGGTAGCGCCTCAGGGTTGTCGCCAAGGTGATTCTTGCCGAACTCACCGGTGTTGTAACCGAGGTCGAGCAAGAACTTGGCGACGGCGGGGGTGCCAGGCCGCAGCCAGGACGGGCTGCCGGGCAGTTGCGGGGGAATCATGCCCGTGCGAAGCGGATGCATTCCGGTGAAGAAGGCATTGCGCCCAGCGGTGCAGCTCTGCTCGGCATAATATGTCATGAAGAGCGCGCCGTCGTTTCCGATGCGGTCGATGTTTGGCGTCTCGCCAACCATCAGCCCTCGGTGATAGATGCTCGGCTGCATGATGCCGATGTCGTCGCCCATGATGAAGAGAATGTTCGGCTTGCCGGCCGGCGCCTGGGCGGATGCCGTCAGGTTCATTGCGGGCAGGCTTATTGCCGCCAAGGCAACACTTGAAACCAGCTTGCTTCTTAAGCTTTTACTGATGTTCATGACTCCAGCTCCTCCGATTGCGAATCGCGATGCGTGTTAGGAAAGATCCTTCGGATTTCGGCGCGTGGTTGCAGGCAACAGTCATTTTTGCCGACGGCTTTCGCCGTGGCCGTCCGCTGCCTGTCGATATCGATCTTCCTAGGTACGCGGAGGGTGCGCTATGCGACTTCGGCAGAACCCTTTAGATCATTCCGTTTTGGATCGAGCGCGGCGCAGCGTTGACGATGGCATTTCGCCGAACACGGCGCGGTAAGCCATGGCGAAGCGCCCGAGCTCCACGAACTGATGGTCGCGCGCGATCGCCGCCACACTTGCCGTCTTCGGATCGGCGCGACGCAATGCCGCGCGCGCCATGTTCAGGCGGCGCAACAAGTAGTATCGGGTCGGGCTCATGCCCAGAAACTCGGCGCAGTATTGTCGCAGGGTGCGTTCCGGCACGCCGATTGCCTTGCAGAGCTGCGAGACATTCAAATGCGGCTCGCTTTGAGCGGCCAAGGCTTCCTCGAACCGGATCATGACATCGGTGTGACGTCGTCTCCGACTTGGGCTTTCGGCGACAGCGCCGGTTGTCAGGCAATTGACAAGCGCGTGAAGCAACTCTTGCTCGAGGGCTCGCGCAACCTCCGGATTGGCGATTATCGCACGTTTGTTTTCAGCGAGCCGACACACCTTTGAAAATAGCCCTAGCAAGCCTTTTGCGGCATCGCGCGCGGGCCGCGTGACGTGGCCTTGTGATGGCGGCCTGATGCTCTGCCCGGTCAGGGCCCTGCTGCAAGCCGCGAGCTGCTCTGGTGGAAGCGATATAAGCCCCCACACGACTCCCGCATCGGTCCGCTGATGGGCGCGCTCGCCGAGGCCATGGAATACGAAATCGCCGAAATCCAAGCCAACCCCGCAATACGCAAAGGACGATTCTCCGCTCGCGGGGAACGAGATGATGGCCTGGGCCGGCGGCAGCACAAGAAAGCCGATGCGCGGGATATTCTCCCGCCCGCGAACCACGTGCAGGCCGCCCACATTCAACCACGTCAGTCGCCCGTTGAAGTCTCCCCCGGCGGTGACGAAGAGGTTGAGCCTCGCAGCTCCAATTGCGGCGCTGTAGTCTTCGGGACTGGCAAACGTGGCTGTGCCGTGCTCCGCCATCCAGGCCGTCTCATTCGATGCGTGCCGTCATCGCGAACCGCAATGGCCGAATGTGCAGGATGGAAGATCAGAGGTGATCCGGCTATGCAACTTCGGAAACTGAGGGCGCTTTCCGGGACGGCCTTCTGTTTCCGCCCTGGGCGCCCTTTTAAGGGGTGATCTGGTCGGCAAGCGGACCAGTCACGGTTTTTGCCTTTTTTGCACAGCCTCTCCCAAAACTTGGGGTAGTCTCTGCGAGACAGTATCCGACCGCAAGTTGGCCGCCGAGAACCGGGGTAACGAAAGTATAGGTCGGCTTAAGCAGCACGAGATCCGCTTGCGCGTTCAAACTGGCATTGAGCTGACATTGACAGTCGGCGAAATCTGCCGATCTGGAGCTCTCTCGCCGCGGCGACCGCAGCGGAAGCTGCCATACTGGTGCGTGCGGGGATATCTAAACTTCAAGGCCTACGGGGAATTCGATGCTGTAATCGGCCGTCTGGCTGGAATACCTGGCTAACATTCGCGATCTCACCGACGGGTGCGACGCCGACCCGGCACCGCGTCACGAAGTAGTCGATCTGGAGCCGCGCGTCCGTTTACAAGCAGTATTTGGTCGGCTCCTCCGTGCGTGGATTGCCGTTAATGTCACTGTCTCTTCCTATTCGTCAGCCAACAGCCCGTGCTGTGCAGCGCCATGCAAGCCGGACCTAGCAATATCGACTATGCGAAAACCGCAGCTCAATCCATCGCGGCGCTGCCATCAAGCGTCTACTGGTAGGTAACGCCAGCGAGCGACGATGGGCGCCTGAGCCGTTCGGGCTTGTCTTGCACCGGCCTGCGCAAGGTTTCCGAAGGAGACTCCCCAAACAAGTTTCGATAAGAAACTGAGAACCGGCCCAGCTCCCAGAAGCCGTGATCGGTAGCGACCCGCGTGACGGTCGTCATCACGGGATCTGCGCGCAATAGTGCGCGGCGTACCAGATGCATTCGTCGCAGGGAGAGATAACGGATCGGCCCCATTCCCAGATGCTCCACGCAGGCGACACGGAGCGTCCGCTCCGCTGTATTAAGAGCCGCGCAGATTTCTGTGAGGTACAGCGGCCGGTCGTGATTTGCTTCCAAAAGCTCTTCTAACCGCAAAACAATTATATTGTGACGACGACCGCCGCCGCTTATCTCAGGCTGCTCGCCCTCCGTTAGGCACCTGACCATCAAGTGGATTAGCTGCTGCTCCAGGGAACGAGCCACTTCGGTCAGCTCTAGAATGTCGGGTGTCGCCTTGGCCATTTGCCCGATGATCTCATGCAACGTCCGCAATCGCGTCATCAAGTAAGGGCTGGGCCGAACGACGTGCTTGTACGGAGACGGTTCATACTTGCCGCCCATGAGCGCTTGGCACGCTGCATCAAAATCATCATCAGTCAGAGACATTCCGCCACAGCGGCTGTTGCCTGCGCTTCTTATATGCATCACATCGGAGTTAGTAACTATCTCACAGGGCGAAATGTTCGCGCCGCGATGTTGAATATCTCGCTGATGTACGTCGGTGAGGAAGCCAATTACTTTGCGTCCCGGTCTGAGGGTGCCGACCTGGACTTGCGGTAGTGTTTCGTGGAGACGCTGCATCCAGAGTTTGTTCAAATTGATCTGCGTCAGCTCCGCGCGAAATTCTCCTTTGGTCGTCGGAAATATCTCCCAATCCGCAGCTCGAATAGCCGCCTGATAGGGAAACGGATCTCTAAACGCGAAAATCTGGCTCGAAGGCATTTTCATTCCCTCCGAGTCTCGTCCGCTTCGCCTGATGCTTGGTGCAACGCATACGTTGATAGATGTGGTTTCGCTTCTCCGACGACCACGATACGCATGCTCGCGATGCTCTGCATTTTAACACGGTGCTCCTGACGATTATATTTCGGCAAAGCTCCCACCAGGGATGCGACCCCTCACAATGCAGGCAACACCAATGTGCCGCGCAACGCCACAAACGACTAAGTTGTTGTAAGACAACGCTCAGTTGATCGCTTAAACCCCGAACAGCTACCGATCAAATTGGCCTGGTCCATTCGCCCAGCTCACTTTGTCCGTTAAGCCGACTCTTTATGATTAGTCTGCGCATGAGTTGAGCTGGGCCGAGCGATTTCGATTGTGCGAAAATCGCGGCTCGGGGCAGATAAAGCCGCCCTCGAAGGGCCTAGCGGTAGTTGACGCGCATCCAGCTGCGAACGCCGCTTCAACACTCCGGGCCTGTCTTTCGCACCCCGGCGCAACGTTTCCGAGGGACACTCGCCAAACACGTTGCGATAAGAAACTGAGAATCGGCCAAGCTCCCAGAAGCCGTGGTCGGTCGCAATCCGCGTGACGCTAACGGTCGAGGGATCCGCGCCCAAGAGCGCACGGCGCACCAGGTGCATTCTTCGCAAATAAAGATAGCGGATCGGGCCCATTCCCAAATGCTCTTGGCAGGCGGCCCGGAGTGTTCGCTCTGCGACACCGATCGCGGCGCAAATCTCCATCAAATACAGCGGCCGTTTGGGATTCTCTTGCAGGAAGTCCTCGAGTCGCGCGACGATCAGATCATGGCGGTGACTACCGGTCGTCACTTCTGACGACTCGCTTTCGTCCAGGCATCTCATCATCAATTGGATCAGTTGTTGTTCGAGAGCACGCGACACCTCAGGTATCGCAAGCACATCGGGGGTCATCTCCGCCATTTGTCCAACCATCTCATGCGCCATCAACAGTCGCGACATGAGGTCAGAATTCGGTCGCACAACAAGCTTGAGCGTTGATTCCGAGTTTTCGCGACCGGTTATAGCCGCGTAGGCCGCCGCGAAGTCGTCGTGCGTCAGAGACATCGATCCCCAGTGGTGGTTCGCCCTGTTTCGTTGATGTTGGGAACCTGCCCTCAGGATGATAATATCACCGAGCAAGACTTCATGACCGCAGTATACCATCACCTGCTCCCCGGTGAGGAACGTAATCGTTTTCCGACCGGGCTTGGCGGACCCAGCGACGACGTGCGGCAGATTTTCATGGCCGCGCTCCATCCGCAGCTTTTCCAAGTCGATTTGCGTTAACTCTGCCCGAAACTTACCCGTGCACGTGGGAATGACTTCCAAATCGAAGATGCGCAGAGCTGCCTGATACGGTAATGGATCGGAAAAGACGAAAGAGTTGGTGAAGGGCATCCCACACTCCTTGCCGAACTGGAAAATTGCTTGCCGCGCGAGAGCGGCGTCCAAATTCTATAAGAGGTCGTTGGCGTTTCACTCCGGGGACGAGAGGCCTGATCCCGTCATGGCCTGGACTGCAATAGATAGTGGCGTCTTCACTCAGGGACAAACAGTTTCCTAATAGGTCGGGAACCTGCCACAAAACCTATGCGTGTGCAAAGCAAAAGAGACGGCGACCGGGCTCTTGGGTACTGACGATTTTCATCGCATTGCGCCTTCCTCTCACAATCAAGAAACTGACGGCCGGCAAGATCGCCTTCTAATCCTTCTCACTTTGACCAGGTCCACCCTACGGTGGCCGTGTCCACAACGGCGTCGAGACGTCTCTATTCCAACAGATCGCCAACGGAGTTGCATGCGGGGCGACCGAATAGGGCGGCGGATGGAATTCTCGATCTCGGCGGGCCAGGCTGATTTGTCGGCGATGAAATTGACATCAAGCGTCCGAAAGAGCGGGGTGCCATCCCGGAATCTTCTGCAATCCGGCCGCTTCTGCATATTCGATTGATTGAAAATGCCTCATACGATCGGTAGCGCGCCATCCGCACTGGGAGGCAACGTTCACCTAAGTCCCTGACTTGGGTCGCGCCAAGGCGCCTTTGTTAGCAATAGCGGGGATGGCTTCAAATGAAACGATCCAAAAAACGCCGTCGTTGGCTGATCATTCTCGGGGCCGTGCCAGTCGTCTATTTCATATCGGCTTACCTCGTGTTGCCTGCGATGTGGAGCCACCATGAGCATGAGCCAGATTTGACGGATCTGCCCATGGTGACGCGCACCTCTGCCGGCATTCCGGGCGATGCTCTAAACGTCGGGCTTGTCGGCGGCAAGGAAGACATCATTCGCGCCATGAATGCCGCTGAATGGTTTCCCGCTGATCCGATCACGTTGAGAACGAGCATCGAAATCATCGGCAGCGTCATGCTTGACCGCCCATACCGGGACGCGCCCGTTAGTCCGCTCTACTATCAAGGGAAAGAGGAACAGCTTGCTTTCGAGAAGCCAGACGGTAGGAGCGCCGATCGGCGGCACCATGTCCGGCTGTGGCAGGTTCTTGAAAAAGGTACAGATGGTCGCCCAGTTTGGCTGGGGTCGATCACCTTCGATCGTGGTGTCGGACTAAGCCACGACACGGGCCAAGTCACCCATCATATCGGACCGGATATTGATGCTGAACGTGACCTGCTGATGCATGATCTGAAGGTGGCTGGCATGGTCGAGGCGTTTTTCCAGATTTCCGGAATAGGACCGACCCTCTTCGGTCGAAATGGAGAAGGCGACGCCTATTACACAGATGGAGAAATCGACGTCGCCCGCCTGGTCGCGAACGGTGCCAGGAGAACCCAACCACCAACTGAATTGCCGCCTCCAACCGTGATCGCCCTCAAAGATCAAGCCTGGCACGGAATCAGCAGGCAATTCGCCCAGTGACGCGGTCGCGGCTTCGGCAGGGGGGCCATCCTGGCAACGCGGGCGCTAACGCTCGAAAGACTCTCTTGCCTCTGATGGAGACCTGTACGATACGGTTGAAAGCCGGCACAACCGCCGTGCTCCGCCTAGCCGCGAGCACGATGGTTTCCATTCCGGTCATCTCTGCGTGGCAAATAGGCCGCTCGCGAACTATACGCTTACGCATTTCAGTTCCTTCCGAGGCATCGCGAACGTCTGCTGTTGCCCCTCGATTGCGCGACCCACACGGGCGGGAGCAAACCAGCAGTCTGGCGCGGTCGCTCAAGCAGCCTTCTCTTTAACTTCGGTCTGTAGGTCGGCTTCGGTGAAGCCATAGCCGCCGGGGCGCAGCGCCGAATGCTCGCGCTTGGAGTGGATTAGTGGGTAGAACATCTGCGTCGTCCAGCGCTCCGGGCCAAAAAGAATGTCGTCCTGCAGGCCGATCTTGGCCGGATATTTGCGCGTGATATGCGCCGTGCCGAACAGCACATCCCAGAAGAACAGCAGGTTGCCGAAGTTGCCCTTGTAGTGGCCGATGCCATCTTCGTTGGTAAGAGCGTGGTGCGCCCAGTGCGTGGCCGGTGTGGAGATGGTGCGCTCCAGCACCCACATCAGCGGATGCAGGGCGCGTATGCGGTACAGCGGCGCGTCCCACGCCCAGGCGCAGTGCGCACCCAGGATGACCGCCAGCTTGATCACCAAGTACGCCGCGTAGACCGGGCCGAAACCAAGGTATACCGCCACGCCGCCGATCCACAGGCCCGGCATCATTAGGTAATAGAAGAAGTTGTTGCGGTAGGTAATGCGCACGCTCATGTAGGCCGCGCTGTGGTGCGCGCGGTGCAGCGGCCACAGCAGCGGCGTGTGCGAGGCGCGGTGCCAGAGGTACTGCGTGAGGTCATCGCCGATCAGCAGCAAGCCGGTCATGGCCCACCACGGTAGGTTGGACCAGGCGTTGTGTTGCGCGGGCATGAGCCAGTTGCACAAGGCGTTGCTACCCAGCAGTGCGATCGGCTGGGTGATGGCTAACAGACTGACGAACATCAGCACCTCGAGCCACGCGTCGTTGGCTGTCGCGGTACCGCGCACGGCGGCCTGGTAGCGCCGGGTAATGAACTCCATGGCCGCAAAGCCTAGGATGCAGGCGCCGATCAGGAGGTATTGCAGTTGCGAGCTCATGTGGGGCGTCTCCGCTCTCATGTTCTGGATTGTGAGAATAATCTTAGTAGTTGGCGTCGTAATGCGTCCAATGCATAATTCGCATTGTTTTGATGCATAGAGAGCAATGCCATGGACCTGCGCCGCCTCAGCCACGTCGTTGCCCTTGCGGACACTTTGCACTTCGCCCGCGCCGCCGAAGCAGCCCACCTCAGCCAGCCGGCCTTCAGCCGCAGCATTCAAGCCATTGAGAGCGACCTGGGTATTCGCCTGTTCGACCGCGAAGTTGGGGACGTGCGTCCGACCCCGGCCGGCAAATTCGTCATCGAGCGAGCGCGCAAGCTCCTGTTCGAAGCACGTTGCCTGCAGCGCGACATAGATCTTTACCGCGACGGCCAGCTCGGCGACACGCCCTTCGGTGTCGGACCACTGCTGACGATCACCCTAATGCCACGCGCGCTTGTAGCGCTGCGCCGCGAGTATCCGCAGGTGGCGCTGCGCATGGAGGTCGGCAACTGGTTGCAGTTGCTGGAGAGCCTGCGTTCCGAGAACATTGAGTTCTTCGCCGCCGATGTGCGCGACATGCCTAGGGATGCTGCGCTGGATATCCAGCTGATCGGAGGGCAACCGGCTCACCTCTACGTGCGAGCAGGCCATCCGCTAGCCGGCCGCGAGCACACGCTGCAGGAAATCTGGGCGTACGGTCTCGCGGTGCCTAAGCTACTGAGCCCCTCAAAGGTGGAACTAGCCGCCCTGCTGGGCCTGCCTGAGGGCCAGGAGGCCACCATTGCGCTCGAGTGCGACAACTATGGCATGCTCAAGACGGTCGCGCTCACCACGGATACCGTTCTGGGTGCGACGACCGCGGCGGTGGGGGAGGAGCTGGAATCCGGGAGGCTCGTCCGACTTATCGTGCACGGCTGGCAATCGCCGACGTCGACCACGGGCATTGTGCGTTTGCGAGGAAGAACCTCGTCGCCGGCAGCTAAAGCAGCCATCTCAGCGATCGTGCGCGCCGCGGGCGAGATCAACGTGTAGGCGCTTTACAGCACCGGCGCATGGTTCGGTGCAGATGTTTTTGCAATGTCGGGACCGATGTCAGGACGGAGCGCTAGCCGGTGAGAAACGAGAGGCTGGAGCTCCCATTGAAAATAAAGACCGCTCATGGCCGGCTGCGCCTGCGAATGATCGACCGCCGTATGGAAGTCCGATCGAGCAAGCACCACAAACTGATAAGTTCCAGCCGATCTGTGTTTATTGGCCGGCCATTTGGCCAGCCCGCATCCTTTCGATCTTCATGAAATTTCGGTGCGATTCTTCTTTTACAAATACGCGCAGGTTTCGTCGCGCGCTCCCCGCACGTTGCTGCGCCTCAGAAAGATCCCGAAACCGATGGGATGCAATACCGCGCGGACCATCGTCTACTGCGTATGACCGAGGGCCACACTTTTTAGGTTTTCCGGACCGACATGAATGAGACCGTGACGTGGGGCGTCGATATCGGCGATCAAAAAGAAGGAGCTTGCGACGACGAGGGGAAGGACGAGAGCCAGTGGCATAGAAGTCCGCGCGCGATAGCCCAACAACACTGTGCTGCACAAAGCGATTGCTGCCATTAAGAGCCATGCAGCGATAGGAATTCGGTTCCACTCTGCTGCCTGAGCGTCGCCCTGAGCTTTCAACACATCATTCATGCCGGCGACTATGAGGGCGACCACAGGCGTTGGCTGCGCCGCCGCAGCTTCGCGGATGGGTACCCAGAGATCGCCCTCCAGTTGGCTGGTGCGCTGAGCTATCTGCGCCCGTCGCGAAATGTCCCTGATGTCATAAAACAATATGCGCTGATCAAGATATTCTCTCAGCAGCTTGCGTACTTTCTCGGCCTCTACTGGCTGCAACAATTCGGCTCGCGCTATTTCAGTACGGGTCGCGCTGGCCTCCGCTTCTTCAAGCCTCTTGCGCTCATCGTAGCGGTTCGTGGCCATGGCGAAGCTAAAGCCTATGATCAGCGCCAAGAGTGTCAATGTAGCCGCAAGAATGATGCCCAAATCGTCTTTATGATCTGCCGTGACAGTTGGGTATCGCTTGTGCAAGGAGGCACCCGCTATCGTGGCAATCGACAGGAAAACGAAAGTAAGGACAAACACAAGAAAAGGATAATGCGCCAAGCTTTCCATGGTGACCCTCGACTGCGAGCTGATTGGCCGTTTGTCATCGTGAAACGTTTACGCCGTCTGAGCGCAAGACGACCAGACCAGCCGCAAACCGGACCGCCTTTGGCCGTTATGCAACTGTGACAGCGTGACACGTTGATCCTATATGGTCATGAGGCTTCCTGCTGCCACTCGCCCATTCCGTCTACTTGCACCAAGCGTGGCTAGACCGGCACCCAACCGCTGGGTGCGGAGCCGAAAGGGGTCTGTCGTCGCAGCGCGCTCGCTTTCCTTCGAGACGCGCCTGCATTTGGACTTGTCGCTCCTGCTGCGGTTCTGACGATCTCACCGGCTAAAGCCCAAACCACCTTTACTCCCGCCATCATAGCGACGCCGCCCACGGACGGCGAAGTCTTGCACGGAGCGGCGACAGGAACGGCGAAGCGTACGCAGGACGCCGCAAGGACGCGCATAGCGACTGCCGACAGCTGCGTGGTCCTCCCATGCTCGCCTCTGCATGGGTCGGCGCTGAAGAGTTTGCACAGTGGGTCTAGAAGTCTACCATGACTAAACGGCCATTGGTTGCTGATTGGCTGCAGCGGCGAATTGCGCGTTCGTCCTTGCAATTACTATGTCTCGTCCTCTGAAAATAAATACCGCTTCGCACCAGCGACACCCGATTCATCGGCTCCCGGCCCCTTCGTAAGCGATTCAGGTATCAATGGTTCTCGAAGGAACAGCTGCTGCGTCGTTGAGAGCGGGGAACAAGATCGCCATCGGCTAGAATAAATCCCTGAGTGAGAGTTATTCATGTCTGCTACGGGTCCAAACTCGAAAGTCAGAACGCGCGATCGTGGCGTCCGCTTCACCCCCGACACCGGACTTTCATTTGCCAGCGCAGCACTTCCGAAAGGGGCCGATTGTGTTGAAAAAGGCGCATGTTGCGACGCAGAGGGATCAGTGATTCAGTCTGTCTAATTGGCAGGACTGAAGATCATGATGGGGCTCGGCAAGTCGAGCAGGCTGCGTTGTTCTATGAGTTCTCGCTCGAACGGCATATTCCCGCCGACCACTTGCTTCGGTCGATCGATAGATTTGTCGACCTTGAACAGGTCAGGCAAGACCTGGCACCCTTCTACAGCAGCATCGGTCGACCTTCGATTGATCCCGAGCTGATTATCCGGATGCTACTGATCGGTTACTGCTTCGGCATTCGATCGGAGCGGCGCCTGTGCGATGAGGTTCACCTCAATTTGGCCTATCGGTGGTTCTGCCGGCTCGGTCTGGATGGGGCGGTGCCGGATCACTCGACATTCTCCAAGAACAGGCATGGCCGTTTCCGGCAGAGCGACCTCTTCCGTCGCGTGTTCGAGAGCGTGTTGGACCGCTGCATCGAGGAGCGACTGGTCGGCGGCGAAGGATTTGCCGTTGACGCGAGCCTGATCAAGGCCGACGCCAATCGGCAGAAGGGGATCGAAGGCGACAAGGGGCTTCCGCCGGAGGCTGCCGGCCGAGCGATCGATGAGTATCTGGCTGTCCTCGATGATGCCGCTTTCGGAGCAGCGACCGAGGTCACGCCGAAGTTCGTGTCACCCTCCGATCCAGCGGCGCGCTGGACGGGGCGCACGGCGGCCAAGCGTTCTTCGCCTACTCGACGAACTACCTGGTCGACATCGAGAACGCGATCATCGTCGATGTCGAGGCGACCACGGCAATCCGGCAGGCGGAGGTGTTGGCCGCCAAGCGCATGATTGAGCGTTCGCTCGAACGGTTCGATCTCTATCCGAACCGGCTCCTCGGTGACAGCGGCTACGGCTCGGCCGAGATCTGGCCTGGCTGGTCTATGAGCACGGCATCGAGCCGCACGTCACAGTCTTCGACAAGTCCGCCCGCACAGACGGGATCTTCTCGCGCGATGACTTCACCTATGACCATGCCGGGGACCTCTACCGTTGCCCCAGCGGCAAAGTTCTTACCACGACCGGAACGCTGGTGAATGATGGCGCCACCATGCTTTATCTCGCCAGCAAGCATGATTGTGATCGCTGCGCATTGAAGTCCCGGTGTTGCCCTAAGCAGCCTCCACGGAGGGTGCCGCGCTCGATCTACGAGGGCGCTCGCGACATGGCGCGCCAGATCGCAAGATCATTGGAGGGCCGCACTTCGCGTCGGCTCCGCAAGAAGATCGAGATGCTGTTCGCGCACCTCAAGCGCATTCTTAAGCTCGATCGCCTGCGACTGAGGGGCCCGAACGGCGCGCGTGACGAGTTCACCCTCGCAGCCACCGCTCAGAACCTTCGTAAGATGGCCAAGCTGATCCCGATGCAAATCCCCAGGCCCGCATAGCGATGGACCAAGCGCTAGGCCGCTTCGGAGCTTGCGCCAAACATCGGATTGCCGCCGCCTTTTTCAACGAAATCGGCCAGAACCGGACGCAAGATGTCTAGTCCCAGCCGCCACCGCCACTACGAAACTGCGTGACGTTCGGGGCCGGTGGATTTGGATATTTCTTGACCGATGCCAAGTATTCCTCAACTGCTTTAAGTGCGGGTTCAGCGACGATAGGAAACAACCCAAATACGTTCAGATCTTCGTGTTGGTCCATCTCGATGTTGAAGACCTTCGGATAGCCTGCCATGGGAGCACTGGCTGATCCGGGCCCGGGTTGACGTTGGGGGCCGATGCCTGTCGGGTGTACGTCGGTAAAGTACACACGCCATTGCTTCCACCGCGAGGCCACCAACTCGCCGCCGATAAAGCTCAACAGAGTGTCACGCTTCCCCGTCTCGCTCTTCCCGAGTAGCACGTCGCTCTGATCAACGCCGTCAATAGGACGGTCGGTGGGCGCCTTGGCCCCGATGATGCTGGCGAACGTCGGGAAGAAGTCCATGATAGATAACATCGCGTAGGAGTTGGTGTTCGGCTTGACGTGGCCCGGCCAGCGGATGAAGCAAAAGGTCCGGATCGAGCCCTCCGTCACTTCACCAAGCTCACCACGGAACGGGCCCGGGCTGCCCATGTCTGGCGTTCCTAAATTGCCATATTCACGAAACGCTTCTCCCGACGGGCCGTTGTCGGATGCGAACACGAGAAGCGTATTGTCATCCACACCGAGTTGCTTTAGCGCGTCTAGGATCTGGCCAACGTGATAGTCGCCCTCCATAAGCTTGTCGCCGTAGT
Source organism: Bradyrhizobium sp. Pha-3 (assembly GCF_042258615.1). GTDB lineage: Bacteria > Pseudomonadota > Alphaproteobacteria > Rhizobiales > Xanthobacteraceae > Bradyrhizobium. Next base: position 999,340 of record NZ_CP170152.1, on the reverse strand, counting down.
TGCCGATGCGAGACTTACCCTTGAATTGGCTGGAAGGCAGGTTGGGTATGTGACCCATTGAGAACGGCAGGTAAAGGAAGAACGGCTTCCGCGCCGCCGTCTGCCTCTTCATGAACTCGATCGACTTGGCCACAAGCTCGTTATCGATTTCAGCTCGTACTTCCGACGTGAAGGGCTTGACGTTGTGTAACTCGCCGCCAGCCGTCGCCTCCACGATTTGTGGCCCCCGGGCCAGCAACACGGCGGGCGGCGCAGCGAATGAATGTGTGATTTCGATCTTTTCGACATACGTTGCCGAGTCCCACGTCATGTCGGGCGGAATACCGTAGAACTCGTCGAACCCATGCGCAGTTGGAAGACTTTGCGGTTCGCTGCCCAGATGCCACTTGCCGAAGATGGCCGTGGCGTAGCCCTGCTCCTTGAACAGCTGTCCCATCGTGACCGATTGCGCTGAGAGCGTATTCGGCCCTCCCGGAAGGATGATGAGCGATAGCCCCTCGCGGATCGAATAACGTCCGGTCATCAAGGCCGCCCGCGACGGCGTGCAAGCCGGTTCGACCAAGAACTGGGTAAGCCGCAGGCCTTCGCGGGCTAATTGGTCAATCCTTGGTGTCGGTGCGCCGCGCAGCTCGCCTCCGCCGTAAGGACCAAGATCGCCGTACCCGACATTGTCGGCGAGAATGAAAACGACGTTTGGCTTTTCGGGTTGTTGTGCGGCCGTCGAAGCAGTTTCCGTCAAAGCCAAAACTGCCAGCAAGCTAACGGCTAGGTGTCTGCTCATTCCCAACCTCCGTCGTCAAAAGGTTTCGGATAAAGAGTCATAACGCCACCGGCGTGACACGCTATGCAGATTCGGCAGGATCAAATCACTGCCTGTATGGCCGCTTAGGGTCTCAAAAGCCGACTTAAGGGACGGGCTCATAATAGCGGCCCGGAGTGGCGACGCCACGCTGTGCGCTTGCGGGCGTCGCGGCGAACGAACCGGCAATCGTTGCGACCGCGACAAAAGCAGCAAATGTCTTCATTATAGGCCCTCCTGTGCGTGCATGGCGTGCGGCCCCCCGACCACCGCACCATCAACGACGCCAAGAAATACCCGCCATTGCATATCGCCCTCGAGCGGGCCATCGTATCAGGTCAACTGAGTGCATTGATAGGGGCTGGCTTCGAGTGCTTGTTGCAAAGCATCGCAGCAATCGGCGACGTCGTTCGATCGCCTCGTAGGCGCGGCTGAGCAAGTTTGGCGGTTCGGTGGACCGGCGGGTTGGTTGATCCTAATATTTTCTGACGATCGGCTTTGTCGTCGGAGGCGCTCCGGGCGTGGGCGGCGAGATTGAGAAGGTCACCCAGGTATTCCAGCCTGATGGCCGGTTTTCCGCAGCGAACTCTCCGTAAGCCTTAAAATTTAGATAGCCCTGCATGTCGCCGACCGGAAAAAGAAACCCGATCTGGGGACCGATACCAACCACCTGAGACTGGAAGCAACCGACACGGTCGCCTGAACCGCTGTCGCAGCCAAGCTCCTTGTAGACATAGCCTACGAGGCCAACCATGACCTCCTTCGACAGGAACTGCGACGCCCCCCAATCGAAGTGCAGATCGACGCCGCTTTGATATTGCGTCGCCGTATTCTTTGTATTGTAGGTGAAGCCGAGCACGCCGGAGAGTTCGTGGCCAGTCTGCGGATTGAAATAGGTGTAGCCGCCGCCGGCGTCGATCGCGCCGTGTCCGATACCGAGGTTCGACAGGCGATCGGATTGGTAAGCGCCCACCGGGATATCGCCCGTGATGTAGGTCATGTAGTTGTGGACGCCGGCGTTCCATTTCAACTGGAACATCGGCGCCAGATCCCCGAAGCCCCATGTCGCGTCGCTGATGGTGTCGGACCGCGCGAAAGGAACGGTGTTGCCGAACGGGCCTGTGGCCACGCCGGACAAGGTCCCCGCCAGGCTGGTGCCGACGACGCCATAGGCTGCCAGGAGGGACACTGACGCCTGGCCGCCGAGCACTGGCGTTGCAAATACATAGCTCGGGAGCACAAAGCCAAGATCGCCGGTGGCGTTGACACTCAAATTCAGATTTGCGTTGACGGTAACGTTGGCCGGAACCCTACCGAGCGTGAATTCACGCGCACGCGCGACGTCGGCGCCGGCGGATACGGAGGTGTGGTAGTAGATATTCGCCCATGACCAGCCCGGCTGTTGCGGTGTGGCCGCGAGGCTTCCAAAGAGGCCAGGAATCCAGAAGCTAATGCCGCTTTCATCGGCCAACGCACACTGGGAAAAAAACGTGATCGCGGGCGCCAAGACGACTGCGGCAACGCCAAGTCTTCGTCGATGTGCCGAGATTGGCCGCCCGCTTTTCGCCGCTGCCAGTGCAATTCTCGCTGTCATATCGCTCCCCGTAAGGTGTGTCGCCTCCGATTACAACTCGGATGACACTGTAATCCTGGAACAAGTGGGGCTCACCACGTAAATTCAGGGAGGACAGGTTTGCCAAAAAAGAGTTGGAGACTGCGGCCCGTCAGCCACAGGCGCTGCAGAGGGGGATGCTTGGAAATGACAGGTATTTTATCCGCAAGAAGTATGCAGTTTGTGCCAACGGCTCTGTTTCTCTGCCGCAAGTCTATCTGATCCGACAATAACTGCCGGACGTTTTCGATTTCGCCGACGCCTTCCGAACCCACCGCGTCGCCCACCCGGCGTTTGGTAGTGGAACGAGCCAATAGGGAAGTCCATCTCGTGCTTTCGCTTACGAGACAGTGTATCCGCCTTCGGATAAGCTTTGCGTCTCATCGAGCTATCATTTCACGACGGCTTATGTTGATCGAGCCCAGCCATGAGCAAGGTCGCCAGACCATGAAACTCAAGCGCTCTTTCGCCGCCATCGTTCTAGTGTCTGCCTTTGCCGCGCCTGTGGCCGCTGGCACGTTCGAGAATGCAGTTGAGGCGCATGCCCGAGGCGACTACGCAAAGGCCCTGCGTCTTATTCGTCCACTGGCCAATGACGGCGACGCTACAGCGCAGTACAATCTCGGGCTAATGTATGTGTCTGGTCTGGGCGTGCAACAGGACGATGCCGCGGCAGCGCAATGGTTTCGGAAATCTGCGGAGCAAGGCTTCGTCCTCGCCCAAACCAATCTTGGAGTCCTATGTCGCGATGGCCGAGGCATGGCGCAGGACGAGACCGAGGCAGTAATGTGGTTTCGGAAGGCTGCAGAACAAGGTGACGCAATCGCCGAGTTTTTGCTTGGGAACCAATACGCATTCGGAAAAGGCGTACAGCAAGACTCTAGTGAGGCAATGATCTGGTATCAGAAGGCTGCGGAGCAAGGCCATTCCAAAGCTAAACTCTTTCTCGGGGTCATGTACGCGGAAGGCCGGGGTGTGCCGCAGGATTATGTTCGTGCTCACATGTGGTTCAGTCTATCGGCGGCACAGGGTGAACAAAAAGCGGTCGAGGCTCTAGGAATGGCCGAACGGAGGATGACCCCAGCTCAGATTGCCGAAGCGCAGCGGCTCGCGCGCGACTGGAAGCCGGCTACGCAGCCACCTTCTCGTTAGCGGGTTGCAGTGCTGATGTACCGGTAAAAAGTGCAGTCCTGATCGCGCCAAACACTTCTGGTCTGTTTCCGACGAAAGACGTCCGGAAGGTTCATCGGCAAGTCGCAAAAGTGCGATCAGCGACGTTGCACGTTCGGTTTGCGGCGGTCGCAAACTCAGGCAGCGCTGACGGAATAAAGCTTGATGCAGCACAGCGTATTTCGCTTCGGGTCAAAAGCCGCCCATGGCGGTCAAGCCGACCGACGTCCGCTCTTTCTCAATGAGCTGACCTACCGTCAGGTCACCCGCCCAGCCGTGTCGTGCTACGGCCTCGTCCGGTGGCGCGCGCGGCGGTTCGGCATAACGCCGTTGGCAATCCCGTGGGCGGCGTCGCGGGGTGGCGGGAGGAGTGGCGGCTTGGGCTTCAGCCGCTGAGAAACGTCTTGGTTAGGATGTCGCCGTTTTAGCAGCGTGCCATCTGCGAAACCTCAAAAGTGACCTACCAAGTGTGGTTCATGCCATGATGCCGTCGCCTCGCCTGTCCGCGCCCGACCAAAAAGCCCTCTCACCGGGTACACGGCGAAGTCTGGCGCCGAGCGACGACAGGAACGGCGAAGCGGACGCAGGAACGCCGCACGGGACGCGCAGAGCGGCGTCAGGAGCGGCGCACAGGACGCGAGGAGCGACGGAACGCGCGCCACGGCACCACGACCACCGAGCCAACAAAGTAAGTCGTTCCGTTTCGGCTGCGGCTCGGCGCTGCCGACGGTGTAGATGATGGATAGGGCCAGTTGCCTGGTCCTCCCATGCATCGCCTCTGCATAGGTCGGCGCTGACAATAGGTTGCACAGTGGGTCTAGAGGCCTGCTGGGGCTAAATGGCCATTGGTTGCTGACCGGCTGCAGCGGCGAATTGACGTGATTCGTCTTTGCAAATTTCTATGTCTCGTCATCTGAAAATAAACACCGCTTCTTGCCAGCGACGCTCGGTTCATCAGCCCCGGGCCCTTCGTAAGCGATTCAGATATCAATCGTTTTCGAAGGAACAGCTGCTGCCCCGTTGAGAGCGGGGCGCAAAATCCCATCGAATCGAAAAAAAATCCCTGAGTGAGAGTGGGGCCGGTCCGCGAGCTGAGGGCGCCTGAGGAATTGCCCACCCCCCTACCCGGCATCGTATTAATACTCCGAGTGAGCGGCACAGATCTGCGCCGTTAACCACTTCCGGTCTAACTCTGACAATAGACATCATCAGAGCCGGTCGGCACGTCTCAGACGGGCCAATAGCGGGCCTGTCATAGGCCACCAATTAGTCGGGGATGCCTGCGTCCCGTAGCGCACCCTGGATGCCTTCCCGGACAAGGAGTGATCTAATCGGAAACAGATAGTGTGCGTGGGAAGCTCGAAAATCCGGTTGAAATTCGAGCAGACGCTGAGCTGCCTGCCTCGCTTCAAGCGGCTTCTCATCTCGAATTGCGTTTGCGGTGAACGCTGCCAGCGAATGAACATCAGGTGCCCTCTGTAGCGCCTGATCGGCAACACGAAGTCCATTCGCATAGTCATTCTGCGAAAAATATGCCCAGCTTGTCATGTACCAGACTCGAACCAACAAGGGATCGCGAGGGCTCAGCCGCATCACATGATTGAAGCTCTTGATTGCTTCCTCCGGCTGATCGCACATCAGCGTTACTGCCCCCCGACTGTACCATGCCGGAGCGAGGTTCGGGTTGAGCTTTACCGCGCGGTCGACCAGTGAAAGACCGAGATCGTATTTTTGCCCAAGATACACGAGAACATGCCCTGCGGCGGCTTGAACGAATGCATCAGCTTCGTCCAACTTTCTTGCCGCCTCCGCACTTTCGAGGGCTTCCTGTAATCGGTCAACGGACAGTTTTACCCCGGTGAACGCCTGAAAGGCTAAGCCACTGAAGGCCAACATCGCATGCGCGGCAGCATAGCTTGGATCGATCTCCAACGCTTGTTTAAAGATCGCGTAGGCCTGCGTAAAATCCGGACCCGTCCTTCGATAGTAGAACGCCATACCTTTCAAAAATAGGTCATAGCTATGAAGCGCCGCTGGCTGGTGGCCGGCCCGCTCGATTTCGGCGAGTTCAAGTGCGGGGGCAATCGACGAAACGACCTTCTCGGTGATTTCATCCTGCAACTCGAACACATCTGCCATCGCGCCATCAAACTTGTCAGCCCAAAGGTGAGCGCCGTTGGTGGCATCGATCAGCTGCCCCGTGATGCGGACTCTTCCGCTTCCCTTTCTGACACTGCCCTCTAGAACGTATCGAACACCAAGCTCGCGACCTACTTGCTTTATGTCGACTGCCTTTCCCTTATAGGTGAATGAAGAATTCCGGGCGATGACGAACAGCGATTTGAAGTGAGAAAGACCCGTAATGATATCTTCAACTATCCCATCCGCGAAATACTCCTGGTCGGGATCACCAGACATGTTCTGAAATGGCAGGACCGCGATCGAAGGCCTCTCGGGAATGGGGGGAGCCGCCTTAGGTTGGGCAATCTGACTTGCGGCAAGTCCGCTCGCCGGCGCTTTGAGCGAATGCGTAGCGTAGATGCGAACCGGTCGGTCGATGTTCTTAAGTGATTTCTCTCCGAGGTCTTCAAAAGAAAACCCTGTCTTGCCCCTTACCTGCTCGAAGGCACTTGCCGAAAGGCTGACGCCGCCAGGTTTGCATTCGCCTTCAATGCGCGCAGCGATGTTGACGCCATCGCCAAATATGTCGTCACCCTCGATGATGATGTCACCAATATTGATGCCGATACGGAAAGCAATATGGGGACCCGAACTTGCGGCGTTTCGCTCTGCCATCCTTTCCTGGACCGAGACCGCACATGTGACAGCGTCAACGGCACTGGCGAACTCAACCAGCATGCCGTCGCCCGTGGTTTTGACGATGCGCCCATAGTGCGCTTTGATCGCGGGATCAACGATATCGCGCCGGTGGGACTTCAGGGCTTCAAGAGTGCCGACCTCGTCCAACCCCATAAGTCGGCTGTAGCCGGCCACGTCCGCCGCCAGCACAGCTACCAGTCGTCGCTCGACCCGACTGCCGCTCACCTGCTTTTCCCAACTTGAGGGGCCCTTTGACGATATGCGATCATAGTAGGTCTGGCGACCTCGGTCGATGCCTCTGTTGGGTCACACTCGAAGGTTGGCGTATTGCTGTTGCGGTCCGTTAGGCCCCAGTGAGCAGACATCCGCGGACCGCGCGATGAGGTCTGAGGGTGGCGATACCCCACCCGCGTTTCGATCGACTTCCTCTTCACCTGAGCAGAAATCGATGCCGACCACGCTTTTGGCCTAAGTGGGCTTTTTGTTTTTATTTCCGAACTTTTTGCGTGTGAACCAGCAAGACCGGTCGGCGACAGTTAAGCGCAGACTTTTGATCACCCCCCCTGACCGCGCATCGGCGACAGCTATCTCCCATCAAGCGAAGCCACGATCCAAAAAGAACTATCCAAGAATCGTGCGACAAAGGAAGTGGGCAGCGTGCCTGCCCTGAGGCTTTGACGCTTGAAGATACCTCCGACTGTCGCCGAATATGCGGTCGTGTCGTCACTACTATCGCGCCTCCGCACGGATGCGATCGACCGGAATGGCAACCTGGCCGTAAGGCTCCATCTATCGATCGTCGTCGATAGCGAGTCGACGCAACCTTAGCTTTCGCCAATGCTGGGCCTTGTAACACGGGTCAGAATGCATCCGCCTCTCCGAGAAGTTGGGGGCAGACCTTCTTAGGCAGGCTCCTCCAGCAACTTTCCCGGAAAGCTTCTTCCTTTTCTATAATCTGTGATCTTCGTGGGGCTCGCCATTTTCACCGCTTTGGACCCTATCCGGCCAGCTACGGGAAAATCGTAGGCGGTCGGCCGGTGAGCAGCAGGCCCGCACTTGATCCACGTCACCCATTTAATGGACGTGATGCGGATCAGGTTCGTTAGGTTCTTCCGTCCTTGTCGTGGCCGCTCGGTGATGTGAATGAAACCTAGCCGCCGGGCTTCATGCATGGCCGTTTGCACAGTCGTGCGACACACGCCCGCGACGGCCGCGATCTTGTCGTAAGGCAAGTCACAGATGCCGTGATGTTTTATCTCACCGGCAACGATGGCGAGCACAGCGCGTTGCCCTTCAGTGAACATCGCCCTCATCGCGGGTGGCATGGATGACGAGCTGCCCAGCGTGCGACGCCGATCCCGCGAAGCCTGACGATTTGGTGAGCGAGGCCGTTGCCGCGTCCTAAAGCGTGACGACACTCGCGCATGAAGCTTGCCAATCGGCGATTGGGTAGCGAGCCCGCGCTGCGGTTTCCGCTTCTGGATGGCTTCAGCGAGAAACTGAGCTTCATCGTCGTTGATTGCCCCAGCCGGCCAGTGGCGGCGCCAGATGGCATCCAAAAGCGTGCTCAGCTCCTCGGACGAGGTTGCGGAATTGACGGTCTCGTAGAGTGCCGCCGCAGCAGTCGAGAGGACGGTCATTGTGCGGCCCTAGCGGCCGCTCGGCTGATGGCCGACCAAGCGTCGCGGCGCCTGCCAAAGCGCCCCAGTGGACGATCCAGTGCATCGTAGGCCGCGTACCGCTTTGCCGAGACGCGCTCGTACCGGCCCAGCCGCTGACGCCCGAGATAAACGGAATGCTCAAGGGGCTCAATCGCCGGGACAGGCGCCAAAAATTCCCTAGGCACCTCAATGGCGGCACTGCGGGACAATGAGCCAACTAAGTCTTTAATATTTATAGATTTGCTAGCCCCGGCCAGGGGCACCAACCAGGCTGTTCAAGCCCGTTCTCAAGCGTCCGCGACCGTCCGCGCAGCGCCGGCGGCCCAACTCCGCCTGAAGGCGCCGGCGCAGTTTCGTCACGGCACGAAGTTCGCCCACCGTCCTACCCGAGGCAGGAATTGACGCACAATTCTCTGCTTCAGGGTATCAAGGACGAAGCCGCGGGCGCCGATCATCAACCCTGCTGGCTTTCGAAATCGCGCGCTCCAGCGAATTCGGCGGCAGCACCTCGACCTCGAAATTGATGTTGGTATCGTTCTTCAGCCGGCGCTTGACCTGCTTGGCCAGCTCGATGTCGAATTCCGCCATATCGCCGGTCTTGGCCGCCGGATCGCGTTCGACCCGCACGGTCGCCGTGTCCAGCGCGCCGTTGCGTTCGAGTAGAATCTTGAACTCGATCCCCGTGCCCGGTACCGACAGCAGGGAGCGCTGAACCTGACTCGGATAGACATTGGCACCGCGGATCAGGAGCATGTCGTCCAGGCGACCATACACACCCATCGGGAGGCGCGGATAAGTGCGGCCGCAGCCGCACGGCGCGTGCGTCATGTGCGACTCATCGCCAGAATAGAAGCGGATCATCGGCTGCGACTGCCGCCGCAGATGCGTGTAGACGACCGCCCCGCTCTCCCCGTCTGGAAGCGCGCGGTTAGGATTGTCCTTCGCGACGATCTCGGTCCAGACCTCATCCTGCATCACATGCACGCCCTGACCCATCTCGCATTCCGCGTTGGTACCCCACGGCGTCATTTCCGACGTCGTTGCCATGTCGCGCACGACGATGCCCCATCCGCTCTCGAGAGCCTGGCGCGTACCGGGAATCGATGAGCCCGGCTCACCGATGAAGATTCCGAGACGCAACGGCGAGGTTGCGGGATCGAGCCCCATCGACCTCGCCACCTCCAGCATGTGCAACGCGTAGCTCGGCGTCGTGATGAGCACGGTCGACTTGACCCGCCACATCAGCTCGATCTGCCGCTCGGTTTCTCCCGCGCCGATCGGGAAGGCCGTTGCCCCGAGCCGCTCGATGCCGAGCAGCGAGCCCCAGCCTCCCATGAACAGGCTGAACACCGTCGCGAGTTGCACCACGTCACCCGGGCGCACACCGCAGGTGAAGAACGCCTGCGCCATCACATCGGAGATGTAGTCCCAGTCGCTGCGCGAGATCGCGTAAAGGGTCGGCTTTCCACTGGTTCCTGAAGACCCATGCACGCGGCAGACGTCGACGGGGCCGGCGCCGAGATAACTGCCGAATGGCGGATGCTCGGCCTGGTCGTCGCGAAGCATCTGCTTGGTGATGATGGGCACGCGCTGCGTGAAGGCGGCGACCGAGTTGACCTGATCGGGGTGAAAGCCGGCCTCATCGTAGTGTCGGCGGTAGAACGGCAGATGCTCGTAGGCATAGCGCAATTGCTGCTGCATCAAGCCGAGAACCTCCGCCTCGCGCACCTCACGCGGACGGGTCTCCTTGTCGGCACTCCAAAAGGCTCGCTGCTCTGTCATGCGTCACCCTCCCCGATTTTTATTAACTAAACGATTGTTTAGCTATATTCAAATCCAGCGTCAAGACATCACCGAAACGATCCATATTTGACGGTAAAATTGCCAGTTATCGAATATTGACACTTGCATATTGTGGGCGGTGGCGCTTCGTGCTAAACGATCGTTTAGTTAAATGGAGAGAAATTTTGGCCGCCACCCTTGCAAAGCAACAGGCGAACCGCTGGCCGGCGCTGCTGGAAGCAGCCGCGACGCTTTTCGCCGAGCGCGGCTATCACGCAACGACCATCCGCGACGTTGCCGAGGCGGCCGGCGTGACGCCAGGCGCGCTTTATTTCCATGTCCCGACCAAGCAGGCGCTGCTGGTCGCGGTCTACACCGAAGGCGTCGACCGCATCGTCCGTCACGTCGACGCCCTGGTCGACCAGGAAACCGAGCCGGCGCTGCGCTTCCGGCGCGCGATCGAGGCGCATCTCGAATCTATCCTCGATGCCAGCGCGTTCGCTCGCGTCATCGTCCGGGTCCTACCGGACGATGTCGCGGAAGCCGCGGCCGAGCTGCGCGCCCAGCGCGACCGCTACGAGACGCGCTTCCGCTCGCTGATCGCCGCGCTCGGCCTGCCCAGCCGCCGCTCGCCGACTTTGCTAAGGATGCTGCTGCTGGGCGCCCTCAACGCGACGCCGATCTGGTACCGGCGACCGAGCGGAAGCCTGGACGCCATCGTCGACGAATTCGTCGCTGTGTTCGGCATCGCTCCGTCCGGTACCGAGACCAAACCCCGACGCAGGCCAAAATGATGATGAAAGTCGACGCATTGCCGCTTCGTGTTCTCGTGACAAAGATCGGCCTCGACGGCCATGACCGCGGTAGCCGCATCGTCGCCGCCTATCTTCGCGACGCCGGCATGGAAGTGATCTACACCCCGCCGTGGCAGAGCATTTCGGGTGTGGTGAAACTCGCGACCGAAGAGGATGTCGACGTCATCGGCATCAGCTCGCTGGCGACCGATCATCTGATCGTGCCGAAGATGATGGATGCGCTGCGGGCGGCGGGGCTCGGCCATGTCAGCGTCATCATTGGTGGCATCGTGCCTGACGAGGAGAAAGCTGTGCTGCTCGGCGCCGGCGTCAGCCGGATTTTCGGGCCCGGCTCGGGGCGCGAAGAGATCGTTGATTGCGTCACCGCACTCGGCGGTCAATCGCGCACCGCGCGTAATGACGAGTTCTCGGAGGCGACCCTATGACCAGGACGGCGATCCAGCTCCCGTTACCTGGCTTCGAACAGGCACAAGGCGAGTGGCAGGCGCAATATTCCCGCCAGATTGGTGACGAGAAAGCGATCCGCAACCGCTCGGGAATCGATATTCAGCCGCTGTATTCGCCACGCGACTGGACCGGCGAGCGGTATCTTGAGGACGTCGGCTTTCCGGGCCAGTTTCCGTTCACGCGCGGCATCTATCCGACGATGCATCGGGGCCGCACCTGGACGCAGCGTCAACTGATCGGCCTCGGCACACCGGAGGACTACAACAAGCGGGTACGACGCATCATCGGTGCCGGCGCCACCGCAATCAGCCTGTTGCCGTGTTGTTCGGGATTTCGTGGCGTCGATTGCGACGAGGTCGAGCCGGTACTGCTCGGCACCTGCGGCACCGTGATCAACACCACCGACCATATGGACAACGCGCTGGATGGCGTTTCGATCGGAGAAATCTCGACGGCGATGAACGACCCGTCGCCCTTTACGCTGCTTGCCTTTACGCTCGGCGTGGCGCGGCGGCGTGGCATCGACTGGCGCTCGGTGACGGGAACGTCCAACCAGAGTGACTACATTTCGCACTTCATCGCCAATCACCAGTTCTACCGCCTGTCGCTCCCGGGATCGCGGCGGGTGCTGCTGGATCACATCGAATTCTGCCGGCGTCACGTTCCGAACTGGAATCCGGTTTCGGTCGTCGGCCAGCATATGCAGCAGGCCGGCGCGACGCCTGCCGAGACCATGGGCTTCACGCTCTCCACCGCAATCCAGTATGCCGACGATTGCAAGGCGCGCGGCATGGACATCGACGACGTGCTGCGGCGCTTCACCTTCTTCTTCGACATCTCGATCTCGCTGTTCGAGGAGGTCGCGAAATTCCGCGCCGGCCGGCGCATCTGGGCCAGGATCGCGCGGGACAGGCTGGGAGCAAGGGATCCTGCGTGCTGGCGGTTCAAATTCCACGGCCAGACCTCCGGCGTCGACCTGACCCAACAGCAGCCGCTCAACAACATCGCGCGGGTCTCGATCCAGGCGGTCGCCGGGATTCTGAGCGGGCTGCAATCGCTGCATACGGACGCCTATGACGAGGCGATCGCCTGCCCAAGCGAGGAAACCGCGCGCGTTGCGGTGGCCACGCAGAACATCCTGCGCGACGAAGCCAGACTCTGCGACGTCATCGATCCCTTGGGCGGCTCGTATTACGTCGAGCGCCTGACCGACCAGATGGAGGCGGAGATCGAAGGCGTGATTGCAAAGATCGACGCAGCCGGCGGTATGTACAAGGCCGCAGAGGCGGGCCTGGTTCAGACCATGATCGGCGAATCGGCTCTTGCGTTCCAGGAACAGGTCGACGCCGGCACCCGCAGGATCGTCGGTGTCAATTGCTACCAGATCGATGAGGATCCCACGGTCCCTCCGGCCGAGCGGCCGGACCCCGACGCGATGCTCCGGCATGTCGAACGCTTCAAGGCATTCAAGCAGGAACGCAGCCAGCGTGAGGTCGCCAGCGCGCTCGACGCACTGGCGCGCGCCGCCAATAGCACGGACGAGAACGTATTTGAAAAAGTGGTGGAAGCGACCGGAGTGGGCGTCACGCACGGCGAGGTGGTGAGCTGCCTGCGTCGCGAGCTCGGCTTCGGACATCCATTGATCGTTGCCTGAGCGATGACCTCGGATTCCATCGCAACGTCACTCCTGGTACGGCTGCGGGCCGGCGATGCCAGAGCCATCGCACGCGCCATCACGATCGCCGAAGCAGGTGGCGGCGCCGCCGCCAGCCTGCATCGCGCGGTGCTGCCGCAGACAGGGAGCGCGCTCACAGTCGGCTTCACCGGGCCGCCCGGTGCCGGAAAGTCGACACTGATCGACACGTTCGTGGCCGAGTTGCGCAGGAGCGGACAGACGGTGGCCGTTGCGGCGGTCGATCCGTCGAGCCCGCTCTCAGGGGGCGCGGTACTCGGCGACAGGGTGCGGATGGGGCGGCATACCGAAGACGCCGGCGTATTCATCCGCTCGATTGCCTCGCGCGGCCATCTCGGCGGGTTGACCGACAGCATTCAGCCGATCGTCGACATCCTCGATTTCGCAGGCCGTGACGTGATCGTGATCGAAACCGTTGGAGCTGGGCAGTCCGAGGTCGAGATCGTCGAAGTTGCCGATGTCCGGGTCGTCGTGAATGCTCCGGGCCTCGGCGATGACATCCAGGCGATCAAGGCCGGGATACTGGAGATCGCCAATGTCCTCGTCGTCAACAAAGCCGATCTGCCCTTGGCCGCGCGCACTGTCCGGCAGCTCCGCAGCATGTTGAGCCTGCGCCGCGAGACCGACAGGAATGTGCCGGTCATCGAAACGGTGGCAAGCTCCGGCCAGGGCGTCGTCGAATTGGTTGAAGCTGTCTTCAATGTCGCGCCGCGAACGTCCGCCGAGCGTCAGGCGCGCCGTCGCGCGCGTATCCATCGTCTCCTCGCCGAGACCGCCGCGGCCGAGATCCGACGCTCCATCCTGGAACGGACTGACGAACCATTCCTGAACATGCTGCGGCAGGTCGAGGCCGGCGAAGTTTCGATCGACACTGCGACGCGCGCGGCGCTGGGCTATCACCACGAGGCACATGACCGCGTCTCTAACTCGCACACGAGCCGCAGCAGACGCGATGAACCCGTTACCTGACGACCCAAAGCAACTGGCAGAGCATTGCGCCGCCTTCATGCTCTCTGGCGACGCAGCGGCCAAGGCGTTCGGCTTCACGCTTCGCCGGGCCGGCGCCGGCGAGGCCGAGCTTGAGATGACGATCTCTCAAGCCGGCCTGAACGCGTTCGGAACATGTCATGGCGGCGTCCTGTTCACCCTGGCCGATACGGCATTCTCGATCGCCTGCAACAGCCACGGCCGGCCGGCCGTTGCGCAGCAATGCAGCATCACGTTCGTTCGCCCTGCGCGCCTCGGCGATCGCCTGATTGCGCACGTCCGGGAGCGCTGCCGCACGAGCCGCACCGCGATCTATGATTGCAGCCTCACCAATGCGGCGAACGGGAAGATCGTGGCGGAATTCCGCGGCCATTCCCGGACCATCGCCGACGCGATGCACGCTCACGCCGAATCGCTCACTGCGCCATGATCCGGCATCGGCTGTCGCGCTGCGGCAATCAGCCTGCTCGCGCGATCTATCGCCGCCAAGCACGGGTTTGAGTTCGGGGACGCCGAGCCATCAATGCCGGCATTCGCCGGTGGCGACCTGGAGCGCGCCCCAGACGTTGTCATCGCAGGTATCGCCGTGCCCCTCTGGGCGGATATTGCCATTCTCACCGGAATCTGCTTCGACAGCGATCGTCGGCTGCTCGAACCAGCCGGCCAGTATTTTGACAGGGAGCTTGATCAGGCATGCCGTCATCCGTGCGTTCCGGCGACCGATCTCGTCGGCAGGCGGAGGCGCGCCGACCAAGGAGATCGCCCGCGGGCACTGGGCGCAAGACCGCCCGCGACAAGAATCCCACGGCAGCCGCGACAAAATCCGAGCGCTCGCGAGACCTGATCTTGCAGTCCGCAGCACAACTGTTCCGGCGCCAGGGATTTTCGGCCACGACATTGCGCCAGATTGCCGCGAGGGCAAAAATAAAGGCCGGCAGCATCTACTACCATTTTGATTCCAAGGAAGAGATCCTTGGCGAGGTCCTGGACCGCGGCCTCCGTCACGTCTTCGAAACCGTAAGGAATGCGGTCGAGCGGGCAGGCAAGGTATCGCACCGGCGCAGGATCGGCCTCGCGATCGAGGCCCATCTTGTCGCGCTGCTCGAGACCAGCGACTTCACGTCAGCCAACATCCGCATCTACGGTCAATTGCCGGAGCATTTGAAGAAGCCGCATCGGCCGTTGCGGCGCGCCTACGCCGAATATTGGGACAAGCTCTTCATCGAGGCGCGGCGCGCCGGCGAGATCCGGGCGGACATGGAGGTGGTGCCGCTGCGGATGTTCGTGATCGGCTCCCTCAACTGGACGATCGAATGGTTCAGGCTGGAAACCCGCGATGCGGTGCTTGAACTGGCGCACCGCACGGAGCTGCTGATCTTCGAGGGCGTTCGCACCTCCTGAGGCACGTTACCTGCCCCGCCACACCGGCTTGCGCCTCTCCGCAAAGGCTTTCGGCCCCTCGATGGCATCGAGACTTGCATAGGTCTCGACATGGAGCCGCTCGGCTTCGACGAGTCCCTGCGCGTAGCCGAGATCCATCGCGGCAAGCACGCTGGCCTTGGCCGCCTTGACCGACAGCGGCGCGCCTTCCACGACCTTGCGGGCCAATTCCTGCGCGCGCTCCCGGACCGCTTGCGGCGTTTCTTCGAGAGAATTGACGAACCCATGCTCGGCCAGCCGCTCGATCGGCATCGTCTCTCCGGTGAGAACCATTTCCATCAGCATTGGCTGCGGCAGCATCCATAGCAACGGCACTGCCCAGGGCGTCCCGCGCCCCATCTTCACTTCGGTGATACCGGCGCGCGTGCCGCGCAACGCGACCCTCAGGTCGCACTTCAGCGCCAGCATCATCCCGCCGGCCATCAAGGAACCGGTCATGGCGGCGATGATCGGCTTGGAGACCTTCCGCATCGCATTCTGCATCGGATCGCGCATCAGCGTCAGGATATCCACTCCATCCCGCGACCGGATTTC
Source organism: Bradyrhizobium sp. Pha-3 (assembly GCF_042258615.1). Classification (GTDB taxonomy): domain Bacteria; phylum Pseudomonadota; class Alphaproteobacteria; order Rhizobiales; family Xanthobacteraceae; genus Bradyrhizobium. Next base: position 983,580 of record NZ_CP170152.1, on the reverse strand, counting down.
TGCGGCCTGTTTCAGATCGAGTCCTGCACAGAATACGCCGCAGTCCGCCGAGGTCAGAATGACGACGCGCACCGACGGATCGGCTTCCACCCTGCTCCAGGCATCCGTCAGACCATTCATCGCCTCGGCTGACAGCGCGTTCTTTCGCTCAGGACGGTCGATCGTCACAGTCGCAATGCCGCCCTCGACCGCATAGCGGACCTGTTCTTTGTCGGTCACAATATCTTCTTCCTTGAATTCTAACATTTGTTAGAATACATCGCCGCACGCCGAATGCAACAGAATGGCGAAGGGCTCGAAGGAGGAAACAAGATGGCGCATCTCTGGACGCCGCCCGCGGAACTCGTGGAGAGGAGCAACCTGAGTGCGTTTCTCCGCGCTACGGGGCAGCCCGACTACGACGCACTGGCCGCGAGGGCGGATGCCGATCCGGCGTGGCTCGTGGAGGAAGTGTTCAAGTTCTGCGACGTCCGCTTCTATCGCGCTTTCGACAGGGTTCTGGATCGTGCGCGAGGCGAGCCGTGGGCGCGCTGGTGCGTCGGCGGGACCACGAACATCGTCCTCAACTGCATCGACAGGCACCGCGGCACGGCAGTCTGGGACAAGCCCTTTTTGATCTGGGAAGGCGAGGACAAGCACGAACAGCGTCGATTGAGCTACGGCGAGTTCGCCGCCGCCGTCGGACGGCTGGCCTCCGGCCTGCGCAAGCTCGGCATCGGCAAGGGCGACGTCGTCGCCATCTACATGCCGAACCTGCCGGAAACATTCGTGGCCTTCTTTGCGATCTTGAAGATCGGCGCGATCGTGATGCCGCTATTCTCAGGCTTTGGCCCCGACCCGATCCGCGCTCGGCTCAACCACGGCGAAGCGAAGGCGGTCATCACGGCGAACGGCACCCGGCGCCGCGGCGTTCCGGCGCCGCTGAAATCGGTCCTCGACGAGGCACTCGAAGCTGCGCCGAGCGTCCAGCACGTCGTCGTGGCCGACCGCGGCGGACTCGGCATCGACACACCTATGCGCGCAGGGCGAGACCATTGGTGGGATGAAATCGCCCGAGAGGGCGCGGACCTGCCGACCGCAGAGATGGACGCGGAGGATCCCGCCATCCTGCTCTACACCTCGGGCACGACCGGCGAGCCGAAGGGTTGCGTGTGGACGCATATCAGCTTCATCGGCTCCATGGTCACGCGGGACATGATCATCTGCGGCGACTTCAAGCCGACCGACCTGTTCTTCTTCTTCAGCGACATGGGATGGATGGTGGGCGCGATGTGCGCCTGCATCCCAAGCTTCGCCGGCGGCAGGCTGCTGGTCGCGGAGGGAACGCCGGATTATCCCGATACGGGCCGCTTCTGGCGCCTCATCGAGGAACACAAGGTCACCTATCTCGGCGTATCGCCGACCATCGTGCGAGGGATGATGCGATATGGCGAGGAGGTCGAGAAATACGACCTCTCGAGCCTGCGGATCACTGCTTCAGGCGGCGAAGCCTGGACCGAGACGCCGTGGAGATGGTTCTTCGAGCACGTTTGCAAGTCGAAGATTCCGATCATCAACATCTCCGGCGGCACGGAAGTCGGCGGCTGCATCTTCACGGGCACGCCGAATCATCCGATGAACCCATGCTCGTTTTCGCGACCAGCTCTCGGGGTCGGCGCAGATATTGTCGACATGGCGGGCCACCGCGTTCCCGATGGCGAGGTCGGCGAGCTCGTCCTGCGTCACGCATCGATCGGGCTCACCAAGAGCCTTTGGAAGGCTGACCAGCGCTATCTCGAGAGCTACTGGAATACGATCCCCGGGATCTGGGTACACGGCGACTTCGCCGTGCGCGGAAGGGACGGCCTCTACTACATTCTCGGCCGCTCGGACGACACCATCAAGATCTCGGGAAAGCGAGTCGGTCCGGCAGAACTGGAAGGCGTCTTGACCGCGACCGGCAAGGTCGCGGAAGCTGCGGTCTTCAGCGTCCCTCATCCCGTGAAGGGCTCTGCGATCGTGTGCGCCTGCGTGCCGATCACAGGACTGCAGGAGTCGTCTACCTTGCCCGAGGAACTGTCCCAGGCACTGGTGCATGGCATGGGTGCCTCCTACCGCCCGGAACGAGTTCTGATGGTCGACGATCTACCAAGAACACGGAACATGAAGATCATGCGTCGCGTACTGCGTGCGGTGTTCGAGGACAAAGACCCCGGCGACCTGTCGGCCCTCGCCAACCCGGAGGCCATCGCGCATATCCGGCTCAGACTCAAGACGTAGCGGCCAAGGCAGACGTCGAGGCAACCAGCCAGGCCAGTTGCCGCGACGCGTACCGATCGGGACTAGTGTCCCGAATCCGAAGTTCGTATCATTCGCCGCACCTTCGGAGCGAACTTCGGATTCGATAAGGACACTAGCAAACTTATGATTCTAGTGTGCTTTATGAATGCGAAGTTCGTGAAAGCGGCTGCCGCGAAATCGCACGAACTTCGCATTCAGCACACTAGATCGGGCAATCCGTCGGGAATGAGGGCTTGCGCTTTTCCAGGTGAGAAGCCAATCCCTCGCGCGCCTCGTTGCCGGCGAAGCCGAGGATTTCCAGCGCAGTCGAGGTATCGAACAGCGGTCCGTTGACGCGCAGCCAGTTGTTCAACGCGTATTTGGTCCAGCGGATCGCGCTCTGGGCGCCGGTTGCGAGATCCTGCGCCGTCTCCAGCGCGATCTTCTGGAGCTCCGCATCTTCCACACACAGCGAAACCAGCCCGATCCGCTCGGCCTCCTCACCCGACAACGGCTTGCACGTGAGCAGATAGTATTTCGCCTTGGCCAGTCCGCAGAGCAGCGGCCAGATGATGCAGGCGACGTCGCCTGCCGCGACGCCGAGCCGCGTGTGCCCATCGACGATCCGCGCTGATTTGCCGCAAATCGACACGTCGGCGAGGATTCCGACGACCAGCCCTGCTCCCACCGCAACGCCATTGATGGCCGAGATGATCGGCTTGTTGCAGTTGATGACGTTGTAGACGAGGTCCTTCGCCTCCTTCCAGGTGGCCATCCGCGCCGCCGGATTGTCGAGCAGCGACTTGATCAGCTCGAAATCGCCGCCCGCCGAAAACGCCTTCCCTGCCCCCGTGACGATCACGGCATTGATATCGGGATCGTTGTCGATGTCGCGCCAGATATGGGTGAGCTGCGTATGGGTCTCGGCGTCGACGGAATTGTAGGTCTCGGGACGATCGAAGGTGATCCTCAATATCCGTTCGGCCGGATAGTCGAGCTTCAGTTTGGTGTAGGCGGCGTATCGATCGGACATATTGATCTTCCCATTGTTGGCGCTTAAGAAGCGCTACCAATTATTTCTAACAGATGTTAGATTTTGTAATCCGCCGGCGCAAGCACCGGTTTGGAAGATTGTCGAAAGGCAGCGCTCGAGGAAACGTGCATGGTAACCGAGTTCAGTCCCCAGATTGGCGCCGTATCCGGTGTTGGAACCGTCGGAGCGCTATTTGACGTCTGCGCCGAACTCCATGCCGGAAGGGTCGCAATCGAACACCGCGAGAGGCGTATGACCTATGGGGAATTACGCGACCGGGTGCGTCGTCTGACCGCGGCCCTCGCCGCGCGGGGATTGCGGCGGGGTGACCGCCTTGGCCTCTTGTCGCGAAATCGCCCGGAATATCTCGAGATCGAGCTGGCAGCCGCCAACCTGGGGATCATCACGGCATGCTTGAACTGGCGATTGTCGGAACGCGAGCTCGCCTATTGCATCGAGCTGGTGTCGCCCAATCTGCTGGTCGTCGAGGCCGATCTCGCTGCAAACCTTCCGCCCGCGGCCAGGATCCACCCGATCCTGGAGATCGGACCACAATATGAAAGCGAGCTCGCGCGGCAGGATGGGCGCGTCCCCCCGCCCGTGGCGCAGCCCGAAGACGGACTCGTCATTCTCTACACGAGCGGAACGACCGGCCTGCCGAAGGGCGCCGTCATTTCCCACCGCGCGATGGTGATGCGCGCGCTGGTCTTCTCGTCAGAGCTCGGCATAGCGCCGCATGCGACCTTCGTCGCGTGGACACCCCTGTTCCACATGGCATCGACCGACCACGCGCTCGCCACGCTGTTGCGCGGCGGAACGGTCATTGTGGTGGATGGATTCCAACTCGAACCGCTGTTGACGGCGGTATCCCAGCACGACATCGGCTGGCTGGTATTGATCCCCGGCATGGTGGAGGCCTTCGTCGAAGGCCTGAAGGCGCAACGGGCGAACGTCAAGGGTGTGCAGGTTTGCGGGGCCATGGCGGACCTCGTGCCCCCGCACGCCATCGCCGCGGTGACCGAGCTTCTCGACGCCCCCTATCTCAACAGTTTCGGCTCGACCGAAACCGGCCTGCCGCCTGCGACAAGGGCGTTGATCGCTCCGGGTCAGGTGCCGGCGAGCCTGTCCAAGCGTCAGAACGCATTCTGCGAGATCAAACTCGTCGATTCATCCGACAACGAGGTTGCACCCGGCGAGCCCGGCGAATTGGTGATCCGAAGCCCCACGCTGTTCTCGGGCTATTGGCAGGCGGACGAGACCAACGCGCGCGACTTCCGCGGCGGCTGGTTTCACATGGGCGACGTATTCAGGCGCAACCACGACGGATCGCTCGATTTCGTCGACCGCGCCAAATACCTCATCAAGTCGGGCGGCGAGAACATCTATCCTGCCGAGATCGAGCGTGTGCTGCTGAGCGACGAGCGGATCACGGAGGTCACGGTCGTGCGCGCCGCCGACGCCCGGTGGGGAGAGGCTCCCGTCGCTTTTGTTGCATGCCGTAACGATGCCCAGCCGACGGAGGCCGAGCTCGTCGATTTGTGCCGCCGCGAACTGGCCGGCTACAAGCGGCCGCGTGAATTCCGCTTCATCGCCTTTGACGAATTTCCGCGCTCCACGAGCGGCAAGGTCCAGCGCCACGAACTCGAACGCCTGTTGAAAGCCTCCACATGAGCGACACCAGTCTTCGAGGAAAGGTCGCCGTCATCGGCATCGGAATGTCGGCGGTCGGCAAGGTGCCGGGCCGCAGCCCGCTCTCGCTTGCTGCCGAGGCCGCCAGGAACGCGCTGGCCGATGCCGGGATATCAAGGAGCGAAGTGGACAGCGTCCTCTCGAGCCATGCCTTCGCGTCTCCTTTCCATCGCTTCAGCGTCGCATTCAGCGAATATTTCGGGATTCGCCCCACGTTCTCCAACACGCTGCAAGTCTCCGGCGCCACGGCGGCGACGAAGTTCAGCATAGGCGCGGCCGCCATCCACGGCGGCCTTGCCAAGGTCGTGCTGGTTGTGGCGGCCGACAGCCTCTTAACGGGACTGACGCCGGATCTCGCGCTGCGTTCGCTCACCGAAAGCCGGGATCAGCAATACGAAATGCCTTTCGGAATTCCCGTTGCCAACACCTTCGCCATGACCGCGCACCGGCACATGAAGGAATACGGCACCACGGCCGAGCAACTTGCCGAGGTCGCGGTGGTGCACAGGCGCCACGCGGCGCGGACCCCGGGCGCGCAGCAGACAACGCCAATCACGGCCAAGGACGTGCTCGCCTCGCCGATGGTCACCACGCCCTATCACAAGCTTGACTGTTCATTGATATCCGACGGTGGAGCGGCGTTCGTCCTCGCTTCCGCCGAACATGCCGAGGCGCTCGGCATCGAAAAGCCGGTCTACATCCTTGGTTGCGGCGAGTGCTACACCCACGAGCACATCTTCCTGATGCCTTCCCTCACATCGACGGGGGCAGTCGAGTCTGGCCGGCTAGCCTATGCCATGGCCGGTTACGGGCCGGTCGACATGGATGTTGCCGGCATCTACGATTGCTTCACCGGAACCGTGATCATGATGCTCGAGGATCTCGGCTTCTGTCGCAAAGGAGAAGGCGGACCGTTCGTCGCCGACGGGCAGATGACATATGGCGGACAAATTCCGTCCAACACCCATGGTGGCCTCTTGTCGTTCGCCCATTCGGGAATGCCTGGCTCCTTGTTTCACTTCCACGAGGTGATCGCGCAACTGCGCGGCCAGTGCGGCGATCGGCAAGTCGAGCGCGCGCAGCTTGGGCTGGTACACAGCCTTGGAGCAGGATTTGCGACCAACGCCAGCACCGTTCTCGGCACGCGGGAGGCCCTGTGATGTCGATTGAAGACGCTGCCCGAAAGCCCCTCCCCGCCCCGGACGCCGACACGGCCGCGTTCTGGCGCGGCTTGCAGGAGGGAAAGCTGCTGCTGCAGCACTGCAGCCGGTGCCGGCATGTGCAATATTATCAGCAAGCGACGTGCCGTCAGTGCGGCGGCGAGGAGCTCGAGCACAGGCCGGCACGGGGCCGAGGCAAGGTCCACTCCTTCAGCGTGGTGCATCGCGCGCCGGGCCCGGCCTTCAAGGCCGACGTTCCCTACGCGGTGCTGCTGGTCGAGCTCGCGGAAGGGCCGCGCATGATCAGCACCTTGACGGGAAGCAGCCCGGCGGACGTCACCTTCGACATGGATGTCGAGCTGACCTTCGAACGCGCCTCCGACGACATCACGCTGCCGCGATTCCGTAAAGCCTAGAGGCTTGCATGAGTTCTCTTTGCATCGGCGCGCGGCCAATTCTAACAATTGTTAGGTTTTCCAGATGATCGACCAGATGAATTTCAACCTTACCCACGGACAGACTCGCATTCGGACACCGAAATGCGCGCTGACCTGCAGAGCAATCCACGACAACATCGGCAAGCCATCGATGGGCGAGCCTAGCAACCAGGGGCGCGCGCAATGGCGATCATGAAATCGGACGTCATCACCTCGAGTGAGGAATATCTACGCAACCGCGACGCTTACTCCGCGCGTGTCGCTGATCTTCGACGTCGCCGGGCCGCGGCTATAGTCGGCGGGCCCGAGCGGGCAAGCAAGCTGCACAAGGAGCGTGACCAGCTCCTGCCGCGCGAGCGGATCGCGGCGCTGATCGATCCCGGATCGCCATTCCTCGAATTCTGTCAGCTTGCGGGCGAAGGGCTTTACGACGGCGTGCCGCCGGGCGGCAGCATCATCACCGGCGTCGGAATGATATCCGGCCGCCCTTGCATGATCATCGTCAACGAGCCCACCGTGAAGGGTGGGACATACTACGGCATCACCTGCAAGAAGCACGTCCGCGCCCAGCGCTTCGCCTGGCAGCACCGGCTTCCGTGCGTGACCATGGTCCAGTCAGGTGGCGCCAATCTGCCCGACCAGCCCAACATCTTCCCCGACGACGGCCAGTTCGGCTCGATCTTCTACAACCAGGTCCGGATGTCCGCCGAGGGCATCCCGCAGATCGCGATCGTGCACGGTCCGTCGACGGCGGGCGGCGCCTACATCCCCGCCCTTTGCGATGAGACCGTCATCATCAGAAATCAGGGCGCGATGTTTCTCGGCGGCCCGCAGCTCGTCTATGCCGCCACGCGCGAGGAAGTCGGCATCGAGGCGCTGGGCGGCGGCGAGATGCACAGCCGTGTCAGCGGAGTAACCGATCATCTCGCCGAGAACGACGCACATGCGATTGCCATCACGCGCGAGATCGTGGCCAATCTCGGCGAAATCCCAAAGCAGGGCTGGACGATCGGCCCGGTACGCGATCCCTTGCTCGATCCGGCGGAAATCTATGGTCTGATCAGCTCGGATCCCCGCGTTCCCACCAACAATCGCGACATCCTTGCCCGTCTCGTAGACGGCAGCGAATTCCATGAATTCAAGCCGCTCTACGGCGACACCCTCATTACCGGTTTCGCACGGATCATGGGCTTCGAGATCGGCATCCTCTGCAACAACGGTGTGCTGTTCTCCGAGAGCGCGCTGAAGGCGACGCATTTCATCGAGCTGTGCTGCAAGCGTGACATTCCGCTGCTGTTCATGGCCGACGTCACCGGCTTCATGGTCGGCCGCGATGCCGAGGAAGGCGGCATCACCAAGAACGGGGCGAAGATGGTCACGGCGATGGCGAGCGCCAATGTGCCGAAATATACACTGATCATCGGCAACGCCTACGGTGCGGGATACCTCGCGATGTGCGGCCGCGCGTTCCGGCCGAACGCAATGATGATGTGGCCCAACGCCCGTTCCGCGATCATGGGTCCCGACCAGGCCGCCACGACGCTCGCGATGGTCCGCGACGAAGTGCACAAGCGCGAGGGTACGACGTGGACCGACGCCGAGCGCGAGGCCTACATGGCGCCGACCCGGCAGACTTTCGAAGCCTTCGCCAATGCCTACAACTTCGCCCGCAACACCTGGTGCGACATGGTGATCGATCCGCTCGAAACCCGCAGCGTGATGGCGCTGCTGCTCGACCTCGCCGGCAGGATTCCGCATCAGCACACCGATTTCGGCGTGTTCCGGATGTAAACGAAGGAGACCAGCCGTGTTCAAGAAGATCCTGATCGCCAACCGAGGCGAAATCGCTTGCCGGATCGCTCGCACCTGCCGACGTCTCGGCGTTGCGGTGGCCGGCGTTCATTCCACCGCGGATGCCGACGCCTTGCACGTCAAGGCCATCGGCGAATCCATCGAGATCGGTGGCGCGCCAGCCTCGGAGAGTTACCTGCGGATCGACGCCGTGATCGCCGCCGCAAAGGCTACCGGCGCCGAAGCGATTCATCCGGGATTCGGCTTCCTGGCCGAGAACGCCGCCTTCGCTCGCGCGGTCGAGGCGGCCGCCCTGGTCTTCATCGGACCGACGCCGGAGACCATCGAGCGGCTCGGCGACAAGGCATCCGCGAAACGTGAGGCCGTCGCCGCGGACGTTCCGACCGTGCCCGGCAGCAAGGTTCCGAGCCAAGACCCGGTTGAAATCGAACGTGCGATTCGCCAGCTCGAGTTGCCCGTCATGCTGAAGGCTGCCGCTGGCGGCGGAGGCAAAGGCATGCGGGCCATCTCGTCGCTCGACGGGCTGCCCGACGAGATCGAGTCCGCAATGCGCGAGGCCAGAAATGCCTTTGGCGATGCCGGTCTCATTGTGGAAAAGCTGATCCAGCGCGGCCGGCACCTCGAAGTGCAAATCGCCGGAGATGGCAACGGCAACGTCGTTCATCTGTTCGAGCGCGAATGCTCACTCCAGCGCCGTCACCAGAAGCTGATCGAGGAAGCGCCCGCCGCCAACTTGCCGCCCAGGCTCCGCGAGCGCATCCTTGGCGATGCCGTCCGGCTTGGCCGCCGTCTCAAATATCGCGGTGTCGGCACGGTCGAGTTCATCGTCAGCGGCACCGACTACTACTTCCTGGAGGTCAATCCCCGGCTCCAGGTCGAGCATCCCGTGACGGAAATGGTGACGGGTATTGATATCGTCGAGACCATGCTCCGCGTCGCAGCCGGCGAAGGCCTGCCGATGACACAGGACGACGTCATCTGCCGTGGTCACGCCGTCGAAGCCCGCATCTGCGCCGAAGATCCGAACGACGGTTTCATGCCTTCCACCGGCGATATTGCCTACGTTCGCTTTCCGAGCGGCGACATCCGCATCGAGACCGGCGTGGAGAGTGGGTCGAGCGTTACGCCCTACTACGATTCGATGCTTGCCAAGCTCATCGCGCACGCCGCAACCCGCGATCAGGCACTCGACAGCCTTAGCCGCGCGCTCGATGAAACCTCAATCTTCGGGGTAACGACCAATCGGGAGTTTCTCGGGCGCCTGATCGCCCTGCCCGCGACCCGAAGCGCAACGTTCCATACACGCCTGATCGACGAAGAGATCGCCGCGCTCGTGGACCGGGCTGATGCCATCGACGCAGGCGCGCTCGCGCTGGGAGCCTGTTTCTGGATGATGCGCCAGCGCCAGTCCGCGTCCGACGGCCCGTGGCGCTCCAGCGGATTGACCGGTTGGCACATGGGGACGGGAGGCGACGGGATGTCTCCGATCCCCCTGCTGCACCTTGAGAGCGCGGGCACCAGCGCGGAAATCCGCTTCGCTCCGCTGCAGCCCGACGGTTCGATGCTGATCGGCGTAGACGACGACCGGATTGCGGTGAAGCTTTCACCGATCGGCAATGACGAATTTGTCGCCGTGGTGAACTCACGGCGCGAGACGGTACGTATCCGCCAGAAGGACAACTCCATCTTCGTGCACGATCCGTGTCGCGCGCACACGATGATCGCCATCCCCTATCTCAGGTACATCAGCACGAGTTCCGAGATCAGCGGCGAACTGCGCGCCCCGATGACGGGCGCGGTGTTGAAGGTCAATGTCGCAGTCGGCGCACGCGTGAAAGCCGGAGACACGGCCGTCGTCATGGAGTCCATGAAGATGGAGCTGCGTATTGCCAGTGAGGTGGACGGCGTCGTCACCGCGGTTCACATCAAGCCAGGCGAAACCGTCGAGCGAAATGCGGTCGTTGCCGTAGTCGAGCCGGATCAGGCCGCGCAATAGCGCGGCCTTCGGAACAGTCATGACAATTGGGGATGAACATGTTGCGATTGGGAAGCGTGAACTACGAGGTCCGGGGCAAGATCGCGGTCTTGACGCTCGACGAGCCGAACAAGCTGAACGCCCTGACCACCGGCATTCGCGAAGGCATTCGAGAAGGCTTGAAGCGCGCCGATCAGGACGACCAGGTCCGCGCAACCGTCATGACGGGCGCGGGCGGCAAGGCATTCTGTGCCGGCGCCGATATCGGCAACTTCGATTTCGACCCGGAGAAGGCGCGCGCGTTCTTCATCGACGCCATGCATGTTCTCACTGCGCCGGAACGGGCGCTCAAGCCGGTCATAGCCGCGGTCAACGGCATCGCCTATGGCGGCGGCTTCGAGCTTGCGATTGCCTGCGACTTCATCATCGCCGCGGAAAGCGCCCGTTTCGCCGTGCCGGAGATCAAGCTCGGGCTATTGCCCGGCTTCGCCATCGTGCGTCTGGCCGACATCGTCGGCCGCGCGAAAGCCAAAGAGATGAGCATCCTCGGCGAGCCCGTCAGTGCTGACGAGGCATGTCGCCTCGGCATCGTATCTCGCGCCGTCCCCGACGACAGCCTTCTTCCCGAGGCGCTGGCGTTCGCGGAGCGCATTGCCGCACAGCCCCGCCTTGCCGTGCAGATGGCGAAATCGTTCTACAACCGCGGGCTCGGTGGCGACGAGATGCGCCACGCGATCGACGGCTTTCCGTTCCTGTTGACGCATGCCGACGCACGCGAAGGCATCGGCGCCTTTCGCGAAAAGCGCAAGCCCCGATTCGGCGACAGCTAGCTGACCTGAACCAACCACCCACCATAAGAAAAGAGGGAGACTACGTGAAGAAGCATTTCCTGGCTCTGGCCATGCTTGCGGCGGCGACATCGACGGCGACCGCGCAGATATCGAATGACGTCGTCCGCATCGGCGTCCTGACCGATCTTTCCAGCTGGGGTCGCGACAACAGCGGTCCCGGCTCGGTCGAGGCGGCGAAGATGGCGGTCGAGGAATTCGGCCCGACGGTTCTGGGCAAGCCGATCGAGATCGTCAGCGCCGATCACCAGATGAAAACCGATGTCGGCCTGCAGATCGTGCGGGACTGGTTCGACAACGGCAAGGTCGACGCCGTTGCCGACATCCCGAATTCGGGAATTGCGATCGCCGTTCACAACATGGTCAGGGAACGCAACAAGATCGCCCTGCTCTCCGGGCCCGGCGCCAGCTCCCTGACCGACGAGCTGTGCAGCCCTAACACGGTGCACTTCGCCTACGACACCTATGCACTTTCCAAGGTGACGGCCTCGGCGGTCCTCAACGAGGGCGGAAAGTCCTGGTTCTTTGTCACCGCGGACTATGCGTTCGGCCAACAACTGGAGAAGGACGCCACACGTTTCATCAAGGAGCTGGACGGCAAGGTTCTCGGCAGCGTGCGGCATCCGACCAACACGGCGGATTTTTCCTCCTTCGTCCTGCAGGCGCAGAACTCGAAGGCCGATGTGGTGGCATTCGCGAACGCCGGCCAGGACACCGACAACGCCATCAAGCAATCCGGCGAATTCGGGCTGGTCCAGGCTGGACAGAAGCTGGTCGGCCTCCTGATGTTTGACACCGACGTGCACGCCGTTGGCCTTCAGGCTGCGCAAGGCACCTACATGACCACGGCTTCCTACTGGAACATGGATGAAGCGACCCGCGCCTGGTCGAAGAGGTTTTTCGCCAGGACCAAGGTGATGCCGACCATGATCCACACCGGCGTCTACGGCTCCGTGCTGCACTATCTCAAGGCGATCCGGGCGGCCGGTACCGACGATCCGGCCGCAGTGATGGCCAAGATGCGTGAATTGCCGATCGAGGACGCCTTTGTGCACGGCGGCAAGCTGCGCGAAGACGGCCGTGTCATTCGCGACATGTACCTCGCCCGCGTCAAGAAACCGTCCGAGTCGAAGGAGCCATGGGACTACCTGGAGATCGTGAAAACGGTCAAAGGCGAGAACGCCTACCGGCCCGTCAGCGAGTCGAAGTGCGCGCTTCTCAAGAAATAAGGCGATTCAGGCTTGGCAACAGAGGTCAAGCCCAAGTGACCTTTACGAATGCGACGCGCCGGTCGAATCCGGCGCGTCTTGCCTGCCGAAGCTACGGTTGCGCGGCGAAGGCGGACTGCCTCAACGAGGCCCCATGCCGATAGCAGCGGCGGCGATCACCATTTCAATGCGGCCGTGCGCACCGGGGCGTCCCACAGCGCGGACGTCTCGGCATCGAGCAGGCTCACGGTGAGCGAGCAGCCGGCCATATCCAGCGAGGTGACGTAGCTGCCCACCAGCGAGCGCGCGATGCGCAGGCCGCGCTGCTCGAGCATGCGGCGCGCCGCGTTGTACATCAGATAGAGCTCGATCGTCGGCGTGCCGCCGAAGCCGTTGACCAGCAGCAGCGCCTCGGAGCCTGCGGGAACGGCGAGATCCTCCGCAATGGCCGTCGTCATTTCCGATGCGATCGCGTCGGCCTCTGCGAGCTTGACGCGGCGGCGGCCCGGCTCGCCATGGATGCCGACGCCCATCTCCATCTCGTCCGCGCCGAGCGCGAAGGTCGGCGTGCCCGCGGCCGGGACCGTGCAGCTGGTCAGCGCCACGCCCATCGAACGCGTCCGCGCGTTGACGCGCTCGCCGAGCGCCACGCAGGTTTTGAGATCGGCGCCCTTCTCGGCGGCCGCACCGACGATCTTCTCGACGATCAAGGTGCCGGCGACGCCCCGCCGCCCGATGCTGTAGGTCGATTTCTCGACCGCGACGTCGTCATCGGTCACGATGGTCGCGGTGCGGCCCTCGGCGATCTCGGCCGCCATCTCGAAATTCATGCGGTCGCCTGCATAGTTCTTGACGATGAACAGCACGCCGGCATCGCCCGCGACCGCCTGCGCGGCCTCGACGATCTGGTCGGGCGTCGGCGAGGTGAACACCTGTCCGGGACAGGCCGCATCCAGCATGCCGTAGCCGACGAAGCCGGCATGCAGCGGCTCATGCCCGCTGCCGCCGCCCGAGACCAGCGCGACCTTCTTGCCGTTCAGCTCGCGGCGGCGAACGAATTTGCGCTCGGCGCCGAGCACGACCAGATCGGCATGCGCAGCGGCGAAGCCGTCGAGGCTCTCGCCGAGCAAATTGTCGACCGCATTGATGAACTTCTTCATGGTGTCCTCCCCGCTTCGTTCGGCGTTCTCGCCTATTTTTCCCGCATGATGCCGATCAGGCGCCGCGTGAATTCCTGCAGCAGCGCGTCGAGCTCGGCATTGCGCTTGGCGCTGCCGAGATCCGGCAGATGCAATGTCAGCGTCCGCTCGTGCGATCCTTCGCTCAGCCGGCCGACGCGGCGCGGGTGCGCGCGCGCATAGGCGCGCAGGAAGGCGGTCTTCGCCTGCGGCGGGAAGTGGCAGACATCGAAGATCGTGTTGAGATGCTGCACCGGGATCGGCACCGGGTAGGCCGGATTGCTGATCTGGCTGACGAAGCTGCGGTTCTTGCCCATGGCATGGGCGAGGCGCAGCCGCATGCCCGACGGGCGGCTCTCCAGCACTTCCTTGAAGATGCGCTTGTAGGCCGCAACCGCGCCGGCTTCGGGCGCTTCATCGGCCGCCGTGTCAGCCAACGCTGCCTCCGCTGCTCAGCCGGTCGATGGTCTGCTTGATCTGCGCCAGCGCCGATGCGTTCACGGACAATTCGCGCAGGCCGCAGTTCAGAAGTGCGGGAACACAGCGCGGATCACCCGCCATGTCGCCGCACAGGCTGACACTGACGCCGGCGCGGCGGCCGTGCTCCGCGGTCCGCGCGATCAGTTCGAGCACTGCGGGATGCAGGGGGTCCATCAGGGGGGCGAGAGCTCCGTTGGAACGATCGCAGGCCAGCACATATTGCGCGAGATCGTTCGAGCCGATCGAGAAGAACGACGCCTTGAAGCTCGAGACCGCCAGGGCCGCCGCCGGAACCTCGACCATGATTCCAAGCTCCGGGAGCATCGCGGCAATGCCGTCCGCCTGCAAGCGCTGCACGATGTCGGCGAACAGCTTCCGTCCTGCCTCGAGCTCGTCGGCCGACGTCACCATCGGGAACATGACCTTGAGATTTCCGCGCACCGCGGCGCGGGCCAGCGCGCGGAGCTGGACGGCAAAAATCTCGGGCCGGGCGAGGCAAAGCCGCAAGCCGCGCACGCCGAGGAACGGATTGGCCTCGCCATCGAATGTAAAGCCGGGCACCGGCTTGTCACCGCCGGCATCGAACGTGCGGATCGTAACCGGCCGCGCTCCGGCCCAGCGCAACACCGCGTCATAAGCCTGGAACTGGGTCTCCTCATCCGGCAGGTCGCTCCGCCCGGCGAGCAGGAATTCCGTCCGCATCAGGCCGATGCCGTCGGCATATTGCGCATCCGCATCATCGAGGTCGTCGACGCGCTGGATATTGATCAGGAGCTTGATATGTTCGCCGCGCCACGAGGCCGTCGGCCGCCGCAGGATCGCGCGCGCGGATGCCCTGCTCTTGCGATGGCTCTCGCGCCGCTTCTCGAAGATCCGCACCTGCTCGGCGCTGGGATCAAGCTCCAGCGTCGCGCCTTCGCCGTCGAGCAGTGCCGTGACGCCGGCATTCGGGATGGCGCCGAGCTGCACGACCATCGGGATGCCGCGGGCACGCGCCAGCATCGCGACGTGGCTGGTCGGACTGCCATGCAGCAGCGCCAGGCCGCCGCCGCCGGACCAGTCGATCTCCAGGAAGCGCGAGGGCGGCAGGTCGTCGGCACAGACGACGCCTCCGCTCGGGATCTTCAGCGGCTCGCCCTCGTCGCCGCGCAGGATGTGGATCACGCGGTCGCGCAGGTCCGCAAGGTCCGACGAGCGGGCCTGCAGATACTCATCCGCCGCCGAATTGTACTCCGCGATCTGCTCGTCGAGCGTCGTGCGCCATGCGACGTCGGCCGGACGCCCCTCGCCGATCGACGCGAAGATCGCTTCGATCAGATCCTCATCCTCCAGCAATGCGACCTGGAATTCGAGGATCTGCGCGGCTTCGCCGCCGGCGCTGGCGGCAAGATCGGCGATCTGCCCGCTCGCGAGGTCGATCGCCTTGCGCAAGGCGAGCGCCTCCTCGACCAGCGTGCCGGCGACCCGCTCGCCGCCGGCGCCCGCATCGACGCGGACCAGCGGACCATGGGCAAAGCCGATCGAGGCGGTCCTGCCGCGGTAGGCCGATCCTGCAGCGCCGCCCTGCATGCTAGCCTGCTCCATCCGGAAAATCGCTCGCAACCAGATCGACCAGGGCCGCGACGGCGGCCTCGGCGTCGCTGCCGGAGGCCTTGATCTCGATCGTGCTGCCGTGCGCGGCGCGCATCGCCATGATCTTGGCCACGCTCTTGGCGTTGATCCACTCGGGCGCGCCCGCGACCCGCACCGAGATCTGCGCCTGGAACTTCTTGGCGAGCTTGGTCAGCTTGACCGCCGGGCGCGCGTGCATGCCCACCGCATGCACCAGCCGCACATTGCCGGTGAAGATCTGTCCGTCCGCTTTATCAAGCATACTCATCATCCATCATCGTATCGCCGCCTTCTCAGTCGGCAGAGAGTTCCTCGGCCACGGCCTTGACCTGGGCCAGCGAGCTGCCGCCTGCCGCCTCGGTCGCTGCCATCACGGCGCCTTCGACGATCGGCGCGTTGCAGACCACAACGAGATCGCGCCGCGCGGGCTCCAGCATCTCCACCGCCATTTCGCTGTTGGTTTCGGCGCCGCCGAGATCGACCAGCACCGCGACGCCCTTCGGAGACCAGGCGTCATTGATGGCGTCGATGATCAGCGGCACGCTGGTGCCCAATCCGCCGTCGGGATTGCCGCCGCAGAACGCCACCTTGACCTCGCTGCCGACCATCTGCCGCACCATGTCGGCGGTTCCCTTGGCGATGTCGCTGGAGTGCGAGACGATCACGATTCCCACAGTGTCGGTCATGCCCGTGCCTCCAGGCCGGCGCACACCGCCTGCACCAGCACGCAGCTCGACCGCGCGCCGGGATCGACGTGCCCGACGCTGCGCGCGCCAAGGAACGACGCGCGCCCCTTGGTGGCCTGCATCGGCGCCGTCCGTTCGACCGCCTCGCTCGCGGTGGTGCGCACCCGCGCGATCAGATCCGGCTGGCCGGCCGCCGCCTTCAACGTCTCCAGTACGGGAACCAGCACGTCCAGCATCGTCTTCTCGCCGGCTTTCGAGCGGCCGCGCGCGCTCACCGCATTCACGGCGCTGCCGAACACGTCGGCGAGATCGTCGGGCAGCTGCTTGTCATGCGAGAGCGCCTCGCCCGCGGCAAGGAAGAAGCTGCCATAGAGCGGCCCGGAGGCGCCGCCGACCGTCATCACCAGGGTCTTGCCAATCATCTTCAGCGCTTCGTCGAGCGGCTGCGCCGAGATCGCATCGAGCTTGCCGAGCACGGCTTCGCAACCGCGCTTCATGTTGGTCCCGTGGTCGCCATCGCCGATCGCCTGATCCAGGCTGGTCAGCTCCGGCGCGCTGGCGATGACCTGCTCTGCGGCCGCCTTGACCAACGACTTCAATGTCTCTGATGGCAACGACATCTCCTCGATCCTCTCGCCCCTCTAATGAACCGCCGCGGCAATGCGTTGCCCCGCGCGGTCGAAACACAACGGACGCACCAGATGCAAGTCGACCTCCTGGCCGGCCTGCAGCGGCTGATGCGGATCCGCCAGCGTCACCAGCGTCTCGCCCTTATAGTCCAGATGAATATGATTCTGCTCGCCGAGGTGCTCGACCCGATGCACACGGCCGACCATCTGCCCGCCGTTGCGCGCGGCGAGCTGAAGGTGCTCGGTGCGAATGCCGACCGTCTCGGTTCCGGCAGGTATCGCGACATCGGAGAGCAGGCGAGCCGGCAGGAAGTTGATCTGTGGCGTGCCGAGCCGCGAGGCGACGTAGCTGCTGGACGGGCTTTCGTAGATCTCCCGGGGCGTGCCGAGCTGAAGCAACTGGCCGTCCCTGATCACGCCTATACGCGAGGCCATCGTCATCGCCTCGACCTGATCGTGGGTGACATAGAGGATGGTCGCGCCGAGCTCGATCTGGATCCGCTTGAGTTCGAGCCGCAGCTCGGCGCGGAGTTTTGCGTCCAGCGAGGACAGCGGCTCGTCCATCAGATAGATCGAGGGATCACGGACCAAAGCCCGGCCGATCGCCACGCGTTGCATCTCGCCGCCGGAGAGGCGGGTGGCGCGGTTGTTCAGCTTGCTTGCGATATGCAACAGCTCCGCGGTCTGTTCGACGCGCTTGCGGATGATCGGCTCCGCCACCCGCCGCGCGGGAGAGCGCAGCGGAAACGCCAGATTGTCGTAGACCGTCAGATGCGGATACAGCGAATATTGCTGGAACACGAATGCGATATCCCGCGAGCCGGGCGGATCGTGCGTCACGTCGCGCCCGTCGATCATCACGGAGCCCGTATCGGGGCTCTCCAGTCCGGTGATCAGCCGCAGCGTCGTGGTCTTGCCGGCGCCGCTCGGCCCGAGCAGGACCAGGAACTCGCCGTCGTTCACCGTCAGCGACAAGTCGCGGACGGCTTCGATCGCGCCGAAGCGCTTGTTGACATTGCGCAGGGTGACGTCAGCCATGGCGCACGCCCTCCTCACTGGCGGTCCGGATCGCAAGGCCGCTGCCGATGTCGAACAGCGCCAGGCGCTCGGCATTGAATTCGAGACCGATGGTCTCTCCGATCTGCACCGACGCGCTGGAGGGCAGCCGCGCCGCGACCCGTCCATAGGCCGTGTCGACGGTGACGATCTGCGTGGTGCCGAGATACTCCGCGCCGAACACCTCGCCGCGAACGGCGCCTGCGTCGGCGAAGCGGATATGCTCCGGACGGACGCCGAGCGCCAGCGGCGCGTTGGCACGGTCCTCGCGGATCTCCGGCACCGCAAGCCTGGTGTCGTGGAAGCTGACCGCGCGATCGCCGGATCGTAGGCCGCCCTCGAAACGCAGGAAGTTCATCGGCGGCGAGCCGATGAAGTCGGCCACGAACATGCTCGCGGGCCGGTCATAGACCTCCTGCGGCGTGCCGATCTGCTCGACACGCCCCTTGTTCATGACGGCGATCTGGTCGGCCATCGACATCGCCTCCAGCTGGTCGTGCGTGACATAGACCGTGGTTGCCTTGATGCGATCGTGCAGGTCGCGCAGCTCGCCGCACATCAGATGGCGAAACTCGGCGTCGAGCGCGCCCAGCGGCTCGTCCATCAGGAACGCCTTTGGCCGCCGCACCATCGCGCGCCCGAGCGCGACCCGCTGCCGGTCGCCGCCGGAGAGTTTCGAAGTCTTGCTCGACAGCAGATGCTCGATCCGCAGCATCCGCGCGGTCTCCTGCACCCGCTCACGAATCTCGCGCCTCGCCATGCCCTGGCACTTCAGGGGGAAGCCGATGTTCTCCCCGACATTCATGTGCGGATAGAGCGCGAACAGCTGGAACACGAAGGCGATATCGCGCGCGGCAGCACGGTGGAACGTGACGTCCTCGCCATCAAGCAGGATCTTGCCTTCGGTCGGCAGCTCGAGGCCGGCGATCATGCGCAAGGTGGTGGTCTTGCCGCAGCCGGAGGGTCCGAGCATCGCGAAAAACGTCCCGTCGTCGATCGTGAAGGTCGAGCCTTCCACCGCGGTGAACTGATCGAAGGACTTGCGCAGGTTTTCGATGCGGATCTGTGCCATGGCGCTATTCCGGAAAATGGCTGACGATGACGAAGCCGACCGTGCCGGCAAGGATCGTCACGAAGGAGTAGCTGTAGAGATCGATCGACCAGGGCTGCACCAGCATGATGATGCCGCCTCCGATCAGGGTCATCGCGACGGCCTCCCACGGCCCGCGACGAAACCAGCGCGCTACGCCACCCCGAGTTGCGCCATTCTTGGCAACCACAGACCCGCTCATTTGCGCACCGCTCCGAAGGTGATGCCGCGCAGCAGATGCTTGCGCAACAGCACGGTGAACATGACGATCGGGACGACGAACAGCGTGGTCGCCGCGGCAACCGCCGGCCAATCCTGCCCGCCCTCGCCGATGATGAAGGGAATGAAGGGCGGCATGGTTTGGGCCTCGCCGCTGGTCAGCAGCACCGCGAAGGCGTACTCGTTCCAGGAAAATATCAGGCAGAAGATCGCGGTCGCCGCGATGCCGGTGACGGCCTGCGGCAGCACCACCTTGCGCAGCGCCTGGAGCCGCGTATAGCCGTCGACCAGCGCCGCCTCCTCATACTCCCGCGGGATCTCGTCGATGAAGCCCTTGAGCAGCCAGACCGCGAGCGAGACGTTCACGGCGGTGTAGAGCAGGATCATGCCGAGCCGCGTGTCGGTCAGGTTGAGCTGCCGGTACATCAGATAGATCGGGATCGCCACCGCGACCGGCGGCATCATGCGCGTCGAGAGGATGAAGAACAGCAGATCGTCGGCCAGCGGAATGCGGAAGCGCGAGAACGCGTAGGCCGCGAGCGTGCCGAGGAAGACCGCGAGGAAGGTCGAGCCGAAGCCGATGATCAGCGAGTTGACGAAGCGCGGCACGACCTTGGACGGCCCGGCGATCACCATGTCCCGCTTGCGCACCAGCTTGTCGTACCAGGTCTCCGGCGGCGGCAGCTTGGCGATGAAGTCCGGCGTCTGCCGCGTCCGCACCGTGAACAGGTTCACATAGCCTTCGAGGGTCGGTTCGAAGATCACCTTGGGCGGATAGGCGATGGCATCGCTCTGCGACTTGAACGCGGTGGCGACGATCCACAGCAGCGGCAGGATCGTGATCACGGCATACAGGATGACGAGGCCGCTGGCGAACGCCTTGGTGCGCGGCGAGGCCTCGACTATGGAATGCGCTGTGGATTTGGTGGCGGCAGCGGTCATCGTTGCTTCACCTTGTTGAGCGTCTTGACGTAGATGTTGGCGGCGCCGAACACGGTCACGAACAGGATGATGGCAAGCGCCGAGGAATAGCCGGTGCGCCACTTCTCGAACGCCGCGCGCTTCAGCGAGATCGACACCAGCTCCGTGGTCGAGCCCGGCCCGCCCGAGGTCAGCAGATTGACCATGTCGAACATCTTGAAGTTCTCGATCGCGCGGAACAGCACCGCGAGCATCAGGAACGGCACCGTCATCGGCAGCGTGATCGACCAGAACTGCCGCCATGCCGAAGCGCGATCAACTTCCGCGGCCTCATAGATGTAATCGGGGATCGAGCGCAGCCCGGCGAGGCAGATCAGCATCACGTAGGGCGCCCACATCCAGGTATCGACCAGCACGATGGTCCACGGCGCGAGCGACACCTGCCCGGTCATGCTGAACGAGCTCGGCGGCACGCCGGTGAACAGGCTGATCAGATAGTTGAACGGCCCGATCTGCGGCTGCAGCAGCAGCGTCCAGAAATTGCCGACCACCGCCGGCGACAGCATCATCGGCAGCAGGATGATCGTGGTCCAGAAGCTGTGGCCGCGAAACTGACGGTTGATCAGGAGCGCCAGGCCGAAGCCGACCACCACCTGCAACGCCACCGACGAGATCACGAACTGCGCCGTGGTCTGCAGCCGGAACCAGACGTCCTCGTCGGTGAGGATGTCCCTGAAATTGTCGAGGCCAACGAACCGCAGCGGCAGATAGGACATGCTGAGGTTGAGATTGGTGAAGGACAGCCGGATCATCCAGATCAGCGGAAAGATGTTGATCGCCAGCAGCAGCGCGATCGTCGGCGCGACGAACAGCCAGGCGATGGCCCGGTCCGACAGGCCGTGGACGCGCCGCCCGGCGCGGGATTTTACAGGCTTGCTCACGCCTGGGATCGTAGCATGATCGGGTTGGAGGATCGTCGTCATCGTGTCCATCAGCGAGGCTGGGCTGGTTCGGATTCCCCGAGGCAGCCCTCGGGGAATCCAGTTCAGGTGAAGTATGGTGGCGCTATTGCGAGGCGACTTCCTTGCCCTGCTCCTTGAACACCTTGGTCCAGTCCTTGACCAGGAGATCGAGCGCCTGCTGTGACGTGCCCTTGTCGGCGACGACGTAGTCATGCACCCGCTTCTGCATGTCGAGCAGCAGCTGCGCGTAGGACGGCTCGGCCCAGAAGTCCTTGACGATGCCCATCGACTCCAGGAATTGCGGCGCGAACGCCGCGCTCTTCGGGAAGTCGGGGGCGTCGACCACCGCCTTGAGCGCCGAGTAGCCGCCGATCTGCCACCATTTCTGCTGCACGGCAGGCTGCGCGAACCATTTGATGTAGGCGAGCGCGTCGTCCTTGTGGTCGGAGGTTGCCACCACCGAGATGCCCTGTCCGCCGAGCTGCGTGAAATGCCCCTTGGGACCTGCCGGGTTGACGAAGAAGCCGATCTTGTCGCCGCCGACATTCGGGTCCTTGTAGAGGCCGGGGAAGAAGGCGAACCAGTTCATCTGCATCGCGACCTGGCCGGACTTGAAGGCATCAAGTCCTTCCTGCATGTAGGCGTTGGTCATGCCCGGCGCCGTGCAGCACTTGTAGAGCTCCTTGTAGAACTCGAGCCCCTTGGCCGCGTCGGCGGAATTGACGATGCCCTGCATCTGGTACGGCTTCTTCGGATT
This sequence comes from Bradyrhizobium sp. Pha-3, assembly GCF_042258615.1. Classification (GTDB taxonomy): domain Bacteria; phylum Pseudomonadota; class Alphaproteobacteria; order Rhizobiales; family Xanthobacteraceae; genus Bradyrhizobium. The sequence continues at coordinate 961,570 of NZ_CP170152.1, read as the reverse complement.
GTCGTAGGCGAAGCCGTAATTGTAGAGCACGTTGGTCACGCCCATCGTGATGCCTTCCGAGCCGCGCTCGGTGAAGATGTAGGCGCCATAGACCTTCTTGCCGTCGATGTCGCGGCCCTGGAAGAACTCGGCGATCTGCTTCAGCTCGTCATAGGTCTTCGGCGGCGCCAGATCGCGGCCGTACTTGGCCTTGAACGCGGATTGAATCTCGGGCCGCGAGAACCAATCCTTGCGGTAGGTCCAACCCACCGCATCGGCCATGGCCGGCAGCGCCCAGTAGTTCGGCGTGTTCTTCGGCCACTGCGAGTAGCCGACGACCGTCGCCGGGACGAAATCGTCCATCGAGATCTTCTCCTTGTCGAAGAAGTCGTTGAGCTTGACGTACCACTTGTTCTCGGCGGCGCCGCCGATCCATTGGCTGTCGCCGATGATCAGGTCGCAGAGCTTGCCGTGCGAGTTGAGCTCGTTGAGGAAGCGATCGGCGTAGCTCGTCCAGGGGACGAACTCGTATTTCATCTCGATGCCGGATTGCTTGGTGAAGTCCTTGCCCAGCTCGACCAGCGCGTTGGCCGGATCCCATGCCGCCCAGCACAGCGTGAGCTGCTTGCCTTGCGCTGCGGCTTGCCCGCCGCCGAGACCCCCGAGCGCAGCGGCCGCAACGACCGCGGACGCCACCGTACTGCGTAACCATCCCAATCTTCGCATATCCATTTCCTCCCTATCGTTGAAGCACCTAACTCGCCCGGCGTATCCGTGCCGGATCGACGCCGAGACTTTCGAAACCGAGTTGATGAGCGATGATGGAGAGCGAGACTGAACGCTTCCGGACATTGGGGTCCGGATGGCGAGGCTCCTCCCACACATCAGCTCGATGCACGATGTTTATCGTTTTTGTAATACTAAACGTATTACTAAATTCAGGAACCCGTCAAGCCGATTTCTTGCGAGCTTCGAGGAAGACCGGACGTCGCTATCGTACGAGGGAGAATCGCTGCAGTGCACCAACGTCGATAGCGAAAAACACCCAGCGCTGGGCTCAGCTTGATGTTTAGTGGATTATTTTACTGAACGTTCAGCGCAACGACGAGCGCCGTGCCCGCATCGCCGGACACCATCTGAAACGAGCGATGGCCAACGCCCGTGCCCGTTTCGCATCACCTCTTCGAAGCAAGGCGAACGCAATCGAACACGGCCAGTCGCGGAGGCCGATCGAGAAGTGTGCATTGCTTCGCGTGGCGCCGCCACGCATGGGCTCCGCGAAATTGGCATGGGAAGAGGAAGATGCGCTTCGGCCTAGCGCGACAGCGCTGCGATCGACTCGACTTCGATTGATGCGTTGCGCGGAAGCTGCGCGACGCCAACGCTGGTTCTGGTGTGCAGTCCCCGTTCCGGACCGAACAGCTCCATGATCAGCTCCGATGCGCCGTCGGCGACCGCCGTCTGACCGCTGAAATCCGTGGCGCTGTGCACGAACACGGTGAGCTTCAGGATCTGCGTGACATGGTCGAGCGCCCCGAGATGCGCCTTGATCGCAGCCAATCCGCGGACCAGCGCCAGGCGCGCGCCCCGCTTGGCCTCTTCCAGTGTGACATCACGACCAACCTGGCCGACGACATGCACCTTGTCGCCGTCGCGCGGAAGCTGACCGCTGACATAGATCGTGTCGCCATGGACCACGACCGGTGCGTAGGCGCCGCCGGCCGCCGCCGACATCGGCAGCTCGATGTTGAGTTCGTTCAGCCGCTGCTCGAGATTCACGATTGCTTGCCAGCGAACTGGCCTCCTGTCGGATCGCGTCGGCTTCTGAGCCAAGCGAAGCTCCGTCTTCTGCCGGGCGCTTCTGTTAGCCCGGTTCTACGTGAAGCGGTACCCAAGAACATGCTCTCGGAGCAATTCTGCCGGCGTCAGCGCTGCGCTCGGCTTGTCAGATATGCGCAGAGCATGTCCGGCCATGTCTCTGCCGCCAGACGGGAAATAGCCGTCATATTTTGGCCATAGCCCGTTTCTTAAAGGCCCGAGCGGGCCATGTCCCGCCTCTGTTTTGCGTCGCCTGGCCGGTGCGGTCGCTTCGCAACCAATCGCAGATCATCGCTGCGCCCCTCCCACATCCAGGATGGTCTGACAACAACAAGAGGACTTTGTAATGCGTAAAACTCTCGCGGCTGTCGCCGTGCTTTTGGCCTTCGCTTCATCTGCTGCTGAAGCTCGCGGCCGTCATCACCATCATCGACACTATGCCCATTCCGGTCGCCCCGCTGCGTGGTGCGGGTGGTTCATGCGCACCCAGGTCGGCAGCGATCCGGGCCCGCAATACAACCTGGCGCGCTCCTGGGCGCGATACGGCAGCAATGCGGGCGGCCCTTCGGTCGGCGCGATCGTCGTCTGGCGTCACCACGTCGGCAAGATCGTGGGCCACGAGAACGGCCAGTGGATCGTCCAGAGCGGCAACGATGGACATGCCGTGCGCACGCGGCCGCGCTCACTGGCCGGCGCGATCGCGTTCCGAAACGCTTACGCTTCGTTCTAAGGGAACTCTCGAACGCCTCTGCTAACATGCAAGCCGGCGACGTTCAGCGGTATACGAACCGTTCATCATCGCGGCTTACGTTCAAGCGGGGTTTCGCCCTGAAGCCCTCAGACGGGCGCCGTCACCTGCGTTGACCTGGTGGCGGCGCCTTTTTCAGGAATGCACTGGTTTGCCTCAGAAACCGAAGAAAGTCGCCGCTGCTTCGACGGCCGTTTCCTTTTGGTCGGCCGCTTACGTCAGCATCTGCAATGCCGTGACGGTATTCGCTGTGACCGGCGGCATTCTCGGATTCCTGCTGGCTGCCAAGCGTTACTTTTGAACATCCCGGTTCAGCGCTTTCCGAGAATGTTGCGCAGCAGGCTGGAGTTCGCCCGCCACTCGTCGCTCTGCAGCCGGAACAGGATCGAGGCCTTGTTCGGAAAATACTGGTACAGCGAGCCGACGCTGACGCCCGCCCTCTCGGCCACCCGTGCCGTGGTGAAACGCTGGCTGAGGTCGATGCTGGCGAAGCACGCGATCAGGCCGTCTTGATCTTGTCGATGACGGCGGACAGCCGCGCGCGCTTCACCGCGTCGGTGACGTATTGGAGACCGGCTTCGAGGTCGCGAAGGACACTGCTCACTTTCCATTTCGCTTGCCCCTCGGCAACCACCTGCATTGCCAGCTCCTCAGCCTTGTCGGGATCGCCGAGGTCAAAGGCCGCGGCAAGCTGCGTCGGGCGCAGCCATTCGTCGGCAAGCTGCAATCGTCTGGCCCGCTCGCAGGCGGCAATCGCGACCCGCACGGTGGCCTGCGCAAGATCCTCGTCGCCCGGGTTCCCCCGAGCGCGATAGAGACGAGGCAAGTTGCTGGAGCAATAATAGGCGTTGAGATCGAGCTCCATTCCCTGCTGATAACAGTCGATCGCCTTCTCGAGTTCCTCCTTGCGGCGAGGAGAGCCGGTTGGCGCGGCTCTGGCGAGACGTTTGTGGCGGCCACCCATCAAGCCGAGCCGTTCCGGCGTCGGGCCCGCGAAATCAATCAATGTCTGGATCTCGGCAATGGCTTGGATGTCGTCGCCGGCCTGGGCCGCGGCAAACGCACGATTTTCCTGCACTTCAGGCTCGTTGGCGAAGCGGTCGGGAAGCTTGCTAATGAAATCCAGCACGATGTTCCAGTCGGCGGCACCATCGACGCAGTCGCGCAGCATCAGCAACAAAGCGAGCGCCTTTGCATAAGTGGCGGGCGGACTCCCCTCGGTCGCGATCAGCGCTTGGGCCCGCGCCATGCGCTGATCCGGGGCCGCCGCGCGCACCGCACGTATCTTGGTCTGGAATGCGGCTTGCTCGGCGAGCTGGCCTCGCATCACGGTCGCCTTGCGTGGATCGACCTTGTCGGGATAGCCCGGGATCGACTGATTCATCGGCGAAATGCCCGCAGCAAGCGCCTTGATCGGCTCCTTGATCGCGGCATGCATCGCGGCCGCGGTCGCCTCGGTGATCTCGCCCTCGGGTAGCGGGTAGCGGACAGTCCGCATCTGGACGACGTCGAACAATTGCTTGGACCAGTCGGCCGCAAGCAGGACGCATCCGGTCTTCTGCGATGCGTGGCGAATGCCAACCTCGTAATAGACGTTGCCGTTGGGAATGGTCATGTCGGCCAGCACGAGATCGGCGAAGTAGATCCGCTCCAGCATTTCGCTGACGATCAACGCGCTGGTGTCCTGATCGGCGCGCACCGGCTGATAGCCCAGTGCCTTGATAGCCGGAACGTAAGCCCGATCCCAGAGCGCGTTAAAATCGATCTCTGCCGGACCAAACTTGGGGTCGGCCTGGGTCGGCTTGCGACCGTAAGGCATGATCATGAAACACGATGGCATCTTGCAATTCCTTCAGTCCCATAATTTTCTTGTATCCAACCAGTAGATCCGAGTCGTCTTGCGCCCCGCCTCCTCCATCAGGTGCTTCGCGCCGCCAGGGCCATCGCCGCCCTCGCCGTTCCACAGGCAGATGAAGGCGATCTTCTCGTCACCGAACCGGGCGGCGCGCTCCAGCATCCATTGATTGTCGCGCTCGTAGGCGTTTTCGCCGGCCGGCAGCGGCCCCAGTTCGTCGGGCATGACGTGGAGCGTCGCTTTCGATTTCGCGGCGAAATAGCGCGCGCGCCAACTGCCGCCGGCGAAATCCACCGAGCCGGCAAGGAAGGTCGGCTCATCGAACGGGATATAGATTTCAAGCCGCATGCCCTGCGCGAGAGCGGCTTCCGCAAACAGGAGATCGCCGCCGCAAGCCCCGCCGCAGATTGCAAGATCGCCTTCGCGGACCCCGATCCGCGCAAGCGCTGCGGCAATCGCAGCGGCCGCAGCGGGCTCCTTGTCCGGGGGAAAGCGTGGCGTTTTTCGCTCTGGCGCATCGATCATGTGACCGCTGAAGAGAACCACCGTATTCGGTGGTTTGGCGTCTGGTTCCGTGGCCATCGCGACACCTCGACTCATGATTGGATCATTGTGTCCAGGTGACGAACTTAACTGAAGGCAAATTCCTTGTCGAAGCCGGGATCCGCGTGTTGTGACGCCGCGCTGCGCGCCGTCACGTGATATCGAAGGCCGGCGGGAAATGTTCCGGCCTGACCTGCTCCTGCGCGGCAAGCTGTCCGATACCGGCGAGTTCGTCCATGTTCTTCGGGTCGTCCATCGCTGCGACCTTCGCAAGCGCGTCCGGCGTTCGATCGATGCGGAGCTTCTCCTTCAGCCAAGCCGTTTCCAGCAGCACGTTGTAACGCGCATAAGTCGCGAGTTGCGGCCCGTTCTGGCTGTCCGCGATCATATCCGCCACCGCGCGATCGATCGGCCACGGCGTCAGGCAATTGGTCAGCCATTGCAGCATGCCGTGATTGTGCCGGCTGCAATCGTCCATGAGCGATTGCAGCGAGCGCACACCCTGCTCCGCCGCCGGCATGCGGACGATCTGGTCGGTCGAATACGTTGCCCTGAATACGCCGGTGCCCGCCGAGATCAGCAGCAGCTTGTCCTTGCCGCTATGCCAGCGAAAGCCGTGGCCATGGAGGGCCGCGAGCATCAGGAGTTGCAGGGCCGGATCGTTGAACGGGCTGACGCCGCCGTCGACGAAGGCGCCGTTGACCGTGTTGCCGTTGCGCCCCGAGATCGTGATCTCCTGGGGTTTGAAATAGGTTGGCGCTGCGGTGCTGGCGCGCACCACCTCGGTCAGCCGCAGCGCGCAGTCCTGCTTGGCAAAGACCGCGTCCGGATTGTTATGCAGCGGCCAGGGACTGCCGGTATCAAGGCGTTTGGTCATGATCATCAAGCCGGTGCGGATGTGGTCGCTGCCGAGCACCGTATCGGCGCCGAGCTGCTCATCGAGCGCGCGCTGCAAGGCGTCGGAATTGAATTTCGGCGCCAGCAGCCCCCGCCGCCAGAACGATTCCTGAAAGATGTCCGTGCCGATCGAGCGGTAGAGCTTCTTCAGGGCGTCGACAGTCATGCCGCAGGCGAGCCCGGCCGCGATGATCGATCCGGTCGAGTTGCCGCCGATCAGGTCGAAGTAATCGCACAGCAACAGGTCCTTGTTCTTGTACCGCTCGCGCAACTGCGTCTCGATCGCGGCCAGATATTCGAGCGTCAGAATGCCGCGAATGCCGCCACCGTCGAGCGCCAATATCCGCTTCGGTCCTGCTTCACGATCAAGATGCTGCTGCTTGGTCTTCGGCATGATTGCCCCTCCCGACCATGACTTTGCTGAACTCGATACGGCCGACCGATCACGGCCGAAGGCTCAATTGGTCGTGCGTCCAGGCGCGAACGGCGCCAGGTCATGAAATGAAGCGATGCGTTCAAATCGACACATCGGCAGAGTTTCGAAAAATTTTAGCCAGTCCGCCCCGGTGCACGACAACGATCGCGCGCCGGTTCCCTGAGTATCTTGCACATGGCACACCCTAAGGTATAGTGAGATAAATCACTGGCAGGCGGTTTTTCTTTTTTCCGCCCGGCGATCGCAAATTTCAGAGACGGGCTATCATTCTGTCCGCGGCAGGACGTCCAGCCGCGGCATTCGGCCGACGAGATGCGGCCAGCCGTCGCATAAAATTCATGCAGATCGGATTTTGCCATGCAAAATGATTTCTCGGTCTTTATCAGCCATCGCGCCGAAGACAGATTTCTCGCGCGCCTGTTGAAAGCGCGGCTCGAATATCTCAGCAGCCTGGACGGCCAACGTTCGGTGGAATGCTTTGTCTGCGAGGAAATTCCCGGCGGCGCGGAATGGCGGCAATGGATGATCGACAACACGGCGAAGGCCGACTGCCTGATCTTCATCCACACCAATGCCGAACACAATTGGACGTGGTGCGCGTCGGAGATTTCCCAGTTCGACGGCTACAAGCGCGCGCTGAAGCTCATGTCAAAGGTGCTGTGGTTCTCGGTCGACAGTTCACCCTCGTTTCCGATGCTGGCGGAGAACGAGTTTTACGGGATCGGCGAGGACGAGGTCCGGCGGTTTCTCGAAGATCTGTTCGTGCGGCCGACCTTCGGTGCCGTGCCGCTGCGGCCGAAACTCAACGCCAACCACGCCCGCGACTTCAACGAGGCGGTGAAGGACCTGCACGCGCAGTTCATGCAGATCACCCGCCCGGAAGAGCTGTTTCGTCTGCGGCTTCGCATCGTGTTCAGCGACGAGCTGTCGTTCCGGCAGAAGGCCGATGCGCTGAAGGCATTGCCGCCGTCAGACCGTGCGCGGGGATTTCTGACGGATGCCAAACTGGAGGCGGATCCCGCCACCACCACGCTGCTGTCCGGTCCTGATACGGCTGATTTCGACTGGGAGGACCTGCTCAGCGCACAGAATCGTTATGACAGCGGCGCCTGGCTCGACGAGTTGACGAGCTACGTCGCGAACTCGTTTTCCGACGTGGACATTGCCAACCGACGAAGCCGCGAGCAGGTCCTCAGTCCGATCTTCCGCGATTTGAAACTGTATCAACCGGTCATCGCCCGGCTCGAATATCTCGACAACACGCCTTTCTCGGTCGTCATCATCTTCGTGCCGATGCCGCCATTCAGCGAGGATCCAAGACTGATGGTCGCGCAGAACATGCCGAAGGACATCGTCTTCCTCTCAATCCTGCTGCGCCTCGCGCGGCGCTTCCGATGGTCGTTTCTCGAGCCGCTGTACAACGCGGTCGAGAACCTGGACGATGACTTCAGCGCCAAGCGATGGGACGATCTGCTGCAGCGCTACCACGAATGCCTGGAAAACCTCGATTCGATCCTGCGACAGGGCAACATGCGCGAGCTCGAGACCGTCGGCGACATCAAGTCGACGATCAACATCTCCGACGATGCACTCTTGAAGGAGATGTTCAGGGATTGGGGGACGTTTCAGACCCGGCTTGCGCAGGCCATCGAGAAGAAGTCGCCGGGCGATGTACGGCAGACGCTGGAGCCATGGCTCAAGCGCAACAAGGACTTCATGAAGCAACTGCTCGTCGAAACCCAGGGCAAGGTGGACAAGCTGCGTCCGCTGGAAGCCCACTAGAATTCGCTGGCCGCAGGTTCGGTTCGACCGACGCCCGCGCTCAGATCATCGAGGCGACGCGTTCGAGGCCGATCAGGCGCGCCAGCGAGCGGACCTCGTTCTTCTGATCCTCGCGGAGCTGGAACAGCAGCGGCATCGCCGCCGACTTCAGCTGCTGGACTTCCTCGGAATCCGGATCGATCGGCATCGCTCCCGATGCGGGATCGCCCTGGCGCTTGGCGTGGATCTTGCGCGCGACGGCGCGCAGTGCCGTCTCGACCGCCGGCCAGTAATACTCCTGCGATGACGACAGCTTGAGCCGGTCCTTGATGCCGGCGATCTGCGCGTCGCTGAGCAGGGCATAGGTCTTCTGCGGCGCGGGCCTGGCGGCTGCCTTGGGCTTCGGCGGCGCGGCGGGGGCGGCCGGCGCGGCGGGCTCGGCGATCCGCGGCTGGGCCGCATCGACGGGGTCATTGATCTTCGGCAGGCCGATATCGGCAGGCTCGGCGGAGGCATAGGCCTGACGCACCGTATCGGTCGCGCCCGGGATCGCGGCTTGCGCCCGCAGCAGGAGCGGCGATGGACTGGCGGGAGGCTCGGTCGGCCGTGGCGCCTCGAAGGCGGCCGTCGCGAGCGTCGTAACCGCGAGCTTGTCCTGCTTGCTGGCGCGATTGGCGACCGGACCAATGTCGGCCTGCGCCGCGGGCAGGCTGTCGCGGCCCAAAATGGCTGTTATCGCGGCGCCGGCGAGGAGGAAGCAGGTCAGCGCGGCGAGGGTGATGGCTCTGGTCAAAAACTACTCCATTCCCGGCCGGTGTTGCCGCAAACTGCGCGAGAAATGCGGCGTTACCGTGCCGTGACAGCGCCAAATAGGTGAAATCGTCCCGAAACGGCCCGAAAATCAGGCCGCGGCGTCAAGCTCATAGGCTTCCTGGATGTCGGCCACGATCTCATGCGCCGTCCAGAGGGCACCGGGCTGGACCGAGTGCAGGCTGACCGTCCAGTTGGTACGGCGGGTGCGCGGCGTGCTGACGATGTCGAATTCGACCTGACGGCACAGCGGGTGGCGCTGCAGGGCGTAGAATACGCGGGTCCAGAGATCGTCGAGCGATGCCGGGGTCTTGGCCGGATCCTTGGCGAAGTGCGCCTCAAAAGCCATGTCGTATTCCCACAACTGGCGGGCGGCCAGCCGCGGCGGCGGACCATCCCATGGCGCATAGTTGGGACTGGCATGGTTAATGCCGCGTTAAGCGGACAGCCGGGACTTGAACGGTCAGGCGAGCCGCACCCGCGCGCTCGCCGCCTCGTACTCCGTCGCCGTCAGTGCAACGAGCTCGTCGACGCCAAGCACCCCGGTCACCCCCGAGGTGGAATGACCGCCGCTCCAGATGTCGCGCCAGCGCTGCGGCCGGCTTTCGCGGGCGCCGATGTCGATGTCCTTGCCGATGTCGATCGCGCCGCGCGCCGGCAGGTCGTCGGGATCGAGACCGGCGGCCTCGATCGAGGGCCGCAGCATATTGGTCTGCAGGCCCGTGAAGGCCGTCGTGAGCAAGATGTCGTCGGCGCTAGAGTCGACCAGCATCTGCTTGTACCTCGCGTCCGCCATGCTCTCGCGCGTCGCGATGAACTTGGTGCCCATGTAGGCGAGATCGCAGCCGAGCGCCTCTGCGGCGCGTAGCGCGTGGCCGTCGCTGATGCCACCGGCCAGCACGATCGGGCCGTCGAAGAATGCGCGCACCGCGCGGACGAACACGAACGGATTGAGCCAGCCGGTCTGCCCGCCGGCGCCCGCGGTAAGCAGCACGAGCCCGTCGGCGCCGGCCGCGACCGCGCGCTCGGCATGACGAATCGAGGCGACGTCGGCGAACACCAGCGCGCCGGCATCGTGCAAGGGGGCGAGCACCGGCGCCGGCGAGCCGACCGAGGTGATCACAAGCTCGGGCCTGTGCCGCAACAGCACGGCGAGATCCTGCGCCAGCCGCGCGTTGGAGCGGTGCACGATCAGGTTCGGACAGATCGGCGCCGCCGCCGCACCGCTCGCGTCGGCATGCACTTGCAGGCGGCGCGCGATGTCGCCGAGCCAGGCATCGAGCTGTTCCGTCTCACGGCAATTCACCGTCGGAAACGAACCGATCACGCCGTTGCGGCAGGCCGCTACCACCAGCTCGACGCCCGACACCAGAAACATCGGCGCTGCAATCAGCGGCAACCGGAGGCGATCGCGAAAACGCGCAAGAGGATCAGCGGACAAGTTGTTTCTTCCCTGCATCATTGTGTTAGCGTTATCGCCAACATTGGCACGAGAGAAGCCAAAGACAAAGGCGGGAGGGACAACGACATGAGCAATCCGCTCTATGCATTTCCGGCGGTGTGCGAGCAGACCTTGCGGGCGCTGGCGCGCTATCCGTCGCGCACGGCCTTCGCGTGGCCGGGCGGCTCGCTCAGCTATCAGGGCGCGACCGACCTGATTGGACGGATGCAGAGCGTGTTCATGCGGCTCGGCTTCGCGCCGGGCACCCGCGTCGCGCTGCTCACCGCCAACCGCGCCGACAGCTGGTGCGCCGGCGTCGCCGCGCAATTGTCGCGGCTCGCGATCACCTGGCTGCACCCGCTCGGCTCGCTCGACGACCAGCTGTTCCAGATCGAGGACTCCGAGGCCGAGATGCTGATCGTCGACGGCATCACGTTTCGCGATCGTGGCGGCGAGCTCGCCGCCAAGGCCGCCGGCCTGAAGACCGTGTTCACGCTCGGCCCGGCGGATTACGGCGCCGACCTGTTGCAGGTGGTCGAGGATGCCGGCAGCGCGACCGCGAAGAACTTCGCCCGCGAGGACGACATCTCGACCCTGAACTATACCGGCGGCACGACCGGCAAATCCAAGGGCGCGCTGCGTTATCACCGCGAATATGGCGGCTTCGCCGCCGCCATCCTCGCCGACTTCGAGATTCCGGAGACGCCGCGTTACCTGACGGTGGCGCCGATCAGCCATGTCGCCGGCACCAAGGTGCTGCCGACGCTGATGCGCGGCGGCACCGTGCACATGCTGAAAGGGTTCGATCCGGAAGCCGTGTTCAAGACCATCGCGCGCGAGAAGATCAACTTCACGCTGTTCGTGCCGACCATGATCTATGTGATGCTGGATCATCCGGCCCTGCCCAAGACCGACCTCTCCTCGCTCGAGCTGTTGCTCTACGGCGCCTCCGCGATGTCGCCGAGCCGGCTGGTCGAAGGCATCGAGCGCATCGGCCCGGTATTCTCGCAGCTCTATGGCCAGACCGAATGCTATCCGGTCTCGGTGCTGCGCAAGGCGGACCATGATCCGAAGACGCCGGAGCTGTTCCTGTCCTGCGGCTTCCCGATCACCGCCTGCCAGGTGAAGATCCTCGATCAGGACGACCAGGAGGTCGCGACCGGCGAGGCCGGCGAGATCTGCGTGCGCGCCACCCATGTGATGGCCGAATACTGGAAGCGTCCCGATATCACGGCGGAGACGCTGAAGAGCGGCTGGCTGCACACCGGCGACATCGCCCGCAAGGACGAGCGCGGCTACATGTTCATCCTCGACCGCAAGAAGGACATGATCGTCTCCGGCGGCTTCAACATCTTTCCACGCGAAGTCGAGGATGTGCTGTCGCAGCACGCCGACGTCGCGATGGTCGCCGTGGTCGGCGTGCCCGACGACAAATGGGGCGAGGCCGTCACCGCCGTCGTGGTGGCACGCGAGGGCGCTGTGCCCGACGCCGACGAGTTGATTAGCCTCGTGAAGGCAAAGAAGGGCTCGGCGCACGCACCGAAGCAGATCCAGTTCGTCAAGGAGCTGCCGATGACCGGAGTCGGCAAGGTCGACAAGAAGGTGCTGAAGGCGCGCTTCTGGTCCGGCCGCGACCGCATGGTGGGGTAGCTGCGCAAGTTCCCAACTGTCATCCTGAGGAGCGCGCTCTTGCGCGCGTCTCGAAGGATGCACGGCCTCGATGCCGCCGTGTGCGGCAAGCAACCTGTCCTCGCGGCAAGAGCTGGGCCGTCGCCCTTCGAGACGCCGCTTCGCGGCTCCTCAGGGTGACGGTGAGAGAGTGGAAGGCGCAGCGAGACTATCGGCGCTGGCGGCGACCGTGTGCTGCCCGGCCCCCTGCCCCAGCAGCTGATCGAGCCGCTCGCGCAGCTGATCCTGGTGGTAGGGCTTGGCCAGCCGCGGCAGGTCGACCTGAGTGCCGTCGGGCAGTTCGGCATAGCCGGTGGCGAGCAGGACGACGAGATGCGGGCGCACCTCGCGCGAGGCTGCGGCGAGTTCGAGGCCGGTCATGCCGGGCATCACGTGATCGGTCATCATCAGGTCGATCTCCTGGTCGCTCCTGAGGATATCGAGCGCGTGCGGTCCGGAACTGGCGCCGATCACGCGATGGCCGAGATCCTCCAGCATCTCCATGGTCGACATCGCGATCAGTGGATCGTCGTCGACCAGCAGGATCACCGCCGAGCGTTTGATTTTCTGCGCCGCCGGCGCCGGACTCTCGACCGCCGGCGCTGTTGTCGCGACCGGCAGCACCAGCACGGCCGTGGTACCCTTGCCGACCGCGCTCGACAGCTGCAGCGCGCCGCCGAGTTGCACCGCGAGGCCATGCACCATCGACAGGCCGAGCCCGGTCCCCTTGCCCACCGGCTTTGACGAGAAGAACGGCTCGATCGCCCGCTTCAGCACGTCCGGCGACATGCCGCCGCCGCTGTCGACCACCGACAGTTTCAGGTAATTGCCCGGCTGCAGCGCGGGATCGCCCTTGACCTGATCGCTCCTGGTCTGATCGTTCTTGGCCTGATCGTTTTTGGCCTGCCAGGCCGCGAGGCGGATTTCGATCACGCCGCCATCCGGCATCGCATCGCGCGCGTTGATCGCAAGGTTGAGCACCGCAAGCTCGAGCTGATTGGCATCGACGCAGGCCGCCGGCAGTCCGTCCGGGATGTCGAGCCGCAGCGTGATGCGCGGCCCGAGCGAGCGCTCGAGCAATTCGCTCATGTCGCGCACCAGCGCGCCGAGATCGACCGGCACCGCGCGCAGATCCTGCTGCCGCGCGAAGGCCAATAGCCGCTGCGTCAGGGAGGCACCGCGCTCGGCGCCCTGCAACGCGCCGTCGACCAGCCGGCGCAGGCGCGGGTCCTCCGGCATCCGCTTGCGCAGCAGGTCGAGATTGCCCATCACGGCCATCAGCAGATTGTTGAAGTCGTGCGCGACGCCGCCGGTGAGCTGGCCGATCGCCTCCATCTTCTGCGCATGGCGGAGCTGTTCCTGCGCCCGCTCGCGCGCGGCGACCTCCTTCATCAGGTCGGCGGTGCGCTGCTCGACCCGCTGCTCCAGCGTCGCGGTGAGCTCGGCAAGCGCGGTGCGCTCCGCGGCGAGCTGCGCCAGCAGCGCCTCGCGCTCGATCTCCGCGGTCTTGCGCGCGGTGATGTCGGAGCAAACCCCGACCAGCGACCGGATGCTGCCGTCGGGCCGGCGCACCGCGCGGGCGCGGACATCGAGCCAGTGCTGGGTGCCGTCGGGCCAGATGTTGCGATACTCGATCCGGTAGTCCGCGCCGGTGCGCAGCGTTTGCTCGACGGTTTCGCTGCGGCGGGCGCGGTCATCGGGATGCACCGCTTCGAGCAGATCCTGATAGGTGAAGGGACCGCGAGGCTTGCGCCCGAAGAATGTCTTACAAGTCGGCGACGCCTCGAGCTCGAAATCCGGCAGATGAAGTTCGAGCGCGCCGAGATGACCGGCATCGAGCGCGGTCTGCAACAGGTCTTCGCTCTCGGTCAGGTCTTCCAGTATCTGGCGGGTCTGGTACTGGCGGCGGCGGCCGCGCACCGCCGCGGCGACCAGGCTCACCAGCGTGGTCGGATGGAACGGCCGCTCGATAAAGGTGACATTGCCGAGCGCGCGGCCGAGCCGTGCCGCTTCGGGATTGCGCCCTGGCCCGCCCTTCTCGCTCATCAGCACGATGGGAAAATCCGACCATGACGGCTGCTCGTTCAGCCAGCGCGTCAGGCCGGCAAGGTCGGCGGTCCTGATCGCCTCATCGGCAATGATGGCAAGGCCCGCCCCGCTTGCGACCTGATGCTCGAACTCGGCGAGGTCGCCGCAGATATTGGCGTAGTAGCCGGCTTCCTTGATCAGGTGGGCAGTCTTGACGGCGTCCCGTTCGCTCGCGGCGAGGATGACCGCGCGTTCCGACGACGGGCCGGGCTTCACCGCGAGGCTCCGAGCCGCCGCGCAGCGCCGATACCGCCCGCCCGCAACGCACACGGCCGCCGGACGGTCTTGGCCAGGAAACCGGCGGCGAAATCGATGCGCGTCATGACACCCCCTAACGAGACCAAAACTCGTTGGTGCCGCCAACCGTTCCGGACGCGCAGGGGTATTTTTGCTCACGAGCGGCCGCTTCGGGCTGCCCTTCTCTCAATGTGGCGGCTGAAACCGGCCCGGCGCTAGCGCCGCTCGATCACGAGGCTCTGGACGGTACGGCCGAAATAGCCGCGCTGGTCGGCGAGCCGCGACATCGCAAGCCCTGCACCGTCAGGCCCGATCCAGGACTCGCTGTCGAGCAGGACCCAGTCGCCGACCGGCTCGCGTGCCAGGCTCACAGTGAGATCGGCGTTGATGAAGGTCCACCGGCTGAAATCGAGCGCCGGCGAAACGCCGTTGGAGAAATCCGAGGCGACCACCGCACGCATCGCCTGCGAGACGGCGACGCCTGCGATCAGCGGCTGGTTGACGCGGAACCAGATCGCGCCCGGGCCGAGCACGCCGAAGCGGCCGCGCGCGGCCCGCATCGAGATGTTCTTCACGAACGGACTGTTCGCGAGGTTACCCGGCTCGACGATACTGTCGTCGGGGCCCGGCAGATCGACCGGAACGGCTGCGACATCCTGCGGCAGCTCGGCCGCCTGTTGCTTGATCTTCAGCACGGTCGCCGAGACGACGAGAACGCCGTCGGCGAGCAGCCTGACGCCGCAGAGCTGGATCTTGCGGCCGTCGCGCAGGATCTCGCTCGAGACCGTCAGCGGGGCCACCGGCACCGGACGCATCAGGTCGATCGTGACCCGCGCGATCCGCATCGGCACCGGCGTGGGGATGGCTTCTGCGGCCCACACCACCAGCGCGGCCGGCGCGGAACCGTGCTGCATCCGCGGGTCCCATGGACCCGCAGCATCGGGACTGGTGACGACGCGGTCGCCGTCAACGCGAAAGATCGGCTCCATCAACCAAGCGCCGGATCGACCGCCTCGTCATACTCTTTCTTGAACCGACCAATCAGCTCGGCCGCGGGCACCACCTTGGAGATGCTGCCGACGCCCTGGCCGGAGCCCCAGATCTCCTTCCAGGCCTTCGGTTTGGCGCGCTCGCCGGACGCATCGGTGCCGAAGCTCATCTTCGAGGGATCCGAGGTCGGCAGGTTTTCCGGATCCATGCCGGCCGCGACGATCGACGGCTTCAAATAGTTGCCGTGCACGCCGGTGAACAGATTGGAGTAGACGATGTCCTCGGCGGACGAATTGGTGATCATGCTCTTGTAGCCCTCGACCGCGTTTGCCTCTTGGGTCGCGATGAAGGCGGAGCCGATATAGGCGAAGTCGGCACCGATGATGCGCGCGGCGCGAATGGCGCGGCCGTTGGCGATGGTGCCCGACAGCGCGATCGGCCCGTCGAACCACTGCCGCGTCTCCGACACGAACGGGAACGGCGACAGCGTGCCGGCATGACCGCCGGCACCGGCCGCGACCAGGATCAGGCCGTCGGCGCCCTTCTCGATCGCCTTGCGCGCGAACTTCTGGTTGATCACGTCGTGGAACACGATGCCGCCCCAGCCGTGGACGGCCTGGTTGAGCTCTTCGCGCGCGCCGAGCGAGGAGATGATCATCGGCACCTTGTGCTTCTCGCAAAGTGCCATGTCGTGATCGAGCCGGTTGTTCGACTTGTGCACGATCTGGTTCACCGCGAACGGCGCCGACGGCCGCTCCGGATGCGCCTTGTCGTAGGCGGCAAGCTCTTCCTTGATCCGGTACAGCCATTCGTCGAGCAGTTCCGGCGGCCGCGCGTTCAGCGACGGAAACGAGCCGACCACGCCGGCCTTGCACTGGGCGATGACGAGGTCAGGCACCGAAATGATGAACAGCGGTGCCCCGATCACGGGAAGAGACAGGCGGCCCTTGAACAGAGCAGGCATGGACATTGGCGGCGGATCCTCAAGTTGGTTGGTCTCGATGCTGACCGTCATACCAACAAGGCAATCTTTCCAGTGTCAAGTATTGCGTTATGGCGCTGCAAAAAGGATGACAAAACTTCATCCAGATGCCGTGTTTTCGGGCGCATCTGGCATCCCAGACGCGGTTTCGGCCACCTCTATTGGCAGACCGCCCGTGTCACGAAATTTTCCGTCTTGCAGTCGTTCGGCCCGCGCTTGTGGCCCGGCAAATAGACCAGCGGCGAGCATTTCTCGGAGGCGTCGGTATCGATGCTCTTGCCTTCCTTGAACCCTTTGCTCTGGCACAGCCGGTCGGCGCCGATCTTGCAGTCCGGCGCACCGTTCGAGGCCACCACGCAGGCTGCGCGCCCGCTCACCATCGTCGAGGGGCGTGCGATGTTCGACAGGTCGTTGATGGTCTCGCTGGGGCTCTTCAGCTGTGGCAGCGCCGACTTCGACTTCTCGAACAGCTTTCCGATTTCGTTGATCAGTCCCGGATTCTCGCGCTCGACGGGCGCGGGCGGCAGCTCGATCTGTTGTTGCTGCGGAGACTCAGCAGGCTGCTGCGCCGGCGACTGCACGCCGAGCGCGGGCGGCGCAGTCTGCGCCCATCCGCCGTCGGTCGCAGGCAGCGCCATCGATAGCGCAAGGCCCGCCATCGCAACGTACACCTTGGCGGGATTGAGTCTCGCGAGATTCACCGGTCGTCGATTCCATCAGCCAATGCAGCGACCGTAGTCCGAAGCCGTCCGCGAGCAAAGACGCGAACAGCTAGAACTTTGGTTAGATCAGCTTGAATGCGACAACAAAGCCCAGCACTAGCACGATCGCGCCGATCGCGACCCACATGCCGAGCCGCTTCTCGAGCTCGGCGCGGATGACATCGCCGTAGCGATTGAGCAAGACCGCGACGAAGAAGAAGCGGCCGCCGCGTGCGACGATCGAGCACAGGATGAACAGCCAGATGTTGTAACCGGCAAAGCCCGACGTGATCGTCACGAGCTTGTAGGGGATCGGCGTCAGCCCCTTCACGAGGATGATCACGGCACCCCACTCGGCATAGGAGGCGCGGAACGCGTCGACCTTGTCGGAGAGGCCGTAGAGATGGATCAGCCACTGCCCGAGCGAATCGTAGAGCAGCGCGCCGATCGCGTAGCCGAGCACGCCGCCGGCGACGGACGCGACGGTGCAGACGGCCGCGAACCACCAGGCCCGCTTCGGCCGCGCCAACGACATCGGCAACAACATGATGTCAGGAGGGATCGGGAAGAAGGAGCTCTCGGCGAAGGCGACGGCGGCGAGAATCCAGAGTGCGTAGGGCTTGTCGGCCGCCGCGACGCACCAGTCGTAAATCCGTTTCAACATGGGCGCGATGAACCATCATGGAGCGGATTTGTCCATGCCGGGAATGGATCGAATTTGGTTGATTTACGGCTGCCGTTTGCGCAGCCGGTTCTCCAGCGCGACAATTCGACGCCGAACCACCGGAACGGGCGCGGTCTTGGGGAGCTTAACGGGCGACTTCGGCAGCTTCTCGGCGATCCCGAGCAGCCGCTCGCGCCGCTCCATCTCGCGCCACACATCCCCCGGCTTCACGCCGGCCGATGCCCAGAGAACAGTGAGATTGTAGAGCAGGTCCGCGCTCTCGCGGACGACGGCGTCCGGCTTGCCGCTGACGGCATCGATCACGACCTCGACCGCTTCCTCGGCGAGCTTCTTGGCCATCTTGGCCGGCCCGCGCTGGAACAGCCGTGCCGTGCGCGAAATTGCCGGATCAAGATCCTTGGCCGCGATCACCGCCTGGTAAAGCCGCTCGATCGAATCACTCATCCTACGAGCCTAATCGAAACGCGTCGCCAGCGTGTTAACGAGCGAGCCGACAACGAAAAATCCACCGGCCTCGCAGCCGGTGGATTCGATCTTTTGTGACAGTTCTGAGAACCGCCAGCGGTGTCAGTACGGCGTATAGGGCAGTGCCGAGCGGCGCCCGTAATAGCCGTGATAACCATAATACGGTCCGCCGCCGTAATAGGCCGGGCCACCACCATAATAGGCGGGACCGCCGTAATAGCCCGGGCCGCCGTCGTAGCCATAGGAGTCGTAATAGTCGCGACGGTTCTGGGCTGCGGCGATCGCCAGACCCGTGCCGACGATCCCGGCGAACGCAGCCGCAGCGGCCGCACCACCGCCTCCGCCACGATAGTAGCGACGGCGCGCGCTGATGTCGGTCGCGCCGCTCGTGCCGTGCGATGTGGTCACAGCGGCCGTCTTGCCCGCCGGAGCAGAGCCTGCGAACGCCATCGTCGGCTCAACGGCCGTCAACGCCACCGCGGCAACCGTTGCCAATGTGGCTGCGCGGCCAATGGACGAAAAAACACCTTTTCGCGCAAACATTGCAGTCATCCTTTGTGGAAGCCGGCCCGACGGGCCTCGGTGAGCTAACCACTGCCTCTAGATTAGGTTCCCCAACCCGAATGCAAGCTGAACAACCTGAGGTGAAATCGAGGCAGTCATCGGCTGTTCACCTTGCCTGGGGCAGAATGCCGTCAAATAGCGCTTGAAATTGATGCTTGAATTGCACCCTGGCCTGGCGCATTCGATGTCATGAAGCAGGTGCAGCCGGCGCGGCACTTTGTCTCGCCTCCCGGATGTCATGATGCAGGTAAGTCGGACCACCGTTCTCCGCTGGATACTGGCTGGCATAATCAGCCTTTCGGGCGGCGTGTGGCCGGCCGTGACACCGCTGCGCGCCGGCGATGCGCCGCAGCCACTCACCATCCAGTTCACGCTCGACCGTCCGCTTGATGCTGCCGCGGCCCCATTCGTGATGGCATCGGCCGGCAGCCTGTTCAGCGCCGAGGGCCTTGCGGTCGGCACCAACGTCGCGACCAGCTCGGCGGATGCGATCGCGCGTGTCGCCGACGGCTTGAGCGACTTTGCCCTCGTCGACATCAACTCGCTGATCCGCTTTCGCGACAAGCCTGGTGCTGCCCCCGTCAAGGCGGTGTTCGTGCTGTTCAACCAGGCACCTTATGCGATCATTGCCCGCAAGAGCCGTGGCATCAAGGCGCTGACCGACATCCAGGGCAAGAACCTCGGCGTGGCCGAGGGCGACCTTTCGATCCGGCTGTGGCCCGCGATCGCCAAGCAGAACGGTATCAAGCTTGCGAGCGTGAAGCAGAACACGATCAGCGCCGCGGTGCGCGAGCCGATGCTTTCCGCAGGCCAGGTCGATGCCGTCACCGGCTTCTCCTATCTCTCGGCGATCAATCTGCGGGATCGCGGCGTGCCTGCCGACGATCTCGCGGTGCTGCGCTTCGCCGACTATGGCTGCGAAGCCTATGGCTTTGCCGTCATCGTCAGCCCGCGCCTTACCGCGGCGAAGCCGGACTCGGTGAAAGGCTTCGTGCGCGCGGTGATCGGCGGCACCAACCTCGCGGTCAAGGACCCGGCTCGCGCCGCGAGCGAGGTGGTGAGCCGGATGGACGGCGGTTCGCGTGATCTGGAGCTCGAGCGGCTGGGCGCCATCATCCGCGACAACATCCTGACCGGCGAGGTGAAGCGCAACGGCCTCGGCGGCATCGAGCCGGAGCGCTTCGAGCGCGCGGTCGACCAGCTCGCGGAGGACTTCAAATTCCAGAAGCGGCCGCACGCCGCCGACATCTTCGACGACCAATTCCTGCCGCCGATCGACAGTCGGCTGGTGAATTGACCGCATGCGAATGCATAGGTGACGAGCTGCACCAAATGTTCAACGTCGTCCTGGCGAAAGCCAGGACGACGGCGTGGGGAGCCGCTCGCCGCAATTATCGTCACCCTGAGCATGACGCGCTGTCACCGCTGGCCCTCGCTGTCGAACCCTGATTAGATTGCATCCCGCCTGACCGGGCGCCCACCGCTGACGAGTCCCGCCGGCATGTCCATGCTCCGCCTTTACATCCGCGTCCTCGAACTGCTCGGCAAGGAGGCGCGGCTCGGCTGGATCCTCGCCGCCGCCAACATGCTGCTCGCCGGCGCCCAATTCGCCGAGCCGGTGCTGTTCGGCAAGATCGTCGACGTGCTGTCGGGCCGACCGGTTACCGGGCTGCTCGCGACCTCCTCGGCATGGCCGCTGCTCGCGGCCTGGGCGGCGTTCGGCCTGTTCACGATCGGCTGCAGCGCAATCGTCGCATTGCAGGCCGACCGGCTCGCGCACCGCCAGCGCCAGGCGGTGCTGACCGATTATTTCGAGCACATCCTGCAGCTGCCGCTGACCTTCCACTCCGGCACCCATTCCGGGCGGCTGATGAAGGTGATGCTGAACGGCACCGATGCGCTGTGGCGGCTCTGGCTCGGCTTCTTCCGCGAGCATTTCGCCGCGATCATGTCGTTGATCGTGCTGCTGCCGCTCGCGCTCTACATCAACTGGCGGCTGGCGATCCTGCTGTTCGCGCTTTGTGTCGTGTTCACCGTGCTGACCACTCTGGTGGTGCGCAAGACCTACGGCATGCAGAGCGAGGTCGAGGCCTATTACAGCGATCTCTCGGCGCGCGCCTCCGACGCGCTCGGCAATGTCGCGCTGGTGCAGAGCTTCGTGCGGATCGATTCCGAGGTGCAGGGCCTGCGCTACGTCGCCGACAAGCTGCTCGCGGTGCAGATGCCGGTGCTGTCATGGTGGGCGCTGGTCACCGTGATCACGCGCGCCTCGACCACCATCACGGTGCTCGCGATCTTCACCGTCGGCATCGCGCTCCACAATGAGGGCCTCACCACGGTCGGCGAGATCGTGATGTTCGTCTCGTTCGCCACCATGCTTATCCAGAAGCTCGAGCAGGTGGTGAGCTTCATCAACAATGTGTTCATGGAAGCGCCGCGCCTGCAGGAATTCTTCGACGTGCTCGATGCGGTGCCGGCGGTGCGCGACCGACCGGGCGCGGTCGATCCCGGCCGGCTGTCGGGGCTGGTCGAATTCAACGACGTCTCGTTCTCCTATGACGGCAAGCGGCCGGCGATCGAGGACCTCAGCTTCACCGCATTGCCCGGCCAGACCATCGCGCTGGTCGGCTCGACCGGCGCCGGCAAATCCACTGCAATCGCGCTGCTGCATCGCGCGTTCGATCCGCAATCCGGCATCATCAAGATCGACGGTATGGACATACGTGCGCTGAAGTTGACGGCGCTGCGGCGGAACATCGGCGTGGTGTTCCAGGAGGCGCTGCTGTTCAACCGCTCGCTCGCCGACAACCTGCGCGTCGGCAAGCCGGATGCGACCGACGAGGAGCTGCGTACCGCCGCGGCACGCGCGCAGGCGCTGGATTTCATCGAGCGCAGCGAAAAGAAATTCGACACCCATGCCGGCGAGCGCGGCCGCATGCTGTCCGGCGGCGAACGTCAGCGATTATCAATTGCGCGTGCGCTGCTCAAGGATCCGCCGATCCTGATCCTCGACGAGGCGACCAGCGCGCTCGACGCCGTCACCGAGGCCAAGGTCAATGCTGCTCTCGACGAAGTGATGAAGGGCCGCACCACCTTCGTGATCGCACACCGTCTCTCGACCATCCGCCACGCCACCCGCATCCTGTTGTTCGACCAGGGACGGGTGATCGAAAGCGGAACTTTCGATGAACTGGTGGCGAAAGGCGGGCGTTTTGCCGAACTCGCACGGGCCCAGTTCATGGTCCAGGACCAGGCGCGCGCCGGCATCGAGGCACCATAATTCTCCCCTTTCCAATTGAGGTGGCTGCCGAAATTCAGCCGATTTCGTCCACGATATAATTGGCCGGCCTCTGTTCTCAGCTGGCAAGCCGGTATAGGTTTGCATCGCCGCAGTGCGGCGCCGGACACGCTTGAAACCCGTACGTCACATCGCAAGACCTCCTTCTCGAAGGCGGGTCTCAAAGGACCGGAACCATCGTGTATTTTCCTCGCCCGCTGCGCCCGTCGTTGAAATGGATTCTAGCCGTCGCGATGCTCGCCATCGCAACGCCGCAGATCGCGCAGGCCGAGGCGCTGCTGGTCGTCGAGGCCGATTCAGGAAAGGTGCTGCAGGCCGACAACGCCACGATGCCGTGGTATCCGGCCTCGCTCAGCAAGCTGATGACCGCCTATGTGACGCTGAAGGCGGTCAAGGATGGCCGGGTGTCGCTCGACACGCTGCTCACGGTGTCGCCGACTGCGTCATCGCAGTCGCCCTCGAAGATGGGTCTTCGGCCCGGCACCCAGGTCACCGTCGACAACGCGCTCAAGATGATGCTGGTGAAGTCGGCCAACGACATGGCCGTGGTGCTGGCCGAGGGCATCGGCGGCTCGATCGACGGCTTTGCCGGCGAAATGAACCAGACCGCGCAGAAGCTCGGCATGACGCAAACGAGCTACGTCAACCCAAACGGCCTGCCCGCCGACGGCCAGATCACCTCGGCGCGCGACATGGCGATCCTCGCCCGCGCCATCATCCGCGATCTGCCGGAATACGAGTATTTCGTCCACATCCCGTCGATCCGCTTCGGCCGCCGCGTCACCCAGAACTTCAACAAGCTGATCGGCCGCTATCCCGGCGCCGACGGCTTCAAGACCGGCTTCATCTGCGCCTCCGGCTACAATCTCGTGGCGTCGGCGACGCGCGACGGCAGGCGGCTGATCGCCGTGGTGCTCGGCGCCTCCTCGGGCCGCATGCGCGCGATCCGCGCCGCGCAGCTCCTGGATCGCGGCTTTGCCAACAACGGGCTGGCGTGGCTGCGGCCCTCGCTCGGCACCGTCAACAATCTGGTGCCGATCGATACCACCCCGCCGAACCTGCGCGAGGAGATGTGCGGCGCCAAGCACAAGCGGCCCGCCAGCGACGAGGACGGAGAAGACACCGTTGCCAGCGCCGGCGCGAGCACCAACGGCGACAGCGGCGTGAGCTTCTTCGCCTCGGGCCTGCAGGCCGCGATGCCGACAAAGCCGGCCGACCTGCTGGCGCAGCCGGCGGCGGCGTCCGAACCGGTCGTGGTTTATACGGGACCGACCAAGACCGGCGCTGCGTTGATCGCCGCGGTCGAGGCCGACACCGAGAAGCTGCAGCCGGCCAAGCGCGCCAAGGGCAAGCACACCCGTGTCGCCGGCAAGAAGTCCGATGCGGCTGACGACGCCAAGGGTGACGCCAAGAACGCCTCCAAGTCGGATAGCTCCAAGTCGGACAACAAGCCGGCGGCCAAGCCGGTGCGTCACGCCAACGCCAAGCCGGATGCCGCAGCTGCGAAGCCCGCCGCGGACAAGCCGGCCGCCGCAAAGCCTGCCGGCAAACCGGCGGCGGCAGCAAAGCCTGCTGCGAAGCCCAAGGCCGAGAAGCCCAAGGCTGAGAAGCCGAAGGCCGACGCCAAGCCGGCAGGCTAGCAGAGCGTCACCCTTCCGATCTCCCGATGCGTCGATAGCGCGCAGCGGCTTGCCATTGGCCGCGGCATCGCTCAATACTGCCTGAAATAAAGCGGCCAAGTCGCGGTCAAGGGTCGGAAAACCCGGAAGCAATCCGGGACATCAGCAAAATTAATATGAGAGGGAATAGCCATTATGGAGCGCATCTGGCTCAAGCATTATCCGGCCGGCGTGCCCGCCGATATCGACGTCACGCAATATTCGTCGCTGGTCGAATTGCTGGAAGAGAGTTTCAAGAAATTCGCCGATCGCAAGGCGTTCATCTGCATGGACAAGGCGATCACCTATCGCGAGCTCGACGAGATGTCGACCGCGCTCGGCGCCTACTTGCAGAGCAAGGGCCTGCAGAAGGGCGCGCGGGTCGCGCTGATGATGCCGAACGTGCTGCAATATCCGGTCGCGACCGCCGCCGTGCTGCGCGCCGGCTATGCCGTGGTCAACGTCAATCCGCTCTATACCCCGCGCGAGCTCGAGCATCAGCTCAAGGATTCCGGCGCCGAAGCGATCATCGTGCTGGAGAACTTCGCCACCACCGTGCAGAAGGTGCTGGCGAACACCGCGGTGAAGCAGGTGATCGTCGGCAGCATGGGCGACCTGCTCGGCTTCAAGGGCGTGATCGTCAACCTGGTGGTGCGCCGGGTGAAGAAGATGGTGCCGGCCTGGTCGATCCCCGGCGCGGTCTCGTTCAACGAGGCGCTGTCGGCCGGCCGCGGCATGAAGATGAACAAGCCCGCGCTGACGCTCGATGACGTCGCCTTCCTGCAATATACCGGCGGCACCACCGGCGTCTCCAAGGGCGCGACCCTGCTCCATCGCAACATCCTGGCCAACGTGCTGCAGAACGACGCCTGGCTGCAGCCGGCGCTGGCGAAACCGCCGATCGTCGAGCAGATGGTCATTGTTTGTGCGCTGCCGCTCTATCACGTCTTTGCGCTGACTGCGTGCTACCTGCTGGGCATGCGGGCCGGCGGCACCAATCTGCTGATTCCGAATCCGCGCGATATGGCAGGCTTCGTCAAGGAACTGTCGAAGTACCAGGTCAGCTTCTTCCCGGCGGTCAACACCCTCTACAATGGCCTGTTGAACACGCCCGGCTTCGACAAGCTCGACTTCTCCAAACTGAAGATCGCCAATGGCGGCGGCATGGCGACGCAGAAGCCGGTCGCTGAAAAATGGTTGAAAGTCACGGGAATCTCGTTGTCGGAAGGCTATGGTCTGTCGGAGACCTCGCCGACCCTGACGTGCAATCCCGCGACGATTACGGAGTTCTCCGGGACGATCGGCCTTCCGGTCCCCTCGACCTGGCTCTCGATCCGTGACGACGACGGCAATGAACTGCCGCTCGGCGAAGCCGGCGAAATCTGCGCCAAGGGCCCGCAGGTGATGTCGGGGTACTGGAACAGGCCTGACGAGACCGCCAAGGTGATGACGGCGGACGGCTATTTCCGCACCGGCGACATCGGCGTGATGGACGAGAAGGGCTATACCAAGATCGTCGACCGCAAGAAGGACATGATCCTGGTCTCGGGCTTCAACGTCTATCCGAACGAGATCGAGGAAGTGATCGCGAGCCATCCGGGCGTGCTCGAATGCGCCGTGATCGGCGTGCCCGACGCGAAGTCCGGCGAGGCGGTGAAGGCCTTCGTGGTCAAGAAGGACCCGAACATCACCGCCGAGGACATCATCAAGTTCAGCGCCACCCAGCTCACCGCCTACAAGGTGCCGAAGCAGATCGAGTTCAGGGCCGACCTGCCGAAGACCAATGTCGGCAAGATCCTGCGCCGCGAGCTGCGTGACGAGAAGAAGGCCGCGGCCTAGAGCGTGAGAGAGGCTGACGTTGGATACGATTGACGTACGCCTCGCAACGCCTGCCGATGTCATCGCATTCTGGCGAGAAGCCGGCCGCGACCGCTGGTACAAGCACGACGACGCCTTCGATGCCGAAATCCGCAGCCGCTTCCTTGCCACCTGGCAAAAGGCGGCTGCCGGCGAGTTATCGTCATGGGAGGCGAGCGACGAGGGCGCGCTGGCGCTGACCATCGTGCTCGACCAGTTTCCGCGAAACCTGTTTCGAGGCGACGCCAGGACCTTTTCAAGCGATGCGCAGGCGCGTTACGTGGCAAGGCGCGCCATCGACCGCGGCGTCGATGCGCGGACCGACCCGGTGCTGCGCGAATTCCTCTATCTGCCTTTCGAGCATTCGGAGGATCTCGGCGACCAGCAGCGCTGCGTGACGCTGTTCCGGCAATATGACTGCCATCCCGACAACCTGAAATACGCCGAGGATCACGCCGACATCATCCGGCGGTTCGGCCGTTTCCCGCACCGTAACCGGGTGCTGGGCCGGGAGACGACCGCGGACGAGCAGGCCTTTCTCGACGCCGGCGGGTTTTCCGGCTGATGACGGAACGGTGACTGGAGCCTTTTCCGTTCCTGCAGCAGGTCGTATTGTGCGGTCCAAGCGCCGGGTTTAAGACAATTCCGCTTCACCGAGGGAGAACAACGATGACGATCAATGTTGGCGACAAGCTGCCGGAAACCAAGTTTCGCGTGATGACCGCCGAGGGTCCGCAGGTCAAAACCACCGACGACATTTTCAAGGGCAAGAAGGTCGCCCTGTTCGCGGTGCCCGGCGCCTACACCGGCACCTGCCACAAGATGCATCTGCCGAGCATCTTCCTCAATGCCTATGCCATGAAGAACAAGGGCGTCGACACCATCGCGATCGTCTCGGTCAACGATGCCTTCGTGATGAACGCCTGGAAGCGCGACACCGACCAGCGCGACGAAGCCGTCTTCCTGGCCGACGGCAATGCCGATTTCGCCAAGGCGATCGGCATGGAGCTCGACGCCTCCGGCAACGGCCTCGGCATCCGCTCCCACCGCTACTCGATGCTGGTCGAGGACGGCGTGGTGAAGAAGCTCAACAAGGAGCCGGCTCCGGGCAAGGTCGAGGTCTCCGGCGGCGACACGCTGCTCGGGCAGCTCTGAGCTGACGGCCCACGCACACTGTCGTTGCCCGGCTTGACCGGGCAACCCAGTAGGCCGCGGCCTCACGTTTCAATCATCGCCGCCTCTGGAATACTGGATCGCCCGCCTTCGCGGGCGATGACAGTTTTAGGAAGTGGTAACAGGCGGCGCTCCGCGCCTTACCCCTTCAACCTCGCCATTGCCACGCCTTCGCGCGCCAGCTGGTCGGCGCGTTCGTTCTCGGCGTGGCCGGCATGGCCCTTGATCCAGTGCCAGCGCACCTCGTGCGGCTTCAGCGCGGCGTCGAGGCGCTGCCATAGCTCGACATTCTTCACCGGCTTCTTGTCGGCGGTGCGCCAGCCATTGCGCTTCCAGCCATGGATCCAACCGGTGATGCCCTGGCGGACGTATTGGCTGTCGGTGGTGAGGTCGACCACGCAGGGCTTCTTCAGGGCTTCCAGCGCCGAGATCGCCGCCATCAGCTCCATGCGGTTGTTGGTGGTGTGCGCCTCGCCGCCCTTCAATTCCTTCTCGACGTCGCCGAATCTGAGGATCGCGCCCCAGCCGCCCGGACCGGGGTTTCCGGAGCAGGCACCATCGGTGAAGACAATCACATGCGGCTTGTCGCTCACGCCGCGCATCCTGCCGGCGTAATGCCGTAGTCGTTCAGGCTCGCGACGTTCTGGTGGAAGCGCAGCTTGCGGACGTATTCCAGCGGGTCCTTCGGCTGCACCAGCGCACCCTCGGGCACGTTGAGGAAATCGACTAGGCGCGTCAGCAGGAAACGGAGCGCGGCGCCGCGCGCGAGCAGCGGCAGCGCGGCCTCTTCAGCCGCCGACAATTGCCGCTCGCGGTTATAGGCATTGAGCAGCGCGCGCGCCTTGGTGACGTTGAAGGAATGATCCGGCTCGAAGCACCAGGCGTTGACGCAGATCGCGACGTCGTAGGCCAGGACGTCATTGCAGGCGAACGGAAAGTCGATCAGACCCGAGACCTTGTCGCTAAGGAAGAAGACGTTGTCGGGAAACAGGTCGGCATGGATCACGCCGACCGGCAGGTCCGCCGGCCACGCGGCTTCGAGATGATCTAGCTCGCGCGCGATGAAGTCGTGCAGGCCCGGCTGCACGCTGTCGGCCCGCGCCGCGGCGAGATCGAACAGCGGCCGCCAGCCGGAGACCGACAGCGGATTGTTGCGGACCAGCGGAAAGTCGCGGCCGGCCAGATGCATCTTGGCCAGCGCTTCGCCGACGCCGGAACAATGCGTCACGTTCGGCCGCCGCGGCCACATGCCTTCGAGGAAATTGATGATCGCCGCGGGCCGGCCGGCAAGCCGGCTATAGACCTCGCCCTTGCGGTTGCGCGCCGGCTGCGGGCACGACACCCCGCGCTCGGCGAGATGTGCCATCAGCGACAGAAAGTACGGCAGGTCGTCCTCGGCCACGCGCTTCTCATAGAGCGTGAGGATGTAGGCGCCCTGGCTGGTATGGAGCAGGAAGTTCGAATTCTCGACGCCCTCGGCGATGCCCTTGTAGGAGAGCAATTCGCCGATGTCGTAGCTCTTGAGGAATTCCGCGAGGTCTTCGGCGGCAACGTCGGTGTAAACCGCCATATGGTCTATTCCGCGGCGGCAGCGTCGGGCCGCAGCGAACGCGGCAGCGGGAAGAACTCGTTCTCTTCCGCAGCCGAGACCGTCTCCACGTGAAGCTCGAAGCGCTCGGCGAAGGCGCCCATGATCTCCTCGACGATCACTTCCGGTGCCGAGGCGCCCGCGGTGATGCCGAGGCTCGTGATGCCTTCGAACCTGCTCCAGTCGATGTCGCTGGCGCGCTGGGCCAGCACGGCAATGGGGCAGCCCTCACGCTCGGCGACCTCGCGCAGGCGCTGCGAGTTCGACGAGTTCGGCGCGCCGACCACGATCAGGGCATCGACCACCGGCGCCACCTTCTTCACCGCGAGCTGGCGGTTGGTGGTGGCGTAGCAGATGTCTTCCTTGTGCGGACCGTTGACGTTCGGGAAGCGCTGCTTGAGCAGCGCCACGATCTCGGCGGTGTCGTCGATCGACAGCGTGGTCTGGGTCACGAAGGCGAGATTGTCGGGGTCCTTCGGGACGAAGGTCTTTGCATCCTCGGCGGTCTCGATCAGGGTCACGGCGCCGACCGGGAGCTGGCCCAGGGTGCCGACCACCTCGGGGTGATGGGAATGCCCGATCAGCAGGATCTCGCGGCCGCGCTTGAAATGGATCGCCGCCTCGCGGTGGACCTTGGTCACCAGCGGGCAGGTCGCGTCCAGCGAGAAGAAATTGCGGGATTTGGCCTCGGCCGGAACCGACTTGGGAACACCGTGGGCCGAAAACACCACCGGCGCGTTCGTATCGTCGGGGATTTCGGCCAATTCCTCGACGAAAATGGCGCCTTTGGTCTTCAGGCTGTCGACCACATACTTGTTATGGACGATTTCGTGCCGGACATAGACCGGGGCACCATAAATGGTGAGCGCGCGTTCGACCGTATCGATGGCGCGGACCACCCCGGCGCAAAAGCCGCGGGGGGAACAAAGCACGATTCTAAGATCGGGTTTTTTCGCTGACATCAGGCTGTCTCGGGGCAATCTCGGGACCGAATCACCCCTCGCCGGCGGGCGGGGAACGGCCAGTTACGATAAGGACTTGGGACTGCTTTCGGGCGCTGTCAAGGCGATTTTGCTGGCCCATTGCGCCATTCCCCCCGGAGGGCTTATATAGGCCCTATAATTCCCGTCATCGCCGATGACTACCAGCTTCGCCTCGACAGAGGTGGGCGAAGCACAAAGGAGATTTGCCATGAGCAACGCACCGCTGATGCCGAAGGCGACTGCCGTGTGGTTGGTCGATAATACCGCCCTGACGTTCGATCAGGTGGCCGATTTCACCAAAATGCACCCCCTGGAGGTGCGCGCCATCGCCGACGGCGACGCCGCCCAGGGCATCAAGGGCATGGACCCGATTTCCAACGGCCAGCTGACCCGCGAGGAGATCGAGCGCGGCGAGCGGGACCAGAACTACCGCCTCAGGCTCCAGGAGAGCAAGGTGGTGCTGCCGACCGCCGCCAAGAAGAAGGGCCCGCGCTATACCCCGGTGTCGCGCCGCCACGAGCGGCCGAGCGCGATCCTATGGCTGGTGCGCAACCACCCGGAGCTAAAGGACGCCCAGATCATGCGTCTGGTCGGCACCACCAAGACCACGATCGCCAGCGTGCGCGACCGCACCCACTGGAATGCCTCGACCCTGACCCCGATGGACCCGGTGACGCTCGGCCTGTGCTCGCAGATCGAGCTCGATTTCGAGGTGCAGCGCGCCGCCAAGGAGAAGCCGACCACGACCGTGTACGGCGGCGCCACGCTGCTGCCGGCTTCCGAGACCACGCGCAAGGATGAACTCGACGATCAGCCGATCGAGCGGCACGACGATCTCAATGTCGATGCCGTGTTCGCCAAGCTGAAGACGATCGGCGGCAAGAAGGCCGACGACGAAGAATAAAGCGTCGGCTAGTTTTCGCGAAGACCGGAATACGAAACGCGGCAGGGCAACCCGCCGCGTTTTTTGTTTGGGGCACGCGGAGCTTGATCCCGCGAGCGGCGCGCCGGTGGCCCGCCTTCGCTTACCCGAACGTGAAGCGCCGGTGGGCGAAGTTGAGCAGCGGACGTTCGAAATATCGATAACTCAGCGCGCACAGCCCGAACGTCAGCGCGAGCGCGCCGAAGGTCAGCGAGATGCCGGCAAGGCTCCCGACTGTCCTCGGTTGATGCAGCACGGCGAACAGCAGGTACACAATGACGTGGTGGGTGAGATACGCCGCGTAGGACGTCCTGGCGAAGAAGTTCGCGACCGAACTGCGCAGCAGTGCGAGTTTTGGCGAACCGCGATTTTCGAGGACGACGAACAGCAGAGAACCGAAGAAGATCTCGACCTGCGTGTGCGAGAACGCCACCGACCAGCGCTTCCATCCGAACAGCCACAGCAGGGGGAGCGACATGCTCGACCATTTGAGGATGGCGGCGACGCATCTGGAGACCTCGGCGTCCGGCTTGCGATAGAGGCGCCACCAGGCGATCAGCGCGCCGATCGCCAGCGAATCGATCCTGAATTGCGGCAGCACGTACCAGCCGTAGGCGTCCGGCAGCGCGCTATCGATCAGGCGCCCGATCGGGCAGATCAGGATCGGCACGAGCAGGATTGCGAACAGCCGCTCGGTCGGGATGTTCCGGACCAGCAACGGAAACAGCAGATAAAACTGCTCTTCGATCGCGAGCGACCAGGTCACGGCCAGAAAGTAAGCGCCATCGGTCTGCGCCTTGGCCATGCCGAAATTTTGCAAGCCGAACAAATACAGCCAGCCGGGCACACCCCTGGTGTCGAACAGATCAGGGCTTAACGAAAAATACCAGCCGATCGCCGCGCAAGCGCACATCAGGTAGTAGAGCGGCCAGATGCGAAACGCACGCCTGCCGTAGAAGGCCGAATAGTATCGTTCGGCCGCGCGGTGACGCAGCCGAATATCCGTGATGAGATAGCCGGACAGAATGAAGAACAGGTCGACGCCGAAGCGGCCGACATGCAGCAATTTCCACGGCGAGCCCTGCGGACCGTCCGGCGCGCCGAAATAGTGCCAGATGACCACGGTCAGCAGCGCGATCGCGCGCAGCCCGTCGAGCTCTCCGATCCTGTCACGTTGCAACGCGAGCTCGCCTTCCACAAGCACAGGACCTGGTCTCACCCAAAACAGCCGCTCATGATTGCATGCGGCACCTTGCCGGAATTCGGCCCGGCGGCCGTCCACGCATACCCGACCGGCCGGGCAGTAGCCAGCGCGCCTAGTGGCGGTCCGGATTGTTCATCATGTATTCGCCGAGATCGCGCTGCCGCCGATCGGTGCGAGCTTCGGCGTTCTGGCGCTGCACGTCGCGATCCTTGCGGCAGGCGACATATTCGGGCGATCCGACCGCCACCTTGCCGTTGCCCTGGCAATACTGATCGTCGTCGCCCATGCTCTCCGCGATCGGCGATCGACCGCGCTCGAGGCAGCCTGCCAGCAGCGGCAGTGCGAGCAGCAAAGCAAGAGGCGCGCGTGCGGAAATGGATCGCATCCGGTGGTCCGTATCTCGTGGCATATGACAGGGAAGGCCGGGATGACCCGGCAATCCATCAAAATCAAGGCCATTTTGCTTCCGATGGGTTTCGGGGTGCGTGGTGGGATTGAGCTATGGTGCACGCATCGATCATCCCGCCCGCGGCTACCCCTCTCCCACAAGGGGAGAGGGAACCCTTCTGCCGGTGACAACCTCACGTCAGGTGAGCACGCTGGTAAGGCTCCCTCTCCCCTTGTGGGAGAGGGTGGGGAGAGGGGTGCCGAGCAACGCGCTCTCTCGGCAGCGCGCCGACAGCGCAACCGGCAAACTACGCCTTCCCCTTTAGCGCCCCGCCGATTTCGTCGAGCACCTTGGGGTCCTCGATCGTCGCCGGCATGGTCCAGGGTTCGCCGTCGGCGATCTTCTTGATGGTGCCGCGCAGGATCTTGCCGGAGCGGGTCTTCGGCAACCGCGCCACCGTGATCGCGAGCTTGAACGCGGCGACGGGGCCGAGCTTATCGCGCACCAGCGCCACCACTTCCTTCTCGACCTGATCCGGCGCCTTGGTGACGCCGGCCTTCAGCACCAGGAAGCCGCAGGGCACCTCGCCCTTGATCGCATCCTTGATGCCGAGCACAGCGCATTCGGCAACATCGGGATGCGAGGCGAGGATCTCTTCCATGCCGCCGGTGGAGAGCCGATGGCCGGCGACATTGATGATGTCGTCGGTGCGGCCCATCACCCAGACATAGCCGTCCTCATCCTTGTAGCCGGCGTCCGAGGTCTTGTAGTAGCCGGGGAATTCCGAGAGATAGGCGTCCCTGAAGCGATCGTCCTGCTGCCACAGCGTCGGCAGGCAGGCCGGCGGCATCGGCAGCTTGATCACGATCGAGCCCATGGTGCCCGCAGGGACCGGCTTCGCCGCCTCGTCGACGATGTCGACCTGATAGCCCGGCATCGGCACGGTCGGCGAACCATGCTTGACCGGCAACATGCCGAGCCCAACCGGATTGCCGGCGATGCACCAGCCGGTCTCGGTCTGCCACCAGTGATCGATGACCGGCACTTTCAGCTGCTGCTCCGCCCACTCCACCGTCGGCGGATCGGCGCGCTCGCCGGCGAGGAACAGGGTGCGGAAGCGCGACAGGTCATAGCTCCTCAGCAGCTTGCCCTCGGGATCTTCCTTCTTGATCGCACGGAACGCGGTCGGCGCGGTGAAGAACGCGACCGCCTTGTGCTCTGAGATCACGCGCCAGAACGCGCCGGCATCCGGCGTGCCGACCGGCTTGCCCTCATACATGATGGTGGTCGCGCCGTGGATCAGCGGGCCATAGACGATGTAGGAGTGGCCGACCACCCAGCCAATGTCGGAGCCACACCACCAGATCTCGCCCGGCTTCACGCCGTAGAGATTGTGCATCGACCATTTCAGCGCGACGAGATGGCCGCCATTGTCACGCACCACGCCCTTCGGAATTCCGGTCGTGCCCGAGGTGTAGAGGATGTAGAGCGGATCGGTCGCGGCGACCGGCGCGCAGGGCGCGGCCTTGCCGGCGTCGAACGCGGCGCGGCGCAGCGTCGCCCAGTCATGGTCGCGGCCCGCCGTGAGTTCGCACACCTGCTGCGGCCGTTGCAGGATGATGCAGGTGTCCGGCTTGGCGCCGGCGAGGCGGATCGCTTCGTCGAGCAGCGGCTTGTACTGCACGATGCGCCCGGGCTCGATGCCGCAGCTCGCCGAGAAAATCAGCTTCGGCTTGGCGTCGTCGATGCGGGTCGCGAGCTCCTTGGCCGCGAAGCCGCCGAACACCACGCTGTGCACCGCGCCGATCCGTGCGCAGGCGAGCATCGCGACGACGGCCTCCGGCACCATCGGCATATAGAGGATGACGCGATCGCCCTTGGCCACGCCGAAATCCTGCATGATCGCGGCGAGCGTCTGCACCTCCGCCAGCAGCTCGGAATAGGTGAATTTGGTGATCGTGTTGGTGAGCGGGGAATCGTGGATCAGCGCGACCTGGCCGGCGCGGCCGCCGGCGACATGGCGATCCAGCGCGTTGTAGCAGGTGTTGACCACGGCGCCGGCGAACCAGCGTCCATAGGCGCCCACGGAAGGATCGTAGATCTTTTTGGCCGGCTCGATCCAGTCGATCTCGCGCGCCGCTTCCGCCCAAAAACCCTCGGGGTCTCGAAGCGAGCGGGCATACACCTCATGATACCGGCTCTGCTGGATGTTCATCGCGTTTCTCCCTCGCGCCGTCGCGCGTCATTTGCCGACCATTGTCACGGGAAGCGGCGCCGTTTCAAGCCGAAATGACCGCGACCTTCGGCCGGGTAAAACGAGAACGTTCTCGAGACCGGGCTCTAGTACCCGTCGACCCCATTTATCTGCCGCAACCGCTCGCGCATTGCCTTTTGCAGGTCATAGCCAGGCTTGCTGAATTCGGCATTGCGGCGGGCGATGAACTGGTCCTGCTCGCGCTGCAGCTCGCGCGCTTGGCCCGGATCCTTTGCCTCGCGCACGGCGCGAAAGGTCGATGCGCCGATCTCGCGATCGAGATCGGCGAGCTCGGGATTGGCACAGATCGCCTTCTCCACCGGCCGGCGCGCCTCGCGGCAGTCGAAGCTCGGCTTGCCGGCGACCGCCATCAGGGCACCGATCCGCTCCAGCTCCAGCGAGAGCGATTTGTAGTTGGCCTTGGCGGCGGCGTGATCGGGATTGAGCTTGACGGCGGCGCCGAAATCCATGATCGCCTTCGGCCGGTCCCCCTTGCGGCGCCACAGCTCGCCGCGCGCATTGTGGGCGTCGGCAAGCGACGGATCGAGCCGGAGCACGGTGTCGTAATCTGTGATCGCGCGGTCGATCATCTGCTTGCGGTCATAGGCGCTCGCGCGCGCCACAAGCGCCTTGACGCGATCCGGCTTGGCCGCCTTCTCATTGTCGATCAGCGCGCCGCAGACCTCGATGGTCTTGTCGTCATCCGCCGCAGCGGCGGCGGCGATGCAGGGTCCGGCATCGGCCTGCACATCCTTGCCGGGCTCGCTGCTGGCCGCGCGCGCAACGCCTGATGTCAGCGCGCCCGCCAGGCAAACGCACAGCAGCGTCAGGGCCAGATTCAGGGCCCGATTTGCAGAGTTGCGTCGCATCCCGATTGCCGACAAGACATCCCTCTCCCGCGCCCGAACCACCAACCCCTGATATCCGGCAGCGCGCCATTTGCCGCAAAACCACACGCTGGATTATACGTCAATTGCGACGATCGGCTGCACTTGGGACCGTACTTGGAGCCGTACCTGGGGGTTCGCGTGCTGACATTCGAATGGATCATCGGCCTGCTGCTTGCAGCGGTAGCGCTCTCGGCGCTGGCGCGGCGGATCAAGGTGCCCTACCCGACCTTTCTTGCGCTCGGCGGCGTGCTGCTGACCTTGCTGCCGTGGGCCCCGACCTGGGCACTGGAACCGAAACTGGCGCTGGCGCTGTTCGTAGCACCAGTGCTGCTCGATGCCGCCTACGACACCTCGCTGCGCGATCTCCGCAACAACTGGCTGCCGGTCTCGACGCTGGTGGTGGTCGCGGTCGGCGTCACCACGGCGGCGGTCGCCGTGGTCGCGCATTGGCTGCGGCCCGACATGCCCTGGCCGGTTGCGATCGCGCTCGGCGCCATCGTGGCCCCACCGGACGCGGCCGCAGCCACCGCGATCCTGCGTCAGGTCAACCTGCCCTACCGGATCCAGAAAATCCTCGAAGGCGAAAGCCTGCTCAACGATGCCACTTCGCTGTTGATCTATCGCGTCGCGGTCGGCCTGGTCGCCGCCGAGCACATGAAGATCCGCGAGTTCGTGCCGTCGATCGCGGTCGCGCTGATCGGCAGCCTTGCCGCCGGCTACTTGTTCGCGCAGGTCTGGATGATGATCACGCGCCGCATCACCGAGGCGCCGAGCGCGATCATCACGCAGTTCGGCGGAACCTTCATGGTGTGGATCGTCGCCGAGCATCTCGGCCTGTCCGGCATCCTCACCATCATCGCCTATGCGATCACCATCGCCCGCACCGCGCCGGCCCGCACCTCGGCACGGCTGCGCGTGTCGTCCTATGCGGTGTGGGAGACCGTCCTGTTCGTGCTCAACGTGCTCGCCTTCATGCTGATCGGCCTGCAATTGCGCCCGATCTGGTCCGAGCTCGACGACGAGGTGCGGTGGAAATATTGCAGCTTCGCGGCCGCGATCCTCGCCGTCGTGATCCTCGCCCGCATCCTTTGGGTAATGCCCTACGGGGCCCTGCTGCGCACGCTGAAGGCGCGCAATTGGCTGCCCGCCCATGTTGTGGAGGCCGTGCCGACCTTGAAGCGTGGCTTCATCGTGTCGTGGTGCGGGATGCGCGGCATCGTTACGCTGGCGGCCGCATTTGCGCTGCCCGAGTATTTTCCATATCGCGATCTGATCCTGCTGACGGCGTTTGCCGTCGTGCTGGGCTCGCTCGTGATCCAGGGACTGACCTTGCGGCCGCTGATCCTGGCGTTGAATTTCGACGACGACGATCCGGTCGGGCGCGAGGCGGCCCATGCCCGCGGCGTGGTCTTTCGCGCAGCGCTCGAGGAGATCGACGCCGACCCGTCGGAAGAAGCCGAAATCCTCCGGCTCGA
Organism: Bradyrhizobium sp. Pha-3; assembly: GCF_042258615.1. GTDB lineage: Bacteria > Pseudomonadota > Alphaproteobacteria > Rhizobiales > Xanthobacteraceae > Bradyrhizobium. The sequence continues at coordinate 925,212 of NZ_CP170152.1, read as the reverse complement.
ATACCGCGCCGTGCTGCTGCGCGCCGAGAATGACCCCGACGGCGGCCTGACCTCGCGCGAACTGCCGTCGGATCCGATACGCCGCCGCGCCATCGCGGCCGCGCGTCAGGCGCTGCTCAATCTGCGACGCACCGAAACCATCGGCGACGACGCATTTCATCTGGTCGAGGCGGAGCTCGACCGCGCCGAGCTCAGCGTCGAGGCGTGATACCCCTAGTGTGCTGAATGCGAAGTTCGTGCGATTTCGCGGCAGCCGCTTTCACGAACTTCGCACTCATAAAGCACACTAGAATCATAAGTTTGCTAGTGTCCTTATCGAATCCGAAGTTCGCTCCGAAGGTGCGGCGAATGATACGAACTTCGGATTCGGGACACTAGCTCCTCAGGCGCCCGACTTGGAGGTGATGCCGCCGTCGACCACGAGCTCGATGCCGGTGACATATTTCGATTCGTCCGACGCCAGGAACAGCGCGGCATTGGCGACGTCCCAGGCGTCGCCCATGTGCCCCATCGGCACCTGCGCGTCGCGGGCGCGCCACATCGCCTCGACATCGCCCTTGGCGTAGCTCTGCGCCAGCCCCGCGGAATGTTCGACCATCGGCGTCTTCATCAATCCGGGCAGGATCGCGTTGACGCGCACATGCTTCGAGGCGAACTCGACCGCGGTCGAGCGCGTCATCTGGTTCATCGCCGCCTTGCTCGCATTGTAGCTGACATAGGAAATGCCGACATGGCGGATCGAGGCGATCGAGGAGATGTTGATGATCGAGCCGCCGCCCTGCTTGATCATGACGGGAATGACGTGCTTCATCGAGAAATAGGCGCTCTTGAGGTTGACCGCGAAGACGCGGTCCCACTCGGCTTCCGCGACCTCGACGACGCTGCCGACCTCGGCAATGCCGACATTGTTGTCGAGCACGTCGATGCGGCCATAGGTCTTCAGGCAGGCCGCGACCATCGCCTCGACCTCGCCGGCGCGCGAGACATCGGCGGTGAATGCGGCCGCCTTGCCGCCCTCGCCGGTGATGATCTTGACCGTCTCCTCGGCCGCGGCGCCGTTGCGATCGACGCAGAACACGCTGGCGCCCTCGCGCGCGAAGGTCACGGCGGTCGCCTTGCCATTGCCCCAGCCGGGCCCGATCGAGCCCGCACCGACCACCATCGCAACCTTGCCCTTGAGCCGATCCATCACCTGTTCTCCCGTTTGTTGTTGTCATTGTAGCCCGGATGGAGCGAAGCGAAATCCGGGAATACTGGCCCCGGATTACGCTTCGCTCCATCCGGGCTACGGATCGCGACACACACTCATCGTCGTGACATTAGCACCGATCGGATGTCCGAAAATCTCCGATAGCGTCTGGCAGCGTCCCGCGTGGCACAGGTGCCATTCGCCCGCCGCGCCGGAATTGCCGAGCGCGACCTCGGGCCTTGGCATCGGCTCCGGCGACCATTGAAACCATCCGCCAGTGAGGCGGGCCTCCGGCGGCGGCTCCATGCCGGCGCCGGTGCCCTTGATGCGTGCCTGCAGCAGCGTCAGCCCGGCCGGCGTGACCTGCCAGTCTTCCTGCCAGGCGGTCTTCTCGATCGAATGCGTCCAGGCCAGCGTGAAGGCCGCGATCGACAGCGTCTTCACGACACCGGCGGATGCGAGGCAGAGGCTCAAGCCGCTGCCACCGCGTTGCGCGGACGCTGCCGCCACTGCCACAGCACGACCGCGGCGGCGAGCGTGAAGCCCGCCGTATCCGAGAACTGAAAATCGCCGAGCAGGCAGAGCGCGGCCCCGAAGGCGACCACGATCTCGATCAGGGTCAGCCGCGTGAACAGGAAGCCGATCGCGACGATGCCGAACAGGGCGATCGCCACCAGCGCCTTGAAGGTCGCGAGTGCGACCGCGCCGTAGAACCCGAGCTGGGCGGCCATCGGATCATTGCCTTGCAGCATCAGTGCCGGCGAGTAGACGAAGATGAAGGGAATGACGTAGCCGGCAAGCGCGATCCGCATCGCTTCCCAGCCGATCTTATCCGGATTCTCCTTGGCGATCGGCGCCGCCGCCAATGCCGCGAGCGCGACCGGCGGCGAGAGGTCGGCCATGATGCCATAGTAGAACGCAAACATATGGCTTGCGATCAGCGGCACGCCGAGCTTGGCCAGCGCAGGTGCGGCGAGCGCCGCGGTGATGATGTAGGTCGGGATCGTCGGAATGCCGGTGCCGAGCAGGATCGACAGCAGCATGGTCATGATCAGCGCCAGGAACAGGCTCTTGGCGCCGAGCCCGATGATCCAGCTGCCGAAGATGGTGCCGACGCCGGTCTGCGTCATCATGCCGATGATGGTGCCGACGATGGCGCAGGCCATGCCGACGGTCAGCGCCGACTTGGCGCTGTCGGCGAGCGAGTCACGGCAGGCCCTGAGCGTGGCGCGGCCACCGCGTGTGATCGCAGCGATCACGATCAATCCTGCGACGACACTGGCCACCGGAACGATCTCGAGCCCATGGCGCGAGACCGCGGCAACCACCAGCGCGAGGCCGATCCAGAAGATGTAGCGCACGACGGTGCTGGAGAAGCCGAGCGTGATGCTGGCGCCGAGGATCAGCGCGACCGTCAGCGCGAGCCCCATGCTGCCGGCATAGAGCGGCGTAAAGCCTTCGAACAGCATGTAGACCAATGCTGCGAGCGGCAACACCAGGTACCAGCGCGCCACCAGCGCCTTCCAGGCGCTCGGGATCTCGGCGCGCTTCATGCCGACGAGTCCATGCTTGCCGGCCTCCAGATGCACCATCCAGAACGCCGAGGCGAAATACAGGATGGCCGGAATCACGGCCGCCTTGACGATCTCCGAATAGGGGACGCCGAGCGTCTCGGCCATGATGAAGGCGACCGCGCCCATCACCGGCGGCATGATCTGGCCGCCCATCGAGGCGGTGGCCTCGACACCGGCGGCGAACGCGCGGCGATAGCCGAACCTGATCATGAGCGGAATCGTGAACTGGCCGACGGTGACGACATTGGCGACGCCGGAGCCGGAGATTGTGCCCATCATGCCCGAGGCGAACACCGCGACCTTGGCCGGCCCGCCGCGGGTGCGGCCGAACAGGCCGAGCGAGACGTCGGTGAACAGCTGGATCATCCCCGCGCGCTCCAGGAACGAGCCGAACAGGATGAACAGGAAGATGTAGGTCGCCGAAACATAGATCGGCACACCGTAGAAGCCTTCGGTGCCGAACGAGAGATGGGTGACGATCTGGTCGAAGTCATAGCCGCGATGATTGAACGGCGACGGCAGATATTGTCCGAAGAACCAGTAGAGCAGACAGGCGCCGCACATCAGCGGCAGCGCCGCTCCCATCAGCCGCCGCGTGCCCTCGAAGATCAGGATCGCGAGCAGCGTGCCGACTGCAAGGTCCATGTTGGTCGGATCGCCGTCGCGGGCGATCAGGTCGGCATAGAAGATCCACTGATAGAGCCCGCAGAGGAAACCGGCAGCGCCGACGATCCAGCTCACCGCGCGGCCGAAATCGGTCTTGGCGGTGAAGTTGCCGATCAGGCCGAAGGTCAGCAGGATCAGGAAACCGACATGGACGCCGCGCACCACCTGGCTCGGCAGGTAATTGAAAGCCGCGACATAGAGCTGGAACACCGCGAAGGCGAGACCGATGGCATAGGCCAGATGCCCCCAGGCGCCCGGGCCAAAACCTTCCGGAAAACCATGCTCGAAATTGTCGAATTCAACCTTGATGGGCTGCTCGCCCGCAACCTGCTGCTGCATATGATTAGTCCCCCGCCGTGCCCGCGACGCTTGTAGCGCCCCGCCGCACGTCATGCGCGGGCTTGACCCGCGCATCCATCGAAAAATCAACGTCGTTGGAAAGATGAATGGCCGGGTCATCCCCGATCGAGTCGGGGACGGGCTCCCGGCCATGACGCCCTCGAAGTAGCTGGCCCTACTTGATGAGGCCCTTTTCCTGGTAATAGCGGATCGCGCCGGGATGCAGCGGCACCGGGCTGCCGGTCGCGGCGGTCGCAAGCTTGATCTCCTTGCCCGCGGCGTGGGCATTGGCGAGTTCCGGCAGCGATTCGTAGACCAGCTTGGTCATCTGATAGGCGAGATCGTCCGACACCGCGCTCGAGGTGACGAGATAATTCACGACTGCCGCGGTCGGCACATCCTTGTCCTGGCCGGTGTAGGTGTTGGCCGGGATGATCACGGAGACGAAGGGCGGACCGATCTTGTCGACGGTCTCCTTCGGCACGGCGACCACGGTGATCTCGCTCGAGGTCGAGAGGTCCTTGAGCGAGGCGACGCCGAGGCCGGCGGACTGCAGCGTGGCGGCGAGCTGGCGGTTCTTCATCAGGTCGACCGATTCGGCAAACGGCAGATACTCGACCTTGCCGAGATCCTTGTAGCTCATGCCGGCGGCCGCGAGGATCGCGCGCGAGTTGAGCTCGGTACCGGACTTCGGCGCGCCGACCGACAGGCTCTTGCCCTTGAGATCGGCGAGCGTCTTGATGCCCCTTTCGGCGGTCGCGACGATCTGGATGTAGTTCGGATAGATCGCGCCGATGGTGCGCAGCTTGTCGAGCTTGGTCTTGAAGCCGGCCTCGGCATCGCCTTCCCAGGCGGCCTTCAGCGAATCGCCGAGCGTGAAGGCGATCTCGCCGCGGCCCTGCTGCAGCAGCACCAGGTTCTCCACCGAAGCCTTGGTCGCCTGCACCTGGGTCTTCACTTCGGGGATCTTGTCGCCGTAGATCTTCCCGATCGCGACGCCGAGCGGATAGTAGACGCCCGAGGTGCCGCCGGTGAGCACGTTAATGAACTGCTGGGCCTGCGCGACAGGCGCGGACAAAACACTGGCTGCCACGATCGCGGCAGCCATCAACCTTGAATTCATGAGTATTATTCTCCCCTAAGCCGGGCCGGAAATTGGCCGCACGCCCCCGCCGGGTCAACCCATCCAAATGACGCATGCAGGGCCGAAAATCCCTGATGGCAGCACCAATTTACCTGCGCGGGAACCCTGTGCCTGCGAGCGGGTTGAGGTGCGCAATCTCGCCGCGAGGTATGACTTGCAGCCGTCCGGGACGCCCGTTGAGCGCGCGCTTGATGCGTTGAACTTCTTCCTCGCCGACGTGCGGGACGGGCTCGGCCCTTATCTGGCGATCTACCTCCTGACCGAACGGAGGTGGGACGAGGCCTCGATCGGGTCGGTGATGTCGATCGCGGCGATCGCCGGGATCGTCGCCCAGACACCGGCCGGTGCCCTGATCGACCGCAGCCGCGCCAAGCGCGCGTTGATGATCGCAGCCGCGGCCGCCGTGACCGCCGCCTGCCTGCTGCTGCCGCTGCTCGACCGGTACGCGCTGGTCGCCGCGACCCAGGCGCTCGCCGCCGCCTCGGGCTCGGTGTTCGCGCCGGCGATCGCCGCGGTGACGCTCGGCATTGTCGGACCCAAGGCGTTCGCGGCGCGGACCGGCCGCAACGAGGCCTTCAATCATGCCGGCAACGCGGTGGCCGCGGCGATCGCCGGCGGCACCGCCTACTGGTTCGGTCCCGTCGTCGTGTTCTGGCTGCTCGCGGCAATGGCGCTCGCCAGCATCGCCGCGACGCTCTCGATCCCACCCGCCGCCATCGATCACCAGGTCGCGCGCGGGCTCGATGATATCGCGGAGGAGAACGGCACGCTGCATGAGCGGCCATCCGGCTTTCGCGTGCTGCTGACCTGCAAGCCGCTGCTGATCTTCGCGGCCGCGACCGTGACCTTTCATTTTGCCAATGCAGCGATGCTGCCGCTGGTCGGACAGAAGCTCGCACTGGTCAATCGCAACCTCGGGACATCGCTGATGTCGATCTGCATCATCGCCGCGCAGCTGGTGATGGTGCCGGTCGCGATGCTGGTCGGACGCAAGGCCGATGTCTGGGGCCGCAAGCCGATCTTTGCGGTGGCGCTCGCGGTGCTGGCTATTCGCGGCGCGCTCTATCCGTTGTCGGACAATCCGTACTGGCTGGTGTCGGTGCAATTGCTCGACGGCATCGGCGCCGGGATCTTCGGCGCGCTGTTCCCGCTCGTCGTCGCCGATCTCACGCATGGTACCGGGCATTTCAACATCAGCCAGGGCGCGATCGCCACGGCAACCGGCCTCGGCGGCGCGCTGAGCACGGCGGTCGCCGGATTCATCATCGTCCACGCCGGCTACAGTGCCGCATTCCTGTTCCTCGCAGCCGTCGCTTGTGCCGGGCTGATCGGCTACTGCGCGTTGATGCCGGAGACGTTGCGAACGGCAACGACGACAGCACACACGAACCGCATTGCGCCGCAGAACGGATGATCTGATTCGCCGTTGGTGCTCGGCGGCAACTCGATCCGGTGTCCGACAATGGTGCAGTTCCGCTTCTGCATCGACCCGACACCACAGTCATTAACGTCGTCTCGCGATGACACACGCGCGCAACGTTTCCGGTGCCGTGCAAAGTCGGACACGATTGCTCTCATGAACATCAGATGACGCATTTGTTGCGCGTGTAACAGCGGCGACACGTAGCGATTCCAGAACCATTTGAGTCGAATTGAATCCTTTAAGGTTAGCGAGCCAATCAATGTATGAACCAGAAATTTCCATGATTGCCGCCGCTCTTGGATGTACGAGTCAGGCCGGGGTAATTACGGATAAGGCGGGGCATGAACCACATCAGTCACATCGAACGCACACGAGCCGGCTGGTTCGGACATCGCAAGCTGACCCCGCGCGCATGCATTGCGGACGGCAAAAAGCACCTTCGGACCTTTCTTGCAGAGGCGCTGGAAGACCTCGGCTTCATCACCAGCGAATGCGGCCAGGCTCTGGAGCTCGACACTGTCCTGGACGCGGAACGGCCCGATCTTCTGGTGCTCGGCGTGTCCGTGGACGGCATCGAAGTCAGTAAAATTCTCGAGACTTTGGTGAGAAAGGACTACGGCGGCAAGGTCCTCGTCATCGGTCAGCCGGACTCCATCATCGTCAAAGCGGTTCGGCAGATCGGCGATGAGTACGGTATCGCCATGCTGCCGGCCCTCTCCACCCCGTTCAGCGCCGGAACCCTTCGTGACAGTCTTGCGTCATTGATGCCGCTCGAGCCCGCACCGAGCCCGGCGGTGGATGTGCCCGAAGCGCTGAAGGCCGGTTGGCTCGAGCTGTGGTATCAGCAGAAAATTCACCTCCGGACCTTGGTTCCGAGCGGCGCCGAGGCGCTGATCCGGATGCGCCATCCCGCATGGGGTGTCGTGCCGCCTGCCTACTTCATCCCCGACGAAGGCGATCCGCATTTTCATGCGCTGTCCGAGTTCGTGATCGCGCGCGCGATCGAAGACTGGCGCTATCTCCTCGAACAGATCGGACCGGTCGATCTCTCGATCAACCTGCCGATCTCGTTTCTCGCCGACGATCACGCAGTGCGCGAGCTTTGTTACCGGATTCCGGATCATGCCGCCTTCGCCGGCCTGCTGATCGAGATCGACAGCGCCGAGGTGGTCGACAATCTCGATCTGGCGATCGATGTCGCCCGGCGCGTTCGCCTGCACAATATCGGCATCTCGATCGACAATGTCGGCGCGAACTGGCCATCCCTGCTGGGATTGCCGAACTTTCCGTTCGTCCAGCTGAAGGTCGACCATCAATACGTCACCGGTTCCGCGGATCAGCGCCTGAAGCAGACGGTGTGCCGGCGTATCGTCGAGCTCGCACACGACGCCGGCGCGCAGGTTATTGCGCAGGGGGTCGAGACGCGCGCGGACTTTCTAGCCGCGCACGAGATGGATTTCGATCAGGTCCAGGGCTACCTGTTCGGCAAGCCGATGGGCGTCAAGAAGTTCGCCCGCTCGCGCATGCACTTCTCTGAGAAACAGCCGGCGTCCTGAGGCACGGCCTCTGGTCAGGCTTGAGCGTTCTGATCGATCGCGCGCAGCGCTTCGCCGCGCGCGATCAGGCGCTTTGCGTTGGAATAGGTCGGGACTTCCAGCAGCGAGCCGTCAAGTTCGACGCGCCCAAGGCCCTGTGCCCGCGCCGCTTCGAAGGCAGCGACGATCCTGCCCGCCTGGTGCAACTCATCCTCGCTCGGCGTGAGCACGCCGTTGACGATGGCGGCATGCGCGGGATCGACCAGGCTCTTTGCGGTGTAACCCAGCCGTCGCGCCCAGATCGTGTCGCGTTCGACGCCCAAAGCGTCGCTCCAGGTGTAGGGGCAGTCGACCGCGACGACATTGGCGGCGCGACATTCGACGATGAAGCGCTGCCGCGCGTAAGCGAGCTCCAGGCCATCGCTTCCCCGTTCGGCGCCAAGATCGGCGGCGAGGTCTTCGGAGGCCATCAGGCAACCGATGGTGCGCCGGCTCGCCACAGCGATCGCGCCGGTCTGTACCAGGCCGCGCGAACTCGATGTTCGGCAACAGCGACGTCGATCCTTCGGCGATGCCATAGTCGCGCTCGAACCGCGTCACCACCTCGTCGAGTCTCGCGACATGATGCGGCTCGGCGACCTTCGGCAGCGCGACGATATCGGGATGGCCGCGCATCACGGCGGCAAGATCATCCATGCCGTCCTGATCCAGCGGATTGACGCGGACCGCGACCACCGCGCCCTGGTCGCGCCAGGCCGCGTAGAGCTCGGCCGCCAGCGCCCGCGCCTTCGGGCGCAGCGGTGGCGGGGTGAAGTCCTCGAGCTCGTGGATCAGCACGTCGGCGCCGCTGGCGGCGGCGCGTTGCAGGACCGCCTCGTTGGCGCCTTCGAGAAACAGCCAGGAGCGGCACAGCGGGGCCGGGCGCAGTTTGCGCATCACGCCGCCAGTGCCGCCGTCACTGAAACGTCATGTCGAGGCATTTCGAGATGTCGGAGCCGAGGCCGGACGAGATGGTGATGCAGCCGCGGATCTTCTGGGTGTTAGTATCGCTGGCCCAGATTGCATAGCCACCCGTTCCAAAGAACGAATTGGTGTTCGGCGGCTCGGTCTCGGTGGCGTCGAACGTATAATTGCCGTCGGTCTCGAAGATGCGCGGCTTCTTGGTGCAGCCGCCGTCGGCCTGCACGTTGATGACCTCCTTGTTGTCTCGCGTCAGCGCCAGCGAGACCTGGCAGCGGAAATATTCGGAGGTCTTGGCGTTGAACAGGTAGGCGTAGGACTTGCAGGTCGCGGTGTTGAGCTTGCCGGCCGACAGGCCGCGGCTGCAGGAGATCCGCTGGTTGTTGGAGAGCTTGAACTCGTCGGCCTGCGCGACTGACGCCAGCGCCATGAACGACAGAGCGACACCGATACCGATCTTCATGACGTGGTTCATCCCGATCATCCCCAGGTAGTGTTTCCGGCAATCGAAGCGTTTGTAAATGGTAACGCGAAGATAGTCGCCAAGCTTGACGCGGGAAATCACAAAGTCGCGGATCGACGACAGCGGTCGCGCCGATTGTCGTATTGACGCGCGAATGCCGTTCGTGATTTGTTCAAGAACGTGGGGACGACGCCGTTTTTCTCGGCCGGAGGTGGATCATGACGCATTTTTTGACCAAGACCTTTATTGCGACTGCGGCGTTTGCCGCGCTGACGACATGCGCATTCGCGCAGGAGGCTGCGCCCTGGGAGCTGAAGACCGACATGGGCTACGCCTATGACAAGGACGGCAAGACCTGGACCTACAAGATGGGGACCAACAATGCCAACACGCTGCTGAAGGGCGCCAAGAAGGTGCCGAAGGGGACGCTGTTCTTCATCGGCCATAACGGCCAGCTCTACATGCGCTCCGGGCCCTATCTCGAGGGCGACGGCAAGTTCATGTTCGGCTCGAACTAGTGTGCTGAATGCGAAGTTCGTGCGATTTCGCGGCAGCCGCTTTCACGAACTTCGGATTCATAAAGCACACTAGAATCATAAGTTTGCTAGTGTCCTTATCGAATCCGAAGTTCGCTCCGAAGGTGCGGCGAATGATACGAACTTCGGATTCGGGACACTGGAGCGTTTTCGAGCGACGTGGACGCCGGTTCGCGTGAAGAAACCGCGTCATGAGAAGGGTCTAGAGCTTCGGTTCTGATTCAATCAGAACCGACAATGCTTTATCGTCTTCGGCAGACCTCAGAACGCCGCGGCCAATTCCCGCGCGCCGGGCTTGTTGCTGTTGAAATCCATCCGCTCGTTGGTGACGGCGAGCAGCTTGGCCACGGTGTTGTGACGGATCGCGACCGGATTGCGCTCGTAGCCCGAGCGCTGGAAGAAGTTCGAGGTCGGCACCTGCTCGCGCATCGCCTGCGGCATGGTCACCATGTCGAGCCCGGTGCCGTCGCCGGTCAGGTTCATCATCTCGAGCTCGGCCGCGGTCAGCGGTCTCGTGTAGCCCTTGTTGCGGGCGAAGATCACCGAGGTCAGCAGCTTGTGGGTCTGCAGCATCGGGCCGATATCGATGTCGAGCACCATGGCGTGACAGGCCCAGCCCTGCGGCGTGTCGGCCAGGCGCTGATGCGCCGACCAGTCGTCGGGCACGGTCAACGTGAACGCGACCATCTTCTTCAGCACCGCGAGCTTGTGCTCCATGGCCTTGCGCGCCGGCCCCTGCGTCGCCGCCACCCGCGCGGTGAGATCCCGCACGAATTCATGGCCCTGCTCGGCCAACAGCTCGACGGTGTTGGTGGTGAGCAGCTGGTTGTAGCCCATCGCGGTGGAGATCGCGCGCTTGCCGCCATGCTCGATGCCGGCCTGCACGTCGTAATTGCCGGTGCCCCCGGTCTCGAACGAATAGACCCGCACCGCCTGCTCCGGCGTCAGCCCCGCGGCGCGCGCGTAGCGGGCATAGGCGCGCTTGAACTCCACCTCGCTCGTCGGGCGCTGCGGCGTGAACTGGAACTGTTCGGCCGCCGCCCTGACCAGATCCGAGACCACCGGAATGGTTTTGGGCGGACGCGGCGGCTTGCCGCCCTCTTCTTCCGGCGCCGGATTGACCGGCCGCTTCGGCCCCTCATAGACCGGCGGCTGCTGCAGCACGTAATCGTCCAGCGAAATCTGCACGCGGTCGCGGCGCTTGGCGTTGCGGCCGCGCCGTTTGTCGGCGATCGCGCTCCAATAGGCGCTGGCGTCCTGCTCGAAGGCGTCGCGCGCTGCCTGATATTCCTGCAGCTTGCGGCGATACTCCATGATCGCCTGCGGCGAGGCCTGCGCCATCGCATTGGAAACGGACGGCGGCAACGCATCCGCCTCGCCGGCCGACACGGACGGCGTGCTGGCGACGAGCGTGAGCGCGACAAATCCAGGAAAGAGGCGAATCAATTGCGGGCGCATGACCTCGTTGTAGCAAGCGCCGCCGCGAAGTCAGCCTGGAAATGTCCGGAGCGCAAGCGGCCGGATGCCGCGATCAGGTCCAGAATTTTCGCCACAATGCGGTGTTCTCCGAGGACGGCCGTGGAGATCGCGATGAAAATGGCACTCTGGCTCGCCGCCGCTGGCGCGTTGACGCTCGCCGGACCTGCGCGCGCCGAGCGTCCGGATTGCGGATCATTTCCGGATACACGTTCACGGTTCTCCTGTTACGAGAACGTGTCGCGGGCGCCGCCGGAACCCGAGACCGCCGCGCGTCCGCCTGTTGCGCAAGGCAAGGCAATGAAGATGAACGCCCGCAACTGTCACAAATAGCCGCATCATTGCGGCTTACTTCCATGCGAACACCGGCTGCTCGAGATCGGCGACGCGGGTGTTGCGGCCGGCGAGCAGCTCACGGAACTGATAGATCAGCGCAGCGGTCGGCGCATGAATCTGCTGGCCGCCGAGCCGGAAGCGGATCACGCGCCGCGCGCTCTCGGGAATCGTGACGAAGGTGAATGCATCGTCGAGCTCCACCGCATCGAGACCGATGCGGTGGACGGACGCGACCTCGTCCGGGTTCGGCGTAATCGCCGCCCGCGCGCCGGCCCAGACCACGACCGGCGTGATCAGATAACCCGACCGCGTCGGATAGTCGTCGAGCATGCCGAGCACATCGCGCTCGGACAGCGCCAGCCCAAGCTCCTCGTGCAGTTCGCGCAGCGCGGCCTGGGGCTGCGTCTCGCCGGCATCGCAGCGCCCGCCCGGCAGCGCCCATTGCGCGCTGTGCGCACGCAACCGCGCGCTGCGGCGGGTCAGCAGGAAGGCCGTGCCGTTGCCGTCGGCGCCCTCGGTCAGTGTGATCGCGACCGCCGCGCGCTTCAGCGTCGGCGCCGCGTCCGCCGGCGCGAGGCGCGCGAACGCCGCGCAGAGCTCTGCGATATTCCGCCGGGTGGCATCGTCAAATGTGCGGGCCATGGAGCTTGACTACAACACAACAGCGATTGATGAAATGAGCGGAACGACATGCCTCCTGCGATCAATCATTTGCAAGCAAGGAATCCCTCCTCATGACGGCCAGGGCCGCGGACAAACTCAAATCCGACGGCTGGAAGATCGCCGACACCACGGGTTTCCTGACGCTGATCGGCCCGTTGTGGGAGCGGCTGAAGGACGGCGCGCTCGAGCTCGCGCTGATCACCGAGGACAAGCACCACAATCGCCGCGGCCTCGTGCAGGGCGGCGTGATCATGACCTTCGCCGACCGCGCCTGCGGCATGGCCGCGCGCTTCGTCTCGGGCAGGCCGACGCTTGCGACGGTGCAGCTCGACACCCATTTCGTCGAGGCCGGCAAGATCGGCGAGATCCTGACCACGCGGCCGCGCGTGGTGCGCTCGACCCGCAGCCTGATCTTCATCACGGCCGAGGTGACCGTCGACAAGCGCTGTGTCGCGATGGCCAACGGCGTGTTCAAGATCTTGAAGAACGAGAGTTGACCATCGTCGTTCCGGGGCGATGCGTAGCATCGAACCCCAATACGCAATTGCGTATTGTGGAACCTCGAGATTCCGGGTCTGGTCCTTCGGACCATCCCGGAATGACACCGGAGGGAGTGCCCGATGCAATATCGCCAGCTCGGCCGCAGCGGCCTGAAAGTCTCGCCGATCTGCCTCGGCACCATGATGTTCGGCGGGCCGACCGACGAGGCGACCTCGTCGCGGATCGTGGCCAAGGCGCGCGAGGCCGGCATCAACTTCATCGACAGCGCCGACGCCTATAATGGCGGCAAGTCCGAGGAGGTGGTGGGACGCGCGATCTCGAACAACAGGTCGAACTGGGTGCTCGCGACCAAGCTCGCCAATCCGATCGGCGACGATCCGAACCATGGCGGGCTGTCGCGGCGCTGGGTGTTCCAGGCCGCCGACGAAAGCCTGAAGCGGCTCGGCACCGACTACATCGACGTCTACTATCTGCACAAGGAAGACCACACGACGCCGCTCGACGAGACGGTGCGCGCGATGGGCGACCTGATCCGCGCCGGCAAGGTGCGCTACTTCGGCGTCTCCAACTATCGCGCCTGGCGGGTCGCCGAGATCTGCAACATCTGCGACCGGCTCGGCATCGATCGTCCCGTCGCGAGCCAGCCCTATTACAATGCGATGAACCGGATGCCGGAGGTCGAGCATTTCCCGGCCTGCACCTATTACGGCCTCGGCATCGTGCCGTATAGCCCGCTGGCGCGCGGCGTGCTGACCGGCAAATACGCACCCGATGCGGCGCCGCCCGCCGATACCCGCGCCGGCCGCAACGACAAGCGCATGATGCAGACCGAGTGGCGGCCGGAATCGCTGCAGCTCGCGCAGCAAATCAAGCGCCACGCCGAGAGCCGCGGCATCACCGCCGGGCAGTTCGCGGTGTCGTGGGTGCTGAACTCGTCGTTCGTCAGCGCCGTCATTGCAGGCCCGCGCACCGAAGCGCAATGGGACGATTACATCCGCGCGCTCGATTACCGCTTCACCGCCGAGGACGAAGCCCTGATCGACCGCCTCGTCGTCGCCGGCCATCCCTCGACGCCGGGCTTCAACGATCCCGCCTATCCGATCGAGGGGCGCCGGGCGAGGACCGGATAGCGTCCAGCCTTCGGCATTCCCCTCGGCTACGCCGAAGTCACGTTTCGTAGCTTCCGAATTGCGCATGCGCCACACAGGCTGCACCATCAGCGTATGGAAATGCTGATGCTGGTGCTGCAATGACGGCATCCAATGTACTGGACTGGATCGTGGCTCTCCTGGTGTGCTGGGCGAGCCTGACTGCAATCTTCGAGCCTTCGCGCGGGGCCTCGCAGTGCGATGCTCCCATCGTGACGAGCAGCGCGCCGCAATCGCGACCGGCGATTCCGACGCAGGCGGAGTTCGAGGAGATGATCCGGGACATGAAGCTGCACGACTGAGCAAAGCTGCGGAAAGCCTTATCTCTTTCAATTGCATCCCCGAAATGAAACAGGGCGGCGCCGAAGCGCCGCCCTGCCCTGATTGCCGTGACGTACCGGCCGCTTACTTCGCGAGATCGAAGCGATCGGCGTTCATCACCTTGGCCCAGGCCGCGACGAAGTCGTTCACGAACTGCTCCTTGGCATCGGACGAGCCGTAGACCTCGGCGAACGCACGCAGCTGCGAGTGCGAGCCGAAGATCAGGTCGACGCGGGTGCCGGTCCACTTCACCGCCTTGGTCTTGCGGTCGCGGCCTTCATAGACGCCCTGGCCGGCATCGCTCCACACCGTGCCCATGTCGAGCAGGTTGAGGAAGAAGTCGTTGGTCAGCGTCCCCGGCTTGCCGGTGAAGACGCCATGCTTCGACTTCTTGGCATTGGCACCGAGCACGCGCAGGCCGCCGACGAGGACCGTCAATTCCGGTCCGGTCAGCCGCAACAGCTGCGCACGGTCGACCAACGCCTCCTCGGGCTGCAGGAACTGATGCTTGCCGCCGATATAGTTGCGGAAGCCGTCAGCCCGCGGCTCGAGCGGAGCGAACGATTCGACGTCGGTCTGGTCCTGCGTCGCATCGGTGCGGCCCGGCGTGAACGGGACCTTCACATTGGTGCCGCCGTCCTTCGCCGCCTTCTCGATCGCCGCCACGCCGCCGAGCACGATCAGGTCGGCCAGCGAGACCTTCTTGCCGAACTCCTTCTGGATGGCTTCGAGCTTGGCCAGCACACCCTTGAGCTGGGCCGGCTCGTTGACATCCCAGTCCTTCTGCGGAGCAAGGCGGATGCGCGCGCCGTTGGCGCCGCCGCGCTTGTCGGAGCCGCGGAACGTGGAGGCCGAGGCCCAGGCGGTCGACACCAGTTCGGACACCGAAAGACCCGAGGCTGTTATCTTCGCCTTGAGCGCCTCGATATCCTTGTCGTCGATCACGGCATGATCGAGCGCCGGCACCGGGTCCTGCCAGATCAGCGTCTCCTTCGGCACCAGCGGGCCAAGGTAGCGCGCGATCGGACCCATGTCGCGGTGCGTGAGCTTGAACCAGGCGCGGGCGAAGGCGTCCGCGAACTGATCCGGATGCTCGTAGAACCGGCGCGAGATCTTCTCATATGCCGGATCGAAGCGCAGCGACAGGTCGGTGGTCAGCATGGTCGGGACATGCTTCTTCGACGGATCGAACGCGTCCGGAATATCTGCCGCCGCGCCCTTCGCCTTCCACTGCTTCGCACCCGCCGGGCTCTTCGTCAGCTCCCATTCGTACTTGAACAGGTTCTCGAAGAAGTGGTTGCTCCACTTGGTCGGGGTCTGGGTCCAGGTGACCTCGGGACCGCCGGTGATCGCGTCAGCGCCGACGCCGGTGCCGAACTTGCTCTTCCACCCCAAGCCCTGTTGCTCGATCGCGCTGCCTTCCGGCTCCGGCCCGATCAGCGACGGATCGCCCGCACCGTGGGTCTTGCCGAAGGTATGGCCGCCGGCGATCAGCGCAACGGTCTCCTCGTCGTTCATCGCCATGCGGAAGAACGTCTCGCGGATGTCCTTCGCGGCGGCAACCGGGTCCGGATTGCCGTTCGGGCCTTCCGGGTTGACGTAGATCAGGCCCATCTGCACCGCGCCGAGCGGTTCGGAGAGCTGGCGCTCGCCGCTGTAGCGCTCGTCGCCGAGCCAGGTGCCTTCCGGACCCCAGTACAGTTCTTCCGGCTCCCACACGTCGGCGCGGCCACCCGCAAAACCGAACGTCTTGAAGCCCATCGATTCCAGCGCGACGTTGCCGGCGAGGACCATCAGGTCGGCCCACGAGATCTTGCGGCCGTATTTCTGCTTGATCGGCCACAGCAGCCGCCGCGCCTTGTCGAGGTTGGCGTTGTCAGGCCAGCTGTTGAGCGGGGCGAAACGCTGCTGTCCGGCACCGGCGCCGCCGCGGCCGTCGGTGATGCGATAGGTGCCCGCCGAGTGCCAGGCCATGCGGATCATCAGGCCGCCGTAATGGCCGAAGTCGGCCGGCCACCATTCCTGCGACGTCGTCATCAGGGCCGTGAGGTCCTTGATCACGGCGTTGAGATCGAGGCTCTTGAATTCCTTGGCGTAGTCGAAGCCCTTGCCCATCGGATCGGACAGGCTGGAATTGTGATGCAGCACCTGAACGTCGAGCGTCTCCGGCCACCAGTCACGATTAGAGTGCCCGCGGGGCCCGCCCGTGAATGGGCATTTGCCCGCGCCTTCGTCGGTTTTTGCGTCCATGTTTCTTCTCCGAGGTGGTGGATTCTGGAATCTGCTGGAGCTCTTCCAAGAACGATTCTACGCGCCTCAATCCATCAGGTGAAATTGACTTTAGTGATCGCGCCGATAAGATAATCTGATGATAAATGTCACACTCCGGCAACTGAGGTATTTCGATGCGCTGGCCCAGCACGGGCATTTCGGACGCGCCGCGGATGCCTGCGCGGTGTCGCAGCCGGCGCTGTCGATGCAGATCCGCGAGTTGGAACGGGCGGTCGGCGGCGTGCTGATCGAACGCAATGCCCGGCAGGTCACCCTGACGACCTTCGGCGAGGACCTGCTGCATCGCGTGCGCGACATCCTGCGCTCGGTCGACGAACTCGGCGACTTCGCGCGCGCCTCGCGCGACAAGCTCGCCGGCCGCCTGCGCGTCGGCATGATCCCGACGATTGCGCCATATCTGCTGCCGCGGGTGATCGAGACCCTGGCGCGGCTGCATCCCGAACTCGACATCCATGTCCGCGAGACGCTGACGCCGAAGCTGATCAAGGCAGTCGCCGAGGGCCGGCTCGACACCGCGATCGTGGCACTGCCGGTGCATGAACCGTCGCTGACCGAGGTCGCGCTGTTCTCGGAAAATTTCCTGCTGGTGCGGCCGGGCGAAGATGCCAAGACGCCGGTGCCGAGCGCCGAGATGCTGCGCGAGATGCGGCTGTTGCTGCTCGAGGAAGGCCATTGCTTCCGCGACCAGGCGCTGTCGTTCTGCAATATGCAATCGTCGTCGCCGCCGCGCGAGGTGCTGGATGCGAGCTCGCTGTCGACATTGGTGCAGATGGTCGGCGCCGGCATCGGCGTCACCCTGATCCCCGAGATGGCGGTGACGGTGGAGACGCGCTCCGCCCCGGTCACCGTCTCGCGCTTCAAGAACCCGCAACCCTCGCGCACCATCGGCATGGTCTGGCGCAAGACCAGCCCGCTCGCCGCGCAGCTGCAGCAGATCGCCGAAGTGGTCAGCCTCGCTGCCCGGGAGTTGCGTGCGCCGAAGCAGGATGGGGTGAAGGACATGAAGCGTGCGGGGCGGCGCAAGGTGGCGTGACGGCTCACGCGGCCCGTTTGACACACATGTCGCACCACCCACCGCTGTCGTCCTGGCGAAAGCCAGGATCCATAACCTCCGAAATTTGCTTGTGAACGGGAACGCGGCCCCGGTGCCGCACGACAACTGACATTTGGGGGTCCTGGCTTTCGCCAGGACGACGATGAGGATGGTTCTCGATTCAAAATGTCAAACAACGCGGTGTCATCACCCGCGCATGCGGGTGATCCAGTATTCCAGAGGCGGGTGAGCTTGAGCCGAGAGGCCGCGGCGTACTAGATCGCTCGGTCGAGCCGGGCGATGACAGTGTGAGTGGGGATGCAGCTTCGCATTCTCGCGGGCAACTCAGTGATTGACGCATGTGAGGAAAGCACGGTGGACGGGTTCCCTCTCCTCTTGTGGGAGAGGGAGCCAGAGAGACGCGCTCACCTCACCGCGTTCCGACTATAGCGCTCTGCGCGACTGGCACCGACGAGCCGCGCCCCTACTGCCCCAGATACTTCTTCATCTCGGCGATCAGGCCGTCGCGCAGTTCGGGGCGCTTGAGGCCGAAGGCGATGTTGGCGCGGAGGAAGCCGGGCTTGGAGCCGCAATCGTGGCGCTCGCCCTCGAACTCGACGCCGTAGAACTTCTGCGTCTTGGCAAGCCCGATCATCGCGTCGGTGAGCTGGATCTCGCCGCCGGCGCCGCGCTCCTGCGTGGCCAGGATGTTGAAGATTTCCGGCTGCAGGATGTAGCGGCCGGTGATCGACAGGTTGGACGGTGCGGTGCCCTTCGGCGGCTTCTCGACCATGCCGTCGACCTCGAAGATGTTGCCAGTGCGTGTTCCCACGCCGCAGATGCCGTATTGATGGGTGAGCTCGTCGGGCACGGCCTCGACCGCGATCACGTTCGACTTCTCGCCGAGCTTGTTGGCGGCATCGATCATCTGCTTCAGGCAGCCCGGCGTGTTCAGCACCAGCTCGTCCGGCAACACCACCGCGAACGGCTCGTTGCCGACGATGTCGCGCGCGCACCACACCGCATGGCCGAGCCCGAGCGGCGACTGCTGCCGGGTGAAGCTCATCGCGCCGGCTTCGGGCTGGTTCTGCGCCAGGATGTCCTGCTCGGTCTTCTTGCCGCGTTGCGCGAGCGTGGTGTCGAGCTCGAACATGCGGTCGAAGTGATCCTCGATGACACCCTTGTTGCGGCCGGTGACGAACACGAAGTGCTCGATGCCCGCTTCTCGCGCTTCGTCGACCACGTACTGGATCAACGGCTTGTCGACGATGGTCAGCATCTCCTTCGGCATCGCCTTGGTGGCGGGCAGCACGCGGGTGCCGAGACCGGCGACGGGAAATACGGCTTTGCGGATCTTCATGGGATTATCGGAGGCCTTGAAATCGGGTGGGACGGCGGCGCGGAATCTAATCGCTCCTTGGTACCCGTTTTGCAGCCGACAACAAAGGCGGATGTGTGATGCGCACCAATCCGCCTTGTCCACCCAAGTATTTCCGAACTGAATGGCCGCCTACCGAGGCATCTCCACGGCCCGCACGTTGGCGCGTGACGGCGCTGACGCGCCGAGAGACGCAGCCGTCGCGTTGGCAGATGACGCGATCCAGCGGCGATATTTGCGGGTGAGCGAGGCCGTGCGCAGCTGGGCGAGAACCAACGCCTTCAGCGGCGAAACGTTCGGATTAGCCATGCGGCCCCGGCTCAACCGCCGCAGCTGGAATTTCACGACCGCCATGGCAGCAAGCGAGGCCAGCGGCTTGCTCTTCCAGCTGATGGGCGCGACTTCTGGCCGCAGATCCTCGCCGGCGCGCCACGCATTCGGCAAATCCGGCCTGATTGCAAGTGCGGTGGCGATACCCGCGATGGCAACGCCGCTGTCGAGCACCTGTTGCACGATGCCGATGCGGCGAATGCCGCCGGTGACCATGACCGGCATCCTGGCGACCCCTGCGATCTCGCGCGCGAAGTCGAGGAAATAGGCCTCGCGCGCCAGCGTGCGACCGTCGCGCGCATCGCCCTGCATCGCCGGCGCCTCGTAACTGCCGCCCGACAGTTCCACCAGATCCACCGGCAATTCATTGAGCATCTCGACGACCGTTTTCGCGTCGGCTGCATCGAAGCCGCCGCGCTGGAAATCAGCCGAGTTCAGTTTGACTGCGATCGAGAAGCCCGGCGACACCGCGGCGCGGACGGCTTTGACGGTTTCGATCAACAGACGCGCCCTGTTTTGCAGCGAGCCGCCCCAGCGGTCGGTGCGCCGGTTGCTCAAGGGCGACAGGAACTGGCTGATTAGGTAGCCGTGCGCGGCATGGATCTGCACGCCCGAGAAGCCGGCCTGCTCTGCGAGTGTCGCGGCCGTGACGAAGCGCGCGATCACCTCGTCGATGTCGTGCTCGGTCATCGCCCTCGGCATCGCAAACAGATTCGAATGCTTGCCGAGATCAAGCGCCACCGCCGATGGCGCCAGGGTTGGCTGGCCCATGTTTTTCATCATCTGCCGCCCCGGATGACTGAGCTGCAGCCAGATTTGCGCGCCCCTCGCCCGGCCGATCCGGGCCCAGTTTCGGAACGCCTCGAGCGGCGTGCCGTCCTCCAGCACGACGCCACCCGGTCCGGTCATGGCGCGGCGATCGATCATGACATTGCCGGTGATGATGAGGCCGGCGCCGCCGTCCGCCCAGGCCTGATAAAGGCGCAGCAGTTCGGCCGACGGGAGGTGCCCGGCGTCAGCCATGTTCTCCTCCATCGCCGCCTTGGCGATGCGGTTCGGAACGCTGGTCCCGTTGGGCAAAGTGAGGGATTCGAACGGCGACATGAGCCAGGTTTCCTTATCGAGTTCCTTGTTGATCCGCAGGCACCCTAACCTTAAAGTTAACTTTAAGGTCAAGCAGCCGAAGGAGCGCCGCAGTGAAGATCGGGGAACTGGCTCGGGAGTCTGGCCTCGCGCCATCGCGCATCCGCTTCTATGAGCGCGAGGGGCTGATCGGGTCGATCGATCGCGGCTTGAATGGCTATCGGCAGTATTCGCGCGAAACCAGACAGGTTCTCGAGATTATCGTGATGGCCCAGCAGGCCGGGTTTTCGCTCGACGAGATCCGGAACCTGCTTCCCCCACACGGCAAGGGAGACTGGAGCCGCGACAGACTGGTGGCCGCGCTCAAGACCAAGGTGGTCGAGGTCGCAGCCTTGCAGCGCCGGTTGTCCGAAACCCAGGCCGGGCTCGAAGCCGTGATCGCCCGGATCGAGGCCACGCCGCCGGGCGGCGACTGCTTTGAGAACGCCGAAGCCGTCTTGGCCGGCCTCAGGGAACAGTCGAAGCCGGATTGACGACGCCGGACAATTTGTCCCGGTCAAACCATCGCGCGCGATTTCGCCACGCCCCAAATGCTGCGCTTTGTTAAGCTATTGGAAACCGTGACGGGGCCTTCTGAGGCGGCACGATTTTGACAGGCACACGACATATGCGCGCGACCGGAACACCAAGGACCAGACTTTGCAGCGCGAGCCTGATCGCGCTGGCCCTGCTGCTGCCGGGCGCGACGCAAGCCCAATCGGCCGGCAACGGCCTGACCAACCTGATCGACAGCATCTTCTCCCCGAACGCCGCAACGCCGCCGCAGGCCGCGACCGGCCAGGACGGCGCAGCGCCGCCCTGGAGCGGCGAAGACGGCGCCTCCGGCCATCCCTTGATGACGGCAGCCGCGATCCGCCAGGCCGCGTCCGACTTCCCGAGCTGCGTCGCGGCGATGTGGCCGGATGCCGCGCGGCGCAACATCACCCAGCAGAATTTCGAGCGCTTCACCGCGGGCCTGCAGCCTGACCTGCGCATCATGGATCTGCTGGATTCGCAGCCGGAATTCACCAAGGCGATCTGGGACTATCTCGACATCCTCGTCAGCGACACCAGGCTCGCGAAGGGCCGCGAGATCCTCGCCAAATACAAGCCGCAGTTCGACGCGACCGAGAAGGCCTATGGCGTCGATCGCTACATCATCGCGGCGATCTGGGGCATCGAGTCGAACTACTCGACCCAGATGGGCGATCGCAGCGTGTTGCAGTCGACCGCGACGCTCGCCTGCATCGGCCGCCGCCAGGCCTATTTCAAGGACGAATTCCTGTCGGCGCTGGAGATTCTCAACCGCGGCGATCTCAGGCCCGAACAGATGCGCGGCTCCTGGGCCGGCGCCTTCGGCCCGACCCAGTTCATGCCGACCGCGTTCAAGCGCTACGCGGTCGACGGCGATGGCGACGGCCGCCGCGACGTCGTCGACGATCCGAGCGACCTGATCGCCTCGACCGCCAACAATCTGAAGAAGGACGGTTGGCAGACCGGCGCGAGCTGGGGCTACGAGGTGGTGCTGCCGCAGGGCCTGAACTACATGCTGGCCGACCGGGCCAAAGCGATGCCACTGTCGCAATGGGAGCAACTCGGCGTCAAGCGGCCCAACGGCCAGGCGTTCCCGCGGCCGTCCGACAAGGCCTATCTGCTGGCGCCGGCGGGTGCCGAAGGTCCGGGCTTCCTGATGCTGCAGAATTTCCGGGTGATCATGAAGTACAACCCGGCCGAGGCCTATGCGCTCGCGATCGGCCATTTCGCCGACCGCCTGCGCGGCGGCCAGCCCTTCGTGCAGCCCTGGCCGCGCCAGGAGCGGGTGCTGTCCCGCGCCGAGCGGCTGGAATTGCAGCAGCTGCTCGCCCAGCGCGGCTTCTACAAGGGTACGCCCGACGGCCAGTTCGGCGGCCAGACCCGCGAGGCGCTGCGCGGCTTCCAGGTCTCGATCGGGGCGCCGGCCGACGGTTTCGCCACCGCCGAGGTGCTGGAGCGGCTGCGCGGGCGGTAGGGCTGCCCCGTAGCCCGGATGAAGCGCAGCGTAATGCGGGGTTCTCACCGTGCGGTTCGTCTGTCCCGGATTACGCTACGCTCCATCCGGGCTACGGCTCTCACTCCACCTCGCCGCTTGCGGAGGAGGGAGCGCGGTTCCGTCGCCGCGGCATCCGGGCCCCTGCTCCCCGAAACTAACCGTGAAATCCGATATTTGCCGCCTGCCTTGACGGCGGCTGGAGGCACCCGATTTATGGTGGAAAAGCTGCCCGCTTGCGGCCCGATTCCGCTAATATGCTCCCCTGCTTCCTGATCATTGCGACTGAACTCGATGCGAGAGCCGAAATCCTTCCTGCGCGTATTCACCGAAGCCGGTCCGCTGGTCGCGCTGGCGGTGGCGCTCGCGCTGTTGATCGGCATTGTGCAGCCCGCCTCGGCGCAGTTCTTCGGTTTCCCCGGCTTCGGTGACGCCCCCCAGCGCCGCGGGCCGCCGCGTAGCAGCGGTGGTGGCGGCGGCGGCTGGTTCGGAGGCGATTTCTTCGCGCCGTTCCAGCAGCAGCACCCGCAGGCCCAGCCGCAGCAGCGGCCACGCGAGGATTTCTCGCGCGCCCCGCCGCCGGCCAAGCGCGAGGCAGCGGCCGAGCGCAACGTGCTCGTGATCGGCGATGCCATGGCCGACTGGCTCGCCTATGGCCTGGAAGATGCCTATTCCGACCAGCCCGACATGGGCGTGATCCGCAAGCACAAGACGGTCTCCGGCCTGATCCGCTATCAGCCCAAGGGCGACCCGGCGGACTGGGCTGCGGCCGCCAAGGGCATTCTCGCCACCGAGAACCCCGACGCCATCGTCGTGATGCTCGGCCTCAATGATCGCACCTCGATCCGCGAACCGGTCGTGGAGAAGAAGGCCGACAAGAAGGACGACAAAAAGGACGCGCGCGGCAAGCCGGACGCAAAGCCCGGCGACAAGCCCGATGCCACCGCCAAGACTGACGGCAAGACCGACGGCAAGCCGGCCGATGCCGAGCTGCCGGCCGACGACGCCGACACCGACTCGCAGGCGGCGCCGGAAAAGACCGCGCGCTCGCCCAACGGCCTCTATGATTTCCGCGACGACCGCTGGGTCGAGCTCTACGGCAAGAAGATCGAGGAGCTGATCAACGTGCTGAAGAGCAAGGGCGTGCCGGTGCTGTGGGTCGGCCTGCCCGCGATCCGCGGCCAGAAGGGCACGTCGGACATGCTGTTCCTCGACGCGCTCTATCGCGACGGCGCCGGCAAGGCCGGCATCACCTATGTCGACGTCTGGGACGGCTTTGTCGACGAGGCCGGTCGCTTCATGCAGAAGGGCCCGGACTTCGAAGGCCAACCGCGCAAGCTGCGCTCCGATGACGGCGTGTTCTTCACCAAGGCCGGCGCGCGCAAGCTCGCGCACTATGTCGAGCGCGAGGTGACCCGCCTGCTCGCGGTGCGCACCGGCCCGATCGCGCTGCCGAGCGAACCGGCAACGCCCGAGACCAGCACCGAGCCCGGCAAGCCCCCGCCGCGGCCGCTGGCAGGACCCGTGCTGCCGCTGGTCGCCTCCACGGTCGGCACCGATCAGTTGCTCGGCGGCCCCGGCTCGCGGCCCGCCGCGGTCGACGCGCTCGCTGCGCGCACGCTGGTGAAGGGCGAGGCCTTGGCGCCGCCGGCCGGCCGTGCCGATGATTTCGCCTGGCCGCGCCGCGAAATGGGGCGCGAGCAGGCCAAGGGCGACGTGCCGGTTGCCGCGACCACGCCGGCCGCCCCGGCGGGTGGCCCTGCCAATCCGCCGCCCTCGACCACGGCGATCGCGCCCGACGGCTCGATCATCACCGCGCCGAAGCCGCAACGGCGCGTGTTCCGTCCGGCCCAGGCCCAACCGCAGCAGCAACCGCAGACGCAGCCCTGGCTGCGTGACTTCTTCGGCTTCGGCGCGCCGCAACAGCAGCGCCCGCTGGTGGCACCGCCGCGGCCGCCGCGCAATGTCGGACAGCGTGCCGCGGTACCGGGGAATCCCTGGCAGTAGGCGGCGCGCGACGCGCCCGCGTTCAGATCATGGCAAAATCGTAGGGCGGGTTAGGCGAAGCCGTAACCCGCCGACGTCGCGTGCGCGATGAGTCGTGTGTGCGGAGAGAATGGCGGGTTACGCTAACGCTAACCCGCCCTGCGATTTTGTCGTGCAGCTCAGCCGTAATAGCGCCAGCGTGACGGCGGCGGACGGCGCGTCATGAGGAGCGCTAGCGCAAAGCCGATGCCGCCGGCGATCAGAAGCGCGCCGAGCGGATTGTCCTGCACTGATCTGGCCATCGCCTTCTGCCCGTCGCGGATCGTCTCGCCGCGATTCTCATAAGCATCCTTGAACGTATCCTTGGCGTAGTTGACCGCTGTGTCGGCGGCGTCGCGCGCGGCATCCTTGGCCTGGCCGTAGAGATCCTGCACCGCGCCTGCGGCTTCGCGCGCGCGGCCCGAGGCCTGGGTCTGTGCATCGCCGGTCGCATCGCCGACGGCGCCTTCGGCCTTGCCCGCGAATTCCTTCGCCGTTCCGAAAATCCGATCCTTGTCCATCATGATTGCTCCCTGAAACTGTCAGGAGGCCAACCGCGGAACCTTGCACAAGTTCCTGGAGCTAAAGAATGAGCCCGCCATCGACAATGATGGTCTGGCCGACGACGTAGGAGGCGAGCGGCGAGGCCAGGAACAGCGCGGCGCCGGCCATGTCGGCCGGCGTGCCGAGACGCTTCAGCGGAATGCGCTCGAGCGCGCCTTCGAGCCGCTTTGGATTTGCGGTCGTCGCCTTGGTCATCTTGGTGTCGACGAGGCCGGGCGCGATGCCGTTGACGCGGATGCCGTTCTCTGCCCAGGCCTCGCCGAGCGTGCGCGTCAGACCGACCGCGCCGGTCTTCGAGGCGTTGTAGGCCGGATTGCCCATGGTGGAATGGTAGGCCGCGGTCGAGCTCACGATGATCAGCGATCCCTTGGCCGCGCTCAGCATCGCGTGGAATTTCGTGGCGCAGGCCATCAGGCTCATCAGGTTGACTTCCATCACCTTGCGGAAACCTTCCATCTGGAATTCCCCGCGGCGGTAAATCACCGCGCCCTGTGCCAGCACCAGCACGTCGAGCCGATCGAACGACGGCGTGAGGTTTTCAATCGCCTGCGGATTGCTGACATCGAGCTGCGCATAAGCGAGACCCTCGAGATGCGAGCCTTCCTCTGCGGAATAGTCGCTCGCCTGCGCGCGGGTACCGTACACACTGACGCGCGCGCCCTTGGCACGGAACGCCTGCGCGATGCCGTTGCCGATGCCGCTGGAGCCGCCGACCACCAGTACCTGCTTGCCGCCGAAATCGAGCTCGTTCATCGCATTCCTCTCCCGTGTTGTTTTCTTGATTGAGCATGATCCCTTCGAAAAGCCAACGCAAAAGCCAACGCAGAACTTGCGTTAACGCGCTGCGCGCGTGCCGATGGCGGATCGCCGGTTTGACGTCTTTGCGGATCGGTGCCAGCGTTGCCGGTCTCACACCAAAAAAATCAAGGGAGGTCCGTCGTGTCCGAATTCAAGCAGCTCAGCCGCTCGGTGAAGGGCCTCACCGTTCTCGTGACCGGCGCCGCCAGCGGCATGGGCCGTGCCACCGCGCGCGTGTTCGCCGATGAAGGCGCCAATGTCGCGGTCACCGATCTCACCGAAGAGGGCACGCATACCGTCGCGAAGGAAATCGCAGCAAGCGGCGGCTCGGCAAAGGCCTGGACGCTCGACGTCAGCGATCGCGACGCCATCACCAGGGTCGTCAACGATGTCGCCGCGCATTTCGGCGGGCTCGACATCATTGTCAACAATGCCGGCATCTCGGTGCGCGTGGCGATCGACGATCCCGGGTATGAGGACGCCTGGGCCAAAGGCATCGCGGTGATGCTGACGGCACATCCGCGCATCATCCGCGCCGCACTGCCATACCTGCGCAAGTCGCGATCGCCGCGCATCGTCAACATCGCCTCGACCGAGGCGCTGGGTGCAACAGGCCTGCACAGCCCCTACTCCGCGGCCAAGGGTGGCGTCACCAGCCTGACCCGCTCGCTCGCGGTCGAGCTGGGGCGCGAAGGCATTACGGTGAACTGCATCTGCCCCGGCCCGATCCGGACCGCCATCACCGACCGCATCTCCGAGGAGCACAAGACGATCTACGCCAAGCGCCGCACCGCGCTCGCGCGTTACGGCGATCCGGAAGAGGTCGCGCACATGACGCTGAGCCTGTGCCTGCCCGCCGCATCCTTCCTGACCGGCGCGGTGATTCCCGTCGATGGCGGGTTGATGGCGCGGAATGCCTGACCCGCGTCTGGTCGCGAAGCGTTGACAGCGCGGGCGCCGGGAGTAGCCTTCTCGTCGAACGAAGCGGGACAACCGCCCGCGAGATACGGGGAGAGATACGCCAATGACGGTGCTGATCCGGCAGCTTCACAAGCATTTCGTCGGCGAGGTCTCCGGCGTCGATCTACGCAAACCGCTGACGAAGCAGGAAGCCATCGACATCGAGGCCGGCATGGACAAATACGCCGTGCTCGTCTTCCACGGCCAGGACATATCAGACGAGCA
Source organism: Bradyrhizobium sp. Pha-3 (assembly GCF_042258615.1). Lineage (GTDB taxonomy): Bacteria > Pseudomonadota > Alphaproteobacteria > Rhizobiales > Xanthobacteraceae > Bradyrhizobium. The sequence goes on along the minus strand of NZ_CP170152.1, from coordinate 898,185 downwards.
GCAGATGGCGTTCGCGCTGAACTTCGGCGAGCGCGAGAATGCGCGCGGCGGCACGGTGACCAAGAAGGAAGACTACCGCCTCTCCTCCGGGCTCAACGATGTCTCCAATCTCGGCAAGGACGGCAAGCCGCTGCCGAAGGATCACCGCACCCACCTGTTCAATCTCGGTAACTGCCTGTGGCACTCCGACAGCTCGTTCCGGCCGATCCCGGCGAAATTCTCGCTGCTGTCGGCGCGCGTGGTCAACCCGAAGGGCGGCAACACCGAATTCGCCGACATGCGCGCCGCCTATGACGCGCTCGACGACGAGACCAAGGCCGAGATCGACGACATGATCTGCGAGCACTCGCTGATGTATTCGCGCGGCTCGCTCGGCTTCCTCGACTACACCGACGAGGAGAAGGAGATGTTCAAGCCGGTGCTGCAGCGCCTGGTGCGCACCCATCCGGTGCACGGCCGCAAGTCGCTGTACCTGTCCTCGCATGCCGGCGCCATCAGGGGCATGAGCATGCCGGAGGCCCGGCTGCTGCTGCGCGATCTCACCGAGCACGCCACGCAGCCGGAATTCGTCTATGTGCACAAATGGGCGGTGCATGACCTCGTGATGTGGGACAACCGCCAGACCGTGCACCGCGTGCGCCGCTACGACCAGTCGCAGCCCCGCGACATGCGCCGCGCCACGGTGGCCGGCACCCAGCCGACGGTGGCGCAGGAGGCGGCGGAGTAGCGGGGCGCCGCCACCGCCGGCGTAGCCAAACCCGCCGCTGGCGTAGCCACACCCACAGCTGTCGTAGCCAACCCCACAGCCGTCGTCCCGGGCAAGCGAAGCGCGACCCGGAACCCATAACCACCACTGTTCGAGATTGCGCGAAGCTGCGGCCCCAGCGCGGCGTCGCCACAACGCCCTGTGGCTATGGGTCCCTGCTTTCGCAGGGACGACACGGTGAGTGTGGCGCGCTACGCGTGGCCGGCGTCGTTCGACAGCATGCCGGCCTCGATGCCGATCTTGCGCAGGGCGCGCGCGTATTTCTCGTCGACATCGGTGCCGAAGATCAGCTCCGGATCGGCGGCGCAATGCAGCCAGCCATTGTGCTGGATCTCGTTCTCGAGCTGGCCTGGCGCCCAGCCGGCATAACCCAGCGCAAGGATCGCGTGCTTGGGGCCTGAGCCCTTGGCGATCGCCTTGAGGATGTCGACGGTCGCGGTGAGCGAGATGCCGTCGTCGATGTTCAGTGTCGCATCCTCAATGTAGAAGTCGCTGGAGTGCAGCACGAAGCCGCGGCCGGTGTCGACCGGGCCGCCCTTCATCACTTTCATCATCTCGGCATTCTCGGGCAGCGAGATCTGGTCCGACTTCTCGATGATGTCGAGCTGCACCAGCAGGCCGGGGAAATCGATGCTGCCGGCCGGGCGGTTGACGATGATGCCCATCGCTCCCTCGGAGGAATGCGCGCACATGTAGATCACGGAGCGTTCGAAGCGCGGGTCGTTCATGACAGGCATCGCGATCAGCATCTGGCCATCGAGATAGCCATCTTCGGTGGCATGGGGACCGACGGCCGGGCTTCTGCCGGCGGCGGTCTTGCGAGTCTTGCCTGTTTTGCCTTCAGGGCGCATCCACAAAGGCCTTTCCTGCTGATTTGGCATCCTGATATTGGGTCGCGGTTCTGTCAATCAACCTTCGGCCGCAGTGCGGCGATGCATCACAAGCAATTCAATGGTTTGCAACGAAAGTTGCAGGTAAAGACGTCTCATGACCGTCACAGTTCCCATGCGTGCCGCATTTGCCGTTGCCGCCATATTTTCCGTCGCATCCGTGGCAACGGAGGTCCGCGCCGACGACGCCTCGCCGTGGCAGCAGGACACGCATTCGGCGGTCAGGCTGCTGGCGGGATCGCGCAGCGGCGCGGTGCTGCTCGGCGGCATCGCCTTCCAGTTGCAGGACGGCTGGAAAACCTACTGGCGCACGCCGGGCGATTCCGGCGTGCCGCCGCGATTCGATTTCTCCAAATCGGACAATGTCGACGCGGTCACGGTGATGTGGCCGGCGCCGCGGCAGTTCGACGACGGCGCCGGAGGTACCTCGCTCGGCTACAAGCACCAGGTGGTGCTGCCGCTGCGCATCGTCGCGAAGAATCCCGACAAGCCGCTGGTGCTGCGCGCCGACATCAACTACGCGGTGTGCGAGAAGCTGTGCGTACCGGTGGAGGCGAAGGCCGAGCTCGCCTTCGCGAGTGTCGCCTCGACCGAGGATGCCGCGCTGTCGGAAGCGCTCAACGCGGTGCCGAAGCCTGCCAATATCGGTGATCCCGCCCCGTTCACGATCCGCGACGTCAAGCGCGACGGCAACAACGTGCTGGTCGATGTCACCGCGCCCGAAAGCCGCGACCTCAGCCTGTTCGTCGAGGGGCCGACGCCCGACTGGGCGCTGCCCGTGCCCAAACTCGTCGAGCACGCGCCGCCGGGCGTGAAGCGCTTCTCTTTCGAGCTCGACGGATTGCCGCCGGGTGCCAAGGCGGACGGCGCCGCGCTGAAGCTGACCTTGGTCGGCGGCGACAAAAGCTACGAATTCAATATCAATTTGAACTGACGCCAGAGGTCGTTCCGGCCTGGTGCGCAATTGCGCACGGAAGCCGGGACCTATACTCCGCGGCTGCAGTGTGAAGCGCGCAGGGGTTCAAGCTGTGTGCACTAACTGTTCCCTGTGGTTATGGATCCCGGCTCCCGTGCGCAATCGCGCACCAGGCCGGGATGACGCAAGATGGGAACATCCGTCACCCAACCCAATCTTAACGTTTCGTTGATAGATCGGGGGCCATTGCCGCCTTGCGGCGCTTTAGGAATTTTCCGCCTTGGCTGTGATGGAGACACAATCCGCGACCACTGCGCCATCGGGCCCGGCTGCGCGCCTGCGCGGCCTCGCTGCGCGCCTGCTCGGCGGCACCAAGGAGGCGTCGGTCACCAAGCGCCTCGCCGGCACCATCTTCATCATCCGCGTCATCAGCGCCGCCATCGCCTATCTCGCGCAGATCCTGCTGGCGCGCTGGATGAGCGGATCGGACTACGGCATCTATGTCTATGTCTGGACCTGGGTGCTGCTGCTCGGCAGCACCATGGATTTCGGCATCGCGCCGTCCTCGCAGAAGATCATCCCGGAATATCGCGCGCGCGGCGATCTCGCGGCGCTGCGCGGCTTCCTTTCCGGCGGCCGTTGGGTTGTGCTTGCCGCGTCGAGCACGGTGGCGCTGCTGCTCGCCGGCGTGATCCACCTCGCCTCGCCCTGGATCGATCCGAATGCGGTGGTGCCGCTCTATATCGGCTGCCTGACATTGCCGCCCTTCGTGGTCGCCAACACCCAGGACGGCATCTCGCGCGCGCATGACTGGATGCAGCTCGGCCTGATGCCGCAGTTCATCGTGCGCCAGGGACTGATCATCGCGCTCACCGCCGGCGCGCTGGCGCTCGGCCTCAATCTCGGCGCGACGGCCGCGATGATCGCGAGCGCCGCAGCCGTGTACATCGCGGCGATCGGCCAGATGATCGTGCTGAACCGCCGCCTCAAAGCCCATGTCGGGCCGGGCGAGAAGACCTACGACGTCAGAGGCTGGTTCGCGATCTCGCTGCCGATCATGCTGGTCGAGAGCTTCTATCTGCTGCTCGGTTACACCGACGTGCTGATGCTGCAGCAATTCCGCTCGTCCGAGGAAGTCGGCATCTATTTCGCCGTGGTGAAGACGCTGGCGTTGGTGTCGTTCGTGCATTACGCGATGTCGGCGACGACGGCGCATCGCTTCGCGGAGTACAACGCGCTCGGCGACAAGGAGCGGCTGTCGGCCTATGTCGCACACGCCATCAGCTGGACGTTCTGGCCCTCGCTGCTCGCGACCATCGCGCTGCTCGCCTTCGGCAAGCCGCTGCTATGGCTGTTCGGCCCGAAATTCGTCGACGGCTACAGCATCATGTTCGTCGCTGCGATCGGCCTCGTGGTGCGCTCGGCGATCGGGCCGGTGGAGCGGCTGTTGAACATGCTGGGACACCAGAGCATCTGCGCCACCGCCTATGCGGTGTCGTTCTTCATGAATGTCGGGCTCTGCATCGCGCTGGTGCCGCGCTACGGCGGCATGGGCGCCGCCGCCTCGACCTCGCTGTCGCTGACCTTCGAGACGATCCTGCTGTTCGTCGTGGTGCGCTCGCGGCTCGGGCTGCACGTGCTGGCGTTCGGGAAGCGACGGTCGGCGCCGTAGCATTGAGGCGAGCCGGTTGCGTCACCGCCGGCGGCGATCATCAGATCGAAAGCAAACGCCGGCCCTGATCCAATCAGGGCCGGCTTTGCTCTAGTTGACAAATCCAGCGCCAAATCCCGCTGGAAGACTACTCCGCGGTCCAGCCGCCGTCGATCGAGAGATTGGCGCCGGTGATCTGCGCAGCATCGTCGCCGCACAGGAACAGCGCGAGTGCTGCGACCTGCTCGGAGGTGACGAATTCCTTGGTCGGCTGGGCGGCGAGCAGCACGTCCTTGATGACCTGCTCCTTGGTCATGTTGCGCGCCTTCATGGTCTCCGGAATCTGGTGTTCGACCAGCGGCGTCCAGACATAGCCCGGGCTGATGCAGTTGCAGGTGATCTTGAACTGCGCGAGCTCGAGCGCCGCGGTCTTGGTGAGGCCGGCGATGCCGTGCTTGGCCGAGACGTAGGCCGACTTGAACGGCGAGGCGACCAGCGAGTGCGCCGAGGCGGTATTGATGATGCGGCCCCAGCCGCGCTTCTTCATGCCGGGCACCGCGGCACGGATGCCGTAGAACGCGGACGACAGATTGATCGCGATGATCGCTTCCCACTTCTCCGGCGGGAATTCCTCGATTGGCGACACGAACTGGATGCCGGCATTGTTGACGAGGATGTCGACCGAGCCGAAGGTCTTTTCGCCGAGCGCGATCATGTCGGCGATCTCGGCGGGCTTGGTCATGTCGGCCGGCGAATAGGCCGCCTTGACCTTGAAGTCGGTCTCGATGCCGGAACGCTCCTTCTCGATGTCGGCAGGCACACCCATGCCGTTGAGCACGATATTGGCGCCGGCGCCGGCGAAGGCGCGCGCATAAGCCAATCCGATGCCGCTGGTCGAGCCGGTCACAACGGCGGTCTTGCCTGTCAACGTACCCATTGTTCTTCGCTCCTATTTGCTTGCAGAGGGCTTCGTTTCAGGGGTCTCGGGTTCGTCCCCCGTGAGGTCGTAAGTCACCATGGTCTCCCCGGACTGCGGCCGTTCTAGCCATTCTTTGTGACGCATCGACAAATGCACGTCGCGCACGCCTGCGCCCCAGTGCTCGACCATCGCAAAATGGGAGAAGTCGTAGTCCTTCGACGAGCTCTCGTAATTTTTGCTCTTGTAGATCAGGTGAACCACCGTGACGGTGTTCTCCTTCGACGCCTTGCGCAACAGTTCGACCGACGGATCGTTCTTCAGGTAATCGGGCAGCTTGCCGATCAGGTCGCGCACCGCCATGCGGGCGTTGTGGATCTGCCTGTTCTTGTCGGTGTTCATCCGCGTCCGGCTGGAATAGCGAATGTCCTTCTCACGCTCGGCGGCCTCCAGCAGCGTCTCGGGCAACGGCCCGCGCGCGCTGAACAGGTCGACCTGGAAGATCAGGAGATCGCGGCTGGTCTCCTCATCGAGCACGAAGTCGAGCGGCGTGTTGGAGGCGATGCCGCCGTCCCAGTAATGCTCGCCCTCGATCACGACGGCGGGAAAGCCCGGCGGCAGCGCGCCCGAGGCCATGATGTGCTCGGGGCCGATCTTCTTGCCGAGCTTCTTGAACTCGTAATTGTCGAAATAGCGGAAGTTACCCGAGGTGACGCCGACCGCGCCGACCGACAGCCGCGTCTTCAGATCGTTGATGCGATCGAAGTCGACCAGCCGCTCCAGCGTCTTCTTCAGCGGCGCCGTGTCGTAATAGCTCAGCGATTGCGAACTGCCGGGCGGCCACAACGGCGCCGGCGGAATCCGCGGCGTGAAGAAGCCGGGCACGCCGAAGGTCGCGATGATGGCGGCGCTGGTCTCGTTGAACAGCGAGCGGGCGCGCTCATGCTTGGAGACCGGATTCCAGGGCACCGGCGCCGACACCATCTCCCAGAATTCCTTCAGCCGCGGCACCCGCTTGTCCGGCTCGTTGCCGGCGATGATCGCGGCATTGATGGCGCCGATCGAGATGCCGGCGATCCATTCCGGCTCGAAGCCTGCATGACAGAGCGCCTGAAAGGCGCCGGCCTGATAGGAGCCGAGCGCACCGCCGCCCTGAAGAACCAGCACACGCTGCCCTTGCGCCGGCGTCGAGCCGGGCGCGGAATCCGAAGTATCCATTCGTAACCGTTCGGTTCGAAATGACTTGAGAGCGCACCGTGGCGGCTGTTCGCCGCGGCGTCAATCAGTGAGATACGGAGGGGAGTTCACGCGGAATTTATCGAGATCAGGTTGCCGCCAAAATGAGCGTCCAGAACACCTTGTATTTGGTATTCGGAGCATAGACGGCCGCGATGCCCATTTTTGTGACGCCGCTTTTGAGCATGTTGGCCTTGTGCGGCGGTGAATCGCGCCAGCCCGAAAACGCCTCCGCGAGCGTGTGATAGCCGGCCGAGATGTTTTCGACCGCGACGGTCGCCGGATAGCCGCCGGCCTCGAGCCGCTTGCCGAGCGGGGCCTTCACGTCATGGTCCATCTTGTTGCGGGCGGCCATCGCCTGCGACTGCTGCTCGGCGAGCCTCGTAAGGTCCGGGTCGACCACGACGGTGCCGAGACCATTGTTCTGGCGGTACTGCGAAAACATGATCGCGGCGGCCTGGCTGTCCAGCACGGCACCGGGCTGCGCCATGTTGAGATACATGGCCGGTTCTTCCGGGATTTTGGTGTCTGTGCCGCAGCCGGCAAGCACCAGAAGCCCGAACAGGGCGACCGTCGTCCGTTTCACAGGTGAAAACCCCCAAGGTTGGCCCGCCGTTGTTGCATACCAACCGTGGCTGAATGGTGAACAGGGGCTAACTTTTGGCCATCAATAGCCACCGATCTCCGGGGGCCGTAGCCCGGATGGAGCGAAGCGCAATCCGGGACAGCCTGACCGCGGAGCAAGGTCCCGGATTTCGCTGCGCTCCATCCGGGCTACGAGACTTTTCAAGGGAGGTTTTCAGCGGTCGGTTGGAGCCCTACTCTTGGGCGGCAAATATCCGGTAGCGCCGGGGCTGCAGCGAGACGATTTCGCCGGCCTGCAGCTCGCGGTCGCGGGGGGCGTCGATCTCGATCACGGTCTTGCCCTCGCTCCCCGACAAGGCCACCTCGGCGCGCTGGATCGGACCGAACGAGCGGACATGCCGGATGGCGCCTTCCAGCGCCCCGGTTCCCGCCGGGCCGACCGCCATGTCGTGGCGGCGGATGAACAGCTTGGCCGCGCCGGACGCGGCGCCCAGCGCCGGAATGTTCAGGGGACGGCCGTCGAGCCGCACCGCGTCGCCGGCCACATCGACCGGCAGCACGATGGATTCGCCGATGAAGCCGTGCACGAAGGCGGTCGCCGGGTTGTCATAGACCTCGCCGGGCGAGCCGATCTGCTCGATCCTGCCCTTGTCCATGACCACAACGCGGTTGGCGACTTCAAGCGCCTCCTCCTGGTCGTGGGTGACGAAGATCGAGGTGACGTGGATCTCGTTGTGCAGCGAGCGCAGCCACTGCCGAAGCTCCTTGCGCACCTTGGCATCGAGCGCGCCGAACGGCTCGTCGAGCAGCAGGATCCGCGGCTCGATCGCAAGCGCACGCGCCAGCGCGATGCGCTGCCGCTGGCCGCCGGACAATTGGCTCGGATAACGGTTGGCGAGCCAATCGAGCTGAACCAGATCGAGCAGGTTCTTGACGCGGGCGCGGATCGTCGCCTCGTCCTTGCGGATCGCGCGCGGCTGCACGCGCAGGCCGAAGGCGACGTTCTCGAACACCGTCATATGGCGGAACAGCGCATAGTGCTGGAACACGAAGCCGACCTGACGCTCGCTGGCGCCGCGCGAGAGCGCATTCTCGCCGTCGATCGCGACCTCACCCGAGTCGGGCCAGTCCAGCCCCGCGATGATCCGCAGCAGCGTCGTCTTGCCGGAACCGGACGGGCCAAGCAGCGCCAGCAGCTCGCCGTCGGCGACCTTGAGATCGACATTGTCGAGCGCAGCAAAGCTGCCGAACGTCTTTACGATATTCTTGACTTCAATCGCCATCGGGCACCTCTGCCTCGTCGAGCCGCCGCTCGAGAACGGTTTTCGCCACCAGCGTGATCAGCGCCAGCATCGCCAGCAGCGACGCGATCGCGAACGAGGCGACGAACTGATATTCGTTGTAGAGAATCTCGACCAGGAGCGGCATCGTGTTGGTCTCGCCGCGGATGTGGCCGGAGACGACGGACACCGCACCGAACTCGCCCATCGCGCGCGCGTTGCAGAGCAGGACGCCGTAGAGCAGTCCCCATTTGATGTTGGGCAGCGTGACGCGGAAGAAGGTCTGCAGGCCGGAGGCGCCGAGCGAGATCGCCGCCTCCTCTTCCTGGGTGCCCTGCTCCTGCATCAGCGGGATCAGTGCGCGCGCCACGAACGGGAAGGTGACGAAGATCGTCGCTAGCGCGATGCCGGGTACCGCGAACAGGATATGGACGTTGTGCGCCTGCAGCCATGTTCCGAAGTAGCCCTGCGCGCCGAACAGCAGCACGAAGACCAGGCCCGAGATCACGGGCGAGACCGAGAACGGCAGGTCGATCAGCGTGATCAGGAAGGTCTTGCCGGTGAATTCGAACTTCGAGATCGCCCAGGCCGCGACCACGCCGAACACGAGGTTGAGCGTGACCGAGACCGCCGCGATCAGCAGCGTCAGCTTGATCGCAGCGAGCGCCTCGGGCTCGGCCAGCGCCGTGAAATAGGCGACGATGCCTTTCGAGAACGCCGAGGCGAACACGACGACCAGCGGCAGCACGACGAAGATGCTGAGGAAGGCGATCGCGAGCGCAATGATGATGAGGCGGACCGGGCCCGGCTCGGTGCGCGGGTTGCGCCGCGCCGCGACCGGCTCCGCGCGCGCGATCTCGAGCCGCGGCGCGGGAGCCGCAACGCTGACATCGGTCGCGGGCGCGTAGGTCCGCAGTTGCGTGGTCGAGGTCGCCAATCCCGTCTGCATCGACATCTCGAACCTCAATGCACGGGAATGCGGGCTTGCGCCCAGCGCTGCAGCCGGTTGATCAGGAAGATGATCAGGAACGAGGCCACCAGCATCACGACCGCGATCGCGGTGGCGTCGGCGTAGCGAAATTCGGACAGCCGGATCACGATCAGAAGCGGCGCGATCTCGGAGACATTGGGCAGGTTGCCGGCGATGAAGATCACCGAGCCGTATTCACCGATGGCGCGGGCGAAGGCGAGCGCAAAGCCGGTAAGCAGCGCCGGAATCAAACTCGGCAGGATGACGCGAAACACGGTGTGCCAGCGATTGGCCCCTAGGCTCGCCGCCGCCTCCTCGATCTCGGGATCGAGATCGATCAGCACCGGCTGCACCGTGCGCACCACGAACGGAATCCCGATGAAGATCATCGCGATGAAGATGCCGATCGGCGTGAACGCGACCTTGATGCCGAGTTCGGCGAGCGGCGCGCCGAGCCAGCCTTTCTGCGCGAACAGCTGCGTCAGCGCGACGCCCGCGACCGCCGTTGGCAAGGCAAACGGAATATCGACGATGGCGTCGAACAGCCGCCGGCCCGGAAAGCGGTAGCGCACCAGCGCCCAGACGATGATGGTGCCCATCACCAGATTGACGCACGCGGCCGCAAACGAAAGCCCGAACGAAATCTTCAGCGCATTCAGGGTGCGGCGGCTGCTGACGATGCCCCAGAACTGATCGAGGCTGAGCTCGAACGTCTTGAGGAACAGCGCAGCCAGCGGAATCAGGATGATAACGGAGAGCCATGTCAGGGTCAGTCCCATGGTGAGACCGAACCCCGGCAGGGTACTGCGCCTTGCAACCGCTGTGCTCACATATCCCCCTGATATCTCGATCAGTTCTTGTAGATCTGATCGAAGATGCCGCCCTCGGCGAAGTGCTCCTTCTGCGCCTTGGTCCAACCACCGAAAACGTCGTCGATGGTGAAAAGTTCAACCTTGGCGAAGGATTTTTCGTACTCCTTGGCAATCTCGGGATCGCGCGGCCGGTAGGAGTTGCGCGCGGCGATCTCCTGGCCTTCCTTGGTGTACCAGTACTTCAGATAGGCTTCGGCGACGGCCCGGGTGCCCTTCTTGTCAGCAACCGTATCAACGACGGTGACCGGCGGCTCGGCCAGGATCGACTGCGCCGGGGCCACGATCTCGAACTTGTCCGGCCCGAATTCGCGCAGCGCGAGGAAAGCTTCGTTCTCCCACGCGAGCAGCACGTCGCCGACACCGCGCTCGACGAAGGTCACGGTCGAACCGCGCGCGCCGGTGTCGAGCACCGGAACGTTCTGATAGAGATCGGCGACGAACTTCTTCGCCTTGTCGGCCGAGCCGAACTTCTTCTGCGCGTAGCCCCAGGCGGCGAGATAGTTCCAGCGCGCACCGCCCGAGGTCTTCGGGTTCGGCGTGATCACGGCAACGCCGGGCTTGATCAAATCGTCCCAATCCTTGATGCCCTTGGGATTGCCCTTGCGGACCAGGAACACGATGGTCGAGGTATAGGGCGAGGCGTTGAGCGGCAGCCGCTTCTGCCAGTCGGTGGCAATGAGGCCCTTGCCCGCGATCGCATCGATGTCATAGGCCAGCGCCAGCGTGACGATATCGGCCTGCAATCCGTCGATCACCGAGCGCGCCTGCGAGCCCGAGCCACCATGCGACTGCTTGATCTCGACGCTCTTGCCGGTTTCCTTCTGATAGGCCGCAGCGAACGCCTTGTTGAAATCGACATAGAGCTCGCGCGTCGGATCGTAGGACACGTTGAGCAGCGAATAGTCGGCCGCGAAGGCCGAGCTCGCCCACAACAATCCCGCGACCAGCGGCAGCATGCGACGGATCATTTCTGTCTCCATTCAACCTGAGAATGTCAGGGAACACGCAGGACATAACTCACGGTGAAGTGGCCTTAAGTCAACGAAACCGGTTTTCTTTGTTTTCAGCGGCGCAGCGCGCTTGTGCTACGAAGCCGCCGCGCTGCGAAGGCTTTGTCGCGTCGCCCGATCGCGATTGAAGCGTCATCGTGATCGAGCCCCGGCGCCCTACGACATCTCCGTCGTATGGATGCCGCATTCCGTCTTCGCCCGGCCACGCCAGCGGCCGTCGCGGGCATCCTCGCCGGCTGCGGCCCGGCTCGAGCAAGGCATACACCCGACCGACTGATATCCCGATGCGACAAGTGGATGCGGCGGCAGCTTGCCGAGCGTGTAGATCGCCTCGATCTCCTCGCGCGAGACATTGGCGAACGGATTGAATTTCAGCCTGACGCCGTCGTCCTCGACGACGGGGATATCGGCGCGGGCACCGCCCTGGAAACGCTTGCGGCCGTTGATCCAGCCGGCGAACGGCTTCAACGCGCGCGCCAAAGGCTCCACCTTGCGGATGCGGCAGCAGGCGTCGGGATCGCTGAACCATAATTCGCGGTCCGGGTCCTGGCGCGACAGCGCCTGCTCATCGGGCTTGATCGACCGCACATCGGTGAGGCCGAGCGTCTTGATCAGCGTATCACGATAAGCCAGCGTCTCCTCGAACAGCCAGCCGGTGTCGAGGAAGACCACCGGGATCGCCGGATCGACGTCCGCCATCACCTTGAGCAGCGCGGCGGACTCGGTGCCGAACGACGACACCAGCGCCAGCTTCTCGCGGCCGACCGTCTCCAATGCGGCAGCGATCACCTCGGCGGGGGATGCTTTGCGCAGCGCGCGATCGAGCGCATCCGCCGGAGGCAACGCGGCTGATCCCACTGCCAACTCTGGTGCAAGCATGCTCACTGGCCGGCGCTCTCCGAGTGACGCAGCTGCATGCGGCGGTTGAGTGCGGTGACGCGGCCGTCGCCGGTCGGCTGGTAGAACACCGAATAGCGCTTCATGGTCTGCGCGAACGCGTCGGCGTCGGCATCCTTCTTCACCTCGAAAGCGTCGAAGCCGGCGCGCGTCATGAAAACGAACTGGTCGCGCAGGATCTGGCCGGTGGCGCGCAGCTCGCCGTCATAGCCGTAGCGCTCGCGCAGCAGGCGCGCCTGGCTGTAGGCGCGGCCGTCGCGGAAGGTCGGAAACACCAGCGCGACCGAGGCCAGCCGATCGAGATGCGACACCAGTTCGTCGAGGTTGCGGTTGTTCGGCCAGATCACCCCCAGCTTGCCGGGGCGGCGCAGCAGCGCTTCCGGATCGGCGAGAAAGCGCTCGGCGCTCACCAGCACCGCGCCGTCGCCCGGCAGCTCGGCGCCGTCGGCGACATGCACGAACAGATCGGTGGTCAGTCTTCCCTGCTTAACGAGTGGCATAGACGCGCTCCCTGATAGGCTCGACGCCCAGACGCTTCACCGTATCGACGAACAATTCCTCGGGACGGTCGCGCAGCGCGAGATAGGCTTCGACAATGTCTTCGATCACGTCGGCGACTTCCGCATAGGGAACGGCCGGGCCGATCAGAGTACCCAACTGCGCGTTCTCGTCGGCGCGGCCGCCGATCGTGATCTGGTAGAACTCTTCACCGTTCTTCTCGACGCCGAGAATGCCGATGTGGCCGACATGGTGATGGCCGCAGGCATTGATGCAGCCGGAGATGTTGATGTGCAGCCGGCCGATCAGGTCGGCGGTGTCGTGGTTGGCGAAGCGCCGCGTCAGCTCCTGCGCGATCGGGATCGAGCGCGCATTGGCCAGCGAGCAATAATCCAGCCCCGGGCAGGCGATGATGTCGGTCACCAAATTGACGTTCGGCGTCGCGAGGCCGAGGCGGTCGAGCGCCTTGAACAGCACCGGCAGGTCGCGCTTGGCGACGTGCGGCAGCGCCAGGTTCTGCTCGTGGCCGACGCGGATCTCGCCGAACGAATATTTGTCGGCGAGGTCGGCGACCGCGTCCATCTGCTCGGCGGTGGCGTCACCGGGCGGGCCGCCGACCGGCTTCAGCGACAGCGTCACGATCGAATAGCCCTGCACCTTGTGCGGCGCGACCGAGTTCTTGCGCCAGCGCTCGAACAGCTTGTCATGCGCGGCCTGCTTCAGCTCGTCCGGCATGTGCGGCAGCTTTTCGTAGGCCGGGTAGGAGAAGCGCGAGCGGACCTCCTCGATGGCGGTGTGATCGAGCGTCAGCCCGACATCGCCCATCGCCTTACACTCCTCCTCGACTTCCTTGGCGAACTTCTCGATGCCGAGCTCGTGCACCAGGATCTTGATGCGCGCCTTGTAGATGTTGTCGCGGCGGCCGTACTGGTTGTAGACCCGCAGGATCGCCTCGATGTAGCTGAGGATATCGCGGCCGGGGACGAAAGGCTTGATGGTCTTGGCGATGAACGGGGTGCGGCCGAGGCCGCCGCCAACCAGCACCTCGAAGCCGGTCTCGCCGTCGGCGTTCTTGTGCAGGCGCAGCCCGATGTCGTGGATCTTGATCGCCGCGCGGTCGTGTTCGGCGGCGGTGATCGCGATCTTGAACTTGCGCGGCAGGAACGAGAATTCCGGATGCAGCGTGGTGTGCTGTCGGATCAGCTCCGACCAGATGCGCGGATCCTCGATCTCGCCCGGCGCGACGCCGGCCCACTGGTCCGAGGTGACGTTGCGCATGTTGTTGCCGGAGGTCTGCATCGCATGGATGCCGACTTCGGCGAGATCGGCGAGCGCATCGGGCAGCTCGGCGAGCTTGATCCAGTTGAACTGGATGTTCTGCCGTGTGGTGAAGTGGCCATAGCCGCGGTCGTAGCGGCGCGCGACATGGGCGAGCCGGCGCAACTGCTTCGACGACAGCGTGCCGTAGGGGATGGCGACGCGGAACATGTAGGCGTGCAGCTGCAGGTACACGCCGTTCTGCAGGCGCAGGATCTTGAATTCGTCCTCGGTGAGTTCGCCGGAAAGGCGGCGCTTCACCTGGTCGCGGAATTCCGAAACACGCTCGTTGATCAGCGTGCGGTCGAGTTCGTCATAAGCATACATGTTCGATGAGCCTTACGCCGGGGCGCCTTACGCGGGGACCTGGAGATCGATGGTGACGCCCTTGGCGCGGATATGTTCGCGGAGATTGCCCGGCCTGACCTTGCCGCCATCCTTGAGCTCGACCGGCGCGATATAGGGACCGACCGCGCCGACGTCGTCGGCGGTGGCCTCGGCCAGCAGCGCGCGGGCGTCGTCAGAGGTGCTGACGACGGCGGAATCGGCGAGTTCGGTGGACCAGCCTTGCTTGGCGGTTCGGTACACGACGGCGCCATCCCAGGTGCGGTTGGCGGTCACCACCGAGGGGCCGGTGATCCTGATTTTCTTCTGTTCGAGCGGAGAGGTCATTCGGCAGCTTTCAGCAGTTCGGAGAAGATCTGGTTGGAGAACAGTTGGGTGACGTTGGATCGGCTCCAGGGCGCGGAATGCGCGACCACGTCGCCGATGATGAGGACGGCGGGACCGCCATCGACTTGCTTGACCAGCTCCGGCAGCCGCGACAGCGTGCCGACCGCGGCCTTGGCGTCGGGCCGCGTGACGCGCGCGAACACGCCGACCGGCGTCTCCGGCGAGCGGCCCGCGGCGAGCATGCCTTCGCGAATCGCGGGCGCGGCGGTCATGCCCATGTAGACGACGACGGTCATCTTCTTGTCCGTCAGCACCGACCAGTCGACGACCTCGGCATCGCGCGCCTTGTGCGCCGTGAGGAAGGTGATGCGCAGCGCCTCATGCCGGAAGGTCAGCGGCACCTCGAATTGCGCGGCCGCGCCGAGGCCGGCGGAGACACCGGGAATAATGGAGTAAGCAACGCCGGCATCGCGCAGCGCCTCGATCTCCTCGCCGCCGCGGCCGAAGATGAAGGGGTCGCCGCCCTTCAGCCGCACCGCGCGCTGGCCCGCCTGCGCCGCCTCGATCATGAGCCGGTTGATGGCGTCCTGGCCGATGCCGGGCTTGCCGACGCGACGGCCAACCGGGATCCGCGCAGCATCGCGCCGGATGCGGTCGAGAATTTCCGGTGACACCAATTCGTCATAGAACACGACGTCGGCGTCCTGCAGCGCGCGCAGCGCCTTCACGGTCAGCAGATCGGGATCGCCGGGACCAGCGCCGACCAGCGTCACATGACCGACAGCCTTGCCTTCATTATCAGCGCCGGCGAATGCGGCAGGATCGCCGATCGCATTCAGCGCCCGCTCGGCTTCGTCCTGACGGCCCGCCAACACCAGCGCGCCGATCGGGCCGTCGACGATGCGCTCCCAGAAGCGGCGGCGCAGCGGAAACTCTTCAATCCGCGCATGCATCGGTTTGCGGAAGCGGCCGATGAAGCCGGCGAGATCGCCGATCCGCGCCGGCAGCACGGCTTCGATCTTCTCGCGGATGCGCCGCGCCACGACCGGCGACGTGCCGCCGGTTCCGACCGCGACCACGACATCGCCGCGATCGACGATCGCTGGCATGATGAAGGTGGAGTGCACGAGGTCGTCCATCACGTTGACCGGCAGGCCAATCGCCTTGGCGCGCACCGACAACGCAACACCAATGTCACCTGCGCCGGCGCAAAGCACGGCGATGACATCGGAAAGATCGGCCGCCAGCGGATCGCCTTCGGCGCGCTCGATGCGCGCGACATCCTCCGCCGCGATACCCGCGAAATCATAATCACCGTCGGTCGCGTACCAGCGAACCGCGGCGCCGGCGGCTGCGAGCAGCCGCAACTTGGCGCGAACGAGCTCGCCCGCTCCAACGAGCAGCACCTTGCCGCTTTGCAGATCCAGAAACACCGGCAGATATCGCATCAGACACTCGCTTCCCCAATTTGGGGGTTGACTGAAATTATTTTCTATTTATCTCTCGATCAAGCCCAGCAAAGAGAAAATTATTTCTTCTCTATTGCAGCGCAACTTTAGAATTTTCAACTCCACAGGCCAAGGCCAAGAGATGCATCTTCTCGACAACGAATCCGCCGCTGCCGAAACGCGTTCCGCAGTCCTTGGTAAAGCATCTTCCGTGCCGGGAATTTTGGCCCATCAGGCCCCCCCGACCATGGATCATCTCGATGAGCTGGAGGCGCAGAGCATCTACATTCTGCGCGAGGCGTTCGCCCGGCTGAAGAAACTCGCGCTGCTGTGGTCGCTCGGCAAAGACTCCAATGTGATGATCTGGCTGGCGCGCAAGGCGTTCTTCGGCCGCGTCCCGTTCCCGGCGCTGCATGTCGACACCGGCAAGAAGTTTCCGGAGATGTACGCGTTCCGCGATCGCTTCGGCAAGGAATGGGACCTCGACCTGCGCGTCGAGCCCTGCCCGCCGATCGACAGCGTCGACCCGACCCTGCCGCCGGCCGCGCGCTCCGCCGCGCGCAAGACCGAGGGCCTGAAGCTCGCGCTCAATAAATTCGGCTTTGACGGCTTGATCGCCGGCATCCGCCGCGACGAAGAGGCAACGCGCGCCAAGGAGCGCGTGTTCTCGCCGCGCGGCCTCGAAGGCGAATGGGACGTGCGCGACCAGCCGCCGGAATTCTGGGATCACTTCAACGCCTCGCCGCCGCAAGGCGCGCATCTGCGCATCCATCCGATCCTGCATTGGACCGAAGCCGACATCTGGGCCTACACCAAGCGCGAAGGCATTCCGATCATCCCGCTCTATCTCGCCAAGGACGGCAGGCGCTATCGCTCGCTGGGGGATCAGGACATCACCAACCCGGTGGCTTCGACCGCATCCAGCATCGATGAAATCCTGGATGAGCTCGAGAACACCAAGATCCCGGAGCGCGCCGGCCGCGCACTCGATCACGAAACCGAGGATGCGTTCGAGCGACTGCGCGTCGCCGGCTATCTCTGATCCCAGTTTGGCGCGAGTGCTCTGATGAACATGATCCTTCCCACCGCCTCGATCTCGGCGACCCCCAACGGCACCACCCGTCCCCAGGTGCGCATCGTCATCGTCGGCCATGTCGACCACGGCAAGTCCACTTTGGTGGGCCGCCTGCTGCATGAAACCGGCAGCCTGCCGGACGGCAAGCTGGAGATGCTGAAGGCGGTCAGCGCGCGGCGCGGCATGCCGTTCGAATGGTCATTCCTGCTCGACGCGCTGCAGACCGAGCGCGACCAGGGCATCACCATCGACACCACCCAGATCCGCTTCCGCACCCGCTCGCGCGACGTCGTGCTGATCGACGCGCCCGGCCACGCCGAATTTCTCCGCAACATGATCACCGGCGCCTCGCAGGCCGACGGCGCGGTGTTGATCATCGACGCGCTGGAAGGCGTCCGCTCGCAGACGCGGCGGCACGGCTATCTCCTGCATCTGCTCGGCGTGAAGCAGGTCGCGGTCGTCGTCAACAAGATGGACCGGGTCGACTTCAGTGCCGATCGCTTCAAGGAGATCAGCGACGAGATTTCCGCGCATCTGATCGGTCTCGGCGTGACGCCGACCGCTGTGGTCCCGATCTCCGCGCGCGACGGCGACGGCGTTGCCGAACACACGCCGCGGATCGGATGGTACAAGGGACCGACCGTGGTCGAGGCGCTCGATGCGCTCGAGCCGGCACCGCCGCTGGCGAAACTGCCGCTGCGGCTGCCGGTGCAGGCGATCTACAAGTTCGACGATCGCCGCATCGTTGCGGGCCGCATCGAATCCGGCAGCCTGAAGGCCGGCGACGAGATCGTCATCATGCCCACGGGCAAGATCGCCAAGATCAAGACGGTCGAAAGCTGGCCGGTGACGTCGGTCAACGGCCCGCAGGGCGCCGGGCGCTCGGTCGGCATCACACTCGACCGCGAGCTGTTCCTCGAGCGCGGCGACATCATCGGACATAGCGGGCAGAGCCCGCGCGACACCCGCCGCATCCGCGCGCGGATCTTCTGGCTGCACGACAAGCCGCTGACCAAGGGCGAGCAGATCCTGATCCGGCTCGGCACCAAGGAGAGCCGCGCCACCGTGGTCGCGATCGAAAAGGCGATCGATCCCGGCGCGCTGTCCAACGAAGAGAATACCGCGATCGCGCGCAACCATGTCGGCGAGATCGACATCTCGCTGGCGCAGCCGGTTGCGACCGATCCCTACACCGACAATCCGCGTACCGGCCGCCTCGTGATCGAGGTCAACGGGCGAATCGCCGGCGGCGGCCTCGTGCTGTCGGTCGATGCCGGCCGGCCTGCGGTGCCGATCGACATCGTGCCGGTGGAATCCGCGCTGCGGCCGGACGAGCGCTCGGCGCGCTACAATCACAATGGCGCGGTGATCTGGCTGACCGGCCTGCCCGGCTCGGGCAAGTCGACGCTGGCGCGGGCGCTGGAACGGCGCCTGTTCGGCAATGGCGGCTCGCCGATCCTGCTCGATGGCGACACCTTCCGCGCCGGGCTGAACAGCGACCTCGGCTTCTCGCCGCAGGATCGCGCTGAAAACATCCGCCGCCTCGCCGAGGTCGCGACCCATCTGGCGCGCAACGGCCATATCGCCATCGTCGCGGCGGTGTCGCCGTCGACCGCCGACCGCGCGGCGGCTCGCCGCATCGCCGACAGCGCGTTCCGCGAAATCTATGTCGCCACGCCTGCCGAGGTCTGCGAGACCCGCGACCCCAAGGGGCACTACGCCAAGGCGCGCTCCGGCGCGCTGCAGGGCTTCACCGGCATCGGCAACGATTATCAGCCGCCGACCGGCAACGAACTGACCATCGACACTTCGAACCGCTCGGTCAGCGATGCCACCGACGAGATCGAGCGGATGCTGGCCACCACCGGCATCCTGTTCGACGAACTGACCGACCTCGCGGCGAATATCTAGCCTGCACTCGGTGTCATCGCCCGGCTCGACCGGGCGATCCAGTATTCCAGAGACGTCAACGCTTGAGCCGAGAGGCCGCGGCGTACTGGATGCCCCGCTCAAGGCGGGGCATGACGGCGGTGGGAGACAGCGCGGGTCCGGTCTCACCTGGCCTGACGGTGGCCTCGATCTTCCTCGGCATCACCATGGGCGCGGCCGGCGGCGGGCTTGTGCTCGATTTGATGGGCGCGGCGGCCGTGTTCGTGGCAGGCGCAATTCCCTTATTGCTCGCCGCATTGCTGATCGCCACCAAGGTCCGGACCAGGGCGCAGTGACCGCGCTCGCTGCCGGTGCGGCACTGGGGGAAAGGGGGCCTTCTCAGAGCCGTGGCTTTAGGGCTAAAAGAGCCGTGAACGCCGCCCTTTGGCGCGTTTTTTGCTGATTTCTTTCGAAAACAGCCCCTAAACGCCCCATTTCTTTGAGAAAGCCCATCATGACTCGTGTCGATGCCCATGGATTGAAGATCGCCCCTGTCCTGTTCGATTTCATCGCCAACGAGGCGACGCCGAAAACTGGGATCGCGCCTGACGCGTTCTGGGCAGGACTCGCCGCCATCATCCAGAAGCTCGGCCCGAAGAACCGCGAACTGCTCGCGGTCCGCGACGCGCTGCAGGCCAAGATCGACGACTGGCATCGCGCCAACAAGGGCAAGGCGTTCGACCTCAACGCCTACACCGCGTTCCTGAAGGACATCGGCTACCTGCTGCCCGAGCCCGCGACCCACAAGGTCGAGACATCGAATGTCGACGAGGAAATCGGCAATATCTGCGGCCCGCAGCTCGTGGTGCCCCTGACCAACGCCCGCTACGCGCTGAACGCCGCCAACGCGCGCTGGGGTTCGCTGTACGACGCCTTCTACGGCACCGACGCGATCCCGCATGATCCGAGCGAGAGTGGCAAGGGTTACAACAAGGCCCGCGGCGACAAGGTGATCGCGAAGGCGAAGGCGTTCCTCGACGCCGCCGTGCCGCTCGCGACCGGAAGCCACACCGACGTGACGTCTTACGGCGTGATCGCGGGCCAGCTCTCGGTCAAGCTGAAGAGCGGCAATTCGACGGCGCTGAAGAACGGCGCCCAGTTCGCCGGCTATCTGGGCGACGCCGCCCAGCCCACCGCGATCCTGCTCGTCAACAACGGCATGCATGTCGAGGTCAAGATCGACCGCAGCAACGTCATCGGCAAGGACGATCCGGCCGGCGTCGCCGACATGATCCTGGAGTCGGCGGTCTCGACCATTCTCGACATGGAAGATTCGGTCGCCGCCGTCGACGCCGAGGACAAGGTGCTGGTCTATCGCAACACGCTCGGCCTGATGAACGGCACGCTGTCGGCCGATTTCGACAAGGGCGGCAAGACGCTGACGCGCTCGCTCAATGCCGACCGCGTCTACAAGAAGCCCGACGGCAGCGAGCTGAAGCTGCACGGCCGCAGCCTGCTCTTGATGCGCAATGTCGGCCACCACATGTTCACCGACGCGGTGCTTGACGCCAAGGGCGAGGAAATCCCCGAAGGCCTGCTTGACGCCGCGGTGGCCGGCCTGCTCGCAATCCACGACCTCAAGGGCAATTCAAAGGTCAAGAACAGCCGCACCGGCTCGGCCTATATCGTGAAGCCGAAGATGCACGGCCCCGACGAGGTGACGCTGACCTGCGACCTGTTCGCCGAGGTCGAGAAGATGCTCGGCCTGCCGGAGAACACGCTGAAGGTCGGCATCATGGACGAGGAGCGCCGCACCACGGTCAACCTCAAGGCCTGCATTCAGCGCGCCTCCAAGCGCATCATGTTCATCAACACCGGCTTCCTCGACCGCACCGGCGACGAGATCCACACCTCGATGGAAGCAGGTCCAATGATCCGCAAGAACGACATGAAGGCGCAGCCGTGGATCAAGGCCTATGAGGACTGGAACGTCGACAACGGCCTGATCGACGGCCTGCCCGGCCACGCCCAGATCGGCAAGGGCATGTGGGCGGCGCCCGACAAGATGGCCGACATGCTGGCGCAGAAGATCGGCCACCCGCAGGCCGGCGCCACCACCGCCTGGGTGCCGTCGCCGACCGCGGCGACGCTGCATGCGCTGCACTATCACCAGGTCAACGTGATCGCCCGCCAGCAGGAGCTGACCAAGGGCGGGCCGCGCGCAAAACTCTCCGACATCCTCACCATTCCGGTGTCGCAGTCGAACTGGGCGCCGGACGACGTGAAGCAGGAGATCGACAACAACTGCCAGGGCATCCTGGGTTACGTCGTGCGCTGGATCGACCAGGGCGTCGGCTGCTCCAAGGTGCCCGACATCCACGACGTCGGTCTGATGGAAGACCGCGCCACGCTGCGCATCTCGAGCCAGCATCTGGCGAACTGGCTGCATCAGGGCGTCATCACCAGGGATCAGGTGATGGAATCGCTGAAGCGCATGGCCGTCGTCGTCGACAAGCAGAACGCCGGCGATGCCCTCTACAAGCCGATGGCGCCGGCGTTCGACGGCGTCGCCTTCAAGGCGGCCTGCGACCTCGTGTTCGAAGGACGTACGCAGCCGAACGGCTACACCGAATACATCCTCACCGCGCGCCGCCGCGAGGCCAAGGCCGCAGGCTGATCCGCGAGCAATCGCAACGACAAGCAAAAGCCCCGGCGATGAGCCGGGGCTTTTTTGCGGGCACGTGAGCCCGCCGTCACAGGGGCGCACTGCCAAAATATCGAAAACAACCCCATGCACAGTAGCCGGCCGGCGGATACGGCAACTTGACTCGTCGGGCAACTCAGCGGCAGTCTTCTATTATTCCGAAATCACGCATGCGCCCCTCGCAGGGTCATCACCGCGCATGCATGCGTGGATGATGGCACCGGGAAGCTGTTTGACAACTTGAACGCGACCCACCCTCATCGTCGTCCCTGCGAAAGCAGGGACCCATACTCCGCGGCGGGTGTCGTGAATGAGACTCGTCGTTCCAGCACTCGCCCAACAATGGCCATCGGTGGTTATGGGTCCCTGCTTTCGCAGGGACGACGCCGTGGCGCGATTCCGAGCAAGTTCGGTGTCATCACCCGCGCAGGCGGGTGATCCAGTATTCCAGAGAGCGCAGTGCTTGAATCGAGGAGCCGCGCGTACTGGCTATCGCGTTCTAGAACACCGCCAAATACTTCAGCAGCGAGACGATGCCGATGATGATGACGACGACGCGCGCGATCTGCTTGGCGCGGCCGTCGAGCGGCAGCATGTTGATGAGATAAAGAACGAGAATAATGACAAGGAAAGTGACGAGTACGCCGACGATCATGCGGGGCCCCCTGATGGCATCGGTGAATGTGGTGTTCGCGCTGGGCTAACGTGCGACAGGAAGGTCGGTTCCGACCGGGAACCGATGTCGGCATTATCTGATGAGCCGCGCTATTCGCGCGCCAGCACCGGCGCACGCTGATACTTGGCGCGGATGCGATCCGGCGCCGGCGTGAAGTTGAGAGATGCCCCGCGCCGGTCCGGGCGGCCGACCGACATCAAGCCGTCCTTGCCGGCGACGATGTCGCCCTTGCGCAGGGTCGGATCGTCCTCGATCTTCACCGCGGCGAGCCCGACAGGGTCCTTGCCGTTGCAGGTGCACCCCGAAACGATCTCGTCGCGATAGCGGAATGCGTTCGGCAGCTCGGAATACGGCTTGCCGTCGTCCGTTGCAGCGTTGTCGATATTGCCGCCATAGACCACTTCGGTCGCGCTCGCCGGGCAGAAGCTGTTGCAGCTTTCCGCCTTGCTCTGGTTGCCGGTCGCAGCCAGCGGGAAATAGCGGCCGTCGCAGGTGCGCACGCAATAGGCCTGGCCGACATCATAGCGCGCGCGACGCTCGGCCCGCGGCACAGGCGCCGGCCCGTCATCGAACGGCATCCGGATCACCGGCGGGCGGCCCTGCATGAAGCCGCCGAACAGCTGCGAGAAGAAATCCTGGGCTTGCGCAGCGGGCGCAAGGGACAGGCCGAGCAATGCCGCCGTCCCGAACGCCCACCGCCTAACGTGCCGCTTCGCCATCACCGACCTCAGTATGATGCAAATCTTCAGTACAACGGGGAAGCCGCCGGGATGTTCATCGCCTGACGGCCGGAAGGCAGCGTCATCACGGCAGGACGCGGCTGCACCGGCACCGGCCGGACCGAGATCTGCGTCGTGGGCGGGCCGAGCTCGCGCGCGGCGAGATGCGGTGCGTTCTTCGGCAGCACCACCACCTTGGTGCCGACATCGACCCGGCTGAACAGGTCGGAGACGTCCTCGTTGGTGAGGCGGATGCAGCCCGACGACACGAACTTGCCGATCGTCGAGGGATCGTTGGTGCCGTGGATGCGGTACTCGCTGGAGCCGAGATACATCGCGCGGGCGCCGAGCGGATTGCCCGGGCCGCCGGCCATGAAGCGCGGCAGATAAGGCTGGCGCTTGATCATCTCGGCCGGCGGATGCCAGTCCGGCCACTCGGCCTTGCGGCTGATGGTCTGGGTACCCGCCCAGGTGAACCCTTCGCGGCCGACGCCGACGCCGTAGCGGATCGCCCGGCCGCCGCCGAGCACGTAATAGAGCGCGGTGTTGCCGGTATCGATGATGACGGTGCCGGGCGCCTCTGACGTGTTGAGCGCGACGGTGGTGCGGCGCAGCCGCTCCGGCAGCGCGCCGTCCCCGGTGGCCCCGGCCGAAGGATCGTTCATCACCTCGTCGGAGGGGAATCCGCCCGGATGGGTCGACGCATAGCCGAGCGCAGACGAGCGGACTTGAGCGCTGACTTGGGCGCTGGCCGAATTGGCGACAATGAATGGCGTCGCGAGCAGGACGGTGGCGAAGGCAAGATTGCGGGCAAGGGTGCGCGCGGCGCGCGACGCAAGCCGGCGGCTGGAGAGAGACTGCTGTGTCATGTGCTGCCCCTGGACGGGATGCGCATCATGGTGATGCGATGCCCAACCAACGCGCGTGATCGCCGAAGAGTTCCGCTGCGAATCGTCGCGAAGTCGCGATTGTCAACCCGCCGCGCCTCACGAGCGCGCGATGGAACCTTTGCCAGGGCAACGCCGTTGTCACGCGCAATTTGACGCGAAATTCATTTGTCCCCATTCGGGAGGAGTCTGGTGCGCGCCTTTCCGGGTGAACGTATGCTTGGCAACGCGCCCGAAGGCACGCCCCTCCCCGACAGCAAAGCCGAAACGCCGCCGGTGATCAGCCGCGCCGAGGTCGTCGCCTTCGCGCTGGTCGCGCTGCTGGTGATCGTCGTGGCGGCGGTGCTCTATCTGGCGCGCGCCGTCTTCCTTCCGATCACCATGGCCTTCATCGTCGGCACCATGCTGTCGCCCGCGGCGAGCCTGCTCGAGCGCTACCGGATCCCGCGCGCGCTCGGCGCGGTGCTGATCGTGATCGCGGTCGGCGCCGCGGTCAGCTTCATGGTCGGACTGATCGCCTCGCCGGTCATGGAATGGAGCTCGCGGCTGCCCGAGCTCGGCGCGATCCTGAAGGAGAAGCTGCATGTGTTCGACCGGCCGCTCGCGCTGTGGCAGGAATTGCAGAGCATGGTCGGCGCCCCCGATACGCTCGCCAACCTCCAGCTCCCGAAATTCGAATGGGTGCAGCCGACGCTGGAATTCGTGTCACCGACCTTCGCCGAATTCCTGCTGTTCATCGCGACCCTGATCCTGTTCATCGCGAGCTGGAAGGATCTGCGCCGCGCCTTGGTGATGACCTTCAGCGACCGCGCGGCGCGGCTGCGCACGCTGCGCATCCTCAACGAGCTCGAGGCCCATCTCGGCAATTATCTGCTGACCGTCACCATGATCAATGCTGGCGTCGGCATCGTCACCGGTGCGATCTGCGCGGCGACGGGCACGCCCAACGCGGCCGGGCTCGGCGCGCTCGCCGCGACACTGAACTTCATTCCGATCATCGGCCCGGTCGCGATGTTCGTGGTGCTGGTCGCGGTCGGCATCGTCTCCTCGCCGACCATCGGCGCGGGGCTGATCGCGCCGGCATGCTTTGCCGTCGTGACCTTCATGGAAGGACATTTCGTGACGCCGACGATCGTCGGCCGCAGGCTGTCGCTGAATGCGCTCGCGGTCTTTCTCGCGCTCGCATTCTGGACCTGGCTGTGGGGCCCGATGGGCGCCTTCCTGTCGTCACCGCTGCTGATCGTGGCGTTGATCGTGAAAGAGCACTTGATGCCGGTCAATTCGCCGCAGCTGCCTGAGGACTAACCTCGGTTTCGCATCTGGAACCTTTGCATGGTGCGAAGCGTTTTTCTCCGGACACGCACGTGCTCCGGGAGCTTTCGGTGTCGAGCACGGACAGCGCATTTGGGATCAGGAACATGACGGATAACGCGACCTACGAACGCCTCGAAAAGGATGTCACCGCCGTGAAGAACGATATCGCAGCCCTCACCGAACAGATCACCGACGCGCTCAACTCGTTTGCCAACAACGCAGGCAAGCAGGCCCGCCGCCGCTACAAGGATGCGCGCGCCAACGCCGAATCGACGCTCGACGACATGTCGGAGCGCGGCAGCGCGATGATGGGCGCAGCGCAGGATGCGGCATCCTCGATCGAGGAATCGCTGGAAGAGGTGATCACGCAGCGGCCGCTGGCGACCGTCGGCCTTGCGCTCGGCCTCGGCTTCTTGATCGGCGTCACCTGGCGGCGGTAGGTCATGCGCAAACCACCGTTCTGGACGCGATGGCAGCGCTGGCGCGCCGCCACCGCGTTCGTCGATGCGCTATTCAAGGCAAGATCCAGGGCAAGGCTTTTCAGGACAAGGCTGGTCAATGTTTCAGCGGCTGATCGATGACGTCAAGCAATCCACCGGCAGCGCGCTGCGGCTGACATCGCTCGCGGCCGCCGCCGCGGTGGCGCTGTTCATCACCATCGCCTTCCTGTGCGCGGCCGCCTTCGTCTACGTGCTGCAGCACTATGGTCCGGTGGAGGCATGCCTGTCCGGCGCTGCGGTGTTCCTCGTCGTCACGCTGATCGCCGTCGGCGTCTACATGGCACGCAAGCGCGAGATGCAGAGGCGCGCCGAGAAGGCGGCAAAGGCCGCGAAATCTGCCGCGGCAACAATGTTGGCCGACCCCGCATTGATCGCCACCGGCCTGCAGATCGTCCGCGCCATCGGCGTGAAGCGGCTGATCCCGATCCTGGCGGTCGGCGGCCTCGCGCTCGGCCTGATGGCAAGCCGCAGCGCCGCCGGCAGCAGCAGCGAGCCGGACGAAGCGGAATAGCCACCAACAAGCACTACTGTCATCGCCCGGCTTGACCGGGCGATCCAGTACGCCGAGGCTCATCGGCTCAACAATGACTGTCTCTGGAATACTGGATCGCCCGGTCAAGCCGGGCGATGACACCGTTCAAGGGGTGCTCAGGTCACGCAGCGGCCGGGCTGCAGCAGCTTGGCCACTTCGGTCAGGACGCTGACCACGGGCTCGCAAGCCACCTTGCGGGTGTCGCCGGGCCGCGCACGCGCCGGCGCTGCGGGGTGATTGCGGGCCTCTTCCCGCGCCGCGGGAACACGGACCAGGACCGACGTATCGGGAAGCCGATCGACCTTCAGCGCAACCGTGCGGCTCGGCAGGCCGGTGATCGGAACCGCGGCACGGTCGGTCTTGGCGGCGCGATTGACCGCGCTCTCCGGCGCCAGGGCGGTGGTGACCTGCTGTCCGCCAATGAGATCGTGACCGGATGCGAGCTGGACCGCGCCAAGCGTCAGTCCAGCCGCCAACGCAGCGAAAATTCCCTTTTGAATCTTTGACATGGTGATGTCCCTCGCCCCATGGAAATTCCCGTTGGCGATCACGGACACAACGCGAGCGAAACCTGTGGGGTTCTCGCGTCCGGCCATCACTTAACCGTGTACGAAAAAATTTTGATTCGCGCGGAACGAGTCCGGGGGTCTGCGAGTCATTGGAAGAGCCGGTTATTCCCCCTGCCCCATTGACCGGCGACGTAGGGCGCGACCGTGGTGATGCCGGTCGCGCCCTGCTCTTTTTTTGGCCGTGCCGCGAACGATGCGTCAGCCAGCCTGTCACTCACCTCTCGCGTTGGAAGTCACGCACAAAGGAATGATCCTCTCGCGCGCGAGAGGATCATATGCTTCAGGCATTGTCGCTTGATGGCATGTCCTGGGATCGAACGACCGTCACTTCACGGCATGACGCGCAACGACCGACATGAAACTTGATTCCGGTCGTCTGATCGTCGACGAGCATCAATTCGCTCAAGGGCTCGCCGCATTTGCAAGTGACCGTTTTCTGATCGGAAAAATACATCGGACGTCCTCCATAAGCCTGGAGATTTCATCGCGTCATTGGTGCGAGTTCGCTTGTGCCGTGCTGGCCCCCTCGCTCTCGTTCCTTCTCGGTCTGTCAGATCCGGACAATCCGGTCGGTGGGTGTGGCTCCCGGCGCTTATTTTGCAGCGGATTGCTTCCGCGACTGCGCGGCTTCACGCGCCTGCCGCTCGGCCTTGAGGCGGTGGAAGTTGTCGTAGAACGCCTTCTCGTGGGCGAGGTGCTCCTTCATCGCCTGCGACGCGTCTTGCTGGCGCTGCTCATTACGAACCTTGCGCTGCTGGGGAGTAAGATTCATACGACCTCCAACTAAGTTCTTGAATCAACGCTGGATTCAACGCACGAGACCAGAAAAGGTTCCACTCCGGAAGGAGCTGGATCTATTTGCGGAGGCTCGCCCAGACGCCGCCGAGGATCAGCAAGCCGCCCATCAGGTGGATCAGCTTCGGCGGCTCGCCAAGGATGACCCAGGACAGCAGCGCGCTCGCAATCGGCGCGACGTAGAGCACGAGCGAGGTCCGCACCGATCCGAACCTTGCGCCGAGCCAGGCGAAGCCGGCATAGGCGATCAGGCCCGGGACGAGGCCGGCGAAGACATAGGCTTCGAACGCCCGGGCGTTGAAGACCGCAGCCGGCGTCGCCCACATCTCCTGGAGCGCCGGCGGCAGCGAGCACAACGCGCCGGCAGCCGAGAACAGGCTGACCCGCGCCAGCAGCGAGGCGCGCGGTGCGACGCGCGATTGCACCAGCGTGTAGCCGGACCAACCGAGCATCGCGCACACCACCAAGAGATCGCCCCATGCCGCGCTCGATTGCGTCAGGTTTTCCAGATGGCCGCCCGAGACGATCAACAGCGCACCGGCGAGCGCCAGCGCCGTGCCCAGCCATTGCAGCGGACCGATATGCTCGATGCCGAGCGCGGCCGAGATCAAGAGCACCATGATCGGCGATAGCGCGAAGATCAGCGCGATATGGATCGCGGTAGTCGTGATGCCCGCGATGTAGACCGGCCCGCCGCACAGGAACATGCCGAGGAAGCCCGCCGCGAGGATCGGCCAGAAATTCTGCGCCAGCGGGATCTTGCCGTCCCTGATCGCCGCGATCGCGAACGGCGCAAGCCCAATGGCGATGATGCTCCAGCGGAAGAAGGCCAGCGAGAACGGCGGCACCGAGCCGGCAAGGCCGCGCGCCAGCACCTGGTTGGAGGCCTGCCCGACCGCGACCAGGATAAAGCCGGTCAGCGCGACCGCGTCCTCCCAGCCCGTGGCCGGGCGGCCGACCTGACCTTTCGGCAGCTCCGCATCCATGACAGCGCCCCCTCAGCCGGCGCACGCTCACCCGAAACGGCTTCCGTCAGCGCGCCGCTTGCCGCAGCACGCCGCCCGCTATTGCTCCGCCGCCTCGCGCTCCATGTCGCGGCCGGTCATGTCCTCGCCCTGCATGTTGGCGTATTCGCGCGCCATCTCGCGCATCAGGAATTTGGCGGGGACGTCGTGATAGACGCCGTGGTCGTTGACGTATTGCATGTAGGCGCGCCCCGCGCCGTCGAACGGATGCAGCAGCGCATCCGAGTGGCCGTCGAAATCGAGCGGCTTGACGCCGAGCTTGGCGCACAGTGTATCGTTGAAGGTCGGGGTCGCCTTGCGCCAGGCGCCGTCGACGAACACTTCGGTGAAGCCGTGCCAGGTGAACAGGTCCGAGCCCATGCTCTGGCGCAGCTTCTCGGTGGTGAGATGGTTGCGGACGTCGGCAAAGCCGACCCGGGCCGGGATGCCGTGGACCCGGCAGGCCGCGGCATAGAGCGCCGCCTTGCCGACGCAGTAGCCATTGCCGGCGGCGAGCACGCTCGAGGCCCGGTAGCTCTCGGGCGAGCGCATGCTGACATAGGGGTTGTAGCGGATGCCGTCGCGCACCGCGGTATAGAGCCGGCTCGCTTTGTCGCGCGCGCTGGCGTCGGCTGGGACGGCGGCGCGGGCGAACGCATCGACGGCGGGATGGTCGCTGTCGACGTATTCGCCGGGGTCGGTGTAGAGGCGGCTGATCGTATCGGGGAGGTGCTCGGTCATGGCACGAGCTTAACAAGCCATCGACGCAGTTCAATGCAGCAAGTGCAACCCGTCTTGCAGACCTGTTGCGCTTAGTTCTCGAAGTGTTCGTCCAACCGCGGTGGCGGGTAGCTGCGCCGCTTCGCCTTGAAATATTCGCGTGCGAAATGGATGCCGATCCCGATCAGGAACGGCGGGGCGAGTGCGGCGGCGATCATCAGCGCGGTGATCGACTTCGGCGTAAGGATGTCCAGCACCATCGACGCCAGCAGCCACAGCGTGGCAGCAATCACCGCGACGTCGACGTGCTTCATCCCCCAGTCTCTCCCTTGGTCCCTGACCTCGATCCGGGTTCCATCCTACCGGCTGGTCCCGGGCGCGCCAAGGATTCCGGCGGCAGGCGATACCTCCAGCCCTTCACTTTTTTGGAACGGCGCCCGCGCGGACCAGACGACGAACCGGCACGCACCGGTCGCCATCCCACTGATCAGTGCTTGGCGCGACTAGCATACCCGTCCGTCTATTCGACCCGTCATCCTGAGGAGCCGCGCAGCGGCGTCTCGAAGGGTCGACGGCCACCAGCCGGGCCGTGCATCCTTCGAGACGCGCGTTCCGCGCTCCTCAGGATGACGGGAAGGGTGGGCGCGTAGCTGACAATTAACTCGCGAGCGCCCGCACCAGCAGCAGGCCGCCGAACAGCGCGAGAATCGAGAGCGCGACGGAGGCCGCGATGTAGGCAGCGGCAGGCCAGACCTCGCCCCGCTGCATCAGCACGATCGCATCGAGCGAAAAGGTCGAGAAGGTGGTGAAGCCGCCGCAGATGCCGACGGTGAGAAAGACCCGGACCGCCTGGCTGACATTCCAGCTCAGCGCGAAGGACTCCGCGAAGACGCCGATCAGGAACGAGCCCACAATATTGATCACCAGCGTGCTCCAGGGAAATTCGGTGCCGACCAGGCGCCCCGCGCCGATCGCCACCAGGTAGCGCGCGACCGATCCCAGCGAACCGCCGATCGCGACCGCCGCCAACAATTGAACGTTCAATGTTCCACCTTTCCGGCTCGCCACTCGGCAAAACCCGCCAGCAACCCAACAACGAAGGTCGCGGCGACCAGCTCGCCCGGGGCGCCGACCAACAGGGCGACGACACCGACGAGCCAGATCGACCCGACCAGCGACAATGCGATTGAGAGTGAACCAGGAAGACCCATCATGCTCTGCCCCTTCTCGTTCGCGGGGCGCGCAGCGGGTCGGCGGTGGCGCATGCTCCTACCGACGCTGTCGCGCCCGGTAGGAGTCATCAGCCTTGCGGCGGTTATCGGGGGACTCCATCCCCATCAACGAGAGGGATGCTACGGTGCGTGGCGAATACGGGCAAGCCGATTTCGCAGGCAGACATTGACGGATCTCCACCGCATAGCGAGCTACGCGCCTTGCAATCAACCGAAGCGCGAATAGAGTGCCTTGGTAGATTGTGAAGTTGGATCAGCATCTGGATGTTACGACGCGTCGCTGTTTGCATTGCCTTGCTCGTCATTGCCACACTTCCCACAATCGCAGAGGAATACGGTGCTGAGACGCGGCTCCTCGGTTCGGTCGAGGCATGGAAGCGGGACGTCAGTGTTCGTCTTACCCAGGCTCGGCGCTACCCGGCAGCATTGACGCCCGGCCAGGAGGGCACCGCCAAAGTTGCCTTCAGGATCGATCGCGCAGGTCACCTCATGGCGAGCTGGCTCATCGAGGCCAGCGGTATCCCGGCCATCGATGCAGAGGCATTGGCTATCGTTGAACGCGCCCAGCCCTATGCCGCGCTGCCTGCGGAGGTGCCGGACGATTCGGCCGTCCTAACCGTCCCATTCCATTTTTCGGCTGCCCCGCCGTGGGACGACCCCGGCCTCAAGGCGAAGCTGAATTCAGTCTGCCGCGGTTGCTGAGCGGCTCTGTCCGGTGTGACTTGCTCATTCACTCATCGACAGCATCGCGTTCAGCTCGACGGCGGTCCGCAGCTGCTCGATGCGCGCGGCGATCTGTTCTCGCTTGGCGCCGCGCGGCAATTCCGCGAGCTGGCTCTCGAGCCGCACCCGGTGTTCGTCGAGGCGCTGCTCGAACGTGTGGGGCTCAGATCGCTTCCGTTTCTGAATCGTCTTCTGCATCACTCACCCTTGGCGGTTGCAGACCGGGACTATTGGCCCAGCGGTCCAGTTGATCGATGACTTGTGCGTGGCTCGGACGTCGCGGTTCCGGGGCTTCCGGCTCCTCGGACAACTTCCGGGGCAGCTTGACGTGGTTGGTCATGGCGTCACTCCCGCCAGACAACG
The DNA here is from genome assembly GCF_042258615.1 of Bradyrhizobium sp. Pha-3. GTDB lineage: Bacteria > Pseudomonadota > Alphaproteobacteria > Rhizobiales > Xanthobacteraceae > Bradyrhizobium. The sequence goes on along the minus strand of NZ_CP170152.1, from coordinate 866,579 downwards.
GGACGGACGCCAGATCGTTCCCAAATTTTCCTAGTAAGTCATTGATTTTATTTGATAAACTTACTCAATCGACGTTTTTGTCTCAGTCTGTGGAACCCGCCGCGACTTGGCTCGTTTAGCAAATTACTCAACTATCTAATTCTGGGCGATTTGCGATGAATGAGCTTCGCGCTGAACGTCTTCAAGTCATGCTTTCCCCCGAAGAATTATCGGCTCTCGACGATTTCCGCTTCAAGCACCGCATGCCTACGCGTGCCGCGGCGGTCCGCGAGCTGCTCAAGCTCGGTCTGGCCAGCAACGGCGTCGATGGAGGCGCCGGGGTGAAGTCGAGCGAGTATGGGGTGTTTAACCGGGGGCCGGATGGGCACACCCAAGGGGACGCGCCGCAGGAGGAGTGACGGCGCGTTGGCGCTGATGCTGCGGTTCAGCCGCCGATGAAGAGGTCCACGACCGCTTTCAGCGTGCAGACCACGAGCGCCGAGGTGAACATCGCCGTACCGAGATCTGCGAGATAAAGCAGCTGCGCCTTCTGCTCCGCATCAAGCCGCGCGATCGCCTTGCGCATGGCCAAGCTCCCTTTTCAGGAGAACGCGTCTCGTGAACGCCGGTTCCCTCGACCGGCAACTCATGCCCGCTGCAGCGCCAGCGTCACGCCGCCAAGCGTCAATGCCATCGCGCCGATCTCGCGAAGCCCCAGCGGCTCGCCGAGGATGATCGCGGCTGAAATCACGCCGATGACCGGCACCAGCAGCATGCCGGTCGACGCCGATGTCGGCGGCAGGCGACGCAGCGTCTCGAACCAGGTGAGATAGCAGATGCCCATCGGCATCAGCGTCATATAGGCAAAGCAGCCGAAGCCGAGCGGCGTGATCGCGGCATAGTTCGGGTGCTCGAACAGAATGCCGAGCAGCAGCATCACGAGGCAGCCGATGCCGACCTGCCAGGCGACCACCGCGAGCGGCGGCATCGGCAGCGGCTTGCGGTTCAGCACGTTGCCGAGCGCGAACAGGATGGCGCAGGCGAGCGCGAGCGCAATGCCGGTGAGCTTGTCGGCGCTGAATGCAAAGCCGTTGCCGCCGAGCAGGAGCGCGACACCGGCGACGCCGAGCAGCAACGCCGCCAGATCCCGCAGCGTCGGGCGGCTGTGCAGCACCGGCCAGGCGAACAGCATCGCCCAGATCGGCATGGTGTAGGCAAGGAGCGCCCCCTCGCTGACCGTGACGAATTTCATCGCGATGGTGCCAAAGCCCATCCAGGCGAAGACATTGGTGAAGGAGGCAAATAACAGCCGCGGGACCGCCTCGCGCGGCACCGCGAGCGACTGGCCGCGGGCCAGCGCCAGCGTACCCAGGATCACCGCCGCACAGGTCCCGGCCAGCCCACGGGCAAACAGCGGCGGCCATTGCTGCAGCAACAGCTTCATCAGCGGCCAGTTCAGGGCCCAGCCGAAGGCCGTCACCAGCAGGCAGAGAAAGCCGATCGTTCGGTCGCGTTGCGTCGTATCCATCGGCCGCGCTTAGCAGGCGGAGGCAGGCGATTCCACATCGCCGCGCGCATGCCGCATCAGCGTGTACCTTCGGATGCCATTCCGTCAGGCAAAGCTGCCGATCGATATCCGCGGCCAGCCCTCGCTTAGCTTCGCGCGCCACGCTCGGGAGCCTTGCTCACAAAAAACCGGCGTACCTCTCGGTACGCCGGCTTGCATTTTGCCCTTTTGCGTAAACTCAGCTCATGCCGACGCCGCGCGCGGCGTGCGGTTGCGCGAGTTGCGCTGGAAGAACAGCGCCTGGCTCGCCACCGCCGACACCATCGCCGGCTGGAACGGCTTCGAGATCAGGAACGCCGGCTCCGGCCGTTCGCCGGTCAGGAAGCGCTCGGGATAGGCCGTGATGAACACCACCGGCACCTCGAAGGTGCGCAGCAACTCGTTGACCGCATCGAGACCGGACGAGCCGTCGGCGAGCTGAATGTCGGCGAGGATCAGGCCGGGCTTCTTGTTCTTGGCGAGCGCCACCGCATCGGAATGCGTGCGCGCAACGCCGATGACATTGTGGCCGAGATTCTTCACCAGGCTCTCGAGGTCCATGGCGATGAAAGTCTCGTCCTCGATGATCAGGACGTCGGTGGCGATCTCGGCGGCCATCTCGCGGCCGGCGGCATCGGTCAGCTTGCGGGTCTCGGCGATGTCGGTGCCGAGAATGTAGCCGACCTCCTCCTCCGAGAAGCCTTCCAGCGACAGCAGCAGGAAGGCCTGCCGAGGCAGCGGCGTGATGTTGGAGAGCCGGCGCTCCGGCGGCAGCGAGAGCGTCGCCACGTCGGCATTGTCGTTGTTGTTCACCGACACCGAATTCCAGATCTGGGTGAACAGCCGAAACAGGCCGGCGCGCGGGCCGTGCGTCTGGTCCAGCAATGATCCGTCCTGCAACAGGGCCTCGAGCATGGCCCCGACATAGGCGTCCCCGGACGCCTGGTTTCCGGTCAGCGCGCGCGCATAACGGCGCAACAGCGGAAGATGTTCGGCAACGATCTGCGATCGGGACATTCCCACTCCATCCTTGTTCGTGAGGCCAACCGGCCTGAAACCCGTATTCTGGGGCGGCGTACCATTTTGGTGCCACCCCGGTTCCCCTGCATGCCCGATTACGCGCGAGCGCCGAAAAAGTTCCACGAAATAGTTCCAGCGTTCCGGAACTTTCTGCGCAACTTTGCATTAGCTCCTGACCGACGAGGCAACGCGGCCAGCCTCTTTTTTCGAGGAATATCTTGAAAATCAGAGACTTAACTCCCGGGGAAGCGTGGATCAGATCATGAAGGAAGTAAAGAAGCAGGGCGGTCTCAACGCCGAGATTCAATCGAGAATCGGCCACCAGCTTCGTGCCATGTACGACGACGTGGTGCGGCAGGGGGTGCCCGACCGCTTTGCGGAGCTGATCCGCAAACTCGACGGACCCGAGGCTGCCGCGGCAGCCGTGGCCGGGGGCGATACTGACAAGAACAATGGAGGGGAGTGATGCCTCTCACGAATGAACTTCGCGACGACATCCTGGCGTCGGTCCCGAGCCTGCGCGCGTTCGCGATCTCGCTGTCCGGTAATGGTGACCGTGCCGACGATCTGGTGCAGGAGACCCTGCTGCGCGCGATCGCCAATATCGACTCGTTCCAGCCCGGCTCGAACCTGCCCGCGTGGTTGTTCACCATCCTGCGCAACCTGTTTCGCTCCGACTACCGGAAGCGGCGGCGCGAGGTGGAGGACGCCGAGGGCAATTATGCCAAGACCCTGAAGAGCCAGCCGTCGCAGGCAGCGCATCTGGAGTTCGAGGAATTCCGCGCGGCGCTCGAAAAGCTGCCGCAGGACCAGCGCGAAGCGTTGATCCTGGTTGGTGCCTCCGGCTTCTCCTACGAGGATGCCGCGGCGATCTGCGGCTGCGCGGTCGGCACCATCAAGAGCCGCGTCAACCGCGCGCGATCGAAGCTCTCCGCGCTGCTCTATGTCGACAGCGCCGAGGATTTCGGTCCCGACAACACCGTGCGCGCCGTCATTGGCGGCAATGGCGGGTAGCCAAGGCGCGATGCTGGAATGGAAGGGCGGCCCGCTGGGCCGCCTTTTTTCATTCGGCGATGGTCGATCACGGTATCGCGCAGCATGATCCGGAAGACGCCGGATCGAGCAGACCGTCGCCCTCTCGATCGACCATCGTGAGCCTAGAGCGTTGTCCGCGGCGCACGCCGCGTCGTCCGGGCCGTGCGCGACGACAGCAGACGCGATGCGCCAGCTGCTGCGCGATCTCCGCCGCGTTGCGCGACAGGTCGCGCTATCAGCCCGCCATCGCCTGCTTGACGGCAGCCGGCTTGAAGCCGTTTCTCAATTCGAGAATCTTGCCCGCGATCTCGGTCACCGGGACCGGATGACTGAGCAGGAAGCCCTGGGCCTCGTTGCAGCCCTCGGCCCGCATGTGGTCCAGCTGCTCGACGGTCTCGATGCCCTCGGCGATGGTGGTCATGCCAAGGCTTCTGCCCAGGCTGATGACGGCGCGGACGATCGACTTCGACCCATGCGTCGCGGTCGCGTCGCGCACGAAAGACTTGTCGATCTTGAGCTTGTCGAACGGAAAACTGCGCAGATAGCTCAGCGAGGAATAACCGGTGCCGAAATCGTCCAGCGCGATGCGCAGTCCCAGCGCCTTCAGCTTGTGCAGCGTTGCAAGCGTCTCGCTGCTGTTCGCCAGGAAGACGGATTCGGTGATTTCGAGCTCCAGCCGGCGCGGCGACAATTTCGACGCCGCAAGCGCGTTGACGGCAACGTCGATGAAGTCGGGATCGCGAAACTGGACCGCGGAGACGTTGACCGCGAGCTTCATCTCGCTGGGCCAGCTGACGGCTTGCTCGCAGGCGCGATTGAGCACCCATTCTCCCAACGGGCCGATCAGGCCGATCTCTTCGGCGATCGGGATGAACTGGTCCGGCGCCACCAATCCGCGCTTCGGGTGATGCCAGCGCAGCAGCGCCTCGAAGCCGCAGATGCGGTCGAGATGGAGATCGTAAAGCGGCTGGTAGTACAACGAGAACTCGTCCTTGGCCATCGCCTCGCGGAGATCGAGCTCGATCGCCCGACGCCGCTGCAGGCTGGCGTCCATCGCCGGCTCGAAGAAGCGCCAGGTACCCCGGCCTTCCATCTTGGCGCGGTACAGAGCGACGTCGGCGTTCTTCAGCAGCTTCTCTCCGGTGGTGCCGTCGACCGGCGACATCGAGATGCCGACGCTGCACCCGACCACGACGCGATGCCCGTTCAGCTCGTAAGGAGCGCCGACGCATTCCACGATGCGGCGGGCGAGGCGCTCGGCCTCCTCTCCGCCCTGGACGCCACACTGGATGACCGCGAACTCGTCGCCGCCCAAACGCGCAACGGTGTCGACCTCGCGGACGCAGGCGTTGAGGCGGTCGGCGACCGCACACAGCAGTTCGTCGCCGACCGGATGTCCGAGCGTATCGTTGACCTGCTTGAAATTATCGAGATCGAGGCAGAACACCGCGAAGCCGGATCCGCGGCCGACCTGAGCGACCGCCAGCTCGATCCGTTCCGCCAGCAACGTCCGGTTCGGCAGCCTGGTCAGGGCATCGTGCCGGGCCATGAACGCGATCTGCGACTCGGCGCGCTGCTGTTCGGTGACATCCTCGCAGGTGACGAGCCAGCCGCCATCGGATGTCGGCCGCTGCGCGATGGCAATGATCCGTCCATCGCTGAGATGCTGCCGATAGTTGCCCTCGTGCTGGGTCATCGATCGCTCGCGTTCCGCCAGCAGGTCGGCGACGGTCCGCTCACCGTGATTGCCGGCGGCGACGCTGAGGCCGAGCACGTCCTCCATGGTCATTCCGGGAACGATGAGCTCCGGCGAAATATCGAATATCTCGCAGAACCTGCGGTTGGCGACCTGCAGCCGCGCCTCGCTGTTGTACAGGCACAGCCCTTGCGACATGTGCGTGAGCGCCGCGTCGAGCCGCAGATTGGTTTCGTGCAGCTCGGCCTTCTGCTGCTTCAACGCGGAGATGTCGCTGTAGACGAGAACGACGCCACCCTCCTGCGTCTCGCTGCGGCTGACACGCAGCCAGCGCCCGTCGGAAAGCTGCGCCTCGCTCGCGAAGCCATCGATGTCACCGTCGGCCGGCGCCAGGCTGGGGGCATCGAGCCGATCCGACTGTAGAAGCTGCGGCGAAAGAAGAATGAATTCGCTGGCGCGCGAGTTGGCCAGCGCGATCTGGCCATCCGCGTCGAGCAGCACGACGCCTTCGCGCGACGTTTCAAGCGCATCGGAGAGCCGCGCCTGCGCGGAGCGGCGTTGCGACACTTCCTGATCGACCATCCGCCTGATGTTGTCGCGCATGGTTTCCATGGCGGTCAGCAGCGTGCCGAGCTCGTCGGTGCCGCCCTTGGGGACGGTCGCGTCGAGGTCGCCGCCGGCGATGCTCCGCGCGGCCCGCGATGCAATGGCGACAGGCCCGATGATCCGGCGCGCCAACAACCACGAGAACAGCGCCGACAGGAACAGCGCGACGGTCAGCCCGGCGACGTTGAGCTGCAGATCCCGCTTGATCGTCGAGAGCGCCTTTTGCCGGAACAGAAAGCCGTCGCCGGCCGTATAGTTGACCAGCAGCTCGACCTGCTGGCTGACGATCTTGGAGTAGCGATCGACATCGCCGACCGTCGTCCCCGATGCACGCGGATCAGCCGCCGAATTTCCCTCGAGCGACGATCCGATCGCACGGCGATGCAGCGCCATCCAGGCGTCGGCGGCCTCCTGAACCTTTGCCGCGGCTTGCGCAGCCCGCGAGGACTGCGAGCGGTCGGCAGCGATCGTCAGGTCTTCCGAGAGCGTCTTGGCGAGCTTTTCGATCTGGCTGTCGAGGCTGGCACGAATTTCCGGATCCGCGGTCAGCAGACGCTGCGACGACGCGACCCGCATTGTGGCGAAGTCCGCACCGGCCGCGCGGGCGTAATTGATCGACATCAGGGATTCGTCGAACGTCTTGGCCACCAGATCGCCGGCATGGCGGATACCAAGGATGGAGTATCCGCCGAGCGCGACGGCAACGGCGCTCATCGCGAGGCAAAAAATCAGAATCTGGGTGCGAATCGAACCCGTGGTCAGGGCAAGATGCGGCAGGCCGCCGGTTGCGAGCCGGAAGGCTGCACCGCCCTTTACCTTGAGGTTGCCTAATAGGCTATCCATACCCGCGTTTCGCCGTAGTGCTCGATGTTCAAGCTACGCAGAAACGCGCAGCGCTTGCGGAAAAATGACTGTCTGCTCAAAATTGCTTTAGTAGTGACTGCAACTCATGCTGAAATCGTTAAGATCAGCTGGCGATAATCACCCTTACAGGTAATCCTGGACGCATCATTTGCACGCTCAAGTAGCCGGTGTTGGAATTCCAAGCGGGGGTCTCATGAATTCAGGCTTGTTGCGCATCCTGCGCCTCGGCCGGTCCGGCCGCGTGCCTTTAGTGGCCGCGATTGTTACGGGAGCGCTAGCCGGCGCAGCCATGGGTGCGGCGCCTTACGTCATTTCGCAGAAGGATCGCGAATTCAAGCCCGCAGAGATCTCGATCAAGCGCGGCGAGGCTTTACGGTTCATTAACGATGACGGCGAACTGCTTCATCACGCTTATTTGAGCTCCGATACGTTCAGTTTCGACTCGGGCGACCAGCAGCCGGGCAGCAAGTTCGACGTCACCTTTTCCGTGCCCGGCGACTACACCGTGCTGTGCGGCATTCATCCGAAGATGAAGCTCGCGGTCCACGTCGCCAAATAGTCCCGGCAAATGACGATCTACAGGACCGAGGTCTTGAAGATCGCGGCGTGGCCGAAATAGTAGACGAACAGCGTCAGTGACAGCGCGGCACAGAGAGCGACCGGGGCAAGCCATGGCGCGCGACGATCGCGCGGCAACACCTTGTTGTCGGCGAGAATCGCAAACAGCACGGCGATGATCGCCGAATGTCCGATGGTGTCGATCCTGCCGAATTCGAAGCACGCGCTGATGAACATCCCCACCAGCACGGCGCCGGCGCAGCGCCGGATCAGCGGCGTCCAGATCAGGGCAAAGGCGAGCGTGAATTCCACCATGCCCGCGGCGCGCATGTAGAACTCGTTGTCGAAGCCGAGGGTCATCCCGGCATGCTCGATCAGGAGCGGAAAGCTCCATTCCGGATAGGCCCATTTTTCGATCGAGGCCCACATCAGCGTCACCGCCGCGGCGTACCGCATGACGTCGATCGGGCGGATTCCGAACAGGTCCTTATTCAGCCCGATCAGCGCAAAATAGGCGGCAACGCCGAGAAAAATCGGGTAGTCGGCAAGATGGAAGACGCCGTAGTTGCGAACGCCGATGCCGAACAGGACCGCCATCCCCACGGCCGACAGCGGCAGCGTGCGCCGCGACAGCATGCCGGCAGCGATGGCGAGTTGCAGCGCGCCCACCAGCGGTGACGACGTCTTCAACTCCGGCGTCAGCAGGATCCCGCCCACGGCCCAGATCGAGATGAAGAAGAACGCGCAGACGGCGCGCATCATCAGCTCGGTGTGCGACCGCAGTCCCTCGGTGATGCGGTCCAGCGCGCGAATGGTCGCATCGCCGAGCGACGTCGGCTCGATCAGGCAGCCCGCAAACAGCCAGAAGACGGCGACGCCGAGCAGCAGTTCAAAATCAAGGCAAAGGACATTCTCGAGTCCGCGGGGCTGACCGGCGACATCGTAAGCGCAAAACCATTTGACATGTGCCTCGGCACTGCGCGCGGCTACGACGCAAAACAAAACCGCTGCAAGGCACGTGGCGAAAAAGGAGCGCACAGCCGACGCGGCATCTCGCTCCCGCCCACTAAACATTGAACCAACCGCCCACACACACACAAAAACGCTTAAGGACTTGTTTAACTTATATCAAATTTTACGCATTGTGCCTGCCACTGACATCCGTCGGTTGCATTGTGGTTAATTGCGGCAGGCGGGCCCCAACCCATCCTTCAGCGCACCTTTTCCGGCCGGTTCCATCGAATTTTAGCTAATTCCGGCACGGGGGCTCAATTCAACTGTCGTAGTGAAACCCGGACAGATCGGATGGGAGGCCGGTTAAATGTTCGGAGTGTTGAGTGTCGTGAGTATCGGGGTGGGGTCAGCCCTCGCCTATGTGACAAAATCGTCCCCGTCGCGCACGGCGGCCCTCGAGACCTGCGCGGGCGCGTTCCTGGTCGTCGGGCTCGGCCTGCTTGGGGCCGCACTGCCGCACCTCGCCTGACGAGCCCCGTTCCAGACCCCCTGCTGCGCTCAGCGCGGCAATTTGGGGATCCCCGCCACCGGCGGGGCCGTGGCGGTCAGGGTTTGCAGGAAGGCGATGAGGTCCTTCTTCTCACCTGCCGTCAGAGATAACGGCTTGATGTCGGGCGACCGGCTCGGCCGCTCGATCCCGCCCTTGTTGTAGAGCTCGATGACATCTTCCAGCGTTGCGACCGATCCGTCGTGCATGTAGGGCGCACGGCGCGCGACGTCGCGCAATGTCGGGGTCTTGAACGCATATTTCAGCTTCGCCGAGGTCGGAAAGTAACGTCCGCGCCCGATGTCGTGGCCCCTGGCGGTGCCGATATCCTGGAAGGACCCGTCGGAGAAGGATGGGCCGCTGTGGCAGGACGAACAGCGTCCCTTGCCGTTGAAAAGCTCAAAGCCGCGCTGGGCCGTTGCGCTGATAGCGCTCTCGTCGCCCTTGATCCAGCGGTCGAACGGGGCCTCGCCCGCAACGATGGAGCGCTCGAAGGTCGCCAGCGACTGCTCGATCCTCGGCCGTGTGATCGCACCGTCTCCGAACGCAAGGGTGAATGCATCGACATAGCCGGGGATCGCCGCGAGACGCGCGATCAATTCCGGCTCGGTCATGTTCAGGTTCATCGGGCTCAGGATCGGCCCGAACGCAACGGATTCGAGATCCTTAAACTTGCCGTCCCATCCCAGCGGCTCGAAGAACGCCACGTCGATCAGCGTCGGCGAACGGATCGGCAAGCCTTTCGGATCCTCGCCGATGGCACGCGGAAGGCCGTCGGCCCATGACAGGCTCGGCTTGTGGCAGCTCGCGCAGGAATGCGTCTTGGACCGCGACAGCAGCGGATCGAAGAACAGCATCCGCCCGAGCGCGGATTTCGCCTCCGAATAGGGATTGCTGCTCGGGAAGGGAACGACGTCGGGCCGGCGATAGCTGGCACGGATTGTCGCAGCGTCGCGGGGCGCCGTCGCCGGGGTCAAGGCAAGCGACAGCCCTACCGGCAAAACTGCCGCGAGCAAGGTCAGGCTGACCCAAAGCCTCATCGGGGTCCTCAGACGGTATCCTGCTCGCTATATGCCCAAGCATGTTCAACGAAGTTTTAACGCTCCGTTGCGGCCTATTACGGATGCCGGATTCCGACACAGATGACGTTGGCGCCGTCTGGCGCGCCCGATTTCGATCAATCCGGGCGGCAACAGAGAAACACAACGTGAGGTGGCCAAGCCGCCCTACTTCTTCGCCGGACGGACCGGCGCGGAGAGCTGCTCGGTGCGATCGCGTTCGGTCATGTCGACCACGGTGTCCATCGGCGCGGTCAGCTCGTAGACATAGGAGACGTCGGTGAAGTAGCGCTTCGCGGTGCCGCCGAGCGCCTCGGGCGCGACACGGTCGAGCAGGATCAGGCCGAAATCACTGTCGGCCCGCCGCGTCGCCTGGCTGGTATTGAACTCCTCCCAGCGGAAATTGAAGACCGCGTCCGCATCCTCGCCGGCGACCTCCCAGTTCGCGACGATGTGCGGATGCTTGCCGACCAGCGACAGCCCTTCGTCGGAGTGCGAGGCAAGCTCGAAAAACAGCAGCGACAGCGATTGCGCGGCGCGGGCGCTGACGGTGATATCGGGACCGTTCACCGCAATCCGGTCGGCATGTGGAATCGCGCGCGATTCGAACAGGCCCTTCAGCTTGACGCCCTGCCACTGGCTCTCGCTGAGCAGCGTGACGACATTCGACATCGCGTGGATACGCCCGATCAACAGTTCGCGCGCGACGTCGATGTCGGCGCCGTGCCGCAGCGTGCGGGTCACGATCGACTGGATCACCGCGAGGATGTTCTTGACCCGATGGTTGAGCTCGTCGATGACCGCAGTCAGCCGGCGCTCGAAGCCGATCCGGACCTCGATCTCGCGGCTGAGGCGCAAATTGTTGTAGGCGACATAGCCGAACAGGCCGCAGACGATGCCGGTCAGGGCGAGGCCGATCGCCGCGACGATGGTCGCGGTCTGCTGCGCACGCACCGTGGCGTTGCTCTTTGCGTAATAATCGAGCGACCAGTCCCGGCCGCCGAACGTCACCGTGCGGACCATCGACGGCAGCGGGCCGTCCTGGCGCACCGCGCGCGAGGTGACGATGCCCTGTTCGTTGGCGGTGAACTCGTCGTTGGAATCACGCGGGTCCTTCAACGCCACCGCGAACAGCGAGGAATCGTCATTGGTCAGCATCAGCGACGACAGCTCGTAGGAAAAGGTGATGAAGCCGGCCGGCTCGGACCCACCCTCCTGGAACACCGGCGCGGCGAGCACGACCCCGACCGGGCCGTTCTGCCGCAGCAGCGGCACCGGATCCGAGGCCACCGGCTTGGCGTTCGCCATCGCCTGCGCCAGCATCGGACCGACCACCGAGTGACGGTCGAAGGCGCGGCCCGGGATACTCAGGGTCTCCGGATTGCGCGGCTCGACGTCCATCAGCACGTTGATCGGCTTGTCGAGCGCCTTGAGGTCCAGCGCCTGGTCGTCGAAATCGCGGATCGAGGGATTGGTGAAGCCGGCGGCCTTCAGCTCCGCCTCGGCCGCGGTCAGCTCGTTCGGCTTGAGGCGCGCGATCCACGCGGCGACGACGAAGTCGGTCTTGAAGGCGTAGATCGCCGAGCGCAGCGGCTGCAGCATGTTGGCCTTCACCATCGACGGCGTCCGGAACAGGCCCGAGGCCACCCGCGCCAGCAGCTCGCGCTCGGTCAGGCGGTCCTGCACCAGGCTGGCATGGACGTCGATGGCCCGCGCCAGCGCGATACCGTCGATTGCGAGCTCCTGATCGTGCACCCGATAGGCGGCAAGACCGGAGAGCAGAACTCCGATCAGCGCAATCAATGCAACGATGAAGCCCAGTCGAACCACACGCTTACTCGGCAATCAGGGGGTGGCGAAAGGGGACGGTAGGCATCTGGCTTCTGCGGGGGCGACGACAAATCAGGGTGCGATGAACGCCGGCCGCAAAGGAATATGGAATAGCGATCATCGGTACGCAACAGGAGCCGGTCGGCAACATTAACGACGACGCCACCCGGCGGTCTTTGGCGGCGCTAAGGGTTGCTAATCGTCAAAGTTGGAAATTGTTCCGGCGATTGCGCAGCTTTTTTGCGGCGGCCATTCTCCTTCACCGTTATCCTGAGGAGCCGCGAAGCGGCGTCTCGAAGGATGCACGGGCCGGCAGGGGGGCCGTCGCCCCTTCGAGACGCGCTACGCGCTCCTCAGGGTGACGGTGAGGCACACCGGCTATCTGCCACAATGATTAACGTCAGCCCGCCTTCGTACCCGTCTTGGCCGCCTTGCCTGTACCCTGCGGCCGAAGGCCGCCCTTGGTCTCGATGAAGCTGATGATGCGGTCGAGGCCCTCGCTCTTCTTCAGGTTGGTCATCACGAAGGGCCGCTCGCCGCGCATCCGCCTGGCGTCGGTGTCCATCTTCTCAAGCGACGCACCGACATGGGGCGCGAGGTCGATCTTGTTGATCACCAGAAGGTCGGATCGCGTGATGCCGGGGCCTCCCTTGGAGGGAATCTTGTCGCCGGCCGCGACGTCGATGACGTAGATCGTGAGATCGGCCAATTCCGGCGAGAAGGTCGCCGCCAGATTGTCGCCGCCGGACTCGATCAGGACCAGGTCGAGGTCGGGGAATTTCGCCCGCATGTCGGCGACCGCGGCAAGGTTCATCGAGGCGTCCTCGCGGATCGCGGTGTGCGGGCAGCCGCCGGTCTCGACGCCGGCGATGCGGTCCGGCGTCAGCGAGCCGGAGCGCACCAGAAACTCGGCATCCCATTTGGTGTAGATGTCGTTGGTGATCGCGGCGATGTCGTAGCGCTCACGCATCGACTTGCAGAGCAGGTCCATCAGCGCGGTCTTGCCGGAGCCGACCGGACCGCCGACGCCGACGCGCAACGGGCCATGAGAAGTGGGCATGAGAACAGTGCCTCCGCTATCGTCGTCCCTGCGCAAGCAGGGACCCATAACCACCGAATTCAGTTGCTGCAACCGTCTGGGGCCCCAGCCTCGCGCAACCACCAAAGCCGGTGGTTATGGGTCCCCGCTTTCGCGGGGACGACACGTGGATGGTGTGGCCCATCATGACCGGAACAGCCTCGTATACTGCGCCTCATGACGCAGGCTTGCGAGGTCGGCCCGGAAGGTCGCGCTGCCGAGATCGTCGAGCGAGGCTGCGTTGGCCCGCGCGGCGGTTGCGGCAACGACCGGCTCGAGATCGGCCAATACGCGCTGGCTATCGGTCTGCCCGAGCGGGATCAGCCGGCTGCCCGCTGAAATCCAGTTCGAGAGCACGGCATGCAGGAAGGCATGCAACGACGGCGCCAGCCGGATGCCATGCGCAGCGCTGACGAGGCCGACCGCGACCGGGTAGACGATCGGCCCGTCGCAAGCCGCAATCATCGCATCGAGGCCGGACGCACTCCAGGCCGCGCGGGCAATCTCGACGAACGCGCGTCCCTGCGTCGTGGTCTCGAGCTGCCGCTCGCGCGACGGCACGAAGGCAGCCGCAAGCTCGGCGATCTCCGTCAGTCCGGCGTGGCCGGGTTCCGACGCCGCGCGATGGCTCTGCGCGAGAAGCACGGCATCGCAAAATCCGCTGCCGTCGGTGAGCATCGCCGCGAGCCAGCCGCGCAGCGACGCGGCATCCGTGATGTCACCGGCCTCGACCGCCCATTCGATACCGCTGGAATAGGCGAATGCCCCGACCGGGAACGACGGCGACAGCCACGTCATCAGCCGATACAGCGCAGCCGCCTCGTCCTCCGCCATCCCGCCGCGCACCGCAGCGGGATCCGGCTCATTTGTGGTCATGAGCATGGGAGTGGTCGTGGTGATGATGGGCATGGTCGCAATGCTCATCATGATGATGGTGGTGATCGTGGTCATGCCCATGGGCATGGTGACGTCCATCACCGTGGTGGTGACCATGATCGTGCGCGTCGCCATGGGCATGATCGTGCCCGGTGTGACCATGCGCGTGCTCGTCGGCATGCGCGTGTTCGGCATAGGCGCCGCCCTCGGGATCGAACGGCGCCTCGATCTCGATGACACGGGCCCCTAACCCCTTCACCATCGCCTCGATCACGTGATCGCGCCGGATGCGCAGGCCTTTCGGCATGATCTGCGTCGGCAGATGGCGATTGCCGAGATGCCAGGCAACCCGGATCAGATGATGCGGATCGCTGCCGCGGATTTCCGCGAGCGGCTCGGGAGCTGCGACCACCTCGACGAGGCGGCCGTCCTCCAGCACCAGTGCATCGCCGCCGCGCAGCGCGACGGCGTTTTCAAGGTCGAGCAGGAATTCGAGCCCGCGCGTCCCGGTCATCGCCATCCGCCGCCGGTGCCGGTCGTCGAAATCGAGCACGACGGTGTCGGCTGCCGCTTCCTTCCAGCGATGCTGGCCCAGGACTTTGGTTGCGCGGATCATCGATTGCCTCAGAGCTTCTGAACCTTGGCGTCGCTGATGATCTCGATCACCGTCGGGCCCGTCTTCATTTCGGCGGAATATTCGCGCCACACCTTCATGTGCGGGGCCTTGCTGTGCGCGGTCAGGTCGTCGCGGGTTTCCCAGCGCTCGACCACCACATACAGATTGGGATCGTTGACGCTGACATGACCCTCGTAGGAGAGGCAGCCCTTCTCCTTGTGGGTCTCGGCGATGCACGCCTTGTGCCCCTTGATGAAGTCGTCCTTGTTTTCCGGCTTCATCGGCGTGGTGGCGATGACATAGATCATGTGTTTCTCCCGTTCTTGTTCTTGTTAGCGAACGTCGACCTTCTCGGGCGTGATCACCTCGATCTTCGGCGGCGCGGCCATGCACTTCACCGCGACGCGGCCGAACGTCTTCATGTGCTCGGCGGTGCGATGCGGCACCAGCGCCTCGGCGTTTTCCCACTGCTCGACGAACACCATCTTGCTGTGGTCGGTGACGCTCTCGTGCAAGTCGTAGGCGATGTTGCCGGGCTCCTTGCGGGTTTCCTTGATGCAGGCCGTCGCCGCAGCGATGAATTCGGCGCGGGTCTCGGGCTTGATGGTCAGCGTAGCAACGACGTAAATCACGGAAATTCCTCCCGGTTTTCTGTTTTGGCTTTGGATACCGGGAGCGGTTTTAGAACATAAAATAGCGCTGTGCCATGGGCAGCACCTCGGCCGGCGCGCAGGTCAGGAGCTCGCCGTCTGCGCGTACCTCATAGGTCTCGGGGTCGACCTCGATCTCGGGCGTCGCATCATTGTGGATCATGCTCTTTTTGGAGATTTTCCCGCGGGTGTTCTGCACCGCATAGAGCTTCTTCGAGATGCCGAGCTTGCGGGCAAGGCCGCCGGTGACCGCAGCCTTCGAGGTGAACACCACCGATGAGGCGGTCAGCGCCTTGCCGAAGGCGGCGAACATCGGTCGGTAGTGCACCGGCTGCGGCGTCGGGATCGAGGCGTTTGGATCGCCCATCGGCGCCGCGACGATCGAGCCGCCCTTGATGATGCAGTCCGGCTTGACGCCGAAGAACGCCGGCGACCACAGCACGAGGTCGGCGAGCTTGCCCTTCTCCACCGAACCGATCAGCTTCGACACGCCGTGCGCGATCGCGGGGTTGATGGTGTACTTTGCGATGTAGCGCTTGACGCGGAAATTGTCGTTGTCGTTGCCCTTGTCCTGCGGCAAGGCTCCGCGCTGCTTCTTCATCTTGTCCGCGGTCTGCCAGGTGCGGATGATGACCTCGCCAAGCCGTCCCATCGCCTGGGAGTCCGACGACATCATCGAGAGCGCGCCGAGATCGTGCAGGATGTCCTCGGCGGCGATGGTCTCCTTGCGGATCCGGCTTTCGGCGAAGGCGAGATCCTCGGCGATCGACGGATCGAGGTGATGGCACACCATCAGCATGTCCAAATGCTCGTCGATGGTGTTGCGCGTGAACGGCCGGGTCGGATTGGTCGAGGACGGCAGCACGTTCTTCAGGCCGGCAATTTTTATGATATCCGGCGCGTGGCCGCCGCCGGCGCCTTCGGTGTGAAAGGCGTGGATGGTGCGGCCCTTGAACGCCTTGACCGTGTCCTCGACGAAGCCGGATTCGTTCAGCGTATCCGAATGCAGCATCACCTGGACGTCGTAATCGTCGGCCACGGACAGACAGGTATCGATCGCCGACGGCGTAGTGCCCCAGTCCTCGTGCAGCTTCAGCGCGCAGGCGCCACCCTTGATCATCTCGACCAGCGCCGCCGGACGCGAGGCATTGCCCTTACCCGAAATACCGAGATTGACCGGGAAGGCGTCGAACGACTGGATCATCCGCCCCATGTGCCACGGGCCGGGTGTGCAGGTGGTGGCGAAGGTGCCGTGCGACGGGCCGGTGCCGCCCCCTAACATCGAGGTGACGCCAGACATCAGGGCGTGCTCGATCTGCTGCGGGCAGATGAAATGGATGTGGCTGTCGAATCCGCCCGCGGTGAGGATCTTGCCCTCGCCCGCGATCACGTCGGTGCCGGGCCCGATGATGATGGTGACGTTGGGCTGGATGTCTGGATTGCCGGCCTTGCCGATCGCGGCGATCATGCCCTCCTTGATCGAGACGTCGGCCTTCACGATGCCCCAGTGATCGACGATCAGCGCGTTGGTGATGACGGTATCGGCCGCGCCTTGCGCGTTGGTCACCTGCGATTGCCCCATGCCGTCGCGGATCACCTTGCCGCCGCCGAACTTCACCTCCTCACCATAGGTGGTGAGATCCTTCTCGACCTCGATGATCAGATCGGTGTCGGCCAGCCGCACCTTGTCGCCGGTGGTCGGCCCGAACATGTCGGCGTAGACGGAACGCTTGATCTTCACGGACATGTCAGCCCCCAGTTTCAGCCAGCGCGGCCTTGGCGCGCGCAATGGTGTCATCGAAAATGCGGTCGAGCCGCGGATTGATCCCCCGGCAACCGGCAACGACCTTGTCGGCCCAGGCCGCATAATCGGCGAGATCGTCGCGCTCGTCCTTGCTCGGATGCGGCACGATCCGCGCGCCGATATTGCTGACCTTGTCGGCGGCCTTGATCAGCTTTGCGCCGGGCGACTTGTGCGGAGCGTCCTCGATCTGCTTTTGCCGGCGGAGAGCCTTTGGCAGACTCATGTCGTCGGTACATTCGACGACGAGATTCGCAACGCGCACGCTGAACTTCTGCGCGAGTTCATCACGCGTAGTCTCTGTATCCTCGATGGTATCGTGCAGCCAGCCGGCTGCCACCAACTCGGCATCGGCGCCATCGGTCACCTGCGCCAGCAGGTTCGCGACCTCGGCGAGATGGTTGATGTACGGCTCACTCCCCCGCCCCTTGCGCGCCATCCCGTTATGGCGGCGCGCAGCAAGCTCGGCAGCTTCGGAGACCATGCGGAGCGGAGAGAGCATGCGGTTACAGCGCTCCTCTGCGGAAGCGTGCGTGGCAGACGCATGTTACACCGGATCGCCAGACCTCGTCCGTCAGCGCCCGGGGCTCACCCCTCTCCCCAACCCTCCCCCGCAAGGGGGGAGGGAGCCTGACGAGTGTGCTCACCTCACGTCGCGTCGCAACTCCTCCATCTTGCTTCACGGCTTCTCCTCGCCATTGCTGTCAGGTGTAAGGGAGTCACCGGCGAAAGGGTTCCCTCCCCCCTTGCGGGGGAGGGTTAGGGAGAGGGGTGCCGCTTGCTCCGCTGCTTCCGCGATGCTCAGCACCACGCCCTCCAGATTCTTCAACACGTCGTCGTTGGTGAAACGAAGGACGCGGTAACCGCGCGACTTAAGCCACGCGTCCCGCCGTTCGTCGTGACGGACGCGCTCCTCGAAATCGTGGCTCTCGCCGTCGACCTCAACGACGAGCTTGCAGGCATGCGCGACGAAATCGGCAATGTAATTGCCGATCGGCACCTGTCGACGAAAATTCAGGCCGGCGAGACGATCGGCTTTCAGGTGCCGCCATAACAACGTCTCCGCGCGCGTCATCGCACGGCGGAGCTGCTTGGCGCGATCGCGCTGGATGTCGCTCACTTGAGCGTGCGGCATACCCCTCTCCCCACCCTCAGCACAATCTCCAACACCGGAGCGCGGGGCCTACCCCTCTCCCCAACCCTCCCCCGCAAGGGGGGAGGGAGCCCGACCCGCGTGCTCACCTCACGTCGGCTCACAGCTTCCCCTTCACCTCGGCGCGGAAGCCGTAGATCACGCGTTTGCCGGCCAGCGCGACGAGCTGGACGTCGCGGGTCTGGCCGGGTTCGAAGCGGACGGCGGTGCCGGCGGCGATGTCGAGGCGCATGCCGCGGGCCTTCTTGCGGTCGAATTTCAGCGCCGGGTTGGTCTCGAAGAAATGGTAGTGCGAGCCGACCTGGATCGGACGGTCGCCGGTGTTGGCGACCGACAACGTTGCGGTCTTGCGGCCGGCATTGAGCTCGATCTCGCCGTCCTTGATGAAGAGTTCGCCGGGGATCATGTCGCGCTCCTATCGGATCGGTTCGTGCACGGTGACGAGCTTGGTGCCGTCGGGGAATGTCGCCTCGACCTGGATGTCGTGGATCATTTCCGGGATGCCATCCATCACCTGCGCGCGGGTCAGGACCTTGGCGCCGGCCTGCATCAGTTCGGCGACGGTGCGGCCGTCGCGTGCGCCCTCGACGATATAATCGGTGATCAGCGCCACCGCTTCGGGATGGTTCAGCTTGACGCCACGCTCGAGCCGGCGGCGCGCCACCATGGCCGCCATCGAAACCAGCAGCTTGTCCTTTTCGCGGGGAGACAAATTCATGCGAGCACTCTGATCGTTCTTGAAAGGTCTAGTTGAGCCACAGCCGCGGCAGCGGCACCAAGGAGGCGCGGCCGAGCACCGCCATCATGTCGGCGCGCAGCCGGGCCGCATCTTGGGCACAGAAGCGCGCCATTGCAAAGCCATTCCAGGCCGAGATGCCGACCTCGCCGCCGAAGCTGTCCGTCGCCGCGCGGATGCGCGCGATCAGCGCCTCGTCGCCCGGCACGATCAGCGCGGTGCCGATCGCGCAGCCGCCCCCCGCGATCGCGGGCCGTGCCAGCTTGTCACCGATCTCGCCGTCAAGGCGGATGGTCTCGGCAAACACCAGCCGGCCGCCGCGCCGCATCCGCCAGCGGTCGACGAACTCGCCGTGGCGCATGGTCTCACCCATCGCGGCGCGGCCGAACACCACGATCTCGCACAGCAAAAGCGAAGCGCCCTCGGCCAGGTCGATGTCGAAGCGGCGATGAATGCGGGCGCGGTCGAACAGGATGGTCTCCTGCGGCAGCCAGGACAGATGCGCACCGTCAGCAACCTTCAGCGCGATGTCGAGCCGCGCCGCCGCTGCCGGCGCACGATAGACCTTTTCGGCGGCCGCCGTGGTCAGGGTCAGGCGCGTGCCCTCGCCGGCTGCGATCGCAATCTCGAACCGGTCGCCGCCGGCAATGCCGCCGGCCGTATTGACGAACATCGCCGACAAGCCGTCGTCCTCCGGCGACGGAAACCGGACGCGCAGCGAGCCCGATTCATGGAGATCACCGCGGCGGGTGGCGCCATCCTTGCGATGCACGCCGAACCTGACCGCACCTTGCGCGCGGTTTGCCGCAAACGTCGCCGCTGCCGCGCCTGCGATCCCGGTCCGCATTCCCCCGATGCTCCCTTGCGCGCGCCGCACGAGGCGACGTCACATCATCTTCACAGCGCCATCTGGCGGCTGATCTCGGCGGGGTCGAGGCTTGCGCGATCGCAGGCATATTTCACCGCACCCCGGTCCATCACGGCAAAACTGTCGCCGAGTTCGCAGGCAAAGTCGAGATATTGTTCGACCAGCACGATCGCGATGTTGCCGAGGTTGCGCAGATAGGAGATGGCGCGGCCGATGTCCTTGATGATCGAGGGCTGGATGCCCTCGGTCGGCTCGTCGAGCAGCAGGAGCTTTGGCCGCATCACCAGCGCGCGGCCGATCGCAAGCTGCTGCTGCTGTCCGCCGGAGAGGTCGCCGCCGCGGCGGCCCAGCATGGTCTGCAGCACCGGGAACAGCGAGAACACGTCATCGGGGATGTTGCGGTCCTCGCGCTTCAGCGGCCCGAAGCCGGTCTTGAGGTTTTCCTCGACCGTGAGCAGCGGGAAGATCTCGCGGCCCTGCGGCACGAAGCCGATGCCGCGCCGCGCCCGCTCATAGGGCTTGAGCGCGGTGATGTCCTTGCCGTCGAAATTGATCGCGCCGGACGCGATCGGATACTGGCCGACCATGGCGCGCAGCAGCGAGGTCTTGCCGACGCCGTTGCGGCCGAGCACACAGGTGACCTTGCCCGGCTCCGCGGTCAGCGAAACCCCGCGTAGCGCCTGCGCAGCGCCGTAGTAGAGATTGATGTTGTCGATCTTCAGCATCGCCTAGCGCCCCAGATACACTTCGACCACCCGCTCGTTCGACGACACCTGGTCGATCGAACCTTCGGCGAGCACCGTGCCTTCGTGCAGGCAGGTGACCTTGACGCCGAGCTCGCGCACGAAGGTCATGTCATGCTCGACCACCATGATGGTGTGATTCTTGTTGATCTGCTTCAACAGCTCCGCGGTCAGATGGGTCTCGACATCGGTCATGCCGGCGACCGGCTCGTCGACCAGCAGCACCTTCGGATCTTGCGCCAGCAGCATGCCGATCTCGAGCCACTGCTTCTGGCCATGCGACAGGCTACCGGCGAGGCGGTTGCGCGCATCGGTCAGGCGGATGGTCTCGAGCACCTTGTCGATGCGCTCGGACTCCGCGTTGCTGCCGCGCCAGAACAGCGTGCCACGCACGGAATGATCGACATTGAGCGCGAGCAGCAAATTGTCCTGCACGGTCTGACTCTCGAACACCGTCGGCTTCTGGAATTTGCGGCCGATGCCGAGCTCGGCGATGCGGGTCTCGTCGAGCCGGGTCAGGTCAACAGTGCCGTCGAACAGCACGGTGCCCTGGTCCGGCTTGGTCTTGCCGGTGATGATGTCCATCATCGTGGTCTTGCCGGCGCCGTTCGGGCCGATGATGGCGCGCATCTCGCCGGGCGCGAGCGTCAGCGACAGATTGTTGATGGCGTGGAAACCGTCGAACGAGACGTGCACGCCGTCGAGATAGAGCATGGCCGAAGTGGCGCGGGTATCCATGACGTTCATCTGCCTACTCCGCCAGGTTCGGTGCGCCGACGCCGTCTTCGCGCGCGGCACTCTCCGCGTCGGGAGAGTTGCGCCTTGCCCTGATCGGCTCCCACCAGCTGTTGAAGGTGCCGACGATGCCCTTGGGCAACAGCAGCGTGACCAGGATGAACAGTGCGCCCAGCATGAACAGCCAGTACGGCGCCAGCGGTCCCGAGGTGAAGAACGTCTTGGCGTAGTTGACGACGACGGCGCCGAGCGCGGCGCCGATCAGCGTGCCGCGGCCGCCGACCGCGACCCAGATCACCGCCTCGATCGAATTGCCGGGTGCGAACTCGCTCGGATTGATGATGCCGACCTGCGGCACGTAAAGCGCGCCGGCGACGCCGGCCATGCAGGCCGACAGCGTAAACACGAACAGCTTGTAGGACTCGACGCGATAACCAAGGAAGCGGGTGCGGCTTTCGGCATCGCGCACCGCGATCAGGACCTTGCCGAGCTTCGAGGTCACGATCGCGCGGCAGATCAGGAAGGCGATGATCAGCGCCAGGCAGCTCAGCAGGAACAGCGCGGCACGGGTGCCTTCGGCCTGCACGTTGAAGCCGAGGATGTCCTTGAAGTCGGTCAGGCCGTTGTTGCCGCCGAAGCCGAAATCGTTGCGGAAGAACGCCAGCAGCAGCGCGTAGGTCATCGCCTGCGTGATGATCGACAGATACACGCCGGTGACGCGCGAGCGGAACGCGAGCCAGCCGAAGCAGAAGGCGAGCAGGCCCGGCACCAGCAGCACCATCAACGCGGCGACCCAGAACTTGTCGAAGCCGTACCAGTACCAGGGCAGCTTGTCCCAGTTCAGGAACACCATGAAGTCGGGCAGGATCGGATTGCCGTAGACGCCGCGGCTGCCGATCTGCCGCATCAAATACATGCCCATCGCGTAGCCGCCGAGCGCGAAGAACGCGCCGTGCCCGAGCGAGAGGATGCCGCAATAGCCCCAGATCAGATCGATCGAGAGCGCGAGGATGGCGTAGCAGACATATTTGCCCCACAGCGCCACCAGATAGGTGGGCACCTGGAACATCGAGCCCTGCGGCAGCAGCAGGTTCGACAGCGGGATCAGCACGCCGACCGCGGCGACGAGCAGGACGAACGCGGTCGCGGCGCGGTCGAGCGAACGGGTAAGGATATGCGGCGTCATGCTTCCACCGCCCGGCCCTTGAGCGCGAACAGGCCGCGCGGCCGCTTCTGGATGAACAGGATGATCAGCACCAGGATCGCGATCTTGCCGAGCACCGCACCCGCCACCGGCTCCAGGAACTTGTTGGCGATGCCGAGCGTGAAGGCGCCGACCAGCGTGCCCCAGAGATTGCCGACGCCGCCGAACACCACGACCATGAAGCTGTCGATGATGTAGCTCTGGCCGAGATTCGGGCTGACATTGTCGATCTGCGACAAGGCCACGCCGGCGATGCCGGCGATCCCCGAGCCCAGGCCGAAGGTCAGCGCGTCGACGCGCGAGGTGGCGATCCCCATCGAGGCCGCCATGCGGCGGTTCTGCGTCACGGCACGCATCTCGAGGCCGAGCGCGGTGTAGCGCAGCATCGCGAGCAGGATGGCAAACACGGCGAGCGTGAAGCAGAGGATCCAGAGCCGGTTATAGGTGATGGTGATCTGGCCGAGCTCGAAAGCGCCGCTCATCCAGGACGGGTTGCCGACCTCGCGGTTGGTCGGGCCGAACGCGGTGCGCACCGCCTGCTGCAGCACCAGCGACAGGCCCCAGGTCGCGAGCAGCGTCTCCAGCGGACGGCCGTAGAGGAAGCGGATGATGGTGCGCTCGATCACGACGCCGATGAGGCCAGCGACCAGGAAGGCGAGCGGCACCGCGATCAGCAGCGAATAGTCGAACAGTGCGGGATAGCGGGTGCGGATCACCTCCTGCACCACGAAGGTGGTGTAGGCGCCCAGCATCACCATCTCGCCATGCGCCATGTTGATGACGCCCATCACGCCGAAGGTGATGGCAAGCCCGATCGCGGCGAGCAGCAGCACCGAGCCGAGCGACAGGCCGTACCAGGCATTCTGCACCATCGACCACATCGCGAGATTGCTCTGGATCGAGGTGACCGCGGTTGCCGCCGCCTTGGCGACCAGCGGCGGCTGGTCGCCAAGCCCGGTGAGCAGCGCCAGCGCCTCCTGATCGCCGCGGGCCTTGACCACGGCGACGGCGTCGAGCTTGTCGCTGTCGGATGCATCCGGCTTGAACAGGATGATGGCGGCTCGCGCCTCGGCGAAGGCCTGCTTGATCGATTTGACGCTCTCCTTGGCGAGCGCACCCTCCACCGTCGGCAGCAGGTTCTCCTCGTGGCTCTTGAACACCGATTGTGCAGCCGCGAGCCGCTTGGCCGGATCCGGCGACAGCAGCGTCAGGCCGCCGAGCGCGGCCTCCACGGTGCGGCGCAGGCGGTTGTTGAGCCGAACCGCGGCGGCGTTGTCGGGCAGCTTGTCGACGGCAGCGCCGGTCGCGGCATCGACGATCTTGCCGTCGGGCTGCGTGATGAAGACCTTCTTGCTGTCGGGATCGGCCGACAGCCGGCCGTCCTGCAGCGCGCTGATGATGGGCGAGGCGAGCGCATTGCCCGACGCGGCAACCTCGCCGATCGCAGCCTCCGTATCGGAGAACTCGTCATTGGCGAATTTGGCGACCGAATCCTCGAACGGGCCGGCCAGCGCCGGCACGGCAAGGCAGCTCAGCAGCAGGATCGAGAGACAAAGCGCACGAAAGCGATCAATACAAATAGCAAGCACGTCAGTACCCCGGCAGGAGTGGAGGAGAAGGCGGCGAGCGGTGCCGCCTTCTCCGGTGTTGGAAGGTTGTGTTGTGTCGTTGTTGAGGTCAGGTGTCCTGTTTGAGCGTGATCTCCGCGCAAACGCGTTCCGCGTTTGTCGCGAGGGAAAACCGCTTCGCACTTTTCCGGATCAAGCTCAGTATCAGGAGCCCTGGCCGCCGCACTTGTTGGTCTTGGTGTTGTAGTTGCCGCACTTCTTGCCGACCCAATCGCCGATCAGGTCCTTGGAGCCCTCGAGCTCCTTCGACCAGGCGTCGCCGGCCACCAGGCCCGGGGTCTTCCAGACCACGTCGAACTGGCCGTTGCCCTTGATCTCGCCGATGAACACCGGCTTGGTGATGTGGTGGTTCGGCAGCATCTTGGACACGCCGCCGGTCAGGTTCGGCGCCTCGGTACCGGGGAGTGCGTCGATCACCTTGTCCGGATCGGTCGACTTCACCTTCTCGACCGCCTTCACCCACATGTTGAAGCCGATGTAGTGTGCTTCCATCGGGTCGTTGGTCACGCGCTTCGGATTCTTGGTGTAGGCCTGCCACTCCTTGATGAACTTCTCGTTCGCCGGGGTCTTGATCGACTCGAAGTAGTTCCAGGCGGCGAGATGGCCGAGCAGCGGCTTGGTGTCGATGCCGGCGAGTTCTTCTTCGCCGACCGAGAACGCGACTACCGGAATGTCGGTCGCCTTGATGCCCTGGTTGCCGAGCTCCTTGTAGAACGGAACGTTGGCGTCGCCGTTGATGGTGGAGACCACGGCGGTCTTCTTGCCGGCCGAGCCGAACTTCTTGATGTCGGCCACGATCGTCTGCCAGTCGGAGTGACCGAAGGGCGTGTAGTTGATCATGATGTCGTCCTGGGCGACGCCCTTCGACTTCAGATAGGCTTCCAGGATCTTGTTGGTGGTGCGCGGATAGACGTAGTCGGTGCCGGCCAGCACCCAGCGCTTCACCTTTTCTTCCTTCATCAGATAGTCGACGGCGGGGATCGCCTGCTGGTTCGGCGCCGCACCCGTGTAGAACACGTTGCGCTCGGACTCCTCGCCTTCATACTGCACCGGATAGAACAGGATGTTGTTCAGCTCCTTGAACACCGGCAGCACGGACTTGCGCGACACCGAGGTCCAGCAGCCGAACACGACCGCGACCTTGTCCTTGGTGATCAGCTCGCGGGCCTTCTCGGCGAACAGCGGCCAGTTCGATGCGGGGTCGACCACGACGGCCTCGAGCTTCTTGCCGAGTACGCCGCCCTTCTTGTTCTGCTCGTCGATCAGGAAAAGGATCGTGTCCTTCAGCGTGGTTTCGCTGATGGCCATGGTGCCAGACAGCGAGTGAAGGATGCCAATCTTGATGGTGTCGTCGGCCGCTTGGGCGGGCGCGAACGGCGAGGACGCAGCCAGACCCAAAACCAGGCCGGCCGTCGCCGCGAGCGCGCGGCGGCGGGTCATCGTCGTTATTTTGTGAGTAAGCTGAGTAAGCATGAAATGTCGTCTCCCTGACGCAGCGTGGAACGCTTGCGAACGACCGCTTGGCCGCCTGCGGTTAAGGGAATCGCAAGAACTGTGCCACGGTGCGTGGGCACCGTAAGCCGATGAACCAACTGGATAATTTCATGAGTTCCGGGCAAATACGGAAACCGATTGCCCAATCATTGAGCCGTTAACTTGGCTGCCGAAAGAGCAAACAGATTATTTTGTAGGCAAAATTGCCTTCTTGGCTAAATTTCCGGCACCGATTTGTGACAGTTTGCGCGATGGTTCGGCGCATTCGGCGCACCAATCCCGGCGATATCATCTTGAAACCGCCCCGTTCCTGGTCCATATCCTCGCCATGCCCGCGACATCGCGGTGCCTTCGCGAGCTGCGTGTTCAAGCTGCCCCAAGCGGCTTCTGGCTCGCCTTTCAGCTAACCAAGCTTGACGCCCCAGACACGCGGGTGTCCCCGAATGCCTTCATGCGATTCCGGCCGATACTGGCCGGGACGACGACGGCTTTTATGGAAAGAACCACCTTTTGACCTCCTTTCAGGATTTCGGCCTCGCCGATCCCATCGCCCGCGCGCTTCGAGAAGAAAATTATCTCACGCCGACCCCCATCCAGGCCCAGACCATCCCGATCGCACTTGCCGGCCGCGACGTCGTCGGCATCGCCCAGACCGGAACCGGCAAGACCGCGTCCTTCGCGCTGCCGATCCTGCACCGGCTGCTCGAGAGCCGCATCCGTCCGCAGCCCAAGAGCTGCCGTGTGCTGGTTCTCTCACCGACCCGCGAACTGTCCGGGCAGATCCTCGACAGCTTCAACACCTATGGCCGCCACATCCGGCTGTCCTCGACGCTCGCCATCGGCGGCGTGCCGATGGGCCGCCAGGTCCGCTCCCTGATGCAGGGCGTCGAGGTGCTGGTCGCCACCCCCGGCCGCCTGCTCGATCTCGTGCAGAGCAACGGGCTGAAGCTCAACCAGGTCGAGTTCCTGGTGCTCGATGAAGCCGACCGCATGCTCGACATGGGCTTCATCAACGACATCCGCAAAATCGTCGCCAAGCTGCCGATCCGGCGGCAGACGCTGTTCTTCTCGGCCACCATGCCCAAGGACATCGCCGAGCTCGCCGAGGCGATGCTGCGCGACCCGGCCCGCGTGGCGGTGACGCCGGTGGCCTCGACGGTCGATCGCATCGCCCAGCGCGCGATCCAGGTCGATTTCGCGGCCAAGCCGACGGTTCTCGCCCAGCTTCTGAAGCAGGAGCCGGTCAATCGTGCCCTGGTGTTTACCCGCACCAAGCACGGCGCCGACAAGGTGGTGAAGAGCCTTGCCAAGGCCGGCATCGAGGCCAATGCGATCCATGGCAACAAGTCGCAGAACCACCGCGAGCGCACGCTGGCGGCGTTCCGTTCCGGCGAGATCCGCACGCTGGTGGCGACCGATATCGCCGCCCGCGGCATCGACGTCGACGGCGTCAGCCACGTCGTGAACTTCGACCTGCCCAACATCCCGGAAACCTACGTCCACCGCATCGGCCGCACTGCGCGTGCCGGCGCCGACGGGGTCGCGATCTCGCTGATCGCCGGTGCCGAGGAGATGGGCTATCTGCGCGATATCGAGCGGCTGATCCGGATTACCGTGCCGCGGGAAGACCGCCGCACACAGGGCAGCCGCGAGGCCGCCGCGTCGGCGCAGGCCCCCCAGCCGCATCGGGGCGGCCGCTCTGCGCCGCGCGCGCATAATGTCCGTGGGAATGAGGCCGCTCCAGGTGCAAAAGGCCCTCGCCGCCGCCGCCGTCGGGGTGGTAATAATGGCGCGCCGCAGACGAGCCGGGGCGAGTCGCCGCGTCCGTCGCAGGCCGGCAGCAGCGAAGGCATCCAGGGCGTCGCCTTCTTGCATCGCGAGAGCCGGCCGAATCCGCAACCCAACCGCAACAACCGACCGAAGCACTAGCCGTCGCTCGATCTGGAGAAACATATGGCTAAGGAAGAGCTGATCCAGTTCGAAGGACTGGTGACCGAAATCCTCCCCGACGCTCGTTACCGGGTGCAACTCGATGCCGGACACGAGATCGTCGCCTACACCGCCGGCAAGATGAAGAAAAACCGCATCAAGACGCTGGCCGGCGACCGTGTCACGATCGAAATGTCGCCCTACGATCTCGAAAAGGGCCGCCTGATTTTCCGGCACAAGGACGAACGTCCGAGTGGCGCACCCGGCGGTCCGCCGCGGGGCGGCGCACAGCGCGGCGGCCAGTTCCGCCGCCGATAGGCTCGACATTGCAACTGTTGCGCGCAGGGCGTCCTGATGTCCTGCGCAACAATTGGCCGGCGGCTGCGCCGGCCAAAAAATCGCGCACGTCAGGATTGTTTTGAGCCCTTCTATCGAATAATATCCTACCCATCGATTTTCGGCCGGACGACATTAGCCAATACCGGTACAGCCGGTTCAGACGCTGACGACCCTTCCAAAAATTCGATCTCACCACCCCGCCGATCAGCGGGTCTTGAACTTGTATATCTGAGAAGGGACTACCCACGTGAGCATGGGAACCGTGAAGTGGTTTAACGCGACCAAGGGCTACGGCTTCATCCAGCCGGATGAAGGCGGGAACGACGTGTTCGTGCACATCAGTGCAGTCGAGCGCGCCGGCCTTGGCACTCTGCGTGAAGGCCAGAAGATCTCCTACGAGATCGTTGCTGACCGCCGTTCCGGCAAATCCTCGGCCGACAACCTGCGCGCCGCTGGATAAGCCGATTTCCCGGGAGCGCGAAGCTCCAGGAAATTGTCGTCAAAGCATCAAGGGCCGCACCTTCGGGTGCGGCCCTTTTTGTCTGGATCGCGTCTCTGCCAGCGCAGCCTAGAGCATTACTTCGCGCGCACCGGTGCCCACTTCGCTCGAAAGCGCTCTAGTAGGTCGAGCAGGTCGTCGGCATGGTGGCGGAGGTCGGGGCATAGAACACGCAACGCGACTGCCGCGGCCGCGTATAGGCGACGTCGCCGAAATTGATGCCGGCCTTGGCCATCACATAGCCGACGGCCGGGACGTATTTGTAGTTCACTTCGCTGAAGATCAGATAGGTGCCAGCAACCAGCAACGCCGGCGGAACGATGCTTGTTACAATGTCACCCTGACTGCGGCTTGAGGCCGTCAGGGTGGCCTGCGTGGCCCCTGAGGCGATCGTCCCGGCCTTGCTCCACTGTATGTGCGCGATGTTGGAGTTATCGACGTAGATCTCCGACAACGTGACCTTGGTCGGTGACGGATCGTAGGGCGTCATGATGCCAACGCTGGCGCTGAAGAAGTTTTGCAGGTCGGTATCCACCACCTGCGTCGCCTGCGAGGTGAGATCCGACGCGGCCCGCGCCATCAGCGTTACCTTGCGGTCGACCGCGACACCGGATGAAAATTCGACGGTGCCGAAGAACATCACCAGCATCAGCGGCATGATGAAGGCAAACTCGACGGCGGCGAGGCCCCGGCGGTCGCGCGCGAGAGCAGCAACCGAGCGCAGCAAGGCGGCAGACAGGGTTTTCACGACCTTGCTCATGAGCATGTGGTCCCTGCGGTTCCGGATGGCTCGTTCTTGAATGTCGCGGTCGCGATCAGGAGCCGTTTGCCACCGGGGAGATTCGAGGCGTTGAAGCCGAGCTGGGTGACAAACAGCTGCCATTGATAGAACAGCCGGACCACCACGACGTCGCCGTCCTTGCCGGGACACCATTTCACCTGCGTGGGATCGGAGATCGGCGTGATGTTGACGCTGCTGAAGCCTGTCGCAGACGGATAGCTGCGGACGTCGACATAGATGCCGTTGTTGCAGTCGAACAGCGCATTGGTGACGCGGCCACAGACGTAGGCCTTGAACTGCGCCTGGGTATAGCTCGCGCCCTGGGCCTGGCCGGTCATGATGAAGCGAGACGAATCCTGCGTCGCCGTCTCGAGCACCTGGCTGGCAAAGAAGATCATTGCCACTTCGATGATCGCAAAGAGCAGCCCGAAAAACAGCGGCGCGACCAACGCAAATTCGACCGCGGTCACACCACTGCGGTTACGGCGAAAGCGACGGAGGAGGCGCGCAAAAGAATTGGCGGGCAACGGCATCAACGACCCCGGATCAACATGGTGGCAACAACTACCCAAGAGTCATTGTCGAAGTATTTCGCCGGATCGAGACAGAGCGACCCGATCCGTTAGGCCTTTATTAGGTATGTCGGGCGAACGGCCTGCGATCGGCCAAGGCCCCGGCGTGTGAAGCGCCCGAGCGGACGCGCGTCAGTTCTGCGGCTTCGCGCCGCCGCCCGAGCCGCTGGCCTGATTGTTGAGCGTACCGGCCTGTTCCATGGTCGTCTTGAAATAGGCGTCGCCGTCGCCGAGGGTGATGCGACGCTGGCAAACCGGCATGCAGCTATAGGTCTCGCGATCGATGCCCCGATAGACGGTGACGAGCTGATCGGTCGGACCTTCGACCTGGATCTGGCGATCCACCAGCACCTGGCCGGAGCGGTCGAGTGCGATGAAATTGGTCGCGCCATAACCCTTGCCGGTCACCACGACAACCCCGCCATTCTGCAAGGTGACGTCGGCGATCAGGGGATTGCCGACCACGATCGTGGCGATGCCGCCGGGCAGCTTGACGAGCTTGGCCTGATCGACATTGACCGCGATCCGGTCGGGATCCGGCGCTGCCGTTGCGAGTGCGGGCCCCAGCAGCAAGGCTGCGGCCATCGAGATGAAACCAATGCGCGTGACGGCGCGAATACGCTGGGACTGAAACGACATACTCTACCCCGGGACGTTAACAGGCCGGCAAAGGCGATACGCTGCGGACCGGCGCCCGACCCTGGCAAATCTGACGGCAATTCATTTAGGAAGAGCAAAGATCGACCGCCGAATTGCGCGGATGTCACGACTTCCCGAGCGGATCGGCTAACCGTCCGGTCCCTCGCGCAGGAATGTTCGGTCGCCGATCCAGTCGTCCTGCCATTGGGCGGGCGGCTTCAACTGGCGGCGCGGACGTGAACGACCACGCGCTCATCGGCGTAGAGGCGCTGCCATCCTCCGATGTGGTCCAGCAATTTGGAAGCCGGCGTGGTCGGATCGAGCATCACCGCATCGATGTCATGGGTCTTGAGCAGATTGAGGAAACCGTTGACGTCCTTGAGCTGAAGCGCGCGGACCAAGCTGATGCCGAAAGCCTCGCCGTAGAGTTCAGCGCGCCCGTCGATGAACACGGGCATCTGACGCCAGATCAGGTAGCCGCCGAACTGCAGATCGTTGAGCACGCGCTTGACGTTGTGCCCCTTCATTGCGTCAACGGCGGCAGCCGGCGAATAGATCGGCGGTGGCGATATGACCTGGCGCGCGGCAACGACTGAGGTCCACGCGCAAAGCCCGACGATAAGGATTGCGGCCGGAGCAACTCTTGGGCGGACGGCGCTGGCGGCACGCAGCCCGAACTGGGTGGCGACCGGCGTCAGCACGGCCAGCGGCAGCAGCAGGGCGAACAGCTCGAGATTTCTGACATGGGACAGCGCCATGTGCAGCAAGCCCAGCGCCAGGATGATTCGCGGCAGCGGCAACCTCGCCCCGTAATAGAGCGCAGCGCCGAGCAGGCCGAGGATCGATAGTCCGAACGGGTCGATCTCGCCGAACGTCGCCGGCTTCCACTCCGTGATGAGATGCAGCAGTTCACCGAGGCCGAGAATCCTGAGCGAGGCGAGGATCGAGCCCCAGCCACAGGGGGTCACGCAGCACGCAGCCAGCGCGCCGACGCCGAACGCCCCCCAGCGCAGCGCCAGCGCCAACCTCTGGGCCGGCAGGGCATTCCACATCGCATCGAGCGCAAATGCGCCGGCCAGGACCAAACCAAATAGAAAGCCGCCGTGCAGATTGGCCCACAGCGCGATCAGCGGCAGCAGCCAGAACGAGGGCGCCTTGCGGCGTTCGCTGGCGGTCATCAGGCCGTTCGCCCAGACGATCATGATGGGCATCACCAGCACGTGCGGACGGGCCAGCAGGTGCCCGCAGGTCAGAACCAGCGCCGCTAGCGCGATCAGGCTCGCGTAGATCGTCGGCACCGCGCGGCTGAGGATGGCGGTGAGCAGCGCGAAGCTGGCAGCGGCGCAGGCGGCGGCCAGCGCCACCGGACCGGTCCAGCCGGCGAGGTCATAGGCCTTCGCGAACAGAACCTGCGCCAGCCAGGACGACGACACCCACGGCTCACCGGCCTTGGTGAACGAGTAGATGTCGACAGTCGGCAGCGTGCGATGGTCGAGGATCCAGCGGCCGACGGCAATCTGCCAGTAGGTGTCGGAATCGGCGAGCAGCCTGTCGCCGACGAACAGCAGCAGCGCATAGACGCCGCACGCCATCCAGAACCAGGCCGGGAGCTCAAAGAACGCGGAGGCTCGCGCGCGCGGGAAGGTCGCGGTCTCAGTGCTCATGATCGCACCGGCCGGCTGGCGGCGTCATTGCCGGAACGGATAGGCCAACTGTCCGCCGATCTCGGACGGCACGCCCTGCTCGGCATCGACCCCGTAATCTTCCGGAAGCTTGCCTTCGGGCATCCGGAACGTTCCGAACAGAATATCCCAGAGCGGAAACGTGCCCGCGAAATTGGTGTCACCGCCGTCCTCGAGCCCGGTGTGATGCCAGCGGTGAAACACCGGCGTCGCGATCACGTATTTGAACGGGCCGAGCGTCCAGTTCAGGTTGGCGTGCACGAACGCCGAATGGAATGTGGTGAACGGCCCAACCCACAGCATGATGTTCGGCGAGATTCCCGCCATCAGCAGGATCACATCGACAGTGATCGTGCCGATCAGAAGATTGACCGGATGGAAGCGTGCCGCCGAGATCCATTCAAGATCCTCGGAGGAGTGATGAATGGCGTGGTACTTCCAGAAGCCGCCGCCATGGAACATCCGGTGCAGCCAGTACAGCATGAAATCGGAGGCGACGAGGAAGATGATGGACTGCAGCCAGAGCGGAAGCTGCGCCAGAGGGCCATGTCCGTTCTCGTAGAACGCGATCAGATCGTCGGCGTCGTGAACGTTGAACACCACGGCTGCGCCCACCACCAGGAGCCCGATCCGCAGCACGCGGGCGAACACCGGCACGAAGAACCAGTAGCAGATGTCTGTGACCAGCTCACGCTTCTGCCACCACGGCTTGCCGGGATTGCAGGCCCAGAAATGAGTGAGCACCGTGAAGAACAGCGCCAGCGCGATCGTGACCGGCACCACCTTCATCATCGTCTGGCCGATCATCTCGATGACTTCAAAGGGAAGGCTGGGCATGACGGCCTCATTTGACGGAAGCCCCATCGGTATAGATGTGCGCTTAAGGAGCCGTGAACAGGTGCCGATAGCGGGCGCCGGCAACAATCTGCAATCTTAGCAGGCCGCTTAATTCCAAATTTACTGTGCGCAACAACTGCGGGTTCCCGCTGTGTTTATACGATCAAATTAACTGCGCCGAAATTGTCGAACCGTAGGGTGCCGCAATGGTCACGGTGCTGAGAACGCCGGCGAGACCAAACCTAGTTTGACCAGCCACGTGTACACAGGAGCTACTTATGAAGAACCTCGTCTCGCGCTTCGTGAAGGATGAGTCGGGCGCGACCGCCATCGAATACGGCCTGATCGCCACCGGTATCGCCATCGCGATCATCGCTGCGGTCAACGGCGTCGGCACCAAGCTCTCGGGCACCTTCAACACGGTCGCCAGCTCGCTGAAGTAAGTCGGTTCCCAGGAACTCGCATCAAAGGTCCCGGCAGCCCCGGGGCCTTTGCTTTTTGGCGGACCGGCCGTCCGCCCCTTGATGGCGGCCACGGCGGCCTTTCCCGATTGTTCACCATTGGCCGCTAGCGTCGGGTCTCGACCGCAGCTCCAGCTTGACGGCATGAATCCATGATCCTCGACATCGCACGCTTGTTGCTGTTTCCGGCCCTGATGGCCTTTGCGGCGGCGAGCGATCTCTTGACCATGACGATCCCGAACCGGATCTCGCTGGCGCTGGCGGCCGGCTTCTTCGTCCTGGCGCCGCTGACCGGGATGGGCGTGCACGAGATCCTCAACCATGCCGGCGCGGGCGCGCTGGTTCTGGTGGTGGCATTCGGCATGTTTGCGATGGGCTGGGTCGGCGGCGGAGACGCCAAGGTCGCCGCCGCGGCCGGCCTGTGGTTCGGGTTCGAGCATCTGCTCCCCTATCTGGTCTTCGCGTCGCTGTTCGGCGGCGCGCTGACGGTGCTGCTGCTGCAGCTCCGGCAATGGCCGCTGCCCTATCCGCTCGCGAACCAGGCCTGGCTCAGCCGCCTGCACGACAAGCAGACCGGAATTCCCTACGGCATCGCACTCGCCCTCGGCGCCCTGCTGATCTATCCCGAGACGGACTGGATCAAGACGATCGATCTCGCGCACTTCGCGATGCGCTGAGAAAGCAGCGGTAACCGCCCGTTAAGGCGATTTAGATACGCCTCATTAACCATGCTTTGACGAATAGCTGGTCAACTCCCATCACGGCGGCAGCAGCGTCGCGGCGTCATGTGGAAAGTGAAGCGTAATGGATAAGGCCCGCATTCTGGTCCTGGCAATCGCAGGCTGCGCCGGCCTTGCCGCGCTCTATTTGGCGAGCGGAAGCGACGACAAGCCGGCGCCGCCTCCACCGGTCGCGCAGCTGCCCACCGTCGACATCCTGGTCGCGAAAACCGACATCGGCCTCGGCCAGGCCGTGAAGCCCGAAGATTTGCAATGGCAGACCTGGCCGGCGGCAACCGCGAGCGCCAGCTTCATGCGCAGGGACAGCAACGCCGAGGCGATCAAGGACGTGACCGGCTCGATCGCGCGCGCCCCGTTCATCCAGGGCGAACCGATTCGCGAGCAGAAGCTCGTCAAGGCGGACGGCAGCGGCTTCATGGCCGCGATCCTGCCGACCGGCATGCGGGCGGTATCGACCGAAATCTCACCCGAGACCGGCGCCGGCGGCTTCATCCTGCCGAATGACCGGGTCGACGTCCTGCTGTCGAAGCGCGACAAGAATCCGGACCGCAACGGCGCCGATATCGTCAACTCAGAGGTGATCCTGACCAACGTCCGCGTGCTTGCGATCGACCAGGCACCGAAGGAAAAGGACGGCACCAACGCACTGATCGGCAAGACGGTGACGCTGGAGCTGAAGCCCGAACAGACCGAGACGCTGGCGCGCGCGCGCCAGAGCGGCGTCCTGTCGCTGGCGCTGCGCAGCATCGCCGACAACAACGCGCCCGAAACCAAGATCGACGACAACCGGCAGAGGCGCGGTGACACGATCAACGTCATCCGCTTTGGCGTTGCCAACCAGGCGACGATGCAGAAGTGACCATGAGGACACACGTGATGAAGGGCGGGGCAACTCAACGGACGATGCGGGCCTTCATGGTCCGCGCATTGTCGTTCTCGGCCGTCGCGGCGCTCACGCTCAATCCGGCGCTGACACCGGTGGTGGCGAGTGATTACCGCGCCGCGCCGGCCCCTGCCGCATCGGCCGACGGCGGCCAGATGAATGCCCGCTTCCTCTCGCTCGGCGTCGGCAAATCGATCGTGATCGACCTGCCCAGGGACATCAAGGACGTGCTGGTCGCCGATCCCAAGATCGCCAACGCCGTGGTCCGCTCGGCGCAACGCGCCTACATCATCGGCGCGACGGTCGGACAGACCAACATCGTGTTCTTCGACGCCGCCGGCCAGCAGATCGCGGCCTATGACATCGCCGTCAAGCGCGATCTCAACGGCGTGCGCGCTGCGCTGCGCGCGGCATTGCCGAATTCCGATATCCAGATCGAGGGCGTCGGCGACGGCGTGATGCTGAGCGGGAGCGCCGCGAGTCCGATCGACGCACAGCAGGCCGGCGAGATCGCCACGCGGCTGGTCGGCGGCCCCGACAAGGTCGTGAACTCGATCACGGTTCGCGGCCGCGACCAGGTGATGCTGAAGGTCACCGTTGCCGAGGTCTCGCGCAGCCTGATCAAGCAGCTCGGCATCGACCTCACCGCGAACCTCAACTACGGCACGACCGTGGTGAAATTCAACAACAGCAACCCGTTCACCGCGAACAGCTCACCGCTCGTGGCCGGCAACAATCTCACCACATCGTTCGGATCGTCGGTGTCGGCCACGATCCGCGCCATGGAAAGCGCCGGTGTCGTGCGGACGCTCGCCGAACCGAACCTGACCGCGATCTCAGGCGAATCGGCGACCTTCATCTCGGGCGGCGAGTTTCCAATTCCGACCGGCGTGACCTGTCAGACCTCGTCGACGGGCACGATCGGGAATTGCGTCCAGACCGTCAGCTTCAAGAAATTCGGCATTTCGCTCAACTTCACGCCGGTGGTGCTGACCGAAGGACGCATCAGTCTGCGCGTGATGACGGAAGTGTCGGAAGTCTCCACCGAGAACGCGCTGACCGGCGGCGCGGGTGGAACGACGATCCCTTCGATCAAGACCCGCCGCGCCGAGACCACGCTGGAAATTCCCTCGGGCGGCTCGATGGCAATGGCCGGCCTGATCCAGGACCAGACCAAGCAGGCGATCAACGGCCTTCCCGGGCTGGCGTCGCTGCCCGTGCTCGGCACGCTGTTCCGCAGCCGCGACTTCGTCAACAACCAGACCGAACTGATGGTCCTGGTGACGCCCTATGTCGTTCGCGCCGTGGCGCAGAAGGACCTGTCGCGTCCGGATGACGGCTTCGCCAACGCGTCCGATCCGCAGGCCGACCTGCTCGGCAGCATCAATCGCGTCTACGGCGTGCCTGGCCGCACCGAGCCGGCGCGGAATTACCGCGGCACCTACGGCTTTATTACCGACTGAGGCGGACGATGACACAGACCACACCCAGAACATCCGCCGATTACAAGCGCACCGGCGGTCTCGCCGGAGCGCTCGTCGGCCTTGCCATGACGCTCGGCGCCTGCCAGCACGCCGCCGACAACACTTTCGCGATGGTGGACTCGCCGGCCGACTATCGCCAGCGTCACCCGATCGCGGTGACCGAGGCGGATCGCACGATCGTGGTCTTCGTCGGCCGCAGCCGCGGCGGGCTGACCGCCGTGCAGCGCGCCGAGGTGATGGGAATGGCGCAGGACTGGATGCGCGAGGGCACCGGCGCCGTCACCATCGACGTTCCCGCCGACACGCCGAACGCCCGGCCCGCGCAGGAATCGTTGCGCGAGATCCAGGCGACCTTCGCCGCGGCCGGCGTGCCGCCGCGCGGGATCCTCGTGCGCAAATACCATCCCGAGAATCCGCGCCTGATGGCTGCGATCCGCGTGAACTATCCGAAGATGAAGGCGGAGGCCGGGCCGTGCGGCCTGTGGCCGGAAGATCTCGGCCCGTCGATGCACAACGGATCCTACATCCAGAACAAGCAATACTACAATTTCGGCTGCGCCAATCAGCGCAACCTCGCAGCCATGGTCGAAGACCCGACTGATCTCGTGCAGCCGCGCGCGGAGACCCCTGCGTACACGTCGCGCCGCAATATCGCTTTCGACAAGTATCGCAAGGGCACCACCACCGCCACGGCGTATCCCGAGTCCGACAGGGCCAAGCTAAGCGACACAGGAAAATGATCACCTACGCGCAGCAAAACTCCGAAGAGCAGACGGACGCGCCGCCGCAGGCCGTGGACGACCATATTGCTCCGGCGCCACGGGTCTCGGTCCAGGCGTTCTGCGAGACGGTCGAGACCGCTGCCGCCGTACAGTCGGCGGGCGAGGATCGCCGGTTGGCCAAGGCCCACCTCAAGATCCAGATGGGCGGCATGGCGGCTGCCATCGAGGCCTATCGCTCGGCGCCGACGCCCAATGTCATCATCCTCGAGACCGAGGGTCGCAGCGACATTCTGGCCGGGCTCGACCAGCTCGCCACGGTGTGCGACGCCGGCACCCGCGTGGTCGTGATCGGCCGGGTCAACGACGTCACGCTGTATCGCGAGCTGGTGCGCCGCGGCGTCAGCGACTACGTGATTGCGCCGGCCCATGCGATCGATGTCGTGCGCGCGGTCTGCAACCTGTTCTCGGCGCCGGAAGCCAAGGCGGTCGGTCGCGTCGTCGCCGTCGTCGGCGCGAAGGGCGGCGTCGGCGCCTCGACGATCGCCCACAATGTCGCCTGGGCGATCGCCCGCGACCTGGCGCTTGATTCCGTGGTCGCCGATCTCGACCTTGCATTCGGCACCGCCGGCCTCAACTACAACCAGGATCCGGCGCAAGGCATCGCGGATGCCGTGTTCTCGCCGGACCGCGTCGATACCGCCTTCGTCGACCGCCTGCTGTCGAAATGCACCGACCATCTGAGCCTGCTGGCGGCGCCGGCCACGCTCGACAAGGTCTACGATTTCGGCGCCGAAGCGTTCGATGCGATCTTCGACACGCTGCGCACCACGATGCCCTGCATCGTGCTCGACGTGCCGCACCAATGGTCCGGCTGGACCAAGCGCGCGCTGATCGCGGCCGACGACATCCTGATCGTGGCGGCGCCCGACCTCGCCAATCTGCGCAACGCCAAGAACATGTTCGACCTGCTGAAGGCATCGCGGCCCAACGACCGCGCGCCGTTGTACTGCCTGAACCAGGTCGGCGTGCCGAAGCGTCCGGAGATCGCGGCGGGAGAATTCGCCAAGGCGATCGAAAGCCAGCCGATCGCCGCCATCCCGTTCGATCCGCAGATCTTCGGTTCTGCCGCCAACAACGGCCAGATGATCGCGGAAATTTCCGCCAATCACCGCGCAGTCGAGATGTTTCTACAGATGGCGCAGCGGCTGACAGGCCGCGGCGAGACCAAGAAGCCGAGGGGGTCCTTCCTGTCGCCCCTGCTCGAAAAGCTGCGGACCAAATAGTGGTCCGCGTGGAGTCAAGACGTCGTGTTTGGTAAGCGTAGCGGAAACGATGGGGATATCCGGGCACCCAAGCCCGCCTTTCAGACGCCGGAGCCTGCCGGCTCGTCGCCGATGGCGCGCGAGTCCGCCGCCCCGACGATATCGTCGCCACCGCTGGCCCCGGCCAAGCCACCGCCTGCTCCCGCCGTCGAAGCCCGCCGCTCGGACAACTACTACCAGGTCAAGGCGACGATCTTCGGCGCCCTGATCGAGGCGATCGACCTTGCCCAGCTCGCCAAGCTGGACAGCGAGTCGGCGCGCGAGGAAATCCGCGACATCGTCAACGAGATCATCGCGATCAAGAACATCGTGATGTCGATCGCCGAGCAGGAAGAGCTGCTCGACGACATCTGCAACGACGTGCTCGGTTACGGGCCGCTGGAGCCGCTATTGTCGCGCGACGACATCGCCGACATCATGGTCAACGGCGCGGGCACCGTGTTCATCGAAGTCGCCGGCAAGATCCAGCGCACCGGCATCCGCTTTCGCGACAACCAGCAGCTGCTCAACATCTGCCAGCGCATCGTCAGCCAGGTCGGCCGGCGCGTCGACGAATCCTCGCCGATCTGCGACGCCCGCCTCGCCGACGGCTCGCGCGTCAACGCCATCGTACCGCCGCTGGCAATCGACGGGCCCGCGCTCACCATTCGTAAATTCAAGAAGGACAAGCTGACGCTGGAGCAGCTCGTCAAGTTCGGCGCGATCACGCCGGACGGGGCGACCATCCTGCAGATCATCGGCCGTGTCCGCTGCAACGTGATCATCTCGGGCGGTACCGGTTCGGGCAAGACCACGCTGCTGAACTGCCTGACCAACTATATCGAGCACGACGAGCGCATCATCACCTGCGAAGACGCCGCCGAACTTCAGCTACAGCAGCCGCATGTGGTGCGACTGGAAACCCGGCCGCCGAACATCGAGGGCGAGGGCCAGGTCACGATGCGCGAACTGGTCCGCAACTGCCTGCGTATGCGCCCCGAGCGCATCATCGTCGGCGAAGTCCGCGGACCCGAGGCGTTCGACCTGTTGCAGGCGATGAACACCGGCCACGACGGCTCGATGGGCACGCTGCACGCCAACAATCCGCGCGAAGCGCTGTCGCGCTGCGAATCGATGATCACCATGGGCGGCTTCTCGCTGCCATCGCGCACCATTCGCGAGATGATCTGCGCCTCGGTCGACATCATCGTGCAGGCCGCGCGCCTGCGCGACGGTTCGCGCCGGATCACCCACATCACCGAGGTGATGGGCATGGAAGGCGACACCATCATCACGCAGGATATCTTCCTCTACGACGTGGTCGGGGAAGATGCCAACGGCAAGATCATCGGCAAGCACCGCTCGACCGGCATCGGCCGGCCGCGCTTCTGGGAGCGTGCGCGCTACTACAATGAAGAGAAGCGGCTTGCGGCGGCGCTGGATGCCTCCGACTCGCCGGCGCCGGTCTAGGGGAACGCAGGATGCAGACGCAAACCCTTGCCCTGGCCTTCCTCGCCGCCACCACCGTGGGCGGCATCGCCTGGGTCTTCCTGTATCCCTACCTCTCGGGGGAAAAGAAGGCCGAGTCGCGCCGCGCATCGGTGGCGCGCAGCGAACCGTCGACGACGCGAAATA
Organism: Bradyrhizobium sp. Pha-3; assembly: GCF_042258615.1. Lineage (GTDB taxonomy): Bacteria > Pseudomonadota > Alphaproteobacteria > Rhizobiales > Xanthobacteraceae > Bradyrhizobium. Next base: position 826,800 of record NZ_CP170152.1, on the reverse strand, counting down.
CCGACCGCACGCAGCGCTCCCGCCGCGAGCAGGTCGAAGGATCGCTCAAGGAGCTCGAGGCGCGTCGCCAGAAGGACAAGAAAGTCCCGCTCGGCGTGCGCATCTCGCAGGCCGGACTGGAGTGGTCCGAGCAGAAATTCTGGATGATCTCCGGCGCCCTCGGCCTATTCGGGTTCGGCGCGGCATTCATGGTCGGCGGCGGCCTGCTCGGCGCGGCCGGCATCGGCTTTGCCATGGGTCTCGGCCTGCCGCGCTGGCTGCTCGGCTTCCTGAAGAAGCGGCGGGAGAAGGCCTTTCTGAAGGCGCTGCCCGACGCCGTCGACGTCATCGTGCGCGGCATCAAGGCCGGCCTGCCGCTGTTCGAATCGCTCAAGGCCGTCGTCAACGACGCGTCTGAGCCGCTGCGCAGCGAGTTCCTTGCGATCATCGAGACCCAGGCAATCGGCATGCCGCTCGGCGAGGCCTGCGCCCGGCTATACGAACGTATGCCGCTGCCGGAAGCGAACTTCTTCGGCATCGTCATCGCGATCCAGCAGAAGTCCGGCGGCAATCTGTCGGAAGCGCTCGGCAACCTGTCGCGGGTGCTGCGCGACCGCAAGAAGATGGCCGAGAAGATCCAGGCCATGTCGATGGAAGCGAAAGCTTCCGCCGCCATCATCGGCTCGCTGCCGCCGATCGTGATGATCCTCGTGTTCCTCACGACGCCGGACTACATCGCCCTGCTGTGGACGAACTCGATGGGCCAGCTCATGCTGGTTGCCTGCGTCGTCTGGATGTCGATGGGCGTGCTGGTGATGAAGAAGATGATCAACTTCGATTTCTGACGGTGCAGCATGATTGATATTCTGGTCGCCAAGCTCCACGACGTCAGGTTCATGACCATGCTGCTTGCCTTCATCGCGACAAGCGCCACGGTCTACACGCTGGTGTTGCCACTGCTCGCCGGCGGCGATCTCAACAAGCGCATGAAGGCCGTCGCCAGCGAGCGCGAGCGTCTCCGGCAGCGTGAGCGCGACCGTCTCGCCAAGACGGAGAAGGTCGCGCTGCGGCAGACCCCGAAGCAGGTGGTCTCCCGGGTGGTGGACGATCTCAACCTCACGAAATGGCTCGCTCAGGAAGCGGCGCTCGATAAGCTCGTGATGGCGGGCTATCGCGGCCACGCCCCCTACGTCACCTTCCTGTTCGCCCGCGCGGTGACGCCGATCGTGTTGCTGCTCGGCGCCATCGTCTATACGTTCTTCATCGCCGGCGCGAACTGGTCGCTCACGCTCAAGATCGGCATTTGCGTCGGTGCAGCCTATGCCGGCCTCCAGGCGCCGATGCTGTTCCTGAAGAACGCCATCTCCAAGCGCCAGCTCCAGATCAAGCGCGCCTTCCCTGATTCGCTCGACCTGCTGCTGATCTGCATCGAGTCGGGCATGTCGGTCGAGGTCGCGTTCCGCAAGGTGGCCAACGAGATCGCCGGACAGTCGATCGCGCTGTCGGAGGAGTTCGCGCTGACGACAGCCGAACTGTCCTATTTGCAGGACCGCAAGTCCGCCTACGAGAACCTGGCGCGCCGCACCGGGCTCGATGGCGTGAAATCGGTGTGCATGGCCTTGCAGCAATCCGAACGCTACGGCACGCCGCTCGGCCAGAGCCTGCGCGTGATGGCGCAGGAAAACCGTGACATGCGCATGAACGAGGCCGAGAAGAAGGCGGCGGCGCTGCCGCCCAAGCTGACCGTGCCGATGATCCTGTTCTTCCTGCCCTGCCTGTTTATCGTGATCCTCGGGCCGTCCTACATCAAGATCGCCACGATGCATTGAGCCGCGCCGCAGCGCATTATAAAGACGCCCGGCAAACGCCGGGCGTTTCTTTTGTGCACGTTGAGGCAGATATGGATTGCGAAGCCGAGAGCCTCGCTGTCAGACGCCATAAAGGAGCGTTAATCGTCCTTGGCGACAACAGGCGCGGCGCGCGAGGAAATCCGCGGACCGTCCTTGCGGTTCAGCATGTCGCGCAGATAGGCGACGTTGGCCGCCGCCTCGTCCGCCGGCAGGTCGGCCTTGACGATGGTCTCGGCCTCCGCGAAGCGGCCCTGCAGGCCGACGACGAGCGCAAGGTTCTGCCGGATGCGGGCGTCGGCGCGGGCACTGGCATAGGCCTTGCGTAGCGTCTCTTCCGCCTTCGGCAAGTCCTTGGTCAGCATGTAGGACAGGCCGAGATTGGACAGCACCGACGGTTCGTCCGGGGCCAGGCGCAGCGCACTCGCATAATAACGCCGCGCTTCCTCGTGTCGGTTCAGCTTGTCGAGCGTAGTGCCCTGCACCGACAGGATTCGCCAGTCCGGATTGTCCGGGCTGTGCGCGCGGCTCAGCACGTCGAATGCGGCCTGCGAATTGCCGTTGTCGGCGAGTGCACGGCCATAGGCGGCGAGCAGCGGCTTGTTGCCGGGGCTGGCAAGTGTAGCCTGCTCCAGCACGGCGCAGGCCTGCGAACGCTGTCCGCTCATGCGCAACGCCTGGCCGTAAGCGATGGCGGCGTCGGCATCCTTGGGATTCTTGCGATAGCGCTCGCCATAAACCTCGAGATTGCGGCGCGGATCGTCCGGCGCCGGATCGGACCGGGACGCGATCGATCCGGTGACGTCGGACATGGTCTTGCAACCGCCAAGTCCGGCGGCGAGGACCGCCACGAGGGCAGCGGAAGCGAGATGCCGGGTCAAAATGGACTGTCGACACATAGCACTGTGACTCACGAAATCGGGCAAATGGATCGAGCCGAGCGTGCCAGCAATAGACTGTTAACCCTAACGTCTGGTTAACTGCGGTATTGGCGACCGGCGCACCGGTTCCAATCGCGGCAGGTCGCGTCAGCCGCGGGCGCGCTACCATCCACTGCGAAAGGCGTGTTAGTCACCTGCAACGACGCCAGAACAGCCGAGAGCCGCATGCCATCCGTGTTCGAGACCGCACCCACGACCGCTGTCACGCCGATCACCTTCGTCAGCAAGGCGACATGGGATGCGATCCGCAGCGAGTTGCCGGCGCCGGCGCGCCAGTTCGCGGAAGCCAACGACTTTGCGGCCAAGCCCGGCAAGGCGCTCGCCCTGCCGGCCGCCGATGGCGGCATCGCGCAGGTGCTGTTCGGCCTCGAGGATGCAGACCACAAGGCGCGCGATCCGTTCCGTGCCGGCGCCCTGCCCGGCCTGCTGCCGCCGGGCGTCTACCGCTTTGCCAATGCGCCGCATGACACGCGGCTTGCCACGCTCGCCTTCGCGCTCGGCTGCTACCGCTTCGGCCGCTATCGCAAGAACGAGCCCCCCGAAGTCCGCCTGGTGCCGCCCGATGGCGTCGACACGGCCGAGATCGCGCGGATGGCGGATGCCGCGGCGCTGGCCCGCGACCTCATCAACACGCCGTCCAACGACATGGGCCCGGCCGAACTCGCCGAGGCGGCGCGCGACCTCGCAACACGGTTCGGCGCCGCCTTCAATTGCATCGATGGCGACGAGCTCGCGCAAAACTTCCCGCTGATCCACGCCGTCGGCATGGCATCGACGCGCGCACCGCGGCTGATCGATCTGAGCTGGGGCGATCCGGCCCATCCGAAGGTGACGCTGGTCGGCAAAGGCGTCTGCTTCGACACCGGCGGGCTCGACCTCAAGCCGTCGAGCGGCATGCTGATCATGAAGAAGGACATGGGCGGCGCTGCCAACGTGCTGGCGTTGGCGCAGATGGTGATGGACGCGAAGCTGAAAGTGCGGCTGCGCGTGCTGATCCCGGCGGTCGAGAACGCGGTTGCCGGCAATGCGTTCCGCCCGCTCGACATCTTCAAGTCGCGCAAGGGCATCACCGTCGAGATCGGCAACACCGACGCCGAGGGGCGGCTGGTGCTCGCCGACGCGCTGGCGCTGGCCGACGAGGAGACGCCGGATCTGCTTGTCGATCTCGGCACGCTGACCGGCGCGGCACGCGTGGCGCTGGGCCCGGATCTACCGCCGTTCTACACCGATGACGAGGCGCTCGCCGGCGACGTTGCAGCTCACGCGAGGAGCGAGAACGACCCGTTGTGGCGGATGCCGCTGTGGCCGGCCTACGATGCCTGGCTCGACTCCAAGACCGCCGATATCACCAACGCGCCGTCGGGCGGTTTCGCCGGCTCGATCACCTGCGCGCTGTTCCTGCAGCGCTTCGTCGAGCACGCCAGGAGCTGGCTGCATGTCGACATCTATGGCTGGACGCCGTCGGCAAAGCCCGGCCGCCCCGAAGGCGGCGAGTGCCAGGCCGCGCGCGCGGTCTACAAACTGCTGAGCCAGCGCTATGCATGATGTCAGACTGACGCCGGCCCGCCCCGACCTTGCCGCGAAGTATCTCGAGGGCAAGGTGAAGGCTGCGCGCTTCGTCGAAGGCGAGACTCTCGAAGTCGGCGACGCCATCGCGCCGCTGCGCAAGGCACCGAAGGCCGATGCCGAACAGATGACGCAGGCACTCAGGGGCGAACGCGTCACGGTGTACGACCGCAACGGCGAAGGCTGGGCCTGGGGCCAGCTCGCCGATGACGGCTATGTCGGCTGGATTGCGGAGGCGGCGCTGACGGCGCCCAGCGCGGCGCCGACGCACAAGGTGACGGCGCTGCGCACGCTGGCGTTTCCGGGACCATCGATCAAGCTGCCGCCGGTCGAGGCGCTGGCGATGGGGACCAAGTTCGCAATCGCCCGCGAGGACGGCCCCTTCGCGGTGACCCGCGAGGGCTGGCATCTGCCGCGCCAGCATCTCGCCGCTCTCGACACGATGGCGCAGGATTTCGTCACAATCGCCGAGCAGTTCGTCGGCACGCCCTATCTCTGGGGCGGCAAGTCGAGCCTCGGCATCGATTGCTCCGGCCTGGTGCAGATCGCGCTGACCGCCGCCGGCACCGGCTGCCCGCGCGACAGCGACATGCAGCAGGACGGGCTCGGCCGCGAATTGACGACAGCGGAATCGAGACATCTGCAGCGCGGCGACCTGATCTTCTGGAAGGGCCATGTCGCCATCGTGCGCGATGCGACGACGATCGTGCACGCCAACGCGCATCATATGGCAACGGTGGTGGAGAGCATGCACGCCGCCATCGCGCGGATCAAGGCCAGCGGCAGCGATGTGTTGGCGATCAAGCGGCTTTAGCAAATCCTCCCCGTCATCCTGAGGAGCGCGAAGCGCGTCTCGAAGGATGAACGGCCCTACTCGGGCCACGCCACCCTTCGAGGCTCGCTCCGCTCGCACCTCCAGCGACAAAGGCGAAGCCTTTGCGCGGGGATGACGTGGGACGACATGAGTGGGTTACGTCGCCACCGTTCCGTCGCCGGCCGCTTCGATGCGGAATGCGGCGGCGAACAGCGCGCGGGTGTAGTCGCTCTTCGGGTTCTTGAACAGCTCGGAGGCCGGCCCTTCCTCCTCGACCTTGCCGGATTTCATCACGATCAGGTGGCTCGCGAGCGAGGCCACGACGCGCAGATCGTGCGAGATGAACATGTAGGTCAGGTCGCGCTTGCGCTGCAGGTCGCGCAACAGATCGACCATCTGGGCCTGGAGCAGCATGTCGAGCGCACTGGTCGGCTCGTCCAGCACGACGAAGTTCGGCTCCAGCACGACCGCGCGCGCGATCGAGATGCGCTGGCGCTGGCCGCCGGAGAATTCGTGCGGATAGCGGAACCGCCAGTCGGGATCGAGGCCGACATCCTTCAGCGCCTTGATCACCCGCGCCTCGCGCTCCTCGCGCGACAGCTGCTTCTGGTGCACCTCGAGCCCCTCGGCGATGATGTCTGCGACCGACATGCGCGGGCTGAGCGAGCCGAACGGGTCCTGGAACACGATCTGCATGTCGCGGCGGAACGGCAGCATCTGCTTAAAGCGCAGGCCCTGGATGTCCTTGCCGAGGAACACGATCGGGCCATCGGACGAAATCAGCCGGAGCAGCGCGAGCCCGAGCGTGGTCTTGCCGGAGCCGGATTCACCGACGACGCCGAGCGTCTCGCCCTTGCGCACCGCGAGGCTGACGCCATCGACCGCCTTGATGTGGCCGACGGTCGAGCGCATCAGCCCGCGCTTGATCGGAAACCAGACCTTGAGATTGTCCGTCGACATCACGACCGGCGCGCCCGGCTGCGGCGGGGCCGGATCGGGCTTCGGCTCGGCCGCCAGCAGCGCCTTCGTATAGGCGTGCTTCGGCGCGGTGAAGACCTGCTCGACCGGGCCCTGTTCGACGATCTTGCCGTTGTTCATGACGCAGACGGTGTCGGCGATGCGGCGGACGATGCCGAGGTCGTGGGTGATGAACAACAGGCTCATGCCGAGCCGGGCGCGGATCTCGGCCAGCAAGGCGAGAATCTGCGCCTGGACGGTGACGTCGAGCGCGGTGGTCGGTTCGTCCGCGATCAACAGATCGGGCTCGTTGGCGAGCGCCATCGCGATCATCACGCGCTGGCGCTGGCCGCCGGACAATTGATGCGGATAGCTCTTGAGCCGTGTCTCCGGCTCGGGGATGCCGACCTGGCCCAGCAACTCCAGCGTCCGCGCCCGCGCGGCCGCACCGCTGATGCCGCTGTGCAGCGACAGGATCTCGCCGATCTGGGATTCGATGGTGTGGAGCGGATTGAGCGAGGTCATCGGCTCCTGGAAGATGATCGAGATGTCGTTGCCCCGAATCCCGCGCATCTCGCGTTCCGACGATCCCAAGAGATCGCGGCCCTTGAAACGGATCGCCCCGGAGGGATGCGACGCCGCCGGATAGGGCAGCAGCCTCAATACCGACAGCGCGCTGACCGATTTTCCCGAGCCGGACTCGCCGACCAGCGCCGTGCATTCGCCGCGCTTGATCGAGAAAGAAACGCGATCGACCGCAAGCGAGCGGCCGAAGGCGACGGAGAGGTCGCTGACGTCGAGCAGAGGCTGGTTGGTCGCGTCCATGCGTCAGCCCTTCGAGAACGTCTTGCGCGGATCGAAGGCGTCGCGCGCGGCTTCGCCGATGAAGATCAGGAGCGACAGCATGATCGCGACCGAGAAGAACCCGGTGAGGCCAAGCCACGGCGCCTGCACATTGGCCTTGCCCTGCGACAGCAATTCACCGAGCGAGGGCGAGCCGGGCGGCAGCCCGAAGCCGAGGAAATCCAGCGCCGTCAGCGTCATCACCGAGGACGAGACGATGAAGGGCAGGAACGTCATGGTCGCGACCATCGCGTTTGGCAGCAAATGGCGGAACATGATCACGCGGTTGGAGACGCCGAGCGCGCGCGCCGCCTGGATGTATTCGAAGTTGCGGCCGCGCAGGAACTCGGCCCGGACCAGGCCGACCAGCGAGACCCAAGAGAACAACAGCAAGATGCCGAGCAGGATGAAGAAGCCCGGCGGCAGCACCGCCGAGATGATCAGCAGCAGATAGAGCGAGGGGATCGCAGTCCAGATCTCGATGAAGCGCTGGAAGCCGAGATCGATCCAGCCGCCGAAATAGCCCTGCACGCCGCCGGCGGCGATGCCGATGATCGAGGACAGGATGGTCAGCGTCAGGCCGAACAGCACCGAAATGCGGAAGCCGTAGATCAGCCGCGCCACGACATCGCGGCCCTGATCGTCGGTGCCGAGCCAGTTGTATTCGAGGTCGCGGCAGCCGGTCAGCCCCTTCCGCTTCACCACGTCGGCGCACTGTTTTTCGGTCAGGAGCCAGGTCGGCTTCGACGGCACCGCGGTCGGTGGGTCGAGGTTGCGGCTGTCGTAGGAATAGCGGATCGGCGGCCAGATCATGCTGCCGCCCTTGGCGGCGATCTGCTTCTGCAGATAGGGGTCGCGATAGTCGGCCGCGGTCTCGAAGTCACCGCCGAAGGTGGTCTCGGCATAGGTGAACACCACCGGCCAGTAGAGGCGGCCGTCATATTTGACGACCAGCGGCTTGTCGTTGGCAATGAAATTGGCGAACAGCGACAGCACGAACAGCACGAGGAATATCCAGAACGACCAGTAGCCGCGGCGGTTCGCCTTGAAGTTCTGCCAGCGCCGCTGATTGAGCGGCGACGGCGCGAAGGCGTGGCGGGTGGCGGGGACCGCCTCGCCCATCGGCGATTGCGTCGTGGTCTCGACCGGCTGGGGCGCGAGCATCGTCATCAGACCTCCCGCGCCTCGAAGTCGATCCGCGGATCGATCCACATATAGGCGAGATCGGAGATCAGATTGACCACCAGTCCGACCAGCGAGAAGATGAACAGCGTTCCGAACACCACCGGATAATCGCGGTTCAACACGCTCTCGAAGCCGAGCAGGCCGAGCCCGTCGAGCGAGAAGATGGTCTCGATCAGCAGCGAGCCCGAGAAGAAGGCGTGGATGAACGCGCCCGGGAAGCCCGCGATCACGATCAACATGGCGTTGCGGAAGATGTGGCCGTACAGCACCTGGCGCTCGCTGCAGCCCTTGGCGCGCGCGGTCATCACATATTGCTTGCGGATCTCGTCGAGGAACGAGTTCTTGGTGAGCAAGGTCATCGTCGCGAAGGCGCCGAGCGCCATCGACACCAGCGGCAGCGTCAGGTGCCAGAAATAGTCGATGATCTTCCAGTACCAGGGGAATTGCGACCAGCCGTCCGAGGTGAGGCCGCGCAACGGGAAGATATTGAGGAACGAGCCGCCGGCAAACAGCACGATCAGGAGGATCGCGAACAGGAAGCCCGGGATCGCAAAGCCGACGATGATCACGGCCGAGGTCCAGGTGTCGAACCGCGAGCCGTCCTTCACTGCCTTGCGGATACCGAGCGGGATCGAGATCAGATAGGTCAGCAGCGTCATCCAGATACCGAGCGACATCGAGACCGGCAGCTTCTCCTTGATCAGCTGGATCACGCTGACGCTGCGGAAATAGCTGTTGCCGAAGTCGAACCGCGCGAAATTCCAGACCATCAGCGCGAACCGCTCCGGCGCCGGCTTGTCGAAGCCGAACTGCACCTCGAGCTTCTTGATGAAATCAGGATCGAGCCCCTGCGCGCCGCGATATTTCGAGTTGACGGCGCCGGCCGCCCCCGCGCCCTGGCCGCGCTGCGCGCCGAAATCGCCACCACCACCCGAGACGCGCGAGGTGCCGCCGGTGTCGGCGCCGTTGATCTGCGCGATGACGCGCTCGACCGGACCGCCCGGGGCAAACTGCACGACCACGAAGGAGACGAACAGGATGCCGAGCAGCGTCGGCAGCATCAGGAAGATACGTCGGGCGATATAGGCGCTCATCGGCTACTTCGCCTGCTCGAGCTGCGCGGCCTTGGCGGCATCGTACCACCAATTCTCCGGCGCGCCGACGCCCTGGGTATATTTTGCCAGCTTGTCGGTGTGTCCGAATTGATCCCAATAGGCGATCGGATGCGTGTTGCGGTACCATTGCGGCACCCAGTAGCGACCGGCGCGAAAGACGCGATCGAGGGCGCGGCAAGCAAAGATCAAGTCCGCCCGCGTCTCGGCAGCGATGGCCTTTTCGGTCAATGCGTCGATTGCCGGGTTGGCAACGCCCGCCAGATTGTAGGAGCCTTTGGTGGCCGCAGCCTGGGACGAGAAGTAAGGCCGCAGGCTGTCACCCGGCGTTGCTGACATGGACATACGCTCGGTCGTCACCTCGAAATCGAAAGCCTCGACGCGCGCGCGATACTGCACGGCGTCGATCTGCCGGATGCTGGCATCGATGCCAAGCGGCTTGAGATTCTTGATGAAGCTGGCGTGATGCGGCTGGAACGTCGGCTCATCGAGCAGAAATTCGATTGTAAGCTGCTCGCCATTGGGCAATCGCCGCTTGCCATCCTTGACGACGCATCCCGCCTCGTTGAGCAGTTGCGTCGCCTTTCGCAGCAGCGCTCGGTCCTGTCCTGATCCATCCGACACCGGAGGCACGAACGGCTCGCCGAATACCTCATCCGGCACTTGGCCGCGGAATGGTTCGAGCAGCTTCAGTTCCTCGGGCGAAGGTCGCCCACTCGCCACCATGTCCGAATTCTGGAACGGCGAGACGGTGCGCACATACGCATCGTACATAATAGTCTTGTTGGTCCACTCGAAATCGAAGGCATAGATCAACGCTTCGCGGACACGCGGGTCCTTGAACTTGTCGAGACGGGTGTTGATGAACCAGCCCTGCCCACCGGACGGTGTCTCGTCCGGCAATGTCTCGCGCTTGACCCGTCCGTCCTTGAGTGCCGGGAAATCATACCGCGTCGCCCAGACCCGGGCGGTGAATTCCTCCCGAAACAGATAGTTCTTGCCGGTGAAGCCTTCGAACGCCACGTCGCGGTCACGATAGAATTCGTAGCGCACGGTATCGAAATTGTAGCTGCCGCGATTGACCGGCAAGTCGGCCGCCCACCAATCCTTGATGCGGTTAAACTCGACGTAACGATTGACCTCGAACTTGCCGACCTTGTACGGCCCGGAGCCGAGCGGCACGTCGAGCGTGGACTCCTCGAACTGCCTATTCGCATAGTAGGCCTTCGAGAAGATCGGCAGGCCCGCAACATAAAGCGGCACATCGCGCGCGCGGTTCGGTGCGAAGGTCACGATCACGGTGCCATCGTCCGGCGCCTCGGCCTTCACGAAATCGCGCAGTTGCACCACGATCAACGGATGCCCCTTCTCCTTCAGCGTGTTGAGCGAGAAGGCGACATCCTGCGCAGTCAGCTTCGAGCCGTCATGAAAGCGGGCCTCGGGCCGCATCGTGAAGCGGTAGGTGAGCTTGTCGGGAGAAATCGAGACCGATCTTGCGGCCAGGCCGTACATCGCATCAGGCTCGTCGGCCGCGCGCGCCATCAACGAATCAAAGGTCAGCTCCATGCCCTTCGCGCCCTCACCCTTGAGAATGAACGCGTTGAACGAACTGAATGTGTAGAAGGATTGGTTGTAAGCACGGGTAGAGGGGATCGTCGAGAACACGCCGCCCTTCGGCGCCTTCACATTGACATAGTCGAACTGCTGGAAATCCGCCGGATACTTCAGGTCGCCGAACACCGACATGCCGTGCATTTCGGCTCCGTTGTCGGCCACTGCCGGTGCAGTCCGCAAGCCTGCAGCACTCAACGCACCGATGCCGAGGCCGAGTGCGTGCCGACGGGAGAATAGCGCCATGCGCGGATCCTTGAGCTTATGAACGCTTGAGCTTGGCTGCCTTGTCGGCGTCGTACCACCAGATCGCCGGGAATCCCGAGAGACCGTATTTGGGCAACTCTGCCGGACGGCCGAAGCGATCCCAACGCGCTGTACGCAGCTTCGGATAATTCCACTGCGGAACGACGTAATGGTTCCACAATAACACGCGGTCGAGCGCCTTTGTTGCCGCGACGAGATCTTCACGATCCGTCGCAAAAATCACTCGTTCGATCAATTTATCGATCGCCGGGCTCTTGATGCCGGCGAGATTGCGCGATCCGGCAGTATCCGCAGCTTTCGATCCCCAGTATTCACGCTGCTCGTTGCCGGGCGACAGGGATTCCCCCCAGGACCCGACGACGATGTCGAAATCCCAATTGCGAAGTCGATTCTCGTATTGGATCGGATCGATCGTGCGCACGGAGATCGAAAATCCAAGCCGCTCGAGCGGCGGCTTGTAAGCCAGCATGATCCTCTCGAAATTCGGATCCTCACTCAGCAATTCGATCGAGAACGGCTCTCCGCTCTTGGAATCCACGAGCTTCCGCTCCCGCACTTCGTAGCCGGCCTCCTTGAGCAGACGCGCTGCTTCGCGGAGGTTTTCGCGTACGGCCTCGGGATTGCCGCCGACCGGATTCGTATAGACCGTTGTGAAGACTTCGGCCGGCACCTGATCACGCATGGATTCGAGGATGGCAAGTTCCTTGCCCTGCGGTAGCCCGGTCGCCATCAATTCCTCGGCGCCATCAAAGTAGCTGATGATTCGCTTGTATTGGCCGAAGAACAGCAGCTTGTTGACCTCCTCAAAGTCGAACGCGAAATTCAGAGCGCGGCGAACGCGCGGATCGCTGAATTTGGCACGACGCTGATTCGGAACAAAGGCCTGCATGATGCCCGAACTGCGGTTCGGAAACTCTTCCAACACCACACGCTTGTCGGTGACCGCCGGAAAATTATAGGCGGTCGCCCATGCCTTCGCACTGTTCTCCAAACGCCAATCGATCTGATCGCCCTTGAATGCCTCGATCGCAACCGTCGGATCCCTGAAGTACTCGTAGCGAAGTTCGTCGAAGTTGTTGCGCCCCACGTTGATCGGGAGATCGAGCGCCCAATGATCCTTGACGCGCTCCAGAATGACAGTCCGCCCTGCGACGAACTCCTTGATGCGATAGGCTCCCGACCCGAGCGGCTTCTCCAGCGTCGTCGCGGAAACATCGCGCTTGCGCCCCTCGCTGTCGGTGCCTTCCCACCAGTGCTTGGGCAGCACCGTCAATTCGCCCACGATCTGCGGCAGCTCTCGGTTGCCCGGCATGTCGAACACGAACTTCACGTCACGATCACCGATCTTCTCGGCCCGCACCACATGGCTGTAGTAGGCTGAATACATCGGATGATGCTTCTTGAACGCATCGAGCGAGAAGATCACGTCATCCGCGGTGACGGGTGCGCCGTCATGCCATTTGGCTTGTGGGCGAAGACGGTAGATGACGTACGAGAAATCGTCGGGATAAGTTGCAGACTCCGCGAGCGCCCCGTACTGGGTTGAAACTTCGTCGAGCGACGGCATCATCAGGGGTTCGTAGACCAGCGCGACCGCACCCGCGATCGCGCCCTTCACGCCTGAAACCACCACGTTGAAATTATCAAAAGTGCCGATCGCAATCTGGCGAACGGCACCGCCCTTGGGCGCATCCGGATTGACATAGTCGAACCGCTTGAAGTCGGCCGGGTATTTGACATTGCCGAAAAGCGACAGGGCGTGCCGCCATTTCAGCCCGTTCGGGGCGTCGTCGGCGAGCGCCGGCGTGATCGCCGACAGGCCGGAGTTCAGTCCGAGCGCCGGAGCGAGTGCCGCCAGTGCGCTGCCTTGAAGGAGGTGTCGTCGGGTGATCGCCAAATTCGCTCTTCCTGCTTGCGGCCCCGGTTACATGGGACCCAATATAAGGCAACGGTTCGACAAATTACGTTGCTTTTTCCTCATGATATTGGCCCGGGAACAATACCGGTGCGGCGAAACGTCCCGATAACAACCCCGCGACAACGGATTCCCCATGCGAAAACGGCCAGGCATTGCCTGGCCGTTTCATCCGCATGCTTGCGCGAAGCAATTCGTTACTTCGAAGCGGTCGGGAGCGGAGCCGGATGCTCCGAGTTCGAATTCAGATAGGCGATGATGTCGGCGCGCTCGCTGTCCTTCGGCACGCCAGCGAAGCCCATCGCGGTGCCCGGGACGAAGGCCTTCGGGTTGGTCAGGAACTTGTTCAGGTCATCGAAGGACCAGTCGCCGCCCTTGCCCTTCATCGCGGCCGAGAAATTGAAGCCGCGGCCCTCGCCCTTCTTCTCGCCGACGATACCGAACAGGTTCGGACCGACGCGGTTGGGGCCGCCCTTCTCGAAGGTATGGCAGGCCTGGCACTTCTTGGCGGCGGCAGCGCCCTTCTCGGCGGAGGCGGTCTGCAGCAGCTTCTCGATCGGCTCGGAGGCGGCCGCAGCGGCCTCGCCGCCACCGCCATGGGACTCTTCCTTCACCGCGATCTCAAAACCCGGCTTCTCCGGCAGCTTCGCGGAGAACACCGATCCGGCGGCAAAGCTCATCACCAGGACGACGATGCAGGTGCCGAGAACCGCACCGAGGATTTTGTTGAGTTCGAAGGAGTCCATTTCGGTCAGGCTCCGGGCCTTGAATGTCGACTTCAGGCCGGGAATACGGCCGCGGGGAAAGACCTGGGAATCGGCCTTATCGCACCGCCCCAAGCAGGGTTGAGATATCGGTTTGCCCGCGCTCTGGCAACCCGTATAAACGCGCCGAATTCAACCTCCTCCCCGCCAATTTCCGCAGGCCGGACGGGCCCCGACACGAATGACCCAACCCCGTACCTTGGTGCTGATTCCGGCCCGCATGGCCGCCACGCGCCTCCCTGGTAAACCGCTGCTCGATATCGCGGGCGCGCCGATGATCGTCCATGTGCTGCGGCGGGCCGAGGCGGCCGGGATCGGCCGGGTCGCGGTCGCGACCGACACGGCCGAGATCGCAGCCGCAGTGCAGGCTGCCGGCGGCGAGGTCGTGATGACCCGCCCCGACCATCCCTCCGGCTCGGACCGGATTTATGAAGCGATGACAACCCTCGACCCGGACGGTGACGCCGAGATCGTGGTCAATCTGCAGGGCGATTTCCCGACCATCACGCCCGAGACCATCCAGAGCGTGATGCCGGCGCTCGACGATCCCGCGGTCGACATTTCGACCCTGGCCTCGCGCATCCATAGCGCGGAGGAGGATCAGGCTCCCAGCGTCGTCAAGGCGGTCGGCTCCCCGATCGCGGCAAATCGTTTGCGCGCGCTCTATTTCACCCGCGCCACGGCGCCCTATGGCGACGGACCGCGCTACCACCATATCGGCCTCTATGCCTACCGCCGTGCCGCGCTGGAGCGGTTCGTCCGGTTGCCGCCCTCGCCGCTGGAGCGGCAGGAGAAGCTCGAGCAGCTGCGCGCGCTGGAGGCGGGGATGCGGATCGACATCACCATCGTCGACACCGTCCCCCGCGGCGTCGACACCCCGGCCGACCTCGAAACCGCCCGCAGAATACTTTCCAAAGCCTGACCGGGTGCTAAAAGGCCCGCCATGACCAAGAAGCTGAAAATCGCGTTCCAGGGCGAGCCTGGCGCCAATTCCCATATCGCGATCGTCGAGGCCTATCCCGACGCCGAGCCGATGCCCTGCCCGACCTTCGAGGACGCGCTGGCCGCGATTTCCTCGGGCGAGGCCGATCTCGGCATGATCCCGATCGAGAACTCGGTCGCCGGCCGCGTCGCCGACATCCATCATCTCTTGCCCGCTTCGGGCCTGTTCATCGTCGGCGAATGGTTCCTGCCGATCCGCCACCAGCTGATGGCGATCAAGGGCACCAAGCTCGCCGACATCAGGAGCGTGGAGAGCCACGTTCATGCGCTCGGCCAGTGCCGGCGCATCATCCGCAAGCTCGGCATCCGGCCGATCGTCGCCGGCGACACCGCCGGCAGCGCCCGCGACATCTCCGAGCGCGGCGACAAGAGCGTGGCGGCGATCGCCTCGCGCCTCGCCGCCGATATCTACGGCCTCGACATTCTGACCGAGGACATCGAGGACGAGGCCCACAACACCACCCGCTTCGTGGTGCTGGCCCGCGAGGCCAAATGGGCCGCGCAGGGCTCGGGGCCGCTGGTCACCAGTTTTGTTTTCCGGGTGCGCAATTTGCCCGCCGCGCTTTACAAGGCGATGGGCGGCTTTGCGACCAACGGCGTCAATATGACCAAGCTCGAAAGCTACATGGTCGACGGCAATTTCTTCGCCACGCAATTCTATGCCGATGTCGACGGCCATCCTGATGACCGCGGACTCGCCTTCGCGCTGGAGGAATTGAAATTCTTCTCGCGCGAGTTCCGCATCGTCGGCGTCTATCCCGGCCACCCGTTCCGCGCGACCTTCAGCGAAACGCAGGATTAGGCGGAGCGAACCCAGCCTCTCCACGCGTCGTCCCGGCGAAGGCCGGGACCCAACCACCGGCGTTCGTAGGTAGCAAGGCGACAACCAGTTTGCCCAACAACTGGGGCCGCGGCGTATGGGTCCCGGCCTTCGCCGGGACGACTATCATTATGCCGCCGTCCTCTTGCCGAGCCCGAACGCCTCGGCAAGCAGGCTGTACGACTTCTTCCGCGCCGCGTGATCGTAGACCGCGGTGATCACCATCAGTTCGTCCGCCTGGCTCGCCGCGATCAGCGGCTCCAGCTTCGTCATCACGGTTGCGAGGCTGCCGACAAAGAAGCGGGCGCGGTTGCGCGTGATCGAGGCGCGCTCGGCATCGGTGTAGGGATAGGCCTCGGCCTCCTCGACGCTCGGCAGCGGCAGATACTGACCGCGATCGCGGCGCAGCCGGTTGAGGTCCATCGACATCGCAAGCTGCTCGGCTTCCGCATCGGTCTCGGCCGTGACGACGGCGACCGCCAGGATCGACTGCGGCGCCGCACGCCAGCCCGACGGCTTGAAATGCGCACGATAATTCGTCATCGCCGCGATCGCGTCGTGAGTGGCAAAATGATGCGCGAACGCAAAGCCCATCCCGACCTGCGCGGCGAGCTCGGCGGAATAATCGCTCGAGCCGAGCAGCCAGATCGGCGGCAGCGGCGAATCGTCCGGCATCGCCACCACATTGTTGTAGGGATGGCCGGCCGGGAAATCGCGCGTCTCCCAAAGCGTCAACTCATGCAGCCGCTCGAGGAAGTCGTCGCCCTCGCGGCGATCGAGCCGGCTGCGCAGCGCGTAGGCGGTGGCGCCGTCGGTGCCGGGCGCACGGCCGAGGCCAAGATCGATGCGGCCGGGAAACAGCGCCTCCAGCATCTTGAAGCGCTCGGCAACCACGAGCGGCGCATGGTTGGGCAGCATCACGCCGCCGGAGCCGACACGGATATGCTGCGTCACCGCCGCGATCTGCCCGATCATCAGATCGGGCGCCGGGCTCGCGACCGAGGCGAGGTTGTGGTGCTCGGCGAGCCAGTACCTGACATAGCCGAGACCATCGACATGGCGCGCCAGGTCGATGCTGTTGCGGAGCGCAGCGGCGGGCCTAGTGCCTGTGGTGACGACGGACAGGTCGAGGACTGAAAGCGGGATCATGGCCGACAACCTAATGTGGCGCCACGAGGCGACAAAGACGCCGACCGCGCAGACCAGTCCCGCGCCGGAAAGTCGGCGCTGGTCATCGCGGCGCTTGGGACGAAATACGAAGATTCGTTGACATGCCGACCTGCCCACGAACGATCCGAACATCCATTCCGTTGCGGATTTCTATTTTTATCATTATAATTCAACCGAATAATCCCATTATTAGCCGATCGGGAGTGTGGCCCACTGCCCGTTCCAGATTGCTGATTTTGACCACATCCTCATCGTCAATGGGCAATTTCCCATATACGATGGGCTGTTTCGGCCCACCGATTTCGCCTATCTTGGGGCCTCCCTATCCAGGCCGGACGTCTGCCCTCCAGTTGCGGAGCCCTTGCGTATCATGACCGAGACCATTTCCTCCCTGCCGAACGGGCAGCGTGCGCCGAAAGCGCCGAAAATCTCCTTCGAGTTCTTCCCGCCGAAGACCGAGGAGATGGAGCGCAATCTCTGGGAGACTATCAATCGCCTGGCGCCGCTGACGCCGAATTTCGTCTCGGTCACCTACGGCGCAGGCGGCTCGACCCGCGAGCGCACCCATTCCACCATCACTCGCATCCTTCGCGAGACCGATCTGCTGCCGGCGGCGCATCTGACCTGCGTCAGCGCCTCGCGCGGCGAGATCGACGAGATCGTTGACCGCTATCATGAGGTCGGCGTCCGCCACATCGTGGCGCTGCGCGGCGATCCGCCCGGCGGCATCGGCACGCCCTACTTCACCCATCCCGACGGCTACCAAAGCTCGGCCGAGCTCGTCGCTGGGATCAAGAGGCGCCACGCCGACATCGAGATCTCGGTGTCCGCCTATCCCGAGAAGCATCCTGAAGCCAAGGATTTCGGCACCGACATCGACACGCTGAAGGCCAAGGTGGACGCCGGCGCGACGCGCGCGATCACCCAGGTGTTCTTCGACAACGACCTCTATCATCGCTACGTCGACAGGGTGCGCGCGCGCGGCATCGAGATTCCGATCGTGCCGGGCATCATGCCGATGCACAATTTCAAACAGGCCCGCAATTTCGTCACCCGCGCCGGCACCAGCGTGCCGGACTGGCTCGCCGAGAAATTCGAGGGCCTCGACAACGATGCCGAGACCCGCAAGCTGGTGGCGGCGACCGTCGCCGCCGGCCAGGTGCAGAAGCTGTTCAAGCACGGCGTCGACACCTTCCACTTCTACACCATGAACCGCGCGGACCTGGTGTTCGCGATCAGCCATCTGCTCGGCATCAGGCCGACCGGCGCCCAGAAAGCTGCCTGAATCATGTCCGTACCGGTTTCCCCCAAGCGTAACGCTTTGCTCGCGGCTGCCCGCGAGCGCATCCTGGTGCTCGACGGCGCCATGGGCACGATGATCCAGGGCCTGCAGTTCGACGAAGCCGCCTTCCGTGGCGCGCGCTTTGCGGACTTCCACCGCGACATCAAGGGCAACAACGATCTCCTGATCCTGACCCAGCCCGAGGCGATCACCGACATCCACGCCGCCTACCTGCGTGCCGGTGCCGACATCGTCGCGACCAACACCTTCTCCTCGACCTCGATCGCGCAGGCCGACTACGACATGTCGGACCTCGCCTATGAGATGAACCTGCAAGGCGCCCGGCTCGCCCGCGCCGCCGCCGAGCGGGTGAGCGCAGAGGACGGCAAGCCGCGCTTCGTCGCCGGCGCGCTCGGCCCGACCAACCGCACCGCATCGATCTCGCCCGACGTCTCCAATCCCGGCTATCGCGCGGTGACCTTCGACGACCTGCGCAAGGCCTACGGCGAACAGGCCAAGGGCCTGCTCGACGGCGGCGCCGACCTGCTGCTGGTCGAGACCATCTTCGACACGCTGAACGCCAAAGCGGCGCTGTATGCGATCGCCGAGATCATCGAGGAGCGCGGCATCGACGTGCCCGTGATGATTTCCGGCACCATCACCGACAAGTCCGGCCGCCTGCTCTCCGGGCAGTTGCCGGAGGCGTTCTGGCATTCGGTGCGGCACGCCAGGCCGATCACGATCGGCTTCAATTGCGCACTGGGCGCCGAGGATCTGCGCGCGCACATCGCCGATATCGGCCGCGTTGCCGACACGCTGGTCTGCGCCTATCCGAATGCCGGCCTGCCCAACGAGTTCGGCCAGTATGACGAGACGCCGGACTACATGGCGCGGCTGATCGGCGAGTTCGCAGCCGCCGGCCTCGTCAACATCGTCGGCGGCTGCTGCGGCACCACGCCCGACCATATCGCCGCGATCGCCAGGGCCGTCGCCCCGCACAAGCCGCGCGTGGTGCCCGAGATCGAACCGCGGCTCAAGCTCTCCGGCCTCGAGCCTTTCACGCTGACCGACGCCATTCCCTTCGTGAACGTCGGCGAACGCACCAACGTCACGGGTTCGGCGCGCTTCCGCAAGCTGATCACCGCGGGCGACTACACCGCAGCACTTCAGGTCGCACGCGACCAGGTCGAGAACGGCGCCCAGGTCATCGACGTCAACATGGACGAGGGCCTGCTCGACTCCGAAGCGGCGATGGTGACGTTCCTCAACCTCGTCGCCGCCGAGCCCGACATCGCGCGGGTGCCCGTGATGGTCGACTCCTCGAAATTCCACGTCATCGAGGCCGGCCTGAAATGCATCCAGGGCAAGCCGATCGTGAACTCGATCTCGATGAAGGAAGGCGAGGACAAGTTCCTGCACGAGGCGACGGTCGCCAAGCGCCACGGCGCCGCCGTGGTGGTGATGGCGTTCGACGAGACCGGCCAGGCCGATACGTTCGCGCGCAAGACCGAGATCTGCAAGCGCGCCTACGACTTGCTGGTCAACCGGCTCGACTTTCCGCCCGAGGACATCATCTTCGATCCGAACATCTTCGCGATCGCGACCGGCCTCGAGGAGCACAACAATTACGGCGTCGACTTCATCGAGGCGACACGCTGGATCCGCCAGAACCTGCCCGGCGCCCATATCTCCGGCGGCGTCTCCAACCTCTCGTTCTCGTTCCGCGGCAACGAGCCGGTGCGCGAGGCGATGCACTCGGTGTTCCTGTATCACGCCATCCATGCCGGCATGGACATGGGCATCGTCAATGCCGGGCAGATGATCGTCTATGACGACATCGACCCCGAGCTGCGCCAGACCTGCGAGGACGTGATCCTCAACCGCGATCCGGGCGCGTCCGAGCGGCTGCTGGCGCTTGCCGAGAAATTCCGCGGCAAGGAGAAGCAGACCAAGGAGCAGGATCTCGCCTGGCGCGAATGGCCGGTCGAGAAGCGGCTGTCGCACGCCCTGGTGCACGGCATCACCGAGTTCATCGAGGCCGACACCGAGGCCGCGCGCCAGAACGCCACCCGTCCGCTCGACGTCATCGAGGGGCCGCTGATGGCCGGCATGAACGTGGTCGGCGATCTGTTCGGCGACGGCAAGATGTTCCTGCCGCAGGTCGTGAAGTCGGCCCGCGTGATGAAGCAGGCGGTCGCCTATCTGATGCCGTTCATGGAGGAGGAGAAGGCGCGCAACCTCGCCAACGGCATCACCGGCGGCCGCAACGCCGCGGGCAAGATCGTGCTCGCGACGGTGAAGGGCGACGTCCACGACATCGGCAAGAACATCGTCGGCATCGTGCTCCAGTGCAACAATTTCGAGGTCATCGACCTCGGTGTCATGGTGCCTGCCAACAAGATCATCGAGACCGCGAAGGCCGAGGGCGCCGACATCATCGGCCTGTCCGGCCTGATCACGCCCTCGCTCGACGAGATGAGCTTCCTCGCCGGCGAGCTGGAACGGCAGGGCATGAACGTGCCGCTTTTGATCGGCGGCGCGACCACGAGCCGGGTGCATACCGCCGTCAAGATCGACCCGAACTATCCGGGCGGCCCGGTCGTGCATGTCAACGACGCGAGCCGCGCCGTCGGCGTCGCCTCCTCGCTGCTGTCGGCCGAGAAGAAGCAGGCCTATGCCGCCGAGGTGCGCGCCGAATACGCAAAAATCTCGACGGCGCATTTCCGCGCCCAGGCCGACAAGAAGCGGCTGAAGCTGAACGACGCCCGCGCCAACAAGGTCGCGATCGACTTTGCGGCAGTGCCACCGAAGAAGCCGGCCTTCTTCGGGCTGAAGAGCTTCGACGCCTACGACCTCGC
This sequence comes from Bradyrhizobium sp. Pha-3, assembly GCF_042258615.1. GTDB lineage: Bacteria > Pseudomonadota > Alphaproteobacteria > Rhizobiales > Xanthobacteraceae > Bradyrhizobium. The sequence continues at coordinate 805,867 of NZ_CP170152.1, read as the reverse complement.
CGAGCTCGCGGATTACATCGACTGGACACCGTTCTTCCAGACCTGGGAGCTGACCGGCCGCTTCCCGGCGATCCTCGACGATCCCAAGGTCGGAGAAGTCGCCCGCTCGCTCTATGCCGACGCGCGCAAGATGCTCGACACGATCATCCAGGAGAGGTGGTTCACTGCACGGGCCACCATCGGCTTCTGGCCGGCGAACGCGGTCGGTGACGACATCGAGGTCTATGCCGACGAGACGCGGAAGCAGAAGATCGCGACCTTCCACACGCTGCGCCAGCAGCTTGAGAAGCGCGAGGGCCGCTTCAACGCCGCGCTGTCCGACTTCGTCGCGCCTGTCGCAACCGGCGTGCCCGACTATATCGGCGGCTTCGTGGTCACGGCGGGGATCGGCGAGGATGCGGTCGCCGACCGCTTCAAGAATGCCAATGACGACTACTCCTCGATCCTCTGCAAGGCGCTGGCCGATCGTCTGGCTGAGGCCTTTGCCGAGCGCATGCACCAGCGCGTGCGCAAGGAGTTCTGGGCCTATGCGCCCGACGAGACGTTCGTGGCGGACGAATTGATCCTGGAGAAATACGACGGCATCCGCCCCGCGCCCGGCTATCCGGCGCAGCCGGATCACACCGAGAAGCGGACGCTGTTCGCGCTGCTCGATGCCGAGAACACGTCCGGCGTGAAGCTGACCGAGAGCTACGCGATGTGGCCGGGCTCCTCGGTCTCGGGCCTTTATTTCTCGCATCCCGAAAGCTTCTATTTCGGCGTCGGCAAGATCGAGCGCGACCAGGTCGAGGACTATGCCGCGCGCAAGGCCATGACGGTCGCCGAGGTCGAGCGCTGGCTCGCGCCGGTGTTGAACTACATCCCCTCGCAGGACGGCGCCAAGGGATCGGCGATCGCGCCGGCCGCGACACCCGCCAATGACGAGGAACTGGCCTCGCATCCGCAGGGCTGCACCTGCGCGGTGCACCTCGCCTGGCGGAAGAAGAAGGTGGGTGCGGGGTAGCTCTTTCACCCTCCCCTGGAGGGCAGGGGAGGGTGAAGCGCCCGTAGCCCGGATGCAGCGAAGCGCAATCCGGGATAGACTGCGACGGAACGATCGGTCCCGGACTTCGCTTGCGCTTGATCCGGGCTACGGCCGCAATCGTCTGGCGCAGTGAGAATTTCCCCATGCAATTCTTCTCCTTCTGGCGATCGCTGGCGAGCTTTCGGGTACGGATTGCGCTCAATCTGAAGGGCGTTCCGGCGGAGGTCGTATTCGTCGACATCGATGCGGACGCGCATCGCGCCGATGCCTACCGCAAGATCAATCCGCAGATGGCGCTGCCGGCGCTGGTGACCGACGACGGCACGGTGCTGTTCCAGTCGCTCGCGATCATCGACTATCTCGACGAGACCTACCCGAGCCCGCCGCTGCTGCCACCGGATGCGCTCGGCCGCGCCCGGGTGCGCGGGCTTGCGCTGATCGTCGCCTGCGAGGGCCATCCGTTGCTGACGCCGCGGGTGCGCCGCTATCTCGACCGCGAGCTTGACCTGCGCGACAGCCAGCAGAACGCCTGGCGGCGGCACTGGACGATCGAGACGCTGGCGGCGCTCGAGGGCCACCTCGCCGGCCACAAGGCCACCGGCCAGTTCTGTCACGGCGATGCGCCCTCCCTCGCCGATATCTGCCTGGTCGGCCATGTCACCGCGGCGCTCAACCAGCAGATCAGCCTGTCGCCCTGGCCGACCGTGAAGCGCATCCACGACACCGCGATGGCGCTGCCGGCGTTCGCCAAGGCGCATCCCTCCGCGCAGCCGGATACGCCGGAGGGGATGCGGGCGAAGGCAACGTAAGGAATCTCCGTATCCTCGTCCTGGCGAAAGCCAGGACCAAAGCCACCGAATTTGATTGTGAACGAGATCGTGACCCCAGCGTCGCACAGCAATTTCCATTTGGGGTAATGGGTCCTGGCTTTCGCCAGGACGACGATGAGGATGGATCGCGATTCAAGTTGCCACACCACGCGGTGTCATCACGCGCACGCGGGTGATCCAGCATTCCAGAGGTGCCGGTGCTTGAGTCGCGATGCCACTGCGCCCTCCAGGCTTCGCCCCGCAATGACGATGGATGGAGTTGCGCGATATCTGCGCTATCGTCCAGCATCGCTCTCCATGTTCCGACGAATGCGATCGCTGACCGTCCGCGCGATCTCCGCCGGCGCTTCGTCGGGAATCGCAAAGCACGAGCTCGCGTTGATCTCGCAGAGCACATAGGTATCGGCGCCATCAGCATCGCGCGGACCGTAGAGGAAGTCCGCATCCCAGATCACCGGCAACGACGCTTCATCGATCGTCAGCGTCGCCATCAACCCTGGAATCCATTCGTCCTCCATCAGCCGCCGCAGCCTCTGGAATTGTGCGGCGTCAGGACCGTGCATGATGCGCGGTCCGGGCTGAGCTTGCGGTGAATCCGGCCCTTCCGCCGGCGGCGGGATCAAGGCCTTGATCAGCTGGTGTCCGAAACCCGCGACCTTCGATCCGCTGACATAGCAACGGATCATGCCCTCGGGCAGCCGCGGCTGGAATGCCTGATCGATGACGCAGCCGCCCCAACCGAAATACGGCTCGCAGCGCGCCATGAAAGCGTCCAGCGGCAGCTCCTCGGGCCGGCTGCCGCGCAGTGCGTGAAGCACGCGGACGGTCGCGTCCGGATTCGGCAAGGCGTCCACCTTCCAGACGCCCTGCCCGCCATTGCCACGGTTCTGCTTGAGCACGCGCGGCCCGGCCGCGCGAAGGCGCGACGGGAATTCGGCGCGGAAGGCGTCCGCGGTGGCGTATCGATGCGTGTCGGCGCCCCAGCCCAGATGACGCGTGCGATAAAGCACCTCCTTGACGCCCATCTTGAGGATGATTTCCGGATGTGCGCTGACCCACCGGCGCATCGTCGCGACCTCGCACAGCAGCGGATCGAGCGCCACGCGTGTCCTGCCCTGATGGATCGGATCGACCCAGACGAGAACGCCGTCCATGGTCAGCAATTGGTCGCGGACGATGTCGGCGAAGGTCTCGTCATAGACGACAGGAAAAGCGTCGATGCCGGAAGCGGCAAGCGCTTCGAAGACGCGAACGAAACGGCTGTTCTGCGGCGTCGCCTCCCGGCGCGACGCGGCATCGCCACGCCACAGGATGGCGATTTTGGAACGACGAGCGGCTTCGGAACGAGGAAGAGTGTGCTGATCGGTGTCCATAACAAGCTCCACGACGTGAGTGTCGCGCAGAGCTTGGACCGAAGTCTCACGGGGAGTCTGCCTTGCCCCCGTAGGGACAAGTCTAGACGACTTCGCGCAGGTTTCAAGATGGACGCAGGATCATATCATGATCCGGGATCACGCCGTGATCCCGTGCAACCCCAGCCAGCCCGTGTAGAGGCCGACGAGCACGATCAGTGCGGCCGACACGTAGGGCGCGCGTTGGGCGAAGCGGCTGAAGCCACCCCAATGGCGCTCGACATGACGCAGACTGAGCGCCGCCGCGACACCGACCGAGACCATGGTGATCGCAAGCCCGATGCCGAAGCAGAGCACCAGCACGAAGCCGAGGCTGAACTGCTTGAGCTGAAGGCAGAGCAGCAGCACGGTGATCGCCGCCGGACACGGAATGAGCCCGCCGGTCAGGCCGAACAGAATGATCTGCCACGTCGTGACGGTCCGCCCGGCAAAGCGCTTGCGGATGTCGGCGGCATGCGCACGCGCATGCGCATCGTCGGCGTTGCCGAGGTCCATATGCGCGTGGTCATGCTCCTCGAACAGGACTTCCGCAACGTCCGCGCGCACCACCACGCGCGCCTTGAAGGCATGCGGCTCCGGAATTTCATCGATGCTTTCCAGATAGCCGTCCCGCGCGGTGAAGCGGAACTGCTGCTCGGTGCCGTCGGGGCGGATCGTCACGACATCGACTTCGCCGGCCGCCGGAAGCGCCCCGGCCTCACTGCGCAACCGCCAGCGCGGCGGCACGCCGTCCTCGAAGACTTCGAGCGACAGCGAAAGCCCGGCCAGGGTCAATTGCCGAGTTTCGTCGTGATGATGGTGGTCATGATCGTGATCGTGATCGGAATTCTGCTCGCGCCAGGTGCGCCAGGCCATCCAGGCCGCGATCGAAATGATGATCGCCGCCGAGGCCAGTTGCAGCCAGGCTTCGCTGCGTTCGCCGGACCATTGCTGGCCGAAATGCAGCCCTGCCAGCGCGATGATCCAGACGATGGCCGTGTGCGAGATCGTCGCCGACAGGCCGAGCAGCACCGCCTGCAGCACCGTGCCGCGGATCGCGACGATGAAGGCCGCCATCATCGTCTTGGAGTGGCCGGGCTCGAGACCATGCAGCGCGCCGAGCAGGATCGCACTGGGGATGAACAGCCATGCGTGCGCGCTGCTCTGCTGGAGCAGCTGGGACAGGTCGGTCATGTGCTTCACTTCAAATAGGTACGAACGACGTCGATCAGGTCGGCGGCGCCCTGCGCTCTCTCGGGATCCTTTTCCCGGGCAGGGTCCACCACGTGATGGCGGATGTGATCCTCGAGCAGTTCCGCAGTGAGCCCATTGATGGCGCCGCGAACCGAGGCCACCAGCATCAACACGTCGGCACAGCCGAGCTCGGACTCCAGTGCCCGCTCGACCGCCTCCAGCTGACCCTTGATGCGGCGAACCCGGCCGACGAGCTTGGACTTGTGCTTGATCGTGTGCGACATGTTTATAACATAGGGGGGTACCCTATATTAGTCAACCGGCTTGAGGCCCGGCTGGAGAGGCGCGGGCGTGGCCGCACCCACGCTGGTGGCGTTGCCCGCGCTTTACATTGCGGCGCGAACGGCATTGAATCAGATCAAACCAACAACAAGGCTAACGGGACAAGCAAGGAGGCGCCGCGTGAAAGTCCACATCCTGATGTTGGCTCTCCCGTTCCTGCTTTCGAGCGTGCTGCCGGCCATGTCCAAGAGCAGCATCGGGCACAATGATGGCCCCTGGAATTCCGATCACATCGACAATTTGCCGTCCGAAGTCCGGCAATACATCGCAGGGATTTGCAGAGGACCCGCCAGCGCCCAACACGACTTCGCGACCTATTCGCCACGTGAGAAGCGCTGGCGGATAAACCTCGAATATCTCCGCTGCAACGGCATCGGCGCATTCCGTCGGGGCAACCAGTGCCTGGACGTCGACTTCGTCGAGCAAGGCTCGCGATTTCACGTCGGCGGAAAACAATTCACGGATTGCGGCTTCTAGATCGCAGCGATCCTGACGAGTGTGTGTCTCGCGTGATGTCTTGCGCTGAGGTCGAGACATTGTTCCAAGCCGCGCGGCTGAACTGTTTGTGACAGTGACCAGGACGTTTCGCTTGTGACCGCGGCGCACGCCGGTTGACATCGATCAACACAAGGTCTTAATTCCAGGGCACGGGGATGTGCGATCTCCCCGCGAGGCGACATGCCCAAGAATCGCGTCCTGTTCACCAAGGACGCACCATGTCGTCATACACATCGATCTCATCCGAAAAACTGTCTCGTCTCATCGGCACCGCCAAAGCGCCGACGCTCGTCGACGTTCGCCTCGATGAGGATTTCGCCGCCGATCCGCGCCTGATCCCGGGGGCGATCCGACACTCCCATCTCGACGTCCAGGACTGGGCTCCCCGCCTTCCCGGCCAGTCCGTGGTCGTGATCTGCCAGAAGGGACAGAAGATCAGCGAAGGCACCGCCGCCTGGCTTCGATGCGGCAGCATTGCTGCCGAAGTCCTCGAGGGCGGCCACCTCGCCTGGAAGGCAGCGGAGCTTCCGACGGTTCCTGTCGACAGGATTCCGAAACGCGACGGGCGCGGTCGCACCGTCTGGGTGACGCGATCGCGGCCGAAGATCGATCGCATCGCCTGCCCGTGGCTGATCCGCCGCTTTGTCGATCCCGCGGCGGTGTTCCTGTTCGTCACATCAGCGGAAGTCGAGGCCGTCGCCGAACGCTTCGACGCCACGCCGTTCGATATCGAGAATGTGTTCTGGAGCCATCGCGGCGAGCTCTGCACCTTCGACGTAATGGTCAGGGAGTTCGGCCTGTCGACGCCCGCACTGGAGCGGCTCGCGACAATGGTGCGGGCGGCGGATACCGCGCGGCTCGACCTTTCGCCGGAGGCGCCGGGCCTGCTCGCCGCTTCGCTCGGCCTGTCGCGCATGTTCGACGACGACCTCGAACAATTGAGCGCCGGCATGCTGCTCTACGACGCCTTCTATCGCTGGTGCCGCGACGCGACCAGGGAGACGCACAACTGGCCGACCAGCAAGGTGAAGCCATGACATTGCGATCTTCGTCCTCGTACGGCTAGCGGGCGTGATCTGAGCCGACAGCCGCGCACCTGAAAAAACCTGGGGCAGCGCAATAAGGCCAGGAGAACAACCATGCAGAAGCGAATTCTCTCCCTGATTCTAGCGTTCACGATCGCGAGCATCACCGTGCCCGCCCGTGCCCTGACCCATGACGAGCTGGTCGCGAAACTTCAGGCTGGCAGCGACGCAAATGCAGCTGCGGTCCTAACGCCGGCGGCCCGGACCCTGCGCGGTGTCGTCGATCGTGTCGATGAACGCAACGACACGCTGCTGATACGCCTGGCCGCAGGCAGAACGGAGCCGTTCAAGGTTCAGGACGGCTTGATCTTCAATGCCGTCCGCTTCGGCGATCCCGTCGAAATCTCGGTGCAAACCATCTCGGGATTCCCGACCATCGTCGGGCTCACGAAGCAATAGAGCCGCGATCGCAAGCAATCACCGTTCAACATTGGGAGAAGCCGATGACCATCAACACCGGACGCCGGGACTTCATCACGGCGGCTGGCGTAGCCGCAGCATCTGCAACCGTGCTTGGCGTCAACCAGGCCGCGGCCGAAGCCACCCCGCAGACAGGAGCCAAAGCCATGTCCTATCAGGCAAAGCCGATGCCGTTCGATCCAAAATCGATCAGCGGCATCTCGGAGAAGATACTCGTCAGCCACTACGAGAATAACTACGTCGGCGCCGTGAAGCGGCTCAACGCCATCGGCACGCAGCTTGCCGAACTCGACTTCGCCAAGGCACCGAACTTTGTGATCAACGGCCTGAAGCGCGAGGAGCTGATCGCAGCGAACTCGATGATCCTGCATGAGGTCTATTTCGACGGGCTCGGCGGCGCGGGCAAACCGGGCGGCGCGCTTGCCCAGGCAATCGCGCGCGACTTCGGCGGTATGGAGCGCTGGCGGACCGAATTTGCGGCCATGGGCAAAGCGGAAGGCGGCGGTTCGGGTTGGGTGATTCTCGCCTACTCGCCCCGCGACAAGCGGCTCGTCAACCAATGGGCTGCCGACCACACGACGACACTCGCCGGCGGCCGTCCGGTCCTAGTGCTCGATATGTACGAGCACGCCTATCACATGGACTTCGGGGCCGCGGCGGCCCGCTATGTCGACATCTACATGGAAGCCATCCGCTGGGACAACGCGGCCAGATTGTACGAGCAATATTCGAAAGAGGCTTGAGGAGAGACGCGGGAAATTTCTTTCCAGGGAGATCTTTCAGGAATGACACCAACGCCCTCGCAGCGCAGCCAATTGGCGGAACTGGCACGCTATTTCCTGCGCCTCGGCTTTCTCGGCTTTGGCGGCCCGGTCGCGCTTGTCGGGCAGATGGAGCGGGAACTGGTCGACGGCAAGAAATGGCTGACCAAGGCTGAGATGAAGGAATCGATTGCCATCTGCCAATCGCTTCCGGGACCGCTGGCGATCCAGGTCGGCATCTATGTGTCCTGGCTTCGCGGCGGCTTCTGGGGCGCCTGGGTCGGCGGATGGTGCTTCATCCTTCCCAACTTCGTCATCGTGGCTTCGCTCGGAGCGCTGTACGTCTACCTTGGCGATCTCCAACCGGTCACCGCGATCTTCTACGGCGTCAGTCCAGCGGTGATCGCACTCATCCTTCACTCCTGTTACCGGCTTGCCAAGCTCGGCATGGAGGACTGGCTGCAATGGACGATCGCGGCGGTTTGCCTCGCCGTGACGGTCATCCTCCAGGCCGAGGTCGCCCTGCTGTTCATCGGCGCGGGCATCGTGGGCATTCTCTATTACGGCAAGCCGTTCAAACGCTCGCCTGCGATTCTGCCGGGAATTGCCATCGTGCCGGTGGCCGCCGGTCCGATCGCGCCGGTCGCAAGCGGGTCCACGCTCTCGAAACTGTTGCTGTTCTTCCTCAAAGCCGGCTCGCTGACATTCGGCAGCGGCCTCGTCATCGTGCCGTTCCTCGAGCAGGGGCTCGTGCAGCAATATGGCTGGCTCGACGAGCGGCAATTCCTCATCGCGGTCGCGATCGGCATGATCAGTCCGGGGCCGGTGGTGATCACCGCGACCTTCGTCGGCTACCTCGTGGCCGGATTCTGGGGCTCGCTGGTCTCCACGATCGGCATTTTCCTGCCGTCGTTCCTGCTGGTGCTGATCGTTGCCCCGCTGCTGGCACGACATCGCGGGAATGCCAACGTGCAGGGCTTTGTGAAGGGCGCCTATGCAGCAGCGATCGGCACCATCCTCGGCGCCTGCATCCTGCTCGGCAAGATCGCCATCGGCGACTGGCTGACAGCGCTGATCGGCGTGGTCTCGCTGGCCATCCTGTTCCGCTGGAAGGTGAGCAATCCGCTCTTGATCGCTGCGACGGCGGTCGTCGGCCTGATCGCGTATCCGTGGCTGCAGCCGAGCTGGGTGATGGTTCATTAGCCGGACGCGCGGGCCCCGGCGTCGTCCTTCACGCGGCAGATATCGGCCCGCGGCTGGTTAGGCAGGCAGAACTGAAACACCGCTGCGTTATCGGCGTTGAGAACCCGGCTCCCGCTCTCTAGATCAGGACCTGCCCCACCCGGCCCCGCGACGCTGTCATCCCCACCGAAGAGTTCCGCTTATGCGCCCCCACATCATCTGCCATATGGGCACGTCGATCGACGGCCGGCTTCATCCCAGCCGCTTCACCAAGCCCGCCGCCGGCATCCCGGCCGACGCGCTACGCTCGCACTACGAGAGGATCCATGACGGCTTCAATGCCGATGGATGGATCATCGGCCGCGTCACCATGAACGAGATGGCCAAGGGAACCGAGCGGCAGATCGCCAATCCACCGAGGGTGCCGCGCGAGGCGCATCTCGGCAACCGCGACGGCCGCAAGCTGGCTGTCGGCATCGATCCGTCGGGCCGCGTGCATTTCGGCAAGGACAATGTCGGCGGCGATCACGCCGTGGCGGTGCTCGGCGAGCAGGTCTCTGACAGCCATCTGGCCGAGCTGCGCGAGGACGGCGCGTCCTACATTTTTGCAGGCAGCAAGGGCGACGATCTGGCGAGCGCGATGACGCAGCTCGCAGCGCTGTTCGGCGCCAGGACGCTGCTGCTCGAAGGCGGCGGCGGGATCAATGGCGCGTTCCTCAAGCAGGGACTGATCGACGAGTTCAGCACACTGATCCATCCAGCGGTCGACGGCGTCGCCGGATCGCAGAGCATCGTCGATTATCACGGCCCGGTTGGCGACCGCCCCGGCGCCGGGCAGTCGCTCCGGCTCACCCACTGCGAAACGCTGGAAGGCGGCATGGTCTGGCTGCGCCACGCGGTGGAGCGCGCGCCGGGCTGAGCGATCCCTGAGAGAGGGCCGCATAGCCGCCTCACCTCTCCCGCGTGCGGGAGAGGAAACGCAGCGCTTTGCTCAAGCCGGTGTCAGAACTTGTAGCTCAACGCGGCGCGAGCAACGCTGAACCTGTTCTCGCGGCTGGCATTGTAACGGATCTGGCTCTGCAGCGGATCCGTGCCCTGGAATGTCGCCGTAGCGCCGCTGCTACCGAGATCGACATAGAGATATTCGCCGCGCAGCGTCCAGTTATTGGTGAAGGCATATTCGAGGCCGCCGCCGGCGGTCCAACCGACGCGGACGTCGGAGTTGTCGCCAAGCCAGAGCCGCGAGAGGCCCGTGGAGAAGGCCGCCGAATTGGCGATGTGGGTCTTCACTTCGCCATAGGCCAGACCACCTGTCGCGTAGATCAGCAGACGTTCGGCCGGCACGAAGCCGATGCGCCCCCGCACGGTGCCGAACCAGTCGATCTTGCTGGTGTTGGCAATGTTGAAATTTCCCGTCACGCCACCAGGGAAAGCGGCGGTGGTGCTTCCACCTCTGGAGGACTTCAGGTCGACGTAGTTGAAATCGGCTTCCACTCCGAGGACGACCCTGTCGATCTGATAATTGTATCCGAGCAGTCCACCAGCGGTCACACCGGCCTGGTTGCTGTTCGAAACGGGCACACGGACGATGTTGCCGGGGGGCACGAGCGAAGCGACATTGCTGCTTGTCGCGATATCCCCACCATCATACCAGCCACCGCCGACATTCACGCCGGCGTAGAATCCGGACCAGTTGAACGCGGGAGCCACCAATGGCGGAGCCTTGGTCCAACTGCGCTCCGGCAGGTCAGCGGCTGACGCCGCGTTCGCAAATTGCGTAATCAAAAGCAGGCAAGTCCCAACGATTGCAATACGACGCACTTCCATTCCCCTTGCGGTTGCTGCAGGCCAGCGATACACGTCTCTGCGATGGAAGGAAGGAATGCGACAGCGTGTCTCATTCGAATTTTTCTCTTTTCTGTGATCTGTGGCCAAGTTGCAACTGACCGCGCTCACAACCTGTTGACTGGACCGGCCAGGATCAATCGGCGCCGAACCGGTAGCCGCTCCTGCACGCCGCGACGAAGAACGCGACGCCGCGCGCGACGTGCTCATCGATCTCCGGATCGAGCGCCTTGAGGTCGACTTCGTACAGAGCCCGGTGCAGCATCGGCACCGCGATGATGTCGAGGAACAGGCGTGCCGTGGTCGGCAGGTGCTCCGGCGCGAAGGCCGGCAGCTTGCCTAGCTCGTCGGATTGCGTCAGGTCGCGCAGCAGGTGAACGCCGAGCTCGGTGGCGAGCGCGCGCGCCCTGCGGTTGACGGTGGCGGCAAGATCCGGGAAGCGATGCGCCTCCGCGATGGCAAGCCGCATCAGGCCGATCCGGTCGGCGTCGAGGCCCCAGTGCAGCAGGGTCGAGGCGACGCTGGTGAGGCGCTCCTCCACCGTCGCGCCGAGCGGCGCGTCCGCCTTGAACTCCGCGATGCGTGCCAGGATGTCCCGCGTCACCACCTCGGTGAACAGCGCCCGCTTGTCGCGGAAGCGCGCATAGATGGTGCGTTTGCCGGAGCGCGCGGCTTCCGCGATCTCGTCGATGCTGGCACCTTCGAACCCGCGCTCAAGGAACACCTTGCGTGCGGCATCGAGGATGCGCGCATCGACCTCGCCGGCCAATTCCTTCGGCGGCCGGCCGGCGCGCACCTCGACCGGCCTGGTCGTCGCCCTGGTCTTGGGCGCCCGCGGCATCTTCAGGGTACTGGTGGTCATCAGCCTTCCCCGGGTTCCATCGGCCGGTCCTGCCGGCAACATCATGCAAGATAACCCTATCACATCTAGTTGTAAATAGAACGGTACAGTTCCGTTTCTATTGACGCTGCGCTGCCGCGAGACTATTTGTCGCACAGAACGGAACGGTATCGTTCCCTTTTGCGAAGGCCTTGCAGACCTCGCCCGACAGCAGGAGCAGCCATCATGTTCGAAGACACTGTTTTGGAGCGCGACCAAGGAGAGCACGAGAGCATCGAGGGTTCACCCTCGGCGCCGGCTTCCCACGAGCCCAACGTCACATCCGAACGGCCGGCGGTCACCGCGCGGGCTCCGGCGCAGGAGCGCCCCGCAAGCAAAGAGCCCGCGCCGCCGGAAACCGTCCAGCCGGAAGTCGCCCCGCAGCGGCGCGGCTTCCTGCGCCGCCGTCCGGTGGTCTCCGCGATCGGCGCCGTGCTGCTCGCCGCCACGCTCGGCGGCGGCACCCTCTACATGGACTATGCCGGGCATTTCGAATCCACCGACGACGCCTTCATCGCGGCGCGGCAGTTCGCGCTCGCGCCGAAAGTCTCCGGCTACATCACTGCCGTTCCGGTGACCGACAACCAGCACATCGCCGCCGGTGACGTGATTGCGCGGATCGACGACCGCGACTATCGCGTCGCGCTGGCGCAGGCCGAGGCGCAGGTCGCCGCCGCGCAGGCCAGCATCCAGAATGTCGACGCGCAGCTCGACGTGCAGCAGGCGCAGATAGCAGCCAACCAGGCCCAGGTGGACCAGGCCCAGGCGGCGCTGACCTTCGCCCAGCAGCAGGCGACGCGCTACCAGCATCTGGAGCAGACCGGCTACGGCACGGTGCAGAATTCCGAGCAATATACCTCGCAACTACATCAGCAGCAGTCGGCGGTTCTGAGCGCGCAAGCAACGCTCAACCTGGCGCAGCGCCAGGTGGAATCGCTGAAGGCGCAGCGCAAGAGCGCGGTCGCGAACCTCGCCCAGGCCGAGGCGCAGCGCGACCAGGCAGAACTCAATCTCTCCTATACGACGGTCACCGCCGCCCAGCCGGGCCGCGTCGTCAACCTCTCGGCTGCCGTCGGCCAGTACGTGCAGGCCGGTACCAACCTGACGATGTTCGTGCCCGACGAGACCTGGGTCACTGCGAACTTCAAGGAGATCCAGCTCGACCAGATGCGGCCGGGCGAGAAGGTGACGCTGAGGATCGATGCCTATCCCGGACGTGCGATCCAGGGCCATGTCGCGAGCGTGCAGCCGGGATCGGGCACCGCGTTCTCGCTACTGCCGGCGCAGAACGCCACCGGCAACTACGTCAAGATCGTGCAGCGCGTGCCGGTGAAGATCGTGATGGACAACCCGCCGACCGACGTCGCGCTCGGCCCGGGCATGTCTGTCGTCCCGACGGTGCGGATCAATCCCGCGCCATCGCTGCTCGAGCGTCTTGAGAAGTTGAATTTTGGGAGGCTGTAATGAGCGCGGCCGCAATCGACGCCAAAGGCTTCCCGGCTCCGAGCGTTGCCGTCAATCCCTGGCTGATCGCCATCGTGGTTGCGCTCGCGAGCTTCATGGAGGTGCTCGACACCACCATCGCCAACGTCGCGCTGCCCTATATCGCGGGCGGCATGGGCGTGAGCGAGGACGAAGCCTCCTGGGTGGTCACGACCTATCTGGTGTCCAACGCCATCATCCTGACCGCCTCCGGCTTTCTCGCAAGAATGCTGGGCCGCAAGACCTTCTTCCTGATCTGCCTCGGCATCTTCACGGTGAGCTCAGTGCTGTGCGGCTTCGCGCCCAATCTGAATGCGCTGCTGCTGTTCCGCATCCTGCAGGGTCTCGGCGGCGGCGGCATGGTTCCGGTGGCGCAGTCGATCCTCGCCGACGCGTTCCCGCCGGCCAAGCGCGGCCAGGCGTTTGCGGTGTTCGGCATCGCCGTGGTGGTGGCGCCGGTGGTCGGGCCGACACTCGGCGGCTGGCTGTCCGACAATCTGTCCTGGCACTGGTGCTTCCTGATCAACGCCCCGGTCGGCGTGTTCGCGATCGCGCTGATCGCAGCGGTGTTGCAGGAGCCCGCCAAGGCCAAGGGAGCGCAGAAGGGCGCGCAGCCGGACAATACGTTTGACTTCATCGGCTTCGCGCTGGTCGCAACCTTCCTCGGCGCGCTCGAGGTGACGCTCGACCGCGGCCTCGAGGACGATTGGTTCGGCTCGCCCTTCATCGTCACCTTTGCGGCGATCAGCGCCGCGGCGTTCGTGCTGATGATCCCGTGGGAGATGACCCGCCGCAGTCCGATGATCGACCTCAGAATGGTCGCGACCCGGCAGTTCGGCGCCTGCTTCCTGGTGATGCTGGCGACCGGCGCCATCCTGCTCGCGACCACCCAGTTCCTGCCGCAACTGGTGCAGCAGGATTTCGGCTACACCGCGACCTGGGCCGGCCTCGTGCTCTCGCCTGGCGGCGTGGTCACCATGGTGATGATGTTCGCGGTCGGCCGGCTCGCCGCCAAGGTGCAGCCGAAATACCTGATCGTCGCCGGCGCGCTGGTGATCGCCGCCTCGATGTACAGCATGACCAACGTGTATGGCGATCTCGGCTTCTGGTTCATGGCGCGCTCGCGCATGTTGATCGGCGTCGGCCTGCCCTTGATCTTCGTGCCGATCATGGCGGCGTCTTATGACGGCATTCCGCCCGACAAGACCGACCAGGCCTCCGCGTTGATCAACGCGGCGCGCAACACCGGCGGCTCGATCGGCGTCTCGATCGTCTCCAACGTGCTGACCCATCGCCAGCAGTTCCACCAGAGCCGGCTGGTGGAGCAGGTGACGCCGTCAAGCCCGCAATACCAGGACACGCTGCATCAGGTCACCGACTTCTTCGTCGCCCAGGGCAACTCGCTGGCCCAGGCGCACCAGCAGGCGATCCAGTGGATCGGGCAGCAGGTGCAGACCCAGGCCTCTTTCCTGTCCTACATGGACGCGTTCTGGGTCCTGATGCTGATCGCGCTCTCGGCGATCCCGCTGGCGCTGACCTTGCGCAAGGTCAAGCTCGGCGGCCCCGCCCCTGTCGGCCATTGACGAGCTGTAGAGGTCAACTCGATACGCCCGCGCCACGGACCGGCGCGGGCGCATTCATTCGGGACCGCCTCGACGCCGATCAAATGCCGCGCGTGGCGGCGATGATCGTGTCTCTCAACCAGCGATGCGCCGGCAGATCGTCAAAGCGGCGGTGCCAGCTCATGACGCTCTGCAGCTTCGATGCATCGAACGGCAGCTCCCGCATCTCGATCGGATAGGCGCGGCGGAATTCGAGCGCGAGCTTGCGCCCGAGGATCGCGACCATGTTCGATTGCACCAGGACCGCGCCGGCGGACAGATAGGGGACATCGGTCGCAATGGTGCGGCTCGCCTTGCGTGCTCGCAGCCAGGCGTCGATGAAATCCAGATTTTCGCCGCTGGAGGTGATCACAAGGTGCGGCAGCTCGACCAGCGTCTCGCCGGTCAGCTTCTTGCGCAAGGCCGGATGACCGGCCCTGAGCACCGCGACGAAGCGGTCCTCGATCAACCGGCAGGAGGCGAAGCGCTCGCCCTCCATCGCGCGGGCGGAGATCGCAAGATCGAGCTCGCCGCGATCGAGCCTGTCGGGGAGATTCAACGTCCCGCTCGGCACCAGCGTGAGCCGCACCTTGGGCGCCTGCGCGCGCACCGCCGCGATGATCGAGCCGGCGGCGACCACGGCGGCATAATTGTTGACGGCAATGGTGAAGTGCCGTTCCGCCTGCGTCGGATCGAAACGATCACCCTCGACCGCGAGTTGCAACTCGTTGAGCGCCTTGCGGACCGGCAGCGCCAGCGCTTCCGCCCGCGGCGTCGGCAGCATGCCGGTCGGCGTGCGGACGAACAGCCTGTCTTTCAGCGCATGACGGAGCCGGTTCAGTGCATGGCTCACGGCGGGCTGGCTGATGGCAAGCGCGCCGGCCGCGCGCACCACGCTGCGCTCGCGCATGACGGCGTCGAACACCAGCAGGAGATTGAGATCGAGATTGCGCATCCGCATGCCGTCATCATGCACGTTATGAATTAGCGGATAAAGACAATTCATTTGTATAATATCGTGCCAAGGCCCAGCTTCCGGGCATGTCCGAAAGCCCGCACAGCGCAATCGCAGCCCGGCCCCGTCGCGCCACCGCGCGCGTGCTGGTCGGCGTCCTGGTCGCCCCCGGTGCCGCATCGATCGCCATGCCTGAAACCTTCGCGCGCTGGCGCCGGCTCACGCCACTGGCGACGTGGCTGCCGGTCGAGCTCCGCAAAACGGGCCATGCCGGCATCCTGAGCGGCGTCGCGGCTGCGCTCGACCGCCTCGGCATGACCCCGCGGCAACTGATCCTGCTGGGCGAAGGCCCCCTCGGGCGGCGCATGCTCGAGCTGGCGCTGCGGCACGAGCTGTCCTGCGGCGGCATTGTCGCGATCGGCGTCGCCGCCGACGCATTGCCGTTTCGCATCGTGCCGACGGCAACCGCGATCCGGCTTGTCGTTCATCACACCGACGAAGGGCCGCAAGGCAGTTTGATCGGCAGTTTGCGCGCTGCCGATCTCGACGCACGCATCATCAATCTCGACCTGGCTGCCGGCCGCGGGGCGGAAGCGGCCGCGGCGAGCGCAACTGAAACCTTTGTCCTGGAGCTGGTCGCAACCATCGGCCGCCGGACAACCGATGGAGTTGGCGATCCATGACATCGAAGACCTTCAAGATCGCTTGCGCGTGCCTGGTGGCCGCCGCCGCAATCGGGGCCGGCGCCTATGCCGTGCATCGGCCGGACGTCGCAGCGGACAAGACCCCGGCAGCGGCCCAGTCGAAGTCGACCACGCCCGCCGTTCCGGTGACTGCGGCGAAGGTGCTGCAGCATGACGTGCCGATCGTGCTCGAAGGGCTCGGCACGGTGACGCCGATCAACACCGCCACGATACGCACCCAGGTGCAGGGCACGCTCGACAGCGTCGATTTCGTCGAGGGCAAGCAGGTGAAGCGCGGCGACGTGCTCGCCAAGATCGACCCGCGGGTCTACGAGGCCCAGGTCGACCAGGCCGAGGCCGCGCTGGCGCGCGACGAGGCGAGCCTGAAGAACGCCAGGACCAATCTGGCGCGAACCCAGCCGCTCGCCAATCGCGGCTTTGCGACCCAGCAACTGCTCGACACCCAGGATTCGCAGGTCACGCAGGGCGAAGGCACCGTCGCGCTCGACAAGGCGGCGCTGGAAGCCGCGCAGACCCAGCTGAGCTTCGCCACGATCACCGCGCCGTTCGACGGCGTCACCGGCATCCGCCGCATCGATCCCGGCAACATCGTCCACCCGACCGACACCAACGGGCTCGTGGTTCTCACCCAGCTGCAACCGATCGCGGTGATCTTCACGCTGCCGTCCGGCGAGATCCCGGGCGTGCGGCAGGCGCTGGCGTCCGGAGACGCATCGGTCGACGTCTACGATGCACAGAACAAGCGCAAGCTCGACCACGGCAGCCTGATGCTGATCAACAACCAGGTCGACAGCACGAGCGGCACCGTGCAGCTCAAGGCATCCTTTCCCAATGCCGGCAACACACTGTGGCCCGGCACCTTCGTCAACGTTCATCTGACGATCGCGGTTCGCCACAACGCGCTCACCGTGCCGCTGACGGCGGTGCGCCAGGGGCCGGACGGCAGCTTCGCCTATGTGGTCGGCGCGAACAACGTCGTCGGCATCCGCAATGTCACGACCGGCCAATCGCGCGACGGGCAGGTCCTGATCGAGCAGGGCCTCGCGGCGAACGAGACCGTCGTTACCGCGGGTCAGTACCGGCTCAATCCGGGGACGACGGTCGAGATCGTGCCCGACGACAAGAAAGACCAGGTCCAGGACGCAACCACCGCCAGCGCAGGGATGCTGCCATGAACGTCTCCGCAGGTTTTATCCGCAAGCCCGTCGCCACCGCCTTTCTGGCCATTGCAATCGTGCTGGTCGGCATGATCGCCTTCGTGCGGCTGCCGGTCTCGGCGCTGCCGACGGTGGATACCCCGACCATCCAGGTCACCGCGCAACTGCCCGGCGCCGATCCGCAGACCATGGCCTCCTCGGTCGCGACGCCGCTGGAGCGGCAATTCGGGCAGATCGCAGGCCTGACCGGCATGAGCTCGAGCAGCGGGCTCGGCAACACCCAGATCACGCTGCAATTCGCGCTGAACCGCAGCGTCGATGCGGCCGCGCAGGACGTGCAGACCGCGATCGATGCGGCATCGGGGCAATTGCCCAAGACCATGCCGTCACCGCCGACCTTCCACAAGGTCAATCCGGCCGACGTGCCGGTGCTGCTGATCGCGCTGATGTCGGACACCGAGCCGCTGACCAAGGTCGACGACTATGCCGACAGCATCCTGGCGCAGAAATTGTCGCAGGTGCCGGGCGTCTCGCTCGTCACCATCGGCGGCATGCAAAAGCCCTCGATCCGGGTGCAGGTCAATCCGGCCAAGCTCGCCGCCGCGGGGCTCGATCTCGAGCAATTGCGCACCACGCTCGGCAACATCACCGTGAACCAGCCCAAGGGCGTGCTTTACGGCAGCCAGCAGGCCTATACGCTCGCCACCAACGACCAGGTGCTGGTCGCGAGCAAGTATGACGATCTGATCATCGCCTATCGCAACGGCGCGCCGGTCCGCCTGCGTGATATCGGGCATGCCGTGGTGGCGGCCGAGGACATCACGCTGCATGGCTGGTACAACGACAAGCCCGCCATCATCCTCGCGATCCAGCGCCAGCCCGGCGCCAATGTGATCAGCACGGTGGACGGCATCAAGAAGCTGCTGCCGCAACTGGTGTCGAGCCTGCCGTCCGACATCAAGGTCCAGATCGCCTCCGACCGCACCCAGACCATCCGCGCCAGCGTCGCCGACGTTCAGCTCACATTAGTGCTGACCATTGCGCTGGTGGTCGGTGTGATCTTCCTGTTCCTGCGCAATCTGTGGGCGACCATCATCCCCGCGGTCTCGGTCCCGATCTCGCTGATCGGCACATTCGGCGTGATGTATCTGCTCAACTACAGCCTCGACAATCTGTCGCTGATGGGTCTGTCGATCGCAGTCGGCTTCGTCGTCGACGATGCCATCGTGATGATCGAGAACATCTCGCGGCATATCGAGGAAGGCCTCTCCCCAATGCAGGCCGCGCTGAAGGGCGCCGGCGAGATCGGCTTCACCATCATCTCGATCTCGGTCTCGCTGATCGCGGTGTTCATTCCGCTGCTGCTGATGGGCGGGGTGATCGGCCGCATGTTCCAGGAATTCGCCGTCACGGTGTGCGTCGCCATCGTGGTGTCCGTGATCGTCTCGGTGACGCTGACGCCGATGATGTGCGCCTATCTGCTGTCGCCGCACCAGGGCGCCGAGGCCGGGGCGGTGTCGCGCGCCCTGGAACGCGGCTTCGTTGCGATCCAGGCGGCCTACGAGGCCGTGCTTGCGACGGCGTTGCGCTACAAGGCCACGACACTGTCGATCATGCTGGCAAGCGTCGTTGTGACCGGCCTGCTGTTCGTGGGCATCCCCAAGGGCTTCTTCCCGCAGCAGGACACCGGCATGATCACCGGCATCACCGAGGCCTCGGCGGACATCTCGCCGGCGCAGATGGCGACGCTGCAACGCAGTGTCATCGACGTCATCGCCAGGAATCCCTCGGTCGCCAATGCGACCGGCTATATCGGACCGGGCGGCCCGACCGTGACCGAGAACAACGGCCGCCTGTTCGTGCTGTTGAAGCCGCGCAACGAGCGCAATGCATCCGCCGACCAGGTGATCCGGCAGCTCGACACCGAGTTGCAGAAGATCAAGGGGATGTCGGTGTTCATGCAGGCGACGCAGGACATCAATCTCGCCAGCCGCCTGTCCAAGACGCAGTATCAGTTCACGCTTACAGACGTGAACCAGGACGAGCTCAATCTGTGGGCCGGCAAGCTGTATCAGAAGCTGAAGACGTTGCCGGAACTGGCCGACGTCGCCACCGACCAGGCCAACGCCGCGCGTCAGCTCAAGCTGCAGATCGACCGCGACGCGGCCTCGCGCCTCGGCATCGATCCGGCCGCGGTGGACAACACGCTCTATGATTCATTCGGCCAGCGTCACGTCGCCCAGCTGTTCACGACACTCAACACGTATTACGTGATCCTCGAGGTCGATCCGTCGTTCCAGCTCGGCCCCTATGCGCTCAACCGCATCTATGTCCGCTCGTCCGCAGGCACGATGGTGCCCCTGAGCCAGATCGCGAGCATCGATTACGGCACCGCGCCGCTCTCCGTGAACCACCAGAGCCAGTTTCCGTCGGTCACGTTGAGCTTCAACCTGGCGCCGGGCACGGCGGTAGGAACCGCGGTCGCAGCCGTCCAGAAGGCGACCGCCGACCTGCACGTGCCTTCGACCGTGATCACCAGTTTCCAGGGCAATGCGCAGGCGTTCCAGGCAGCGCTCGCGTCGACGCCGATCCTGATCCTCGCCGCCGTGGTCGCGGTCTATCTGATCCTCGGCATGCTCTATGAGAGCACGATCCATCCGATCACGATTCTCTCGACCCTGCCGTCCGCCGGGCTCGGCGCACTGCTCGCGCTGTGGGCCTTCGGCTTCGGCCTCGACGTGATCGGGCTGGTCGGCATCATCCTGCTGATCGGCATCGTGCAGAAGAACGGCATCATGCTGATCGATTTCGCGCTGGAGGCCGAACGCCACCAGCATCTCCCCGCCGAACAGTCGGTCTACATGGCCTGCAAGGCGCGCTTCCGCCCGATCCTGATGACGACGATGTGCGCGATGCTCGGCGGCGTCCCGCTGATGATCGGCACCGGCACCGGATCTGAGCTGCGTCAGCCGCTCGGCTTTGCCATCGTCGGCGGGCTGATCGTCTCCCAGCTGATGACGCTGTTCACGACGCCTGTCGTGTACATCTATCTCGACGGCTTGACCCAATGGATCAACCGAATGCGCAGCGGCCGTTCGGGTGAGCCTGCGGCCCATCCGACATTGTCGGCCTGAACGTCACCGCGGAGGCGCGCATGGAGATGCGTCACATAGAGATGCGAGCGACGAGCGGAGTGCGCGAGGCCGCGTTGCGGTTCTGGGCGATCCGGACCGCTGCCGCAGTGCTGGGCGAAATCGGAGGCCATGTCGTCGCGGGCAAGGGGAGCCACGTCCTGGCCGCGGCCGGCGTGGTGTCGATCGGAGTCCTTTATGCGCGCGATCGTGAGGGTCGGATCGCCTTCTGGCCGGTGCTGGTCGGTGTCTTGGTCCTCAGCGCTGCATTGGCCCATATGGCGGACCGCTCGCTCGGGATCGGTGATCTTGTCGCCTCCGTCCAGCTGGCGGCGCTGTTCGCGCTCGCCCTGATCGTCTGGGCCCGGGTGGCGGGAACAACGGGATTCCTGTGCGTCGGCTCGGTTCGCGACCAGGCTCCGTTCTGGATCGTGGCGATGCTGGCGCAGGCATTCGCCAGTTCGTTGGCCGATTGGGTGGTGGACCCCGGCCAGACCGGCTCGTCCATCGTGCTCCTTGCCATCGCAATCGGCCTGCCGGCGGTGGCTGCGGCCCGATGGGCCCGGATCGCGCGTCCCGCGCTATTCTGGACCGCATTCGTGTTGACCGGGATCCTCGGCGCGCTATGGGGCGACACGCTGATCCGCCTGATCGGAGCCGGCCACGCGCTCTCCACCTGACCTCAAGTTCCCCTGCGCCGCTGGCCGCGCCACCAGAGGCCGAAGGCGATCGTGACTGCGGCGGCCAGCGAGAACCAGGTGATGGCGTACTGCATGTGATCGTCCTTGAGCCGCACCTTGAGCGGCCCGGGCTTCGGCGTGCCGCTGTCGGGCACCGGCGCCTCGAGGTCGATATAGAACGGCGCGACCTGTCCCCAGCCGAGCGCCTGCGCCATCGCGCGATGATCGCGCACGAACCATAACCGCTTCGGCAGATCTTCCTTCGGCGTCAGCCGGCCCGGCGGCTCGGGAAAGCGGATGTAGCCGGTCAGCTCAACCGGTGCGCCGGTGACGAGGCGGCCGGTGACGCGATCCTCAAAGGCGCGGTCCTGCATCGTGTTCTGGACAAAGCCGGTGTTGATCACAACCGTCTCGCCGCTGGCGAGCTTGGCCGGCAGGAACGCCCAGGTGCCGGGTCCCGCGACATCGTCGCGCACCGCCGAGCCGGAGCTGAAGACCATCGCGTCCGGCTGTTTCGCGTAGGTCGCGGTCAGCGTGACGCGGCGGAATTCATCCCTGGCAGAGGTCACCGTGGGCCACGCCGATGGCGGCGGCAGCGCCTCGGTCGGGGCGGCCAGCCGCTCGTCGAGCGCGGCAATCAGCGCATGCTTTTCGACCCGGCGCTGCAACTGCCAGAAGCCGAGGGCGATGAACACTGCGATCAGGATCAGCGTGAAAATGCCGAAGCCGGCCGCGCTCGGCCGAGTAGAATCTTTTGACGCGTTTTCTTCGCGCGAACCGGTGTTCGCCTCGCTGGAAAACGCTTTGTTCGTCGTGTCGTTCATTTCGGATCGCGCTCGATCAATTGGCCTTCGGCGGCCTTGTGGTGGAATTGCAGCGCGATCAGAAGCGCCTTCATCGAACGCAGCGGCAGGATCGTGGTGACGACGATCAGCGGCAGCCACAACGCGGCGTGAACCCAGAACGGCGGCTGGTACTTCACCTCGACGATCAGCGCCGCCGCGACCACGATGGCGCCGGCCAGCATGATGACGAAGATCGCCGGCCCGTCGCCGGCATCGATGAAGGCGAAGTCGAGGCCGCAGGACTGGCAGCGCGGCGCCAGCGTCAGGAAGCCGGAATAGAGCTTGCCCTTGCCGCAGCGCGGGCAGCGGCAGGCGATGCCGCGCAGCGCGCTTTCGGTCACAGTGGGCGGGGTGTCTGTCATCGGTTCTCTTCAAAAGCAAAGGGGGCGGCCATCGGGCCGCCCCCTCTTAGCACGTCAGCGAGATTAGTGTGCGCCGTGCGCCATCGACTCGGCGCCGTGGCCCCAGACGTAGATGCAGATGAACAGGAACAGCCAGACCACGTCGACGAAGTGCCAGTACCAGGCGGCGAACTCGAAGCCGAGGTGCTGCTTCGGCGTGAAGTGGCCGGCATAGGCGCGGATCAGGCAGACCAGCAGGAAGATGGTGCCGACCAGCACGTGGAAACCATGGAACCCGGTCGCCATGAAGAAGGTCGAGCCGTAGACGTTGCCGCCGAACGAGAACGTCGCATGGGCGTACTCATAGGCCTGCACGCAGGTGAAGCAGGCGCCGAGGATCACAGTGAGGATGAGGCCCTGCTTGAGGCCCTGGCGGTCGTTCTCCAGCAGCGCGTGGTGCGCCCAGGTGACGGTGGTGCCCGAAGTCAGGAGCAGCAGCGTGTTGAGCAGCGGCAGATGCCAGGGATCGAAGGTCTCGATGCCATGCGGCGGCCAGGTGCCGGGCACCGAGCAGGCGCCCATCGCCGTGCCGGCGCCGCAGCCGAACACCGCATCGCGGGTGGCGTGCACGGCATCGGCCGGGAACAGCGCCGAATTGAAGAACGCCCAGAACCAGGCGACGAAGAACATCACTTCGGAGGCGATGAACAGGATCATGCCGTAGCGGTGGCTGATCTGCACCACGCGGGTGTGGTCGCCCTTGTACTGGGCTTCCTTGATCACGTCGCCCCACCAGCTCGCCATGGTGTAGAGCACGCCGATGGTGCCGACGCCGAACACGATCGGCGCGGCGGAGAACATGTGGTGCATCCAGCCGATCGCACCGAGCGCCATGATGAAGGCCGAGACCGAGCCGACCACCGGCCACGGGCTCGGGTCGACGAGATGATAGTCGTGATGCTTGACTTGCGCCTCAGCCATTGCCGTCTCTCCATTCGCGTGCCGCAAGGCACGTCTTAATCTTAAAATTCCAATCTCATCAGCATGATCTTCTCGGAAAACCGGTCCCCACTTTTCCGGATCATGCTCTAGCCGCCCTTGCGCTGCTCCGCCTCGCCCGCAGCCACGGGCTTCGGCGCGGCATCGCGCACGGGGAAGAAGGTGTAGGACAAAGTGATGTTCTTCAGCGTGTCGTTCTCGCTGTCCTTGGCCAGCGCGGGATCGACATAGAACACCACGGCCATCTCGCGCTTCTCGCCCGGTGCCATGGTCTGTTCGGTGAAGCAGAAGCAGTTGATCTTCTGGAAGTAGGCGCCGACCGTCAGCGGCGCGACGTTGTAGGCGGCTTGTCCGGTCGTGGTGCGCGCCGACTGGTTGGTCACGGTGTAATAGACCGTGACAACCTGGCCGATCTTGACGTCGATCGTGTTCTGCTCGGCCTCGAACTTCCAGGGCAGGCCCGGCGCGACGTTGGAATCGAAACTGACCGAAATGGTGCGCGCGAGCGGCGCATCCGTCGGCACCGAGGTCGCCACCTGGGTGGTGCCGTTGAAGCCGGTGGTACGGCAGAACCAGTTGTAGAACGGCACGGCGGCGTAGGACGCGCCGACCATCAACACCACGACGAAGCCACAGATCGAGGCGACAATGGCGTCGCGCGTCAGCACGCGGCGCGTAACTTTCGCGCCCTTGGCTTGCGGAGCCTGCGGTGCACCCTGGTTTGCCATCTCAGTCACAGCGGCCGCACCAGCACGGCCGGCCCCTTGACGAGAGTGACGGCGAAGAACAGCACGACCATGACGCCGAGCGCGAGCGCAATGGCGATCGAGCGCTGGCGGCGGCTCTTGAGCTGCGCCTCGGTGAGGACGATTCCTTCTGGTTCGCGTTTCTCGTCCATTGCTATCCCCTGCGCCCCCATCTTGCCCCCCGGCGTCCCTACCCGATGAAGACAGGAAGGATCGCGCGGACGACGACCTCGGCGAGGAGGACGGCAAACAGCGCGAACAGATAGAGGATCGAGAAGGCGAACAGCCGGCGCGTGGCGCGGTTGGCGGCAACACCCTCACGGCGGCGATAGACCTCGATGGCGAGCCACAGCATGCCGGCGCCCAAAACCAGCGAGGTGACGCCGTAGATCGCATCGAAATAGCCGAGCGGCCACGGCGCCAGCGCGATTGCGACCAGCACGATGGTGTAGAGCAGGATCTGCAGCCGGGTCGCGTCGGGACCGGCGACCACCGGCAGCATCGGAATGCCGGCGCGCGCATAGTCGTCGCTGCGGAACAGCGCCAGCGCCCAGAAGTGCGGCGGGGTCCAGAAGAAGATAATCAGGAACAGCAGGATCGGCTCGACCGAGAGCGAGCCGGTCGCGGCTGCCCATGCCACCACGGGGGGCAGCGCGCCGGCGGCGCCGCCGATCACGATGTTCTGCGCGGTCCAGCGCTTCAGCAACATCGTGTAGATCACGGCATAGAAGAAAATGGTGAAGGCAAGCAGCCCACCCGCCACCCAGTTGACCAGGATGCCGAGCGTCATCACCGAGAAGAAGGCGAGCGTCAGGCCGAAGGCGGCGGCCTCGGCTGGGGTGATCCGGCCGCGCGGGATCGGCCGGTTCGCGGTGCGCGACATCAAGGCGTCGACGTCGCTCTCATAGGCCATGTTGAGCGCGCCGGAGGCGCCGGCACCGACCGCGATGCAGAGGATCGAGGTGAACGCCAGCACCGGATGGACATGCACCGGCGCGATCATCAGCCCGACCAGCGCGGTGAAGATCACCAGCGACATCACGCGCGGCTTCAACAGCGCGATGTAGTCGCCCACTTCGGCCTCGGAAATCCGGGGCAGCTCGATGGCGTTGTGATCGACAACCGACAAGATCAGGTCTCACTTCTCTCAAAAGGCGCGGCGCACCCAGGGTGCGCCGCGTTGTTCTGGACTTACTGCACGCGGGGCAGCACTTCGAACTGGTGGAACGGCGGCGGCGAGGTCAGCGTCCACTCCAGCGTGGTCGCACCCGCACCCCACGGATTGTTCGCGGCCTGCTCCTTGCGGACGAAGGCATCGATCACGCCGTAGATGAAGATCAAGACGCCGACGCCGGAGATGTAGGAGCCCCAGGACGAGATCAGGTTCCAGCCGGCGAACGCGTCCGGATAGTCGACGTAGCGGCGCGGCATGCCCGACAGGCCGAGGAAGTGCTGCGGGAAGAACACCAGGTTGACGCCGATGAAGGTGAACCAGAAGTGCGCCTTGGCGATCCGCTCCGAGTACATGTAGCCGAACATCTTCGGGAACCAGTAATACCAGCCGGCGAAGATGCCGAACACGGCGCCGAGCGACAGCACGTAGTGGAAGTGGGCCACCACGTAATAGGTGTCCTGCAGCACGCGATCGACGCCGGCATTGGCCAGCACGACGCCGGTGACGCCGCCGACGGTGAACAGGAAGATGAAGCCGATCGCCCAGATCATCGGCGCCTTGAACTCGATCGAGCCGCCCCACATCGTGGCGATCCAGGAGAAGATCTTCACGCCGGTCGGCACCGCGATCACCATCGTGGCGGCGACGAAGTAGGCCTGCGTCGCCGACGACATGCCGACGGTGTACATGTGGTGCGCCCACACCACGAAGCCGATGCCGCCGATCGCGACCATGGCGTAGGCCATGCCGAGATAGCCGAACACGGGCTTGCGCGAGAAGGTGGAGACGATCTGGCTGACCATGCCGAAGGCCGGCAGGATCAGGATGTACACTTCGGGATGGCCGAAGAACCAGAACAGATGCTGGAACAGCACGGGATCGCCGCCGCCGTCAGCCGCAAAGAAGGCGGTGCCGAAATTGCGGTCGGTCAGCAGCATGGTGATCGCACCGGCGAGCACCGGCAGCGACAACAGCAGCAGGAACACGGTCACCAGGATCGACCACACGAACAGCGGCATCTTGTGCAGGGTCATGCCCGGCGCGCGCATGTTGAAGATCGTGGTGATGAAGTTGATGGCGCCGAGGATCGACGAGGCACCGGCGAGATGCAGCGACAGGATCGCGAAATCGACCGCAGGTCCCGGATGGCCCGAGGTCGACAGCGGCGCGTACATGGTCCAGCCCGCACCGACGCCGTTGGCGCCCGGCTCGCCCTCGACGAAGGTGGACAGCACGAGCAGCGCGAACGAGGCCGGCAGCAGCCAGAACGAGATGTTGTTCATGCGCGGGAACGCCATGTCCGGCGCGCCGATCATCAGCGGCACCATCCAGTTGCCGAACCCGCCGATCATCGCCGGCATGACCATGAAGAAGATCATGATCAGACCGTGCGAGGTCACGAACACGTTATAGGTGTGCGTTTCGTGGAATATCTGGACGCCCGGGTACATCAACTCGGCGCGGATCGCGATCGACATCGCAGCGCCGATGATGCCCGCGATCACCGCAAAGATAAGGTACATGGTACCGATATCCTTGTGGTTCGTGGAGTAGAGATAGCGCCGCCATCCGGTCGGATGGTGGGCGTGATCATCATGGGCGTGATCGTCGTGTGTCGCTGCGCCTGTCGCCATGTTCAAAATCCTGCCTTGCAGTCCCTCTTGGACCTTGCGGTCCCATCGCCCTTATTCAATCCGCGCCGCAAGCCTTGGGGCCTTAACCCTTGGGGCTTACTGCGCCGCCTGACCAGCCGAGGCGTAGGAATTCGCCGGATTGGTCGCAAACTTCTTCTTGGCCCCTTCAACCCAGGCCGCGAATTCCTGGTCGCTGACGACCCGCACCGCGATCGGCATAAAGGCATGGTCCTTGCCGCACAGTTCCGAGCACTGGCCGTAGAACACGCCGGTCTTGGTGGCCTTGAACCAGCTCTCGTTCAGGCGGCCGGGGACCGAGTCGATCTTCACGCCGAAGGACGGCACCGCAAAGGAGTGGATCACATCGGCGCCGGTGGTCTGGATCCGCACCACCTTGTTGACCGGGACGACCATTTCGTTGTCGACGCCGAGCAGCCGGGGCTGCTTGTCCTTGTCGAGCAGCGAGTCGAACTCGAACTTGCCGTTATCCGGGTAGGCGTAGGACCAATACCACTGCTTGCCGGTGACCTTCACGGTGAGGTCCGGCTTCGGCACGTCGAGCTCCAGGAACAGGAGGCGGAACGACGGCACCGCGATACCGACCAGGATCAGGACCGGGATCAGCGTCCAGGCCACTTCGATCAGGGTGCTGTGGGTGGTCTTGGAGGGGACCGGGTTGGCCTTGGCGTTGAACTTCACCACCACGATGACGAGCAGCGCCAGCACGAACAGGGTGATGACGGTGATCAGCACCAGCAGGAAATTGTGAAACCAGATGATGTTTTCCATCACCGGGGTCGCGGCTTCCTGCAGCGTGTGCTCCCACGGCGCCGGCTGCCCCATTTCGGCGAAGGCCGATCCCGCGGCGACTGACGCCACACCCGCCACCGCCAACCCCAGCAATTGCCTGCCCAACCGGCCAATCGACATCTTCATGCCGTTCGCGCTCCCTTGCATTATTCCCCAACGCACCCCCGGCACGTGACCGGAGATACAGCACGATCCGCCCTGACAAATGGCCTTCCGGACATACCCGTCTCTGAGTCAAGGTGGGTACGGGAGCCAGATCGCTAGAACGCGTCGAAATCCAGCCTCTCAAACCATAATTCGCAGGCGCTCGCAATGCAGTAGTACGGCCGAAGGCCATGCGCGTGCGATGAAGCTGCCGCTTGCGAATTTTCCCGCAAAATCAAGCGAAAGTCGACGAAACAACGCCGCGCACTGTTGACAGGGGGATTACCGGATGTACGCACAGACCGGATGACCCGCAGGAACCTGATTCGCTGCGGGCTGCCCCAATCCGGCGCGGGAATGGCTTCAAGATCGCCTTCAAGGCGCCCAATTGCGGTATCAGTCGACTGATGCGTGCTACCCGGC
Source organism: Bradyrhizobium sp. Pha-3 (assembly GCF_042258615.1). Lineage (GTDB taxonomy): Bacteria > Pseudomonadota > Alphaproteobacteria > Rhizobiales > Xanthobacteraceae > Bradyrhizobium. Next base: position 777,589 of record NZ_CP170152.1, on the reverse strand, counting down.
GGCCTCGACGGCCGGGCCGACCGAACAATCAAAGGATCGACCCCGGATGGGCGCTTCGAAAATTCAGGCAGGACGAAAGGCCGGCTGGCTCGGCGGCCTGCTGATTCTGGCCCTTTCTCTCGGCCTGACCCAGCCGGCGAACGCGCAGGGCGCGGTACGCTCGGTCCATGGCGACTGGCAGATCCGCTGCGACACCCCTCCGGGCGCCCAGGCCGAGCAATGCGCGCTGATCCAGAGCGTGGTAGCCGAAGACCGCTCCAATGCCGGCCTGACCGTGATCGTGCTGAAGACCGCCGACCAGAAGAGCCGCCTGATGCGCGTGGTCGCCCCGCTCGGCGTGCTGCTGCCCTCCGGCCTCGGCCTCAAGCTCGACAACCAGGACGTCGGCCGCGCCGGTTTTGTCCGCTGCCTGCCCAATGGCTGCGTCGCCGAGGTCGTGATGGATGACAAGCTGCTCGGGCAGTTGAAGAACGCCAAGACCGCGACATTCATCATCTTCGAGACCCCGGAAGAGGGGATCGGCTTTCCGCTCAGCCTGAACGGCCTGGCGGAGGGGTATGACAAATTGCCGTAGCTAAAGCATCGGCGCTAGACCCGCCGATCCTCCCTTCTCAAATGAAATCCGCCGCGACCCGCAAACACACCTTCTCGAGACGTTTGTTGAGAGTGGCGAGCTTAGCGGTGAACGCGATCAACTCGTTCCTGTTGAATTCCTCGAACACAAACTTCCTGATCGCGCTGTGTTGTTCGGCGAGGCTCGCCATGTGCTTCCACGTTTTCTCGGTCAACGACATTTGAACTACCCTGGCATCGGTCGGCGACGACGCGCGGCGCAGCAGGCCTTTCTGTTCCAGGAGCTTTGAATGGGTGGTCACGAACGACGGATCGACGTGGAGCAATTTCGAGACCACATTGACCGGCACGCCGCCGTCCTTGTCGAGGTCCGAGACGGCAATCAGGATCATCCATTGCGGACCGCTTATGCCGAGCGTCTTGCTCCAGATCTGGCGGAGTTCCTTCAAATGACTATTGATGGAGGAGATCTCCAACGTAAAGCGCTTGATGATGTCCAGATCTTCGATAGTGCGCAGGCGCATCGCGTCCTTCCTCCTCGGTGACACAGCTTCCCTTCCTCTCGCCGCTGACAGCTTCACGCCGCCTTGGTTCTCGTTGCCTCTACGGTGAGCACGCCCATCCGATTGCCGGACCGCCGGATGATGTTGCATCGGCGAGATACGCTGTCGGAGGGGATCGCCTCTCCGCCTCCGTGCATCTAAACCTCCAAAGGCTTGCTTCCACCGGACGCTTCGAGCGCTTGACGCAACCGCGTTTCGAGCTCGTCGAGTAGGAACAGGCTGACATCGTCGACGGATGAGTGTCCCTTCGCGAACGGCTGCTCGAGCAGCCGGATGAGGTAGAGGGCGTAGACGAACATGTAACTGATGAAGCCGAACAGAATGGCGATCGCAGGGTCTCCTTCGGTCTTCAGCAGCAGCAGGAGAACCACGATCGAGATGACCAGCGTCTGCACCAGCACGTGTACGGACGGCACGAATTCGACCCGCTGGATCTGGTAGATGCGCAGCGCCGACCGGCGGAGCACGTCTTGCGTCGTGCGTAAACGCACGACGAAATTCGCGGCCATTCCCATGCCTTCGAGCCGCCCGAAGATCGGCGTCAGTTTGGCGATCTCCTCCAGGACCGGCGGAATTTCCTTGTGGCCGCTTTCGTGTCCGAGCCCCGCTCTCAGTTTGTCGATCGTCGCGATCAGGATCGATCGGGGCTCGGCGACGTCGAATTCGGGCTTCTCGACCGCGAAGGCGTGCAGGTCGCCGTCGATTGCCTCGATCGACGTCCGAATATCGGCAGGAATCCGCTCCGCTTCCTTGTAGTCGGCGAGAATGCTCGAAAGGAGGAAGCCTATGATGAAGACCGCCCCACCGATGCCGCTGGTAAACAGGCTGTTGAGCTCGAGAAGCTCAAGACCAAAATAATGCACGGCGGCCTTCACGCCGCCGAGCAGCAGCACGACGACGGCGACCATGAAGAAGAGACGGAATTTCTTCCGGAAGCCGACGTCAGCTCCGCCGAAGTGCAGATGTCCGATGAGTGACCGGGCCATTTATGTTTCCTTTCTCGACTTTCCCTTGACGACGAAGCTGCGGCCGTTCCAGGCCGGCCGCTGGACGCCGGCGTCGTCGAAGACCTCGATGCCCGCAATCCCTCCGTCGTTGGTGAGCTTGCCCGCGACGACCAGCAGCGTGTTGCGGTTGGCCTCCCGCTCTGCGCGCGTCTTGGCGAGACTTTCCCGAGCGGAGAGGATGTTGCCCTGATTTTGGTCGAACACCGGGATCGGCACCGTCACCGAGAGGCGCACGACGTCGTCGTTGGTCTCGTTGAAATGACGCGCGACTCGCAAGGTGACGGCCGGCGAATGCGACACGGCCGTCAGCCAAGGGCTGAACAGCAATGCCATCGCGCACGCGAAACGCGCGGCGCACTTGAGCAACATGATGAAAACCTGACGAAAGACTGATTCAGGGCGCGAGGTGCCCAGCGGTCATCTTCAGGTCAGGAACTTTGGCGGAGGAGGATCGATTCCGGGCGCAAGGCCACGACGCCCGATTTGACGCACGGCGATCAGCTTCACCGTGGGCATCGCGTCACCAGCGCCGATCGCCGGGGCGGGGACTGACACGGAAAAGCAGCCGTGGCAGTGGTCGTCCGCAATCACGCCCTTCTCGGAATGACCGGGGGCGCCCTTGTCAGCGACTGAAACGACGGCATCGCGCGGCACGTTGGCCACGTTCAGATCGTGCAGCCCGTGCAGCACGCCGCCCAACAGGTAGATCGTGAGCGCAAACAACGCCAGCGCTACGCGCAAACTGCGCGGCAGAGCGAAGCAGAAGTGCGATACAGTCGACGTCACGAATCTTGTTTCCGGTGCAAGAACGAGCGATCTGTAACACGCAGTCCCAGCGCGTGTCGATCCGCAATAATGTTACACCCGTGACTGTTCTCCAAAAGCGCGTCCCCGTCGGAGATCTGCACGGTGTCGTCGGCATCCGAGGTGAACCGCAAGCACTAGAGCAAGATGCCCATCACGAGCAGGTCGCCATAGACGCCATCGACGCAAACGTCGTCGCGCAGGCGGCCTTCGAGTTCAAAGCCGACCTTCCGGTACAGCGCGACGGCATTGGCGTTCTCGGCTCGCACCGTCAGCTCGACGCGGTGAAATCCGAACCGCTTTGACGCGGCCAACGCTCGCTCGATCAGCCTCAATCCGAGCCCCTGCCCCCTGAAGGCCGGCAGCAGGCCCATCCCGAGCACGCCGACATGGGCGTGGATCGGCCTCGCCTTGGGCCTCACGTCGCACCAGCCGACCACTTCGTCATCGGCGAGAGCGACGAGTTGCGGAAAGCCATTCTCGATGTTGTCGCGAATGAACGCCCGCGTTGCGTCGATCGGTGGCGCTTCAAGAAACGACAGATGGCGCCGCTCGCGCGCGACGATATCGAGCGTGCGGTGGAAACCCCCGGCATGCTCTTCGCGGATCGGAACGATTTCGACGGTGCTCATGGTCCCGCCACCGTATTGGGCGTCGCGGCGCCAGGCAAATCCGGCTCACCGCCCGCCACCCGCATAATAATCGAACAGCCCGCCCGCCTCCGCGGACAGCCAGTCGGCTTCGCCCGTCATGTAGCCCTCGACCTGTCCGGTAATGCCGATCAGGAATGAGATCGGCATGCCGTAGAGCGCGAACGGCGTGTCGACCTCGTCGGCGTCGACGCGCGAGACCAGACCGCCCGGATCGAAGCCGATCGCAAGGTGGCGAAGCTTGACCTGCTTGACGTAAGGCGCCACCAGCGACCGGTTGCGATCGGTGCTGATGGCGACGACCGCAAGGTCGCTGCGGCCGCTGGCGGCGAGGCGATCCAGCATCGGCAGCTCGGTCCGGCACGCCGCGCACCAGGTGGCCCAGAAGTTCACCAGCACCAGTCTGCCCTTGAACGCGGTGAGGTCGAGCGCGCCGCCGGCGAGCGCCGGTATCGCCACCGGCGGCACCGGGCGGGCGCCCTGAACCAGCGTGAACTGGTGCCGGATGGTGCCGAATGGCGGCGGTCCCGACGCTGCGCGCGCCCGTGCTGCCGGCATCGCGAGCGCGGCGCCGGCGCCGATCATGCCGGCGACGACAGCGCGGCGGGTGGGCACGCGAACAGAAGTCATGTCGGTTTCTCCGCTTGCGTTGACGGCCAGACCGCTCACGACCGGATGTAAGACCAGCCGGCTTCCTGCAATTCGATGATGCGTCCGGGGCCATTCGGCACCAGATCGACATTGTCGAGCAGGACCAGCGGATGTCCCTCTGCGCGCTCCATGCCGAGCTTGGTGGCTTCGCAGACCACGAAGCGGATGTCCGGCGTGAGCCCCCGCACCACCCGCAACAGGTCCTTCACCGGCGAGGTATCGGCGCGCAGCATGTGGACGCCGGCATTGTAGGCGACGACCTCGATCTCGAACGGCTCGTTGCGCTCCCGATAATATTTCGGGAGGTTGAGCGCGGTCGAGATCAGCGCCCGCATCGTGGTCGGATCGTCGCTGTTGATCGGCAGCACCACATGGTGCACGCGCGGCTCGGGCTTCTTCGCCTCCGGTTTGGACACCGCCGCGACCGAACCGGTGAGCAACAATGTCACGGCGAACGGCACCGCGAAGGCCAGCGCGAGCCCCGCGGCCAGCGTCAGGATGCGGCGAGAGACGCGCATCGCACCCACCTCACGGTGCGCTCGGGACCAGGGCGAACTGGCTGCGCTTGGCGTAGGCGACGATCGCGCTCAGCGCCAGCAGCACCAGGGCGGGCACCGGCGAGCCGCCGATCACGAACAGATGCGTGAGCGTGGCGCCGACCATGATGCAGCTCAGCAGCAGGCCGCCGAAGGCTGCGACCGGCGACACCAGGATCAGGATCGCGCCGAGCAGCTCCAGCGATCCGGTGAGATAGCGGAACCACTGGCCGAGCCCGATATGCTCGAATTCCTCGACCAGCATCGGCACGCCATAGAGCTTGGCGGCGCCGGCGGCGGCAAAGGCCAGCGCGAGTAATCCCCTGACGACCCACAGCGTGACGGATTTCCAGCGCGACGGCGCTGCGGCAACGGCAACTGACATGGACGACTCCCCAAATGACCGCGCGGCCACCCGCCCATTCGGCGACCGGCCCACGGCTTTCGATGCACTAAATTCGGGAGTAAGATGAAAAGAACAAGTAGGATGCTTTTTGTGAGGTAGTATGAAAAAACTGACTATTGAGCCCGCCGAGCCTCCGGCGGCATCCGAGCCGTGCAACGGCGACCTGTCGGCGCAATTTCACCGGGCTTTGTCGGTGCTGGCCGGGAAATGGAAGGGTGACATCCTCTGGCAACTGGTCGAGCGCAAGCGCCGGTTCGGCGAATTGCGGCAGGCGATCCCCGGCGTGACCCAGCATATGCTGACCACCCAGCTGCGCGATCTCGAGGCCAACGGCCTGGTCAAGCGCACGGTCTATCCCGAGGTGCCGCCGCGGGTTGAGTATGAGATGACGCCGTCGGCCAAGGCACTCAAACCGGTGTTCGACGAGCTGTACCGGTGGGCGCAGGAGCATGGTTTTCCGACCTCGGCACAGGGCGCTGCCGCCGGCGCGCAGCCGAAGCCGGCACCGCAATCGAGCGAGGCCGACGAGCCGGAAAGCCAGCCGCGGCAAGCGGATCGGCGCGCGCGGTGATGACGACAAGGTGAGGATCCCGGGGGGCGGCCGTGATCGGCGGCATGGCCGCAGGCACTCCCGGTTTGCCACCCCAAACACTATCTTGAGGAATCGCCGTCCAGGCCCGAACCGGGACCGGCACAGGTTTCCGGGTTGTAAGGTGAGTTTTCCGCTCGTCTCTGCTTCAATCGCCCGAAATTCCTGATGCGGGTTCCGCACTGGCAATCAGTTGCGCTTCAGGCAAGGATGACCAGGAATCGCCAAGGACTCGCACTGCGTCGGAGTGACCATGACCAATCCCGCCACCACCTCCCTGCTCGACCGCGCCAATCTGGACCGCGATGCCGTCCGCCGCGAGGTGTCTCGCGGACTTGAAGGCGCCGACGACGGCGAGCTGTTCCTGGAGTTCGGGCAGACCGAGGCGCTGGTGTTCGACAATGGAAGGCTGAAGCAGGCGACCTATGACACCTCGCAGGGTTTTGGCCTGCGCGCCGTCAAGGACGACGCGGTCGGCTATGCGCATTCCTCCGACGTCTCGATCCCGGCGCTGATCCGCGCCGCGGACGCGGTGGCGGCGGTGCGCGGCGGCTATGCCGGGACGTTCGCCGCGGCGCCGGCCCACACCAATGTCAGGCTCTATGGCGACGAGAACCCGCTGGATGGCCCGGCGTTCGAGGCCAAGGTCAAACTGCTCGGCGAGATCGACGCCTATGTCAGGGACAAGGACCCGCGGGTGCGGCAGGTCTCGGCCAGCCTCACCGCGACCTGGCAGGTGGTGGAGATCCTGCGGCCCGACGGCGAGAGCTATCGCGACATTCGCCCGCTGGTGCGCGTCAATATTTCCGTGGTCGCCGGCCAGGGCGACCGGCAGGAGAGCGGCAGCAAGGGCTATGGCGGCCGCGAGGGCTATGCGCGCTTCATCGAGACCAAGGCCTGGCGCGATGCCGCCGACGGCGCGCTGCGCGAGGCACTGGTCAATCTCGAATCGGTGCCGGCGCCCGCCGGTGAGATGGACGTCGTGTTAGGAGCCGGCTGGCCCGGCGTGATGCTGCATGAGGCCGTCGGCCACGGGCTCGAGGGCGACTTCAACCGCAAGCAGACCTCGGCCTTCGCCGGCCTGATGGGCCAGCAGGTCGCAGCCAAGGGCGTCACCGTGGTCGATGACGGCACCATGGCGTCGCGCCGTGGCTCGCTCTCGATCGACGACGAGGGCACGCCGACCAACCGCACCGTGCTGATCGAGGACGGTGTCCTGGTCGGCTACATGCAGGACCGCCAGAACGCCCGGCTGATGGGCATGAAGCCGACCGGCAACGGTCGCCGGCAGAGCTATGCCCATGTGCCGATGCCGCGCATGACCAACACCTACATGCTGTCGGGCGACCGGGACCCGGCCGAGATCATCGCCTCGGTGAAGAACGGCATGTATGCCGCCAATTTCGGCGGCGGCCAGGTCGACATCACCTCGGGCAAATACGTGTTCCAGTGCACCGAGGCCTACAAGATCGAGAACGGCAAGCTCGGCGCGCCGCTGAAGGGCGCCATGCTGATCGGCAATGGACCGACCGATCTCCACAGGATCACCATGATCGGCAACGATCTTGCGCTCGATACGGGAATCGGCACCTGCGGCAAGAACGGCCAGGGTGTGCCGGTCGGCGTCGGCCAGCCGACGCTGCGGATGGAACGGATTACGGTCGGAGGAACAGGCTAGTGAGCAGCGGAAACGAAGTCGTGGCGGCCAAGCCGACCAGCTGGCGCGGGCAGGCCGTGCAACTCGCCGCGATCGTGGCCGTCGTGTTCCTCGCCAAGGGCGCGATCGCCGAGCCGTTCTACGTGCCGTCGGGATCGATGGAACCGACGCTCTTGATCGGCGACGCGCTGGTCGCCTCGAAATTTCCCTATGGCTACGGCGCGGCGTCGCTGCCGATCCAGATCACGCTGCCGGAGACCGGCCGGGTGTTCGGCGAGACGCCGAAGCGCGGCGACGTCGTCGTGTTCCGCTGGCCGGGCGACCGCTCGCAGGCCTGGGTCAAGCGCGTGGTCGGGCTGCCCGGCGATCGCATCCAGATGCGGCAGGGCCAGCTCTTCATCAACGATCATCCGGCGGCCTTGAAGCCCGACGGCACCGGCTTTGCCGAGGACGATCGCGGCGGCGGCGAGGACGCCTACCGTTATATCGAGACGCTGCCGAACGGCGTCAGCCACGCGATCTTCAAGATCCGCGACAATGGAAGACTCGACAACACGGCCGAGGTGACGGTGCCCGCAGGCAATTTGTTCGTGCTCGGCGATAACAGGGACAATTCGGCCGACAGCCGCGTGCCGGTGCGCGACGGTGGTGTCGGCCTGTTGCCGATCGACAATCTGATCGGCCGCGCCGATGCGGTGGTCGGCTCCTGGGACATGGGCATCCGCAGCCAGCCGGTCTGGACCTGGCTCTCCGGCTTCCGCCTCGCACGGTTCTTCACCTCGGTGCAGTGAGTTCGGACGGACCCGTAGCCCCGTTGGCTCCATCCGGGCTACATTCTTTATGAGATGATCGCCGTGACCTTCGACGACATCAGGCACATCGCACTGGCGTGGCCGGAGGTCGAGGACGGCTCCTCCTACGGCACACCGGCGCTGAAGGTGCGCAAGAAGATGCTGGTGCGGCTCAAGGAAGACGGCGCCAGCCTGGTGATGCCGGGCGTGCCGCCGGACGAGCGCGACATGCTGGTCGAGAGCCAGCCGAAAGTGTTCTACTTCACCGATCACTACCGCGATTATCCGACCATGCTGATCCGCCTGTCGAAGGCCAAGCGCGCGACCGTCGAGCCGCTGCTGCGCCGGCACTGGCGCACGCTGGCATCGAAGAAGGCAGTCAGGGAATATGACGCGACCGTTCCGTCGTGACGCAAGGCGAATTCCTCACAGCGGCGCTGCGCAACCCGGCCAATCGAGCGATAACGGACGAGCTGCATCGCCTTGCCCTGCCCGATGCGTGGCTGGTGTCCGGCTGCCTGGTGCAGACCGCGTGGAATGTGCTGACCAGCCGGCCGCTCGATCACGGCATCAGCGACTACGACATCTTCTATTTCGATCCGGATACGTCATGGGAGGCCGAGGACGCCGTGATCCGCGACCTCAAGGCGCGGCTCGGCCCTCTCGGGGTTGCGATCGAGGCGCGCAACCAGGCCCGCGTCCATCTCTGGTATCCCGGCAAGCATGGCTTGCCCTACCCCGCGCTGTCGCGCTCGAGCGACGGCATCGATCGCTTCCTCACCGCGACCACGCAGATCGGCATCCGCCGCTGCACCAACGGCTACGACGTCTATGCGCCGAACGGCTTCGGCGATATCGCCGGCATGATCGTACGGCCGAACCGGACCGCGAATTTTTCCGCGGCGAACTATGCGAAGAAGGCGGCGCGGTGGAAGGCGCTGTGGCCGGAGATCACGGTACTGGCGGCGGAGTAGAGACTTCGTAGCCCGGATGGAGCGAAGCGAAATCCGGGGCAGACGCATCCGCGGTAAGATCGTTCCCGGATTGCGCTTCGCTCCATCCGGGCTACGGACCCGTTGCGCGTCAGCGCACCACGCCCGACGTGAACCCCGCCTTGCGGCGCGGCGGCTTGATCTCCTTTTTCAGGAAGCAATGCGCGTCGCGGCCGGCATAGCCGGGCCGGGCGTAGGTCCAGGCGCGGCACTTGTTGTCGGCGGTGCAGGCGGCCTGGCAGGCCTCGTCACCGTCGCTGCTCTTCAGTTCGAAATTCTTGTAGTCGCCGCCGAGGCGGTCGATCGAGGTTTCGATAGCGCCGTTGCGCGGTTCGACCACGCCCGCGCCACGCACCCCGGAGACGCAGCAGACGTCCTGCACCCGCGCCGGCACGGTGTTCTTCAGCCAGCACACCGCGCCATTATTGGCGTCGGTCGGATAGTTGAAGCTCCAGGCGCGGCAGCGGCGGTCGCGCTCGCAGGTGAGCGCACAATCGGCGGGATCGCCTGATGTCACCGGCGCATTCAGATAGTCGCCGCCGGGACGGTCGAAATTGGTCTGCGCCAATGCCGGGCGTGCAACGAAAGCGGCCGCAAGAACCGCGAACATCACCATCCACGCCCTAAAAAGGCGACCTATCCCCATGAGATTGCTTTCAAATTCGCACAGCCCCGCGCACTCCGCGGGGCGTTATTTGAACGCCATGAACCTGTACGGCTGATGAACGGCGGGTGCGACACCACCGCCGTCCGCGCGCGTGCCTCGCCCGAATTCGGGCCGAGCGGGGATTAGAAGGCGTACTCTTGATAGGCCGGTTCCACCGAGCCCTTCCACGGGCCGTTGAACTTCTCCAGCATCTCCTCCGCCGGCGAGCGGCCGGTCTCGATGATGCGCTCAAGCGGTTCGAGGAAGCGGCTCTCGTCGCGTCCGAGATGATCGATCCGGCCGCGCCGCCGCAATCCGGCATGCGACAGGATCAGGCACTCCTTGGCGATCTCGAACAGATAGCGGTCCTTGATCCGCGACTTGAAGCCGAAACGCGGCACGTCGTCGCGCAGCGCCTGCCGTTCCGGCGCGGTCCAGTGCCGGACGATGTCCCAGGCGGCATCGAGGCTGTCATTATCGTAGAGCAGCCCGACCCAGAACGCCGGCAGCGCCGGCAGCCGGCCCCACGGCACGCCGTCGGCACCGCGCATCTCGAGGTAACGCTTCAGCCGCACCTCGGGGAAGATCGTCGACAGGTGATTGGCCCAGTCCGACAGGGTCGGGCGCTCGCCGGGGAGGATCTTGTTCTTGCCGGCGAAGAAATCCCGGAACGACGAGCCGGAGACGTCGATATACTCCTCGCCGCGCTTGACGAAATACATCGGAACGTCGAGCGCGTAATCGACATAGCGCTCGAAACCCATGCCGTCTTCGAACGCGAACGGAATCATGCCGCTTCTAGCATTGTCGGTGTCGCGCCAGATCTCGGAGCGGAACGACAGGAAGCCGTTGGGCTTGCCTTCGGTGAATGGCGAGTTGGCGAACAAGGCGGTCGCGATCGGTTGCAACGCAAGCGACACCCGCAGCTTCTTCACCATGTCGGCTTCGGAGGAGAAGTCGAGATTGGTCTGCACCGTGCAGGTCCGGAACATCATGTCGAGGCCGTATTTGCCGACCTTCGGCATGTAGTTCGACATGATCTTGTAGCGGCCCTTGGGCATCGCCGGGATCTGCGCCCGCGACCAGGACGGCGTCATGCCGAGACCGAGGAAGCCGATGCCGAGCGGGGTTGCGATCTCCCGCACCTGCGCCAGATGCGCCATCAATTCCGACTGCGTCTGATGCACGTTCTCGACCGGCGCGCCCGACAATTCGAACTGTCCGCCCGGCTCGAGCGAAATCGCGCCGCCGCCGGTGACATCATAGAGCCCGATGATGTTGCCGCGCTCCATGATCGGCTCCCAGCCGAGCAAGAGCTTCATGCCCTCGAGCAGCGCGCCGATGCCCTTCGCGCCGTCATAGGGCACGGGCTGACGGCCCTCGAGCGTGAAGGGGGTCTTCTCGTGCTCGGTGCCGATCCGGAATTCGGACTCGGGCTTCACGCCGGCTTCAATCCACGCCACGAGTTCGTCGCGCGATTGCAGCGGCGTCATGTCGATCTGGTCACGCGCCATAGAAAATCCAACTCAAGGGCGCTTCGATCGAAGGCGCGCGGTGGCAGGGACATCCGTAGGCCACAACGGCCGCGGATGATGGGATCAGGAGTATCATCGGGCAGGCACGCCGTCTCGCGCCGGCGCGGCCTTGGTATCGCTCTTTGCATCGACCTTGGCGTCGCTTTTGGCGTCGTCGCAGGAGCAGCCCAGACGGTCGAGCAGACCGCACAGCCTGGCCGCGTCGGCATCGGACAATTTCGAGCCGACATGCTTGTCGATCGCCGAGGAATAGGCGCTCCACATCTTCTTCTGGAGCTCGCGACCGGCCTCGGTGATCTCGACGAACTGGCCGCGCTTGTCGATCTTGCACTCGCGCCGGGCGGCAAGCCCCTCGTCGACCAGCTTGTCGATCAGCCGCGAGGTCGAATATTGCGGAATCAGCATCTGGCGCTCGAGCTCGACCGGGCGCAGTTCGCCCGACGGCGCGCGCGACAGCTCGAGCAAGGCGTCATACCAGGCGAGCGGCGGAAAGCCGGCCTTCTTCAAATCCTGCTCGACGCAGTCCAGCACCCGGCTCGGCACCCGCATCAGGCGGATCCAGGCGGCCGTCGCCTCGCTCGATAGCTTGCGTTTCATCGTCTAGCCCATAAGGTCCCGGAACCCAGTGTACCGTACTGAATGCATCTGCATCAATCTTGACTATTTCATGCAGGTGCATGTAGGCAATCCCTCTCCGGACGCCAAGAACAAGGGAAGGAATACCTCCAATGAAGCTTTATTACTCCCCCGGTGCCTGCTCCCTCTCTCCCCACATCGCCCTGCTCGAGGCCGGCCTGCCTTACGACCTGGTCAAGGTCGATCTGCGCGCCAAGAAGCTCGAAAATGGCGACGATTTCCTGCAAGTGAACCCCAAGGGCCAGGTGCCCGCGCTGGCGCTGGATACCGGCGAAATGGTCACCGAAGGGCCGATCATCATCCAGATGATCGCCGACAGGGTCGCCGACCGGAAGCTGGCTCCGGCGAGGGATTCCAACGAGCGCTACAAGCTGCTCGAATGGCTGAACTACATCACGACCGAGCTGCACAAGAATCTCGGCCCGATGTTCTCGCCGGCGCTCGCCGACGACGCCAAGGCCTTCTTCAAGGACCGCGCCATGGGCAAGTTCAAATATGTCGAGAGCCAGCTCGCCGGACGCGACTATCTGATGGGCAGCCAGTTCACGGTCGCCGACGGCTACCTGTTCACCATGATGATGTGGGCGCAAGACCGCCTCGGCTTCGACTTCTCCGGCCTGCCGAATGTGACGGCCTACAAGGCCCGCGTCGCGGCGCGCCCGAAGGTGCAGGAAGCGCTGAAGAAGGAAGGCCTGCTGAAGGCGGCCTGAGCCTGGCACACCACAGTTGACAAAGAGCCGGATCGCCGATCCGGCTCTTTTTCTGTGGCCACCAGCCTACTTTCGGCAACCAAAGGTGGAACGTCTCAATTTAACCCGCATTGTACCGATTAATACTAAGTCGGTGTACTTCCGGCTGGGGGCGTAGCTGTCCTTGTTCGTGCGATCCAACTGACCGACTATGACCTGCGGCGCGCCCTCCGCTCCAACTGGTCCAACAATGTGACGATCGCCTTGACGCTTTTGACCAGCACGCTCGTTGGGCTGGCAACCAGTTTGTATTTTCGGGTTTGGACGTTGATGCTGGTGTCGCCGCTGATCGCGGTGCTCGCGGCAATCTTGCTCCAATCGGATGGCTATGCCTTTGCCACCGGCGCCCCGATCGTCGTCGCCTGCCTCGCGTTCAACCAGATCGCCTATCTCGCCGGCGCCGTCCTCTCGCCGGACAATGACGGCTCAATTGCGGAAGAAGTCGACGGCATTCCACGCGGCCACCGCGAGCACAAGGTCCACGGCCAGAACGAGTAGCACCAGGCCGGTCCATGACGGACCTTTGCGTCGCAAACGCAGCGGATTCCAGCGTCGCGGCGGCGAGAGCGAGAAGGAACGCCTGCCCGCCGTCTCAGCGGCACCTTCCTTGAGCACAGAACGCACTGCAGGACACCCCAACTCTGATCGTCGTCTTCGATCATCTTGGCGATCGACGAGCAAGAGTGATGCCAGCAGCGTGGTGCCAGTTTGGAGCAAGCATGGCGGGACTTTGACCGCCGTGACCGTCACGCAACAGGATCAAGTCGGATCGATGACCCGGCCCATTTTGGTTTCGTCATTGCGAGCGGAGCAAAGCAATCCAGTCCTCCGCGTGCTGAGGTATGGATTGCTTCGTCGCTTCGCTCCTCGCAATGACGCGGCCGGAGTCTACTCCGCGAGCTAAGCCGCCTGCTTCTTCGGCGGGAAGCGGCCGTAGAAGGTTTCGCCCTTGGCCGCCATCTCCTCGAGCAGCTTCGGCGGCGTGAAGCGCGAGCCGTACTTCTTCTCGAAGGCGTGGCAGAGCGCGACGAAATTCTTCGTGCCCATGAAGTCGATGTAGGACAGCGCACCGCCGGTGAACGGCGCGAAGCCGAAGCCGAGGATCGAGCCGACATCGGCCTCGCGCACGTCGGTGATGACGTGATCCTCGACGGTGCGCGCGGCTTCCACCGCCTGCACCACCAGGAAGCGCTGCTTCAATTCCTCGACGTTCAGGGTATCGGGATCGAGCTGCTTGGGCTGCAGATTCGCGAGCCCGGGCCACAGGCTCTTCTGACCCTTGCCCTTCTCGGGATAGTCGTAGAAGCCCTTGCCGTTCTTGCGGCCGAAGCGGCCCTGCCTCTCGACCATCTCGACCATCAGCTTCTTCTGCGCCTGGTCGATCGCGTTGGGGCCGAGATCGGCCTCCGTCGCCTTGGTGATCTTGAGGCCGAGATCGAGCGCGACCTCGTCCTGCAGCGACAGCGGTCCGACCGGCATGCCCGCCATCTTGGCGGTGTTCTCGATCATCGCCGGCGGCACGCCTTCGAGCAGCATCTCGTTGCCCTCGGAGATGTAGCGCATCACGCAGCGGTTGGCGAAGAAGCCACGGGAATCGTTCACGACGATGGGCGTCTTGCCGATGGCGCGGACATAGTCGAGCGCGGTCGCCAGCGCGACGTCGCCGGTGTTCTTGCCCAGGATGATCTCGACCAGCATCATCTTCTCGACCGGCGAGAAGAAGTGGATGCCGATGAACTTGCCCTGGTCCTTGAATTCCTCGGCCAGCGAGTTGATCGGCAGGGTCGAGGTGTTGGAGGCGAAGATCGCCCCCGACTTCAGCAGCGGCTGCGCCTTGGCATAGGTGTCGGCCTTGACCTTGCGGTCCTCGAACACCGCCTCGATGACGAGGTCGCAGTCCGAGATCACGTTGTAGTCCGCCGTGGCCGAGATGCGCGCCAGGATCGCGGCGCCCGCCTCCTGCTTCATCCGGCCCTTCGCGACCAGGCCGTCGACCACGGTCTTGGCGTGGCCCTTGCCCTTGTCGGCGCTGTCCTGGTCGCGATCGACCAGCACGACATCGATGCCGGCCTGCGCCGACACGTAGCCGACGCTGGCGCCCATGAAGCCGGCGCCGATCACGGCCAGCTTCTTCACCTTGGTCGGCGGCACGCCTGCCGGGCGGCGCGCGCCCTTGTTCAGTTCCTGCATCGACAGGAACAGCGAGCGGATCATCGCCGCCGCTTCCTTCGAGCGCAGGATTTGCGTGAAGTAGCGCGACTCGACCCGCAGCGCGGCGTCGATCGGCAGCTGCAGGCCCTCATAGACGCAGCTCATGATGGCGCGCGCAGCCGGATAATTGTCGTAGGTCTCGCGGCGGTAGATCGCGTTGCCGGCCGGGAACATCTGCATGCCCATCTTGGAGAAGACGGGGCCGCCGGGCAGCTTGAAGCCCTTCTCGTCCCATGGCGCGACGGCCTTGCCGCCGCCCTTGATCCAGTCCTTCGCGGCCTTGATCAGATCGGCCGCCGGCACGACGGCGTGAATCAGATTGAGCGCCTTGGCGCGGGTCAGGTTGACCGCCTCGCCCTTGAGCAGCAATTGCATCGCGTCCTGCGGCGACACTAGGCGCGGCACGCGCTGGGTGCCGCCGGCGCCGGGGAACAGGCCGACCTTGATCTCGGGCAGGCCGAGGCGAGTCTTGGGGTTCTCGGCCGCAACGCGGTAGTGGCAGGCCAGCGTGATCTCGAAACCGCCGCCGAGCGCGAGGCCGTTGATCGCGGCGACCCACGGCTTGCCCGAGGTCTCGATCGCGCGGAACGACTGCGACATCTGGCGGCTCTGCTCGAACAGCATCTGGTTCGCCGCTTCGTCGCCCTTCTCCTTGAAGAGCTGCGCGTAGCTGCGGTTCATGCCCTCGAGCATCGAAAGGTCGGCGCCGGCGCAGAACGCCTCCTTGGCCGAGGTGATCACGACGCCCTTGATCGCGGCATCGCTGGTCGTCTGCTTGATGATCTCGCCGATCTCCCGGGTCGAGACCTCGTCGAACACGTTCATCGAACGACCCGGGATATCCCAGGTGACGAGCGCGATGCCGTCGGCGTCGACGTCGAACTTGAAATTCTTGTAAGCCATGTTGCGGTTCCCAATCTCTCCGTCATCCTGAGGTGGCCTCGCTCTTGCGAGGCCCTCGAAGGATGACCCGGTGAATTTATCCATCCTTCGAGGCTCGGGCTTCGCCCTCGCACCTCAGGATGACGTTGCCTGCTCGGTTACACGCGCTCGATGATGGTGGCGGTGCCCATGCCGCCGCCGATGCACAGCGTCACCAGCGCCGTTTGCTTGTTGGTGCGCTCGAGCTCGTCGAGCACGGTGCCGAGGATCATCGCGCCGGTCGCCCCGAGCGGATGGCCGAGCGCGATCGCGCCGCCATTGACGTTGATCTTGGCGTTGTCGATGTCGAACGCCTGGATGTAGCGCAGCACCACCGAGGCGAAGGCCTCGTTGAGCTCGAACAGGTCGATGTCCGACTTCTTCATGCCGGAACGTTCGAACAGCTTCTCGGTGACGTCGACCGGGCCGGTCAGCATCATCGCCGGCTCCGAGCCGATATTGGCGAACGCGCGGATTTTCGCCCGCGGCTTCAGCCCGTGCTTCGCGCCCGCCTCCTTGCTGCCGAGCAGCACCGCGCCGGCGCCGTCGACGATGCCGGAGGAATTGCCGGCGTGATGCACGTAATTGACCTTCTCGACCTCGGGATGCGACTGGATCGCCACCGCGTCGAAACCGGCCATCGCCGCCATCGCCGCGAATGACGGCTGCAGCTGCGCCAGCGACTGCATCGTCGTGGTCGGGCGCATGTGCTCGTCCTTGGCGAGGATGGTCAGGCCGTTGATGTCCTTGACCGGCACCACCGACTTGTTGAAGCGGCCCTCATCCCACGACTTAGCCGCGCGCTGCTGGCTCTGCACGGCGTAGGCATCGACGTCATCGCGCGAAAAACCGTATTTGGTCGCGATCAGGTCGGCCGAGATGCCCTGCGGCATGAAATAAGCCGGCACCGCCATCGAGGGATCCATCGGCCAGGCGCCGCCGGAGGCGCCGATGCCGACGCGGCTCATCGATTCCGCGCCGCCGCCGATCACGAGCTCATGCTGGCCGCTCATGATCTGGGCCGCCGCGAAGTTCACGGCATCGAGGCCGGAGGCGCAGAAGCGGCTGATCTGCACGCCCGGTACCTTCTCGCCGAGGCCGGCCTTCAGCGCGGCAAAGCGCGCGATGTCGGAACCGGCCTCGCCGACCGGATCGACCACGCCGAGCACGACGTCGTCGACGGAGTTCTCGGGCAGATTGTTGCGCTCCTTGAGCGACTTCAGCGGCACCGTGGCGAGCGCCAGCGCGGTGACCTCGTGGAGCGCGCCATCGGCCTTGCCGCGGCCGCGCGGGGTACGAACGTGATCGTAGATGTATGCCTCAGGCATGACGCCCTCCTTGATATGAGGATCATAATATATACGGAAGGAAGCGCCGCCGCACGGGTGCGGCGGCAATTTTCAAGGCTTTCTTGTTTGACGCGTTTTCTTCACGCGAACCGGTCTCCACTTCGCTGGAAAACGCTTCAGAACGCTTCCGCGGCCAACTCCATCGTGGTGGCGCTGCCGCTCTGGATCCGGGCCAGATGCACGGCGGTCTCCGGCAGCAGCCTCTCCATGAAGAAGCGGCCGGTCACGAGCTTGGTGTTGAGGTAGGGCGTGGCGCCGGCGGCGGCCTTGTCCTGCGCCACCTTGGCCATCTTCGCCCACATGTAGCCGAGCGCGACGAGGCCGAACAATTTCATGAAATCGGTCGCCGCGGCGCCGGCATTGTCGGGCTTGGTCAGCGCGTTCTGCATCAGCCAGCCGGTGGCTTGCTGCAGATGGCCGAGCGCGGTGGAGAGCGGGGTGATGAACGGCTTCATCGCCTCGTCGCCGCCATGCTCCTTGGCGAAGGCCGTGACCTCGCCGAAGAACGCCATCGCGGCACGGCCGCCGTCGCGCGGCAGCTTGCGGCCGACCAGGTCGAGCGCCTGGATGCCGTTGGCGCCCTCATAGATCATCGCGATGCGGGCATCGCGCACGAACTGCTCCATGCCGTGCTCGGCGATATAGCCGTGGCCGCCGAACATCTGCTGCGCCGAGACCGTGTTGGCGAAGCCGGTGTCGGTCAGAACGCCCTTCAGCACCGGCGTCATCAGGCCCATGTGGTCGTCGGCCGCCTGGCGATCCTTCGGGTCTTGGGAGCGGTGCGCGACGTCGCTCTTCAGCGCGGTCCACACCACCATGGCGCGTGCCGCCTCGTTGAAGGCGCGGATGGTGAGCAAGGTGCGACGGACGTCGGGATGCACGATGATCGGATCGGCCGGCTTGTCGGCGGCCTTGACGCCGGTCAGCGAACGGCCCTGCAAACGCTCCCGCGCATAGGCGACCGCGTTCTGATAGGCGACCTCGGACTGCGCAAGGCCCTGCACGGCGACGCCGAGGCGGGCCTCGTTCATCATGACGAACATGCCCTGCATGCCCTTGTTCTCTTCGCCGATCAGCCAGCCGGTGGCGTTGTCGTAGTTCATCACACAGGTGGAATTGCCGTGGATGCCCATCTTGTGCTCGATCGAGCCGCAGGTGACGCCGTTGCGCTGGCCGAGCGAGCCGTCGGCATTGACCAGCACCTTCGGCACGACGAACAGCGAGACGCCCTTGATTCCGGCCGGCGCACCTTCGATGCGCGCCAGCACCAAATGGATGATGTTCTCGGTAAGGTCATGCTCGCCGGCGGAGATGAATATCTTGGTACCCGTGATCTTGAAGCTGCCGTCGGCCTGGCGCACCGCCTTGGTGCGGAGCAGGCCGAGATCGGTGCCGCATTGCGGCTCGGTCAGGTTCATGGTCCCGGTCCACTCGCCGGCAACCATCTTCGGCACATAGGTCTTCTTCTGCTCGGGGGTGCCGTGCACCAGGAGCGCGGCGGTCGCGCCCATGGTCAGCCCGCCATACATCGAGAACGCCATGTTGGCGGAAATCTGGAATTCGTTGACCGCCTGCGAGAGCGTCACCGGCAGGCCCTGGCCGCCAAATTCAGTCGGCGCCGACAGGCCGAGCCAGCCGCCTTCGGCGACCTGCTTGAAGGCCTCCTTGAAGCCCTTCGGCGTGGCGACGCTGCCGTCGTCGTTGCGCTTGCAGCCTTCGAGATCGCCTGTGCGATTGAGCGGCTGCAGTACTTCCTCGCTGAGCTTGGCGGCTTCGCCGAGGATCGCCTCGCGCACATCGGCCGACGCATCGGTGAAGCCGGGAAGATTGCCGTAGCGATCGATCTGGAAAACGTCGTTGAGCAGGAAGCTGACGTCTTCGACGGGGGCTTTGTAGGTCGGCATGCTGATCTCCCGGCTGGCTCGCGGTCGCACGCGCGACCTATGCTGCGCAGCTTGTCCTTGGGTTTGTTGGAACGGACCTTATCCGGTTCGGGAGGTCCGCGGCAGGTCCTAGCGAGACTGTGATTGCGACGTTGCGCCGCTCTGCTTCATCAACTCCTCGCCCATCATCCGATGCAGCAGGTTGATCGCCTTGAGCGGGCGCACCATCACCTTGAAATGCGTGATCCGGCCGTCACCGTCGAACGTGATGATGTCGACGCCGTTGAGCTTGATGCCCTCGATCTCGTTCTCGAATTCGAGCACCGCGCCGGTGTCGCTCTGCCACTCGCCGAGATATTTGAAGGTCGGGCCGCCGAGCACCTTGGCGGCGCTGGTCAGATATTTGAAGGTGATGTCGCGGCCGCGCTGCGGCGTGTGCACGACCGGGCTTTCGAACACCGCGTCGGGATGCAGCAGATCCCACAGAGCGGCGGTGTCGTGGGACTTCATGTAGGCGTACCACTTGTCGAGGCCCGGCTTGCTCATTCGGACGTCTCCTGCGGCAGGGGGTTTAAGAAGCCTGAACATCGGCCGCGCGCGACAAGGCGGCACGCCGATCACCATATGCATATTGACGCATATGCACAGTAACGCATAAAGTCAAGCGAACTTCAGAATGGCCTTCTTGGGAACTGAGATGGAGGTGGGCGTTGGCACTCGGTGACGCAATCCTCGCCTGCCTCACGGAACGTCCGATGACGGGCTATGAGCTCGCCAAGACGTTCGACGCCTCGATCGGCTTCTTCTGGAAGGCCGACCATCAGCAGATCTACCGCGAGCTCTCCCGGCTGCGCGACAAGGGCCATGTCCAGGGCCGCGAGGTGGTGCAATCCGGCAAGCCCAACAAGCTGGTCTATACGCTGACGGCCGAGGGCCGCGCGGCGCTGAAGCATTGGGCGGCGCGGCCGAGCGTTCCACCCTCGATCAAGGACGACCTGCTGGTCCGGCTCTACGCACTCGACTGCGTCGACATCGAGCCGCTGCGCACCGACCTGATGGCGCGGCTGGAGCATCACCGCGACCGCTATGAGCGCTACGAGCGGCTGCTCAACAAACGCTTTCCCGACGGCACCGCGCCGCCGGCCGACGTCGGCAAGATGCTCGGGCTTCGCATCGGGATGCGCCATGAGCGCGTCGTGGTGGAGTGGTGCGAGGAGGCGCTCGACGCGCTCTCGGCGATGTCCGGCCGCGGCAATGTGCTGCCGCTCGACGACGGCAAGCGCGAAGGCAACGGCTAGAAACAAATCTCAGGTCATGCCGTGACGACACGTGACGCGGAATCCGCTTTGCCGGAAAGCGATAGGCGTGTCCTGATCCGGCGCAACAGGTTCCCGGATTCCCTAACTTTAAGGCCCGCCGGCCGCATTCCTTAACCCGTTATTTACCGTGACGGGAAAAAGTCAGCAGCTGAAGCAGACGACCAGCGCAGAATTCGATTGTCTCTTAACGGGAATGCGCGGGGAGGCTGCGGGCGCAGGGTGTAGCGCCGGAGTCGGGACCGGACGGAATCATGAATTCGCGCGTATCGTGGAGTGTTGACGGCATCGATCCCTCCGTCCGCGACAGGGCCGAGGCGGCTGCGCGCCGCGCCGGCATGTCGCTGAACGACTGGCTCAACTCCACCGTCGGCGAACCCAGCCCGCCGGATTGGCGGATGGCACCCGAGCAACGGCAGCCGATGCCGAGCCGGGAAAGCCGCGAGGTCGCCGATATCCATCAGCGGCTCGACGCGATCACGCGCCAGATCGAACAGATTGCAAAACCGATGTCGCGCGCCGAGGCCGTGCGCGCCGAAGTGCCGCGCGGCCAGCCCGCCGTCGCACGGCAGCTGAACGACGCGATTTCGCGCCTCGATGCGCGGCTGTCGCAGATTTCGCGACCACAGCCGGCGCGTGAGCCGCAACCCCAGCCGATGCGTGAAGCGCAGATGCAGCGGGAGCCGCAGATGCAGGACCGGCAACTGGAGGAGAGGCTGCGCCAGGCGGAGGCGGTCGAGCGCGCCGCAGCCCAGGTCTACCGCCCCTCGCCGCCGCTGAGCCCGGCCTCGTTCGATTCCGCGATCGCGGAAATCGCCGCGCGCCAGAACGAGCTCGACGTATCAGCCGCACGGCAGATGCCGCCGCGCAGCGCGCCCCCGATGCAGCAATCGTCGCCGCCGATGGCCGCCTACGCGCCGCCGCCGGCTGCGCCGGCCGGGCCCGACTTCTCTTCGCTCGAACGGCACCTGCTCAAGATCACGAGCCAGATCGAGGCGCTGCAGCGGCCCGACCATATCGAGCAATCGATCGCGGCCTTCCGCGGCGAGCTTGCCGAAATCCGCCAGGCGATCACCGAGGCGATGCCGCGCCGCGCGATCGAATCGATCGAGAACGAGATCCGCTCGCTGCATCACCGGATCGACGAGATCCGCCAGGACAGCAGCAACGGCCAAGGCCACGACCAAGCCCAGGTGATCACCGGCATCGAACGCGCGCTGTCGGAAATTCGCGAGGCGCTGCGCACGCTGACGCCCGCCGAGCAGCTCACCGGCTACGACGAGGCGATCCGCAATCTCGGCGCCAAGCTCGACATGATCCTGCGCGCCAACGACGATCCGTCGACGGTGCATCAGCTCGAGAGCGCGATCGCCGCGCTGCGCGCCATCGTCTCCAATGTCGCCTCCAACGACGCGCTGCTGCAGCTCTCCGGGGACGTGCATGCGCTGGCCGCGAAGGTCGACCAGCTGTCGCAGATGTCGCGCGCCGAGTCCCACGTCGATGCCTTCGCCGGGATCGAGCAGCGCATCGCCGCATTGGCCTCGACGCTGGAAACCCGCGAGCGGCCCGCCGGCTACGACAATACCGACGCCATCGAAGGCGCCCTGCGCTCGCTGTCGGAGCGGATCGACCGCCTGCAGGTCGGCAACGACAGCTCGTCGGCGTTCACCCATCTCGAGCAGCGCGTCTCCTATCTGCTCGAGCGCCTGGAGTCCGCCGACCAGCGCTCCGGCAATCTCGGCCGGGTGGAGGAAGGGCTGCATGACATCATGCGGCACCTCGAGGCGCAGCACGCTCACCTCGCCTCGCTCGCCGACGCCACCCGCAACGCCGTCAACACGGCCTCGCCGCAGCCGATGATGGACAGCGGCATCGTCGACCTGGTGAAGCGCGAGCTGTCCGACATCCGCTTCAGCCAGTCGGAGACCGATCGCCGCACCCAGGATTCGCTGGAGACCGTTCACAACACCCTCGGCCATGTCGTCGATCGGCTGGCGATGATCGAGAACGATCTGCGCACCGTGCGCACCGCGCCGCCGCCGGCCCCCGCGCCGGCCGAACCGCGGATGGAAGCACCGCGGATGGAAATGCCGCACGCGGCGATGCCGCAGCCGGTCGCGCAGCCTGAATCATACAAGCCTGAATCATACAGGCCCGAATTGCCCAATCCTGCGCTGGCGCAGGAGCACTTCATGTCCGCGCCGCGCGAATTCCATGCCGCGCAGCCGGTCGAGGCCGCGCCGCCGCCGCTGCCGCCGCGCGCGATCAGCGAGATCCTCGAGCCGCATGCCGCCTCCGCGCGCGCTGCGATCGCGCCGGAACTGCCGCCGGACCATCCGCTCGAGCCGGGTACCCGCCCCTCGGGCCGCGTATCGTCGCCGTCGGAGCGGATCGCGGATTCCGAGCGCGCGATCAGCGATCTTCCTGCCGGCAAGAAGGAGCCGGTCTCGACCTCGAGCTTCATCGCCGCCGCGCGCCGCGCCGCGCAGGCCGCCGCTGCGCAGCCCGTCAACGACAAGGCCGCGCGCGCGGCGAGCAAGGCCGCGGCCAAGGCCAAGGAGAAGGCCGACAAGGCCGCGAAGGCCGCTGCCGGCAAAGCCGGCGTGCCCGCGACTGGCGCGCCGGCGACTGGCGCGCCGGAGGCCCAGCCTTCGACCATCACCTCCAAGATCCGCTCGCTGCTGGTCGGCGCGAGCGTGGTCGTGATCCTGCTCTCGACCGCCAAGATGGCGATGAACCTGCTCGACACCAGCTCCGCGCCGCAGGTGCCGGCGATCGAGCACAGCGAGCCGGCCGCGCCCCCCGTGCAGCCGCCTGCCGAGAATTCCGCGGCGCCCGCACCGGCTGCGCCGTCCGGCGTGCCCGGGTCGTCAGTGCCCGGGCCGTCAGTGCCCGGACCGTCGATGACCTCGCCGACCCCGCTCGGCCGCCAGTCCAACAACACGGCGGCGCCGAATACGCTCGACAGCGCGCAGGTGACGATCCCTCAGGCTCCCGCGCCCGCCGTGGCGCCGGAGCCCGCTGCGGCACCGGTCGCCGCCGCCAGCGATATCACCGGCACGATTCCGACCGCGCCGCCGCTCGGCGGCAAGCTCGCCACGATCCAGATTCCGGCGGGCGAGAAACTGCCAGACGCGATCGGCGGTCCGGCGCTGCGCACGGCCGCGATCAAGGGCGATGCGGCGGCGGCCTATGAGGTCGGCGTCCGCTTTGCCGAAGGCAAGGGCGTGCCCGCCAATGTCGACGAAGCTGCCAAATGGTATGGCCGCGCGGCACAGGCCGGCGTGGTGCCCGCGATGTTCCGGCTCGGCACCTTCTACGAGAAGGGCCTCAGCGTGAAGCGCGATTTCGATGCCGCACGGCGCTACTACGTGCAGGCTGCGGAGCGCGGCAATGCCAAGGCGATGCATAACCTCGCCGTGCTCGACGCCGATGGCGGCGGCAAGGGCGCCGATTACAAGAGCGCCGCACAGTGGTTCCGCAAGGCCGCCGATCGCGGCGTTGCCGACAGCCAGGTCAACCTCGGCATCCTCTACGCCCGCGGCATCGGGGTCGAACAGAACCTCGCCGAGTCGTTCAAGTGGTTCAGCCTCGCGGCCGCGCAGGGCGACGCCGACGCCGGCCACAAGCGCGACGATATCGCCAAGCGGCTCGACCCGCAGTCGCTGGCCGCAGCGAAGCTTGCGATCCAGACCTTTACCCCCGAGCCGCAGCCGAGCGATGCGGTCAACGTGCCGGCCCCGGCCGGCGGCTGGGACGGCGCGCCTGCGCAGCCCGCGGCGGCGAGGTCCGTCAAGCCACCGTCGAAGCGAACCGCCGCGCTGGCGGCGCATTGATCTCACTCATTTGAAAGCTGCTGCGGCGCCTTGACGGCGCCGCTGTCCTATCCCTGCGCCCTTCCGCCGTGTAGACAGGCGCATATCCCAGCGCCAATGGCGCACGCGTTCCGGAGGGCAGGCTTGTCTGTCGACGATCGTCAGGATGATGGAACGGGCCATCGTTCGTCGCCGACCGGTCCCCGCGTCGCGCCGCCGCGCGAGAGGCCGTCGCCGTTTGCCGCGCCTCCCAAGCCTCCGCCTTCTCCTCCGCCCCCGCAAGGAAACGCGGCATCGCCGCCCCGCACCTTCCGGTTCTCGCTCTGGTCCGTCATCATCTTCGTACTGCTGTCGTCGAGCGTCGCCATTCAGGCCTATCGCGACCTGTCGAGGCCGGGCGCCTGGGACTTCTGGCGCGAGACCTATATCGCGGCGAGCATGAATTCGGCGGTGATTTCAGATGTCGACATCGACGGGTCGGGCCGCGGCCGGCGTGCGCTTGCGATCAGCGGCAAGATCGGCTCGGCCAGCGCGAGCTGGTTCCGCGACCGGCTCAGCGAGGCGCGTCTCGCACCTGGTGATGCCGTACTGCTGTCGTCGCAGGGTGGTGCGCTGAACCAGGCGGCGATCATGGGCGAGGTCATCCGCACACATGGCCTCGTCACCGCCGTCGCCACCGCAGACGCATCCGGCAAGCTCCGCCCTTCTGCCTGCGCCAGCGCCTGTGTCCTGGTCTATGCCGGCGGCCAGACCCGCTATGGCATCGCGGGCTCGCGGCTCGGCGTGCATCGCTTCACGACCAGCGCACCGGTCAGCGATCCCCTCGCCGAGGCGCAACGCATCCAGGGCATGGTGCTCGGCTACATGACCAAGATGGGGGTCTCCTCCGGGATCGTGGAAGCGATGTCGCAGACCTCGGATATCCGCTGGCTGAGCCCGAAGGAAGCACTCGCGCTGAACCTGATCACCAGGCCGGTCGATCGGCCCTGAGGCGCCACCGGTGTCATTAATCTGAATTATCAACCACGTCCGAAGCCGAGCGGCCAGGTGCGGCGAAAAATGCCACCTGGGGCGGAATCTTTAGTCCCTCCCCTCGCCGATTTCGGTTATGCAAGACGGCGG
Organism: Bradyrhizobium sp. Pha-3; assembly: GCF_042258615.1. Lineage (GTDB taxonomy): Bacteria > Pseudomonadota > Alphaproteobacteria > Rhizobiales > Xanthobacteraceae > Bradyrhizobium. The sequence continues at coordinate 752,187 of NZ_CP170152.1, read as the reverse complement.
CAATCGACCCGCGTTCGCCTGCTTCCTGCGCGCCGACCGGATTCGTTCAGCCGGAGAATGCCCGACCAGAACGACATCACGCCGTGATGCGGCCTTGCGCCCCAGCACGTGGCGAACCGACAAGAAGCGACGCGCGTGCAGCTCTACCTCCCGATCGCCGACATTCCGGTCAATGTCTTCCTCATCCTGGCGATGGGTGCGGCGGTTGGATTTGTCTCCGGCATGTTCGGGATCGGCGGCGGTTTCCTGATGACGCCGCTGCTGATCTTCGTCGGCATCGCGCCCGCGGTCGCGGTTGCCTCGGTTGCGAGCCACATCGCGGCCTCCTCTTTCTCCGGCGCGATCTCCTATTGGCGCCGGCGCGCGATCGACCCACTGCTGGCGGCGGTGCTGCTGGTCGGCGGCACGATCGGCACCGCGCTCGGGGTGTGGACCTTCACCTTCTTGCGCTCGCTCGGCCAGCTCGACCTGATGATCGCGCTGTCCTACGTCATCCTGCTGACCACGGTCGGCGGGCTGATGTTTTGGGAAGGCCTGCGCGCGATGCTGCGTTCCCGGCGCGGCGGCCCGGTCACGCTGCGCAAACCCGGCAGCCATGGCTGGATCCACGGCCTGCCGCTGAAGCTGCGCTTCAAGCGCTCCAAGATCTACCTCTCGGTCATCCCGGTGGTCGTGGTCGGGCTCGTGATCGGCTTCATCGGCGCGGTGATGGGCATCGGTGGCGGCTTCATCCTGGTGCCGCTGATGATCTATGTGCTGCGGGTGCCGACCTCGACCGTGATCGGCACCTCGATGGTGCTCACCCTCGTCACCATGGTGTTCGCGACCCTGCTGCACGCGGTGACCAACCACCTGGTCGACGCCGTGCTGGCGCTGATCCTGATGATCGGCGGCGTCACCGGCGCGCAGTTCGGCGCCCGCGCCGGCCAGAAGATCCGCGGCGAGCATCTGCGCCTCTTGCTCGGCCTGCTCGTGCTTGCGGTCGGCATTCGTTTTGCGGTCGAGCTGGTGATCCGGCCGCAGGACCTGTTCAGCATCCGCGAAACCGGCGGAGCCCCGCCATGAGGCTGCGCGCGGGGCTTGCGATCGTGGGCCTCGTCGCCGCCAGCCTGGCGGCGGCACCGGCGCGTGCCGAGCGGCTGATCGTGTCGGTCTCCAACCACCGCGTCACCGTGACGCCGAACTATTCCGGCGGCGAGCTCGTGCTGTTCGGCTCGGTCGAGAAGGACGACAAGACGCCGTCCAATCGCGGCAATTACGATCTCGTCGTCACGGTGTCCGGCCCACGCGCCGACATGGTGACGCGGCGCAAGGAGCGCAAATTCGGGATCTGGATCAACACCGACTCGCGGCAGTTCCTGCAGGTGCCGGGCTATCTCGCACTGTTCTCCAATCGCCCGTTCGAGCAGATCGCCTCGCCGGAGGTGCAGCGGCGGCAGCAGCTCGGGCTCAACAACGTGCTGCTGATGCAGCGGGTCGGGCCCGACTTTGCCGACGTGGTGCCGAACGATCCGTTCCGCAGCGCCTTCGTCCGGCTGCGCTCCGAACACGGGCTGTACCGCGAGGCGACCTCGGCGGTGACGTTCCTGACGCCGACCCTGTTCCGCACCGGCATTCCGCTGCCGGCGGAGGTGCCGATCGGCACCTACAATGTCGAGATCAAGCTGTTTTCCGACGGCGCGCTGGTGACCAAGACCGATAGCGCGTTCGAGATCGTCAAGATCGGCTTCGAGCAGTTCGTCGCCACCACCGCTCGGCAGAACGGCCTGGTCTACGGCCTCGTCACCGCATTCATGGCGCTGATGACCGGCTGGATGGCCTCGATCGTGTTCCGCAAGGATTAGCCACCCTTCCGTTGCAGCGCGCTTCCAAAGGCGTCGCTCAGGATCGAGAGGCCGAGATCGACCTCGTCGTCGCTGATCGTCAGCGGCGGAGCGATCCGGAAGACGCTGCCCATGCCGGGCAATTGCACGATGTTGGTGCTCAGCCCGAGCTCCAGGCAGCGCTGCGACACACGCGATCCGAGCGCTTCGTCCGGCTCCTTGCTGAAGCGGTCGCGCACGATCTCGATGCCCTGCATCAGCCCCCTGCCGCGGACGTCACCGATGCATTCGAACCGGTTCTGAAGGGCGAGGAGCCCGTCCCTCAGCCGCGCGCCCGCGATCCTGGCGCGCTCGACCAATCTGTCGCGAAGGATGATCTCGATCACCTTCAGCCCGACCGCGGCCGGCATCGGATCCGACACATGCGTCGTATAGAACAGGAAGCCGCGCTCGTGACACCGCTCCTCGATCTCGGCTGACGTGACGACCGCAGCCAGAGGCAGCCCGGCACCGAGCGTCTTCGACAGGGTCAGGATGTCAGGCACGACGCCGTCACGCTCAAAAGCGAACATGGCGCCGGTCCTGCCGAGCCCCGTCTGCGCCTCGTCGACGATCAGCAGCATGCCCCGCGCGCGGCACAGCTCCTTGAGCTCGGCGAGATAGCCTTCCGGCAGATCGATCAGGCCGCCGGAGCTCAGGATCGGCTCGGCGATCATGCAGGCGAGCGAGCCGGTCGATTGGCGGTCGATAAGATCGAAGGCGTAGGCCAGCTCGGCTCGCCAATCCGCCGCATTGCCGAAGCGGGGCCGATAGAGGTTCGGCGTCGGGATCGCGAGCGAGCCGACCGGCGCCGGACCATAGCCCTTGCGGCCGGCCGAATAGGTCGTCCCGGCCGCGCCCGATGTCATGCCGTGCCAGGACTGCGCGAACGCAACGGTCTCGAAGCCGCCGGTGGCGAGCTTGGCCATCTTGATGGCAGCCTCGTTCGACTCACCACCCGTGCTCAGCAGCATGACGCGATCGAGCCCTGGCGGCAGCAGGTCCGCGAGCTGTTCGGCGAGCGCGACGACCGGACGCGTCAGCATGCCGCTGAACAGATGGTCGAGCCGTTCGGCATGCTCACCGATGGTCTTGACGATCTCCGGATGGCCGTGGCCAAGCACGGCGCTCATCTGCCCGGACGTGAAATCCAGGATGGCGCGGCCGTCGGCGTCATAGACGAAGGATCCGGACGCGCGCTCGATGATGACGGGAGCGAACGTCCCGCCATAGCGGATCAGGTGACGCCGCGCGCGATCCCAAAAGGATTGGTCGTCATTTCCGGCCATGCCCGTTCCCTTGCTGCTCGGTCGCCGCGATGAGAGACCCATGCAGCGCATCTTATACGCGCCGCGTAGCAATGACTTTGCGATTTGAGATGCATCTTGCCCATTCTTCTGCGATCAATTGCGCAAAAGATGACAAATGCGAAAGAAATGGGAACCACGATCGTGATCGACGAGATGGACCGGAAGATCCTCGACGTGCTGCAGGTCGAGGGACGCATCACCAATCTCGAGCTGGCCGAACGGATCGGCCTCTCGTCTGCCCCCTGCATGCGACGCGTCCGGACCCTGGAGGAGACCGGCATCATCAATTCCTATGTGGCGCTGGTGGACGCTGCGCGAGTTGGCCTCGGCTTCGACGTGATCGTCGAGGTCCGCCTCAAGCAGCAGAACAGGGAATCCTTCGCGCGCTTCGAGAAGAAGGTGACCGGCCTTCCCGAGGTGGCCGAATGCTGCATGATCGCCGGCGATTGGGATTATTCGCTACGGGTCGTGTCCTCCGATCTCGCAAGCTATCAATCGTTCATCCTCGACCGCCTCATGCATCCGGACACCGATATCGCCAGCTACCGCACGACCATCATCCTGCGGAAGGTCAAATCGACGACAAAGATCGATAGCTCGCTGTTCTGACCGCAAGGATCAAACAAGAATCAAACAAGCACCCCGACCCCCATCGCGATCACGCTGAGCGCCATCGCGCCGGTCGAGAGCCAGCCGAGCCAGTAGAGCCACCCGCCGACCACGAAGCGACCCATGACTTCCTTGTGGCGGGCCATGACCATCAGCAGCACCATCACGGGAACGGCAAGCACGCCGTTGACGACCGCGCTCCAGTACAGCGCCGAGATCGGATCGATTGGGGTGAAATTCAGCGCGATGCCGATGCCGCCCGACAGCGCCAGCACCGAATAGAACGCAATCGCCTCCTTCGGCTTGCGCGCCAGCCCGACCGGCCATCGCCGGCCCTCGCCGACCGCATAGGCGGTCGCGCCCGCGAGCACCGGGATCGCCAAGAGGCCCGTGCCGACGATGCCGAGCGCGAAGATCACCTCGGCAAACGGCCCGGCAATCGGACGCAACGCTTCGGCGGCCTGCGCCGAGGTCTGGATATCGGTCTTGCCGGCAGCATGCAGGGATGCGGCGGCGGTGACGATGATCGACAGCGCGATCAGGTTGGAGAACGCCATGCCGGTGATGGTGTCGGCACGAATGCGGGAAAACTCCTTCCGTACGCCGTAATGCTTCTCGATCAACGGATGCTTGGTGACGTCGACCCGCTGCTCCTCCGCCTCCTGCGAGGCCTGCCAGAAGAACAGATAGGGCGAGATGGTGGTGCCGAAGATCGCCACGATGGTGGTGAAATAATCGGAGCTCCAGGTCAGGCGCGGAACGAGCACGCCAGCGAGCGCCTGCATCCACGACACCTTGGCAAAGGCCAGCGCCGCGACATAGGCGAACAGGCTGAGCGTCAGCCATTTCAGGACGGCGACGTAGCGCCGGTAGTTCATGAATATCTGGGCAGCGACCGAGGTCACGCCGAACAGCACGACATAGAGGATGGCCGGACCGCCGATCAGGAGCTTGGTCGCGTCCGCCATGGCCGAGAGGTCGGCGGCAATGTTGACGGTGTTGGCGATGAACAGCAGCGTCACCACGATGATCAGCAGCCAGCCCGGATAATGCCGGCAGACATTGCCCGATATGCCGTGCCCGGTGACACGGCCGACCCGCGCCGAGATCTCCTGGATCGCGGTCATCAGCGGGAAGGTCAGCAGCATGGTCCAGCCGATGCCGTAGCCGAGTTGCGCGCCGGCCTGGCTGTAGGTGCCGATGCCCGACGGGTCGTCGTCGGAGGCGCCGGTGATCAGACCGGGGCCGAGCGACTTCACAACGCGGTTGAAGCTGAACGGCTCGCGCCGCGGCTTGTCGGCCGACGGGCTGCGGGACTTGTCCTGCTCTCGCGAGATCTTCCTCTGCCGTGTCATGTCCTGATCCGACCGTCGCTACAACGGCGCGGATACCGGCAGGGTTCCTAAAGTGAAACCCGCGTCACGCTCACGGTCGCGACGCGGGGCGGGCAATTCGCTGACGGCGGCCTCATGGCTGCCGTCAGCGCTGGCACGCTCATGCGGCTCTCACCTTGGCCGGCGCTGTGGGGCGGGTCACCAGGTAAATGCCGAGCGCGACCGGAACGATCCCGAGCAGGTCGCGAAATTCGACATGCTCGCCGAGCACGAGATAGGCGAACAGCATACCGAGCGGCGGCATCAGGAAGTGATAGGCGCTCGCGGCGGTCGCGCCACACACTTTCAGGAGGTGAAACCAGAGCAGATAGGCGAGGATCGAACCGCCGAGCACGAGGAAGGCGAAGGCACCGGCGAGCCGCATGCTCGGCACGATGTCACCGACGCTGGAGAGCGTGAAGGCGAACGGCATCACCGCAAGGCCGCCGGCGATGTTCTGGATGCCGTTGCCGATCCAAAGGCTGCCCTTCGGCGCCAGCAGCTTGAACAGGACGGTGCCGGCGACGATCGAGGCGAGCGAAGCCAATGTGAACAGGATGCCGTGCGGGCTATCGGTGCCGACCTTCATGCGATGCCAGACGATGAAGGCGACGCCGACGATGCCGAGCACGAGACCAACCACCTTGCGCAAGGTCATGGTCTCGCCAAGGAACATCGCCGCCAGCATGGCGGTGAAGACCGGATTGGCGGAGACGATCAGCGCGCCGAGGCCGGCGGAGACCGTCTTCAGGCCGGTGTAGCCGAGCCCGAGATAGAGCGCGTTGTTGGCGACGCCGAGCACGGCGAACACCGCCGCATCGCGCCAGGTGAGATCCCATTGATCCCGACGCAGCCAGGAGATGCCGAGGATCAGGACCCCCGCGAGCGAAAATCGCGCGGCGAGCAGGATCAGCGGCGGGCAATCGGTGACGCCGATCTTGCCGGCGACGAAGGCGTAGCTCCAGAGCAGGCAGAACAGGGCGATCAGCAGCGGCAGGGTGTTGAAGCCGGTGCGGGGGACGGACATCGAGGTTGCGGCGGGCGAGCTTGCAGAGGACATGGCAGTTTCTCCTTCGCCCCATGATCTAGGCCCACACCTTGTCATTTGGAAATTAAATGATAGACTGACATGCAGTGGATTTATGAATGGAGGCTGCGATGCTCGACCTAGAGCTGCTGCGCAGTTTCGTCTCGGTGGTCGATGCCGGCGGCTTCACCCGCGCCGGAGAGCGCGTCCACCGCACGCAATCGACGGTGAGCCAGCAGATCAAGCGCCTGGAGGAGGATGTCGGCCAGCCGCTCTTGATCCGCAGCGGCAAGGACGTCACCCCGACGGAGGCCGGCGAAAGGCTGCTCACCTATGCGCGGCGACTGCTGTCACTCGCGGAAGAGGCCCGCGACGTGCTCTCGCGCCCCGGCAGCGAAGGCGCGATCCGGATCGGCATCACCGAGGATTTTGCCGCCTATCGGTTGACGAGATTGCTCGCGACCTTCGCGCGGAGCCATCCGAATCTGCGGCTCGACGTGCGCTCGGGCCAGAGCCTGTTCCTGTATCGCGATCTGGAACGCGGCGATCTCGATCTCGCGCTGATCAAGCGCGCAGCCAGCGAGAAGGGCGGCATCGCGGTGTGGCCGGAACGTGTGCACTGGGTCACCAGCAAGAGCCATCCACGCGACACGGCGATCGGCTCGGTGCCGCTGATCGGCTTCGGCTCGGGCTGCCTCTATCGCGCCCATGCCATCCATGCGCTGGAGCGCGCGGGCCGCAACTGGCACATGGCCTACACCTCATCAAGCCTCGCCGGCATCCAGGCCGCGGTCGCCGCGGGCCTCGGACTCAGCATCCTGTCGGAGATGTCGATCCAGGCCGAACATCGCGTGCTGACGGCAAAAGACGGCTTTGCGCCGATCGAGCGGACCGAAGTCGCCCTTGTCGCCACCCCCGAAGCCAGCCCCGCAACGCTGCGGCTGGCGGATCGGCTGGCGGAGTATTGCGAGAGCGTACAGGCGAAGGCGGCGTAGGCAGAGACCGCGCCGCTACTCCCCTGTCGTCCCTGCGAAAGCAGGGACCACAGGGCTGTGTTGCTGAAGCCGGCTGTGGCCCCATCGTCGCGCAACAACGATGATCGGTGGTTATAGGTCCCGGGTCGCGCTTCGCTTGCCCGGGACGACACCGAGAATGATGGCAAGCTGGAGTGGACTGGTCACGACCGTCAATAACACCGCGACGCCACGAACGCGTGGACGCGGTTGTCGCCGAGCACGTGGGCCATGAATCCCGGCGATCCGAAAATCCGCGCGAACGCGGCGTCGCGGATGCTGAGGCCCCCGGTATAGGCGCCGAAGGCCGGCATCACCGCGCGCTCGCCGTCGGAGGCAAAGCAACGGCGCTCGATCGAGCGGCCGCGGGTCGGCACCCGCGCCTTGGGGTGGAGGTGCCCGGCGATCTCGCCGGCAGCGCCAGTCGGCTCATGGCGGAACACGATCGGGCCGATCGCGACCTCGGTCGCGACCACGCCGCCGAGACTGGGCGGCAGCGCCGGATCGTGGTTGCCCGAGATCCAGATCCAATTGCGCCGCACTTGCAGCGCCGCGAGCGCCTCGCGATCCGGCTCCGACAGCCGCGCATGCGCATCGCGGTCGTGAAAGCTGTCGCCGAGCGCGATCACCTGCCGCGGATCGTGCCGCGCGATCACGGCGGCAAGCCGGCTCAGCGTCGCCACCGTGTCGTAAGGCGGCAGCAGCACGCCGCGGGCAGCGAAGCTCGAGCCCTTTTCCAGATGCAGGTCGGAGACCACGAGCAGGCTCCGTTCTTCCCAGAACAGCGCGCCGGAAAAATCCGCCACGAAGCCGACATCCGCGACCGTGACCCTCGAAACGCGCATGTCGTCACCATCTCGCAAAGCTAGCGCGCTTGCCGTCACGTCCTGTTCCCCAACGATACCAGCGTTATGTCATAGCCTCCCGCACGAGTTCCTCGGCCGCCTCGGCCAGAAGCTCGTCGGATGCTTCGCCATAAACTGACTCGCGGCCGATTTCCAGCAGCGCGGGCACGGCAAGCGGAGAAACGTGGTCGAGATCCTTGTGGGTGATTCGGCCCTGGATGCGCGAAAGCATGTCGCTGAGGCGGCGGAGATCGAGCAATCCCGTGGCGGCATCGCCGCGCGCGGCGCGCAGCAGCACATGATCGGCCTGGTGCTTGCGCAGCACGTCGTAGATCAAATCGGTCGAGAACAGCACCTGGCGGCGCGACTTCTCCTCGTCGGTGAAGCGGCGCGCGATCAACCCCGAGATGATGGCGCAGTTGCGGAAGGTGCGCTTCATCAGCGCAGACTCTGCAAGCCACGCTTCGAGGTCGTCGCCGAGCATATCAGGGTCGAACAGCGCGTTGAGATCGAGCTTGCCGTGCCGGATCATGAAGGAGAGATCGCCGACGCCCCAGACCGCGAGCGCATATTCATTGGCGACGAAGCCGAGCGGACGGGCGCGGGCGCGCTCCAGCCGGCGCGTCAGCAGCATGCCGAGCGTCTGATGCGCCAGCCGACCCTCGAACGGATAGCAGACCAGATAATGGCTACCACCGCGCGGAAAAGTCTCGACCAGCAGCTCGCGCACCGCAGGCACCCGCGAGAATTTTCGCTGCAGCGACAGCCAGTCGTGCACCTGGTCCGGCAATCCGCTCCAGGCCCGGCTGTTGTCGAGCAGCTTGCGGACGCGCTCGGCGAGATAGGTCGACAGCGGAAACTTGCCGCCCATATAGGACGGCACTTTTGCATCCTTATCATTGGCGCGGGAAACATAGACCTGGTCTTCGACCAAGGCCTCGTAGCGCACCACCTCACCGCCAAAGACAAAAGTGTCGCCGGGCACGAGGCCCTCGATGAAGACCTCCTCGATCTCGCCCAGCATCCGGCCGCCGCGGGCGATTGCACCGGTCGATCCGCCACTTTTTCCTTGCCCACCGGCACGCGAGCGCACCAGCCGCACCTTCAGCATGGTCTCCTCGACGATGGTCCCGACATTGAGGCGGTAGCTCTGCCGCACCTTGGGATTGGCGACGCGCCAGCGGCCCTGCTTGTCCTGCTTGATGCGCGCGAAGCGTTCGTAGGTTTTCAGCGCGTAGCCGCCGGTCGCGACGAAGTCGACGACGTCGTCGAAATCGGTTCGCGACAGCGACGCATAGGGTGCCGCGGTCCTGACCTCATCGTAGAGCTCGTCGGACAGGAACGGCTTGCCGCAGGCGCAGCCGAGCACGTGCTGGGCCAGCACGTCGAGCGCGCCCGTGCGCAGGGGCGGCGTGTCCTGCGCATTCTCGGCGATGGCGTCGATCGCAACACGGCATTCCAGCACCTCGAAGCGGTTGGCCGGCACCAGCACGGCGCGCGAGGCCTCGTCGAAGCGGTGGTTGGCGCGGCCGATCCGCTGCATCAGCCGCGACGAGCCTTTGGGCGCGCCGATATTGATGACGAGGTCGACATCACCCCAGTCGACGCCGAGATCGAGCGAGGAGGTGCAGACCACGCCGCGCAGCCGGCCGGCGGCCATCGCGTCCTCGACCTTGCGGCGCTGCGCGACATCGAGCGAGCCATGATGCAGCGCGATCGCGAGCCCGTCGTCGTTCATGCGCCAGAGATCCTGGAACAGCATCTCGGCCTGGCTGCGGGTGTTGACGAACACCAGCGTGGTCTTGTTGTGCTTGATCAGCTCATAGACCTCGGGCAGCGCATGGCGCGCGCTGTGGCCCGACCACGGCAGCCGTTCGCGCGTATCGAGCATCTCGACCACCGGCGGCGCGGCGCCGCCGGCGATGACGACGTCGGCGGATACGCTCTCGCCGCCCGACTGCTGCACCAGGAAACGCGCGAGTTGTTCCGGCTCGGCCACCGTCGCCGAGAGGCCGATGGCGCGCGCCAGCGGTGCGATGGTCCAGAGCCGCGCGAGACCGAGCGACAGCAGATCGCCGCGCTTGGAGGTGACCAGCGCATGCAGCTCGTCGAGCACGATGCGCTTCAGCGACGAGAACAGATAGGGCGCGTCGTCCGATGCCAGCAGCAGCGCCAGCTGTTCCGGCGTGGTGAGCAGAATATCCGGCGGATAGCGCCGCTGCCGCTGCCGTCGCGACACCGGCGTGTCGCCGGTGCGGGTCTCGATCCTGATCGGCAGCCCCATCTCGGCAACCGGCGTCTCCAGATTGCGCGCGATGTCGACCGCGAGCGCCTTGAGCGGCGAGATGTAGAGCGTGTGCAGCCCGCCGCTGCGGCGGACGCCGCGGCCGGTTGAGGTCAGAGTCTTTCTTGGTTCCGCAGCGCTCGCTGGCAGGGCTCCCTCCCCCCTTGCGGGGTCCGAGGCGAGCAAGGCTCGCTCTCGAGATTGGGGAGAGGGGTAAGCCGTATCGCTCGGAGCAAGCGGCGCAGCCCTCTCCCGCACGGGGGGAGGTGGCAATCGAGTATGCGACACAAGTTTTCCGGCTCTCTCGCCGCTCTCCCCGCTCAGCTCCACCAGCGTCGGCAGGAACCCCGCCAGCGTCTTGCCCGCTCCGGTCGGGGCGATCAGCAGCGCCGAACGCTGCTCGCGCGCCTTCGCCAGCAGCGCGAGTTGATGCTCACGCGGCGACCAGCCGCGTGAGGCAAACCAGTCGCGAAACCGGCGCGGCAAGAGATCGGCCGTTTCCGACGGCGGGACGGAAAAGAGATCGAGCGTCGACACGCCCAAGAGGTAAGCGGTTCAAGCGGTTTCGTCGAGGGTAGGACCGTCCGGGAATGCGAGGCCGTGCCTGAACCACGTCCGGACCAACGCCTTCAACGGGCAGTTCCGAGATTGCCTGCGACTGGGCGTAACGAAGAGACGCAAAAACGGTGCCATCGATCCCGAATATGAGATTCACGCCCTCAACCGCCTGCGCCGAAGCACGGTCTCGGCCGCACGCGCGCCCGCACGATGTGCAGGCTAGCAGGCGGTTGCAGGACATTCGCGCTCGTTCCTGAGTAGCGCTCGGACATTGCGTTTCCATCCAAGTCTTCGACCAGCTCGAAGCCGACGTCCGCCAAATCCTTCGCAATCTCCCTGGGATCGAATCCCGACACATAAGGTTCGCCCATCGTCGCGACCGCCTGGGCATTTTGATTGTGATGCGACCGCGACCCACCCGGGGCAAATTCGATTTGATCGACATAGGTGAAGACAAGCTCGCTTCCCTCTGAGCCGCAGGTCGCCACAGCACGCAGGGTGGCTAAATTGGCTTCCCGCGTCAGATACACCGTAACGCCGAGCAACGAGAAGAATGCCGCCTCGTTCCGCTGAAACGAGGAGCGGGTCAGGGCGGTTGCGAGATCCTCCTTAGCGAGGTCGGCCGCGATGAAGTGCACCGACTCCGGAAGCGAAACGCCGCATTCCTTGATGCGCTCAATCTTCATCAGCTGCGTCGCCGGGTGGTCGATTTCGAAGATGTCGAGAGCATCGGAAAAGGCCGGGCGGCGAAGCGCGAAGCTGTCGAAGCCCGCACCGATCAGGACATATTGGCGCACGCCCCTGTCCGCTGCCTGCCTCAGCGCATCCTCGGCGTAGCGGGAGCGGATCACTACTCCGGGGTAGGCGGCATTGGTTCGCAGAAATTCATCCAGGATCGAATCCGGCGTCGGCAAGGCGCCGGCGCGGGCCTCCGAATTCATGCGAGCCAAAATCCGCTGGCTCATTCTGTCGCGTTCGGACTTGGGAATGAGGCGATCGCCCCAAGGGTCGTGCAACAGAGGAGACGCGTCGGATCGCGAATGCAGCGCCCTCATAAGCGACGTCGCCATGGCCGTGCGGCTGGCCGCTTCCCTCATCGATTCTCTCCTGGACCTTACGCCTGTCGCTTCGGACCTGAGTGCTGGCGGCAGCGTATCAGGAATTGGCACGGACGGCGATGAGATTGGCCTGAAGCGTGGCAGCCTGAAGACGGCCTCTGCCTCTCGCCGCGACAGGCGGAGAGAGATGGAGGAAAAATCGGTTCTTGATCGCCCGCCCTACTCCGTCATCGGCTCGCCGGAGAGGTCCCAATCCTTGCCGTTGAAGATCGAGACATAGAGCGTCTTCATCGGCGTGTAGTCGTCGGGCGTATAGCTGTAATTGATGCCGTCGAGGAAATAGGGCGAATGGAAGCCGGCCAGCGTGGCGGCGTGCTTCAGCACGTTGGCCCGGGTCAGATCGTCGCCGCAGCGGCGCAGGATTTCGCCCATCGTCGCCGCCTGGCCGTAGCCGGCGAAGGCGATGGTGTTATCAGGGTCGATGTTCGGCAGGTACTTCTTGCGCAGCTCCTCGAACGCGACGACGTCCGGATCCTTCTCGTAGCGGGGCACGCCGACTTCCTTGTTGTAGCGGATCGCGACGATGTCCTTGGCGTTCTCGAGGCCCGCAGCGCTCAGGATCGAGCGGCCGGTCGAGCCCGCCGACAGCAGCTGCAACGGCTTCCAGCCGAGCTCCGCCACCTTGCGGATCGACTGCGACGTCGCCTTGCCGGTGGTGATGTTGTAGAACACGTCGGCGCCCGACTTCGACAGATTGATGAGCTGGGAATCGACCGTCGGATCGGTGAGATCGTAGGTCTGCTCCATGATCACCTGTGCCTTGCCGCCGGCATCGGCCAGCACCTTCTTGAACGGACCGAGGAAGTCGCGGCCGAAATCGTCGTTCTGGTAGAGGATGCCGATCTTGGCGTTCGGCTTCACGCTGACGACGTGCTTGGCCAGGATGCGGGCTTCGGTCGGATAGAGCGGCAGGCCCGCCATGGTCCATTTGAAATTCTTCGGGTCGTTCCACTTCGAGGCGCCGGTGTTCAACAGCAGTTGGGGAACGCCCTTGGAATTGAGGTATTTGTGCACGGCGGTCTGCGGCGCGGTGCCGAGCGAGCCATAGAGCGCCAGCACCTCCTCCTGCTCGACCAGCCGGCGCGTCGCCTCGACGCATTTCGGCGCGCTGTAGGCGTCGTCCATGGTGAGGAATTTCACCTTGCGGCCGTTGATGCCGCCCTTGTCGTTCAGCATCTGGAAATAGGCTTCGCCGACGCGGCCGAGCACACCATAGAGCGAGCCGGGTCCGGAATGCGGCACGGTCTGGCCGAGCTTGATCTCGGTGTCACCAGCACCCGGATCGTACTTCTTGTCGGCGGCCCGGACGAACGGCGCAGGCAGCACGGACGCTGCAATCACGGACAATGCGGTGGCGCCGAACTCGCGCCGCGTATGTTTTTTCATTGGTTCTCTCCCTGAGGCGAAAAGCTCTCGCATTCCGTCCAGCGCCGAGCAAGCGCGAAGTCACAGCTTTGCGGCGCAATGCCGCGTCACGGCAAATGCGTAGCGTGTAGACTCAAGTTGGGATCGGGGTGCGCAGGATCGTGGCTTCACCCTCCCCTGGAGGGGGAGGGTCGACTCACATTGAGCGTAGCGAGATGTGAGGCGGGGTGGGGTGAGGGTCTTTCCGCGAACAACGCTGCCCGTGTTGAGAGATCACCCCACCCCGCTTCGCATTTCGCTACGCTTCATGCGAACCGACCCTCCCCCTCCAGGGGAGGGTGAGCACGTCACGGCTTGACGGCGACGGCGACGAGCCCGGGCGCCGGGATGTTGTCCTCATTGCGAGCCGAGAGATCGTCGAGCAGAGCCAGCGTCAGCCCCGCGGCCGCGACGGAGGCACGCACGTAGGCTGCGCTGTGGGCGTAACGCAGCCCTTCGCCGAGGATGACGCCATCGCCGTCATGGGTCTCGGTCGTGAAGGCGAGCACGCCGTCCCCGACCAGCACGCGCGCGGCTTCAGTGAGCACGGGCGCGAGATCGGCGACATAGACCATCGCATCGGCCGCGAGGATCAATTCGGCGCTGGCGTCCGGCTTGCCCGAAATGCCCTTCAGCATGTCGTCGACCTCGAGCTCGGCATAGAGCCCGGTGGCGCGCGACTTGTCGATCATGCGCGGCGACAGGTCGATGCCGATGAAGCGATCGACGTGCTGCGCGAATGCAGCGGCCGCGAGGCCGGTGCCGCAGCCGAGATCGATCGCGCGCTTGAAGAACGCAGGCTTCCTCGCAGACGCGCGCACCGACAGCACCGCCTTGAACAGCAGCGCCGGGCCGCGATAGCCGAGATCGCCGACCAGCGCGGCCTCGAAGCGCGGCGCATATTGATCGAACAACGTCTGCACATAGCCTGGCGGCATCGCGCCGACGGCCTCGACGCCGAGCTGCATGAGATGCAGGCCGGCGCCATGGCGGTCTTCGGGATCGGCGTCGCGCGCGGCGCGGAAGGCTGCGATCGCGGTGTCGCGCTGGCCGAGCTCGAGGCGGATCTTACCCAGCGTGTACCAGGCCGACGGGAATTTCGGCACCAGCTCGATCGCCTGTTCGAGCAGCTCGGCGGCAGCCGCCAGATCGCCCTTCAATTGCAGGTCGCGCGCGAACTCGTAGCGGCGGTCGGCAACGAGGTCGCCGGAGGACAGAAACAGGCGGGGGGCCATTCGCTTTCTAAGGAACCATCTGGGCCGGGGTCCGGCCATCCATCAAAGCACGGACTCTTTCCGAAGATGGAGGCACGGGTCAAGCCTGCGCGTGACCGCTAAACATCGCGGATCGATCGCCTATATAGGGACAATGCGCCCGCAAGACATCCTGATGCCCGTCCCGGCCGGGCTTTGCTGCAAGCCCGGCGGCTTCCACGTCGATCCTGTCAGGCCGGTCGAGCGGGCACTGATCACGCATGGCCATTCCGACCATGCGCGGCCGGGCCACGGCGCGGTTCTCGCCACCCAAGAAACGCTCGACATGATGCGGCTGCGCTACGGCGAGAATTTCGCAGGCTCGACGCAGGCGATCGCCTACGGCGAAGAGATCAGTCTCGGTGACGTCACGGTGACGTTTCATCCCGCCGGCCACGTGTTGGGCTCCGCCCAGATATCGGTCACCTGCAAGGATACCCGCATCGTCGCCTCCGGCGACTACAAGGACGCGCGCGACCCGACCTGCGCGCCGTTCGAGCTCGTCCCTTGCCACGTCTTCATCACGGAGGCGACCTTTGGCCTGCCGGTATTTCGCCATGGCGATGCCGCCGATGAAGTAAAGAAACTGCTGGCGTCCGTAAAACTGTTTCCGGAGCGCGCGCACCTGGTCGGCGCCTATTCGCTCGGCAAGGCGCAGCGCGTCATCGCGCTGCTGCGCGAGGCCGGCTACGACGCGCCGATCTATCTGCACGGCGCGATGGAAAAGATCACCTATTATTATCAGGAGCGCGGCATTCCGCTCGGCGAGCTCAGGCTGGCGCGCGGCATGAAGAAGGCCGAGCTTGCCGGCACCATCACGCTGGCGCCGCCGAGCGCGACCTCCGATGTCTGGACGCGGCGCTTCCCCGATCCGGTTACGGCTTTTGCGTCGGGCTGGATGCGCGTCCGCGCCCGGGCGCGGCAGGGCGGCGTCGAGCTGCCGCTGGTGATCTCGGATCATGCCGACTGGGACGGGCTGACGGCGACGATCGCCGCGACCGGCGCGGGCGAGATCTGGGTCACCCACGGCCAGGAAGACGCGCTGGTGCATTGGTGCAAGAGCAAGGGCCTTGCCGCACGGCCGCTCGATCTGGTCGGCTATGGCGACGAGGACGAGGGCGAGACGGCGGCAGTCACCGGCGAGGCGGAGCCCGCCGGCGAAGGCAAGCCCGTCGGCGAGACCAAGAAGCCATGAACCGCTTTGCCGAGCTGCTCGACCGGCTCGCCTACGAGCCGGGCCGCAACAACAAGATCAAGCTGCTGGTCGCCTATTTCCGCGAGACCGAGGATCCCGACCGCGGCTACGCGCTGGCGGCGCTGACCGGCGCGCTGTCGTTCAAGCACGCCAAGCCGGGCCTGATCCGCGACCTGATCACCGAACGCACCGACCCGGTGCTGTTTGGCTACTCCTATGATTACGTCGGCGATCTCTCCGAAACCGTCGCACTGATGTGGCCGAAATCTTCTCCCTCCCCCGCAAGCGGGAGAGGTGAAGAAGGCCCGCCGCCCAGTACCCGCCACAACAACCCGCCGCCTCCCGCCCTCACCGACGTCGTCACCACGCTGCGCACACTCGGCAAGGCCGAGCTGCCGGCGCAGCTGGCGCGCTGGCTGGACGAGCTCGACGAGACCGGGCGCTGGGCACTGCTGAAACTCGTCACCGGCGCGATGCGGATCGGAATCTCGGCGCGGCTCGCGAAGACCGCAGCAGCCACTCTCGGCGAGAAGGACCCGCACGAGGTCGAGCTGATGTGGCCCGGCCTGTCGCCGCCCTATCTCGAATTGTTCGCCTGGCTCGAAGGCCGCGGCGACAAGCCGGTCAACCTGGACCCTGTGCCGTTCCGACCGGTGATGCTGGCGCATGCGATCGAGGATGGCGATTTCGCCAATCTCGACGCCGCCGATTTCAGCGCAGAATGGAAGTGGGATGGCATCCGCGTGCAGGCGGTCGCCGGCCACGACGCGCGCGGCCACATCCAGGCGCGGCTCTATTCGCGCACCGGCGAGGACATCACCGGCAGCTTCCCCGACCTCGTGCCGTCGCTGCATCTGCCAGGCGCGATCGACGGCGAATTGCTGGTGCTGCGCGAGGGCCGCGTGCAGACCTTCAACGTGTTGCAGCAACGGCTGAACCGCAAAGTCGTCTCGCCGAAGCTGATCAAGGAATTTCCGATCCACTTACGCGCCTACGACCTGCTCGGCGATGACGCGAACGATTTGCGCGAGCTGCCTTTCACCGAACGGCGCGCGCATCTCGAAGCGTTCATCGCCAAGCTGAACGATCCGCGCATCGATCTGTCGCCGACGGTCCCGTTCGCGAGCTGGGAAGAACTGGCGGCAGCGCGCGCCGATCCGAAGAGCGCGGGCGCCGCCCACGATGCCGACGCGGTCGAAGGCGTGATGCTGAAGCGGCGCGACGCGCCCTATCTGCCCGGACGCCCGAAGGGTCCGTGGTGGAAGTGGAAGCGCGATCCGCACATCATCGACGCGGTGCTGATGTATGCCCAACGCGGCCACGGCAAGCGCTCGTCCTATTACTCCGACTACACGTTCGGGGTCTGGACCCGTGGCGAGGCCGGCGACGAGCTGGTGCCGGTCGGCAAGGCCTATTTCGGCTTCACCGATGAGGAGCTGTTGCAGATCGATCGCTTCGTCCGCCGCAACACCACCGAGAAGTTCGGTCCGGTGCGGCATGTCGTGCACGAGCCGGATCAGGGGCTGGTGATGGAAGTCGCCTTCGAGGGCTTGCAGCGCTCGCCGCGTCACAAATCCGGCGTCGCGATGCGCTTTCCCCGGATCAGCCGCCTGCGCTGGGACAAGAAGCCTGACGAAGCCGACCGGCTGGAGACACTTGAACGGATGTTAATCTCCATGACAGGAAGTTAAACCCGCAAGCCGCATGGCAGCCATTGATCGCGGTCCGCGGGTTTCCCATGTGCTGCGCCGTGACCTATAATGCGGGCGATTCCGCGGGAGATAGCAATGCCAGACAACATCCGGGACTTGCCGGCCGGCCAGAGTGACGGCCTGTACCGCTTTCTCGGCGGATCGCCGCTCTCGGTGGCGTTCCGGCTGATCCTGCTCTCGATCCTGGTCGGCGTCGTGCTCGCCGCGATCGGCCTCGACCCGTGGAACATTCTCTACAGCGTCCGCCGGCTGTTCCAGAGCCTCTGGGATTTCGGGTTCGACGCGATCAACTGGGCGTGGCGCTACTTCCTGCTCGGCGCCGTAATCGTGATCCCGATCTGGCTGTTGTCGCGGCTGTTCGGCGCGCCGCGCGGCCGCTGATCCAAAGGAGCACGCGCAGCCGATGAAATTGCAATTTGTCGGCTGCGGCGATGCGTTCGGCTCCGGTGGCCGCTTCAACACCTGCTTCCATGTCACCGGCGCGCGCGCCAATTTCCTGATCGATTGCGGCGCGTCCTCGCTGCCGGCGCTGAAGCGGCTCGAGATCGATCGCGACGCGATCGACCTGATCCTGATCACGCATTTCCACGGCGACCATTTCGCCGGCCTGCCCTTCTTCCTGCTCGATGCGCAATTCTCCCGCCGCACCCGGCCGCTGGTGATCGCCGGGCCGCAGGGCATCGAGACGAAACTGCCCGAGGTGATGGAGGTGATGTTCGAGCATTCCTCCAAAACCAGGCAACGCTTCGATCTGTCCGTCGTCACGCTCGCACCGCGGGAGCGGCGCAGCTTCGGCGAGGTGAGCGTGACGCCCTACCCGGTGGTGCATGGCGAATCCGGCGGGCCATTTCTCGCCTATCGCGTCGAGGCGGAAGGCCGCGTCGTCAGCTACAGCGCCGACACCGAGTGGACCGACGCGCTGATCCCGGCCGCGCAGAACGCGGACCTCTTCATCACTGAGGCCTATACCTACGACAGAATCGTCAAGAACCATCTCAGCCTGAAAGCGCTGGAGGCGCATTTGCCGGCCATCAACGCCAGGCGCGTGGTGCTGACCCATATGAGCGACGACATGCTCGGCCGCGCCGACAACCTGCCCTACACGGCAGCGAGCGACGGCATGGTCGTGGTGTTCTGACCATGCCATGCCTTGTCGGCCGCCCCTCCGCCACCGCATTGCTCTGAGTACAATTCCAGCATGGTCGCGCGACGAATGTCGCGATAGAAACGCCTATTCCTTGCAACTGTAGCCATGCACGCACCCACCCACCCGAAGATCAAGACACGCCAGGTGTTCGCCATCGCCGGTCCCGCGATGGTCGCCAACCTGACCACGCCGCTGATCGGCATCGTCTCGACCACCGCGATCGGCCGGCTCGACGATGCCGCGCTGCTCGGCGGCGTGGCGATGGCCTCGGTGATCTTCGACTGCCTGTTCTGGCTGTTCGCCTTCCTGCGCATGAGCACGCTGGCCTTCACCGCGCAGGCGCAGGGCGCGGGCGAGCCGCAGGAATATGCCGCGATCCTGGTGCGCGGCTTCATCGTCGCCGGCCTGATCGGCGCTGCGCTGATCGCGTTGCAGGTGCCGCTGGCCGCTGTCACATTCCAGCTGATGGGCGGCAGCGAAGGCGTCACGCGCGCGGCCAAGAGCTATTTCATGATCCGGATCTGGTCGGCGCCGCTGGCACTCGCCAACTATGTCATCCTGGGCTGGCTGGTCGGGCAGGCGCGCGCCAATCTGGCGCTGGCGCTTCAGATCGTGATCAACCTGATCAACATGGCGGCAACCGTGCTGCTGGTGCAGGTCTACGGCGCCGGCATCGCCGGTGCCGCGATCGCCGCCGTGCTTGCCGAGACGACCGGTTTCGCTGCCGGCATCGTGGTGGCATGGCGGATCTCGCAAGGCGGCTTTGCGGTTCCCGCGGCCACGCTGTTCGACCGCGCCAAGCTGATGCGCATGCTGGCCGTCAACCGCGACATCATGGTCCGCACTGCGGCGCTGATCGTCGTGTTCCTGTTCTTCACCGCCAAGGGCGCGCGCGAGGGCGACGTCACGCTGGCTGCGAATTCGGTGCTGAACAATTTCCTGCTGGTGAGCGCTTTCTTCCTCGACGGCCTCGCCAACGCCGCGCAACAGCTCTGCGGCCGCGCCTTCGGCGCGCGCGACGCACGCGGCTTTGCCGATTCGACCCGGCTGGTGCTGCTGTGGGGTATAGGCTTCGCGCTGGTCGTCTCGGTGCTGTTTGCGCTGTTCGGACCGGCGCTGATCAACCTGATGACGACAAGCGAGGACGTGCGCCGCTATGCGCGCGCGTTCCTGGTGTTCGTGATCCTGGCACCTCTGCCCGGCGTGTTCGCCTTCGGCTTCGACGGCATCTATGTCGGCGCGACCTAGGCGCGCGAAATGCGCAATTTGATGCTGGCCTCGCTCGCGATCTTCCTCGCCGCGTGGTGGGCGCTCAGCGGATTCGGCAACACCGGCCTCTGGATCGCGCTGCTCGGCTTCTACGTCGCACGCGGCGGCCTGCAGGGCCTGCGCTATCCGGCGCTGCTGAGGAAGTCGTTCAAGGCCACTTGACTCGGCTAAGCCCCTCGTGTCCCGGACGCGGTGCGGCACGAAGTGACGCGCCGCAGAGCCGGGACCCATGTCAACCATGGGCCCCGGACCAGCAGCGCACCACGCCGCAACCGCGGCGCGCTGCACTGCATCCGGGGCACGAGAGCGTCGTTACCTCACCGGCCAATCCTCGGCGGTGATGGTCGCGGCATCGGCGCCGACGATTTCCGACAGGGAGTCGCGGCCGGTGCGCAGCAAGGTCGAGGACAGATCGCGCTTGATATCCTCGACCAGGCCGATGCCCTTGTAGACCAGCGAGGAATAGAGCTGGATCAGGCTGGCCCCGGCGCGGATCTTGGTCAGCGCGGCGCCGCCCGAATCGATGCCGCCGACGCCGATCAACGGAAATGCACCTTCGACGCGGACATAGGTCTCGGCGACCATCCGCGTCGAGAGGCGGAACAGCGGACGGCCCGACAGGCCGCCCTGCTCCCTGGCCCGGTTCTCCTCGCGCAAGGTCGAGGGCCGCGCCAGCGTGGTGTTGGCGACGATCATGCCGTCGACGCGCCGCGAGCGGGCGATGTGCACGACGTCGTCGAGCTCGGCGAGGCTCAGGTCCGGCGCGATCTTCAGCAGCACCGGCGAATCGCCGGCGTTCTTGCGCACGCGCTCGCGGGTATCGATCACCCGCGCCAGCAAATCGTCGAGCGCCGCCGATTGCTGCAGATTGCGCAGGCCCGGCGTATTCGGCGAGGAGACGTTGACGGTGAAATAGCTCGCGACCGGGGCAAAGGTCTCGATCAGCTTCACATAGTCGGCAACGCGGTCGGTCGAATCCTTGTTGGCCCCGACATTGACCCCGACGATGCCGCCGCCGCTGGCGCGCGCGGCGAGCCGGCGCAGCACGGCTTCCGCGCCGTCATTGTTGAAGCCCATGCGGTTGATGACGGCCTCGTCACGCTCGAGGCGAAACAGCCGCGGCCGCGGGTTGCCGGCTTGCGGCTTCGGCGTCACCGAGCCGATCTCGACAAAGCCGAAACCAAGCCGCAGCAGCGCGTCGGGCGCCTCGGCGCTCTTGTCGAAACCCGCCGCCATGCCGATCGGATTCGGAAAGTTCAGCCCGAAGGCGCGCACCGCGAGCTTCGGATCATCCGGCCGCTGCCGGATCGGCGGCAGCAGCTTCAGGCCCTGGATCGCCATGCGATGGGCATCTTCGGGATCGAACCAGCGCAGCAGCGGCAGCGAGAAAGCGTCGAAGGCACGGATCACGGCTTGAGCTCCGGAACATCGTGGCCGCCGTCGGAGCGCGCGCGAAGGCTGAGGATTTCGGTGACCGCGCCGAGGTCGAGTTCGCCATAGAGATGCGGGAACAGTTCGTCATTGCGCGATCGTTCCCAGCGCAAGGCGTCGCCGAGCGCATCGGCGTCGACCGCCACCAGAAACAGGCCGGTTTGTCCGTGGTAGTGCTTGCGCGCGGTCTCGGCCACCTGGGCGGCGGTGGAAAAATGGATGAAGCCGTCGCGATTGTCGTCCGCACTGCCCCGGTAGACGCCCTGCCGCTCGGCTTCGCGCCAGGCCGAAGCGGGAGTGATTTTGTAGATCATGGGCACGGCCCGGCCTTCCCTTTTGTCCTTGAGTCTCTTGAGGTTTTATCCGGATTTGAGGGGAAATGCCCCAGACGCCATTCGGCGAGCGAGGGACCGTATCGGCGGCGGCGGCGCAACTCAAGCGGTGGTGGGGCACATCCGACGGCAGATTTGCGGAAACTCCCAGTTTCAGGTAATAATTCCTACCATCCGGGGTGTCCTCGATGGCCAAACAGTCCAAAGCCGCCCGACCGCTGACCCACGCGCAGGTCTGGGCCGCGCTCGACCGGCTCGCCGAACGCGCCGGGCTGTCGCCGTCCGGCCTCGCCAAGCAGTCCGGTCTCGACCCCACCACCTTCAACAAGTCCAAGCGCGTGACCGGCGACGGGCGCGAGCGCTGGCCATCGACCGAATCGCTCTCCAAGGCGCTGGCCGCGAGCAATGCCAGCATGGAGACCTTCGTGCAGTTGCTCGGCGATGGTCCGCGTGGCGGCCAGTCGGTGCCGTTGATCGGCTTCGCGCAGGCCGGCGCCGGCGGCTATTTCGACGACAGCGGCTTTCCAGCAGGCAAGGGCTGGGACGAGGTGGCGCTGCCGGCGACATCAGACGAGCACGCCTATGCGCTGGAGATCGAGGGCGACTCGATGAAGCCGGCCTATCGCGAAGGTGACATCATCGTGGTGTCACCCGCGACCGCGATCCGCCGCGGCGACCGCGTCGTGGTGCGCACGACCGGCGGCGAGGTGATGGTGAAAGAACTGAAGCGACGCACCGGCAAGGTGCTGGAACTTGCATCGCTCAATCCGGAGCATCCCGACCGCATGCTCGACGCCGAGGAGGTCGCGTGGATCGCGCGCGTCGTGTGGGCGAGCCAGTGATTCGACGAAACGGTAACCACAAAACCGATGTCGTCCCGGGCAAGCGACTTGTCCGCCGTAGCTCAACGAGCGAAGGCGGAAGCGCGACCCGGGATCCATAACCACGATACCGAGTTGTTGAGCGCGCTGTGGCAACAGCGTACCCGACATTTGCGAGCGGTGGTAATGGGTCCCTGCTTTCGCAGGGACGACAGCGGAGGTTGCGGTTGCGCCTCGCAGCCTGCTCTTACGTCGCGTAATCCGGCTCCTTGCGGTCCAGCATCCGTTTCAATGCATCGAAATGCCGTTGCGACGGGCTTGGGCCCTTGTAGAGATGGTCGTCGCGGAAATCGCGCTTGGTCTTGTCGACCACATGCTGCGGCAATTGCTTGAGCGGCTGCTGGGTCCACATCGCGTAGATCTGCACCTGCGCGGCGCGCTCGATGTAATAGAGCCGGTCATAGGCATCGGCGACGGTCTCGCCGACAGTCGAGATGCCATGGTTGGCCATGAACAGGATGGTCTTGTTGCCGATCACCTTGGCGAGCCTTGCGCCCTCCTCAGGATCCAGCGCTGGGCCGGTGTAGAGATCGTCATAGGCGATCGCTTCCGACAGTCCGACCTCGGTCTGCCCGATCTCCTTGATGCGCGGATCCTCGAGCCGCGTCAGCGCGCTCGCATACGGCATATGGGTGTGGAACACGGCCTTGGCCTGCGGCAGCGCCTTGTGGATCGGCGCATGGATGCAAAAACAGGAGCGCTCGACCTCGCCCTCGCCGCGCTTCACCTTAGCATCGTCGATGCCGACCTCCATGAAGGACGACGCGGTCACCTCCGACCAATGCATGCCGAACGGGATCTGGTAGTAGCGGTCGGTGCGGCCGGGCACCACGAAGGTGAGATGGTTGAAGATGCCTTCCGAAAAGCCGTGGATATAAGCGAGCCGATGCGCGGCCGCGAGATCGACCCGCGCCTGCCATTCCTCGGCGCTCGAACTGTCCTGCAGCGATGTCGGCGAAACCCTGAACTGCATGCGCATGCTCCCATCTGTGCCGGCCGCTCGACGGAGGCCGTGCTGATTTATGGGACGGAGTGTAGCGCAATCCGGAGCAACCTCCGGTGAAATTGCCGAGGATCAGCCATCCGGATTTTGCGGCGCTACGCCGCAGCCGTGGTGCCGTAGCCCGGATGGAGCGCAGCGCAATCCGGGGCACCTGGGGCCGCTGGGAACGCTTCCCGGATTTCGCTGCGCTCCATCCGGGCTACACGTCCCTCAAACTACGACGACCGCGCCAGCGCGCCGTCGATCATGTTGACCGCGTTCTGCACACCGTAGACCGCGACAAAGGAGCCGAAGCGCGGGCCCTTCTCCTGGCCGAGCAGCACCTGGTAGAGCATGTTGAACCAGTCGAGCGAGACGCCGGGCCGGCCGTCCTTGCCCTTCTTGACCACGTCGAGGAACGGCTCGCGGCGGCCGATCTCGTAGACCACGTTCTGGATGTCTTCGGCGGTCGCGTCAGCCGGCATGTTGGCAAGCGCATCGCGCAGGTCCTGCAGCGCGGCGCGCTCACCTTCAGTGGGCTCGCGGAACTGCTTGGTCGGCGCCACGAAGTCCCGATAATAGTTGATGGCATAGCCGACCATCGCATCGAGCTTCGGATGGGTCTGCGGCGTCACGCCCGGACGATAGCGGCCGATGAAACCCCACAGCGTTTCGGCGTTCTCCGCATTCGACGACGACACCAGCGTCAGCAGCAGCTGGAAGGTGACGGGCATGTCGGCCTGCGGCGGCTTGCCGGAATGAATGTGCCAGACCGGATTCTGCAGCTGCTGCCGTGCCTCCTGCCGCGTGAAGCCGTCGAGGAACTGCTGGTAGTCGTCGACATTGCGCGGGATGACGTCGAAATAGAGCCGCTTCGCCGCCTTGGGCTCGCGATACATGAACAGCGACAGCGATTCCGGCGAGGCGTAGCGCAGCCATTCGTCGATCGTCAGGCCGTTGCCCTTCGACTTCGAGATCTTCTGGCCCTTCTCGTCGAGGAACAGCTCGTAGTTGAAGCCTTCGGGCGGCGTGCCGCCGAGCGCCGCGCAGATCTTGGCGGACAGCTTCACCGAATCGATCAGGTCCTTGCCGGCCATTTCATAGTCGACACCGAGCGCGTACCAGCGCATCGCCCAATCCGGCTTCCATTGCAGCTTGCAGCGGCCGCCGGTGACGGGAACGGTGACGCTCTCCTTGGTCTCGGGATCTTCGTAGGAGATCGTGCCGGCCTTGGCGTCGTGCGCCGTTACCGGCACGTAGAGCACGAGGCCGGTGCGCGGACAGATCGGCAGGAACGGCGAGTAGCTCGCTGCCCGCTCCTCGCGCAGCGACGGCAGCATGATCGCCATCACCTTCTCGATCCGCTCCAGCATGCGGAGCAGCGCGGCATCGAACCGGCCGGAGGTGTAATACTCGGTCGAGCTCGCGAACTCGTAGTCGAAGCCGAACTGATCGAGGAAGGCGCGCAGCCGCGCGTTGTTGTGCTGGCCGAAGCTCGGATGGGTGCCGAACGGATCGGGGACCTTGGTCAGCGGCTTGCCGAGATGCTGCGCCAGCAATTCCTTGTTCGGCACGTTGTCCGGCACCTTGCGCAGGCCGTCCATGTCGTCGGAGAAGGCAAGCAGACGCGTCTTGATCTTGTCCTCGGTGAGCACACGAAAGGCGTGGCGCACCATCGTGGTGCGCGCGACTTCGCCGAAGGTGCCGATATGCGGCAGGCCCGAGGGGCCATAGCCGGTCTCGAACAGCACCTCGTCCTTCGGATTTTTCTTCAGCCGCGCCACAATCGCTTTCGCCTGCTCGAACGGCCAGGCGTTGGATTGTTCGGCGAGCGCCCGCAGGTCGCTCGGGCTGGCGGCAAGATCAATCACGGACATTTCTTCAGGCTTTCTCCAAAAAGGCCGCGAAAACTAACGCTTTCGCGGCAAAATGCAAAACGACGGGAAGTTTGTCGTCATTCCGGGGCGATGCGCAGCATCGAACCCGGAATGACGGATTCAGAACGGGCTGATCGAGAAATAGCGCAGCCACAGATCGGTGAAGCGGCCTTTTTCCCAGATCCGGAACAGCGCCCAGTTGAGCGACTGCCGGAGCAGATCGTTGCCCTTGCGCACCGCGATGCCGACGCCCTCGCCGAAATAGCGGCTTTCGACAAAGGGACCGCCGGAGAAGGCGCAGCATTCGGCGGAATCGGTGCCGTTGATCCAGAACGCGAGCGAGATCGCATCGCCAAAGATGAAGTCGACCTCGCCGCGGCGCAGTGCCGCGCGCAGCGCATCGCTATCCGGATAGGAATGGATCTCGGCGTCGGTGAACATCGCCTTGAGGTAGGCCTCGTGCGAGGTGCCGGCGATGACGCCGACCTTCTTGCCCTCGAGATATTCCGGACGGATTTCCGGCATCACATTCTCGCGGCGCGACACGAAGCGCGCCGGCGCGCGGTAATATGGATCGGTGAAATCGACCTTGGCGCGCAGCTGCGGCGTCACGGCCATCGACGCGATGATGGCATCGCCGCGGTTGGTCGCCAGCGCATCGATCAGGGTCTCGAAGCGGCGCATCTGGATGGTGCAGGTGACCTTGATCTCGTCGCAGAGCGCGCGCGCCAGGTCGACATTGAAGCCGGCGGGATTGCCGTCCGGACCAGTGAAGTTGAACGGCGGATAGTCGGTCTCGGTCAGGAAGCGGATCACGGTGAGGCGCGACAGGTCCGGCCGATCCGGCCGCCGCCGCGGGTCCCAGAAGCCCGGCACCGCCTGCGGCGCAGCCTCGGTAGCCTTGGGCGACTGGTTTGGAGGCGACGGGGCGGCAGCTGCCGGCGGCGTTGCTACCGGGGGCGTCGCTGGTGCCGCTTGTGCGGGGGCAGGCTTGGCGGGCTGGGCCGGCGCAGGCGCCGGCTTGGCCGCGGGTGTCTGCGGCACCGGCGGCGTCTGCCCGAGCGCAGGCTCCGCCAAGGCCAGCAGGGCGACCGCCATCATCCCCACGGCCAGGCGAAGCTGGCGCGAGCGGACGGCAAAGGGCTGGGCGGACAAATCTGGCATAACCGGCAATTTTAGGGAATTGAACGGCTTATAGACCATCCGGCGCGTGATGCGAGCGCAGATTGGGCTAATTCTGAACCGGAAAAAGCGATCAGAGATACCGTTTGAGATCGGTCGCCGCCTCTTCCGGCGTCCGTTTCAGATTGAACGGCGCGACGAAATGGCCGTCGCGGTCCATCAAATAGATCAGCGCGGTGTGATCCATCGTGTAGTCGCCATCCTTCAGCGGTACCTTCTTGGCGTAGACCCGGTAGCTCGACAGAACCTTGGCGATCGCGGCGGGATCGCCGGTCAGGCCCTTGAGGTGCGGATCGAAGCTCGAAAGGTAGTCCTTCATCGCCGTGGCCGTGTCGCGCTCCGGGTCGACCGAGACGAAATAGGCATTCACGCGGTCGGCGTCCTTGCCCATCGCCTTCAGGACCTCGGAGATCTCGAACAGCGAGGTCGGGCAGATGTCCGGGCAATGGGTGAAGCCGAAGAAGATCAGCGTCGGCTTGCCCTGGAGGTTCTTGTCGGTGACGGTCTGGCCGGATTGGTCGGTAAGCTGGAACGGCCCGCCGATCGCGGCTGGCGCGGCGACAGTGCGCAAGCCGCCGACCGCCCACAACATGAGGAACAGGCCGACCGCCAGACTGCCCGCGAAGGCAGCAAAGATCACCAATGGGCGCGTGGTCCGGGGCATGATGCGATGGCGTCCTTGTCAGAAGCAGGCGGAGATGCCGGCCGTGATCATTTCGAAAAACACCGCGGTCCCGTAGTGGAACCAGAGCGCGGCAGCGGCGAGCAAGGCCAATCCGCCGATGCCGGCAGCGCCCCACAGGATCGCAGATGCCACCCGGCCCTGCGGAGCCGTCACGAGCTCGGATCGGGTGGAGATCGGCTGAACCATGCGGTTGAGATAAGCCGGGTTCCGGCAGGCAGCAAGCGCAATGGCCATCGCAGGCCGTCAAATGATAGCGAGGCGATTCCAGGCCCTAACCTCGCCATGCCACTGCCGGGATCGGCAGTTCAGCGCGCGGGCTCGACGGGTTTGGGCGCCGAGGCCTGGGCGTTGAGGTAACACGGCTTGTACAGCGCCTGCAGTTGCTTGCCGCGCAGGAAGATCATGTGCCGGGTCAGCCCACCGCGTTCCGCGATCCATCTGCGCACCGCCGGCGGGTACATCAGGTAGAGCATATGGGTGGCTTCGGGATTAGGAACCGGGCGGCCGTTGTCGCCGTAATCCCAGGCGGCATGGAAGCCGAGACTGGCGTGTGAGGTCACACAGATCCGGTCATGCGGGACCTTGCCGAGCACGATGGTGCAGGCCGAGGCGCACAGCCCGTCGATGATCACGGTCTCACCCGACGTGCGCAGGTCCTGATACCTGTCGACATAGACGCCGATCTTGCCGCCGCGATCGTCGGCGATCCTGACCACTGCTTGAGACGCCCCCATTCCCGCCAGCAGGAGAACCGCAGCGAGCAACCCCGTCATCAACTTCATTTTGGCCAGCCCCAGTCGAAACCGAATCTGTTTGGTCTGTGATGCAAGACAATGGTGAGCGTGTTGCGGCCGCGGATTTTTGTCCAGACGAGCGAAGCCGGTCAAAACAAATTCAAATTGGGTGTTGCGCGCACGCTGCAGTGGAGTGTGGAAAAGGTCCCAAACTGGAACAACTTGCCGCAACCATTTGGTGCCTCGCCGCCACAGGCAAGGTCCATTTGGCGTTGACCGCGTACAACGACGTGGTCTTGAATTCCGGCGGGACGGGGAAATCAAAATGGCTGACGATGCAGATGTGATCGTGATTGGCGCCGGACTTGCGGGTTTGGTCGCCGCAACCGAGATCGCCGACGCGGGCAAGCGCGTCATCGTGCTCGACCAGGAAGGGGAACAGAGCATCGGCGGCCAGGCCTTCTGGTCGTTCGGTGGACTGTTCCTGGTCGATTCGCCGGAACAGCGCCGGCTCGGCATCAAGGACTCCGTCGAACTCGCGCTGCAGGACTGGATGGGCACCGCGGGCTTCGATCGCGACGAGGATCACTGGCCGCGCAAATGGGCCGAAGCCTATGTCGCGTTCGCAGCAGGCGAGAAACGCGACTGGCTGCGCGCGATGGGGCACCGCATCTTCCCGGTGGTCGGCTGGGCCGAACGCGGCGGTTACGACGCCATGGGCCACGGCAATTCGGTGCCGCGCTTCCATGTCACCTGGGGCACCGGCCCCGGCATCGTCGAGCCGTTCGAGCGCCGCGCGCGCGAGGCCGCGAGGAACGGACAACTGGTGTTCAAGTTCCGCCATCGCGTCGATGCACTCAGCATTACCAACGGCATGGTCGACGGTGTGAGCGGCGCGATCCTGGAACCGTCAGGCGTCGAGCGCGGCAAGAGTTCCTCGCGCAACGTCGTCGGTGATTTTTCGCTGCGCGCACAGGCAGTCATCGTCGCCTCCGGCGGCATCGGCGGCAATCATGACCTGGTGCGGCAGAATTGGCCGAAACGGCTCGGCGAACCGCCGAAGTTCATGATCTCCGGCGTGCCCGAACATGTCGATGGCCGCATGATCGGCATCACCGAGGCGGCGGGCGGCCGGCTGATCAACCGCGACCGCATGTGGCACTATGTCGAGGGGATCCAGAACTGGAACCCGATCTGGCCACGTCACGGCATCCGGATCCTGCCGGGGCCGTCGTCGCTGTGGTTCGACGCCACGGGCAAGCGGCTGCCGGCGCCGCTGTTCCCGGGCTCCGACACGCTCGGGCAACTGCACTACATCATGGGCACCGGCTACGACTATTCGTGGTTCATCCTGACCCAGAGCATCATCAAGAAGGAGTTCGCGCTGTCGGGCTCCGAGCAGAACCCCGACCTCACGGGAAAAAGCTGGCGCATGACGATCAAGCGCGCCACCAACAAGGGCGCGCCGGCGCCGGTGGAAGCCTTCAAGCAGCACGGCGCCGACTTCATCGTGCGCGACAATCTCACTGAGCTCGTCGGCGCCATGAACAAGCTCGTCGGCAGTGACCGCCTGCAGCTCGACGCCATCAAGACGCAGATCGAGGCGCGCGACCGCGAGATCACCAACCCTTACGTCAAGGATGCGCAGGTGATGAACCTGCACAATGCGCGGCGCTATATCGGCGACAGGCTGATCCGCACCGCCAAGCCGCACCGCATCCTCGATCCCGAGCACGGTCCGCTGATCGCGGTGAAGCTCAACATCCTCACCCGCAAAACGCTCGGCGGCTTCGAGACCGACCTCGATTCGCGCGTGTTCGGCAACGATCACCAGATCATCCGCGGGCTCTATGCAGCCGGCGAAGCCGCGGGCTTCGGCGGCGGCGGCGTGCACGGCTATCGCTCGCTGGAGGGCACGTTCCTCGGCGGCTGCCTGTTTTCGGGTCGCAACGCAGGGCGCGCGGCGGCGAAGGCCGTCGGTTAGGACATGGACACTCGTCAGGTCGGCTGAGAATGCCGTGTTCAAGACCCGCCGGGCGTGAACCGGCGGGTCTCTGTTGTTGAATTCGGAGTTTCTTCAGGCCGTCTTGGTGAAAAGCGTCAGGACGCCGTTGGAGAGATTGACGGCGACGACTTGTGCCGAGCTCATGCCCTTCGCCTTGAGCGCGGATACGGCTTCCTTGGACGCGTCGATGGAACCCCGCAAATTCTTCAGGTCGTCCTCGCTTGCCTTTGCCACGACAGCCTCGACCTTTGAGCGGACCTCGGGCTGCAGTTCCTTGACGTCCACGACCTGTATGCTCCGGATGACGGTAGACTCGTCAGACTGAGCCTGCGGCGGCGTCTTCGGTTGCGTTCCCTGCACTTGCGCCCAGACAGGTGTTCCGAGCGAGAGTGCAGCAGCAATGATGGATGCCGTCGAGATGCGGATGCGCATGAGCATTCCTTGTGTTGATTGCCCCCAACATCCCGCGACAACGACCTTTCCTTGCTTAAGGTTCCGGCCGGCAATCCGTTCGTCGCAGGGGGCGCTGCCAAAATATCGAAAACAACCCCATGCAAAGTAGCCGGCGGTGGCGGGCGCTCGACCTGGCGGGCGCTCGACCTTGACACATCGGGCAACTCAGGGGTATTCTTCTAATATTCCGAAATCGCGCAGTGTCCCTCGGCCAAGGCTGGGACATATGGCGTTTGCGGGCTTCCGCAACTGGCGCTGCCACGTCGCAGGCGGGAGAGGAAACGCGCCTCAATTCGCAGCCAGTGTTCTCAACTCACCATTCAAAGCGCGTGCCGACCCCGACCGACGTTGCACCGGTTGCATCGACGTCGGATTCCACGCGGATATGACGCGTGACGTCCACATTGGCGGACACGCCGGACTGACTGGCGCTAGCGCCCGTCCGTACCCCGACGCTCAACCTGTCGCCGATCGCGCGCGACGCGCCAACCATCGGACTTCCGCCCGCTCCAACGCCGACATCAAGGCTGTCGACGCCGAGCGAGCGGCGCATACGGTCCATTGTGCCTTCACCACCGCTTGCGAACTGTGCCGCCACCTCCGCGAGCTGCAGGGCCTGCGACGTCGACAGGCTGCCTGACGCCTTCTGGAACAGGATGCGCGACAGAATCTCGTCCTGCGGCAATTGGGGCTGCGAGGTGAAGGCAAAGACCGGCGCGGATGCGGGCCCGGAGATGCCGACCTGCGCGGTGATGTCGGAGGCCGAGATCTCCGCCGCAAAGTCGAGCTCGGGGGCAAGATCGCCGTTGAAGGAGAGATTGCCCTTGGTGAAGGTCAACGTCTTTCCGAGCGCCACGAGCTTGCCTTGATAGAGCGAGAAGGCACCCTTCGGGACCGGAGCGTTGGTCGTGCCGCCCACTTGCACGGAGCCGCCGAGTTCCGCAGTCACCCCGCGGCCGTGAATGAAAACGTGGTTCGGTGCCGACACCGTAACGTCGAGCGCAGCATTGAACAGCGCCGCGCGCCCCTTGCTGCCCTTCAGGGCTTCGGCCGTGCGTTCCGCCGCGAGGCGTGCAGCGGCCTGGCCCGACGCATTCACGTGGTTGATGCCGTCAATCGGCTTCAGCGTCGACGGCAGACGATCGGGAATGTCGATGGCGACGTGGGTCAGGTCGATCCGGCCGCCGATCCGGGGATCGCGCGCCAGTGCACCGCTGACGTCGATCGCAAGATTGGCCTGCGCGGTCGCGAGCGCACTGGCCGCGAGCGTCGCCTGTTGTCCGCGAATCGAGACCGTGCCGGGGAAACCTGCATCCGGGGCGACCCGCACCTGGCCGGTACCAGACAATGTGCCACCGTTGGGCGTCGCGGCGGTCAGGCGCTCCACGACGATACGATCTCCGTCGGCGGTGACTTTCGCCTCGATATTGTCGAAGCGTGTGCCGAGCAGGCTGTCGCGGAATGTACCGCCACTCAAGCTGGCGGCGCCGCCGATCTGGGGCTTGGCGCGTGTGCCGCCTAACCGCGCATCGAGCACGACACTGCCGGACACGGTGCGGCCGGACGCCGAGAGCGCGGCGTTCGCGACGGCGGCATCGAGACGGCCCTTCGCGGTCAGCGCGATCGGTCCGGCCGCATCGAGCGGCACCGTGCCCGAGGCGGAGATCGTGCCGGCTTTTCCGGCGGCGATCGTGGTGGCGATGCTCGCGCGGCTTCCGTCGAGGCGCCCATCTGCTGAGACGTCGATCGGCGGCAGGCCCGCGCTGCGGCTCTGCGGCGCGGTCAGCTGCTTGACGGTGACCTTGTACTGACCCGTCGGAGCGCTGGTCGAGCCGGCAATCGTCGCCGAGGCGTCGAGCGTCCCGGCAAGGCCCAGGCCCGGCATCACGATATCGGCCTCGCCGAGCGGGATCGCGCTTGCGAGCGCCTTGACGTTGAGCGTCTTGCCGGCACTGCCGTCAACCGTGAAGCGACCTTTGCCGATGCCGAGAGCCAGATGCTCGATCAGCACGCTCCCGTCGTCGAGCGTGAAACTCGCTGGCCCCTGCAACGCGATCGCCCTGGCGCCGCGTCGCGCGGTGAAGCGGTTGAGATCGAACCGCGTGCGATCTTTGGCGGTAAGCACGCCTGCGGCATCGAGATCGAAGCCGGCCGCCTTGGCCGACAGGCCAAGGGTGCTGGTGCCGGCGTTCCCACGCGCGGTCAGCGCAATGCTCGAGACAGTCTGGCCGGCGATCTCGGCGCCGGTGACCTTGGCGTCGGCGTTGAGGAGCGGATGGCGGTAGAGATCGGTCGCATCGGCGCGCAGATCGAAGCTGCGGATCGCGGCGCCGGCTGCGCGGATCCCCGCGCCCTTGCCGGCGAGACGGACGGATTGCTGGCCGTCATCGACCGATGCGGCAAGATCGAGCGACGCCGAACCGACGAGGTCCATCAGCGCGACCGGTGCGAGGTCGGCGAGCGAGCCGGCGGCGAAATGGATCTGCCCGCGTGCGAGACTTTGCGCGTC
Organism: Bradyrhizobium sp. Pha-3; assembly: GCF_042258615.1. GTDB lineage: Bacteria > Pseudomonadota > Alphaproteobacteria > Rhizobiales > Xanthobacteraceae > Bradyrhizobium. The sequence goes on along the minus strand of NZ_CP170152.1, from coordinate 719,137 downwards.
GATCGTGCCCGCCCCCTTCAAGGATACCGAACCGATCGCGATGTCGACCGTCTTGGCGTCCCATCCGGCAAAAGCGGGAGCAGGTGTGTCGCCCGATTGACGGCTCGCTTGCACGATCCCGCGCGCCGGCTTGCCGTCGATCGAGCCATCGAGCCTGGCGTCGATGACACACGGTCCCTTGACGTCATTGACGGTCGCGACGAGCTCCAGGTGCGGAATCGGGCGCCGCATTGCGGTGGCGCGATCGACCGAGGCCGAGAACGACACGCCGGGATGCGCGAGCCCTCCGGTGAGGCCGACGTCGACGGCTGCCGCACCGGTGAGGCGAGCATCGGCCGCGGCAAGATCGGGCAGACTGACACGCGCCGACAGATCGCTCGTTTCGTGGGTCACCTTTCCCTTGGCGCGAACCTTGACATGGGCGCCGTCGAGCGAAACGTCGCGGACCGTATAGGTGTCGCTGGCGCTATCTGCGCCGACATCGGCGGCAAGCGTGACGCGCGGTCCTGTGAGCCCATCCAGCGCCGCGAGCCCGGTCGCGATCCCCTCGCCGGTGCCGGACAATTTGGCGTCGACGCGGCCGTGCTCGCGATCGGCGTCGAGATCGAGGCCGAGGGCCACCGCGCCCTTGAGCTTCAACCCGACGAAATCGCTGAAGCGGCCGAGGTCAGGCATGGCTCCGGTCGCGCGGCCATGCAGCCGATCGGGACTGACGTCACCGGCATAGGTGGCCTGAACGGTCGGCGTGCCGATCTCCAGCCGCTCGATGGTGGCGTGGCCACCGAGATCAGTGCTGCCGTGGAGCACGAGCGACGCACTATTGCCGATTGCTGCCGCGAGACCGGGATCGCGCGGCGCGATGCCCGAGGCCCGCAAATTTGCATCCAGCACGATATGCGTTGCGAGGTCGCTGGGCTCGGCGCGCGGGACTGCCGTCAGCGAGGCGTCGAGCGCGTCGAGATTTCCATCCGGCAGGCGGGCGCCTGACATTGCGAGCTTGGCCGTGAGCGTCGGCGCCTTGATCGGTCCGTTGACCCTGCTGTCAAACACCAGGCTGCGGATCGACCCCTGATCCGTTTCCGTGACGTCGCCATTGCTGGGCAGGGCGCGGATGGAGGCCCTGAAATCCATCACGCTGTCGGCGCCAAGCAGGCCCTTCACGTCGAGCCGCGCGAGGCGGCTCGTGAGCGTCAGCCCGTCCAGCGCGACGCTGCCGTCGTCGCCGAAATGCGTCGTGCTGTCGAGATTGGTCTCGCCGGCAAAGACGGGCGCGGCAACTGACGGCAGCAGCGGTCCGAGATGACTCGTGAGACGGGTTGCAAGGACGCGGCCCGCCCCGTTGCGGTCAAGCGTGATCGCACCGGTCGCATCAATGGTAGGGCCGGCCTGAAACTTCAGCGTGCCGCGGAAGCTGTCGAGCGTGCCCTTGCCGCCCAGCGCGAATGTCACGGGCGGCTCGCCCGGCAAATGACCGATCTTGGACATCAGTCCGCGGGCGGGTTCGTCGAGCGTGACATCGAGGGTCAACGCGTTGCCCTGCGGTACGAAGGCGAGCGCGGCCTTGAAATGGCCCGGGAAATCAGTGCGGATCGCATCGAGATTGAAAACGAGGCCCTCCGAGGGGGAGCCCAGCTCGGCATTGCCGGTCGCCTTGACGCTCAGGGCCTCGCCGAGAATAGGCTGGCCCAGCACCAGGGCACGCAGGTCGAAAGCCTTCACCTGTACTTTCACGGGAAGGTCCGGCAGGGTCGGCTGGCCGGACTCTGCGGCGGGCTGGTCGGACGGCAGCGGCTTTCGCTTGATATCGAGCGTGCCGATCTCGAGCCGATCGATCTCCAGCCGCCCCATGAGCAGCGCAGTGCGCCGCCAGACGAGACGGGCCTTGTCGAGGGTCAGCCAAACTCCGTCCCTGTCGGTGATGCTGACATCGTGCACCGTCGCATCCGACGAGAGGACGCCGTCGACGGCGCCGATATGAACCTGGGTCGCGGGCGTCGAGAGCGTTCGCGAGACGAGGTCGGCGAGCATGTCCTGCTGATTTTCGCCGCTTCCGCCTACCATTCCATGGAAGACGACGCCGAGCACAGCAACAGAGACGACTCCAAGCGCCGCTATGGCAGAACCGACAATGAAGGCCCGTCGCACGCGCATCAGAAGGCCTGCCCGATGCTGACATAGATGGCGTAGCGACTGTCGCCGGGCCGCGGGTTCAGCGGTGTCGCGACGTCGAGCCGGATCGGGCCCACCGGCGTGAGATAACGCAGGCCAAGCCCGGCCCCGTAGCCGACATAATCGCTGAAGCCCGGCAGCGACGAACGGGACACCGAACCGAAGTCCAAGAACGGCACGAGGCCGATGGTAGGTGTGATCCTGACGCGCACTTCAGCGGAGCCTTCGATCAGGCTGCTGCCACCGGTGATCTGACCGAACATCATCGGCGAGATGGTGTTGAATCCGTAGCCGCGCACGGATCCGCCGCCGCCCGCGAAGAAGCGGTGCGAATCCGGAATGTCAGCCAGCGGCGCTCCGGCGAGCGAGCCCGCAGCCAGCCGGCCCGCCAGCACGTAGTCGGCCTGCTCATCGAGCGCGTAATAGGCTGAACCTGAGACGCGGCCCTCGAAGAGGTCGATCGTGGAGCCCATCAGCTTCGAATAGGCATTGACGGTCGCAGCAAGGCGCACACCGCGCGTGGGATCGAGCGGATTGTCCGTGGTGTCGTAGCGGCCGGTCGCGGTGAAGCCGACGAGTGTCGCATCGACCCGCCCCAGCACGTCCTGCGATCTCGACTGCTCGACCTGAATGCCGCCTTGCAGCGAAGCGGTCTCCGAAAAACGATGGACCACGCCGAGCGTGCCGCGCACCGTTTCGTCGGTATAGCCGCCTAGCACATTGTTGCCGACGCGCTCGCGGAAGGCGGTGGCTTCGATCAAGAGGTCGTTCGGGGTGCCGAACAAGCCCGGCTTGATGAAGGTTCCGGTGAATCGCGCACCAAAATCTGACGCGTGGAGATTATTGAACCCGCTGGAGGACGTTCCATCGATCCGTTGCAACAGGGAAGCGGACGCCTCAAGCCGCAGACGCTCGCCGCCGCCGAATATGTTCCGGTCCTCGTAGTAGCCCGAAATGCCGGGACCATCGACGGTAGAATATTTTGCCGACAGGCCCACCGCGTGCCTGGGTCGATCCGTCACATCGATGAAGACCGGCAGGTTGCCGTTGGCGTCCAGCTTGTCGGCCTCACGAATGCGAATGCCGCCGATCGCCGGAATTTTTGCGATCGAGGTCTTGGTCAGCGCCAGCCGCTCGGGAGAATAGGGCTCGCCTTCCTTCAGGTAAACATGGGTCGCCACCACCCGCGGGTCGACGGCCCCGTCGCCCGAGATAGTGACGGCACCGATACCGGCCTTCGGGCCTGGTTCGACCCGCAGGCGGAAATCCATCGCGCTCGCCGCGTGATCCACTGTTGCCTTGACGTCCACGATTTTCGCCAACGGATGTCCATGACTGCGGAACCAGTCGACGAGTTTCAGCTGCGCGGCGCGCAGGTTGGCGGACACAGCCGGATCGCCTGGCTTCAGAGCAAAGGCGCGAATTGGCAGTCCCTGCGGCGCTTGGTCGCGAGGATAATCGACATCGACAGTCCGCAATTTGAACGTCGGGCCGAGCCGAGCGATGATCGCAATGGGAATGATCGAGCGGTTGCGAAACTTGTCTGCACGCTGCGCGGCGAGGGCCAGTCCGGCCTCGTCGAATGAGACGGGAACTCCGTCTATCGTGATATCGATCTCTGCGTTGTAGTGGCCCAGTCCCCAAAGTGCATCCAGGAGCGGATTGACGTCGGCCTGAAGTCGGCGCGCAAGACCTTCTCCGTCCAGCGGCGGTTCTTGCCGGAGACGATATGTCCCGGAAGCGTCGCGCAATGCTTGCTCGGCGTCGCTATCATTCTTGCCTTCGGTTGTCTTGGTTTCGATCGTGAGGCGGTATGACAACGTCGTGGCGCCAACTGGTGGCGGATCGTCGGAACCGAGCAGGCCGAAGAAGTCGAAGGCGTGAGCCGACTCGCACAGCAACCAACTGACTGCCGCAACGACTGCACAACCCGTGCGCAGAATCTTCCGTCCCATGGAAGAATAATTCACCTGGCTTGCCCGCCCCGGTGCAGGGGGGCGGCAAGGTGGCACCACTGTCTCTCGGATGGTTCCGCTCCCGAACGCGTCGACTGACTTAGACCCGAGGCCTGTGGCGCTCAGGTTTGACGATTCTCCTGCCTCTTTATTTCAACAGGCGCCACACGCACAAGTGATAGAGATCATGATGGATAATGTGGGGCAGCAGTCGGGACGCCATTGAGAGTGGCGTTAATCGAACCGATGTCGCGACGCTTGAGAAAGCTGCGCGATTACAGACGGCTCTCCATAATAACTCGTCGTGCTCGAACCACAGCGCTCTTAACCACTGTGGTGATAGGGTGACGGTTCAGGACGAAATTCTTTTGGAACTGCGATGGCTCATAGATGGGCGCCGTGATGAAGCGCGAGGATATGGGAATGACTTGCGGTTGAGTCCCACGCAAGAGGTGCGGCTTCGCAGAAGCTCGCCTGCCGAGAACGTATCGGTCAGGTCAATTTTTCCTCGCGAGGCTCTACCTAGTCCGCCTCCGCACTGAGAAACCGGACGCCGAAGGTGTCGGCGTTGGCCTCGCCCCAGTCATAGAGTGCCTGCAGCATCGGCTTCAGCATCTCGCCGCGTTTGGTCAGGCAATAGCGTGAGGAGCCGCCGCCGCGCTCCTGCTTGACGAAGCCTGAATTGCAGAGATCACGCAGACGCTCGGTCAAGACCTTGTCGCTGAGCTGCGGGATGTCATGGCGCAGCTCGCCATAGCGCATCGGCCGGACCTTCAGCCGGCTCAGGATCACCGTCTTCCATTTGCCGCTGAGTTGATCGATCGAGAACTCGACCGGGCAACCATATTTGCGCTTGGTCTTGCGGATCATCGCAACTCTCCCGCGGCACTTTCCATCTGGTTCGTTGAGAGCCGCCGTCGATCCATCTAAGCACGCTTCGCACGGGTTGGGTGAGTTCAGGGATCATTGCAAGGCATGACAGAGGACAGTTCCGCCCGAGGCCCGAGCGACCGGCAACAGCCGCGCAAGCGCATCATCGTCAGACGCAACGGGCCCTACGAGCCCGACCCCGGCATTCCGATCGTCGATCATCTCGGCGTGCCGATTGCCGCCGAGGCGCCGGTGCGGCTCTGCCGCTGCGGGCAATCGCAGACCAAGCCGTTCTGCGACGACAGCCACATCGCGCGCGGCTTCACCGACGCCAGGGATCCGCGGCGCGTGCCCGACAAGCTCGATGTCTATGCGGGGCAGCAGGCCTACGTGTTCGACAATCGCGGCACCTGCGCGCATTCCGGCCTCTGCACCGACCGGCTCAACTCGGTGTTTCATCTCGGCGAGGAGCCGTTCGTCGCGCCGAGCGGGGCGCGCTTCGACGACCTCATCAATGCGGTGCGCAGATGCCCATCGGGCGCGCTCGGCATCGGCCCCGCGCGCGATGCCAACCTGACCGACGTCGACCGGCCGCCACAGATCGAAGTATCGAAGGACGGTCCCTATCGCATCACCGGCCAGGTCGAACTGGTCGACGAGGATGGCGCGCCGATCGCGCAGAATGCGGGTGCATCGCAGGAACATGTCAGCCTGTGCCGCTGCGGCTCGTCGCTGAACAAGCCGTTCTGTAGCGGCATGCACTGGAGCGTCGCATTTCATGATCCCGTTCCTGATCCGCTGCGCGAGCCGACGCTGTTCGAATGGGCCGGCGGCTATCCCGCGCTGCTCGACATGACGCGCATCTTCTACAGCCGCTACGTGCCGGAAGATCCGCTGCTCTCCCCGCTGTTCGCCGAGATGTCGCCGGACCATCCCGAACGGGTTGCGGCCTGGCTCAGCGAGGTGTTCGGCGGACCGCGCTTCTACACCGAACGCTATGGCGGCTATCGGCGGATGGTATCGCAGCATATCGGCAAGGAGATCAGGCCGGAGCAGCGCGCGCTGTGGGCCACCTACATGGTGCAGAGCGCCGACGATGCCGGGCTGCCGTCCGATCCGGAATTCCGCGCCGCCTTCGTCGCCTATATCGAATGGGGCTCGCGGATCGCGCTGGAGAATTCCGGCACCGGCGCGAGGCCGCCGCCGAACATGCCGGTGCCGCGCTGGTGGTGGGTCTGCAACGCAACGCCCGCCGCGCGGCCGTCGGCAACCGCAGGTGACGCGCCGGCTGCAAACGAGGTCAGCGTCGCGCTGCCCGATCCTTGCGAGACCGTGCAGTTCGAGCAACACATCCGGCCGCTGTTCCGGCCGATGGACCGCAACTCGATGCTGTTCGCCTTCGATCTCTGGAAAGAGGAGGATGTTGCCAAGCACAGTCGGCGGATTCTGGCTCGCCTTGAGGCGGGGACCATGCCTTGCGACGGCGCTTGGCCGGCCGAGCGGATCGCGCTGTTCGCGCGCTGGACAAGTGCGCTGAACGCGCCGACCTGATTGCAAAAGGAAGCGTAGCCTGCAGCGACGGGAGCCACATGCGGGCTTTGGCGAACCTCCTGTGACGTGGGCCGCGTTCCTGACGACGCGAATTGTGCCGAGGTGACCTCGGTGCAATCTCGAGCATTTTCCGGGAACGGTGCTGCAAATTGTGCAGTGGCGGCGGTCGCCATGGCAGTATAGACAGTGCCCGCCACTCACTGGAGACCCAAATGAGCATTCAGCGTTTCGAAACCGGCCCGCGCATGAGCCAGGCCGTCGTGCACGGCAACACCGTCTATCTCGCCGGCGTCGTTGCCGGCAAGGCCGCGGGCGGCAGCGTCACCGACCAGACCAAGGACATCCTGTCGATCATCGACGGCCACCTCGCCAAGGCCGGCACCGACAAGTCGAAGCTGCTCAGCGCGACGATCTACATCACCGACATGAAGACGTTCCCGGAGATGAACGCGGTGTGGGACTCGTGGGTCTCGCAGGGTAACACCCCGGCCCGCGCCACCGTCGAGGCCAAGCTCGCGGCGCCGCAGTACAATGTCGAGATCATGGTCGTCGCCGCCAAGTAAGCGCGGCGCAGGTCATCGCGACAAAGCACCAAGGCCCCGGATTGCGTAACCGCAGTTCGGGGCATTTCATTTGGCGCCTCATGCGCAGATCCGCGATCGTTCGCCGGCGGTCTCACCGAGATCGGACTGAAGCCAGCGGGCAATCCGGCGCCACGGACCGGCCAGAGCCCTGCAACCCATGAACAGCCCGAGGTGACTGCATGGCTCGGTGGCGCATTGCAGCCACGCGGGCGGCGTACCCAGGAGCCGCAATGTCGCAAATGCCTGATCGGCCGGAACAACGATGTCGTTCTCCGCAGCGAGCAGGAAGACGGGCAGCTTCACCGTGGCAAGATCGACCTTGCTGCCGAGCGCGACAAAGTCTCCCGTCGCGATCCGGTTCCTGCGAAATATCCAGTCGGTCACTTCGAGATAGTAGGTGCCCGGCAGATCAAGCGTGTCTCGATTCCAGCGTGTGAAGCAATCGAGCAGCGCCCGTGCATCCTCCGACTTGCCGTCGAGCCGCCGCTGCAGCGCCGATTCCACGTCAAAGGTGCTGAGTGGGGCGCTCCATACCTGCAGCATGTGCTTGCCGCTGATGATCCCATCCCCCTGACGGACCAGCGCCTCGAAGCCTTGCGGTGGAAGCGAGGCGACCATCCTGGAAAGGTCCGACGGCACCGAGATATCGACCGGGCTGCCGGCAAGCACGAGCCGCCGTACCTTGCCGGGAAAGCGCGCCGCATAGAGCAACGACAGCCAGCCGCCCTGACAGAGACCTGCAAGGTCGACCGGCGGCCCGATCGTGTCGACGGCCACGTTGAGATCGGACAGATAGGTGTCGATCGAGAAGTATCGCATCTCCGGTGCCGCCGAGAGCCAATCCGTGAGATAGAGGCGCGCAATACCCGCCGCTTGCAACGCCTCCATCAGGCTGTGGCCGGGTGCAAGGTCCGCTATCTTCGCGCGATGCAGCGCGTAGGGCGCGCAGACCAGCAATGGCTGGCCTTCGACAGCTCTCGAGAAATCCAGCAGGCGCATCGATGGCAGTTGCAGCGCCACCGAATGGGCCGTCGTCCACGGCAGTGTTGCCGCTTCACCCGGCGCATCCATGGGATCGGGCGCGCGAGCGGGGTACATCTGCGAGTAGATTTCGAGCGCCAATCGCGTGGCTTCAAACGGCCATAGCCAGGCGTACTGCACCCAGCTGGGAGCTGCACTTCGTTCCGATGGATCCGTCTTTTCGTGCAAGCTCGTTCACCGATTTGATCGCCACCGGCGATAGTCTGGCTGGTGCAGGCAAAAACCTCGACCCGGATCAAGAACCGACGAATTCACGCTGATCACCTTACGCCAAACCCGCTTGGACGGCAGCCACGCCAGGACGTCACGATCTCGCGATCCCGGCGCGGCTTGCGCCGAGGCGGTGACACCGTCACGCCACCGACTATGCGGCGCGTGCCGTGCCCTTCTCCGCCTCGAGCCTGCGTGCAAACAGCCAGCGGAAATAGGTCAGCGGCGCATCGGCGCCGATCGCAAGCAGCTGATAATCCGGATCGACGTCGAGCACCTTCTGCTGCGCCTCGATGAAATCCTTGTCCTCGTTGAAGGCCTCCTCGAGGGAATGCCGCAGCGACAGCGAAATGTTCGGATTGTCGGTGTCGAAATCGTGCAGGTAATTCCAGAAGAAGTGCGTCGAGGAACGCGTCTCCGGCGTCATGAACTGCGCGTTGCGATATGACCGCGTGCCCGGAACCTGAATGCCCTTCTCAGCGCCCTCCCCGGCCGGCGCAAACGTCGTGTCGAGCGTGAAGATGCCCGGCACGATCATGCGGCCGATATTGCGGCGATCGACCTTGTCGTCGCGGTTGGAGATCACCTTCTTGTGGTAGGGCGGCGCATCGGCGCCCATGTGCCAGCGCTCGACGCGGAAGCCGTCGTCGAGCTTCTCGATCGCGACCGGCTTGGTCTTGTAGGCGTATTCCTCGGAGCCGCCGAGCGTGTTGGTGTGCACGAAGGCGAGATGGGCGAAATCGCTGAGATTATCGACGATCAGCAGCCAATTGGCCTTGTAGTGCATGTAGCCCGGCAAGCCGCGCCATTTGGGATCCTCGAGCGGCGGATAGTCGAGGATCAGCTTCGGATCGGCCTTCTCGGCATCGCCGGTCCAGATGAAGATCATGTTGTAGCGCTCGACCACCGGATAGCTGCGCACGCCGAGCTTGGCGGGGATCGCGTCCTGGCCCGGGATCTGGATGCACTTGCCGTCAGCCGCGAACTTCATGCCGTGATACATGCACCTAATGTCGTCACCCTCGACGCGCCCCATCGAGAGCGGCGCGGCGCGATGGCAGCAACGGTCGTCGAGCGCGACCACCTTTCCGCTGGAGCCGCGATAGATCACGATCGGCCGCTCCAGGATGGTGCGCGCCAGCTTCTTGCCGTCGATCAGCTCGTGATTCATCGCCGCCACATACCAGGCGTTGCGCAGGAAAATTCCGTCGTCAGCCATGTCACCCTCCCAATGCAATGTTGCTTGCCATGAGGTTTAAGTGATCCCGGTCATCGGGATAATCCGATTTGGCTGGACACACTGTACCGCTGGATGGACAATCGGTCATGGAATGGCGCGACTGGGAGCTGTTTTGCGAGGTTGTCGAGCATGGCGGCTTCACCGCGGCCGCGCGCGTGCTCGGACATCCCAAATCGAGCCTCAGTGCTGCGGTGCAGCGTCTCGAGGCCAATCTCGGGCTGCGGCTGATCGAGCGGACCACGCGGCACCTGCGGCTGACCGATTCCGGCGACACCATCTATCGCAAGGTTCGCCCGCTGTTCGCCGCGCTGCACGACACCCACAGCGAGGCGCTGGCGATGTCGAGCGCGGTCGCTGGTACCTTGCGCATCAAGGCGCCGTACGAATTCGGCGCGCACCACGCAGGGCCGGTCGCCTGCGCGGTGATGGGGCGCTATCCGGAGCTCGCGATCCGGATCGACGTCGAGCACGACATCGTCAACCCGATCGCCGAAAATTACGACATCGTATTCGCAATGCTGGAGGCGCCGTTGCCGTCGGCCGGCATCGTGATCCGCCGCGTCTTCACCCTTGAGCGTGGCCTGTTCGCGGCACCGACGCTGCTGGAGAAATTCGGCGAGCCGCGCACGCTGGACGATTTGAGAAAGCTGCCGCTGTTGACCGGCCCCAGCGATCCGCCATGGGCGATCACCGCACCCGGCGGTGCCGTCGAGCATCTCGCCGTGGATCGCGCGCGCCTCACCAGCTCGAATGCCCATGTCCGCCTGCAGGCCGCGCTCGCCGGCCATGGCGTGCTGCGGGTCACTGCGAGCTACACCCGCGCCGCGGTTGCGGCCGGCGAGTTGCGGCGGCTGCTTCCGGACCATGCCTGCGAGCCGCTCAACGTGCACGCGCTGCTGCCGGCGCGGCAATTTGTCCCGGCCAAGGTGCGTTGCTTCCTCGATGCGATGGAAGCGCACGCGCGCGGTGATCCGGAGGCCTATATCAGGCCGTAGCCGCTGACCGGGTCACTTTGGCCGATCACCATTTTCTCGGGAACCTGTCCGGCCGGTTGGCATCCAATGGTGATATACCGCCAACAGTGAGGGCGAGCCCGCCATGCGCCAGGCCCACGTAACGTCTCCACCGCCGATCCGCTCAGGCGATGCCGAGCTCGTGCAGCGCGCGCTTGCCCGCGACGAGGCCGCGATCCGGGCCATCATGCAGGCGAACAATCGCCGGCTGTTCCGGCTGGCGCGCGGCATCCTCCGCAACGACAACGAGGCCGAGGATGTGGTTCAGGACGCCTATGTGCGCGCCTTCACCCATCTGGACCAATTCCGGGGCGATTCCAGCCTCTCGACCTGGCTGTCGCGGATCGCGATGAACGAGGCGCTCGGCCGCCTGCGCAGCAAACGCGCAAGCGTGGAGTGGTCCGAGCTGCCGAAAGGCGCCGTAGAAGCCCAAATCATCCCGTTCCCGCTTTCGTCGGCGGACGATCCGGAAAAATCCATGGCCCAGCGCGAAATCCAGCATGTCGTCGAGCATGCGATCGATGAGCTGCCCGAGGCGTTCCGCCTCGTCTTCATCACCCGAGTGATCGAGGGCATGAATGTCGAGGAGACCGCTGACATCCTCGGCCTCAAGCCGGAGACCGTGAAGACCCGCCTGCACCGCGCCCGGACCATGCTGCGCGACAATGTCGAGCGGAAGATCGGCCCGATCGTGATGGAGGCCTTTCCCTTTGCGGGCAAACGCTGCGAGCGATTGACCGAGGCGGTCCTGAAACGGCTCGGCGTCACAGCATAGATTTTTGGGAACCTCTGGCTATCAGCACCATCCAACTCCTGTGCAAGCAACGACGTGCCGTGCACTACGCCCGGCTCAACAGGAGTGTCAAACCATGTTCGTTCGATTGAGCATCGCGGTCGCCGCGCTCAGCGTTCTCACCGGCGCTGCGCTGGCCCAGGGCGCAAAGCTGACCGATCCGCAGATCGCGCACATCGCCTACACGGCAGGTGTGATCGACATCAACGCCGCCAAGCAGGCGGAGACCAAAGCATCCAACAAGGACGTCAAGGCGTTCGCCAAGGACATGGCACGCGACCATGAGGCGGTGAACAAGCAGGCGCTCGACCTCGTCAAGAAGCTGAAGGTGACGCCGGAGGACAACGACACCAGCAAGGCGCTGTCGAAACAGGCGGCCGACAAGCTCGCCGAGCTCGGCAAGCTGAAGGGCTCAGCCTACGACAAGGCCTATATCGACAACGAGGTCGCCTACCACAAGACCGTCAACACCGCGCTGGAGACGCAGTTGATCCCGTCGGCCAGCAATCCCGAGCTGAAGAGCCTGCTGCAGACCGGCCTGAAGATCTTCCAGGGCCACGAGCAGCATGCCGAACATGTTGCGGCCAGCATGAAGTAAGGAGACGCGCGATGTCGCCCGGACGCTATCTCGCAACGCTGGCATTGTTCGCGCTCGGCGCGATGGCTGTTCCGGCGCATGCTGCCACCATCCAGATCGTGATGGAGAATTTGGTGATCTCGCCGGCCGAGGTATCGGCCAAGGTCGGCGACACCATCGAATGGGTCAACAAGGACGTATTGGCGCACACCGCCACCGCGAAGAACGGCGACTTCGACGTGACGATTGCACCGAAGAAGACGGCCAGGTCGGTTCTGACCAAGGCCGGTACTGTCGACTATTACTGCCGCTTCCACCCCAACATGAAGGCGGTGCTGACCATCGCGCCATAGCTTGCCTGATGAGTTGCACGATGACCTGCGAGGTAATCGATCGGAGCACGCGAACCTTCGATAGTCCGGACAGCCGCACAGTCCGGCCCATCAGAAGGAGAGCACCATGACCGACCACACCACCATCGCCCGCCGCTATATCGAGCTCTGGAACGAGCGGATGCCGAGCCGGCGGCGCGAGATGCTGAGCCAGAACTGGACCGCCGACGCGCGTTATGTCGATCCGATGATGAGCGGCGACGGCCATGACGGCGTCGACGCGCTGATCGCGGGCGTGCAGCAGAAGTTTCCGGACTTCACCTTCAAGCTGATCGGCGAGCCGAACGGCTTCGGCGACCATGTCCGCTTCTCCTGGGGCCTCGGGCCCGACGGCGTCGACAGCCCGATCAAGGGCACCGACTTCGCCATGCTGAAGGACGGCCGGATCAGGAGCATCACCGGCTTCCTCGACCAGGTGCCGGGCGCCTGACGCAACCGCTTCCACCCCCGCGATGTCGCTGCTAGTCTTCCCGAAACCCAGGGAGGACGCCATGAAGGCAGATTTCGCCTTCAAGACTTCGGTCGTCAGCGACATCACGCCGGCGCTGCTGGCGATCGGCCGCGACAGCTTTCCGCAGGCGCTGATCGGCGCGCTGCGCCGCGTCGCCGGTGTCGGTCACTGCATGGTGTTCTCGTTCACGGGCCCGCGGTCCGCCGCGTGCCTGCTCGACGTCGGCAACATCCCGACCGGCCGCGAGCTCGGGATCGCCTATTCCGAACATTTCCATCAGGCCGACCCGAACCGCGATGCGGTGTTCGAGGGGCAGGCGCAGGCCGTGCCGATCGTGCTGCCGACCTTCGCGCGCCGGATGTACAGCGACGGCTACCGCAAGATTTTCTTCGACGATTCCGACATCGTCGACAAGTTCGCCTCCGCGATCTGGACTGGCGACACCTGCTTCTACGTCAATTTCTACCAGATCACCGAGCAAGGCCGGTTCAGCCGCGAGCAGATCGCGCGCCTGTCCGCGGTCGCGCCCGCGTTGACCGCAGCCGTGGCGCGGCACTTCCAGCGCGACCCGGCAGCGGACGCCGATCCGATTGCGCGGCTGACGACCCTGTTTGCGACCGCCGAACCGCTCGCCCGACTGACCGGCCGTGAGAAAGAGGTCTGCCTCGGCATCCTTTCGGGCCTCAGCTCGGAAGCGATCGCCGCCGAGCTCGGCATCGGGCTGCACTCCGCCCTCACCTATCGCAAACGCGCCTATGACAAGCTCGGCATCTCTTCGCAGAACGAGCTGTTCGCGATCGCACTGCGCCTGATGGCGTCGGCACGCCAGCTGAACTGAAGAGCCTGAGCGGCAACCTCCCTCTGTCCCCAACGGTGGGGACAGACCGCTAGCGCCTGCCGGCCTATGCTCGGTTCGAAACCTTAAGGCCAACCTGAGATCACGTCGTGAGCACCGCTCCCCATTTCGACATCGACGTCCCAGCCTTCTGGCAGGACCCCTATCCGACGCTGGCGCGCATGCGCAAGGAGGCGCCGATCGCCTTTGTGCCGCAGCTCGGCAGCACACTGCTGTGCGATCGCGACGACATCTTCGTCTCCGAGAAGCAGATCGACGTGTTCTCGTCGCACCAGCCCGAAGGGCTGATGAACAGACTGATGGGCCACAACATGATGCGGAAGGACGGCGACGCGCACATGAACGAGCGCAAGGCGATCTTCCCGGCGGTCTCGCCGAAGACGGTGCGATCGCACTGGACCGCACTGTTCGCCGGACACGCGAGCCGCATCCTCGATGAATTGACGCCGGACGGCGTCGTGGATTTCGTGCAGGCCTTCGCGCTGCCATTCTCGGCCGAATGCCTGAAATCGATCACCGGCCTCACCAATATGCGCTTCCAGGACATGAACGCGTGGTCGCAGGGCATGATCGACGGCATCGCCAACTACACCGGCGATCCCGCGATCGAGGCGCGCTGCCATGCGGCAACCTCGGGCATCGACGCCGCGATCGACGACATGGTCCCCAGGCTGCGCAAGACGCCCGACCTCAGCCTGCTCGGCGTGATGCTGCAGACCGACATGCCGATGGAGAGCGTGCGCGCCAACATCAAGCTTGCGATCTCGGGGGGCCAGAACGAGCCGCGTGACGCGATCGCCGGCACGGTATGGGCGCTGCTGACCCACCCGGATCAGCTGGCGCTGGCGACGAGTGGCGCGATTCCATGGCTGCAGGTGTTCGAGGAGTATGCGCGCTGGATCTCGCCGATCGGGATGTCGCCGCGGCGGATCGCAAAGCCCTGGACGATCAGGGACGTTGCATTCGAGACCAACGAACGGGTGTTCCTGATGTTCGGCTCGGCGAACCGCGACGAGAAGCATTTCGACAAGCCCGATGCATTCGATGTGCGCCGCGACGCCAGCAAGAGCATCGCTTTCGGCGCCGGTCCGCATTTCTGCGCCGGCGCCTGGGCCTCGCGCGCCATGGTCGCCGACGTCGCACTGCCGGCGATCTTCAGCAGGCTGACCAATCTCCGCCTGATCGCGGACAAGCCGCCGCGGATCGGCGGCTGGGCGTTCCGCGGCCTGCTGGATTTGCCGGTGACGTGGGACCGATAGGACGTCGCGCGGCCAGTCGCCGGAAGCACAAAGCCTGCCTTGCGCCGGATCCATGTAAGCACAGCTGCGCAGACACATCGAGACATGGAAACGTCGTCCGCCGAGGCTTTCCGCGCTCCGTTCGGACGCCCCATCGACGGGCAAATACGCGTCCAGTTGCATTGCGACACCATGCCGCCGGAACTGGTCGGATGCCTGTTATCAAACTGTCATGAATCCATTTCAATCCGCCGTTATTGATGAAACTGCAGTCAGTTGAGCGGTCACAAGGGATTTCAGATGAACCCGAACCACAATGGTAGCAGTC
This sequence comes from Bradyrhizobium sp. Pha-3, assembly GCF_042258615.1. Classification (GTDB taxonomy): domain Bacteria; phylum Pseudomonadota; class Alphaproteobacteria; order Rhizobiales; family Xanthobacteraceae; genus Bradyrhizobium. The sequence continues at coordinate 703,869 of NZ_CP170152.1, read as the reverse complement.
ACGATACCGGCCTCCACGATGACGCCCCCGAACAGGATTCCGAGGAAAGCGGCGGCATCAACAAGACGGTTGCGGTTGTCGCGGTGGTGGCTGTGGGTGCTGCCGTGTTCGAAGCTGCCTTGCTCCCGGGACTTGCACTTGGCGTTGCAGCGGTCGCGGCACCGAAATATCTGCCGAAACTGGCCGGCGCACTCAATCCGCTGTTCAAATCCACCGTTCGTGGCACCTACAAGTTCGCACAGAAGTCGCGCGAGATGTTTGCCGAGGCCCACGAGCAGGTGAACGACATTGTCGCGGAAGTGAAAGCCGAAAACCAGGCGCAGGACGGCAAGACGGCGGCAGAGAGCCGGGCCAGGCCTGCGGCCTGAGTTCAACGTCAGACGCTCGAGATACGAGGCGACGACATGCGCCGGTGAGCCTGCTTGCGACGTTGAAATCGGCGCAGCAGGCAAGCGTGTTTGGCGGCGGCATCATTCGCGTCCGCGCCGGCGTTGGAACGCTGTTAGAGGAATGCGATGACCAAGATGAAGCTGCAGATTGCGCATCAGGTTCCAGGCCGGATTCGCATGAAGGTACCGTCGGCCAAGGAAAACCCCGAGCTTCTCGAACAGATCAGGCAAACCTTCAGCGTTATTCCCGGCATCGAGGACGTCATCGTCAATCCGGCGACCGGAAGCATCGTGCTGCATTACGACACCCACCGGCACGACGAGTTTCACGGCCGGCTGGAGCACCATACCGGCGGCCACTACAAGCCACCGGCCAATGAAATCGACGCCCTGGCCACCAAGATCGAGCAGGAAGCCGAGTACCTCGCCGAGCATTCGCATACGGCCAGGGTCGTTGTCGATTTCTTCAAGGAGCTCGACAGCGGGATCAAGATCACCACCGGAAACGTCGTCGATCTGAAGATCCTGCTCGCCGCGGGTATCGCCGGCTTCACCATCTTCGAGGTCGGCGCCAGTGCGGCGACGCCGGTTTGGGTCACGCTGGCGATCTTTGCCCTCAACCACATGATCCAGGCCAACATGGCCGCCGCGGAGCAGGCGGAACCGGCAGGCACGACGGCCTGACCCGCCAGGGGCGAGAGCGCAAATTCATGGATTTCAGTTTCTGCCACTCCATGCCTGGGCGCATTCGCCTGAGCATTCCGGCGCTCGGGCAGAACCGCAAGCTGGGCGAGATCTGTCTTGGGTGGCTGCGGGCACAGGACGGCATCAGGACTGCACGGATCAATTACGACTGCGCCAGCCTCGTGCTGGAATACGATCCGGCTCACGAGCAAAGGCTGCTCGCCCTGCTGAACGGCTTCAAGAGCATGAGCCTGGCCGACGTCAAGGCGCTCTGCGCCGGCGCCGCGCAGGACGCGGGCACGCCACGCGCCGGCGTACCGGAAGTCTCGAAGCGCTCGCCGCTGGCGCTGCCGACGCTGTCCCTGTTCATGGCGTTCAGCGCCAATCCGGTGATCACGGCGATCAACATGCCGCTGATGCTCTGGAATGCGATCCCGATCGCCAAGCGCGCCTGGAAGGTCTGGGCGAACGAGAGCCGGCTGAACATCGACGTGCTCGATACACTCGCGATCACCTCCTCGGTGCTCCAGGGCAACCCGCTGGCCGGCTGCATCGTCACCTGGCTGATCAAGCTCGGTGACTGGATCCGCGACCTGACCGCCGCGGGCTCGCGGCGGGCGATCAATGAGCTGCTTGAATTCCAGTCGAAGACGGCCTGGCTGCTGCGCGACGGCGAGGTGGTGTCGATCCCCGCTGCCGAGCTGCAGAACGGCGACATCGTCGTGGTGTATCCCGGCGAGATGATCCCGGTCGACGGCGAGATCATCGACGGCTCCGCCACCATCGACCAGAAGACGATCACCGGCGAAGGCCTGCCGGTGCATCGCGGCAAGGGCGAAGCCGCCTTCGCCGCCACCGTGATCCGCGAGGGCCAGATCACGTTGCGTGCGCTGCGCGTCGGAACCGCGACCACGGCCGGCCAGATCGTTCGGCTCATCGAATCCGCACCGATCGGCGACACCCGCATGCAGAACCATGCGGAACGCTTCGCCGACCGGCTCGTAACCCCGACGCTGGCGCTCGCCACCGGCACTGCCATGGTCTCGGGCGACTTCAATCGCTTCCTCTCGCTTGTTATCGTCGACTACGGCACCGGCATCCGCGTTGCGGCGCCCACTTCGGTGCTGTCCTCGATGACGCTGGCCGCCCGCACCGGGATGATCATCAAGAGCGGCGGCCACATGGAGAAGCTCGCCGGGATCGACACCATGGTGTTCGACAAGACCGGCACGCTGACCCACGGCACGCCTGCGGTCATCGACGTGATCTCCTACCAGAACTCGATCACGCCGAACCACCTGCTCGGGCTCGCCGCCGCCGCCGAAACCAAGCTGCAGCATCCGGTCGCGGAAGCGTTGCGCACCCGGGCTCGGCAGCTCGCGGTGAACATCCCGCCCTGCAACGAGACGACCTACCGCCTCGGCCTCGGCGTCGAGGGCCAGGTCAACGGCTACTACGTCCATGTCGGCAACCAGCGCTTCATGCGCCAGAGCGAGATCGCCGTCGACGCCTCGGCCCTCGATCGCGCTGCGCTCGACGAGCGCGGCTATTCGAGCCTTTACATTGCCGTGGACGGCAAGCTCGCGGGCCTTGTGCCTTACTCCGACGAGATCCGCGAGGAGAGCCGATCGGTGATCCAGCGGCTGCATGCGCTGGGCGTCAAGAACAGCATCATGCTGACCGGCGACAATGCGGTGGTGGCGCGCGCCGTGTGCGAGAATCTCGGACTCACCGAGCACTTCGCGGACATGCTGCCGGCCGACAAGGCCAACGTCATCCAGGAGCTGCAACGCCAGGGACGCAGGGTCGCCATGGTTGGCGACGGCATCAACGATTCCCCCGCGCTCAGCTTCGCTGACGTCGGCATCGCGATGAAGCATGGTGCCGAGGTCACGCACGAATCCGCCGATGTCATCCTGATGGAAGATTCGCTCTGGAAGCTCGTCAAGGCGGTCGAGATCTCGCAAGGCGCCGTCAGCCTCATCAAGCAGAACTACGCCATCGTCGCCGCGCTCAACACGCTGGCGCTGGGCCTTGCCCTGCCCGGCGGCCTGATCACGCCCGAGGTGACCGCGCTCATCAGCAACGGCTCGGCGATCCTCGCAAGCTTCAACGGCATACGGCCAATCTTGCGTTATCAATGAGCCAGGATCTCACCCAGCTCGCTGTCCTTCCTCCCGGCGATCACGCCGCACTGCAAGCCGCCGTCAAGACGCTGGAAAGCTCCAACCTCGCAGCAAGGATCGCCGACTATGCGGGCATCCCCGTCAATCGCGTCCTCAACCTGCTGCCGAAAGCCGCCAACCGCCAGCTCAGCGGGCTGGTGCGCACGGCGGTCATGAAGGGGCTGGAGGTCGCCGTCGACACGCTCGACGAAAAGCCGCCGCCCTCACCAGCGGTGACCTTCTCGTCGCTTCTCGCCGGGGTAACCGGAGGCGTGAGCGGCCTGTTCGGCTTCGGTGCGCTCGCGGTCGAGCTTCCCCTGACGACGACCTTGATGCTGCGCGCGATCGCCGAGATCGCGCGGCACCAGGGTGAGGATCTCTCCAGGATCGAGGCAAGGCTCGCCTGTCTCGAAGTCTTCGCCTACGGCACCAAGCGAACCGACGAGAGTGTCGACATCGGCTACTACGCCGCCCGCGCGCTGATCAGCAAATACACCAGCGACGCGGCGGCCTATATCCTGGAGCGCGGCGCGGTCGATGCCTCCGCCCCCGTGATCTCCAATCTGGTCAGCGAGATCGTCTCGAGGTTCGGGCTGGTGGTCTCGGACAAGGCCGCAGCCGGCGCGGTGCCGATCATCGGCGCAGCGTTCGGCGCGACCGTCAACGTCATCTTCATGGACCATTTCCAGAAGATCGCGAAGGGGCACTTCACCGTGCGCCGGCTGGAACGGCTCCATGGCAGCGCCGGCGTTCGGCAACATTATGCGGCGATCGCAGCCGGGCTCACACCGCGCCGCGGCGTCGCGACGGCATGAGGCGGATGGCTGCAATTGGACATCGGCGCCGTGCTTCCGCCTGAGGACACCAGGCTGCGCGACCTTCGTCGCATGCGGGCCCTCGCCACGGCCCTGCTCGTGCTCATGCTGCTGGTTTTTCTGGCGACCTCGATGGCGCAGCCGCACTGGCCGTGGCTGGCCTATCCGCGCGCCTTCGCCGAAGCCGGCATGATCGGCGCCTGTGCCGACTGGTTCGCGGTCGTCGCATTGTTTCGTCATCCGCTCGGCATCCCGATCCCGCACACCGCGATCGTTCCGCAGAGCAAGCAGCGCATCGCGGTGGCGCTGGGACGCTTCATCGCCAACAACTTCCTGTCGCCGCGCGTGATCGGCGATCGCATCCGCGACGTCGATATCGCCGGCTGGGCTGCGCAATGGATCGAGCGGCCGTCGCACGCCCGCAGCGCCGCGCAACGCACGGTCTCGGCGGCCCATCAGGCCCTGCAGGCCACGCCGAGCGCCGACCTCAACGCCTTTCTGACGCGCCGCACCCGGCAGGGGATCGCGGCGGTTCCGGTGGCTCCACTCGCCTCGCGGGTGCTGGCGCTGTTGTGGGCGCATGGCGACGCGCAGGCGCTCGTCGAGCGCCTGATCACATCGGCGAGCACGGCGCTCGCCAACAACAAGGAAACCATCCGCAAGAAGGTTTCGCAGCGCTCCTACCGGTTCGTGCCGAAATGGGTCGATGGCATGGTGGCCGACCGCGTCATCTCCGGCGTCAGTCAGACGCTCGACGAGATGCGCGAGCCGAACCATCCCTGGCGGATCGAACTCAAGGCCGAGATCGAGCGCCTGATCGACCGGCTCGCCACCGATCCCGACTACCTCGCCAAAGGCGAGGAGCTGAAGCAGCAGATGCTCGACAATCCCGCCGTGATCCGGCAGATCGACGCGATGTGGCAAGCCATCGAGGCGCGGCTGAACTCCGCGGCGACCTCGGCCGCGATCGCGGACGCCATCGAAACCGCCCTGATCTCGGTTGCCGCTCGGGTCCGCGACGATGCCGAGATGCGCGATCGCATCAACCGCTGGCTTCGCGTTGCCGCATTGCGGGCCGTTGCATCGCGACGCCAGGAGATCGCCGCCTTCATCCGCAAGGTGGTCGAGAACTGGGACACCGAAACGCTGATCATGCGGATCGAATTGCAGGTCGGCCGCGACCTGCAATTCATCCGGATCAACGGAACTGTCGTCGGAGGGCTGGTCGGCCTGCTGATCTTCTCCGTCTCGCGCTGGCTTTAGAGCATGATGAGATTAGGTTGAGTTGGAACGGCGTCGCAAGTTCACCTCTCCCTTGGGAGAGGTCGATTTGCGCAGCAAATCGGGTGAGGGGTTACGGTCTATCGAGAGCAAGAGCCCTCACCCGGATTGCGCCGGACGATGCTTCGCATCGCCGAGCGCAATCCGACCTCTCCCCAACGGGGAGAGGTGAACCGAGATCGCGCCAAGCCGATTCAACCAAAACTCATTCCGCTTTTAGTGCGTTCGCTCGCGCTCAGGGAAAGCGAATTCGCAGCAGCGGCAACTGCTGGAGCTTGTCGAGCAGGCGTACCATTTGGCCTGCGGCCAGGCTGAGGCAGCCGAGCATGAAATGGCGACGGGTCAAGCCGCGCTCGCGATCCGCGAATTCCAGGCGCTGGAGACGCGGTTCGGGAACAGTGTGCGTACGCAGGGCGGGGAGCGTCGTCATAGGCATCAGCCGATCGGAATCCGAATTTCCGGCGCAGTGGTCATCTGCTCGATGGTCCTGTCGAACGACAGGCAATCCGGATTCTCGCCCGGCATCCGGCGCAGCGTCTCGACCAGCTGCTCCTGCTCCAGCAAGAACGAGCGGCCGTCGCGCAGGCGGGCATAGGCCGCCCAGGGAACGAATTTGGTGAACGGAAACGGAAATCCCTCGCGCGGCGACACGTCGATGTTCAGGCCGGACACGAACAGCACGTTCTTGGTCTGGAACGCCGGTTCACGCAGAATGCTCCGGTATGTCCGGTCGAACTCGGCCTGGGTGACGAAGCGGGCGGCATCCAATGCAGGATGCGGCGACGTCACCAGCGCCGGCATCACAGGCGCGAGCGCTGCCTCGAGAATGTCATGGCCCTCCGGACCTTCGGCCTGCGCACGGCGGAAGTGAAACAGATCGGGCGACAACGCCGTGCCGATCGGTGCCGATGGCTTGCCAAAGCAGGCTTCGCCGAGCCGTTCGCGGATCGCTGCACTTGCGCGAAAGACCTTCGACGTGCTCAGCACGCTCAGCGGCTGGTGCGGCGTCTCGACCATGCGGTCGAGCCGCAGAAGGAGACCTGCGCTGCGGCTGTCGTCGAGATATTGATTGTCGATCCGAAACACCGCCTCGCCATCGAGCCGGCCGCATTGCACTTGCCGGCAGGCATGCGCGTATTCGTCCTCATACCAGCGCAGCACGCCGCAGAGCTTGCCGCAGCAATCCCCGAACCGGCAGCCTTCGGTGCGGTGGCGCTGATAGACCCCGAAGCGGCCATCATCGGGATTGTAGCCGACATGGCTGGCCTGGATCAGCACCAGGTCTTCGCCGTGATGGGCAAACGGCCCGTGGCGGTTGATCGCGACCTTGCCGCCGACGCGTCCGTGGTCGAACGGAAAGGTTCCGAAATGCTGGGCCAGCAGCATGACCGGATAGCCTTGGCTCTCGTCGGAGCAGAAGGCGCGTGACGGCAGCATGTGCTGCCGCTCAAGGCCGAGCGACCGGCAGTAATTGTAGAGCCGCGGAACGAAGTGGCCGTAGCGCATCGCAAAACGACCAACCCGGAAGGTTTCGATCATCCCGCTGCCGCCCGACCGCTCCGACCAATCCAGAGTGCACGCGGGGCACGTCCCCCGCTTCCCTTAACCGACGGAAACGGTAGATGTGCTTGTTGACGGTTATGTGAACATAGCAGCCGGGTGGCGTGCTCAGCGCCCCCAGCGCAGCACGACCGGATCGAGCGTGCGCGCGATCTCGATCAGGCCGGCGCGCGCGGCCGGATGCAGCGGTTGCAACGGGTGCCGCACCGTGTCCGACTTGATGACGCCACCCTCGCGCATCAGCACCTTGCAGGCCTGCAGCCCGCATTGGCGGTTCTCGTAGTTGATCAGCGGCAGCCAGCGCGCATAAGCCTGCACGGCCTCGTCGCGGCGGCCGGCGAAGAACGGATCCATGATCTGGCGGATGCCGTCGGGATAGCCGCCGCCGGTCATCGCGCCGGTGGCGCCGGCATCGAGATCGGCCATCAGCGTGATCGCCTCCTCGCCGTCCCACGGCCCCTCGATCACGCTGCCACCCTTCTCGATCAGGCCGCGCAGCTTGCCCGCGGCCATCGGCACCTCGATCTTGAAATACCTGACATTGGCGAGTTCTTTCGCCATCCGCGCCAGGAAGTCCACCGAAAGCGGCGTGCCCGCGACCGGCGCATCCTGGATCATGATCGGGATGTTGATGGCGTCAGACACCACCCGATAGAACTCGTAGATGCCGGGCTCGGCAACGCGGAAGGTCGCGCCGTGATAGGGCGGCATGATCATCACCATCGCAGCGCCCGCGGCCTCCGCCTCGCGGCTGCGCGCGGCACACACCGCCGAGGAGAAATGCGTCGTGGTGACGATCACGGGAATGCGGCCCGCGACGTGCTCGAGCACCGCATGCATCACGGTCTCGCGCTCGGCATCGGTCAGCACGAACTGCTCGGAGAAGTTGGCGAGGATGCAGATGCCGTGCGAGCCGGCATCGATCATGAAATCGATGCAGCGCCGCTGTCCATCGAGGTCGAGGTTGCCGCCGGCGTCGAAGATGGTCGGCGCCACCGGGAAGACGCCGCGATAGGGACGCTGTGCCGAAATCGTCATGTCAAATCCTCCCTCATGAACTGTCGCAGCTTGATCCGTCACACCCTGCGGAACGGCAGCGGCGGACCCTCAAGCCTGCGCAGGCCCGGCTCGCGCCGCTCCAGCCACCAACCATACTGCTTCGGCCACGACGCGAACACCTCGCCGCCTCCGCCGCCAAGCGCAAGCTCGGCATGCAGCGGCCAATTCGGATCGAACAGCGCTTCGCGGCCGATCGCGACCAGATCGGCCTGGCCGCCCGCCAGGATATCTTCCGCCTGCTGCGGATGCAGGATCAGGCCCACCGCGATGGTGGCGACCTCGGCGGCGTGGCGGATCTCCTCCGCATACGGCACCTGGAAACCATAGCCGCGCGGAATCCGTGCCGCGGTCGCCGAGCCGAGCAAGCCGCCCGAGGAGCAATCGATCAGATCGGCGCCGCGCGCCTTGGCTTCGCGCGCGAACGCGACCTGATCCTCGAGCGTCAGGCCGCCATCGACACCGTCGACCGAGGAGATGCGCACCGACAGCGGCCGCTCCGCGGGCCAGGCGGCGCGCACGGTCTCGATGATCTCGAGCGGATAGCGCATCCGCCCGGCGCGCTCGCCGCCATAGCCGTCGCTGCGGCGGTTCGACAATGGCGAAAGGAATTCGTGCAGCAGATAGCCATGCGCGCAATGCACCTCGACGAATTCGAAGCCGGCCTCCACTGCGCGCAAGGTGGCGCGGCGCCATTGCTCGCGCAACGCGGCGAGCTCGCCGACGTCGAGCGCGTGCGGCATCAGCCAGCCCTCCTCCATCGGGATCGCGCTCGGCGCCACGGTGCGCCACGGCAGATCGCCGCGGGCGCGGTCGGCCTCGTCGAGTGCGGCATTGCCGTACCACGGGCGCTGCATGCTGGCCTTGCGGCCGGCATGCGCGAGCTGGATCGAGGGCACCGCGCCGTTGTCCTTCAGGAAGGCGGCGATGCGTTCGAGCGGCGCGATCTGCTCGTCGTTCCAGATGCCGACGTCGCCATGTGTGATGCGGCCCTCGGCCGTGACCGCCGCGGCCTCGACCATCACGAGCCCGGCGCCGCCCTGGGCGAATTTACCAAGATGAACAAGATGCCAGTCATTGGCGAGGCCGTCGGTCGCCGAATACTGGCACATCGGCGAAATCAGGATGCGGTTTCGGGAGGTCACGCCGCGAAGCGTGATCGGCTGAAACAGAAACGGCTGCGACATCGGGTCCTGCGGGAACGTGGTGGCGGGAAAATGGCGGGCGGAAAACTAGGCGGCGCGCGAGCCGATCGCAAGCCGCGCCGCAGCGCAGGCGGCAAGACCAGCGCGCATGCAGCGCGTACACAGCGGCGCGATCCGCAAAACCCGCAACACTTGCCGCAGATATTTTTCCCGGTTGGTAAACATTTTCCGTCATCGGCGGGTCACGCCACGGATCGCAATTCGTGCCGGATATGCCTACATTGCCGATATGAAAAAAATCGGATTCCTCTCGTTCGGGCACTGGACGCCCTCACCGCAATCCCAGGCCCGCTCGGCCGCGGATGTGCTGCTGCAATCGATCGACCTCGCGATCGCTGCCGAAGAGCTCGGCGCGGACGGCGCGTATTTTCGCGTCCATCACTTCGCCCGCCAGCTGGCCTCGCCCTTCCCGCTGCTGGCGGCGGTCGGCGCCAAGACCAGCCGGATCGAAATCGGCACCGCCGTGATCGACATGCGCTACGAAAATCCGCTCTACATGATCGAGGACGCCGGCGCGGCCGACCTGATCGCGAGGGGACGTTTGCAACTCGGCATCAGCCGCGGCTCGCCCGAGCAGGTGATCGATGGCTGGCGCTATTTCGGCTATCAGCCGGGCGAAGGCGAGACCGACGCCGACATGGGCCGCCGTCATGCCGAGATCTTCCTCGATATGCTGCGCGGACAAGGTTTTGCGCAACCGAATCCGCGGCCGATGTTTCCCAATCCGCCCGGCCTGCTGCGGCTCGAGCCGCTCTCGGAAGGCCTGCGCGAGCGGATCTGGTGGGGCGCCGGCTCGAACGCCACCGCGGTCTGGGCGGCGAAGCTCGGGATGAACCTGCAGAGCTCGACACTGAAGAGCGACGAGACCGGAGAAGCCTTCCATATCCAGCAGGCCGCGCAGATCCGGGCCTACCGCGCCGCCTGGAAGGAGGCCGGCCACACCCGTGAGTCGCGGGTCTCGGTGAGCCGCAGCATCTTCGCGCTGGTGGACGATCGCGACCGCGCCTATTTCGGCAATGGGCAGGAGGAAGATCAGATCGGCTTCATCGACGAGCGGACGCGCGCGATCTTCGGCCGCGGCTACGCCGCCGAGCCGGACAGGCTGATCGAGCAGCTCAAGACAGACGAGGCGATCGCGGAGGCCGACACCCTGCTGCTGACCGTCCCCAATCAACTCGGCGTCGCCTACAACGCGCATGTGATCGAGAGCATTTTGACTCACATCGCGCCCGCCATGGGATGGCGCTGATCACCACCGAACGATCATGCAACCTCGGCCACTTGCCGGCCGCTCACGTGTTCCGCTGGAACTCCGTTCTCAAACGCGGAGAACTACGGAAACATAGCTGCGTGTTGTGATAAGAACAGGTCAAGTACAGTGCGTTAGGCGCGCACGTTGCGTGAACAGACCGCCGTAATATCCCGGGATCATCCCGCGAGACCGGTTTGTGGATTGCCCAGATCAGGAATCCCGATCGCGATTGCGACGCGTGAGATCGAGGCGATCGACACGCTCGTCAATCCGCCGGTTCAATTCCTCATCCTCGCTCGAATTCCCGCCGCGGCGGGCGCGAACGACAAATACGCATCCGATCACAACAATCGCAAACAGCGCGTAGGGCCACCATTCCATACATCGATCTCAAATGAACGCTCGCGGATACGAGCGGAAAGGTCATCGTTCAGGCTTGCCAGGACGCACAGGTCTTGGCGCATAAAAGGGGTTGACCAGGCAGGTTGCCGGATTCCCCACGGCGCTCGCCTGGCACTGCTGCATCGACATGAAGATACAATCCATTCGATCGCCGACCAGTTCCCCGTAAACACGCATGCAGACCGGATAGCGGGGATCATACATTTGTGCCGATGCCGGCTTCGTCGTGCAAAGCGCGCCCAGCGCGAGCAGCAGCGCTCCAAGCAACCTCACGTCAAGTCTCCCGCTATTGCCGTGAAATACATTGTCTCGCCGACAGGACTGTCCCGCGCAATCTGGCCTTGGGGCGGACCTTGGGGCTGGAGCGGGCGAAGGGAATCGAACCCTCGTATGCAGCTTGGGAAGCTGCCGTTCTACCATTGAACTACGCCCGCGATCTCAATTGCTTGAGGTCGACCCTCACGGGTGCGACCGCCGGACCATAGCCCGGGCCGAGGCAGAGGATCAAGCGTGCATTGACACCGATCGTCGCCGCCTCCCCTACCAGCCCATCCTCACAAGCACGTCATTGATCACAAAGGGCGCCGCGGCGGATGCGTCGCAGCTTCCGCCGCGCGCATAGATGCAGGCATCACTGAAGCCGACGCGGGCACAGCTTTGCTGTGAAAAATCCGCCGGCAGATCGGCTGCGGCCTCGGGCCGCGCAAGGATGCGGTTGAAGCCCGGCTTGGTCGCCCGCAGCAGCAGCGGCGGCAGGATCAGCTCGGCGAGCGGATCGGCGGGCTGCAGCGCATAGAGCGGCACCGGGCCGACCAGTCGTTCCCGCCCCGGCAACTGCTGGAAGCGAACGTCGTAAAGCGCAAGGCCGCACATCTGCGGATCACTGCGCAGCTCAGCCGCGAGCCGCGCAGCACCGACGCCGCGCGTCCAGTACTCGCGCATCTCGTCGCTGGCGCCGGCCAGCGCCACCGACAGCAGCGCCCAGCCACTGAGGACGATCGGCAATGCCCAGCGGCGCCACCTGGCTTTCGTACGCAGCCATTGCACCCAATCGGCCGATCCCAGCGCCGCGACGATGGTGAACAGCACCACGGACAGGAAGATGAAACGGTATTCCTTGTGCGCGATCAGGCTGTGGAAGACGAGGTTGACCAGCGCCACGGCCAGCAGCAACGGTGCGTGCCGCGAGCTGCGCCAGATCGCGACGAGCGGGAGCAGGATCGCCACCGACCACACGGTCATGAAGTCGATCAGATAGGCCGACGGCGGCGACACGCCGAATTCGATGGCGCGATCGTGGACGAGGTTTTCCCTGATATTGGCGATCAGCCAGGCGAACGGCACGCTGCCATGCGCAAGGTCGATCGCGGCGGCGAGCAGCAGCGCAACCAGCCCGCCGGCGACCAGCGGAACCAGGTTTCGCCAGCGCGTCCAGCACGCCCCGAGGGCCAGCACCGCGATGGCCGGCGCAAACTGGAAGCGGCAGACAAAGGCGAAGGCGAGCAAGGCGCCGCCAATCGCGAGACGCCGCGGCGACGGACCATCGGTGACCAGCAGCGCCGCCGGCACGATGAGCGCTGTCGCCAGCGGCTCGCCCAATGTGTGCGGCGCGAGCATGATCAATTCGAACCAGACCGCGGCCGCGAAGGCCGTGACGACGGCATGGGTTCGCGAGATCCGCGCGCCAAGAAGCCAGGCGCTGACCACGATCGACAGCGACGCGCATGCGGCGATCAGACGCGGCACCAGGAACGCACCTGCGCCACCAGGCGCAATCGCATCGCCGAGGGCAACCGGCCCGGCCATCAATGTCGGCAGCAACCAGCCGCGAATGCCGTCGCGCCATTCCCACGTCAAGATGCCGTCATGGCCGAGCATCCGCCACGCCGGCTCGAGATACTGATAGGTCTCGTCGGGATAAATCACGTTGGGCCAGACGGCGGCCGCGAGGCGCAAGACCAACGCCAGCACCAGCAACGCGACGAGCGGGTGAACACGCCCGCTGGCGCGCCCGACCATGCCTGCGCCGCCGGGCGCGGCATCGGCGCTCGTGCTCGTCATCGTTCCGCCGATCGTCTTCTGGAGCAGCATGCCGGCGACCAGATAGCGGGCAAAGCCTTTAAGATGCGTGACCGGAGGATGCGTGACTGGACGTTGGCGGGATCACACAGAACCGGCCGCGACATGCTTAACTAAACGTCAAGATTCCGGATGCGCCGGACCGCGGCGCTGCTGGGCGTTGCACGGCCCCGGCCGCAAGCCTAAATCTGGGGTATGACCCGAACCACGCTGTTGCAGCGCGATCGTATCACGGTGAACGAGTTTCGCTGCACGGCGGAGCCCGGCGACAAGCCGTTCGTCGAGCAGTTCGCCTGCCATTCCGTGTCTTATGTGCGCAGCGGCAGCTTCGGCTGCCATTGCCGCGGCCGCTTCCATGAGCTGGTGGCAGGCTCGATCCTGGTCGGCCATCCCGGCGATGAATACACCTGCACGCACGACCATGTGGTCGGTGACGAATGCCTGTCGTTCTTCCTCGACCCGGAGCTGGTCGAGACGATCGGCGACCGCACCTCGGTCTGGCAGGTCGGCTCGGTGCCGCCGCTGCCCGAATTGATGGTGATCGGGGAGCTCGCCCAAACGGCGGCAGCTGGCAACAGCGACGTCGGCCTCGATGAGGTCGGCCATCTCCTCGCCAGCCGCCTTGTCGAACTGGTGTCCGACCGCAAGGCGAAGCCCCTCACCGCCGGCCTGCGCGACCGCCGCCGCGCCGTTGAAGCGGCGCTGTGGATCGACGCCAATTCACACCATCAGATCGATCTCGACGATGCCGCGGAGCAGGCCGGCCTAAGCACCTTCCATTTCCTGCGGCTGTTCTCCGCCGTGCTCGGCGTGACCCCGCATCAATATCTCGTGCGCTCGCGGCTGCGCCATGCGGCACGACGGCTGGTGGATGACGACAGCCCGGTCACCGATATCGCCTATGACGTCGGCTTCGGCGATCTCTCCAATTTCGTGCGCAGCTTCCACCGCGCCGCCGGCGCCTCGCCGCTGAAATTCCGTCAGGCCTCCCGCGGCGACCGCAAGATTTTCCAAGAACGTCTCGCGCTGCAATAGCTAGGTTCGCTCCGGTCCGCGCGTCCGTCGACGCGCCCAACGACTGGAGAGCCATCATGTACGACCACATCGGATTGCGCGTCGCCGACCTCGACGCCAGCGTGCGCTTCTACACCGCGGTGCTGGCACCGCTCGGCTTCGTGCTCTGCTCGCGCGACGACAGCGGCGCGGGCTTCGGCCCGAAGGGCGAGCCCGCGCTCTGGCTGCATCTGCACAAGGGCAAGATCCAGGGCGGCGCGCACATCGCGTTCCGCGCCCCGAGCCATGACGCGATCAAGACATTCCACACCGAGGGCCTGAAGGCCGGCGGCAAGGACAACGGCGCGGCGGGCCACCGCAAGGACTACAGCCCGACCTACTACGCGGCGTTCCTGCTCGACCCCGATGGCAACAATGTCGAGGCGGTGTCGACGTAAACCTCAATCGTCATCCTGATTAAAGGACCACATTCCATGGCTTCAATTCACAAGGACATCCCGATCGACGCGCCGGCCGATCATGTCTGGGACGCACTGCGCGATTTCGGCGCGCTGCATACGCGGCTGGTGCCGGGCTTCGTGACCGACACCAAGCTTGACGGCGACGTCCGCACCGTCAGCTTCGCCAACGGCACGGTGGCGCGTGAGACGCTGGTCGATTGCGACGACAAGCGACGACGGCTGGTCTATGCGATCACCAGCGAGCGGGTGAAACAGCATTCCGCCTCGGTGCAGGTGTTTACCGAGGGCGATGCGCGCTGCCGGGTGGTGTGGATCGCCGACGTGCTGCCGCACGAGATCGCGCCCTATATGGACGCGCAGATGGACCTCGGCGCGGCCGCGATGCAGGTCGCGCAGGCCCGGTCGGCCAAGGGGAAGAACGCGGCGTGACCCGCTAGGTCATGCGACTGGCCGCGCATTTCGAACTATGACCGTCACCCTGAGGAGGTCGCGAAGCGACCGTCTCGAAGGGCGACAGCCTCGCTGTTGCTACGAGCGCACGCCGAAACACCGGGGCCGTCGATCCTTCGAGACGCGCTGCGCGCTCCTCAGGATGACGGGTCTAATAGCCTACGACAGCGCCGGCTGCGCCTCGGCGACCGGCGCTGACTTGCCCCAGCGCGTCAGGATCACGCTGAGGCAGGAGAGCACGCCGAGCACGCCCATCGATGCGGCGGCGAGTGTAAAGAAATCTTGCGCACTCGCTTCATGCGTGGACAGCCACCAGCCGCCGGTGCCGATGAAGATCAGCCGCGCGGTCTGCGCCAGCACCGGACCCAGCACCTTCGCAGCGCCCTGCGAGGAGAAATACATCGACATCGCGAGGCCGATGAAGGCGTACATCGGCGCGGCGGTCGACAGGTATTGGTGGCTGGTCGCCCGCACATGCGGATCGTTGGTGAACAGGTTGACCCAGAGATCGGGGAACACGGCGATGAAGCTGCCGACCACGCCGACCGCGAAGAACGACAGCGTGCCCGCGGTCCAGGCGATGCGCCGCGCCCGCGCGACGCGCTCGGCCCCGACCGCCATGCCGATCATCGGCACCGAGGCGATACCCACCGCGAACGCCACCGAGGTCAGCATGAATTCCAGCCGCGCGCCGATGCCGTAGCCGGCAAGCACCGCGGTGCCGAACTGCGCCAGCATGTGGGTGAAGATCGAGATCGTCAGAACCGATTGCAGCGGCGAGAAGCAGGAGACCGCGCCGACCCTGAGGATGTCGATGAACATCGCCCATTGCACGCGCACCCCCCTGAGCTTCGGCTTCACGCGGGCGCGGCCCGAGAACAGATACCAGCCCATCACGCTGATGCTGATCGAATAGGCGATCAGCGAACCCGCCGCGACGCCGCGCATGCCGAATTGCGGCACCGGCCCGAGGCCGAGCCCGAGCGTGCCGCCGAGAATGATCTGGCACACCGCCGAGGACAGGATCATGGTCGACGGCAGCTTCATGTTGCCGGTGCCGCGCAGGATGCCGGCCATCGTGTTCATCAGCCAGGGCAGAATCGCGCCGCCGAAGAACACTTGCGAATAGGCGATCGCATTCGCCAGCACATTGCCGCGGCCGCCGAGCAATTCGAGCAGGCGCGGGCCGAAGATCAGCATGCCCAGCATGAAGGTGGCGCCGAACGTCAATCCGATCAGCAGCGCATGCATTGCAAGCGTCGAGGCGCGCTCGATCTCGCCGGCGCCGAGCGCGCGCGCGATCGCGGATGCAACTCCGCCGCCCATCGCGCCACCGGACATCGTCATGGTCAGAATCACGCAGGGAAACACCAGCGCCATCGCCGCGAGCGATTCGACGCCGAGCCGGCCGATATAGGAGGTCTCTGCGATCACCACGCAGGTGCCGGCGGAAAGCGCGATCACGTTCGGCCACGCCAGCCACAACAGCGTGCGCAGGATCGGCCCGTCGAGCAGCGCGTTGCGCGCCGGCCTCGTCACCGGCGGCGGCAGCGGCCGTTCTTGTTCGTCGACAGGTATTTCGGCGAGGCCGAGATCGGACATTTCCACTCCCACGCGCGATCTTCGGGAGCCGCGCCATGGTGTTTCCCTACCATGGCAGCGGTGGATTCCACGTGCGCGGGACGCAAGGGGGGCCTGCGTGATTGCAGGTGAACCGGGATGAACCTTGGCGCTAGCCGATCGACCAGACGAACGGCGCGCCGGCGGCGCTGTTCGGCTTCAGATGCACCGGAATATGCCGGCCGCAGCCGGCCGCCAGCCCTTCGAACAGGCCTGTCAGAACGCTGGCGCAGGCCGGGTGATAATCGGCCACGTCGGCCATCAGCTTCCAGCCCTGCTGGCGGATCTCGAACTGGCCCTCGGACTCGCTGATGTCAGCGACATCATCCTGCGACTCGAACAGAGTGCGCAGGAATGCGGCAAATTCCGCGGCATGGCCACGACGCCCGCCGAGCGCCTGCGCGACCTCGTCGAAATACTGCATGCCAATCAGCTTGCCGGTGAGATGCAGCAGATAGCTCGCATCCTCAGGCCCGAACACCTGCACGATGACCGGCGCGGCCGTCTTCACATACTCCATCGCGTAGTTGCGATAGGCCTTCTCCAGCCGCGGCTTCGGCCAACTGTCGACCGGCAATGCCGGCGCGGTTCTGGAATCGAACAGCGGCGCCTCGAGATGGCGCGCAAACACCAGGCGCTGGTCGAGCTCGAGCGGATGATCGTATTCGCAATAATAGCCCTCGAGCCCGTCCTGCCCATCGACGCTCTGCTTGGTGCAGACGAAGCCGAGCCTGGTATCGCCAAGCGCGACGCCATTGTTGGCGTGCCAGCCGCGCAGCATCGCGCGCGAGACCTCGCCGGGCACGCCGCAGATCGCCGTGCCCTTCCAGATCCAGCGCGGCGGCGGATAGCGGATCCAGGCCTTGCGGTCGGACTCGACCATGTATTCGACATGCACGCCGCCGATCCAGTTGGAGAGATAGTGATACTGCGCGGCCGCGACCGCAGGCGGCAGGCCGTCGAGGCCGAGCTTCTTCAGACCGGGCAGGAAGCGCTCTTGCTGCTGACGGCGAAACACGCGGAAGACGAATTCGGCGGCGTCGGCGGTGCCGCGCCGCGTCACCACGGTGAGGATCAGCCCAGTGAAGAAGGCGTGATAGAGATCGGCGACGCTGCGCCACTTCCGCCATTGCGCTTCTTGCTGCGCTGAATCTGATGCGGCGCTCATGTTTGCTCCCGGCTTGTTGTTTGCTGGACTGTGTCATCGCGTAAGAGACAGCGCAACCAACACACTCGGTGTCATCGCCCGACTTGGCGCCTCCGCTGAAGCTCCGGCGCGCCTGAGACTGTGAGCCCCGTCGAAGCCTTGGCGTAGACGGGATCGGGCGATCCAGTATTTCAGAGACAGTCGTTATCGATGGAGGGGCCGCGGCGTACTGGATTCCCCGCTTTCGCGGGGAATGACGGCAATCGTAGCCCGGATGCAGCGAAGCGCAATCCGGGGCGGCTCAATCCGCGTATGCGCCGTCCCGGATTTCGCTTCGCTGCATCCGGGCTACGGAATTACGCGCGGTGTCATCGCCCGACTCGATCGGGCGATCCAGTATTCCAGAGGCGGTCGTTGTCGATGGAGAGGCCGCGGCGTACTGGATTCCCCGCTTACGCGGGGAATGACGGCGGAGAATGACGCGAAATCCGGGCTACGGAATTAAACGCGAAAATGCTTGGAGAGCTTCAGGCCCTGCGCCTGGTAGTTCGAGCCGATGCGCTGGCCATACAGCGCGTCGGGGCGCTCGAGCATGCGTTCATAGACGAGGCGGCCGACGATCTGGCCATGCTCGAGAATGAACGGCACTTCGCGCGAGCGCACTTCGAGCACGGCGCGCGCGCCCTTGCCGCCGGCGCCGGCATAGCCGAAGCCGGGATCGAAGAAGCCGGCATAGTGGACGCGGAATTCGCCGACCAGCGGATCGAACGGCACCATCTCCGCGGCGTAGTCCGGCGGCACCTGCACGGCCTCTTTCGAAGCCAGGATATAGAACTCGCCCGGATCGAGGATGAGGCTGCCGTCGGAGCGCGCCTTGATCGGCTCCCAGAATTCCTCGACCGAATAGCCGCCGCGGCGATCGACATCGACCACGCCGGTGTGGCGCTTGGCGCGATAGCCGACGAAGCCGCCCGAGTTCTCGCCGGACAGATCGACCGACAGCGCGACGCCGTGGGTGAGATCGGCATCGTCGGCATCGACCAAGCGTTCGGCGGCATGCAGCGCATCGAGCTCGTCGGCGGTCAAGGTCGCCTCGCCGATCCGGAAACGGACCTGGCTGAGCCGCGAGCCCTCGCGCAGCAGCACGGGAAACGTCTTCGGGCTGATCTCGGCATAGAGCGGACCGTGATAGCCGGCGCCGATCATGTCGAAGCGGCGGGTGCCGTCGGCGATCACGCGGGTGAACACGTCGAGCCGTCCGGTCGAGCTCTTCGGGTTGGCCGCGGCGACGATCTCCGGCGGCAGCGCCAGGCTCTCCAGCAGCGGCACGATGTAGACGCAATTGGTCTCCAGCACCGCGCCGTCGGACAGATCGATCTCGTGCAGCTTGAGCTGGTCGATCCGCTCGGCGACCGTGGCATCGGGCCCCGGCAGGAAGCTGGCGCGGACGCGGTAGGCGATGTCGCCGAGGCGCAGGTCGAGGCTCGCCGGCTGGATCTGGCTCTCGACGAAGTCGTAGGCGGGCAGGATGAGGCCGGCCTCCGCCATCTCCGCGATCATGCGGTCGGGCAGGATTCCGTTGGATTCGTCTTCCAGCGTGAACGACACGGCGCGGTCCCTCGGCGATCCCTCGAGATGGCCCAAAATCATACTCCGAGCGGCCACCAAGCCCCAAATTATGGGCTTTTACGGGTTATCCGATGACCGTCTTGACGGAAAGGGCGCGAGGGAATATCAGCTGCACTTATCCCGTGGTGATTTGAGCCGGCCGGCTTGCAGCCACGTTAAATAAGTCGCTAAACAGGCCGGGGACAGTGTGATCCCGGCTTGTGGAGGTTGCTCCAGGCCGGTTTTTTTGTGGCCAGTTTCCGAGGGAAATGGCCACTTCGGAGGTCACATGTCTGAATCTAACGCTACCGCCCGCTTCCGTCCTGAAACCCGCCTCGTCCATGGCGGCACGCTGCGCTCGCAGTTCGGGGAGACGTCGGAAGGGCTGTTTCTCACCCAGGGCTACGTCTACGACACCGCCGAGCAATGCGAGGCGCGCTTCAAGGGCCAGGATCCCGGCTTCATCTATTCGCGCTACTCCAATCCGACCATTGCGATGTTCGAGCGCCGCATGATCGAGCTCGAGGGCGCGGAAGCCGCGCGCTCGACCGCAACCGGCATGGCCGCGGTGACCACCGCGATCCTTGCACCGCTGAAGGCCGGCGATCACGTGGTGGCGTCGAAGGCCCTGTTCGGCTCGTGCCTCTATGTCGTGCAGGACCTGTTGCCGCGCTACGGCATCGAGACGACGCTGGTCGACGGCCTCGATCTCGACCAGTGGCAGCGCGCGTTGCGGCCGAACACCAAGACGTTCTTCCTGGAGAGCCCGACCAACCCGACGCTCGACGTGCTCGACATCGGCGCGATCGCCGAGATCGCGCATAGCGGCGGCGCCCGGCTGATCGTCGACAATGTGTTCGCGACGCCGATCTGGCAGAGCCCGCTGTCGCTCGGCGCCGACGTCGTGGTCTATTCCGCGACCAAGCATATCGACGGCCAGGGCCGCTGCCTCGGCGGCGTCATCCTGTCGTCGGAGGCGTTCATCGCCGAGCACATCCATAATTTCATGCGTCAGACCGGTCCGTCGCTGTCGCCGTTCAACGCCTGGGTGCTGCTGAAGGGGCTGGAGACGCTCGGCATCCGGGTTCGCGCCCAGACCGAGAACGCGGCGAAGATCGCCGAGGCGCTGGCCAACCATCCGAAGATCACGCGGCTGGTCTATCCCGGCCGTCCCGATCATCCGCAGGCCGAGACGGTGAAGAAGCAGATGGGCGCCGGCTCGACACTGGTCGGCTTCGAGGTGAAGGACGGCAAGGCCGGAGCCTTCCGCTGCCTGAATGCGCTGAAGATCTCGCGCATCTCCAACAATCTCGGCGATGCCAAGAGCCTGGTCACACATCCCGCGACCACGACGCATCAGCGCCTGGCGCCGGAGGCTCGCGCCGAGCTCGGCATCAGCGAAGGCTTTATTCGGTTCTCGGCCGGGCTCGAGCACCCCGACGATCTGATCGAGGATTTTGAGCGCGCGCTGGAGCAGGTTTGAGGCTGACCCGCAAGACTCGTCATGGCCGGGCTTGTCCCGGCCATCCACGTCTTGCTCGCAGCAACCGCCAAAGACGTGGATGCCCGGCACAAGGCCGGGCATGACGATTCTTTGGTGTGCTTTTTGTAAAGCGATTCGTTACGCCGCAGCCGTCGTCACGCCGCCATCGACCACGATGGTCTGGCCGGTCATGAACGTCGAGGCATCGGAAGCCAGATAGGCCACCGCGCCCGCGATCTCGTCGGGCTCGCCGATGCGGCGGAGCGGCGTCGATGCGGTGCGGCGCTTCAGATTATCCGGGTCCTCCCACAGCGCGCGGGCGAAATCGGTCTTCACCAGGCCCGGCGCCACGCAATTGACCCGCACGCCCTTCGGGCCCCATTCGCCGGCGAGGCTGCGGCACAGCGCAAAATCCGCCGCCTTGGAGATGCCGTAGGCGCCGATTACCGTAGAACCCCGAAGTCCGCCGATCGAGGAGATGATCACGACCGAGCCCTTGCCGCGCTCGGCCATCTGCGGGATTGCCAGCGCGGACAGCCAGATGTTGCTCTTGACGTTCGAGCCCATGATCTTGTCGAAGGCCTCATCCGTGATGTCGAGCAGCGGACCGTAATAGGGGTTCACCGCGGCGTTGCAAACCAGGATGTCGATCTTGCCGTAGTGCTTGATCGTGCCGGAGATCAGCCCCTCGACCTCCGCGCGGCGCGCGATGTTGCAGGGGATGACGAGCGCATCGCCGCCCGCCTTCTTGATGCCGTCGGCGACTTCCTGGCAGGCATCCGCCTTGCGCGAGGAGATCACGACCTTGGCGCCGAGTTTTGCGAGCAACTCCGCCGAGGAGCGGCCGATGCCGCGGCTCGAGCCGGTGACGACGGCGACCTGGCCGGTGAGATCGAACGGGGTGTTCTTCATTGTTGTTGTTTCCCTGACTTCTACCAGAACTCGTCATGCGCGGGCTTGACCCGCGCATCCATCTTTTCAAGAAGCGATGGGTTGCCGGGTCAAGCCCGGCAACGACATCTCAAGCCAACAGCCCGCCGCCCTCGCTGACGCGACGGAGGTGGTAGTCGGTGTCGCCGAGCGTGTTCTCGATCATGGTGAGCCGCTTGAAGTAGTGGCCGATCTTGGCTTCCATGGTCATGCCGATGCCGCCATGAAGCTGGATCGACTGCTGGCCGACGAACTTCAAGGACTTGCCGACCTGCACCTTGGCGGCCGCGACCGCGGACGAACGCTCCTTGGCATCGCTGAAGTCCGATGCCATGGTCGCGAACATCGACATGCTGCGGGCCTGCTCCAGCGCCACGAACATGTCGGCGGCGCGGTGCTGCAGGCTCTGGAACGAGCCGATCGCCACGCCGAACTGCTTGCGGGTCTTGATGTACTCGACGGTCTCCTTCAGCGACTCGTCCATCGCGCCGACGGCTTCCGCGCACAGCGCAATGCGGGCTTCGTCCGCCACGCGCTCGATCAGGGGCAGGCCGTTCTCGGGATCGCCGATCACGGCATCCGCACCGACCTCGACATTGGTGAAGGTGATGTCGGCCGCGTGCAGGCCGTCCTGGGTGGGATAGCCCTTCTTGGTGACGCCCTTGGCGTCCGCCGGAACCAGGAATACGCCGATGCCGGCCTTGTCGCGCTGGCCGCCCTTGGTGCGCGCGGTCACGATCAGCGCGTCGGCGTTCTCGCCGTTCAGCACGACGAACTTCTCGCCGTCGATCACGTAAGCGTCGCCCTTCTTCTTCGCCGTGGTCACGACGTCAAACAGATCGTAGCGCGAGTTCTTCTCGAGCTGCGCGAAGCCGAAGGTCTTGCTGCCGTCGATGATGCCGGGGATGTACTTGGCCTTCTGCTCGGCCGAACCGCCATGGCGCAGGAAGCCGCCGGCGACGACGACAGTGGCGAGATAGGGCTCGACCACCAGCGCCTTGCCGAGCGCTTCCATCACGATCATGGTCTCGACCGCGCCGGCGCCGAAGCCGCCATCGGTCTCGGCGAAGGGCAGACCAAGCAGGCCCTGCTCGGCGAGCTTGCCCCAGAGCGCTTTGCTCCAGCCGCCCTTCTCCTTCATGTACTTCTTGCGCGCATCGAAGTCGTAGGCATCCGCCAGCAACCCGTCGACGCTTTCCTTGAGAAGCCGCTGCTCCTCGGACAGATCAAAATCCATGTTCGTTCCTTTAAACTGAAAGTCATTACCGAAACCGGGACCTCTTCACCTCGCCCCGCTTGCGGGGAGAGGTCGGATCGCATCACAAGATGCGATCCGGGTGAGGGGGTACAGGTCTCTCGACAGTCGTTGCGCGGAGAGATGCCCCTCACCCCAACCCTCTCCCCGCAAACGCGGAGAGAGGGAAGGAAGCTACAGCCCCAGCACCGCCTTGCTGATGATGTTGCGCTGGATCTCGTTGGAGCCGCCGTAGATCGAGACCTTGCGGTTGTTGAAGTAGCTCGGCGCGATCTGCGCGGTCCAATCCATGCTCTCGTTGGAGCCGGCATCGCCATGCTCGTCGTAGGGCGCGGCGAACGGACCGATGATCTCCATCAGCAGCTCGGTCGTGGTCTGCTGGATTTCCGAGCCCTTGATCTTGAGCACGGAAGAAGCTGGATTGGGCTTGCCCTTGCCGTGCTTGCCCTCGTCGGCGACGACGCGGAGCTGGGTGAGTTCGAGCGCCTTCAGCTCGATCTCGCAGGCCGTGAGCTTCTCGCGGAACGCCGGATCCTCGATGACCGGACGGCCGCCCGCTTCGACCTTGGAGGCCAGCGCGCGGATGCGGCGCAGCCGCTCCTTCGAGACGCCGACCCGGGCGATGCCGGTACGCTCGTTGCCAAGCAGGAATTTGGCGTAATCCCAGCCCTTGTTCTCCTCGCCGATCAGATTCTCGTAGGGAACCTCGACGTCGTCGAAGAACACTTCGTTGACCTCGTGGCCACCGTCGATGGTCTGGATCGGGCGCACGGTGACGCCCTTCGACTTCATGCTGAACACGATGAAGGAGATGCCCATCTGCTTCTTCGCGTTGTTGTCGGTGCGGCAGAGGCAGAAGATCATGTCGGCGTGCTGGGCGAGTGTGGTCCAGGTCTTCTGGCCGTTGATGATCCACTTGTCGCCACGGCGCTCGGCCTTGGTCTTCAGCGAGGCGAGGTCCGAACCCGAGCCCGGCTCCGAGAAGCCCTGGCACCACCAGTCGTCGACATTGGCGATGCGCGGCAGATATTCCTTCTTCTGCTTCTCGTTGCCGAACGTGTAAATGACCGGGCCGACCATGCTGACGCCGAAGGCGAGCGGCTGCGGCGCGGGATAGGACTGCAGCTCCTCGTTGAAGATGTAATGCTGCACCGTGGTCCAGCCGGTGCCGCCATATTCCTTCGGCCAGTGGGTGACGCCCCAGCCCTTCTTGTTGAGGATGCGCCACCACGTGACCATCTCGTCCTTCGACAGATGGCGGCCTTCCTGCAGCTTGCGCCTTGTGTCCGGCGGCACGTTGTTCTTGAAGAACTCCCGTACCTCCTCGCGAAACGCTATCTCTTCCTTGGTGAAAGCGAGATCCATCGGATCCTCCTTTTGAGCGAAAATTAACGCCTTGTTCCGTTGTCGTCCTGGCGAAAGCCAGGACCCATTACCACCGGCCTTCGTTGTCTTGCGAAGGCGACTACCGTCTGTGCCCCTCACCCCGGCCGCGGAGTATGGGTCCTGGCTTTCGCCAGGACGACGGCGAATTACTGCAACACCTCGAACAGGCCGGCCGCGCCCATGCCGCCACCGACGCACATGGTGACGACGGCATACTTCGCCTTGCGGCGGCGGCCCTCGATCAGCGCGTGGCCGGTGAGCCGCGCACCCGACATGCCGTAGGGATGGCCGACCGAAATCGCGCCGCCATTGACGTTGATCTTCTCCGGATCGATGCCGAGCTTGTCGCGGCAATACAGCACCTGCACCGCGAACGCCTCGTTGAGCTCCCAGAGACCAATGTCGTCAACCTTGAGGCCATGACGCTTGAGCAGCCGCGGCACCGCGAACACCGGGCCGATACCCATCTCGTCCGGCTCGCAGCCGGCGGAAACGAAGCCGCGGAAGATGCCGAGCGGCTTCAGGCCGCGCTTCGCGGCTTCCTTGTCGCTCATGATCACCGACGCGCTGGCGCCGTCCGAAAGCTGGCTGGCATTGCCGGCGGTAATGGTGAAGCCCTCGCCGCGCACCGGCTTGAGGCTGGCGAGCCCTTCGGCAGTGGTCTCCGGCCGCGGACCTTCATCCTGCGACAGCGTCACTTCCTTCATCGACACGGCGCCGGTCGCCTTGTCGGTCACCGCCATCATGGTGGTGATCGGCGCGAGCTCTTCCTTGAACTTGCCACCCTGTTGCGCGGCCGCGGTGCGGCGCTGGCTCTCCAGCCCATACTCGTCCTGCTTCTCGCGCGAGATGCCGTAGCGCTTGGCGACCACCTCGGCGGTGTCGATCATGGGCATGTAGACCTCGCCCTTGATCTTGAGCAACGCCGGATCCTGGGCGTGGAACGCGTTCATCTTGTCGTTCTGCACCAGCGAGATCGATTCACCGCCGCCGCCGACCGCGATCTCGACACCGTCGAAGATCACCGAGCGGGCAGCAAGCGCAATCGCCTGCAGGCCGGAGGCGCACTGCCGGTCGATGGTGGTGCCGGCAACCGTCACCGGCAGGCCGGCACGGAGCAGCGCCTTGCGCGCGATGTTGCCGCCGGTCGCGCCCTGCTGCATCGCCGCGCCCATCACGACGTCTTCGATTTCCTTCGGATCGACCTTGGCCCGCGCCACCGCTTCGCCGATCGCGTGACCGAGCAGGGTCGCGCCCTCGGTGGCGTTGAGCGCGCCGCGATAGGCCTTGCCGATCGGCGTGCGGGCGGTGGAGACGATAACGGCGTCGGTCATGCGCGGGATCCTGATACAGTCTGTTATGGTTTGGTTTGAGATGCATTCGGCTGCTGTTGCCGCAATTCGTGCCGCGACAGCTTCCCAACCGGGGTGCGCGGCAGCTCGTCGACAAATTCGACCGCCGCCGGCAGCTCATGCTTGCCGACCTTGCCGGTGAGGAACGCGCGCAGCTCGTCGATCGAGAACACCTTCTCGCCGTCGCGCAGCTTGATGAAGGCCTTTGCCGCCTCACCGCGGTAGTCGTCAGGGATGCCGATCACGATCACCTCCTGCACGGCGGGATGGGTGTAGATCGCCTGCTCGATCATCTGCGGATAGACGTTGAAGCCGCCGGAGATGATCATGTCCTTCTTGCGGTCGACCAGATAGAAATAGCCGTCGGCGTCCATGTAGCCGATGTCGCCGGTCAGGAAGCGGTCACCGACGAAGGCCTCCGCGGTCTCCGCCGGCCTGTTCCAGTAGCCTTTGGTGACGTTCGGGCCGCGGATGCGGATTTCGCCGACCTCGCCGACCGGCATCACCTTGGTGGAATCCTCCAGCGACACCACGTCCATCTCGATGCCGGGCAGCATCAGCCCGATCGAGCCCGGCTTCTCCGGCCCTTCCTTGGGATGGCCGGTGCCGGGCGAACAGGTCTCGGTCATGCCCCAGCCGCTCTTCAGCTTCATGCCGACGCGGCGCTCGAAGATCTTGGCGACCTCGACCGGCAGCGGCGCGCCGCCGGAGCCGGCGACCACGAGCGAAGAGAGATCGCGCTTGTCGAGATCGGGCAGCGAGGCGATCGCGATCCACATCGTGGGCACGCCGGGGAACACCGTCGCGCGCTTGACCTCGATGTCGCGCATCACGGCCTCGACGTCGAAGCGCTGATGCAGCGAGATCAGATGGCCGCGCCGGATCGCCGACAGCAGCACGACGGTCAGCGCGTAGATATGAAACAGCGGCAGCACGCAGATCACGCGCTCGACCGCGTTGCGTTCGAGCCGCCCCGGCTTGCCCCAGACATCATAGATCGACACCGCCGCGGTGAGATTGCCGTGGCTGAGCATGGCGCCCTTGGGCAGGCCGGTGGTACCGCCGGTATATTGCAGCAGCGCGACGTCCTCGACGTCGACGACGGGCCATTGCGACGGCTTGACTGCGCCGTCGATGAATTGCCGGTGGGTGATGATCGCGGGGTTATCGGGCAACGCGGCTTGCTGTGTGCCGACCTTGCCCCAATGATCATCCTCGCAAACGATCAGGCGGTCGAGCAGACCCTTGGCGAGGAATTTCAGCGCGGTCGGCAACAGCGCCGACAGGTTGCTGGTGACAAGGACCCGTGCGCCTGAATCGGAGAGCTTGTGCGACAGCGCGATCTCGCCGTCGAGCGGCGACAGATGCACGACGCGGGCGCCTGCCTTCAGCGCGCCGAAAAAGTTGATCGGGTGATCGGGCGAATTGCCGAGAAACAGCGCGACCGAGGTGCCCTTGCCGTATCCGGCCCGCATGAAGGCGGCCGCCGCGGTCTCGACCAGCGCCTCGAGCTCGCTGTAGCTGATCTGACGATCGCGGAATTCGAGCACCGGACGCGCGCCGAACTCGGCGGCGGCATTGGAGAGCAGGTCCGGCAGCGTGCCGCGCGTGATCTCGTCGCTCCACTGCACGCCCTTGGGATAATATTGTTCGCCGGGATAGGTCATGGATGCCTTCGCAGGGACTCTTTGAAGTCGTCATTCCGGGATGGCCCGAAGGGCCAGACCCGGAATCCATCAATCCACACGCGCCGAGGCGCGATGGGTTCCGGGATCATCGCTTTCGCGATGCCCCGGAACGACGCAAAGTTAGGCCTTCAGCCAATCACGCCGCCTTCGACGCCGCGGCGAGCGAGGCGAAGGTCTTGCCTTCGTCGGCGAGCTTCTTCAGCAGCGGCGCCGGCTCGAGCGAAGGATCGTTGGTCTCCTTGGCGTAGAAGGCCAGGCGATCGGCGATGTGCTTGAGGCCCACGGTGTCGGCCCAGAACATCGGGCCGCCGCGATAAATCGGCCAGCCATAGCCATAGAGCCAGACCACGTCGATATCAGACGGCCGCGCCGCGATGCCCTCGGCGAGGATCTTCGCGCCCTCGTTGATCATCGGGTACATCATGCGCTCGAGGATCTCGTCGTCGCTGACGACGCGCTTCTTGCGGCCGAGGCGCGCCAGCGTTTCGTCGATCAGCTTCTCGACCTCCGGATCCGGCAGCGCCGCGCGCGAGCCCTGCTCGTACTTGTAGTAGCCCTTGCCGGTCTTCTGGCCGAAACGGCCGGCTTCGCACAGCGCGTCCGCGATCTCCGACTTGATGCCGCGATCCTTGCGCGAGCGCCAGCCGATATCGAGACCGGCGAGATCGCCCATCGCAAACGGGCCCATCGGCATGCCGAACTTGGTGACGACCGCGTCGACCTGCTGCGGCAGTGCGCCTTCGAACAACAGCTTCTCGGACTGCTTGCCGCGCTGCGCCAGCATACGGTTGCCGACGAAGCCGTCGCAGACGCCGACCACGGCCGGCACTTTTGCAATTTTGCGGGCGATTGAAACCGCAGTCACCAGCGCGTCGGGCGCGGTCTTGTCGGCGCGCACGATCTCGCACAGCTTCATGACGTTGGCCGGCGAGAAGAAGTGCATGCCGAGCACGTCCTGCGGACGCTTGGTCGATTGCGCGATCTCGTCGATGTTGAGGTAGGAGGTATTGGAGGCCAGCACCGCGCCCGGCTTGGCGTACTGATCGAGCTTGCCGAACACTTCCTTCTTGACCGCCATGGTCTCGAATACCGCCTCGATCACGAGATCGGCGTCGCCGATGTTCTCGATGCCGACGACGCCGTTGATCAGCGCCATGCGCTTGGCCGGCGCGTCCGCCGGGATGCCACCGCGCGCGGCGGTCGCCTCGTAGTTCTTCTGCATGATACCCATGCCGCGCTTGAGCTGCTCCTCGCCGGTCTCGATCAGCGTGACCGGGATGCCGGCATTGGCGAACGACATCGCGATGCCGCCGCCCATGGTGCCGGCGCCGAGGATGGCGACGCGCGCCACGTTGCGGCCCTTGGTGCCCTCGGGAACACCGGAGATCTTGGCGGCTTCACGCTCGGCGAAGAAGGCGTAACGCTGCGCCTTGGACTGGTCGCCGTTCATCAGCTTGAGGAAGCCCTCGCGCTCCTTCTTCAGGCCCTCATCGAACGGCAGGTCGATCGCGGCGCCGACGGCATCGGCCGCGGCGAACGGCGCCTCGAGGCCGCGCGACTTCTTGGTCAGTGCGGCGACGGCATTGGTGAAGATCGAACGGTCGGCCTTGGCCGCGGCGAGCTTGCTGTCGTCATCGCGGAGCTTGCGCAGCGGACGCTTCTCGGCGACCACCTGGCGCGCAAACGCCTCACCGCCCGACGCCGGCCCCTCGACGATCTCGTCGATCAGGCCGGCCTTCAGCGCCGCGTCCGCACCGATCGGATCACCGCCGACGATCATCTTGACCGCGAGCTCGGGACCGACCGCACGCGGCAGACGCTGGGTGCCGCCGGCGCCCGGCAGCAGGCCGAGCTTCACCTCGGGCAGACCGAGCTTGGCGTCCTTGGTGGCGACGCGATAGTGGCAGGCCAGCGCGACCTCGAGGCCGCCGCCGAGCGCGGTGCCGTGGATCGCGGCAACGATCGGCTTCGGCGAGCTCTCCATCAGGCTCAGCACTTCGGCGAGCCCGGGCGGCTTCGGCGGCTTGCCGAATTCGGTGATGTCGGCGCCGGCGATGAAGGTGCGGCCGGCGCAGGTCAGCACGATGCCCTGGACCTGAGCGTCATCGATCGCGCTCTTGACGCAATCGAAGATGCCGCCGCGCACGGCAGCGCTCAGCGCGTTCACAGGCGGACTGTTAACCGTGACGACGGCAATGTTGTCATGACGTTCGAGCTTGACGACTTCACTCACCGGGACTCTCCCTGGATGCTTGTTCTTGAACTTGCGTTGAGTAGCTGCACGACTTGCGTCGAGCCGCTACGATTAGACCAATTTCGCACTGCGAAATTTAATTCCACATCTTGACACGGAGGGTTATTTTGAAGCACGAGCCTTGTCAACGAGCATGACAAGGGCAGGGAATGAAGCGCGCCAGCAAGAAAGCAGCGACCGATCGCAATTTCGTCGTCGCGCTTTCCCGCGGACTGGATGTCCTGCGTGCATTTCAACCCAATGACGGGCTGCTCGGCAATCAGGAGATTGCAGCCCGCACCAAGTTACCGAAGCCAACCATTTCCCGGCTGACCTACACGCTGACCAAGCTGGGATACCTTACACCTGTACCGAAATTCGAAAAGTATCAGCTCGCACCGTCGGCGATGGCGCTCGGCTATGCCGCGCTCGCCAATCTCGGCGTTCGGCATTTGTCCGAGCCGTATCGAGAAGAAGTGATGCGCGCGACCGGCGGCGCCGTCGCCGTCGGCGGCCGCGACCGTCACAGCATGATCTATTTCGGCCAGAGCCGGAACGGCCTGGCGCTCGGCGTGCAGCTCGACGTCGGCTCGCGGGTGCCGATCGCGACTACCGCGATGGGCCGTGCCTATATTTGGGCATTGCCACCCGAAGAACGTGCGGCTCTACTACGCGAGCTGCGGGATCACTATGGCAGCCGCTGGGCCAAGATGCGCGACGGCATCGAGCGCTCCGGCGAGACGGTGGCGAAGCACGGCTTCACCATGTCGACCGGCGACTGGCAGGACGACGTCGCCGCGGTTGGCGTTGCATTGAGACTGAACGACGGAACCGGTCCTTACGCCTTCAATTGCGGCGCGCCGGCATTCCGCTTCACGGAAGATCGATTGCTCAACGACATTGGACCTCGCCTTGTCGCGATGGTAAGGAACATCGAGCAGGCGCTCGGTGGAATAGCGCCGCAATCCAAAAAAGAACAAAGCAAAAAGTCTAGAGTAGGAGGGAAAGTTGCACGTTTGGCCGAGGGGATCAGATAGCCTCCATCGCGTCCGGCGAAATCCATCGCAGGGCCGCTCGCACCGCTCAGAGATGGCGGGCGAGACGAGATGACGCAGGCACAGCTCGCGCAGGGGAATGATCCCCTGCTCGCGGTTCGCGACGTCAGCGTCGTGTTCGGCGGCATCATCGCACTGAATGGCGTGTCGTTCGACATGCGCCATGGGCAGATCCTCGGCCTGATCGGACCGAACGGCGCCGGCAAGACGACGCTGTTCAATTGCCTGTCGCGGCTCTATCAGCCGTCGTCCGGCGATATCCTGATGGAAGGCAAGAGCATCCTGTCGCGGCCGCCGCACCGGATTGCCGAGATCGGCATCGGCCGCACCTTCCAGAACGTCGCGCTGTTCCCCAACCTGTCCGTGATCGACAATGTGCGCGTCGGCGCGCATGCGCGCACCTCGAGCGACATCGTCAGCGACTCGCTGCGCCTTGCCTGGGTTCGCCGCGGCGAGAACGACATGAACAAGAAGGTGCACGACATCCTCGGCTATCTCGATCTCGAGGACGTCGCCCACACCGTGGTTTCGGGCCTTCCCTTCGGCACCCAGAAGCGCGTCGAGCTGGCGCGCGCCCTGGCCGCGGATCCGAAGATCCTGCTGCTCGACGAGCCGGCCGGCGGCCTCAATCACGAGGAAGTCTACGTGCTCGGCGATCTGATCCGCAAAATCCGCGACGACCGTAAAATTACGGTGTTGCTGGTCGAGCATCACATGGGTCTCGTGATGTCGATCGCCGACCACGTCGTCGCGCTCAATTTCGGCCGCAAGCTGGCCGAAGGCACGCCGGCCCAGGTCCAGGCCGACCCCGACGTCATCAAGGCCTATCTGGGGAGCAAGGACCAATGACCGCGATGCTCAACGTCAAGGACCTGCGCGCCTATTACGGTCAGGTCCAGGCCCTGCACGGCCTCAGTTTCTCGCTCAACGAGGGTTCGCTGACCACCCTGCTCGGCGCCAACGGCGCCGGCAAGACCACCACGCTGCGGGCGATCTGCAACATGGTGCGTTCGACCGGCGCGATCGAGTTCGAGGGCAAGCCGATCGGCACCCGTTCCACCGAAAACGTGGTCCGGCTCGGCATCGCCCATGTGCCGCAGGGCCGCGGCACCTTCACCAACATGACGGTGGAGGAGAATCTGCAGCTCGGCGCGATCAGCCGTTCAGACAAGAGCGCCATCGGCTCCGACATCGAGCGGATGTACGAGCATTTCCCGGTGCTGAAGCAGCGCTACACCCAGCAGGCCGGCACGCTGTCCGGCGGCGAGCAGCAGATGCTCGCGGTGGCGCGCGCGCTGATGCTGCGGCCGCGCCTGATGCTGCTCGACGAGCCGTCATTCGGCCTCGCGCCGCTGATCGTGCGCGACCTGTTCCGTATCCTCGGCAAGATCAATCGCGAGGAAAAGGTGACCATCCTGGTGGTCGAGCAGAACGCGCAGCTCGCGCTCGAACTCGCCGACCAGGCCTATGTGATCGAAACCGGACGGATCGTGATGTCGGGCAATGCCAAGGACATCGCGAACAACGAAGACGTCCGCAAATCCTATCTCGGCTACTGAGGAGCTGGCACAATGGAGCTTTTTGCCAACCAGGTCCTGGCCGGCATCGCCACGGGCGCGATCTATGCCTGCATGGCGCTCGCGGTCGTGATGATCTACCAGGCCATCGACCACCTGAATTTCGCCCAGGGCGAAATGGCGATGTTCTCGACCTTCGTATCCTGGCAGCTGATGCAATGGGGTGTGCCATATTGGGGCGCCTTCGTGCTCACCGTCGCCTTTTCGTTTGCCGCCGGCATCGTCATCGAGCGGTTGCTGTTCAAGCCGCTGGCCAAGGCCCCGATCCTGACCAATGTCGCCGGCTTCATCGCGCTGTATGCGATCATCAACTCGGTCGCCGGCCTGATCTGGGACTTCACCATCAAGCAGTATCCGACGCCGTTCGGCTCCTCGCCGTTCCTCGGCAGCCAGCTGATCTCGACCCACCAGGCCGGCATGATCGGCATCACGCTGCTGATGCTGGCCCTGCTGTTCTTCTTCTTCCGGTTCACCCGGGTCGGCCTTGCGATGCGGGCGGCCGCCTCGCTGCCTGAATCGGCCCGGCTGGTCGGCATCAACACCTCCTGGATGATCGCGCTGGGCTGGGGCATGGCGTCCGCGATCGGCTCGATCGCCGGCATGATGATCGCCCCTGTGGTGTTCCTCGAGCCGAACATGATGCTCGGCGTGCTGATCTACGGATTTGCCGCAGCCGTGCTCGGCGGCCTGACCTCGCCGTTCGGCGCCGTGATGGGCGGCTTCCTGGTCGGCATCTTCGAGAACCTCGTCGGCACCTACATCCCCGGCGTCGGCAATGAGCTGAAACTTCCGATCGCGCTTGCGCTGATCATCGTTGTCCTGGTCGTGAAACCGGCAGGCCTGTTCGGCCGCGCCATCGTCAAGCGAGTTTGATCATGAGCGCCGCTGAAGAAGTCGAAGTCGTCACCGAAGGCCAGGCCGTCGAGGCCGTGCCCAAGCGTGCCATGACGCTGGGCTACGGCACGTCGCTGGTCGTGCTTGCCGCGCTGATCCTGATCCCGCTGTTCGTGAAGAACTTCATCATCTTCCAGATGACGATGCTTCTGATCTACGCGCTCGCGGTGATGGCGCTCAACATCCTGACCGGCGGAAGCGGCCAGTTCTCGCTCGGCCAGAGCGCGTTCTACGCGGTCGGCGCCTATACGTCGGCGATCCTGATGGAGCATGCGGGCATGAACTATGCCCTGACGCTGCCGGTCGCCGGCATCGTCTGCTTCGGCTTCGGCTTCCTGTTCGGTCAGCCGGCGCTGCGGCTCAGCGGCGTGTATCTGGCGCTCGCGACCTTCGCGCTCGCCACCGCAATGCCGCAGCTGCTCAAGCTCGGCTATTTCGAGCACTGGACCGGCGGCGTGCAGGGCCTCGTGGTCACCAAGCCGGATGCCCCGTTCGGGCTGCCGCTGTCGCAGGACATGTGGCTCTACTACTTCACCCTGGCGGTCTCGATCGGAATCTACGTCGCCTCGGTGAACTTGCTGCGCTCGCGCTCCGGCCGTGCCTTCATGGCGATCCGCGACAACGAGATCGCGGCTTCCGCGATGGGCGTCGACGTCGCGCTGTACAAGACGCTGGCGTTCGGCGTCTCGGCCGGCATCACCGGCGTTGCCGGCGGTCTCGGCGCCATCGCGGTGCAGTTCGTGGCGCCCGACGGCTACACCATCCAGCTCGCGATCTCACTGTTCCTCGGCATGGTGGTCGGCGGCGTCGGCTGGCTGCCCGGCTCGATCGTCGGAAGCGCCTTCATCATCTTTGTGCCCAACATGGCGGAGAGCATTTCCAAGGGCCTCTCCGGCGCGGTGTTCGGCGTGCTGCTGTTCCTCGTCATCTTCCTCGTGCCGCACGGCGCCAGGCAGGTTGCGATCGTTGCCCAGCAGCTGGCCGCAAAGCTCAAGAAGAACTAACAGCCTATAGAACCAAACCAGGAGATATTATGCTTTCTACCGTTCGGATCGCCGCGATTTCCGCGGCGATCGTCGCTGTTGCCGCGACGTCCACCGCCGCATTCGCTCAAAAGAAATACGACACCGGCGCAAGCGATACCGAGATCAAGGTCGGCAACATCATCCCCTATTCGGGACCGGCCTCCGCCTACGGCGTGATCGGCAAGACCGAAGAAGCCTACTTCAAGATGATCAACGACCGCGGCGGCATCAACGGCCGCAAGGTCAATTTCGTCAGCTATGACGACGCCTATTCGCCGCCGAAGGCGGTCGAGCAGGTGCGCAAGCTGGTCGAGAGCGACGAAGTGCTGCTGGTCTTCAACCCGCTCGGCACGCCGTCCAACACCGCGATCCAGAAATACCTGAATTCCAAGAAGATCCCGCAACTGTTCGTCGCCACCGGCGCCACCAAGTGGAACGACCCGAAGAACTTC
Source organism: Bradyrhizobium sp. Pha-3 (assembly GCF_042258615.1). Classification (GTDB taxonomy): domain Bacteria; phylum Pseudomonadota; class Alphaproteobacteria; order Rhizobiales; family Xanthobacteraceae; genus Bradyrhizobium. The sequence continues at coordinate 669,351 of NZ_CP170152.1, read as the reverse complement.
CCGTGGACCATGGGCTGGCAGCCGAGCTACCAGAGCGAAGCGCAGATCTACGCCAAGTGGCTGATGAAGGAGAAGCCCGACGCCAAGGTCGCGATCCTCTATCAGAACGACGATTTCGGCAAAGACTACCTCAAGGGCACCAAGGACGGTTTTGGCGCCAAGGCGGCCTCCAGCATCATCATGGAGGAGAGCTATGAGGTGTCCGAGCCGTCGATCGACGGCCACATCGTGAAGATCAAGGCCGCCAATCCCGACGTGCTGCTGATCTACACCACGCCGAAGTTCGGCGCACAGACCATCAAGAAGACCGCCGAACTCGGCTGGAAGCCGCTGCAGATCATCACCAACGTGTCGGCCTCGGTCGGCAGCGTGATGCAGCCGGCCGGCTTCGACAACGCCCAGGGCGTGCTGTCGGCGGCCTATGCCAAGGATGGTGCCGACTCGCAGTGGAATAGCGACCCCGGCATGAAGAAGTGGTCGGAGTTTCTCGACAAGTACATGCCCGGCGCCGACAAGACCGACGGCGGCTATGTCTACGGCTACGGCGCCGCACAGACGCTCGCCAAGGTGCTGGAAATGTGCGGCGACGACCTGACCCGCGCCAACGTCATGAAGCAGGCGGCGAGCCTGAAGGACTTTACGCCCGACACCCTGCTGCCCGGCGTCAAGATCAACACCTCGGCCACCGACTTCGCCCCGATCGCCCAGCTGCAGATGCAGCGCTTCAAGGGTCAGAAGTGGGAACTGTTCGGTGACATCATTTCCGGCGACGTCCCCTCTGAGTGAGGTTGCACTGCGGGATTAAAACAACAGCCTCCGCGATGACAGTCGCGGGGGCTTTTTGTTGACGCCCCGCGCCGATGGTATTGAATACTGCAAACTAAGAACTCGAGGTGGGGAAACCATGACTGCCGCACGTCCGTCCCTGACGGCGCTCTTGTCCGCATTGGCTCTGATCCTGACGAGCTGCAATGTCGCGCTGGCGCAGAAGAAGTACGACACCGGGGCCAGCGACACCGAGATCAAGATCGGCAACACCGCGCCCTACAGCGGCCCCGCCTCAGCCTATGGCGTGATCGGCAGGACCGAGGCGGCCTACTTCAAGATGATCAACGAGTCCGGCGGCATCCACGGCCGCAAGATCACGTTCATCTCCTATGACGACAACTACTCGCCGGCCAAGACGGTGGAGCAAACCCGCAAGCTGGTCGAGGACGACGAGGTCCTGCTGGTGTTCGGCTCGATCGGTACAGCAACCAACGCTTCGATCCGGAAGTATATGAACGAGAAGCAGGTGCCGCAGCTGTTCGTCGGTTCCGGCGGCTCCAGGTGGAACGACCCCAAGAACTATCCCTGGACCATGGGCTGGCAGCCGTCCTACCAGGACGAGGCGCGGGTCTACGCAAAATACATCATGAAGCACAAACCAGACGCCAAGGTTGCCGTGCTTTACCAGAACGACGATTTCGGCAAGGACTACCTCAAGGGCCTGAAGGATGCCTTCGGCGACAAGGCCTCGATGATCGTCGCCGAAGAAGCTTACGAGACGTCGGAGCCTGCGATCGACAATCACATCGTCAAGCTGAAGGCCGCCGGCGCCGACACCTTCATCAGCATCACGTCACCGAAATTCGCGGCGCAGGCGATCAAGAAGGCCGCCGAAATCGCCTGGACGCCGTTGCAATTCGTCGCCAATGTCTCGGCCTCGGTCGGCGGCGTCATGCAGCCGGCCGGCTTCGAGAATTCGCAAGGTATCCTGTCGGCGTCCTATCTCAAGGACGGCGCCGATCCGCAATGGGACAAGGATCCCGGCATGGAGAAATTCCTTGCCTTCCTCAAGAAGGATTATCCCGACGCCAACAAGCTCGACGGCGCCACCTCCTACGGTTACGCCGCTGCACAGACCATGGCGCAGGTGCTCGAGATGTGCGGTGACGACCTCACCCGCGCCAACATCATGAAGCAGGCCGCGAGCCTGAAGGATTATGTCCCCGGCACGCTGCTGCCGGGCATCAGCGTCAACACTTCGGCCACCGACTTCGCGCCGATCAAGCAGTTGCAGCTGATGCGCTTCAAGGGCGAGAAGTGGGAGCTGTTCGGCGACATCATCTCGAGCGGGCTCAGCAACTAGGACGACGCACGGTCTCCACGCAAACGCTTCGCGTGTGTCGCGAAGCGATTCCGCGGCACCGGCTTTCCTCGCAACGCGTTCGACTAAATGACGCCCTCCGCGGCAGCGCCGCGGGGGGCTTTCTGTTGCTGGCACCAGGTGAAAGGTATTCAATGTCGGAAGGAGCCGCAAAGTGCTCCCACTCCAAAAATCGTGACACATTCACCGTGATCCAAGGGAGATCAAAATGCCTGCTATCCGTTTGCGGTTGGGGGCCTTTTCGGCTGCCCTCGCATTGCTCGCGGCGACCGCGAGCCCCTCCGCCGCGCAGAAGAAATACGACGTCGGTGCCTCCGACAGCGAAATCAAGATCGGCAACATCATGCCCTACAGCGGAGCGGCGTCCGCCTATGGTGTAATCGGCAAGACCGAGGAGGCCTATTTCCGCAAGATCAATGCCGAGGGTGGCATCAACGGCCGCAAGATCACCTTCATCAGCTATGACGACGCCTACACACCACCGAAGACCGTCGAGCAGGCGCGCAAGCTCGTCGAGAGCGACGAGGTGCTGCTGATCTTCAATTCGCTCGGCACGCCGCCGAACTCGGCGATCCAGAAATACATGAACCAGAAGAAGGTACCGCAGCTGTTCGTCGCCACCGGCGCCACCAAATGGAACGACCCGAGGGAATTTCCCTGGACGATGGGCTGGCAGCCCAACTACCAGAGCGAGTCCATCATCTACGCGAAGTACATTTTAAAGAACAAGCCGGACGCGAAGATCGCGGTGCTCTACCAGAACGACGACTACGGCAAGGACTATCTGAAGGGCTTCAAGGACGGGCTCGGCAGCAGGGCGGCGTCCATGATCGTCGCCGAGGACAGCTACGAGGTGACGGAGCCGACCATCGACTCCCACATCGTCAGGCTCAAGGCCTCCGGCGCCGACGTGTTCTTCAACATCACGACGCCGAAATTCGCGGCGCAGGCGATCAAGAAGAACGCCGAACTCAACTGGCATCCGCTGCATTTCCTCAACAACGTCTCCGGATCGATCGGCAGTGTGATCAAGCCCGCGGGCTTCGAGAACGCCCAGGACATCATCTCGTCGCAATATTTCAAGGACCCGACCGACCCGCAGTGGAAGACCGACAAGGCAATGATCGCCTGGAACGAGTTCCTCGATAAATACTATCCGGAAGCGAACCGCGCCGATGCCTCCGTGATGTACGCCTACATCGTCTCGCAGGGCCTGGTGCATGTGCTCAAGGCGTGCGGCGACGATCTGACCCGCGAGAACGTCATGAAGCAGGCGGCCAGCATTCGCGATTACGAACCCGGCGGCCTGTTGCCGGGTGTCAAGGTCAACACCTCGGCGACCGATTTCGCGCCGCTCTCGCAACTGCAATTGATCCGCTTCAAGGGCCAGACCTGGGAGCGCTTTGGCGACATTTTGAGCGGCGACGTCGGCGGTTAACCCATAATTGTCGACTAAAGACGAGAGCCCCTGCGGCGTTGTCGCAGGGGCTTTTCATTGAGACGGGCCGCCTGAAATGCTAATCATTGCAGCCAAATAACAGAGCCCTCGAAACAAGAGGGCCGCAACACATTCGTCTGACAACAGGGAGAGAGACATAGATGTCCGCTACCAAAAAACTTGCGGTCTTCGGGGCCGCGCTCGCGCTCGTCGCGACATCCGGCAGCGCTGCGCTTGCCCAGAAGAAATACGACACCGGCGCCAGCGACACCGAGATCAAGATCGGCAACATCATGCCCTATAGCGGACCCGCCTCCGCCTACGGCATCATCGGCCGCACCGAGGCCGCCTATTTCAAGAAGATCAACGACGCCGGCGGCATCAACGGCCGCAAGATCAACTTCATCTCCTATGATGACGCCTACTCGCCGCCGAAAGCCGTGGAGCAGGCCCGCAAGCTGGTCGAAAGCGACGAGGTGCTGCTGATCTTCAACTCGCTCGGCACGCCGTCGAACTCGGCGATCCAGAAATACATGAACTCCAAGAAAGTGCCGCAGCTGTTCGTCGCCACCGGCGCCACCAAGTGGAACGATCCGAAGGACTTTCCCTGGACCATGGGCTGGCAGCCCAACTACCAGAGCGAGACCCAGATCTACGCAAAGTACATCCTGAAGAACATGCCGAACGCCAAGATCGCCGTGCTTTACCAGAACGACGATTACGGCAAGGACTATCTGAAGGGCCTCAAGGACGGCCTCGGCCAGAAGGCCGCCAGCATGATCGTCGCCGAGGAGAGCTTCGAGACGTCCCAGCCGACCATCGACAGCAACATCGTCAAGCTGAAGGCCAGCAACGCCGACGTCTTCATCGACATCGCGACACCGAAATTCGCGGCGCAGGCGATCAAGAAGGTCGCCGAGATCGGCTGGAAGCCGACCCACTTCCTCAACAACGTGTCGGCCTCAGTCGGCAGTGTGATCAAACCGGCCGGCTTCGAGAATGCGCAGGACATCATATCCGCCGCCTACCTGAAGGACGCTTCCGACAAGCAATGGGACAATGATCCCGGCATGAAGGAATTCTACGCTTTCATGGCCAAGGACTTCCCCGAGGGCGACAAGCTCGACGGCGGCACGGTGGTCGGCTTCGGCGTGGCCCAGACGCTGGTCCAGGTGCTGAAGCAGTGCGGCGACAACCTCACGCGCGAGAACATCATGAAGCAGGCGGCGAGCCTGCAGGACTTCCGCACCGAAGTGCTGCTGCCCGGCATCAAGATCAATACCGCCGCGAACGATTTCGCCCCGATCAGCCAGTTGCAGCTGATGAAGTTCAAGGGCGAGAAATGGGAACTGTTCGGCGACGTCATCAGCGCCGACGTCGGCGGCTGATTTCCTGCCGACAATCGACCGACAATGGCCCCCTGCGATACCGTCGCAGGGGGCTTTTCATTCACCATGGGCCGGCCCGCCCCGGCGATGCCTGCTTACACTTTGCCCGGCAATGCGCTAGGAAATCCGCCAACAACCGAAGAGAACCCGACGCCCCCGCGCGCCGGCAACAACAAGGAGTTTTCGGGAAATGCCGAAGCCGATCCGTCACCGTGTCGCAGCCGCCCTGCTCGGCCTCGCCGTCGCCGCCGTCACTGGCAATGCCGCATGGGCGCAGAAGAAATACGACACCGGTGCGACCGATACCGAGATCAAGATCGGCAACATCGTGCCCTATAGCGGCCCGGCGTCGGCCTATGGCGTGGTCGGCAAGGCGATGGCCGCGGTGTTCAAGAAGGTCAACGACGACGGCGGCATCAACGGCCGCAAGATCAATTTCATCTCCTACGACGACGCCTATTCGCCGCCGAAGGCGGTCGAGCAGGCGCGCAAGCTGGTCGAGAGCGACGAGGTGCTGTTCCTGTTCGGCACGCTCGGCACCGCCTCCAACACCGCGATCCAGAAATACCTCAACGCCAAGAAGGTGCCGCAGCTGTTCGTCGCCACCGGCGCCACCAAGTGGAACGATCCGAAGGCGTTCCCGTGGACCATGGGCTGGCTGCCGAGCTACCAGAGCGAGTCGCGGATCTACGCGAAATATCTGCTCAAGGAGAAGCCCGCGGCCAAAGTGGCGGTGCTCTACCAGAACGACGACATGGGCAAGGACTACCTGAAGGGCCTGGAAGACGGCTTCGCCAGCGACCCCGCGCGGATCGCCGCCAAGGAGAGCTACGAGGTCGCCGAGCCCACCATCGATTCCCATGTGGTGCGGCTGAAATCCGCCAACCCCGACGTCATCATCTTCTTCACCACGCCGAAATTCGGCGCCCAGGCGATCAAGAAGCTCGGCGAGATGAACTGGAAGCCGATGACGATCGTCTCCAACGTCTCGGCCTCCACCGCGACGGTGATGCGTCCGGCCGGGCTCGACAATGCGCAGGGCGTGATCTCGGCGGCCTACGCCAAGGACGCCAGCGACCCGCAGTGGAAGGACGACGCCGGCATGAAGGCGTTCGACGAACTGCTCGCCAAATACATGCCCGACACCAACCGTGTCGATGCATCGGCGATGACCGGCTACAACATGGCGACCACGATGGTCGAGGTGCTGCGCCGCTGCGGCGACGACCTCACCCGCGCCAATGTGATGAAGCAGGCGGCGAGCCTGAAGCAGTTTGCGCAGGGCGGCCTGCTGCCCGGCGTGACGCTGTCGACCGGGCCTGCCGACTTCCAGCCGATCGAGCAATTGCAGCTGATGCAGTTCAAGGGCGAGCGCTGGCAATTGTTCGGCGACGTCATCAGCGGCGAAGCCGGCGGAAACTGACCGCGTAACGAAAGCACAGCCATGACCGACCGTCGTCCCTTCCTGCGTTCAATCTTCGATGCCGCGGTGGCGGCTGCGCATCCCGATGTCGTGCTGGCATCGCGGCTGCGGCCGGCGCCGAAGGGACGCGTGATCTGCCTCGCCGCGGGCAAGGGCGCCGGCGCCATGGCGGCCGCGGCGGAACGGCACTATCTCGACACGCTCGGCCTCGACCCGTCACGGCTGGTCGGCATCGCCACCACCCGCCACGGCCATGGCGTGCCGACCCGCCGTATCAAGGTGGTCGAGGCCGGTCACCCGGTGCCTGATGAGGCCGGCCTGCGCGCGGCCGACGATACGCTGCGGCTGGCGGCGGAAGCCACACCCGACGATCTCCTGCTGGTGCTGTTGACCGGCGGCGGCTCGGCGAACTGGATCGCGCCCGTCGAAGGCGTGAGCTTCGCCCAGAAGCAGCAGGTCAATCGCGCGCTGCTGCGCTCCGGCGCGCCGATCGGCGAGATGAACATCGTCCGCAAGCATCTGTCGCGCATCAAGGGCGGACGGCTGGCACGCGCCGGCCAGCACGCCGCCGAGATCGTCACGCTGGCGATTTCCGATGTGCCGCATGACGATCCCTCCGCGATCGCCTCGGGGCCGACGGTGCCGGACCCGACCACGCTGGCGGATGCCCGCGCGCTGGTCGCCAAGTACAATCTCTCGGTCGATGACGCGGTCCGCCGCGCGCTCGACGATCCCAGGAACGAGAGCTGCAAGCCGGGCGATCCCGCGTTCGCGCGCGCGACGTTCGAGCTGCTGGCGAAGCCCAAGGCCTCGATCGACGCTGCGGTGAAGGTCGCGCAGGACGCCGGCTACGAGACCATCGCGCTCGGCGCCGATCTCGAGGGCGAGGCCCGCGACGTCGCGGCCGCGCACGCACAGCTGGCGCTGAAGGCGCGCAGCGAAGGCAAGCGCGTCGCGATCATCTCCGGCGGCGAGCTCACGGTGACCGTGCGCGGCAATGGCCGCGGCGGCCCCAACCAGGAGTACGCTCTGGCGCTGGCCGACCTGCTCAAGGATACGCCCGACATCTCGGCGCTCGCCGCCGACACCGACGGCGCGGACGGCGGCGCCGGCAGCGCGAGCGACCCCGCCGGGGCCGTGATCGATCAGGCAACCTTCGCGAAGATGAAGTCGATCGGCCTCGATCCCGGAGCCTATCTCGCGAACAACGATGCCACCGGCTTCTTCGCGCAGACCGGCGATCTGTTGCTGACGGGTCCAACGCTGACCAACGTCAACGACGTCCGCGTGATCCTGGTGGATTAGGCCGTGTACTCGACGGACCTGGGCCAGTCTCAGGCTGCGCCCAAAGCTCGTGATAATTGCGAAACTTCGCAAGCGTCTCGTCATATCGCGTCGGCTCAAGCGCCGGCAGAATGCGCTTCAACACTGCGTTGATCGACGTCGAGGTGTGCCGAACGTATAAGTCAATCGGGTCAAGCAAGTGCCTCAGGTGCAGCTTGGGATCATAATTCAGCCCGCTGCTGCGAAACCATTTGTACCCGTTGACGATTGCCCAGCTCACCATGTCACGAAATACATAATGATAGAGATGCAGGTCTAGGGCGACATTGTAGTCGAGTCCTATGTACTCCGCATAGATCGTGTCACCGTGCACTATGCACGCCGCAAACGCGACGATCCGCTCGTTCTGACGCCAGAGGAAGAAGCGGACCCTGTCTCCCATCCGCCGTCCCAGGTCGCGGAAGTATTGCTCCGTCAGCTTCTCGAAGTGCAGTTTCGAACGCCGATAGACTTGGAGATACAATGGATAGATCTGCGCGATCACCGGCGTCGCGTCGTTGACGACGCTCATCTCGACAGGCGGGGAGGCTCGCGCCGTCGCCTCAAACTTCTTGCGTAGCTTCTTGCGGGTGGCACTATTGAGAGCGTGATTCATATAGTCATCGAAGCTGGCGTAATCGATGCAAAGCCTGGTCATGGGCAGGCTGGGGATGCAGGTGAATCCATGAGTAGTCAGGCAGTCGAGGGGCGCTCGGTATCGCGCGGGAAACTCCTTGAATACGATCAACCGTGCCCCGAACGTGTGAGCATGTCCTGCAATCGTTGAAGCCAGCAGTTCCGCGCTGGCCCGATGGCAGGCCTCGTCCCCATCAAGATGACCTTCCCCGGCAACGCATCCCACCATGAGCGCACGGGCACGCATCAGGCGGGGCCACATCCGGCGAATGGTGTCGATGAGCACGCCAAATCGCGGGCTCGCACCGACCAGTAAATCCAGGTCCATCAGGAAAAAGGGCTGAACGGAACAAACCTGGTCAACAGCGTCCTTGATGACAAAATACCGGTAATCGAACTCAGGATGAAGGGTATCCTCGACCAATTCATAATATCGGTGATCCTTACGCTCGTTCGCGAAAGCGAACTGCCAGCGCGGACAATGCTGCAAATCATCCCGCACAATGACTTCAAGACGCCGCGCATATTGCATCGGCTCGTATCCCGAGGAGGCGCCGATTTGGCTCGTCGAGTGCGCTGCTCCAGCTTCCGGCACGATCTCGCGCTCACCACCGATCCTGCCCGTGGGGCAGCATTTATCACAACGCCAAAACAGAACAGCTGACTTATCCGTCAGAAACTAACTCATTAGTCATTTGCGACTTGGTGTTGGAGCGGAACATCCTGCCTGACACGGCCCGCATGCATTGGCATCATTGCATGCGAGTGGCCCGCCGATCGCCCTGCGGTGCGCGGGCACCCGCGAATTATCATGCGCGCCGTCCAGCGCGACATTCGGGAGGGGACTCATGGCAGTCGTGATTGGAGTCACGGGACTTGCATTCGAGGCGCGGATCGCTGCAGACCTGCACACGGAGGCGATCTGCGGTGGCGACGGCAGCACGCTCGCAGCGTCCCTTGCGTCGGCAGTTGCCGAGGATTGCTCCGGTCTCATCAGTTTTGGTGTCGCAGGCGGCCTTTCGCCTGATCTCCCGGCAGGCGCATGCATCGTAGCATCGACGATCATTTCGGAAACGATTCAGCTCTCCACTGATCGGAATTGGTCGCAAGCCTTGCTTCGGCTCATCCCCGATTCGATTTTTGGTCCTATCGCCGGTGTGACAACCGTCGCCATGCATACAGAGGCGAAGCGATCACTGCATATGAGTATGGGCGCGCTGGCGGTCGATAACGAATCCCATGTGGCGGCGAGTGTCGCTGCTGCGCACGGCCTCCCTATGACTGCCGTCCGCGTGATCATGGATCCGGCCGGTCGGCAGCTTCCTGCTGCCGCCTTGGCCGCAGTGCGTGCGAACGGGACGATCGATCTCGCCGCACTGGTCCGTGCGATAATGAAACGACCGAGCGAGTTACCGATGCTGCTTCGGACCGGTCTCGACGCATTGTTCGGATTCGCGGCGCTGCTTCGCTGCCGTCAATTGCTTGGCCCGGGCTTAGGGCTGCCTTCCTTGCAAGCATGCGAGCCGGAGCCAAGCTCAAGCATCGTGTATTCCGAATGCAGCCTGGATGAGCGCAATCTGAGGCGCCCGCGATACGCTATATCGCAAGCTTGCTCGGATGGGCGCGAGCGTAGCGGCGTTCGTTGACGCTCGCTACGATGAGCAGACAGTTGAGGTGCTCAGCATCATTGGTCATGCCGACTGCGCGCGACCTCAACGCGCGCTGAAAGTGAGACCGGCACGCGCCTTCAGACGCTCGCGCAAGGCCGGTCCCATCAGCGCACCTGGCGTCCAGATGCCGCCCTCGCCCTGCACGTCGCGCACGAGGCAGAGTGCGCTCTCGGCGATCATCTTGCTGGTCGAGCCGTAGCCCGGATCGCGGTCGCCGGTGACGACGGCCTCGACCCGTCCGCCATCCGGCACCTCGCCCAGAAAGAAGATGTCATAGAAGCCCCTCTCGCGCGCTTCCCGGGTCGGGCCTGCGCCGCGTTTGAGACCGCCGGTCCCGAACAAGGACAGCACCGTGGCGAACGTCTCCGTCGTCACGCTCGCGATGTCCCCAAGTCCCGGCGCCACCATCATCTCGTCATAAACAAAGTCCCTGCCGTACGGATGTCCCAACAGGAAGTTCGTGCGGTGCACGTTCTTGGTGTTGATCGGCGCCATTGGGAACGGCACGAGCCACGCGTGCATGCTCGTGTCATATTCGGGGACGAGGCCCGACGGCTGAGACGGCCCGGTGAAGCCCGGCGTCAACGCGAACGGATCGGTCAGCAGCCGGATCAGGGCCGGGTCGCGCGCCGCGGCGGCCAGCGTCGCCTGAGCGCTCGCTGCGGTGCCACCGGACATGCCGCCCTTCACCTTGCGCAGACGGGCCCTGACCCGCCGCGCCGGGCGTCCGAATTTCTCGCGCGCTTTCTCCTGCAACGTGAGCACACCGAGGTCGAACGGGATGGAATCGAAGCCACAGGAGAAGACGATGCGCGCGCCGGTCCGTTTCGCCTCTTCGTGATGGGCGTCGATCATGCGCCGCATCCAGCCCGGTTCGCCGCAAAGATCAACATAGGCCGTGCCGGTGGCCGCGCAGGCCGCCACTAGCTCGGGACCGTGGAGCTGATAGGGCCCGACCGTGGTGACGACCACGGCCGCGCGCTCGCACATCGAACGCAGGCTGGCCGGCTCGGCAGCATCCGCCTTCACCAACGGCAAATCGTCCGGTGCGCCGATATCGGCACGCACCTTCTGGAGTTTGTCGGTCGAACGTCCCGCAATTGCCCAGGACGGAGCATCGTCGCCGCGATAGGACGTCGCCAGATATTCGGCGATCAGACGGCCGGTGTAACCCGTTGCGCCATAGACGATGAGATCGAAGTCCCGCTTCACGGCGTTGATCCTCCTCGAGCCCCCTCGAAGCGCTCCCTTCAGATCCGTCGGCAAACGCTCGGTCCGCTTCGCGGTCGCTTTGGCGAGGGGCCGTGCAACATTCGCGCACGTCCTGTCGCGCTTGATGGAGGATACCACATTTCCCGCTCTTGGGCGCGCAACCTCCCGGCGATTTCCGGTCTTCCCTTGGGAGCCGTCGTGAGTGAGTACGGATGCTGGGTCTGATCGGCGTGAGGTGGAAAAGCAGACAGCCGGCACATTTGAGCGCCTGTGGCCGCTTGCAAACGCCCTCCGGCGGCCTACCATGGATTGGGGAGCTCACCGTGCAGGAGCGAAGCCATGGAACTCACCGTGGTGCCCATCGTCAAGCCGGATGAGACCAACTTCATCTTCGGCCAGTCGCATTTCATCAAGACCGTGGAAGACCTTCACGAAGCGCTGGTGGGCGCGGTCCCGCGCATCCGCTTTGGGGTGGCTTTCTGCGAGGCCTCCGGCAAGCGGTTGCTGCGCTGCTCCGGTAACGACGACGCCTCGCTCGCCCTGGCACGCGACAACGCATTGGCGATCGGCGCCGGTCACACCTTCCTGATTTTCCTCGGCGACGGGTTCTTTCCCGTCAACGTGCTGGCGGCGGTGCGCGCAGTGCCGGAGGTCTGCCGCATCTATTGCGCGACGGCCAATCCCACACAGGTGATCGTCGCGCAGACGGAGCTCGGGCGCGGCGTGCTCGGAGTGGTGGATGGCGCCTCGCCGCTCGGCGTCGAAACCGACGCCGACATAGCGTGGCGGAAGGATCTGTTGCGAAACATCGGCTACAAGCTTTAGACCGCGACGGGTTCGTCGCCTGGCGACGCCCGCACGTCGGATATGTATCAACCCAACGCGTCATTGCGAGCGGATGGGCCGTCACGCCCCCTCAAAACTCCTGCGCGAGCTTCGCCAGCATCTCCAGCAGCGCGGCGTGGTTGGCGGGGCCGAGCACCTCGATCAACCGCGCCTCGTGCTTGTTGGCGACCAGCTTCTTGGCGCGCGCCAGCACGGCGCGGCCCTTGTCGGTCAGGACGAGGATGTGGGAGCGCCGGTCGTTGGTGGAGCGCATCCGCGCGCAAAGGTCGCGGCTCTCCAGCGCGTCCAGCATCGCGACGAAATTCGGCCTGAGGATGCCGAGCGTGTTGGCGATCTCGGTCTGGTTGCGGCCCGGATTCTTGTCGAGCAGCAGCAGCACCGAGAACTGCGCCGGTGTCAGCTGCAGCGGCGCGACGCAGCGCAGGAAGTCCTCGAACACCTTGAGCTGCGCACGCTTCAGCGAATAGCCGAGCAGTCCGGACAGTTCGCCCAGTTGCAGCATGCTGTCGTCCCCGGCCGGATCGACCGGTTCCCTGCGCAGGGCACGCGACGATCGGACGGCATCGGAGGCGGTTTTGGAAACAGTCATCGCTCCAGGCTCGCAATCCCGGTACAAAAACCCCGCGGGACGCTCGGGGACCTTGAGATTATATCCAATAATCGTTATGCACCATATCAAATATCGACGGCTATCAACAGCCGATATCGGCCGACCCGACCGGCACAGCCGGCTGCGGCGGTCCGACGCTTGAGGGGGAGCGCTCGGCCTTGAACACAACGATCATGCTGTTCCTGCTGCAGGACGGCATCACCAATGGCGCGATCTACGCACTGCTCGGGCTGGCCCTGGTGCTGGTGTTCGCGGTGACGCGGGTGATCCTGATCCCGCAGGGCGAATTCGTCACCTACGGCGCGCTGAGCTACGCCATGCTGGCGACCGGGCAGGTGCCCGGCACCGTGCGCCTTGCCGTCGCGATGGGCCTCGTCGCGTTCGCGCTGGACCTGTTCTTCGCCCGCAAGGCACTGCACACCCGGCTGGTGATGCGCTCGGTCGCGCTCAACATCGTCTTCCCTGTCGCGCTGCTCGGCCTCGTCTATGCGCTGGTCGGCCCCAACACGCCGATTGCCGTCAACATTGCGCTGGCGCTCTTGATCGTGGCGGCGATCGGGCTGTTCCTCTATCGCATTGCGTTCCAGCCGATCGCGCACACCTCCGTGCTGGTGCTCCTGATCGCCTCGGTCGGCTGCCATCTGGCGCTGCAAGGCCTCGGCCTGGTGTTCTTCGGCGCCGAGGGCCTGCGCGGCCCGGCGCTGTCGAGCGCCGCAGTGACCGCCGGTCCGCTGCGCTTCACCGGCCAGAGCCTTGCCGTGTATGCCCTGACGGTCGGCTTCATCGTGGGGCTGTGGCTGTTCTTCGGCTACACCAAGACCGGCAAGGCGCTGCGCGCCACCGCGGTCAATCGCCTCGGCGCTCGCCTGGTCGGCATCCGCACCACGCTGTCGGGCCAGATCGCATTCCTGCTCGCCTCCGTGATCGGCGCGATTTCGGGCATCCTGATCGTGCCGATCACGACGCTCTATTACGACACCGGCTTCCTGATCGGCCTGAAGGGCTTCATCGCCGCCATTATCGGCGGCCTGGTCAGCTATCCCCTGACCGCGGTCGCGGCCATCGTGGTCGGCATCGTCGAGGCCTTCTCGTCATTCTACGCAAGTAACTTCAAGGAAGTCATCGTGTTCACGCTGATCCTTCCCGTCCTGGTGCTGCGCTCGCTCGCAGCGCCCCAGGTCGAGGAAGAGAAGGATTGAGCACGATGACGCAGCGGCTTCCTCTCATCATCTTCGCGCTCGTGATGGCGGTGATTCCGCTTCTGCCGGGCATTCCGCCGTTCTGGATCGTGCTGCTCGACAATATCGGCCTCGCCGCGCTGGTCGCGATGGGGCTGGTGCTGCTCACCGGCGTCGGCGGCCTCACCTCGTTCGGACAGGCTGCGTTCTGCGGCTTCGGCGCCTACACCACGGCGGTGCTGACCACCGCCTACGGCATCTCACCGTGGCTGACGCTGCCGGCTTCGCTTTTGGTCAGCGGCATTGCGGCCGTGCTGCTCGGCCTCGTCACGGTGCGGCTGTCAGGCCATTATCTTCCGCTCGGCACCATCGCCTGGGGCATCGGGCTGTTCTATCTGTTCAGCAAGCTCGAATTCCTCGGCCGCAACGATGGCATTTCGGGCATCCCGCCGCTCTCGATCGGCGCGTTCAAGATGCTGAGCCCGGACACGATCTATTACGCGATCTGGGTCGCGGTGCTGCTTTCCGCGCTGTTGACCATGAACCTGCTGGACTCCCGCACCGGGCGCGCCATCCGCGCGTTGCGGCGCGGCCATATCGCAGCCGAGGCATTCGGCGTGCAGACGCCGCGCGCCAAGCTGCTGGTGTTCATCTATGCGGCGGTGCTGGCCGGCCTGTCCGGCTGGCTCTACGCGCATTTCCAGCGCGCCGCCAACCCGACGCCGTTCGGCGCGCAGGCCGGCATCGAATATCTGTTCATCGCCGTCGTCGGCGGCGCCGGTTACGTCTGGGGCGGGGTGCTCGGCGCCGGCATCGTCGTGATCCTGAAGGAGGTGCTGCAGAGCTACCTGCCCTACATCTTCGGCGGGCAGAGCCAGCTCGAGACCATCGTGTTCGGCATCATGCTGGTGCTGCTGCTGCAGCTCGCACCGCAGGGCGTCTGGCCCTGGCTGATGTCGCACCTGCCGTTCAAGCCGGCCCGCAAGACGCCGGACACGTCGGTGAAGCTGGAACACCGCGAGCGGGCGCCGGGAACGTCGCCGGTTCTCCTGCACATCGACAAGGCCCGCAAGCAGTTCGGCGGCGTGCTTGCGGTGAACGACGTCTCGTTCGACGTCAACGCCCGCGAGATCGTCGCGCTGATCGGGCCGAACGGCGCCGGCAAGAGCACGACCTTCAACCTGATCACCGGCGTCCTGGCCGCAACCAGCGGCAAGATCGCCGTGCTCGGCAACGAGGTTGCGAATGCCCCGCCGCAGGAGGTGGTCAAGCTCGGCGTGGCGCGCACGTTCCAGCACGTCAAGCTGGTGCCCGACATGACCGTGCTCGAGAACGTCGCGATCGGCGCGCATCTGCGCGGCAATTCCGGGGCGATCTCCAGCATGCTGCGGCTCGACCGCGCTGACGAGGCGAAACTGCTGGCGGAAGCCGCGCGGCAGATCGAGCGCGTCGGCCTGTCCGACCAGATCGACCAGCTCGCCGGCTCGTTGTCGCTCGGGCAGCAACGCATCGTCGAGATCGCGCGGGCACTGTGCGTCGATCCGATGCTTCTGTTGCTGGACGAGCCGGCCGCCGGCCTGCGCCACATGGAGAAGCAGCGGCTGGCCGCGCTGCTCCGGCAGTTGCGCGACGGCGGCATGTCGGTGCTGCTGGTCGAGCACGACATGGGGTTCGTGATGGATCTCGCCGACCGCATCGTGGTGCTCGATTTCGGCACCAAGATCGCCGAAGGCACGCCCGCCGCGATCAAGCGCAACCCCGACGTGATCAAGGCTTATCTCGGAGCCGCCGCATGAGTGCCCTGCTGACGGTGACCGACGTCCACATTGCCTACGGCAAGGTCGAGGCCGTGCGCGGCGTCTCGCTCGACGTTGGCGAGAACGAGATCGTCACCATCATCGGCGCCAACGGCGCCGGCAAGACCACTTTGCTCAACGCCATCATGGGCGTGCTGCCGCTGCGAGGCCGTACCACCTTCGCCGGCGTCGACATGGCGCCGCTCGATATCGAGGACCGCGTCGCAACGGGCCTGAGCCTGGTGCCCGAGCATCGCGAATTGTTCGGCACCATGAATGTCGAGGACAATCTCGAGCTCGGCGCCTTCCGGATCGCGAAGGCAACCGCGGCCCGCTCGCTGGAGCGGGTCTACACGCTGTTTCCGCGGCTCAAGGAACGCCGCAAGCAGCTCGCCGGCACGTTGTCCGGCGGCGAGCAGCAGATGCTGGCGATGGGCCGCGCACTGATGGGCGCACCGAAACTGCTGATGCTGGACGAGCCGAGCCTCGGCCTCGCCCCGATCATCGTCGCCGACATCTTCCGCATTGTCGGCGAGCTCCGCGCAGCCGGCGTCTCGGTGCTGCTGGTCGAGCAGAACGCCCAGGCGGCGCTGCAAATCGCCGACCGCGCCTATGTGATGGAGCTTGGCGAGTTCGTGCTTAGTGGCTCCGCGAAGGAGATTGCCGCCAACAAGGGCGTCGCCGCGAGCTATCTCGGCTTCCAGCACGAAGGCGAGAGCGCGATCTAGGACGCGCAGCTCCACCGCGGAGAGACTGTCACCCCACCTCGCCGCGCATTGCATGCGCGGCGATCCTCCCCCTCCAGGGGAGGATGAAGACGGCTGCGACCTTCTGACCATGCTTGCATTCGCGCGAAGATTGCGTTCCACTTCACCCTCCCCTGGAGGGGGAGGGTCGAGCGCGCGCGGCGATGCGTAGCATCGTCGGGTGCGATCGGGGTGGGGTGAAGCCGCACAAATGGTCTCAGCATCGATCCGCAGAACCGCCGCAAAGAAGCTGCGCGCCAACGCAACGCCGCATGAACGAATACTGTGGCGTGCGCTGAGGGAGCTGCCAACGGACGGAACGCATTTTCGAAGACAGGCACCGATTGGCCCTTACGTCGTCGATTTCTTCTGCCCGGCCAAACGACTCATCATCGAGCTGGACGGCGGACACCACAACGAAGACGAGACCGCGAAACACGATCGCGAGCGGCAAC
This sequence comes from Bradyrhizobium sp. Pha-3, assembly GCF_042258615.1. GTDB lineage: Bacteria > Pseudomonadota > Alphaproteobacteria > Rhizobiales > Xanthobacteraceae > Bradyrhizobium. The sequence continues at coordinate 652,481 of NZ_CP170152.1, read as the reverse complement.
AATGGCTTGAGAAAGAAGGCTACCGCGTCATCCGGTTCTGGAATTCGGAGATCGCGGCTGACCTCAACGCCGTGCTGGAGCGGATTTATGTCGAGCTCTACGGCGCTCGCGAAGCGGAAGCTGTGCCGCTGAAGCACCACCGACGACGATAGAGTGTCACCCCACCCGCTCCAGGGGAGGGTAAAGAAAAAGCCGGCCCCTGATCGCGACCGGCTTCTTCGTTTCGTGGATCGCACCCAGCTCACATCGCCGGGATGTATTTGCCGTCCTTGACCGTCAGCAGGATGCGTGAGCGGTCATCGAGGCCGTAGCGATCCTTTTCGGTCCAGTTGTAGACGCCCTGGGACGCGACGATCTCCTTCTCGGAGATGAAGGCCTGGCGGATCGCCTCGCGGAATTCCGGCGTGCCTGGCTTGGCGGTCTTCAGCGCTGTCGGGATGATGCGCTTCAGCACCTCGAAGGCGTCGAAGGAATGGCCGGCGAACTGGCTGCGGCTGTTGGCGCCGTACTTGGCTTCATAGGCCGCGTTCAGCGTCAGGCCCGGCTTCTTGGTCAGTGCGCTGTCGGGTTGGGTTTCCGGCGACATGATCGGGCCGGCCGACATGATGACGCCTTCCGCGGACGCGCCCGCGATGCGGATGAAGTCCATCGTGGCGGCCCCGTGGGTCTGGTAGATCAGGCCCTTGTAGCCGCGCTCGCGCAGCGCGGACTGCGGCAGCGCCGCGGCGGTGCCGGAGGCGCCGACCAGGATGGCGTCGGGATTGGCGGCGACAAGCTTCAGCACCTGACCCGCGACCGACGTATCCGGACGCGCGAAGCGCTCCTCATCGGTCATGGTCAGGCCCATCGGCACGGCCTGCGCCTTGAAGTCGTTGACCCAGAGATCGCCGTAGGAATCCGAATAGCCGATATAGCCGACGGTCTTGATGTTGTGCGCCTTCATATGCTCGTAGAGCACCTTGCCCATGATCGGAATCGACTGCGGCAGGTCGACCGACCATTTCGCGCGGGCCTCGTTGATCGGGAACGGCGCAAGACCGAGATGCGGGATGCCGGCCTCGTTGGCGACCGTCGATACCGCGATCGTCGTCGGCGTGATGCAGGAGCCCATGATGATGTCGGCCTTGGACTCGGTGACGAAGCGCCGCGTATTGGTGGTCGCAGCCGTCGGATCGCCGGCGTCGTCGAGCACGATCAGCTTCAGCGGCACGCCGCCGATCTCCTTCGGCACGAAATCGAGCGCGTTGCGCTCGGGGATGCCGAGCGCGGCGGCGGGGCCGGTGGTCGAGATCGAGATGCCGATGGTGATTTCATTGGTCTGCGCCAGCACGGGCGCGCCCGGCAGCGCGAAAACAGCTGCGAGCGCGGCGGCGGCGAGAGTGGCCTTCCTCATTCATTCCTCCCTGCGGATATGTTTTTTGGGTTTAGACCAGTTTTGCGGGCCAATTCAGCCCCTTCTTTAGAGCATGATCCGGAAAAGTGGAAACCGGTTTTCCGAGAGGATCATGCTCCAAAAGTCGAGTCATGAGGGGCTGCAAGTCAGCCCTGAACAAGTCAGCCCTTCAGGAAGCGGTCGATGACCTCCTGCGGAAATGGCGCCGATTTCAGCCTGGAGGGATCGTCCGGGTGGCGGCCGACCAGCACCCTTGTCTCGAACGCCTCGATGGCCAACGCCTCGCCCTTGAACACGCGGTGCACCACCTCGAAGCTCGAGCGCTTGATGCTCTCGATCCGGCTCTCGATGGTAATCCAGTCGCCATGGGTCGACGGGATGTGGAATTTCGCCCGCGTGTCGACCATGGGAATGCCGACCAGGCCATATTTGTGGACGAGGTCCTGCTTCGAGCAACCAGCCGCTTCGAACATGATCGAGGTCGAGTCGTCGAACATCGCGAAGTAGCGCGGGTAGTAGACGATATTGGCGGGGTCGCAATCGCCCCACTGGATCTGCACGTCGCGCCGGTTGACGAACATGGTCTATCCTCGATTGAGCGGGATCGATCCGGAAGAGCGTTTTGCGCTCTTCCGGATCATGCTTCAGCGTGGCGCCATCCGGAGCGCGGCATCGAGCCGCACCACTTCGCCGTTCAGGTAGGGATTGTCGATCATATGCAGCGCAAGCGAGGCGAACTCGTCGGCCTGGCCCAGCCGGCGCGGGAACGGGATCCCGGCGGCGAGCGAATCCTGTGCCTCCTGCGGCAGGCCGGCCAGCAACGGCGTCATGAACAGGCCGGGCGCGATGGTCAGCACGCGGATGCCGAATTGGGCGAGCTCGCGCGCGATCGGCAACGTCATCGCGACGATGCCGCCCTTCGAGGCCGAATAGGCCGCCTGCCCGATCTGGCCGTCATAGGCCGCGACCGAAGCCGTCGAGATCACGACGCCGCGCTCGCCGGTCGCGAGCGGTTCGAGCTTCGCCATATCGGCGGTCGCAAGCCGTAGCATGTTGAAGGAGCCGATCAGATTGACCTTGATCACCTTGTCGAAATCGGCGAGCGCCATCGGCCCCTCGCGGCCGATCACGCGTTTGGCCACTCCGATGCCGGCGCAGTTCACCAGCACGCGCGCCGGGCCATGCGCCTTGGCGGCGGCAGCGACCGCGGCTTCGGCCGCCACTGCATCGGCGACGTCGCAGACAACAGGAATGCCGCCGATCTCGGCCGCGACGCTCTCGGCGAGCTTGGCGTTGAGATCGCAGACCGCGACCTTGGCACCCTGCGCGGCCAGACGGCGCGCGGTCGCGGCACCCAATCCCGATGCGCCGCCGGTGACGATGGCGGCCTGGTCCTTCAACTGCATGGCATTCTCCTCTCAGATATTCAGGCTGACGTGATCACCGATGCCGGCGGCACCGGCGCATAAAGCGCTTCGATGATGTCAGTGCGATGCTCCAGCACCGCGCGCTGGTTGATCGAGCCCTTGTCGGTGACCTCGCCGCGATCGATCGACAGCGGTGTGTCGAGCAGGATCGCCCGCGCGATCCGGTTCGACGAACCGGTGGCGCTCGCAAGCACGCGCGCGAAGCGTTCACGGAACGCCGCGCGCACCAGCGGGTCGTTGGCCGCAGTCGCGATGTCGCTAGCGGCAAGTGCCGGATTGATCAGGCGGCAGCCGTCGAGATCGAGGATCACGATCGCCGCCAGCTCGTCGCGGTTGATTCCTGCGATCACAACGTCGCGCACCAGCGGCGCGCAGGTGCCGACAAAGCGCGCCCTCAAGGGCCCGACGCTGACCCAGGTGCCGCTCGCCAGCTTGAAATCTTCGGCGATGCGGCCGTCGAAATCGAAACCGGCATCGAGATCGCCGGCGTTGGCGGGCTTCAGCGCGTCGCCGAACTTGTAGAAGCCCTCCTCGTCGAACGCCTTGGCGGTCAGTTCGGGCTGCCGCCAATAGCCGGGCGTCACGTTCGGGCCTTTGGCGCGCACCTCGAGCTTGCCGTTGTTCGGCACCAGCTTCGCATCATTGCCCGACACCGGAAGCCCGACATGGCCGGAGCGGCTGGTATCGGGCCGCACCGACATGAAGAACGGCGAGGTCTCGGTGGCGCCGAGCCCGGTCAGCATGGGCACGCGATAGCCCTTCTCCTGCACCGCGAGCGCATCGAGGCTGTTCCAGACGAACGGCGACAGCGCCGCGCCGGAGAAGAACATCGCATGCAGCCGGTGGAAGAATTTCGCCCGCAGATCTCCATCGTCGCGCAGATAGGGCAGCAGCGATTCATAACCCTTGGGCACGTTGAAATAGACCGTCGGCGATATCTCGCGCAGGTTTCGCACGGTCTCCTCGATGCCGCCGGGCATCGGCTTACCCTCGTCGAGATACATCGAGCCGCCGTTATAGAGCGTCAGCCCGACATTGTGGTTGCCGCCGAAGGTGTGATTCCACGGCAGCCAGTCCACGATGACCGGCGGCTCATCCTTCAGGAACGCCAGCGTCTCGCGCAGCATCACCTGGTTGGCGCAGATCATGCGCTGGGTGTTGATGACGGCCTTGGGATTGCCGGTCGAGCCCGACGTCAGCAGGAATTTTGCGATCGTATCCGGACCGATCGTCGCATGGGTCGCGTCGAGGTGGGGATCTTCCGGCGTCGCCATAAGACCGGCGAGCCGCGTCACCTCGCGGCCGGGCACGGTCCCGCCGCTCGCCGCGATCTCGACATCGGGTCCGACATTGGCGCGCAGGGCGTCGGCAAATTTGTCGGCGTCGTCGACGAAGACGAGACCCGGCGTCAAAAGCTTGATGACGAAGCTGAGCTTGCCGTAGTCGCGCGACACCAGCGAATAGGCCGGCGACACCGGACAGAACGGAATGCCGGCATAGAGCGCGCCGAGCGCGATCAGCGCGTGATCGATCGAATTGCCCGACAGGATCATGATCGGCCGCTCGGCCGACAGCCCGCGCGCGATCAGGGCCGAGGCGATGCGCCTGATAGCCTCGAGCAATTGCGCGTAGGTGATCTGGCGCCAGCCGCCACCGGCTGCGCGCTCGGCCATGAACACCCGGCTCGGCTCGGCTTTCGCCCAGTGGTGCAGGCGATCGGTGAGACGAACGGGGTAATCGGCGAGATTGAGCTTGGGGCGAAGATAGATCGTGCCGTCGTCGCGGCGCTCGACGGTGACATCAGGATTGCCGAACGAGATCGGGCGCAGCGGATGCGCACTCGCGGTGGACGCGGACGCAGATATATCAGCCTTGGCGCTCATGTCGGCTTCACCTTGGCGGTCTTGCGATCCAGGAAGGCACGGATGCGCTTCTTGGCTTCCTTGTCGCTCTGCGCCACCGTCGCCATCAGCGATTCCATCAAGAGACCGGTCTGCGGATTGGCCTCGGCGATCATCGGCAGCGCCTGCAGCACGGCGAAATTGGTCAGCGGCGCATTGGCGGCGACGCGCTCGGCAAGCTCCAGCGCCTTGGGCAGCGCGCCGTCGGCCTCGGTGAGATATTGCGAGAAGCCGTAGGCCGCGCCCTCGGTCGCCGAATAGACCCGGCCGGTGAGCATCATGTCCGCCATCCTGGGCACGCCGATCAGGCGCGGCAGCCGCACCGACCCACCGCCGCCGACGAAGATGCCGCGCTGGCCCTCGGGCAGCGCGAAATAGGCCGACGGCTCGGCGACGCGGATATGCGCGGCGCACGCCAGCTCCAGCCCGCCACCGATCACTGCGCCCTTCAGCGCGGCGATGACGGGCACGCGGCAATACTGGATGCGGTCGAACACGCGGTGCCACATCTGGGAATGCACCAGGCCCTCAGTGGCATCGCGTTCGGTCAGTTCGGAGAGATCGAGGCCGGACGAGAAATGATCGCCGACACCATGGATCACGACGGCGCCGACCGTGTCGGGAATCGCGGAAAAACAATCCCGCAGCGCCAGGATGATGCCGTCGTTCAGCGCATTGCGCTTGGCCGGCCGGTTGAGCCCGACGGTCAGCACCGCCCCTCGCGTCTCGATCCTGAGCAGCGCGGCATCACCCGCGTCGGCAGCGTTTCCCATGGCGTTATTGTTTCCTATTCAGAATAGTTATGTTTTATAACTATCATCGCAGGAGTCAAGGCGCGCATGGCGACGCAGGACTTCACCCTCCCTGGAGGGGGAGGGTCGGCTCACATGAAGCGAAGCGGAATGTGAGACGGGGTGGGGTGACGGTCTCTCCACCCGGACAGTGCCCGTGTGGAGAGATCACCCCACCTCGCCGCGCATTTTCATGCGCGTCGATCCTCCCCTCCAGGGGAGGATCGGAGCGGGGCATCAAAGCACCTGATGCACGTCGATCACGACGCGGTCGGCGTGGCGGGCGGCGGAGCCGATGAAGATGTGCTCCATCAGCCAGCGGTACTTTTCGGCACCGGTTTCGAATTTCGGCACGGTGCGGAAATAGATCAGGTTCGGGTCGACCGGTTCGCCGCGCTTGAGCTTCTCGAGCAGATCGAGCGGTCCGAAGCGGATGCCCTTGTTCTCGACATAGACCACGGCGCCGTCGTCAGTCTCGAAGGCATATTTTGCCTCCAGCTCGATCAGCTCGCTGGGCCGGATGATCTGGAAGTCGGCGCCGAAGGGCAGCACCTTGCCGTTGATCCCCTCGCCTTTCACCTCGCCGCCGATGATCGGGATGATCCGGCGGACGCCGGTGCCGATGTCGCCGGCGGACGTGACCTCGGCGATCCGCGCGGTGATGGTGAAGACGTATCTGGTCTGGAGCTCTGGTGCCATTGATCTAACCTATCATGCGCTGCGGCAGCCAGGTCGCGAGCAGCGGGAACAGGATCAGGATCACCAGCCGGATCAGATCGGTGATCACGAACGGCAGCACGCCGACGAAGATCGTAGACATGTTGACGTCCTTGATCACGCTTTTGATCACGAACACGTTCATGCCGACCGGCGGATGGATCAGCCCGAGCTCCACCGTCATGACGATGATGATGCCGAACCAGATCGGATCGAAGCCGAGCGCGGTCACCACCGGGAACACGATCGGCACGGTGAGGATCACCATCGCCATCGCGTCCATCAGGCAGCCGAGCACCAGATACATCATCAGGATCAGCGCCAGCACGCCATAGGGGCCGATGCCGAGCCCGGTGAGGAATTCAGTGACGTTCTGCGGCGTCTGGGTGATGGTCAGGAAATAGCCGAAGCACAGCGCGCCGATCAGCACCGTGAACACCGCTGCGGCGGTGCGCGTCGCCTGCAGCAGCGATTGCAGGATGCCGTCCTTGGTCAGCTTGCCCCGGAGGATGCCGATGATGAAGGCACCGACCGCGCCGACCGCGCCCGCTTCGGTGGGAACGAAGAAGCCGCCATAGAGGCCGCCGATCACGAACAGGAACAGCAGCAGCGGCGACCAGACGTCGCGCATCGCAAGCATACGCTCGTGCCACGACGCCTTCTTGCCTGCCGGCAGGAACCCCGGCCGCGTGACGCCGATGATACCGATCGTGATCATGTGCATCAGGATCGCGAGCAGGCCCGGCACCACGCCCGCGATGAACAGCTTGCCGATATCCTGCTGGGTGATGATGCCGTACACCGCGAGCACCGTGGATGGCGGCAGCATCGCCCCGAGCGTGCCGCCCACCGCGATCACCCCGGTGGAGAAGGATTGCGGATAGCCAAAGCGGCGCATCTCGGGATAGGCCACCGCCGAGAAGGTCGCGGCGGTCGCGACCGACGAGCCCGAGATCGCGGCAAAGCCGCCGCAGGCGGCGATGGTCGCAATGCCGAGCCCGCCCTTCCAATGGCCGACAAAGGTGTTGGCGGCGCGGAACAGCTCGCGGCTGATGCCCGAGACGGACACGAAGGCGCCCATTAGCAGGAACATCGGGATCACGCCGAAGGAATAATCCGTCACCGTGCGCATCGTGGTCTGGCCGACCAGTTTCAGCGCCGGCGCGAAGCCGGTGAGATAGCCGAAGCCGGTGATGCCGACGAGGCCCATCGCCATGCCGACGGGCACGCGCAACAGCATCAGCGCGAACAGGCAGACGAAGCCGATGACGGCGACGGCCTCGGGGCTCAAATCGAGACTCATGGCCGTCTACTCCGCGGTCTTGATCTTGGCATCATGGATATCTTCCGGATGGAAGATCAGGCGGTAGGTCCGGATCGCAATCAGCAGCACCGCGGAGACATCGCCGATCCACGACACCAGGAAGAACGGCCAGACCGGCACGCCGAGATCCATGGTGACGATGTGGCTGTTCCTGGTGTCGATCACCTTGTCGACCAGCGTATAGGTCTGCACGCTCACTACGAACAGCAGCACCAGCGTCGCGAAGATGTCGATCCAGCGCTGATGGCGCGGCGAGGCATTGGCCCAGACCAGATCGACCGTGATGTGGGTGCCGCGATAGCTCGTCGCCGCGATGCCCCAGAAGATCAGGATGCCGAGCAGGAACTGGCCGAAATTGTAGTAGTCGGGGATCGTCACCGCGAAGAACTTGCGCATGAACACCGCGGTGAAGGTGTTGAGCGCGACGACGCCGACGAAGAAGGCCGCCACCCATTCGATCGAATCGATGAAGCGATCCATGAAATTCTTGCGCACCGGATCGGGTGGACCGGTGATCGCGCCGTCCTGGGAAACTTCGGAATTGGCAGCCATTGTTGAAATCTACCCCGCGTCATGGCCGGGCTCGACCCGGCCATCCACGACTTCATTTCGATCGGGCGGTAAGGGCGTGGATGCCCGGGTCAAGCCCGGGCATGACGGCCTCATTTACCTCGGCGGTTCGGCTAGATCCCCGCCTCGTACTTCTTCAGCGTGGCCTGCAGATCGGCCTCGATCTTCTCCGCGTCGCCGCCGGCCTTCTTCACCGCCTCGGCCCAGCTGTCGCGCAGCGGCTTGACCGCCTTCTTCCACTCGGCGAGCTGATCCGCCGTCAGCGGATAGACCTCGTGACCTTGCAGCGCCTTCATCTTGGTGCGGCCATTGGCTTCGAAATCGGTCCAGGGATCGGTGACCTTGGAGGCCCATTCCGGCGTGCAATGATCGTCGATCACCTTCTTCTGGGCATCCGACATCGCATTATATTTGGCGAGGTTGATATTGTAGGTGAACACCGTCGTGTAGAGCGGCACATCCATGTGATACTTCACCACCTTGTCGATGCCGAACAGGAAGATCGAGCCCCAGGGGAAGGTGATCTCGTCGGCGACGCCGCGCTCGATCGCATCGCGCGATTCCGGGGCAGAGGCCTGCACATTGGTGCCGCCGAACATCTTCACCATCTCGCCGATGGTGCTCTGCGCGGGCCGCACCTTCACGCCGGAGAGGTCGCTCGGCAGCAGGATCTTCTTCTTGCCGTGCAGCGCGCCCGGATCATGGATGAAGGCGAAGCAGAGCTTGGTGTCCTTCATCTCGGTCGGCGCGTATTTGTGGTACCACTCGTTCAGCGCCAGCGTGCCCTTCTTGCCGTCCGAGAACACGAACGGAAGCTGGCCCGCGGCCGCGATCGGGAAACGGCCGGGCTGATAGCCGGGATTGACATAGGTGACGTCGGCGATGCCGTCGCGCGCCATGTCGTAATGGTCGAACGCCTTGCCGAGCTGCTCGGACGGAAACACGGTGACCTTGATGGTGCCGCCCGATGCCTTCTCGATGTCGGCGGCCCAGGCCTGCGTCGCCGGCACCAGCGGATGCGCCGGCGGCACCCAGAGCGACACCTTGAGATTGACGGTCTTGTCCTGCGCCTGCGAAGGACCTGCGGCTGGCACGACGGCGGCGGCTGCCGTCAGCAGCGCCAACAAACTCTTCCTCATCACCTCTCCTCCTCTCCAGGACGGGCTTCGTGCCCGGTCTCATTACTTAACATGTTATCTAATTCGCGCAGATATTCAAGCCGAAATCCGCAGGGACGACGCCTCGTCGCACCCGCCCCTCCGGCATCTTGCGCTGCGGCGAACGCTGGTCCCGCGCAAATCCGCCTTGCCAAAACTGTTATATGATATAGTTGCCTTGGCAAGTTGATGACGACCGCCCGGCGCAAGCGCCCGGCTGGAAGCCTATCCGATCGGGAGGAGCAGGTGTTGCGGACAAAAGTAGCAATCATTGGCGCAGGTCCGGCCGGACTGTTGCTTGGGCAACTACTTCATACTTTCGGCGTAGACAACGTCATTCTCGAGCGCCAGACGCCGGATTACGTGCTGGGGCGGATCCGCGCCGGCCTGCTCGAGGAAGGCACCGTGTCGCTGCTCGACAGCGTCGGCGCGGGCGCCCGGCTGCACCAGGAAGGCCTGGTTCATCACGGCGTCGAGCTGGCGTTCGGCGGCGCGCGGCACCGCATCGACATGCATGCGGCGACCGGCAAGACCGTGACCATCTACGGCCAGACCGAGGTCACGCTCGATCTGATGAACGCGCGCAAGGCGGCCGGCCTCACCACGGTCTACTCCGCCGCCGACGTCAAGCCGCACGATTTCGACACCGACCATCCGCGTGTCAGCTACGTCAAGGACGGCGTCACCCACGAAATCGCCTGCGATTTCATCGCCGGCTGCGACGGCTTCCACGGGATCAGCCGCGCCAGCGTGCCGGCGTCGGCGATCACCAGCTATGAACGGGTGTATCCGTTCGGCTGGCTCGGCATCCTCTCGGAGACGCCGCCGGTCTCGCCGGAGCTGATCTACAACAACCACGCGCGCGGTTTTGCGCTTTGCACGATGCGCTCGACCCATCGCAGCCGCTATTACGTGCAGTGCCCGCTCGACGATCATGTCGATCAATGGTCGGACGAGCGGTTCTGGGACGAGTTGAAGCGGCGCCTCGACCAGAAGGCGGCCGACGAGATCGTCACCGGCCCGTCGATCGAAAAGAGCATCGCGCCGCTGCGCAGCTTCGTCGCCGAACCGATGCGGTTCGGCCGGATGTTCCTCGCGGGCGACGCCTCGCATATCGTGCCGCCGACCGGCGCCAAGGGGCTGAACCTTGCCGCCAGCGACGTGCATTATCTGTCGCAGGCGCTGCGCGAATTTTATGACGAGAAATCCTCGGCCGGCCTCGACGGCTATTCGGCCACGGCGCTGGCGCGGGTCTGGAAGGCGGTGCGCTTCTCCTGGTGGATGACCTCGATGCTGCACAAATTCCCCGACGAGGGTGAATTCGCCGCGCGGATCCAGATCGCCGAGCTCGACTACCTCGTCAGCTCGAAGGCGGCGTCGACCTCGCTGTCGGAGAACTATGTGGGGCTGCCGTTCTAGACAGCTTGCAGGATAGTTGATCCGTCATCCTGAGGAGCGGCCTCTTGGCCGCGTCTCGAAGGATGCACGGCCACTAGCGGGGCCGTCGACCCTTCGAGACGGCCGCTCCGCGGCCTCCTCAGGGTGACGGAATTAGAGATCGCGCTTGCATCAGGCGCGGCTGACGTTCAGCTTCTGCATCATACGACGCCGGAGCACCCGCCATGCTCACCCTCTATTTCGCACCGGGCGCCAGCTCGATGGCGGTGCATATCGCCCTGAACGAGATCGGCGCGGGCTTCGCGGCCCATCCGATGTCGTTCAAGCGCAACGACATGCGTGCGCCCGACTATCTCGCGCTGAATCCGGAAGGCAAGGTCCCGACGCTGGTGATCGACGGCCGGCCGCTGACCGAGGTCGCGGCGATCCTGTTCTATCTCGCCCGGCGCTATCCTGAAGCCGAGTTGCTGCCGCGCGACGACATCGAGGCCGAGGCGCAGGCGCTGTCGTGGATGTCCTTCATCGCCTCGACGCTGCATCCTGCAAGGGCGCGCGGGCTCGACCACGCGAAGGCGGTCTGGGCCATCGCCGACCGCCGGCTCGGTCACGGCTGGGCGATCGGCAGCTACTCGATCGCCGACATCCATCTGTTCCGGCTGTACTGGCGGCTCGCCAATTCGCTCAAGCTGCCGCCGGAGACGTTCCCCAACCTCACGGCGCATTACGAGAAGATGATGGCGCGGCCGGCGGTGCAGAAAACGATCGAGATCGAGAGCGAAGTCGGCTACGAATTGCCGGCGTGATCGGGCGGCACATCGGCGCTTTCAAACATCTGCGCAAATCCCGTTTAAAACTTTGTAGGCGGTGAAACCGCGATCGACATCGCGTTCAATGGCGTCAACGCAACGCCATGCACGAGATTCAGATGACCACCGATACGCAAGTCGCCCCCGACATTCCTCAAGACGTCCCCGAAGGCTTCGAGCCGCTGTTCCGCAAGAGCCCGCTCACCGAGCCCTGGGAGCCGCTTTACCAGAAGAAAACCGAGCGGTCCGTCATCATCGGCCTGCGGCTGGCGCGGCCGCACACCAACGGCCGCGGCCTGATCCACGGCGGGCTGATCGCAGCCCTTTCCGACAACGCGATGGGCTATAGCTGCGGCCAGGCGACCGGCTGGACGACCTCGTATTTGACGATCTCGCTCACGGTCGATTTCGTCGGGTCGGCGAATGTCGGGCAGTGGCTCGCAATCGAGAGCGATGTGATCAAGACCGGCAGCACGATCTGCTTCGCCCAGAGCCTGATCAAGGCCGACGGCGTGACGATCGCGCGCGCCAGCGGCACGTTCCGCGTGGTGCCGAAGAAGGCGCGCGTGACCTGAGGTTCTCCCCAAGCGGATCACACGCCGGCGGCCGACAAATGCGTCGAAATCTGCCAATATCCGCGGACTGCCTGCGGCGCGCTGCGGTAAACAGAAGAGCAAATTCCGCAACATCTCTCCACGTCTTCGCCACACCGCCACGGCCGGGCGCGGGTAGGATCAATCGCATTCCGATTCGGAGATTGGCCCAATGTCCTGGAAATTGCCTTGGAAACCGTCCTGGAAACTGTCCTGGAAATTTTGGATCGTGCGAGGCAGCATCGCGGCGTGCTTCGCACTGATGACCTCAATTTCGTCGTATGCGGCGACAAGTCTGGACAACCTGGCGGGCGGATGGTCCGGATCCGGTTCGATGAAGCCCTCGAACGGGGACTGGGAGAAGGTCCGCTGCAAGGTCGCCTACAACGTCACAAAGCCAGGCAAGTCGATCAGCCTGGATCTCCGATGCGCAAGCGATGCCTACAAGATGTCGTTGTCCGCAAACATCAACCAGAACGACACGCAGCTTTCCGGCAACTGGTTCGAGAGCGAGTACCGGCAGGGTGGCAAGATCACCGGGACCAATTCCAACGGACTGATCGAGGCGCGCATCGAGGGCGAGACCGTTGCCGCACTGGTGACGATCCGAACCAAGGGCGACCACCAGTCGTTCGTGATGGAAGCGCCCGGCTCCTGGCTGTCGCAGGTCACCATCGAGCTGAACAAGGACGCCAGATGACGGGCCGCCTGAGCTAGCTAGCCGAAGTGCCAGTCGGTGGTCTCGGTGACGAGATCGATGAAGGTCCGCACCTTGGCCGACAACAGTCGGGATGTCGGGTAGACGACATGGATCGGCACCGGCGGCTGCTCGAATTCGGCGAGCACGATCCTGAGCCGCCGCGCTTTGAGCGATTCGGCGGCCTGGTAGGCCATCACCCGCGTCAGCCCGCCGTCCTGCTCGGCGTATTGAATGGCAGCGTCCGAACTGTTGCTGGTGAAGCGTGGCGTCGGCATGATGCGGATCTCCTGGCCGTCCTCCATGAAGCGCCAATCCGGCGTCGCGGTCATCGCGCCGAACTGGATAGTGTCATGGGCGGTGAGGTCCGCCGGCCGCTTCGGCTCGCCGCGAAGCTTGAGATAGCCGGCCGAGGCCACCACGATCCGGCGCATCTGGCCGACATGGCGCGCCACCAGCGTCGAATCCGGCAGGTGCCCGAGCCTGACCGCGAGGTCGACGCCGTCCTCGACGAGGTTGATCCGGCGATCCGACAGCCGCAGGTCGACGCCGACGTCCGGATAACGCTTCAGGTAGGCGGTCACGACCGGGCTGACATGCAGCCGCCCGAAGCCGAACGGCGCCGAGATCACCAGCCGGCCTTCGGGGCGGGTGCGCTCGCTCTCGACCGCGTCCTCGGCCTCCTCGACGTCGGCAAGGATCCGCCGCGCCCGCTCCAGATAGCGCGAGCCGGCGTCGGTCAGCGTCACCTGCCGCGTGGTCCGCTGCAGCAGCCGCGCGCCGAGCCGCTCCTCCAGCGCCGCGATCAGCCGTGTGATGGCGGATGGCGACAGGCCGAGCTTGCGGGCTGCGGGGGCAAACCCCTCAAGGTCCGCCACCGCGACGAAGGCCTGCATGGCGTCGATCCGGTCCATGGCACTATTGCATAATCGGCAACAGTGAAGTGTCAATGCACCAGATTGCCTACGATCCGGAAATACCCATCTTAGGGCGCGAGGACGGCCGCTTTGTCGCCCGTGGCGGGAGGCTGAGATGTCAGAGGTTCGCAGCTATTCGAGCGATGTCGGGTTCACCCCGGCGGTGAAGGAAATCCAGACCCGCAAGGGTTCGCGCGCGACTTATGCCGATGTCGAGGCCCACGGCGGCTGGCAAACCGAGGTGGACGAGAACCTCGCCGCCTTTCTCGCCAACACCAACAGCTTCTATCTCGCGACCGCCTCGGCCGGCGGTCAGCCCTATATCCAGCATCGCGGCGGACCGAAGGGCTTCATCAAGGTGCTCGACAGGCACACCATCGCGTTCGCCGATTACAGCGGCAACCGGCAGTTCATCACCCAGGGCAATCTCTCGGAGAACCCGAAGGCGTATATCTTCGTGATGAATTACGCCCACCGGCAGCGGGTGAAGATCTGGGGCGAGGCGCGGGTGGTGGAAGACGATCCGGCGCTGACGCGTTCGCTGATGCCGCAGGGCTATCGTGCGCGGCCCGAGCAGGTGATCCTGTTCAAGGTCGCGGCGTGGGACACCAACTGCCCGCAGCACATTCCGCAGAAATTCGATGCGACCGATGTGGCGAGCGCGCTTGCCTCACGCGACCAGCGCATCGCCGAGCTCGAGGCGGAGCTCGCCGCACTGAAGGGCGAGCCCGCTCCCGTCGTAGCGGGCTAAGCCGCCGCTTGCTGCTGCAACGGCGCCCAGGCGAACTCCGGATAATATTGCTGCATCATCCGGCCGACATAGGCGGTGAGATTGTCGAATTTCTCGGTGCGCTCGCGCAGCGGCGAATCGAAGAACGGCGTCAGGATTCCCGCCAGCGCGCCGAACGCGGTGGCGTCGGTGCCGCACGGCGCATTGCCCATCAGGTACGGCTTGTCGCCGAGTTGCACCGACAGCGCAAACAGCGATCGAATCGCGAGATCGACGTCCTCGTCGGGGCCGTGGCGGCCAAGCCCGCTCAACAGATAGTTCTCGGCGACGCGGAACTGGGCATCCTCGCGCATCTTGTCGCGCATGTGATCGGGCGCGCCGTCGAAGAAATGCGCGGGCCCCTTGGCGAAATTGGTGTCGTCGACCCAGCGCGCGCCGACCAGCGCCCAGTAGACGTGATGCTCGATCATGCGCTCGAAGGCCCAGGCCTGCGCGCGCGCCTGCAGGCTCAGCGGCGCATCGAAATCGAAGCCGTATTTTCCCTCGATATGGGCGCGGATGAAGGTCGAATCGGCGATCGTCTCACCGTCATCGGCAATGAAAGGCAGCTGGCCCTTGGGAGAGGCCGGCGGCATCGCTTTTTCCTTAATGTAGTCGAGCCCGGCCATCTTGAGCTGGACCTCGGTCTTGGTCACGAATGGACTGATTTCCGGCAAGCCGAAGCCCGTGCCAAAGCCAAAAAGCGTAATCATATGAAGCTCCCGATCGCCTGTGGTCGTGAATTGAAGCTAGCCGTCCCCTGCTGCCAGCATGGTGTCAGCAGTAGTGGCATTCACTGTCGAGCGGGCCGACGGGCGCGAGGCGGCGAACCGCCTCGCGAACGCGCTTGACCAGCCGTGCCCGCCCGTAGGACCAGGCTGCGCTGATGGACTGTGCGACCAGCGCAACCAGGGCCCAGCGCAGGTCGCCGGAGGTGGAGTAGACCGTGACCAGTTGTTCCAGCGCGAAGCTCTGCGCCTGCCGGAAACCGAGTTCATCAAGATTCGTCATGGACAAATTCCCTTCACTTGAGGTGTTGTCCTGATATAGCCCCCACCTGCTGCCAACATGCTGTCAGCAGCAGTGACAGGGGGCGCGAAAAGCCGACGCGCCGAGCGCCTGCGAGACCCGTCAAGACACTCGTCAAGACAGCTGCCAAGACACGTGCCAAGAGAGCGACCAAGAGAATTGCCATGAGACGCGCCGACCGGCTGTTTCAGATCATCCAGGTGCTCCGCCGCACCCGTAAGCCTTTGACCGCGGATGCGATCGCAGCCGAACTCGAGACATCGAAGCGGACCATCTATCGCGACATCGCCAGCCTGATCGAGCAGCGGGTGCCGATCCGCGGCGAGGCCGGCATGGGCTACATCCTGGAGAAGGGCTTTGACCTGCCGCCCTTGATGCTGACACCCGACGAGATCGAGGCCTGCGTGCTCGGCGCGCAATGGGTGGTCGGTCACGCCGATCCGGCGCTGGCGCGCGCGGCCGAGGACCTGATGGCCAAGATCGCCGAAACCGTGCCCGACCGCCTGCGGCCGTTCGTGCTGGAGCCGGCAAGCCGCGCCCGCTCCGCCTGGAACCGGGAGCCGGACCGCATCGACATGGTCAGGACCCGCAGCCAGATCCACGAGGGCAAGAAGATCACGCTCAACTATCGCGACGAGCATGGCCGCGACTCAGAGCGCACGATCTGGCCGATCGCGGTCGGCTATCACGAGGCGGTGCGGCTGCTCGCCGCCTGGTGCGAGCTGCGCAAGGATTTCCGCAGCTTCCGCACCGACCGCGTGGTCACCGCTGTTTATCACGACGAGAAGTATCCGGAACGGCGCGACCTGCTCAGGGCGCGCTGGCGGCGTAGCCTGGTGTGGGAAGCACCGAGGGACACCTGATGACCGGCAACGCGATCGACGCGGCGGACGCGAGCCCCTGCCAGTCCTGCGGCGCCTGCTGCAGCTATTCGGAGAACTGGCCGCGCTTCACCGTGGAGGACGACGCGCAGCTCGATCTGATCCCGCCGCAATTCGTCAACGCGCGACAGTCGGGGATGCGCTGCGAGGGCGACCGCTGCTCGGCGCTGTCAGGCCGGGTCGGCGAGGCAACGCGCTGCGAGGTCTATGCGGTGCGGCCGGAGGTGTGCCGAACCTGTCTGCCGGGCGACGCGGAATGCGCGATGGCGCGGCGCCGCCACGGGCTGCCGCTCATCCCGAGCGCGCAGCCGGATTGAGCCCGGCCTTCTTATTTGCGCATGATCTTTGCGGAAAACCGGTTTCCACTTTTCCGGATCATGCTTAAGCCGTCACAGTCACCGTCTCGCTGACGTCCTCGTCGTCGAGCTCGTCATCGACAACAGGCGCGAAGCTCGACAGCGGCTTGGTCGACAGCGTGATCGGCTTGCGGCCCCCATGCGACACGGTCGCAACGCGAGCCGGCTCGCGCGACAACGCGTAGAGCGTCGACCCGACACGGCCGCCCCAATTGGCCAGCTCCCACTCGCTGCAGCTCGATGCAATCGCGAGTGCGAGTGCATGCAGATGGCTGCGGCGATAGCAGAACAGCGCGAGCATCGCCCTGACGTCGGGCGCGACATTGGCAACCAGCAGCGAAAGCCCGTTCGGATTGGCGCGGTACATCTGGCCGAGCAGGTCGTCCGCAACTGGGCAGGCATCGTTCTCGAACGCGTCGCGGCTTGAAAACATTTGCAAATCCCCCTCGATCGGGAAGATGCCGCGCAATCCTCTAACGAAAGGTTAACCACGGCCTCCGGTCGCCTCCGGGGACCCTTGCCCGTTGCACGCGAATCACATCCGCCCGCGGCAAGCCGCAGGGTCCTGGTCAGGGACGGGATGTGGAAAGAGACGTCCGCGAGCCGCTCAGTTCGCGGCCATGTAGATCGACAGCGCGAATCCGGTGAGATGGTGCAGCGCCTGATCGACCCCGATCAGGGTCCAGAACCAGGGATGGCCGGACTCCAGCGTCACGCCGAAATGCGAGGCGCAGATGCCCTTGCAGCGATCGACGATGATGTGGATCACGAAGTCGACGAAGGCGACGTACCAGAACCGCGGTGCCACCACCAGGATCAGCGCCAGCGCGACCGCGAGATGGACCAGGCAATGCGCGAGCAACGGCATGGCCCAGCCGGTCCTCTGGTCCTTGCCGATCGCCATCCAGGCGTTCTGCAGCATGAAGTCAGCGATGATGTGCTTTGCGGTGAGAAGCAACATCCATCCCACGAGGGCACCAACCGACACCGACGATGACATGGAAGGAAACAACAAGCTGACGCCCTTTTACTTCGATGAATGTGATTGCAAGAAATCCGGGTCAGGCCGTCAGCGCGATCCGCAAAGCGAAGCTTGTCTCATTTATGACATCTCCGGCGGCGGAATGCACCTGCGGCCCCTCGAAAATCACATCTGGGTTCGGGCGTCGAT
The DNA here is from genome assembly GCF_042258615.1 of Bradyrhizobium sp. Pha-3. Lineage (GTDB taxonomy): Bacteria > Pseudomonadota > Alphaproteobacteria > Rhizobiales > Xanthobacteraceae > Bradyrhizobium. The sequence goes on along the minus strand of NZ_CP170152.1, from coordinate 634,584 downwards.
AGTGGCGATGGTCATGTGGCATCGCGGCGCAGGCGAACCGGGATTAAGGTTACGGCGGGTGGCCGGTTTGCATTCCCACCGGGGAGGTATATCGTCGGCGGCATAGGAAATTTTCTTTCTTTTATAGTCATTTACGGATTCACCGGGCAGCGCTGCGCCGTTGCGGCAACGACCGTCCCGGACGGGTGACGAGCCAGGTGATCAGCCATGAGTGCCGGAGCGCCCGCGCCTTCGCCAGTGCTGCCGCGGCCACGCCCTCCGGTCGCCAAGAGCAACCGCGCGCAGATCATCATCTTCACCATGCTGACGCTGTTCCTGAGCGCGATCACCGTGGTCGGCGGCCGGGTCTGGCTACGCAACTCGGAAACGTTGGTGTTTGCGGTCGGCGATTCCAACGGCCCGGAGGCCAGGTTCGCCGCCCGCCTCGCCACCGTGCTGAAGACCAATTCGTCGCGGTTGCGGCTGAAGATCGCGCCGAACCCCGACAACGCCAAGGCGCTGGTGCAGTTCGATCGCCGCGCCGCGACGCTTGCGATCCTGCGCACCGATGCAAGGGTGCCGCCGCGCGCCCGCGCCATCGCAATCCTCGAGCATGACGTGGTGCTGGTGCTGAGCCCCGGCGGCAGGAAGATCAAATCGCTCACCGAGCTCAAGAAGAAGCGGATCGCTGTGGTCGGCGACGGCGAGAACAGCGTCAATTTCGTCCGCAGCGCGCTGCAGATTTCCGACAGCCCGGATGCCGCGCAGCGGGTGCAGCAGGCGCCGCCGAACACACCATTCGACAAGCTGTTCGCTTCGGGCTTCGCCGCCGTGGTCGCAATCGAGCATGCCTCGAAGATCATGAAGGACAAGACCTACGAGCAATATGCCAAGCGCGCCGGCGGCTTCACCTTGAACGCGATCGACGCCGCCAAGGCGCTGGCGCGCAAATATCCGGCGATCACGGAGGAGACGGTCTCGACCGGCATGCTGTCGTCCTCGCCGGCGATCCCCGACGACGACGTCGACACCATCGGACTGGAATGGCTGCTGGTGGCGCAATCCTGGCTACCCACGACGACGGCGGCCGAGCTTGCGCGCATCGTCTATGAGAACAAGTCCGAGCTCGCACTCGACGACGGCTTCGCCTCCAGGATCGAGCCGGCGGCGACCGACAAGGACGCCTTCATCGTCGCCCATCAGGGCGCGGCCGAATATATCAACGACGATACCAAATCGTTCATGGATCGCTACAGCGACGTGATGTATCTCGGCGCCGCCGCGCTCAGCATCATCGGCTCGATCTTCGCTGCGATCTACACCAAGATCACCCGCGTCGCGCCGGAGAAGGCCAGCGAACTGGCGGGCCGGATCCTCGACATCGGCGAGCGCGTCGAGCACACCACCTGCGCCGAACATCTCGATGAATTGCAGGACGAGCTCGAGGCGATCCTGCGCGGCGCGGTGATCGGCCTGCGCGACGGCACCGTCTCCGGCGACGGGATGGACACGTTCAAGCTCGGCTATGAGCTGGTCCGCGACGAGATCGCGCTGCGCCGCGACCATCTCAAGCGCCACCCGCCGGCAGTCGATGACAATCTCGTGGTGGTGAAGACCGCGAACGGGTGAGGCGGGCGGGCGGCTGCGCCGCAAATATAGCTGTCGTCCCGGCGAAAGCCGGCCCCATAACCACAGGGTTGTGTTGTTGAAGCAAGCTGCGGCCCCAGCGTTGCGAAAACAAATTGCATTTGGGGTAATGGGTCCTGGCTTTCGCCAGGACGACACCGCCTATGTTGGATGGCCGATGAATCACGCTTCCACATTCTCGCGACGTGAATCGTCCGAGGCGTGACGCTCATCCTCTTTCGAACATCCCGCTCGAATGCAGCTTGGCTACCGCAACTACTGCTGCCGACCGCTTTCGGCCTTGTTGGCGGCCTTCAATTTTTCCCGGATGTAGTCGGCGATATCGCCGACCTCGTCCCGCATGGCCTGTTCCGTGATGCCCTGCCCTTCGGCGCCGGCAATGAGGCGCCGCACCAATTCCTCGACGTCCTGCGACGCGCCCGGCGTTCTAAACTGCTCGGCTGCGTGAACGCTATTCTCCACCCAGAAGTCGATATATTCGCGCGCTGTTTCGGTCATGTGCCCTTACCTGATCCAGCCTTACGCCCGGTGACCAGCGGCCTTCAATGTATTTCCGTCGAACAGGCGCCAACAGGGCGTCATCCTTCGGAATAACCTAGGTTATTCCGCCGGTTGTTCCTCCGATCAGCGCAAATAAAAGACTGGCGTTCCTATGTCGGATGTCCGACACTAGCACATCACCGCACCGCCCATGGCTACTATCGGTGATGAGAACGCCGGTTGCGCTCCCGCCCCACTCGAACAGGGAGCAGCGCCGTGCAGCAACGACGCCGTGTCAATCAAACCCAATCACTCGAAGACCGACTTGCTCAGGAAGCCGAACGGCTGCGCGCCGAAGCTCGCAGAATGCCTCCGTGCGTCGAACGCGAGCAATTGGTCCGCAGGGCTCGACAGGCAGAGACCGCCGCACACGTGTCGGACTGGCTACAATCGCCAGGACTGCGAACGCCCGACTGATGGCCGATTCCGAGCCAGTCTACCGGGTGTACGTGATCGGTGACGATGGCGGCATTCAAGCGCGCTTCGATATTGACAGCGTGAACGACGCCGATGCCAAAGCGTACGCGGAGTTGCTGATGGCGGGTCGTCCTGTCGAACTCTGGTGCGGCACACGCAAGGTTGCGACGCTGGAGCCTCAAGGGAATCCGCAACGGCGTCAGCTAGAGTTCTGATCGGGCCGACAAGGTCGCATAGCATTCACATGCCATGCTCTCCAACAGCTTGCGGTCCTGAATTTTTATTGATCCGCGGGAATACTCGATCGCGCCCAAGGCCTGCACCTTCCTTGCGACTTCGGTCACGGATGTCCGACGCACCCCGAGCATTTCGGCCAGAAATTGCTGCGTGAGATTGATCGGATCACTTCCCGCCCGGTCGGCCGTGTGAAGGAGCCATCGGCAAAACCGCGCCTCGATGACATGCACGGCGTTACAGGCCGCCGTTATTCTCGTTTGAGACAACAGCACCTCATTGCTGCTCATGCAGAGATCGCGGAGGACGTCGCTTCGCGCCGTTGCCCTTCGAAAACGGCTCGCCGCGATTTTCGAGACCTCGGCCCGGAGCTGTACCACGACGCGGACTTCCGAGATGTAGAGACCGAGGCCCGCCATCGCGCCCACGGCACCTTCGCGACCCACCATTGCCGTTTCGATCGCTCTGCCGTCCTTCAAGACGGCGAGCAGCGAGAGCATCCCGCTATGCGGGAAATAGACGAATTCAGTCTCGTCGCCGGCTTCGCTGAGGATGATGCCCTGTTCCAGATGCTCAGTCGTCATGTGAGGCGAGAGCAAATTGAATTGGTCACGCCCCAACGCCGACAGCAAGCCGTTGGTTCGTCCGGTCGAGGCCTTTGACTGTGGCACCGCGGTATCCCGCCCGGTCGGTCGGGCCGATCTCCGCACGGTTGCGAGCACGCTCCGAGAGCACGTGCCAGGCGGGAACATCCCATTTGATAGACTCGAACCGGTGCTGTCGGTCCGATATCCGTCTTAGTGCGCTTTGCCCAAATGACATGCGAACGGAAGGACATCACCGTCGCAGGCGGTTTCGGCGGCGACAACCCCACGCTTGCCTTCGGTTACACGACGCTATCCACGACTTTATATGCACGGTATCCGACATTGGAGCGGCTCGCCTGTGCTTCCGCGCGCTGGCGTTACTGCGGATATTCCGCAGAGATGATCAGCCGGAAGATCACCTTTGCCCCTGCGTCCGTGACTTCCAGGCTCCAGTCGTGTCCCGGCTTCAGCCTACCGTCCATGTCCTCGAGCATCTTGCCCGCCATAACCGTGGCTTCTTTCCACGCGGCATGGTTGTCGCGCAGGTGTTCGCCCCGGTCATCACGAGAAGGACCATCGTGATGGATGTGAAAGAAGTACTGCGGCATTGGTGGCCTGTGGGTTGAACGATCGAGGCCCCATTGGGGTACGATGAGCCGGGAGCCTCGACCGACCAATGCCGCTCATCCGATGAGAGTGCGACGTTAGCCAACATTCCCCGCAGCGGTTTCGTTCCTATTCGCCCACGCCTTTCTTGACCGGCTCCGGGTCGTCGGACCATTGCCGAACCGGGGCCCTTTTCGATCAGCGACCATTGAAGACGACGCATCCCGGGCGCGCTTCGCCGTCGGAGTTTTTGCACAGCCCTCGGGTGGCGGCCCGATCACCCGGCCACGGCGTCGGTCGTTCCGGCGGCATCGAGCTGCCGTCCCTCATGATCCATGTGCAGGTAATTCGGGTTGAAGAGGCCTGCGCGCATCAGGCGGTCGAGATTAGGGACGGCCAGGGTCTTTCCCCTGAGCACGACCAGGCCATCGGCGCGCAGCTCCTGCAGGGTCCGGTTGACGTGAACCTTGGAGAGCCCCGTGGCGTCGGCGAGGTCGCCCTGGGTCAGCGGGAAGTCGCAGCTGTTGCCATGGGTCAGGCCGGCGAGGCGCAGGCGAAGCCAGATCTCGCAGAGCAGATGGGCGATCCGCTCCAGCGCCGTGCGCTGGCCAAGGCTCATGGTCCATTCGCGCTGGATCGCAGCATTGACCAAGGTTTCCCACCAGAACGCAGTGACGATGCGCGGATGTTCGGCAGCGACCTTGTCGAAGAAATCGCGGGAGAGGTCGGCGATCGACACCGCGGTGATGGTGCCGATCGAATGATCCATCTCGCGCAGGATGAAGACGTTCACGTCGCAGATATCGCCGGGCAGGAAGAACGACACCACCTGGCGCCGGCCGTCCTCGAGCTGCTTGTAGCGGTAGGCCCAGCCGGACAGGATCAGGTGGACGTCCTTCGGCTTCTCGCCTTCGCGGACGATGTCGACGCGCGGCCCGAAGTGACGAACGCGTTCGGTCGACGCGCGATTGAGAATAGCGTGGTCTACGGGCGAAAGCCGTACGAACTGCTCCAATTTCCGGACTAGCGACGCCAACGACATTGGTCTCCCCGGATATCTCATCGAGTAACCGCCGGGCCGATTTCAATTACCTATGTTACATTGCACAGCTATTGACGTATGTTCACTAGTGTACAGACGCCAGAAGCCGTAACGGCTACGTCCTCAGGCGCCGTACGACTTAGCCACGAAGGCCCGCGCCCCTTTAGCGCGGACCTCCGGGATTCGTCGTCGCTCAGACGAGCGGCACGCCGTAGTAATCATCCACCGCGCGTGTGCGGCCGGTATCGGCCCAATTCCAGTCTCGATCGCTGCCGTATTTGGGCGCGCCGCGCAGCTGACTCTCGGTCACGCCGGTGATGTAGCCGCCGAGCCTTGTGTCGTATTTGAGCGACTGCCAGGGCAGCGGGTAATGGTCATTGCCAAGCCCGAGGATGCCGCCGAAGCCGAGCACCGCGTAGGACACCCGTCCGCTCTTCTTGTCGATCATCACGCGTTCGATCGAGCCGATCTTGCGCTCGTCCGATCCATAGACCGCGGTACCCTCGACCTTGTCGCTGCCGATCAGGTTTCCGACCTCTTTCTCGTCCATTGCCATGTCAATTCTCCATTGATGTCCGAAAGCCAACGGCGGAGCCGGACCGTCGTTCCTGCCGGATTGCCGCAGTTGCTGCACGGCAGAACGCTCGTTCAGCCTGTTGGAGGATCGCCGCGATCGTCTGACGTCATGCCGGAGCCCGGCGTCTTGTCGGGGTCGTTCAGTTTCGGATCACGCGTCGCTTCGCGCGTCGGCGGCTTTCGGAGATCGGTCTTGTGAGCGCTCCGCGCGCGCTCCTTGTCCGCCGGCTGCTCCTGACCCTTGTCGTCCTTGACGATGCCGTGATTGGAATGTGCCATGACCAAACTCCCTGGCTGATTTCCTTGAAGGCATGCGGGCCCCGGCGATGAAATTCGCCGAGGCCCGTCACCGGAGTGGTCCACCGCTTTTCGGGGAGCAAGCAGCGGACGCATCGGTGTTACGCGGTGCACCCGCGATCGTTCCTGCGGTCCCGGCGACGATTTCGTTGAACCCGATGTCATGGGTTAACGACGGCATCCGGGGAACATGGCTAGAGTTGCTGTATCCAGTTCGGGGACGACATGATCAAGAAGAAACGCAACAGGTCGAGGCCGTCCGGGTCATTCGAGGACCGCCTGCAAAGATTCGCCGAAGATTCGCGCGAAGCAGCACGCAAGCTGCCGCCAGGACGGGAGCGCGAAACGCTGATGAAGAAAGCCAGGCAGACCGAAGCGGTGGTGGAAGTCAGCGAATGCCTGACGCTCCGCAAATAGCCGCTCCGGACACCGGTCCAAGGGAGGGCCGCGATGATCGAGGAGAAATTCGACTCACGTACCCTCGCCGCCATGAATTTTGCGCTCGATCGCGTCTGCGCCGATGCGCTGCACGGCGAGGAACACGACACCCGCAAGCGCGTTGCCCGCTACATCATCAAATGCGCCAGGAGCGGCAGGACGACGCTGCCCGAGCTCACCGAAGCCGGACGGCAGGCGCTGGCCAAAGTCGCCGCCGCGGCGGAATAGCCGCTGCAACCTGCCCTGCTCTCGGCCTACGGCAGAGGCAGTTACGCATGCGCATTGCAATCAGCATCGGCCTGCTGGTCATCCTGGCCGCCGTCGGCGCCTACGCATTCGAAGGCCTGATCGTGCCCGATGCACCGGTGCCGACCTATGGCATCGTCATGTTCACGATCGGGATCACCCTGCTGGTCGCGGTCGGCGCCGGGTTGATGGGCCTACTGTTCTATTCCAGCCGCCGCGGCTACGACGAGCCGCCGCTTATCAAGCGGTAGTTGGCTTCAGCAGAGCCGCGAGTACCCGTTCAGACCCGTCATCCTGAGGAGCGCGAAGCGCGTCTCGAAGGATGCACGGCCACAGTGGGGCCGTCGACCCTTCGAGACGCGCGCGAGGGCGCGCTCCTCAGGATGACGGTGATGGTTTCGCCGGCACCCGCGCGCGAATCTCTGCGATCTTTCGCTTCAGCGCGGCCTGCCGCGGATCGGGCATGGTGGCGGCGCGGGCTTCGGTAATGGCGGCGGCAAGATCGGGAAGCGCGAGCACGCCGTCGAACGTCGGCTTGACCAGTCCGTCGATGATCACGTGCCAGTCCGCGATGCCCTGGCGATAGGGATCGCCGTAGCCCTGGATCATGGTCGCGGTCTGCACGACCACCGGGGCCGCACGCGGCTGCTTGGTCAGGCTGCGGTCGATCATGTGCAGCCAGCGCTCGACCCAGACACGCTCCTTGGCGTAACGCCCCGAGAACAGCCGCCAGCGCTTCAGGCCGGCCTCGATCCTGAGCCGGCGAACGCTGAAGCGATTGTTGGCGCTGAAGCGGATCGAGACCCGGCGGCGGCGCCAGCCGAGCCGGTCGAGCACGGCAAGCACCGGATCGGCGACCATCTCCGGCAGGGCGTCGATCAACTCGTCGAGCCGGAGTTTCTTGACGTCGTCGGCCGAGCGCGCCGCAAGGCCGCCCGCCGCGTTGACTTCGCCGAGCTTGAGCTGCGCGATGCGGATCGCATCCTCATAGGCCATGCGCTCCGCCATCAGCCGCGCGATCTCGGCAAGCAGGCCATCGTCGACGCCGCGGCGGCCGACGAAGCGCTTGAGCCGGTCGATATAGAGCTGGGCGTACCTCGTGCTCTGATAGGCGATCAACAGATCGATGGCGTCGGTGACCGCCGGTCCGAGGTGATCCGGGCAGGCGTCCGGCAGCACCGGCGGCCCCTCGTCCTCATCGCCGATGATATCGGCAAACAGGTAACGAAGCGAAGCCAGCAGGCTGTCGTCATCCGGCACTGCGGCGCCTCCAGGACTCGTCGAGGGGCTCATGCAGATTTTGGCTCCGCGACCTGTGGGGTGGCGTGCTGCGCGAGCCGCTGCTCGAGCGTCGAGATATTCTCGAACAGGCGGGCGCTGAACAGACGCAGCAGGTAGAAGCCGAACGCCGGGTTCTGCACGTAGAGCTGCTCGACCTGGTCATAGGTCACCGACAGCACCATGCCGGTTTCGACGCACTCCAGCGTCTGGGTGCGCGTGTTCGACGGCGACAGCATGCCGAACTCGCCGACCAGCGCGCCGACCGGCAGCTCGATGCCCGATTCGACCAGCCGAAAGCGGCCGCTGACAATGTAGAACATGCTGTCGGCCTTCTCGTCCTTGTAGAATAGGACTTCGCCCGCGGTGCATTTGCGCTCCGTGGTGAACGGCCTGAGCCAGTCCATCGACAGATCGCTGTTGACCGATCTCTTCACGCTGCGAACCAGCTGCAGCATCTGGTGCAGCCGATAGGTGTTCACCGGCAGCAGCACGGCATGCAGGATCAGCGTCGCGTAATTATGGGTCGGGACGGCGGTCGCGATCAGGATGATGTTGGTCAGGATGGCGAAGACCCGCAACGGGATCATGGTCCGCATCGACAGCGTGGCAACCACGAAGATCGATGCGAAGAAACTGCCGGCGGCGCCGGCGTGCTCCGCGAGATGTGAGGTATCCATCGGAAACCAACCAATTTCTCAAGAAGTGAACAAGATCGCCTTATTAGTCGCTTCATTCCGGCCGAGGTCGCATCGGCGACCAGCATCCCTGATATACGGTGAAAAAGCGACGATTTGTCTGATTTCTCACATTCGCGGGCGCAAAAACGGGCCAACATGGTTAGGCCATTCGTCCAACATTTAGGACTTTCGCCGCGATCATCCCACCACCGCCTGCGCGTTGACGGCCTCAACCGGGAGAGGCACGTTGTGATACAGGCTCCGCCATTCGCGGGGCCTCAATTCCAGCAGTTCAGCGACAGGCAAGCTCCGTTCCGATGTCCAAGCCGCTCGTCCTTCCGGCCTTGACGCGCCTCGTTTCCGCCACCGCCGGCCGCAACATGACCACGGCAGCCTATGTCGCGGTCACGGTCGGTGTCGCCATGATGACGCTGCTGACGGTCGCGCCGGCCTATGACGCGGTGCCGCACTGGGTCGATGCGCTGCTGTGGGCCAGCCTTGCCTATTTCGTGTTCGAATGGCTGGTGCGGCTGCGCCATATGCGGCGGCAGGACAAGCTCTGGTTCTACGCGCTGTCCAGCGCCGGCATCGTCGATGCGATCGGCGCGCTGGCGGTGCCGCTGGCGCTGCTTGCCGGCATCGAGCCGAAAACCGCATGGCTGCTCGGCGTGCTCTGGGTGCTCAAGGTGGTGCCGGGCATTCCCGGCCTGCGCCAGCTTCGGCGCGTGCTCGTGGTGGAATCCGGCCCGCTGCTCAGCGTGCTGGTGATCTTCCTGATGGTGGTGTTCCTCGCCTCGGTCGCCGAATATTTCCTGGAGCGGGACGTCCAGCCGCAGACCTTCGGCAGCGTGCCGGCGGCGCTGTGGTGGGCGGTGGTGACGCTGACCACGACAGGCTATGGCGACGTGGTGCCGATCACCCCGCTCGGCCGCATCGTCGCCGCCATGGTGATGATCTCGGGCCTCGGCGTGTTCGGACTGTGGACCGGTATTTTGGCGACCGGCTTTGCCGCGGAAACCCGTCGCGACAATTTTCTGAGAACCTGGGAGACCGTCAGCAAGGTGCCGTTCTTCGCGCATCTCGGCCCGGCCGCGATCGCCGACGTCACCCAGGTGCTGCGGACCATGGACCTGCCGCCGCGCACCATGATCATCCGCAAGGACACCAATGGCGACTGCATGTATTTCGTCGCCGCCGGCGAGGTGGAGGTCGACCTGCCCGGACGCAAGGTGAAGCTCGGCGAAGGCGCGTTCTTCGGCGAGATGGCGCTGCTCGGCAACGCCAAGCGCGGCGCCAGCGTCTCGACCAGCAAGGTGACCCGGCTGTTGGTGCTTGACCTCGTCGATTTCCGCCTGTTGATGGCAAGGCATCCCGATCTCGCCGAAACCATCGACGCCGAGGCGAAGCGGCGCGAACGTGAGAACCAATGATGGAGACCAAGATGGCCGACGCGGCCGACACCGCCAGTGGACCCGTGCTCGAAATCGCGGGCGCCCGCGCCACGATCCGCCTCAACCGGCCGAAGCACCTCAACCGCCTGCAGGCCGAGGATCTCGGCGAGCTGGTCAGGCTGTTCGACCGGATCGAGGCCGATCCCGCGATTCGCGTGCTGGTGCTGACCGGAACCGGTCGCGCGTTCTCCGCCGGCTATGATCTCAACTCGGTCGCCGAGCGCGCGGTGAGCGCCAATGAGCAGCAGAGCGCGGGCTCGGCATTCGAGGTGGTGGTCAACCGGCTCGAGGATCTCAGCGTGCCGACGATCTGCCGGCTCAATGGCGGCGTCTACGGCGGCTCGACCGACCTCGCGCTCGCCTGCGACTTCCGCATCGGCGTCGATACCGCGGAGATGTTCATGCCGGCGGCGCGGCTCGGGCTGCACTATTACAAGAGCGGCATCCAGCGCTACGTCACGCGGCTCGGCGTCGACAACGCCAGGATGCTGTTCCTGACCGCGCAGAAGATCACGGCGCCGGAGATGCTGCGGATCGGCTACCTCACCGCGATGGTGTCGCTCGACCTGCTCGACGAGGAGGTCGACAAGCTCGCCACGATCATGGCCGGCAATGCACCCAAGGCGATGGCCGGCATGAAGCGCGCAATCAACGAATTCGCCCGCGGCGAACTGGATGAGGCCGCCGCCGACCAGCGCCACCGCGACAGCATGCGCGGTGACGAGATCAAGGAAGGCATCAAGGCCTTCGCCGAGAAGCGGGCGCCAAGGTTTTAGTTCGGCGTCTTACACTATCAGCACCGTCACCCTGAGGAGCCGCGGAGCGGCGTCTCGAAGGGTCGACGGCCCGGCCGGTGGCCGTGCATCCTTCGAGACGCGCTACGCGCTCCTCAGGATGACGGATCTGGCAGGGACGTGCGGAAGTCTCCTCTCACCCTCCCCTGGAGGAGGAGGGTCGGCTCACATGGAGCGCAGCGGAATGTGAGACGGGGTGGGGTGATCTCTCAACACGAGCGGTGCCCGAGTGGAGAGATCACCCCACCTCGCCGCTCATTTCATTCGCGTCGATCCTCCCCCTCCAGGGGAGGATAAAAAGCGTCACGCCCGCTTCGACCGCATCGCGCGCGTCTGCGCGATGGCCGGGTCCGCGGCGAGCGCCTGGTAGCGCTTGCTGTCGATGGCGTAGAGCGCGATGCGGCCTTCGGCATCGGCGTGGACGCCCCAGCCGAAGCGTTTTCCGAGCGGCGAGGCGCGCATGCAGGCCTGGCCGCGGGAGAAGAACGTCTCGCGGGCGAGGCTGCGCGCCTTCTTCGCAGCCTTGGCATCGAGCGCGCGGCCGGCCGACGACGTCGCGAACACCACGTCGTCGGACGTGTATTTGTAGGGCGCGCCCGCGATCATCCGGAATTGCAGCACGGCAACCGTGGGCTGGCCGCCACGCAGCTGCGGCTCCTCGCCGCTCTGCGCCGGGCAATCCTCGGCGACGCGGATCAGGGTGTTGAAGCAGTTGGTGCTGTACAGCGGCTTCGCCATCGGCTCGATCCGTATCACACTCCGGCGACCGCTGCATGCTGCGCCGCCATCTCGTCGTCGGCCTTCGAGATCCGGACGAAAGCCGGGCGCGCGGCAATCCGTTCGGCATAGCGGACGAAGACGTCCCTTTTCGGCACGATGCCGAACATCATGGTCCAACTGAGCGCGATGCCCCAGAGGATGTCGGCCGCCGTGATCTCTTCGCCGAGCAGATAGGGCCCCTTTGCCAGCTGCGCCTCGAGCGTGCCCAGCATGGTGTCGTAGTCGGCGTAGGGCGACTGCGTGATCGGCGCCGGCTCGCGCTTCATGAAGTGGTCGATCACGGCCGGCTCGAACGACGCGCCGTAATAGGCGATCCAGCGCAGATACGGGCCGCGGCGCGGGTCGTTCAGCGCGGGCGTCAGGCCCGCCTGCGGAAATAGATCCGCGAGATAGATGAAGATCGCGACCTGCTCGGTGACCAGCGCGTCGCCGTGGCGGATCGCCGGCACCTTGCCGAGCGGATTGATCGCGAGATAGGCGTCCTTGCGCTGCTCGGCCGCCTTCATGTTGAGGACCTGCAGATCATAGGGCGCGCCGAGCTCCTCCAGCAGCACGCGCGCGCCGGTGGCGCGGCTCTGCGGCGAGTAATACAGCGTGACGCGGTCGTTGGGGGCAGCGGTGGTCATCAGCGGATCTCCTTGCGCCGTCAGGGGCATGGCCTCCTTATGTCCGCCTATACCTGACATCTTGTGTCAGGTATGATCGCCCCATGCGCGCGAGTCGGCTGTTTTCCATCCTCACCACCCTGCAGGCGCGGGGACAGGTCACCGCGCCCGAATTGGCCGAAGCCTGCGAGGTCTCGGTGCGTACGATCTATCGCGACATCGATGCGCTCTCGGCCGCCGGCGTCCCCGTCTATGCCGACCGCGGCGCCGAGGGCGGCTATCGCCTGCTCGACGGCTATCGGGTGCGGCTGAACGGGCTGTCGCAGGGCGAGGCCGAGGCGCTGTTCATGGCCGGCCTGCCCGGCCCCGCCGCCGCGCTCGGCCTCGATGCCGCGATGGTCGCGGCGCAGACCAAGCTGATGGCGGCGCTGCCGGAGAAGCTGCGCCCCAATGCACGGGGCATGCAGCAGCGCTTCCATCTCGACGCGCCGGGCTGGTTCGGCGAGACCGAGGAGCCGAAGCATCTGCGCGCCATTGCAGCCTCGGTGCTGCGCGAGACCCTGATCGAGATCCGCTACCAGAGCTGGAAGGCCGAGAAGCGGCGGCGCGTGGCGCCGCTCGGCCTCGTGCTGAAGGGCGGCAGCTGGTATCTCGCCGGCCTCGTCGACGGCAATGTGCGCACCTACCGCGTCGCGCGGGTGCTGGATTGCACGGCGTTGGAGGCGCCGTTCGCGCGGCCGGCGGAGTTCGATCTCGCCGCCTATTGGCGCGCCTCGATCGCGCGGCTCGAGGCCGAGCTGCATCCGAACGAGGCCACGGTGCGGCTGTCGCCGCTCGGGCTGCAACTGTTCGATGCGCTGGCCCACCCTTACGTGAAGGCGCGGATGCGGCTTGCCGATGGCACTGAGCCCGACGGCTGGCGCGTCGCCACCATGCCGGTCGGCAAGACGGTGTGGCACGCCGCCTCGGAGCTGCTGCGGCTCGGCGCCGAGGCCGAGGTGATCGCGCCCGCGGAGCTACGCGCGAAGATGGCCGAGCTGGCGGGCGCGATGGCCGCGCGCTATGCGGACGCCCCGCCGCGCCGCGCTGCCCGCCGTTAGTAACGGCTGTCGGAGCTGATGACGAAGCGGTCGAGAAAATTGACCGGCAGGATTTCGAACCGGTCGAGCGTGAGCGTAATCCCGGTCACGAAGTCGACGCCCTTGATCGTGCCTTCGAGATCGATCCGCCGGCCGCGGCGGAGGCCACGTGTTTCCGGATGTTGCTCGATGTCGATATAGGCATAGATCGGGTTGTCGAGCCGCGAATGGCGATGCCAGCCGCGCTGCAGGAAGCTGAATTGCAGCACGGAGCCCGCGCCCCAGTCGATCGCGTCGAAGAAGCGGGTCTTCCAGGCGACGGGCTGTCCCAGATAATGCGCGGCGATGAACGCGTCGCGCTCAAGCGCAGGCAGACGGTGCAGTTGCCAGCTGATCTCGGCCGGCGTCAGGGAGGCGTTATTCGCCATTGTTGTTCTAGTCGTCGTTTCTTCTTGTCCTCGGCGGGAGGGTGAGCCGACCGTCCCGCCTTGAGGAAACTATACATCCATAAATGTGACAGTATCCGCCACAGTTGCGCGCGACGTGCGGTAGCTGTTCACCTTGTGCGCATGATCCGCATAGCCGAACGAGATACCGCAGACAACCCGGCGGTCGTCGGCCAGGTTGAAATGGCGGCGGATCATGCCGGAATGACGCGCGATCGCGGCCTGCGGGATGGTACCGAGCCCGAGCGCCTGCGCGGCCAGCATGAAGTTCGAGACATAGCCGCCGCAATCGATCGCGCCATAGATGCCGAGCGGCTCATTGGTGTGGATCACGGCAATGTGCGGCGCGCCGAAGAAATTGTAGTTCTCCAGCGCCTGTTTTGCGTAGGCCGCCCTGTCGCCGCGCGCGATGCCGAGCGTGTTGTAGAGCTGGAAGCCGCTTTCGCGGCGGCGCTCCAGATAGACCCCGACATATTCGCGCGGCGGTGTGAAGTCATAGTCCTCACCGAGGCCGCGCGAGGCTTCGGCATAGATCGCCTTACGAAACCGCTCCTTGGCCGCGCCGGAGACGATCAGGACTTCCCAGGGCTGGCTGTTGCACCACGACGCGGTGCGCTGCGCGGTGGCGAGGATGTGCTCGATGACGTCGCGCGGCACCTCGCGCGGCTGGAACGCACGCACCGAGTAGCGCTCGTTGAGCAGCTCTTCCAGCGCGCCGATGCGGTTGTCTTGTTTCACGACAGCGTCCATTGGTGCTCGCTTTCTTGCCCCGGACGCAGCGCAGCACGAAGTGATGCGCTGCTGAGCCGGGGCCCATACAAGAGGTGGGTCCCGGCTCTGCGACACGGCACTACGTGCCGCATCGCGTCCGGGACACGAGAATCGTCAGCGGCCCTTGGTCGGGATCTTGTTGTAGGGCACGTCCTTGTCGACCCGGATGTCGCCCGGCAGGCCGAGCACGCGCTCGGCGATGATGTTGCGCAGGATCTCGTCGGTGCCGCCGGCGATGCGCATCGAGGGCGACGACAGCAGCATCTGCTGGAACTGGCCGTTGGCCTGCTCCTCGTCGGTGCCGGTGAGGCTGCCTGCGGCACCCTCCAGGTCCATCGCGTAGGTCGCGATGTCCTGCAGCATCAGGCCGGAGACGAGCTTGCCGATGGAGTTTTCCGGACCGGGCCGCTCGCCCTTCGACAGCGCCGAGATGGCACGGTAGCTGGTGTATTTCAGCCCGCTCGCCTTCACCGCCCAACTCGCCAGCTTCGAGCGCACCGCCGGATCGTCGATCGCAAGGCCATCTTCCAGCATCAAATTCGAGCAGAACTCGAACATTTCAGGCACGCCGGTCGCAAGCCGCGATCCGATCGACATGCGCTCGTTCATCAGCGTGGTCAGCGACACGCTCCAGCCCTCGCCGACCGCACCCAGCCGCTGGCTGTCCGGGATCACGACGTCGGTGAAATAAACCTCGTTGAACTCCTGCATGCCGTTGGCCTGCTTGATCGGCCTGACCTCGACGCCGGGGCTCTTCATGTCGAGGAAGAACATGGTGAGGCCCTTGTGCTTTGGCACATTCGGATCGGTGCGCGCGATCAACAGGCCGTAATCGGAGTAATGCGCGCCGGAGGTCCAGATCTTCTGGCCGTTGACCACCCAATTGTCGCCCTTCTTCTCGGCGCGGGTGCGCAGGCCGGCGACGTCGGAGCCGGCCGACGGCTCGGAGAACAGCTGGCACCAGATCTCCTCACCGGAGGCGAGCTTCGGCAGATAGCGGCGCTTGGCATCTTCAGATCCCCAGGCCATCACGGTCGGGCCGCACATGCCCTCGCCGATCTGGAACGGCTGGGTCAGCTTGCCGTAGACGCCCTCTTCCTGCTGCCAGATCACGCGCTCGATCGGGGTGGCGCCGCGGCCGCCATATTCCTTCGGCCAGTGCAGGCAGGCCCAGCCGCCTTCCGCCTTCTTCTTCTGCCAGGCCTTGCCGACCTCGACCATGTCGTGCTTGGCCAGCCTGATGCGGCCGAGCGAGGACTTCGAGAGCTCGTCCTCGAACTCCTTCGGCGCGTTGGCGGCGATCCAGTTGCGGGCGATGGCGCGGAACTCGGCTTCCTGCGGCGTGTCATCGAAATTCATGGCGAACCTCTCTTGATTTTCCGCGCGCTCAGGCGCGACCCTTGGTCGGGATCTTGTTGAAGGGAACGTCCTTGTCGACCCTGATGTCGCCGGGCAGACCCAGCACGCGCTCGGCGATGATGTTGCGCATGATCTCGTCCGTGCCGCCCTCGACGCGGGTACCCGGCGCGCGCAGCAGCATCGCCTGGAATTTGCCGGCGACCTCGGCATCCTCAGGCCCGCTCAGCGCGCCGGCGGCGCCCTGCAGATCGAGCGCATAGGTCGCGACGTCCTGGATCATCGAGCCGGCAACCAGCTTGCCGATCGAGTTCTCCGGTCCCGGGCGCTCGCCACGGGAGAGCGCGGAGATCGCGCGCATGCTGGTGTATTTCAGCCCGCTCGCCTTCACCGCCCAGTTCGCAAGCTTGGAGCGCACCGCGCGGTCCTCGATTGCCGGGCCGTCCTCCAGCATCAGGCTGTTGCAGAAATCGAACAGCTCGGGGAAGCCGGTCGAGACGCCGGCGCCGATCGACATCCGCTCGTTCATCAGCGTGGTCAGCGACACATTCCAGCCGTCATTGACATTGCCGAGCCGCTGCGAGTCCGGAATGCGCACGTCGGTGAAATAGACCTCGTTGAAGTCGGAGGCGCCGCTCGCCTGCTTGATCGGCCTGACCTCGACGCCCGGGCTCTTCATGTCCAGGAAGAACATGGTGAGGCCCTTGTGCTTCGCAACGGTCGGATCGCTGCGGGTCAAGAGGATGCCGTAGTCGGAATAATGCGCGCCTGAAGTCCAGATCTTCTGGCCGTTGATCACCCATTCGTCGCCCTGCCTTTCGGCGCGGGTGCGCAGACCTGCGACGTCGGAGCCGCCGGCCGGCTCGGAGAACAGCTGGCACCAGACCTTCTCGCCGGAGGCCAGCGGCGGCAGATATTTGCGCTTCTGCTCCTCGCCGGCGAACGCCATCATGGTCGGGCCGCACATGCCGTGGCCGATGATGAACATCGAGCTGAGACGGCCGAACGGCCCCTCCTCCTGCTGCCAGATCACGCGCTCGATCGGCGAGGCGCCACGACCGCCATACTCCTTCGGCCAGTGCAGGCAGGCCCAGCCGGCATCGGCCTTCTTCTTCTGCCAGGCCTTGGCGACTTCGAGAATGTTGGCGCCCTTGAGCTGAACGCGGCCGAGCGAGGCCTTGCGCAGCTCCTCCTCATATTGCTTCGGCGCATTGGCCGCGATCCAGGCTTTCGCCTCGGCGCGGAATGCGGCTTCCTGCGGTGTGTCGTCGAAATTCATCGCTCTTTCTCTCCTGCGTTCCCCGGACGCCGCGCAGCACGAAGTGGTGCGCTGCTGTTCCGGGGTCCAATGGGTCCGGCTCTGCGGAGCAGCGTTGCACGCTGCACCGCGTCCGGGACACGAGTGCCCGGTTACGCCGCGTTCTTCTTGCGCATGCGATCGATCAGCGCGTCTTCCCAATAGGACAGGCTGCCGAGGCCGAGCGCCACCGCATTGGCGCGGCGGTAGTACATGTGGCAGTCGAACTCCCAGGTGAAGCCCATGCCGCCATGGACCTGGATGTTGTTCTTGGCGCAGTGCTGGAACGCCTGCGTCGCGCTGATGCGCGCGGCAGCAGCCGCTTCCGGCAATTCGCCGGCATTGGTCGAAAGCGCCCAGGCGCCGTAGTAGCAGTTCGAGCGCGCCAGGGTCGCCGAGACATACATGTCGGCCAGCATGTGCTTGACCGCCTGGAACGAGCCGATCGGACGGCCGAATGCGATGCGGTCGAGCGCGTAGTCGCGGCCCATCTCCAGCGCGCGGTCGGCACCGCCGACCTGCTCGAACGCCGTCAACACGGCTGCGCGATCCAGCACCTGGGTGATGACGCTCCAGCCCTCGCCGGTGGCACCGAGCGGCTCGGCTTTGGCGTCCTTGAAGGTGATCTCGGCCTGGCCGCGGGTCAGGTCGATGTTGGTCAGCGACTTGACGTCGACACCGGCGGCCTTGAGATCGACGATGAACAGGGAGATGTCGGACTCGCGGCCGCTCGAACCGGTGCGCGCGGCGACCACGGCGAAATCGGCGATCGCGCCGTCGGCGACCGGCTTCTTGACGCCGTTGAGCACGCCGCCATTGGCCGTGACGTTGACGGCCTTCGGCGACGGATTGCCCTTGCCCTCGAACAGCGCCAGCGTACCGATAGCGTCACCCGAAGCGATCTTCGGCAGCCACTTCTGCTTCTGCGCGTCATTGCCGGCGATCAGGATCGCTTCGGCGGCAAGATACACGGTGGAGGAGAACGGCACCGGCGCCAGCGCGCGGCCCATTTCCTCCGCGATCACGCAGAGCTCGAGATGGCCAGCGCCGGCACCGCCGAACTTCTCCGGGATCGCGACGCCGAGGAAGCCCATCTCGGCGAGCCCCTTCCACAGTGCCTTGTCGTAGGGCGCCTTGCCGTCGAGCACCTCGCGCACGGCCTTCGGCGGGCATTGCTCGCTGAGGAATTTCCGCGCCTCGTCGCGCATCTGCTTCTGTTCGTCGGAGAAATCGAAATTCATGGCGCTACCTTCTTGGTTCTTGTCGTTTCAATTCGCCGTCATTCCCCGATGCGCAATTGCGCATCTGAGGGCGCGCGAAGCGCGAGGCCGGAATCCATTGAGCCGCAGATGATGTGGCTTGATGGATTCCGGGCCTGCGCCCAAGTGGGCGCATCCCGGAATGACGAATGGAGAGAGCATGGGCTTCATCACAGCACGATCACCTCATCGCCGGGCTTGCCGGCGTAGAGCCGCTCCACCAGCGCGGCCCGGCGTTCGAGGCCGGCGCGCTGGTTGATGTAGCCCTTGTCGGTGAGCTCGTTGCCATCGATCGACGGCGGCTCGACCATCAGCATCGCGCGCGCGATGCGCATGCTGCTGCCGGTGCAAGATGCATTGTGCGCCTGCAGACCCTTCCTGAGGCAATCGACCACCTCGGGATGCCGGATCACGTCCTCGTAGCTCGCATCCGCATTGCCGACGAGCTGGCGGCAGGCATGCAGGTTGGGCCAGCACAACAGGCCGATGAACTCGCGGTCCTGCCCCGCAACCAGCGCGTCGTGCACGACCGGCGTCGCGGCAGCGATCGCATCGGTGCGCAGCGAGCCGACGTGGACGAAGGTGCCGGTGGTCAGCTTGAAGTCCTCGACCACGCGGCCGGCAAAGATGATGCCCTGCAACGGATCTTCGGGATCGACGAACACGCCGGCATCGCCGATGCAGTAAAAGCCTTCCTCGTCGAACATCTTGGCCGTGAGCTCCGGCTGGCCGAAATAGCCGGGCGTGACGTTGACGCCGCGCAGCCGCAATTCGTATTTCGAGCCGCACGGCACCATCTTCAGCTCGACGCCGGGGAACGGCAGGCCGATCAGGCCGACGCGCTCGGTGTCCCAATAGGTGCCGGTCGAGGTCGGCGCGGTCTCTGTCGAACCCCAGCCGGTGTAGAACACGATGCGCTCGCCTGCGGTCCTCACCGCCAGCGCCTGCATGCGGTCATAGAGATCGTCGGGCAGCCGGGCGCCGCCATAGGCCATGATCGAGAGGTTCTTGAAGAAGCTCCGGCACAGCGCCTCGTCCTTCTCCATCGCGGCTGCGAGCGCGGCATAGCCCGCCGGCACGTTGGCGTAATAGGTCGGCGACACCTCGCGCAAATTCCTGATGGTCTCCTCGAGCTGGCCTGGCATCGGCCGGCCGTCATCGATATAGAGCGTGCCGCCATCGACCAGCACCGGATTGAACGCGGCGTTGCCGCCCATGGTGTGGTTCCACGGCATCCAGTCGAGCACGGTCGGGATCGGGCCGGCCGTTTCACGCGGGCGGACCTGCATCATCATCGCCGCGTTGGCGCACATCATCTCTTGGGTGTTGATGACGGCCTTGGGCATGCCGGTCGAGCCCGAGGTGAACAGCAGTTTGCCGACGGTGTCGGGCGCGATCTTCGCGATCGACGCGCCGACATCGGCTGTCACCGGCGTTGCTGCGAGCTCGGCGAAGGCTGTGCTCTTGATCCCCTCGCAGGGACGAAGGACGTGAACGACCGTGATGCCGGTAAGATCGATCGCCTTCAACGCCTTCTCGAAGGTCGGGCCGTCCTGCACCATCACGACGGCAGGCTTGATCAGGTTGAACAGGTATTTGAGCTTGAGGTGATCCTGGCTCATCAGCGAATAGGCCGGCGACACCGGCGCGGCCGGCAGCCGCGCCTGCATCGCGGCCTGCGTCATCAGCGCGTGCTCGATCGAATTACCTGACAGGATCGCGACGGGCCGGCCGTCGCCCACGCCGAGACCGAGCAGGCCTTGCGTCAGCGCATCGACGGTGCGCTTCGCGTCACCATAGGAGACCTTGCGCCACTGCCGGTCGGGACCGCCACGCTGCGCCAGCCAGATCCGCTCCGGGGCCTGCGCCGCCCATTTGGCGAGATAGGCCGGGATGTGGGTCTCGTAGGCTTGCAGCGGAATCCGCGACTTCAGGACGACGGTACCGTCAGTGCGCCGCTCGACCGCGATGTCACGCGCGAGCCAATCCACCTTGCGAAAGGCTGGCTTCGTCAGCATCGCCGCGTCTCCATCCATTTTGCGTCTCCCGGAATTCTTGTCCTTTTGAGGATCTGTTCTCAGCGCCTGATATAGACAGGCTTTCGTTTCTCGAGAAAGGCCTTGATGCCTTCCTGGAAATCTTCCGAGCGGCTGCACAGCACCTGATTGCGATCTTCCATCGCAATCACGGCCTCGATCGAGCCGGCATCGACGCTCATGTTGATGCATTCCTTCGAGAGGCGAAGGCCGACCGGCGAGGCCGTCATCATCGCCTCGACATAAGGATTGGCAGCAGCGTCGAGATCGGCGGCCTCGACCACCTCGGACACCAGGCCGACCGCAAGCGCGCGATCGGCGTTGATGAAGCGTCCGGTGAGGATCAACTCGGAAGCGATGGAGACGCCGACGAGGCGCGGCAGGAAGTAGCTGGTACCGATGTCGCAACCGCCGAGGCCGAGCTTGATGAAGGCGCAGTTCATGCGCGCGTTCTTCGCGGCGATGCGGATGTCGGCCGCGAGCGCCAGCGCGAAGCCGCCGCCGGCGGCGGCACCCTGCACCAGCGCGATGATCGGCTGCGGACAGCGCCGCATCAGCATCACGATGTCGGCAATGCGGCGCTGCGAGTCGAGCGACTCGGTGACGCCGGGTAGCTCGGTCTGGCCGCCGCGGCGCGCCATCGCATGCTTGAGGTCGAGCCCGGCGCAGAAATTCGCGCCGGCACCCTTGAGCACCACGACCCGGGTGTCGCGGTTGCGCTGAAGGCCCTGGAAGTAAGTATTGAGCGCATCGATCAGCGCAGGATCGAGCGCGTTGAGGCTCTCGGGGCGATTGAGCGTGACCCAATCGACTCCATCGTGATGTTCGATCAGCAGCGGCTGAGACACGCGTCACACTCCTGCATTTGCGGATGCGGTGTCGATAACTGCGCCCTCTCCCCTTGTGGGAGAGGGCATGTGCGTAGGTCACCGCGTGTTCGCTTGGGTGAGGGGTCTATCTCCGCGGAGAGAACCCCTCATCCGTCGCGGACTGCGCATAGCCGATGCAAAGCATCGGCGTCCCTTTTAAGGACGGCGGCCAAAGGCCGCCTATGGCCACCTTCTCCCACAAGGGGAGAAGGGAAGTGCGGCATCTGTTAGCGCGGCGCCATGCGGATGGCGCCGTCGAGGCGGATGGTTTCGCCGTTGAGCATCGGGTTCTCGACGATGTGAACGGCGAGGTTGCCGTATTCCGAGGCGTCGCCGAGGCGGGCGGGATGCGGCACCTGGGCGCCCAGGCTCTTGCGGGCTTCCTCGTTGAGACCCATCAGCAGCGGCGTCAGGAACAGGCCCGGCGCGATGGTGTTGACGCGGATCTTCAGGCTGGCGAGGTCGCGCGCGGCCGGCAGGGTGAGACCGACGACGCCGCCCTTCGAGGCGGAATAGGCGATCTGGCCGATCTGGCCTTCATAGGCCGCGACCGAGGCGGTGTTGATCGCCACGCCGCGCTCCTCGCCGATCGGGGCTTCGGTCGCCAGCCGCTCGGCGAACAGCCGCAGCACGTTGAAGGTACCGATCAGGTTGACGTTGATGATGCGGACGAACTTCGCCAGCGGATAGACGCCGTCCTTGCCGACGATGCGCTGCGAGCCGCCGATGCCGGCGCAGTTCATCAGCACGCGCGCGATGCCGTGCGCGGCCTCGGCCTTGGCGATCGCGGCCTTGATCGCTTCTTCGTCGGTGACGTCGGCGTGCAGGGCGACGCCCTTCACCTCGGCGGCGACCTTCTCGGCGTTTTCCTTGTTCTGGTCGATCACGCCGATCTTGGCGCCCTTGGCGGCCATGGCGCGCGCGGTCGCGGCACCGAGGCCGGAGCCACCGCCGGTGATGAGAACGGCAACGTCTTTCAACTGCATGGGAACAACCTTTCCTTGGGCGTTTCTTCTCTGGACTTGAACTTTGTTATCCGGCGGCGACCGCAGCCGTTTCCTTATCGGGATTGAGCACGCCGCCGAAGATCAAGGCTTCCATGTGCTTGATGTATTCGCGGCAGACCTCGTCGGTGACCGGACCGACGCCGACCGCGCGCGACATCGCGTGGCGGCCGAAGAACAGGTGATCGCAGGCGCCGATCAGGCTGGTGTAGAACAGCACCGGATCGATCTTGCGGAACTCGCCGGCCTTGATGCCCTCGGCGAGCAGCCGGCGATGAAAATCCAAAAGCGGCGCGACGAAGAATTTCGACACCTCGTTCGCAGCAGCAGTCGAGCTCTCGTGCAGGAGATAATGAATCAGCCGGTTCATATAGGGGAACTGGTGATAGGCGCGGATGATGCCGCCGATATGCAGGCGCAGCTTCGCGGACGGCGTGATCGGCTGGCCGATGAGATATTCGAGCTGCGAAATCTCGGTGGCGGCGTCGCGCGCGAGCAGCGCCAGCAACAGCCCGTCCTTGTTGCCGAAATGATATTTCACCAGCGCAGCGTTGACGCCCGACTTCTGCGCGATGTCGGACAGCGAGACCTCGATCGAGGCGCGCTCGATCATCAGCTCGCTGGCTGCGACCAATAGCTTGTCGGCAGTGGCATTTTTGCCGGCCGGAAGTTTCGTCGGTACGCTGGTATTCAACTGCGCTCTGGTCCCGCTCTGTGTCCCCGGCTGTTCCCTAGCTGTTTTTTGGCTCGCCGGTAAATCGAGGCCGCACATAAGCCCATGGCGGGGCTGCACTCAAGAGTTAATTGATTGATTGACTAAATGCTGAGCCGCCCCTTAAATCCGGCCCAACTTTCAAAACCGCCCAATCCAGAAACATCAGGGAGATCAGACATGGCCGAGGCATATATCGTCGCCGCCGCTCGCACCGCGGGCGGCCGCAAGGGAGGGCGCCTTTCCGGCTGGCATCCGGCCGATCTGGCCGCGACCGTGCTGAATGCGCTGGTCGAACGATCAGGCGCCGACCCCGCGCAGGTCGAGGACGTGATCATGGGCTGCGTGATGCAGACCGGCGAGCAATCCACCAACGTCGCGCGCAACGCGGTGATGGCCTCTAAGCTGCCGGAGAGCGTGCCCGCGACCTCGATCGACCGCCAGTGCGGTTCCTCGCAGCAGGCGCTGCACTTCGCGGCGCAGGCTGTGATGAGCGGCACCATGGACTGCGTGATCGCGGCCGGCGTGGAATCGATGACCCGCGTGCCGATGGGGCTCGCCTCCTCGCTGCCCGCCAAGAACGGCTTCGGCCACTACAAGAGCCCGGGCATCGAGGCGAAGTATCCCAACATCGTCTTCAGCCAGTTCACCGGCGCGGAGATGATGGCCGAGAAGTACGGCCTGTCGAAGGACGAGCTCGACGAATACTCCTACAACAGCCATCAGCGCGCGATCGCGGCAACGCAAGCCGGCCACTTCAAGGACGAGATCGTGCCGGTGACAATCACCCGCGCCGACGGCTCGACCGACATCCACCACATCGACGAAGGCATCCGCTTCGACGCCAGCCTCGACGGCATCAAGGGCGTCAAGCTGATCGCCGAGAACGGCAAGCTGACCGCGGCCAGCGCCAGCCAGATCTGCGACGGCGCCTCCGGCGTGATGGTGGTCAACGAGAAGGGCCTGAAGGCGCTCGGCGTCAAGCCGATGGCGCGCATCCACCACCTGACCATGATGGGCGGCGACCCCGTGATCATGCTGGAAGCGCCGCTGCCGGCAACCCAGCGCGCGCTGCAGAAGTCCGGTATGAAGATCGACGACATCGACCTGTTCGAGGTCAACGAGGCCTTCGCCTCGGTGCCGACCGCGTGGCTGAAGACCACCGGCGCCGATCCGGCCAGGCTCAACGTCAATGGCGGCGCGATCGCGCTCGGCCATCCGCTCGGCGGCAGCGGCACCAAGCTGATGACGACGCTGCTGCATGCCCTCAAGCAGCGCAACAAGCGCTACGGCCTGCAAACCATGTGCGAAGGCGGCGGCATGGCCAACGTGACGATCGTCGAGCGGCTGTAAGAAGCGCTTGGCCTTTAAGAAGCGTTTGAGAGGCCGCAAGAGCCTCCATACAAAAGGTGTCGTCCCGGCCTCGAGCCGGGACCCATATGTGGACGGCCCCCGTGGCACAAGAGCTTTCTGAGTAGATCGGATCGCTGCATCCATATGTCCGGCCTGTTGATGCGACACGCAATGGTCGCTGGCCAAGATGGGTTGCGCGACGCGAGCTCCAAACAACCCCGCGACCTGTTGGCGGCCAATGGGTCCCACGGACTGTCTCGCATCGTTGATCGACCGATTGCTCCATCTGCTCTTGCAGCTTCCGGGTCGGCTGGTGGGCGAACCCGCCGGCCGGCCAATCTGTTAGGCGGCGGCCGCCATGGCATTGAGCCGCGCGGCATCGTAACTCTCGCCCGTCGCCATCAGCTTCCAGGCGATGCGGGCAACCTTGTTGGCGAGCGCCACGGCGGCCAGCTTCGGCGGCTTGCGCTTGAGCAGCGCCAGCAGCCAGCGCGACGGATGGCCTCGGCCCCGCCGAACCTGCTGGATGACCGCAGTCGCCCCAACCACGAACAAGCGGCGCAGGTCTTCGTCACCGGCCCGCGTGATCTTGCCGAGCCTGGTCTTGCCGCCGGTGGAATGATCCTTCGGTGTGAGGCCGAGCCAGGCCGCAAAATGCCGGCCGGAGCGGAACGCATGCGGATCGGGCGTCTTCATCACCAGCCGTGTTGCGGTGATCGGGCCGACGGATGGGATCTGCGCCAGACGCCGGCTCAGCGCATCGGCGCGGTGCCAGGCCATCAGCCTAACCTCGAGTTGCTTGAGCTCGGCTTGCAGAGCAGCGTATTGGCGTCCCTGCACCGCAAACACCTCGCGCGCCATGGTGGGCAAGCTCTCGTCCTGCGCGATCCGCGCCAGCAGCGGCTCGATCTTGTCGAGCCCCTTGGGCGCGATCAGGCCGAGCTCCGCCGCATAGCCGCGGATCGCGTTGCTCAGCTGGGTGCGCCGGGCGATCAATCCATCGCGCAGCCCCGCCAGCATCAGCGCGGCCTGTTGCTCGGCCGTCTTGACCGGCACAAAGCGCATGTTCGGCCGGTCCATCGCTTCACATAGCCCTTCTGCATCGCGCCCGTCATTCTTGTTCCGCATCACGTAAGGCTTCACCAATTGCGGGGCCATCAGCCTCACCTCGTGACCGAGCTTGCCAAGCTCCCGCGCCCAATACTGCGAAGCTCCGCAGGCCTCCATCCCGATCACGGTCGGCGGCAATTTGGCGAAGAACTCCAGCACTTGCTTGCGCGATAGCTTCTTGCGCAGCACCACCTGCTCCGCCGCATCAACCCCATGCAGCACAAAAATATGCTTCGACGTATCCATTCCAATGCGGATAATCTCTCCCACGGACGGCTCCTTTGTCTGAGATTTGCAACAACCTCATTCTGGCACACTGATGCCGTAGGGGGCCGTCCACACCATCAACCACAGGTCGATGTGGTTAGGGCGAGCTGAGGCCCCAGCTCATTTCAATAAATAAAAGCAGTGGTTATGGGTCCCTGCTTTCGCAGGGACGACCACCTTGTTTGAGGAAACATCTTTGACCCATCCGTCCATCCACGCGCGCAACCATCCGGACAAGATCGCCTACCAGATGGCGGCGTCCGGCAAGGCGATCACCTATCGCGAGCTCGACGAGCTCTCGAACCAGGGCGCGCATCTGTTCCGCTCGCTCGGCCTGAAGGCCGGCGACCACATCGCGCTCCTGATGGAAAATCGCCTCGCCTTCATGGAGATCTGCTGGGCCGCGCAGCGTTCGGGCCTCTATTACACGGCGATCAGCCGCTATCTGACGGAAGAGGAGATCGCCTACATCATCAAGGACTGCGGCGCGAAGGTGTTCATCACCACGCCGCAATGCGCCGACAAGGTGAAGGGCCTGATCAAGGGCGAGCCGGGCGAACCGCTGTTCTACATGATGGATGAGCCGGCACCGGGCTTCCGCTCCTACGACAAGGAGGCCAGCGCACAGCCGACCACGCCGGTTGCCGACGAGGTCGCCGGCTACGACATGCTGTATTCCTCCGGCACCACCGGCCGGCCCAAGGGCATCAAGAAGGAGTTCGAAGGCAACCGGATCGACGTGCCGAACCCGTTCCTGCGGATTCTCACCGCCGACATGTGCGGCATGAACGCCGACTCCGTCTATCTGTCGCCGGCGCCGCTCTATCACGCGGCTCCGCTGCGCTTCAACATGATGGCGACCGTGCTCGGGGGCACCTCCGTCATCATGGAGCATTTCGACGCCGAGGAGTTTCTAAAGCAGGTCGAGAAGCACAAGGTGACGCAGTCGCAGCTGGTGCCGACCATGTTCGTGCGCATGCTGAAGCTGCCCGACGAGGTCCGCGCCCGCTACAAGGTCTCGTCGCTGAAGGGCGCGATCCATGCCGCGGCGCCCTGCCCGGTCGACGTCAAGGCGAAGATGATCGAATGGTGGGGACCGATCCTGATCGAGTATTATGCCGGCTCCGAAGGCAACGGCGTCACGGTGTCGACCTCGCAGCAATGGCTGACCCATCGCGGCACGGTCGGCCGCGCCGTGGTCGGCAAGGTCAAGATTCTCGACGAGAACGACGAGGAGGCGCCGACCGGCCAGATCGGTCAGGTCTATTTCGCCGACGCGCCCGCGTTCACCTATCACAACGATCCCGAGAAGACGAAGAAGGCCTACAACGCCAAGGGCTGGTCGACGCTCGGCGACGTCGGTTACCTCGATGAGGAAGGCTTCCTCTATCTCACCGACCGCAAGAGCTACATGATTATCTCCGGTGGCGTGAACATCTATCCGCAGGAGACCGAGGACGTGCTGATCACGCATCCGGCGGTCTCGGACGTCGCGGTGTTCGGCGTGCCGAACGAGGAGATGGGCGAAGAGGTCAAGGCCGTGGTGCAGCCGCACGACATCACCAGGGCCGGCAAGGAGCTGGAGGCCGAGCTGATCGCCTTCTGCCGCCAGCATCTGTCGCCGATCAAATGCCCGAAGAGCATCGACTTCGAAACGGAGCTGCCGCGCACCCCGACCGGGAAACTGGTGAAGCGCCATCTGCGCGACAGGTACTGGCCGAAGACTCCGGCGAAGGCGTGATTCCTCTTATCCTCCCCTGGAGGGGTCGAGACGAGCGGAGCTCGCTCTGGGATCGGTTCGCATGAAATGCGAACCGAGGTGGGGTGACAGCCTATCAGCTCGCGCTCTGCCGTGTTGAGAGACCACCCCACCCCGCCTCACATCTCGCTGCGCTCGCTGTGAGCCGACCCTCCCCCTCCAGGCCCCTCCAGGGGAGGGTGAAGGACGGACGACGCTTCCCCCGTTTCCAATTCTAGCGTTACGCAGCACTACAAATCCTCCGCCGGTCCGCATGCCACCGACGCCGCGGCACGCAAATGCAGTTGGCCGTGCTTGCCCGATGCCGTGGTGGTCCATTGGGCATCGATTTGCTGAAGATCCTCCGACAGCTTGCCGCGGTGGCTGCCGTCGGTCTCGAACGCCCCGTTGCCATCGGGCGACTGTTCGAATATCTCGACCTCGAGATCGGACAGCCGGATGAACATCTGCACACTGATCCTGGTCACGTGACGGCCGACCTCATATGAACCGCAGCCGCGCGCTTCCGCGTTCTGCTCGTTCAGGGCCTGCACCTTGTCGAAGGTGATGACGACGTTCTGCACCGTGTTGTCGCCATCCCAGAGGAATTCGCCGATATAGGCGCGCGGCAATTTTTCGGTGAGCTCCTTCATATCGGCCGCCCGCGCCGCCGACGTCAGCAACAGGCCCGCAGCGACGAGTGTCAGGCCGAGACGCGACATCCAGCCGGGCAGCTCTGCAATCCTCGCGTGGCGCATGCGGTATCCATCCCGTAGCCAAAGTTGCTATCGTGAATCAATGGCCGCCAGCATACAGCCAAATGCGCTGGTTGTGCGGCGATGCCCAACAGGTGATCTGCACGATGGAAACGCTTCCCGACGTCCCGCTCCCCGCCACCATCCGCTCGCGTTATGTCGACGGGATCAACGGCCTGCGCATGCATGTGCTCGAAGCGGGCTTCGAAACATCCGGCCGGCCTTGCCTGTTGCTGCTGCACGGCTTTCCGGAGCTGGCGTTTTCCTGGCGCAAGGTGATGCCGAAGCTCGCCACGGCCGGCTATCACGTGATCGCGCCGGACCAGCGCGGCTATGGCCGCACGACCGGCTGGAGCGCGGATTATGACGGCGACCTCACATCATTCCGCCTGCCCAATCTGGTGCGCGATGCGCTCGGGCTGGTCGCGGCGTTCGGCTACACGCACGTCGACGCCGTGATCGGGCATGATTTCGGTTCATCGGTCGCGGCATGGTGCGCGCTGATCCGCCCCGACGTGTTCCGCGCGGTCGTGATGATGAGCGCGCCGTTCTCGGGGCCGCCGTCGCTGCCGCTCAACATCGCGAACGAACCGGCGAAACTCGCGGGCGAAGACCCCGTGCATCGCGAGCT
The DNA here is from genome assembly GCF_042258615.1 of Bradyrhizobium sp. Pha-3. GTDB lineage: Bacteria > Pseudomonadota > Alphaproteobacteria > Rhizobiales > Xanthobacteraceae > Bradyrhizobium. The sequence goes on along the minus strand of NZ_CP170152.1, from coordinate 605,704 downwards.
GGCGGCACTGCCGCGTCCGCGCAAGCATTACCAATGGTACTATTCGACGCGCCCAGCCAATGCCGACATGCATCGCGCGCCGCAGGGCGTGCACGACTTCCTGCGCGCCTACTACCATCACAAGAGTGCGGACTGGCAAGACAACAAGCCGTATCCGCTGCAATCCTGGTCGGCAGGCGAGCTGGCCAAGCTGCCGACCTACTATGTGATGGATCTCGCCAAGGACATGGCCGCGACGGTCGCCGAAGAGATGCCGTCGCGCGAGGCGATCGCCGCCAACACATGGTTGCCGGACCGCGAGCTCGCCTATTACAGCGCTGAGTATCAGCGCACGGGATTCCAGGGCGGGCTGCAATGGTATCGCTGCGGCACATCAGGCGCGTTCACGGCGGAACTGCAGACCTGGAGCGGCCGCAGCATCGACCAGCCGTCCGCGTTCATCTCGGGCAAGCAGGATTGGGGCACCCATCAGCGGCCCGGCGTGTTCGAGGCGATGCAGACCAGGGCCTGTACCAAAATGATCGGCTGCCATCTGGTCGACGGCGCCGGTCACTGGGTGCAGCAGGAGCAGCCGGAGGAAGTGAGCCGCCTGCTGCTGCAGTTCCTCGACCGCGCAAGCTAGAGCCACTTCGGTTCTGATCGAATCAGTCGCTCTAGATTCTTGTTCTGGCAAGTTTTCTTCACGCGAACCGGCATCCGTCCCGCGTCAGATGCGGATGCGTGCCGCCACGATCCCGTCACAGGGCGTTAATGCGCGGTTCACGAAACATTGGGCAATGATTGGCGTTGCTAGAAACCGGCACTCGGTCCGGCGACTTTTGAGGAGAGCAAAGATGGATAGGAAAATCGCTGGACTTCTGGGAGCGGTGGCCGCGTTCGGCGCGGTCGGTGCCGCCGAAGCTGCGCCTGGGCCGAACCCTGCCGACGTTCTGCAGGCGAACTCATACGCGGACCTGCTGGAGCCGATCTCGAACGCCTCCGCAAAGCTGCAGGCGCTCGACGAGGCTGCGCCCGCTCCGGTCCGCGAGAACGTGCAGCTTGCACAGTACTACTACCACCACCATCATCACCACCACCATCATCACGGCTACTATCGCCGCGACTACTACGATCGCCCGGTCATCGTGGTGCCGCGCTATCGGCGCTATCACCATCACCATCATCACCACCATCATCATCACAGCTTCTACCGTCGCGATTACTGAGCGATGGCGACCGATCGGCGATACCACAACGGGGCCCGCGGGCCCCGTTGTTTTGTCAACCATGATGCTGCATCTCGCTCAATCGTTGCGCGCCTTCTCCTTTGCGGCGCGGTGCAGATGGCGATATGTGCCGTCGAACACCGTGTCCGATGACGACGTCCATTCCGTTCCGGCGGCCAGTTTGGGCCGATTGTTGTAGATGCGGCGTGCTTGCAATTCGCGTTCGGCGGCCTCCTCCTCGCCCATCTGCTCGAGCTGAAAGTTCGCTTCCTCGGGGATCACGATGATCTGGGCGAATGGCTCGTTCGGCCGAAAAATGTGAGTGCGCCCTTCCGCCGGCGCCTTGAACACCGTGAAGAACATCATCGGCCACCAATTGCGCACGAGCGCCGGAACGGCGATTGGCACGGTGTCGGTGCGATCGGTGTAGAAGCGCGGATGCGGTTCGGTACGGATCGCCATGCCCTTCTCGACCTTGAGGTCGAGCAATATCTGATAGGTGTAGAACGCGTCGCCGAAATTCCGGAACGGCGGCCACTGCACGCCGCTGTCCGGCGGCTCACCCCAATCGGCGTCGAGCTGCAACCTTCCGTCCTTCGTGGTGACGTGCAGCTCGAAATCATAGGGATAGAACAGCTCGATCCCGTATTGCGCGCCTTCCGAGAACGGCACGCAATGCCACACCTGCTCGCGCGAACCATCGCTGCGCGGCTCACGGTTGCCGGCCCAGCCCGGAATCTCGAGTTTCGTCCGCCGCGGCGCTAGTCGCGCGTCATTCAGCCGATATTTGACCCTGTCCATACAATCCCCTTGTCAGCCATAGGAACTCGAACGGGCACAGGACGGCCCGGTTCCCTTCATCGTGATCACGAACAGGGCCATAGCGCGGCTTAGTGGATTGACCCCAGCACGGTCTACCAATATTAGAATTATTCTAATTCTAAACTCCGTAAACAAGGCGTTGCCGTGAAGAATTTCGCCGATTTGACCGAGCGCGAGGTGCTGGCGGTCGCGATTGCCTCCGAGGAGGAGGACAGCCGCATCTATATGTCATTCGCCGAAGACCTTGCTGGCCGCTATCCCGATACCGCAAAGATCTTCGAGGAGATGGCGGAGGAAGAGCGCGGCCATCGCCATCGACTGCTGGAAACCTATGAGCAGCGCTTCGGCCCGCATCTGCCGCCGATCCGGCGCGAGGACGTCAAAGGCTTTCTGCGCAGGCGCCCGACCTGGCTGACCAAGAACCTGCCGCTCGACACCATCCGCAAGGAAGTCGAGACCATGGAGCTGGAGGCCGAGCGCTTCTATGCCCGGGCTGCCGAAAGGGCCGAGGATGTTGGCGTGCGCCGACTGCTCGGCGATCTCGCCGAGGAGGAGAAGGGCCACGAGAAGCTCGCGGTGCGCCTGACCGGCGACATCCTCAAGCCCGACGTGCGCGCGGAGGAAGACCGCACGCGGCGGCGGATGTTCGTGCTGCAATATGTGCAGCCGGGCCTCGCCGGACTGATGGACGGCTCGGTCTCGACGCTGGCGCCGCTGTTCGCCGCCGCCTTCGCCACGCATCACAACTGGCAGACCTTTCTGGTCGGCCTCGCCGCCTCGATCGGCGCCGGCATCAGCATGGGCTTTGCCGAGGCGCTGTCCGACGACGGGTCGCTGACCGGGCGCGGCTCGCCCTGGCTGCGCGGCCTGACCTGCGGATTGATGACGACGGTCGGCGGCCTCGGCCACACCATTCCCTATCTGGTTCCCGACGCCTGGCCGAATGCATTCTGGATCGCGACTGCGATCGCCGGGATCGTGGTGTTCTTCGAATTGTGGGCGATCGCCTTCATCCGCTCGCGCTACATGGACACGCCGTTCCTGCAGGCGGTGTTCCAGATCGTGCTCGGCGGCGCGATCGTGCTCGCGGTCGGCATATTGATCGGCGCGGCGTAGCGCGGAACCGAGGTATCTGATGTGCCGTCTCCGCAAACATCGCGTTCTGGCCGGCACAGCATTGACCTTCCTGGGCGCGCTCGGATGTAGCGGTCGCGCGCAAGCGGCCGACGAGATCCAGGTCTACAATGCCGGCATCGCGGCGGTCGGCCAGCTCACCGTCCAGCAGCATCTCAACTATGTCGGCATCGGCCAGAAGGACCCGCCATTTCCCGGCGGCTTCCCGTCCAACCAAAGCCTCAACGGCACGCCGGAGTTTGCCTATGGCATGACGGATTGGTGGGAGCTCGGACTCTATCTCCCGTTTGCCGTGCAGGACCGGCAATTCCTGTCCGACGCCTTCAAGCTGCGCACGCTGTTCGTCTCGCCGAACGCCGACAAGCGCAACCTGTTTTACGGCATCAATTTCGAGCTCAGCTACGAGATGCCGAAATTCGCGCAGACCCGCTGGGGCCTGGAGATTCGGCCGATCATCGGCGTGCGCACCGCGGACTATGAATTCATCGTCAACCCGATCGTCGACGTCGGCTTCGGCAAATATGGCGAGGCGGATTTCGCTCCTGCCGCGCGCGTAGCGCGCAAGCTGAAGGACGATGTGTATGTCGGCCTCGAATACTACGCCGACTTCGGCAAGATCGGTGCCTTCAGCCCGCTCGCCGAGCAGCAGCACACATTGTTCGCGGTGACCGACTTCAAGGTGGGCGATGTCGACATCGACTTCGGCGTCGGCTACGGCCTGACGCGGGCATCCGACCGGCTCGTCGTCAAGACCATCATTGGATACGCCTTCCCGGTGCCCGGGACCAAGGAGAACAGCGAGCGCGCCAGCGCGAGCGGCCCCATCAATCCAATGGCGCATCTGTCGGCGCGCAGCACGCCTTACTAGGCGCGCCTCGGGCGCGTCGGCATCAAGCACTACTCGATGATCACGATCGCGTCATGCGATGTGTGACGCCGACACTGCGCAGCAGCGCAATTGCGATCAAGCCGGTCTTGCCCGTCCGCTCCATTCTGCGCATGATCGCCGCCAAAATCAGGGAGCACGCCGTGGCCAAATCGCAATACAGTTTCAAGACCGCCGTCGAACTGTCGAAGGCGCTGCGCAACAAGCAGGTCTCTGCCGTCGAACTCGCAGAAGACGCGATCGGCCGCATCGAGCGTCACGACGGCAAGGTCAACGCGGTCTGCGTGCGCGACTTCGAGCGCGGCCTCGCTGCGGCCCGCGCCGCCGATGCGGCCATCGCACGCGGCGAGCACAAGCCGCTGCTCGGCATTCCCATGACGGTGAAGGAATCCTTCAACGTTGCCGGATTGCCGACCACCTGGGGCTTCCCGCCGCAAAAGGATTTTGTGCCGGCTGAGGACGCGCTCTCGATCACGCGTGTGAAGGACGCCGGCGGCGTCATCCTCGGCAAGACCAACGTGCCGGTCGCCCTCGCCGACTGGCAGAGCTACAACGAGATCTACGGCACCACCAACAATCCCTACGACCTCGGCCGCACTCCGGGCGGCTCCTCCGGCGGATCATCGGCGGCGCTTGCCGCTGGCTACGGCGCATTGTCGCTCGGCTCCGACATCGGCGGCTCGCTGCGCGTGCCGGGATTCCACTGCGGCATCTATGCGCACAAGCCGACCTTCGCGCTGCTGCCGTCGCGCGGCCATACCCCGCCGCCGCTGCCGCCACTGCCGTTCGATCGCGATCTTTCCGTGATCGGACCGATGGCGCGCGGCGCGGCCGACCTCTCCCTCCTGCTCGACGTGATGGCCGGTCCCGATCCGTTGGAAGCCGGCAAGGCCTACCGGCTGGACCTGGCGGCGGCGCGCCACACCGTCTTGAAGGATTTCCGCATCCTCGTGATCGACAGCGATCCGGTGATGCCGACCGACAAGGTGATCCGGGGAAGCATCGACAAGCTCGCGAGCAATCTCGACAGGGCCGGCGCGAAAGTGTCTCGCTCGAGCCCGCTGCTGCCGGACTTCGCTACATCGTCGCGGCTTTACATGCGGATCCTGCTGTCGTTCCTGGGAGCGACCTTCGCGCCGGAGGTTTATGCGGGCGCCTGCGCGGCGGCAGCCGCGCTGCCGGCCGGCGACACCAGCCTGCAGGCCGAGCGGCTGCGCGGTATCGCGCTCAGCCATCGCGACTGGGTGATCGCCGACGGCGGCCGCACACGGCTGCGCGCGCAATGGCGCGAGCTGTTCAGATCGTTCGACGCCGTGATCTGCCCGATCATGCCGACGCCGGCCTATCCGCATGATCACTCGCCCGACCAGGAGCAGCGGCGGATCCTGATCGACGGCGAGCCGCACGTCTACACCGACCAGCTCGCCTGGCCCGGCATCGCAACGCTGCCCGGCCTGCCCTCGACTGCGATCCCGACGGGCTTTGCGCCCGACGGATTGCCGGTCGGCGTGCAGATCGTCGGTCCCATGCTGGAAGACCGTACGCCGCTGAAGCTCGCCGAGCTGATCGAGCGCGAGTTCGGCGGCTTCGTGCCGCCGAAGATGTTCGACGATTGAGTGCGACGCCACCGTCATTGCGAGCGAAGCGAAGCAATCCATATACCCGCGGAGACATGGATTGCTTCGTCGCTTCAGCGCAAAATTGCTTTGCAATTTTGTCGCGAGCTCCTCGCAATGACGATGGGGCGAGATGGGAGAAAGACCAATGAGCAACGATCTCGAAGAGCTCACAAAGCTCAACAAGGACTACGTCGATTCAGTTCAGAACTGCGACGTCAAGCGTTTCGATGAAATCCTGGCGCAAGACTTCTACTGCACCAATCCCGACAAGAGCCTGGTCGATCGCGCCACCTTCCTGAAGCAGACGGCCATCCCGGTGAAGATCAAGGGACTGAAGGCCGAGGACGTCAAGATCCGCATCCTCGGCGATTTCGCCATCATCCACGCCCAGACCAGCTACACCGGCGCGGACGGCGAGCCTGCGCACGGCCGCTACACCGATTGCTGGGCAAGGCAGAATGGCAAATGGCTCGCGGTGTCTGCACACGTCGCACGGTGAGCGCAACGTTCGCAGTGTCACCCTCCGCTGTCATGCCCCGCTTCATGCGGGGCATCCAGTACTCCGCGGCTGCAGTTGGCGTACACAACACCGGCCGCGGCGTACTGGGTCGCCCGGTCAAGCCGGGCGACGACAAGTTCGTCAGCTGTCGAACATGATCACGCTACGCAGCGTCTTGCCGGCTTTCATGTTGGCAAAACCCTCGTTGATCTCGCTGAGCTTCAACTTGGCCGAGATCCAGTCCTCGAGATGCAGCTTGCCGCGCATGTAGAAGTCGACGAGGCGCGGCATGTCGACGCGGAAGTGGTTGGAGCCCATCGACGAGCCCTGGATACGGCGCTCGCGCAGGAAGTCGAAGCCGTGCAGCTCGATCTTCTGGCCGAACGGGATCATGCCGACGATGGTCGCGGTGCCGCCCGCCGCCAGCATCGCGAAGGCCTGCTCGGCGGTCTCCTTGCGGCCGAGCACCTCGAAGGAGTGATGCACGCCGCCGCCGGTCAGTTCGCGCACCTGCTGGACCACATCGCCGCGCGCGGGATCGACGATGTCGGTGGCCCCGAGCTTGGTCGCAAGCTGCAGCTTCGCCGGATTGGTGTCGATCGCGATGATGCGGCCGGCGCCGGCGATCTGCGCGCCGTTGATCGCGGCCATGCCGACGCCGCCGCAGCCGATCACAGCGACGGTCTCGCCGGCGGTCACCTTCGCGGTGTTCACCACGGCGCCATAACCGGTGATGACGCCGCAGCCGATCAGCGCGGCGAGATCGAGCGGCATCTCCTTCTTGATCTTCACGATGGCGTTCTCGTGCACCAGCATCTGCTCGGCGAAGGACGACAGATTGAGGAACTGGTTGAGCTTCTCCTTCCGGCCCCAGGACAGCCGGTTGGAGGCGCCGGGCAGCATCTTCACCGTGGTGTCGGTGCACAGCACGGTGCGGCCGGTGGTGCAATTGTCGCAAGTGCCGCAGAACACCGACAGGCAGGTGACGACGTGATCGCCGGGCTTCACGTAATTGACGTCGGAGCCGACCTTCTCGACCACACCGGCCGATTCATGGCCGAGCACCGCCGGCAGCGGATGCGGATAGAGACCCTCCATGAAGTGCAGGTCGGAATGGCAGAGGCCCGCAACCGCGGTGCGGATCAGGACCTCGCGCGGCCCCGGATTGGGCACGCTGACATCCTCGATCACCAGCGGCTGATTGACTTCATGCAGGACGGCGGCCTTCATCGGGATCTCCCTTGGCGTTTCTGATTGTTTGAACGGTGCGCTCGCGCGGCAGACTACGCCGCCGATAGCAATTCGCCAACCTCGGCCATGCCCACAGTGCGATCGCCGAGCAGGTGCTCGGTCATCCTGCGCTGAACGGTATTTTCCGTAAGCCGGAACGGATCGCCCGGCATCACGCGGTGATCGATCACCATCCGCGACAGCAGCAGCCGGCGCGCATCGCCGCGCATCTCGTGGATACGACCGCCCTCCCACGCCAGCGCCACGGCGCTCGCGACGTGATAGAGCAGGCTGGTGGCGCGCCGCGCATCGCCCTCATTGTCGATGCGGCCTGCGACTTCGCGCGCAAACCCGATCGCACGATCGCTGAGATCGCGCAGCCGATTGCGCCACCCCTCGGGCACATTCGGGCTGTCATCGAGCCGCGCATGCAGATCGGCAGCCAGCGCATTGTCGGCGCCATGACGTCCGACCGCGCGCTTCAGCGCATCGATCGCGACGATGTTGCCGGTGCCCTCCCAGATCGAGCCGAGATGCGCATCGCGCAGCAGCCGCGGCGTGACGAATTCCTCGATGTAGCCGATGCCGCCGCGCATCTCCATCGCGTCGCCGCAGACTTTTCGGGCGTCGCGGGTGGCGCGGAATTTCAGGGTCGGCGTCAGGATGCGGAGCAATGCCGCGGCATCCTGGCTACCGGCCTCGGCGCGGTCGAGCGCATCGGCGGTCAAAAAGCTCATCGACAGCGCCTGCTCGGTCGGCAGCATGATCTTCATCAGCTGGCGCCGCGCCAGCGGCAGGTCGATGATCCGTTGGCCGAACACCACGCGGCTCCTCGCGACGGTGATCGCGTCATGCCAGGCGCGGCGCATCAGCGCGGTCGACTTCACGCCGTTGGACAGCCGCGACGAATTCACCATCTCGGCCATCTGCACGAAGCCGCGGTCGAGCTTGCCGACGGCGTAAGCGATCGCACCGTCGAGCTTGATCTCGCCCGAGGCCATCGAGCGGGTGCCGAGCTTGTCCTTCAGGCGCACGATCCGGTAATGGTTCTGCGAGCCGCCATCGAGGAAACGCGGCATCAGGAACAGGCCGACGCCACGGGTGCCCGGCCCCGCGCCTTCGGGGCGCGCCAGCAGCATCACCACCTTGGCGTCGGCGTTCGAGCAGAACCACTTCTCGCCATAGAGCCGCCAGTGGTCGCCCTCCTGCACCGCACGCGTGGTCAGCGTGCCGACGTCGGAGCCGCCCTCCTTCTCGGTCATGAACTGGCCGCCCTGCGTCAATCTGCTCATGTCGGTCTGGGTCAGGCCGTCGAGATATTTCGCCTTCAGCGCCTCGCTGCCGAAATTCGCCAGCAGCTTGGCGCAGCCATCGGTGACGTTAATCGGACAGCCCATGCCGAATTCGGTCTGGTTAAACAGGAAGGTGAAGGCGTGCTTGGCCACAACAGGATATTTGTCGGGCCAGCCCATGATGCCCTTGCGGATCGACAGCGCGTGAATGCCGAACTCGCCGAACGCGGCCTTCTCGATCTCGCGATAGGCCGGATGATATTCGATTGTTTGCACGTCGCGGCCGAACTTGTCGCGCTGGTGCAGCACCGGCGTGTGACGGTCGGCAAGCCGTGCGCATTCGTCGAGATAGCCGCCGGCCAATCCGCCGAGCCGGTCGAGATGCGGCTCGATGTGACGGAACAACGCCTCGGGCAGATGCAGTTTCAGAAGATCGGTCAGCGCCGGATCGGCCCGGTAGAAATTCATTCCCGTCGTATCGGGCGCCAACAGGCCCGGCTGGTGGCTGGCGGACGACGTTCTCAGATCCTGCTTGTGCGGCTGCATTGAATTCCCGGCTGCGGTGCTCATTTGTTTGAGCACGACTATCCTCCTCCGGCCGAGCAAAGGAAAGCCCAATGGATATTCCGAAGTACAAGATCGCCCTGATCGTCGGCGCCGGCGAGGGCCTCAGCGCCTCGCTGACGCGGCTATTTTCGCGGGAGGGAATTCGCGTGGCGCTGGGCGCGCGCAGCATCGAAAAGCTCGGAGCACTCTGCAACGAAACCGGCGCGCGGGCCTATGCCTGCGATGCCACCAAGGCCGAGGATGTCGCGCGTCTTTTCGGCCTCGTCGAGCGCGAGATCGGAACACCCGACCTCGTGGTCTATAACGCTTCCGGTCGCAGCCGCGGTCCCTTCGTTGAGCTCGTCCCTACCGAGGTCGAGCAGGCGATCGCGGTCTCGGCGTTCGGCGGTTTCCTGGTGGCGCAGGAGGCGGCGAAGCGCATGCTGCCCAACAAGAAAGGCGCGATCCTGTTCACCGGCGCCTCTGCCAGCGTCAAGGGCTATGCGCAATCGGCGCCGTTCGCGATGGGCAAGTTCGCATTGCGCGGACTGGCGCAGAGCATGGCGCGCGAATTGTCGCCGCAAGGCATCCATGTCGCGCATTTCGTGATCGACGGCGGCATCCGCAGCGCCGCGCGCGCCGAGCCCGCCGACCGCCCGGATTCGATGCTCGATCCCGACGCGATCGCGTTGAGCTACTGGAACGTGCTGCAACAGCCGCGCAGCGCCTGGACCTGGGAGCTGGAATTGCGGCCCTGGGTTGAGAAGTTTTGAGATGACGGAGATCATGTAAGCGGCGTAACGTCGGCGACAACCATCCGCTGCATCCGTCATTGCGAGCGGAGCGAAGCAATCCATGCCACCACGCGCGGCGAAATGGATTGCTTCGGCGCTTCACGCCTCGCAATGACGGCAACGATTGGCTTGGAGAGGAACCATGACCGCTGAAATCAAGATCGAGACCGGCACCGACGAACTGCTCTGCGTGATCCGCGACCGCGTCGCCATCATCACGCTGAACCGCCCGGACGCCCGCAACTCGCTGTCGGACACGCTGACGCCGGCGCTGCGCACGATGATCCGGACCTGCGGCGAGAACCCCGAGGTCGGCGTGCTGCTCGTCACCGGCGCCGGCAAGGCGTTCTGCGCCGGCGGCAACGTCAAGGGCATGGGCGCCAATCGCGACCCGAAGAAGCTCGAAATGTCCTATGAGGACAAGGTCGCCGACCTGCAGGAGCGCCAGCGCCTGCTCACCGGCGCGCTGGCCTCGGTGCGCAAGCCGACCATTGCCGCGCTGCCCGGCCCGGCGGTGGGCGCCGGTCTTGCGATCGCGATGGCCTGCGACCTCCGGATCGCGGCGCAATCCGCCTTCATCTCGACCGGTTATCTGCGCGTGGCGCTGAGCGGCGACTACGGCATGGCCTGGCTCTTGACGCGCCTAGTCGGCACCTCGCGCGCCCGCGAGCTGATGTTTACGTCCGAGAAGGTCGACGCCGCAAGGTGCGAGCAGATCGGTCTCGTCAACCGCGTGGTGCCGGACGAGACGCTGCAGGACGAGGCGTTCGCGCTGGCTAAGTCGATGGCCGAAGGCCCGACGCTCGCGCTGCGCTACATGAAGGACAATCTCGACGAGGCGCTGCAATTCGACTTCGCCACCGCGCGCGACCACGAGGCCGAACGGCTGATCCGCCTCACCACGACGGCCGATCACAAGGAGGCGGTGCAGGCCTTCATCGAGAAGCGCAAGCCGGTGTTCCGGGGTAATTGAGGGGCGACGGCTTGCGCGGACCGTCATTGCCGGGCTTGACCCGGCAATCCATCGCGCGACAAACGCTTCTGCTCGATGGATGCGCGGGTCAAGCTCGCGCATGACGAGCAAGAATCGTGGCAGAAGCGTGTAGCCCGGATGCAGCGACGCGAAATCCGGGGCAGGCTTCTCGGCTGTGAGAGCGATCCCGGATGACGCGGAGCCTGTCATCGGGCGCGCTTCGCGCAACCCGTTGGCTCCATCCGGGCTACAGGTTCCGAGCAGTCAAAAAGAAAAGGGCCCGGTTCTGGAGGGGCCAGAACCGGGCCTAGTCAGTCAAACCGCAAGCGAGGACATCGGGGCCGAGCGGGAAGTGGCGGCGAGCCGCCAGCTGGCACAGGGAATGTCTTGTGGTTCGACGTGGATCTCTTTCGCAAAGCGCACCAGCTTCCAATCGCCGGGGCTCGCAGTGAAGGCATAGCCGGACTTGCGGGCGAGGCCGATCATCGTGGCGTTGGACCGTAGCGTATCGCCGAAAATGCGCTCGGCTCCGAAAGACGCCGCGCGGCATTCGAGATTCTTCAGCAGCGCCTTGCCAATGCCGTGGCCCTGCCACCGGTCATCGATCGACAGGCCGAACTCGACGCTCGACGTATCGGCATGGAAGGCATAGCGGGCTTCGCCGACGATGATCTCAAAGCCATCGACCAGCATCGTCGCGACCACCGTGAACCGGTCTGCCTCGCCGACGTGAATGAAACGCTCGAGCTCCATCTTCGGCAGCTCGCTTAGTGCACCCAGGAACCGGTTGTAACGGGACCCCGCGGAGAGCGAGCGGATATAATTCTGCAGCTCTTCACGATCGCGCGGCTCGACGAAGCGCACCCTGATCTCGCTGCCGTTCTTCGCGCGCAGCACGTCAGAGTATTGCTTGAGATTGTCGAGATGCAGCGCAGTCATGACACGCTCCTCGGGTGAAGGAATTGGCCGGCGCCCCTCGATCGAGGCGGCGCCGGCGATGGCGGCCCATTAGGCCCGCCAGAACGGCTTCTCGGTCTCGAAAACGATGTCGCTGCGGGACATGCCGATGTCGTGCAGGTCGCGCTCGGTCCACTGCGACAGCTCACGGCGGCGCTCGTAGCGCTCCCACCAGACATGCAGCGTCTCGCCGACCTGGTTCAAAAGCCCGGATGCATGATGATCCGGCGTATGATGATTTGTCATCGATTCATGGGTGAAAATGGACATCTACGGCTCCTATCGGTAACCTGTTGGCGGTAATATCTAAGCTATTCGGCGTGTTCACAAACGACACTTTGTACCGCTTCGCATGAATTAAAGTCATGCATCTGGAGACTACCCGACATGACCAGCCGCCTGCCTTCGTTGAATGGCCTGAGGGCGTTCGAGGCCGCAGCGCGGCATATGAGTTTCACGGTCGCAGCCTCCGAACTGAACGTGACGCAGACCGCGATCAGCCATCAGATCCGGCGCCTCGAAGAGGAACTTGGCGTTCGTCTGTTTGTCCGGCAGAACCGCTCGTTGAGCCTGACGCCGGAGGCCGCCGAATACCTTCCCGGCGTCCGCGCCGCCTTCAATGACCTCAGGCTCGCGACCGATCGCCTGCTGCGCCGGGACGACGATCACGTGCTGACCGTCTCGACGCTGGCATCGCTCGCCGCCAAATGGCTGCTGCCGCGACTGTCGGCGTTCCAGGAGGCGCATTCCGGCATCGATGTGCGCATCACCACCTCGACCAGCCTGGTCGACTTCCAGCGCGACAAGGTGGACGCGGCGATCCGCTACGGCCGCGGACAATGGGCGGGCCTGCGCGCGGACTGGCTGATGGCGGACGAGCTGTTTCCGGTGTGCAGTCCGTCGCTGCTTGATGGAACCAGGCCGCTCAAATGCCCCGAAGATCTCAGGGACCATGTGCTGCTGCACACCAGCAACGCCAACAGCGACGACTGGCGGCTGTGGCTGACCGCGGCGGGCCTTGCGACCGACATTTCCAAGCAGCCGGGCGTGACCTTCGACCTGCTGTTCGTGACGATCCAGGCTGCGATCGACGGCATCGGCATCGCGATGGGCCGCACCTCCTATGTGCAGGACGACATCGCCAAGGGCCGCCTCGTGGTTCCCTTCAAGATCGCGCTGCCGGCGGATGCCGGCTTCTATCTGGTCACACCGCAGGGACGCGCCGATTCACCGAAGCTCTCTGCATTCCGCTCCTGGCTCGGCGCCACGGCGCATACCGCACCTTGATTCCGCGCAAGCAAGATTTCCATCTACGGCTTTTTTCCGATAGCGGCGGCGCGATTTCGGGTTGGTCGCGCCGGACAGCCGTGCCAAATTGCCGCATATGGCAGTTAACTGCCTTGGCCGGCGAGACAATTTGCGCCGGCCGTTTTGTCACGGGGAGGAAAGGGCGTTATGTCGCAGTCGAGTTCATCGCAAGTCCCGCAGATCAAGTCGCGTCTCGGCGCCATCCTGCGCGCGACCAGCGGCAATTTCCTCGAGCAATTCGACTTCTTCCTGTTTGGCTTCTATGCGCAGGACATCGCGAAAGCATTCTTCCCCGCCCAGAATGAGACCGCGGCACTGCTCAATGCGTATGGCGTGTTCTGGCTCGGCGCGCTGATGCGTCCCGTGGGCGCGGTCGTGCTCGGCTCCTACATCGATCGCATCGGCCGCCGCCAGGGCCTGATCGTGACGCTCGCGCTCATGGCGCTGGGTACGGTGGTGATCGCGTTCTGCCCGTCCTACGCATCGATCGGCATTGCCGCAACGATCATTGTGCTGATTGGCCGGCTGATACAGGGCTTCTCCGCCGGCGTCGAACTGGGCGGCGTCTCCGTTTATCTTTCCGAGATCGCAACACCCGGCAACCGCGGCTTCTACACCTCGTTTCAATCCTCCAGTCAGCAGGTCGCCATCTTCGTCGCAGCCGTGATCGGCTTCGTCCTGAGGGAAGCGATTCCAGGCGACACCTTCCTGGATGCGATCGGCGGCGGCGTCGCCAAATGGCGCATCCCGTTCTTCATTGGATGCCTCATCATTCCCGTGATCTTCATGCTGCGGCGTTCGCTCGAGGAAACGCCGGCCTTCCTGGCCATGAAGAAGCATCCGACGCCTAGCGAAGTGTTCGCCTCTGCGCTGGAGAACTGGCGCATCGTCATCCTGGGCATGATGATCGCGGTCCTGACCACCACAACGTTCTACTTCATCACGGTGTATGCACCCGGCTTCGGCAAGGAGCTGCACCTTTCGGCGTCCGGGACGTTGCTGGTGACCCTGCTCGTTGCGGTGACGAATTTCATCTGGAATCCGGTCGGCGGCGCGCTGTCCGACCGGATCGGCCGCAAGCCGGTGCTGATCGCGATCGCGAGCCTGTCGTTCGTGACCGCCTATCCGGCACTGTCGTGGCTCGCGCATGAGCCCACGCTCGGAAAACTGCTGGCCGTGCAGATGATGTTCTCGTTCTACTTTGGCGTCTACAGCGGCACGATGCTGGGATGCCTGGTCGAGATCGTGCCGGCGCATGTCCGCACCACCTGCTTCTCGATCGCGTTCGCGTTGGCGGCGGGCATATTCGGCACGTCGACCCCCTTTGTCGCGACCAAGCTGATTGCCATGACCGGCCAGGACAAGGCCTCGCCTGCCTACTGGCTCATGTTCGGCGCGGTTCTCGGCATCATCGCCGCGCTGATCGTCTATCGTGGCGGCCAGACCATCGAGCAGCGCGAGACGGTTGCTGCCTGATCCTGTGCATGCAATTGGGGCAGACTCTTTGATTTGAGCATGATCTTTCGGAAAACCGCTACACACTTTTCCGGATCGTGCTCATTCGCCTGCCCCTGTTGCTTTCCATGCCAACAACGATAACAAGAGCGCATGGTTGATCTGACGCGCAGGTTCGACGTGCTGGTGATCGGCGGCGGCAACGCCGCCCTTTGCGCTGCGATCAGCGCAAGGCGCGCCGGCGCCTCCGTGCTGGTGCTGGAGGGCGCCCCGAAATTCTACCGCGGCGGCAACACCCGCCACACCCGCAACATGCGCTGCGCCCATGACGCGGCGACCGAGATCCTCACCGGTCCCTATACCGAGGAGGAGTTCTGGAAGGATTTACTGCTGGTGACCGGCGGCCAGACCGACGAGGAACTGGCCCGCTTCATGATCCACGAGTCCAAGGACATCCTGAACTGGATCGTCGAACAGGGCGTGCGCTGGCAGCCTTCGCTCGGCGGCACGCTGAGCCTTGGCCGCACCAACTCGTTCTTCCTCGGCGGCGGCCGCGCGATGCTGAACGCGCTCTATCGCACCGCCGAGGAGCTCGGCGTCGACATCCTCTACGATGCCGAGGTCATCGATCTCGTGATCGAGCACGGCATGTTTCTCTCGGCCCAGCTGAAGCAACCGGTCGGCGGCAAGACCGAGGCGCGCGCCTCGACGCTGGTCGCGGCGGCCGGCGGCTTCGAGGCCAATATCGAATGGCTGAAGCAATATTGGGGCGAGGCCGCCGACAATTTCCTGATCCGCGGCACGCCGTATAATCGCGGCGCGATCCTCAAGATGCTGCTGGCCAAGGGCGTGCAGGAGATCGGCGATCCCACGCAATGCCATGCGGTGGCGATCGATGCCCGTGCGCCGAAATTCGACGGCGGCATCATCACCCGCCACGACTCGGTCGTGTTCGGCATCGTCGTCAACAAGCACGCCGAGCGGTTCTACGACGAGGGCGAAGACATCTGGCCGAAGCGCTACGCGATCTGGGGTCGCCTGGTCGCCGCGCAGCCGGACCAGATCGCCTACATCATCTTCGACTCGACTGTCGTGACGAGCTTCATGCCGACGCTGTTTCCGCCGATCGCAGGCGCGACCATCGCTGAGCTCGCCGGCAAGCTCGAGCTCGACGCCGCCGCGCTGGAAAAGACCATCACCGACTTCAACGCCGCGGTGCAGCCCGGCACCTTCGACCACACCATCCTCGACGACTGCGTGACCGAAGGCATCACGCCGGCGAAGACGCACTGGGCGCGCAGGATCGAGACGCCGCCCTATCTCGCCTATCCGGTACGGCCAGGCATCACCTTCACCTATCTCGGCACCCGCGTGAACAAGCAGGCGCGGATGCTGATGAAGGACGGCAAGCCGTCGGCCAACATGTTCGCCGCCGGCGAGATCATGGCCGGCAACGTACTCGGCAAGGGCTACGCCGCCGGCATCGGCATGACCATCGGCAGCGTGTTCGGCCGCGTCGCCGGGCGGGAAGCGGCGAAGAATGCGCGGAATTGACGCGCGGAACTGAGGACAAGGCTGGCGCGATGCACGGGACGAGGATCTTGCAGGAAGCCGACCGTCTGATGACGGTGTGCAATTCCTGCCGCTATTGCGAGGGCCTGTGCGCGGTGTTTCCCGCGATGGAGATGCGCCGCGCCTTCTCCGACGGCGACCTCAACTATCTCGCCAATCTGTGCCATGCCTGCGGCGCCTGCTACACCGACTGCCAGTTCTCGCCGCCGCACGAGTTCAACGTCAACGTCCCGAAAACGCTGGCAGTGGCGCGCGCCGAATCCTACGCCGCCTACGCCTGGCCGCGCGCCTTCTCCGGCGCGTTCGCGCGCAACGGCCTCGTCATCAGCCTGATCGCGGCAATCAGCGTCGCCGCCTTCATCTTCGGCTTCGCCGCGATCAACGACCGCGGCGTGCTCACCGGCGTCCACACCGGCCCCGGCGCATTCTACAAACTGATGCCGCACAATGCGATGGCGCTGCTGTTCGGCGCCGCCCTGCTCTACGCGATCGTCGCGCTGGCGATGGGCGTGCGTGCGTTCTGGCGCGCGATCGGCGAGCCGGTCGGCATGACGACCGATGCGAAAGCGCTGTTGCAGGCGGTCCGCGACGCCGGCGAGCTGCGCTATCTCGACGGCGGCGGCGTCGGCTGCTTCAACGAGGGCGACCACCCGACCGACCGCCGCAAGCTGTATCACCACTTCACCTTCTACGGCTTCGCCCTGTGCTTCGCCGCAACCTGCGTCGGCACGCTGTACCACTATCTGCTGGCGCGCGAGGCGCCCTATGCGTGGTGGGACCTGCCCGTCGTGCTCGGCACGCTCGGCGGCATCGGCCTCGCAATCGGCCCGATTGGGCTGCTCAACGAGAAATGGAAACGCGACCGCGTGCTGGTCGACGAGCAGCAGATGGGCATGGACACCGCGTTCATCCTGATGCTGTTCCTGACCAGCGTCACCGGCCTTGCCCTGTTGCTGTGGCGCGAAGGCGCTGCGATGGGCCCGCTGCTGGCACTGCATCTCGGCGTGGTGTTCGCGCTGTTCATCACCATGCCCTACGGGAAATTCGTGCATGGCATCTACCGCTTCGTCGCGCTGGTACGCTACGCGCGGGAACGGCAGATGATGGTGCAGGGGAAGGCGGAGTGAGCTCCGACCACCGTCATTCCGGGGCGCGAAGCGAACCCGGAATCCATCGGGCCACAGAACAAGCGGTGAAATGGATTCCGGGCTCGCCGCTTCGCGGCGCCCCGGAATGACGAGTGGTCAGAGATCCACCACCACGTAGTCGCTTTCCACCGCGACCTTGATGGTCTCGGCGACATAGGGCCCCTTCACCACATTGGTGCCCGGCTCGACGCTGACCGGATAGGCGCGCACGCGGAAGCGGCGCGGGTCGCAATAGGATTGGCCGGTGCGGATATCGAACTCCCAGCCGTGCCAGGGACAGCGCAGGATCTCACCGAGCTTGGTGTATTCGATCTCGCCGGGGTCCGACGACGACGCGAGCCCGATCAGCGGCCCCTCGCACAGCGCCGCGCCCTGATGCGGGCAGCGGTTCAACAGGCCGAAGAACTCGCCCTTGACGTTGAAGACGGCGATCGGCCGCCCGTCGATCTCGAGGAATTTTCGCGACCCTGGCGGCAGTTCGTCCACCGGGCCAATCACATGACGCGCCATCTTAAGAGATACCGTATAGCTGCTTCGCATTGTCGAGATAGAACGCCTGGCGGTTGGCGTCGCTGACGCCGGCCGGCAGCACGCGCGACGGCTCGTCGTAATCCCAATGCGGGTAGTCGGTTGCGAACAACAGCCTGTCCCAGCCGATCCACTCGATGGTCTGGAACAGATGGTCGCGGCTTTCCGGATCCTCCATCGGCTGCGTCGTCCACCAGATGTGATCGCGGATATACTCCGACGGCTTGCGCTTCAGGTGCGGCACCTCGGCGTGCAGCCGCGCAAACACCTTGTCGAGCCGCCATGCCAGCGACGGCGCCCAGCCGAAGCCGGCCTCGACCATCACCATCTTCAGTTTCGGGAAGCGCTCGAACACGCCCTCGAGCACGAGGCTCGCCAGCGCCGTCTGCTGGCATTGCGAATGCCCGACCATCTCCTCGATGTAATAGCTCGGCCAGCCCGACGCGGTGATCGGGTTGCCGCCGAAGCCGAAGGCGTGCACGCCGATCGGCAGGCCGGCCTCCTGCGCCGCCTCATAGATCGGCCAGTAGCGGCGCTGGCCGAGCGGCTCGACATTGCGGCTCAACAGCAGCACCTGGACGAAATTCGTGTCGCCTGCGCGCTTGCGGATTTCGGCGGCGGCCGACACGCCGTCCTCATTGGCGACGACGACCGATCCCTTCAGGCGCGAATCCTTGCTGGTCCATTTCTCGATCTGCCAGTCGTTGATCGCAGAGCAGATCGCGCCGGCGAGATCCTGGTTGCGGATGCCCTGCCCGGTGTTGAGCGGGTTGAGCACGCCGAGCGCGACATTGTTGGGATCGAGATGCTGCTTCTGCATGAAGGACAGCGACGAGCCCTGCGGCCCGCCTTCCGGCGGATAGGCATCGCGGCGCGAGGCATTGGGCTGCGCCTTCGGATAGGGCGGACCTTCCATCATGCCCTGATAGGCATGAACGCCGAAGGTTTCGAGATGGCTGTGCCAGCGCTTGGCCAGATAAGGATACAATTCATCCCTGGTCGCGCGCGCCGGATGGATGTCGCAATCGGCGATCGCGGTCTTGATGCCGGTCGACGCGGCCGCCTCGGGGCGCTCCCGAATCTGGATGTTCATCGCACCGTCTCCTTCACCTGCAAGCGCGGATAGGTCGCATGCGGATTATCGATCATGATCTTGCGGACCAGATCCTGCGACAGCCCCTTCGGCAGCACTTCGTCACCGTCGAACTGCCAATGCGGGTAGTCGGTCGAGAATAGGATCAATTCGTCCGACTGCATATGGTCGAACAGCCGGTTCAGCGTGTCCGGTTCCGGCGGCGCGTCGACCGGCTGCAGCGAGAAACGGATGTTGCTGCGCACAATCTCCAACGGCGCGCGGTCGACCCACGGCGTCTCCATGCGTACGCCGCGCCAGAACTTGTGCAGCCGCCACAGGAACGGCGGCAGCCAGGTGAAGCCCGACTCCAGCATCACCATTTTCAGGTTCGGATGACGCGCGAACACGCCCTCGACGATCAAGCTGGTCAGCTGGGTCTGGAACGCCTGCGCCTGCGCGACATAGTCCTCGATGTGATAGGAGCCCCAGCCGACCGAGGTCGGCGGATTGTGATAGGCGCTGCCGGCATGGATGCCGATCGACAAACCGAGCCGTTCGGCCGCTGCGTAGATCGGCCAGTAGTGACGCTTGCCGAGCGGCATGTCGCCCATCACCAGCATCAGCACCTGCACGAAGCGGCTGTCCTGCGCACAGCGCTCGATCTCGGCGACCGCCTTCTCGATGCTCTGCACGGGGATCACGATCGAGCCGCGCAGACGATCGTCCTTGTCGAGCCATTCCTTGACCAGCCAGTCGTTCAGCGCGCGGCAGAAGGCATCGGCCATGTCCTCGGAGAACACCATCTGCACGCCATAGAGCGGATTGCAGATGCCATACGCCGTGCCGAACCGGTCGAGCGCCTGGCTCTGCATGTCGGCAAGGCTCGAACCCGGCTTGCCCTGCGCGGGGCGCCAGTCCGGGCGCGAGGCGATCGGCGAGTTGGCGGGATAGGATTGCGAGATCAGGTCGGTCATGCCGCGCGTCGTCACCTGGTCGCGCCAGTAGTCGTTCATGTACGGCAGCAGGCTGGTGAGGTGAGGCACGGCGGGATGCAGATCGCAATCCACGCCACCCGCGATCGGCGACGTCATGGTGTTTCCTCCGGCGCACGCTCTCACAACAACTTGTCGGGCGCCGCTTGGTTGTTAGCCGATATTCAATCAGGCCGGGCTGCGGTCCGCAACTCGGCAGAGGCCGATGTGGTGTGCTAGGAAGGCAGAACGCCCCACGGGATTTTCATGGCAAGCAACGAGAAAGAGCGCCGATGAACGCACTCATATCCATCGCCGAACAGATCGCCGCGAATCTGATCGCGAACAAGCAGACGATTGCGGTCGCGGAATCCTCCACCGGCGGGCTGATCTCGGCATCGCTGCTCGCGGTGCCCGGCGCATCGGCCTATTTCCTCGGCGGCGGCGTGATCTACACCCGCGATGCACGGCGCGCGCTGATGGATATTCCCGACGACGCCATGCGCGGCCTCCGCTCGTCGTCGGAACCCTACGCGCAGTTGCTGGCGCGCCAGATCCGCGAACGCCTTTCCACGGATTGGGGATTGTCGGAGACCGGCGCCGCCGGCCCGACCGGCAACCGCTACGGCGATGCCGCCGGCCACAGCTGCATGGCGGTCGCAGGTCCCCGGCAACAGGTGATCACGCTGGAGACCGCCAGCGACGACCGGCAGGCCAACATGCAAGCGTTCGCGAAAGCGGCGCTGGAGCTGTTGTTGAAGAATCTGGCACGGTGACCGCCCCACACGTGCCGCACTCGGCGATGTCGGATCATCGATCTATCCCCGTCATCCTGAGGAGCGCGAAGCGCGTCTCGAAGGTTCGACGGCCACCAGCGGGGCCGTGCATCCTTCGAGACGCCTGCTGCGCAGGCTCCTCAGGATGACGGGTCAACTCTGGATAGCCTCGTAGCCCGGATGGAGCGAAGCGCAATCCGGGGCAACTGCATCCACTGCGCGACCGTTCCCGGATTTCGCGGAGCCTGCCATCGGGCGCGCGTTCGCGCGACCCGCTGGCTTCATCCGGCTACGAAGATTCGCGAGAACCTACTTCTCGCGGAACGAGCGCATGAACTGGTCGCTCAGCGGCTTCATTAAATACGACATCATGGTGCGGTCGCCGGTCTGGACGAAGGCTTCCACCGGCATGCCGGGGATGATCTTCACTTCGCTGCCAAGGCGCGCGACTTCTTGCGGCGGCATCGAGACGCGGATCGTGTAGTAGCTCTGCCCGGTGCGCTGGTCGGTGTTGACGTCCGCGGAGACGCGGGTGACGACGCCGTTCAGCTCCGGCGTGGTGCGCTGGTTGAAGGCGGAGAGCCGCAGCACGGTCTTCTGTCCGACCTGGAGCTTGTCGATGTCCTGCGGATTGACCTTGGCCTCGACCGACAAATCGTCGGCCCTCGGCACGATCATCATGATGGCATCGCCCGCGGTGACGACGCCGCCGACCGTGTGGACGGTCGATTGCAGCACCACGCCGTCCTGCGGGGCGCGGATATCGATGCGGCGGAGCTGGTCTTCGGCGGTCACCTTGCGCTCGACGAACTCGCCGATCTTGTCGTTGGCTTCGCGCAGGTCCTTGGAGACCTCCGAGAGCATGTCCTTGTCGACCTGGATGATCTGCAGCTCGGTCTCGGTGATCTTGCCCTTGGCCTGGGCGCGCGAGGCAATGTACTGCGCGCGCTCGCCGGAGAGCCGCGCCGCGTCGCGCTCCAGCGTGGTGAGGCGGGTGAGCTGCACCAGATGCTGCTCATAGAGCTGGCGGACGCCGACCAGCTCCTGCTGCACCAGCGCGATCTCCTTGTCCTTGGAGGTTTCCTGCGCCTGCAGGCCGGCGATTTCCTCGTTGAGCTGGGTGACGCGTTCGCGCAGCTGCGCCTTCTGGCCGGCGCGGCCGTTGACGCGGACCTCGAACAGCTTGGTTTCACTCGCCATGATATCGCGGACGTCGGGATCCTTCGCCTGCTCGGTGAGCTGCGGCGGAAACACGATCTTGTCGAGGCCCTGCTGCTCGGCCTGGAGCCGGGCCGCACGTGCATAGAGACCATTCAGCGTCTTGACAACGATCGCAAGGCTCGCCTTCACGACGGTCTCGTCGAGACGCACGACGACGTCGCCCGCCTTGACCGTGTCGCCGTCGCGCGCCAGGATTTCGCCGACGACGCCGCCGGTCGGATGCTGCACCTTCTTGACGTTGGTATCGACCACCACCGAGCCCGGCGCGATCAGCGCGCCCGAGATCGGCACCGTCGCGGCCCAGCCGCCGACGCCGCCGCCCAGCACCAGGACCACGACGAGGCCGACCACGAGGTGCTTTCTGATCGAAGCATGTGCGTTGCGTGGCTGATCGGTCATGCGGTCGCTCATGACTTGGTCGCCCCCGCATCGGCGACGATCTTGATCGGCGTTGGCGCCGTCGGCGCGCGCTGCAGCACCTGCGCGAGCACGGTCTCCTTCGGCCCGAAGGTCTGCATGCGGCCGTCCTTGAGCACCAGCAGCTGGTCGACGCCCTCGATGCCGATCGGCCGGTGTGCGACCACGATGACGACGGCGCCGCGCTCGCGGGCACCACGCACCGCGCGGGTCAGCGCCTCGTCGCCTTCGCTGTCGAGATTGGAGTTCGGCTCGTCCAGCACGATCAGGAACGGATTGCCGTAGAGCGCGCGCGCCAGCGCGACGCGCTGCGCCTGACCTGCGGAAAGCGCAGTGCCCTGCTCGCCGACCTGGGTGTCGTAGCCCTCGCGCATCTTGATGATCATCTCATGCACGCCGGCCTCCTTGGCCGCCGCGATGATGCCGTCGGACTTGGCGTCGGGATCGAACCGGCAGATGTTCTGCGCAACCGTGCCGGCGAACAGCTCGACGTCCTGCGGCAAATAGCCGACATGGCGGCCGAGTTGGTCCGACGACCACTGATCCAGCGCGGCACCGTCGAGCCGTACCTTGCCGCGCACCGGCACCCAGACGCCGACCAGCGCCCGGATCAGCGACGACTTGCCGGACCCGCTCGGGCCGATCACGCCGACGCCGCTGCCGGCTTCGACGGCGAAGGTGACATCCTGCACGATCGGGCGCTGGTCGCCCGGCGCAACCATCGTCACCGCCTCGACCGAGAGCTTCTTCACCGGCGCCTGCAGCAGCGTCTGCTCCGGCCGCGCCGGAATCTGCTGCAGCAGGCGGTTGAGGCGCTGCCAGCTCTGCCGCGCGGCGACGAAGCTCTTCCAATGTGCGATCGCGAGATCGACCGGCGCCAGCGCCCGCGCGCTCAGGATCGAGCCGGCGATGATGATGCCGCCGGTGGCCTCCTGATGGATCACGAGATAGGCACCGACCGCGAGCACGGCCGACTGCAGCATCATGCGCAGCACCTTGGCGACCGCACCGAGCCCGCCGCTCACGTCGCTCGCACGCTGGTTGCCGGACAGATATTCCTCGTTGGCTTCGTTCCAGCGCTTGTTCATCCGCCCGGCCATGCCCATCGCCACGAGCACTTCGGCGTTGCGGCGGCTGGAGGCGGCGAGATCGTTGCGCCGCGCCGCGAGCGACATCGCTTCCCTGGCCGGCGTGCGCGACATGTATTCGGTGATCAGCGTCAGCGTCACCAGGATGATGGCGCCGACCAGCGCCGTGACGCCGAGCAGCCAATGGAACGCGAAGCAGATCAGCATGTAGAACGGCAGCCAGGGCAGGTCGAAGAATGCGCCGGGACCCATGCTGCCGAGAAAGGAACGCACATTGTCGAGATCGCGCAGCGGCTGCAGGCCCTCGCTGCGATTGCCGGCCATCAGCGGCAGCCGCACGATGGTGTCGAACACCCGCGCATTGAGCGCCTCGTCGAGCGAGGTGCCGACGCGGCCGAGGATTCGTCCGCGCAGCAGATCGAGCGCGCCCTGGGCCATGTAGAGGACCGCGGCGATGACGACGAGGCCGACCAGGGTCGGAACGCTGCGGCTCGGCAGCACCCGGTCGTAAACTTGCAGCATGAACATCGAACCTGTCAGATACAACAGGTTGATCATGCAGCTGATGAGGCCGACGCCGATGAAGGCACTGCGGCACGCACGCAGCGCCTCAGCCAGTTCGGAACGCCGGACAGCGGGCGCGACTGCCATAAAAACCGATCTCTGCAAATCAAAAGAGTTACGTGATCACAACGTTGTACAGTCGTTTGCGACCACCGTCCATTTCAAGTCGCGCCAACCAGAGCATGGTTCATGATCTATTTTTGTGACCGCACCGACGGTTGACGGAATAATTACGGTTAACCGGCCGCGGAACCCTGGCCCGAAGCGGGCGCGCCTCCTGGATAGGGCACGAGAATGACCGACATCGAGACCCGGCCGATTTCGCCATCCACATCGAGCAGGATCCCGCTGCCGACGCCAAGCCCGACCTCCGGGCGCCAGCGCGCCTCGGCGCGCACGCCGATCCACGCACCCCGCGGCGGCCTGAACAGCTGGACTGTGAGGTTCGGATTGGGATCGGCCACCACGTTCTGCACCGGGCGAGCGATACCGTGGGTCCAGTCGGCTGGTCCGAGCACCCGCGCCAGCGGGCCGGCATCGCTAATCACGCTATGATGCATGCGAAACCAGGCGACATCGCCGCCGACACGGGCTTCCATCGCGTCCATGAACCAGCTGCGGCGATGGACGGCGTGCAGGCTGCGCAATGGAAACATGGTGGGATCCACTGGATCGGCCGCGCTGCCGCGAAAGCCGGGGACCTCGACCGCACGTTCGCGCGACAACGTCACGCGCACCGTCGCACAAGGCTGCTCCTCGCCGGCCGGCCAGAGCGTGTTGTCGACGACGCTGACCCGGCCGCCCTCGGTCACAACGGCGACTTGCGTGCGCAATTCCGCCATCGGCGTCGGCCGCAGGAACCAGGCTGAAGCCGATATCGCGGTGCCCCAGTTGCGCGGACCTGCCATCGCCTCGACCTCGGCGGTCAGGAGGCTTGCGACCGCTCCGCCCTGGAGGCCTGCGAACGGCCCCGCCGCCAGCGCGGCGGGCTTCCAGTGGTGCGGCGTGGCGAGCGGTTCGAAGATGGCCAAGGCGGATGATATCTCCTGAGGTGAGCAGGATTGAGCGCAGGGACAATCTGATCCAAGAATAGCGGCCATGACAAAAGGCCATTCATCACTTCAGGTGAACAGGATTCACCCATTGGACGCCCCGGATCCGCGGGCAATCCCACCGCTGACGGCGCTGCTCGCGTTCGAGCGCGCGGCAACCCAGCTCAGCTTCCGCCGCGCCGCGCGCGACCTGTCGCTGAGCCCGTCCGCAATCAGCCACCAGATCCGCGGACTGGAGCAGCAGTTCGGCACCAAGCTGTTCGTCCGCGGCGCGCGCTCGGTGCGGCTGACCGCCGACGGCGAACGCTACCTTGCAAAGGTGTCGGCCGCGCTGGCGACGCTGCAGGAAGCAAGCCGCGACATGCTGCGGCAGCGCGGCGAGGCCAGCGGCGAGTTGTGGATCAGCTCACTGCCGTTCTTCACCAGCGCCGTGCTGCTGCCGGCGCTGCCGGAGTTCAAGCGGCGCCATCCGCAACTGACGCTGCGGATCGAGGCCACGCACCAATATGCCGACTTCAACGGCTCGCGCGTCGATGTCGCGGTCCGCTACGGGCGGGAACTTGCCGCCGGGCTGAAGGTCGAGCCGCTGGTCCAGGTCAAGGGAGTGCCGGTGTGCACGCCGGCGATGGTCAAGGCAGGGCTTCGGAGCCCTGCGGACCTGTCCCGCGAGGTGCTGATCCATGTCACGACGCAACCGCGGGCGTGGCCGGCCTGGCTGAAGGAGGCCGGGCTGCCGCATCTCGCCCCGCGCGGGCATCTGTGGCTCGACAGCGTGCCGGCGATGCTGGAGGCCGCCGAACACGGGCTCGGCGTGGCGCTCGCAATGGCGCCCCTGATCAAGGCGCGGCCGGGCTTCGGCAAGCGGCTGGTGGCGCCGTTTACGTTCGAGGCCGCGCATCACGAGACAATCTACCTGGTCTCCCGCACCGAGCAGGCACGGGACCGGCGGATCGCGGCGGTGCGGCGCTGGATCGCCGGCGCGGTTGCGCGGGCATCCTAAACCGCGGCGACCACCGGTTCGGCCAGGACGCAGCGCGCCAGATGCCCGGGCGCGGTTTGCACGCTGGGCGGCAATTGCTCGCTGCAGCGCGGCTCGGCGAACTTGCAGCGCGGTGCAAACGAGCAGCTGGCCGGCGCGTGATCGAGCGAGGGCGGCGTGCCCGGAATGGTCTCGAGCCGCTGACCGCGCATCGCGCCGTGAATGGTCGAGGCCAGCAAGCCCTTTGCATAGGGATGAACCGGCGTGCGCACGATATCGCGCAGGGCGCCCTGCTCCACGATCTGGCCGGCATACATCACCGCGACCCGATCGCAGATCTCGATGGCGACGCCGATGTCGTGGGTGACGAAGATGACGGACATCCCGAATTCGCGCTGCAGCTCGCGCAGCAGCAGCAGGATCTGAATCTGCACGGTGGCATCGAGCGCCGTGGTCGGTTCGTCCGCGAGCAGGATCTTCGGCTTGCAGGCCAGCGCCAGCGCGATCATCGCACGCTGGCGCATGCCGCCCGACATCTCATGCGGATAAGAGTCCAGCCTTCGTTTCGCCGAGGGGATCCGCACCACTTCGAGCATCTCGAGCGCGCGCGCCGTGGCGTCGCGCTCGCTCTTGCCCTCGTGGCGCATCACCGTCTCCGCGATCTGGCGGCCGATGGTGTAGACCGGATCGAGCGCCAGCGCCGGCTCCTGGAAGATCATCGAGACGGTCTGGCCGCGGAACGCGGACAGCGCCTCGTCATCCATCGCCAGCACGTCCCGGCCAAGCACCTTGACGCTGCCGGAGATCTGCGTGCGCTTCTTCGGCAACAGCCGCATCAGCGCGCGCAGCGTCACGCTCTTGCCCGAGCCGGACTCGCCGAGCAGCCCCAACACCTCGCCCTCGCCGAGCGACAGGCTGAGATCGTTCACCGCATGGACCGTGCGATCGCCGGTGAAGCGGATGTTGAGGTTGTTGATCTCGACGAGGCTGGTCATGCGAGCTTGGGGACCCTGGCGTGGAAGTCGGTCGCGCGCTGGAACGCCGCGCCGATCCGGAGCAACACCGCTTCCTCGAAGGAGCGGCCGATCAGTTGCATGCCGACCGGCAGACCCGCCTTGGTGAAGCCCGAGGGGATCGAGAGCGACGGCAGGCCGAGATAGTTGACCGGCCGGGTGAACCGGGTCAGCCGCTGGATCACCGCTTCCGCGCCCGGACCGTTGCCGACGTCGCTCTCGGCGATGGTCGGCGCCGGCACCGGGGCCGACGGCGCGATGACAGCATCGACACCGCTGACCGCCGCGTTGTGCGCGGCGACCGCTGGGCCACGCCAGCGCATCGCCTCGAGATACGTAACCGCGGGAATGGTGAGGCCGTTCTGCAGTCGCATCAGGACCTGCGCGCCGTAATCCTGCGGCCGCTCGATCATCCAGCGCTTGTGGTAGGCCGCGGCTTCGGCCGCGAGCACGAGTTGCGACGCGGCGCTGAGCTGGCGCTGATCGGGCAGCTCGACCTTGACGATCTCGGCGCCCTCCCTCTTCAGGGTCGCCACCGTCTCATCGAGGATGCGCGCCACCTCGCCATCGAGGTCGTCGACATAGAACGCCGTCGGGACGCCGATCTTGAGACCCTTCAGCGACTGTCTCGTCGCAGCCAAATAGTCGGGCACCGGCTGAGTTGACGCGGTGAGATCCTC
The DNA here is from genome assembly GCF_042258615.1 of Bradyrhizobium sp. Pha-3. Taxonomy (GTDB): domain Bacteria; phylum Pseudomonadota; class Alphaproteobacteria; order Rhizobiales; family Xanthobacteraceae; genus Bradyrhizobium. The sequence continues at coordinate 577,900 of NZ_CP170152.1, read as the reverse complement.
GGGGTCGGCGCCGGCCATCAGGCCGAGCAGCAGCGCGCAGTCCTCCGCGGTCTGCGCCAGCGGACCGACGGTGTCGAGCGACTGCGACAGCGGCATCGCGCCGGCGCGGCTGACGCGGCCGACCGTCGTCTTGAGGCCAGTGACGCCGCAAAAATGCGCGGGCATGCGCACCGAGCCGCCGGTGTCGGAACCCAGCGCGGCAAAAGTGAGTCGCGCGGCGACCGCCGAGCCCGAGCCCGACGACGAGCCACCGGTGATGTGCTCGACATTCCAGGGATTGCGCACCGCGCCGTAATGCACATTGTGCCCGGTCGGCCCATAGGCGAACTCGACCATCTGCAGCGAGCCGAGCCGGACCTGACCGGCATCCTTCAGCCGCTGCAACGCCGTCGCCGTCGTCTTCGGCACGAAGTCGCGGCGGATCAGCGAGCCGCAGGTCACGACCTTGCCGGCCTCGTAATACATATCCTTGTGCGCCAGCGGCACGCCGTGCAGGGGACCCCGGCTGTTGCCCTTGGCGAGCGCGGCATCGGCCTCGGTCGCGGCCGCAAGCGCCTGCTCGGATTCGATCGACATATAGGCGTTGAGGCGCGGCTGCCATTCCGCAATGCGATGCAATACGGCGCGCGTCACCTCATGCGAGGAGACTTTCTTGTCGGCAATCGCCTTGGCGACCGCGGTCAGCGTCATCAGGGCCGATTCGGTGCTCATTTCGACACCTTCTGCGCCAGCAGGAAGCTCGCGGGTTCGAGATCGAACGGCAGCGTGCCGGAGATCGGTGCGAAGCCGTCGAATGCCGGGCCGATCGAGTTCGCGATGCGGGTGGCGACATCATCATCGGCGGGCACGTCGGCGACGTGCGCGATCACCTTGACGTCCTTGGGAGTTGGTCTGGTCATGCCGCGTTTTCTCCTTTTGCTTTTGCTGGCGCGCGGCTGTGCCCGGAGCCTGGAATGGCCATGTAGCACGCCGCTTGATGGCCCATTGTATCGAGATCGCTGAGTTTTGGCGTGTCTTTTGCGCAGAGCGGCTCCGCAAACGGGCAACGGGTGTGGAATCGACAACCGGCCGGCGGATCGATCGGATTGGGCGGATCGCCCGAGATCGGTGGCACCTCGGTGCGCCGGTCGGGATCGGATGACGGCATCGCCGCCAGCAGCGCGCGGGTATAGGGATGCGCCGGGGCGTCCCAGACCGCATCGACCGGGCCGAGCTCGACGACCTCGCCGAGATACATCACAAGCACGCGATCGGAGATGTAGCGGACCACGTTGAGATCGTGGCTGATGAACAGATAAGTCAGGCCGAATTCGCGCTTCAGATCGGCGAGCAGATTGAGCACCTGCGCCTCGACCGATTTGTCGAGCGCGGAAACCGCCTCGTCCAGGATCACGAGCCGCGGCGACAGCGCGAGCGCACGGGCGATGTTGACGCGTTGGCGCTGGCCGCCGGACACTTCGTGCGGATAGCGGTTGGCGAAGATCTCCGGCCGCAAGCCCACCTTGCCGAGCAGCTCGCGCGCCAGCGTCCGCGCCGTGTCGTCGGCCATGCCATGGACTTTTGGCCCGAAGGCGATCGATTCCTCGATGGTGAGGCGCGGATTGAGCGAGGCGTAGCTGTCCTGGAACACCATCTGCACGCCGCGCCGCAAATCGCGCAGCGAGAGCGCCGGGCCGACCTGCCGGCCGTCAAAGATGATGTCGCCGGCATCGCGCGCCATCAGGTGCATCAACAGCCGCGCGGTGGTCGACTTGCCGCAGCCGGATTCGCCAACGATGCCGACGGTCTCACCCTTCATGACCGCGAAGCTGACGTCGTCGACGGCACGCACGGTCTTGCGCGGACTGAACAGCCCGCCGCGCACCGGGAAGTGCTTGGTCAGTCCCTTGACCTGCAGCAGCGGCTGCGCGGCGCCGCCGATATCGGCGACCGGCTCCAGCATATCGACGGAGAGATTGGCTTCGCTCATACCTTAGTTCCTGATGTCCATGGCGCTGCGCATGCCATCACTGAGCAGATTGAAGCAGATCGAGACCGCGAAGATCATCGCGCCCGGCAGCGCCGCGACCCATGGATTGACATAGATCGCGGTGCGCAGCGTGTTCAGCATCAAGCCCCATTCCGGCTCAGGCGGCTTGGTGCCGAGCCCGAGGAACGAGAGACCCGCCGCGAGGATCATCGACACCGAGATCAGGCCGGTGGCGTAGACGAAGATCGGGCCGAGCACATTGCCGAGCATGTGCACGCGCATGATGGTGAACGGACCGGCGCCGGAGGCGCGCGCCGCCTCGACGAAGTCCATGTTGCGGACGCCGGTGGTGACGCTCTCGGCGACGCGGGTGATCTGCGGCACGAACACGATGGTCAGCGACACGATCGAATTGGTGATGCCGGCGCCGAGCGCGCCCGAGATGGCGATCGCCAACAACACCGACGGGAAGGCGTAGAACACGTCGACGGTGCGCATGATCGCGGTGTTGAGCTTGCCGCCGACGTAACCGGCGACGAGGCCGAGCGAGGTGCCGATCGTGAAGGCGAGGATCACCGGCAGGATGCCGATGACCAGCGACAGCCGTCCGCCATAGATCAGCCGCGCCAGCATGTCGCGGCCGAGCTCGTCGGTGCCGAGCGGATAGCCCGGCGTGCCGATGTGGCGGAGACGGCGGATCATCGAGCCCTGATAGGGATCGGCGAGATGCAGCCACGGCGCCAGCAACGCGGAGGCAAAGATCAGCACCAGGATGACGGCGCAGGCCATGCTGACCTTGTCGCGCCTGATGCGACGCCCAACCGTCGCCCAGTAGCCGCGCGCCTTGGTCGCGGGAGCGGTCTGCAATGCAGTATCTGACATCGCACTCATGCGCTGGCTCTTTGTTGGAGCATGATCTCCGCGCAAACGCGTTCCGCGTTTGTCGCGAGGGAAAACCGGTCTCCACTTTTCCGGATCATGCTCAGCTCCGCTTGATGCGCGGATCGATCGCGGCCTGCGCGATGTCGACCAGGAGATTGAGCAGCACGAAGAACAGCGCCAGCACCAGGATCGTGCCCTGCAGCAGCGGCAGATCGCGCTGGAAGATCGCCGAGTTCAAGAGCAGGCCCGAGCCGGGCCAGGAGAACACGGTCTCGATCAGGATCGAGCCGCCGAGCATGTAGCCGAGTTGCAGACCCATCACCGCAAGCGCGGTCGGCGCCGCGTTCTTGATGACGTGGCGGAACACGCCGGTCTCGCGCAGGCCCTTGGCGCGCAGCGCCTCGACAAAATCCTGGCTCAGGATATCGCCGGTCAGCGCGCGCACCGTGCGAGTGACGATGCCCATCGGGATCACCGAGGTGGTGATCGCGGGCAGCACCAGATAGCGCAGATGCTCCCAGTCCCACGCCCAGGCGCCGGAGCCGCCGGGACCTGCGCCGACCGCGGGCAGCCAGTTGAGCTGCACCGAGAAGATGATGACCAGCACCATGCCGAGCCAGTAATGCGGCAGCGAGACGCCGGCGATGGCGATCGATGTCGCGACCTTGTCGACCCAGGTGTCGCGGAAATAGCCGGCGATCAGGCCGAACAGCAGGCCGAGCGTGAAGCCGATCATCGCAGCCGCGATCGCCAGCATCACGGTGTTGCCGACGGCGCGCATCACCTCCGACAGCACTGGCCGCCCGGTGGCGATCGAATTGCCGAGATCGCCATGGATCGCGCGCCACAGCCACAGGCCGAATTGCACCGGCAACGGGCGATCGAAGCCGTAAGCGCTGCGCAATTGCGCGGCGAGCTCCTGCGAGGCATCGGCCGGCAGAACCGCGACCAGCGGGTCGCCGGGCGTGATGTGCACCAAGAGGAAGCACACCAGCGCAACGCTGAGCACGATCGGAATGACGTAGACGATCCGTCTGGACGTATAGGCGAGCACGTTGGGTTCTTTCTTCCTTCTCCCCTTGTGGGAGAAGGTGGCGCGCGGAGCGCGCCGGATGAGAGGTTCTATCCGCGGATACAGTCATTTCGTTTCAGCGAGGAGCGTCCGCGGTGACAACCCCTCACCCGGCTTCGCTCTCGCGAAGCCACCCTCTCCCACAACGGGAGAGGGTGCACCGATCTATGCCGTCGGCGTCACGGCACCACCGAGACCGGCGAGAAGTCGACGAACCAGCTCTTCGGCTGCACAAAGCCCTTGACCTTCGGGCTCATCGCGCGCGGCGCGACGTCGTGGGCGACGTACAGGAACGCTGCATCGTCGACTGAGGCGGCGTGCAATTCGGCGAGCGCGGCGTCGCGCGCCGCCGGTTCGAAAGTCTGGCGGGCCTTCTTCACCAGCTCATCGAACTTGGGGTTGTTGATGAAGCCCCAATTGTTCGAGACCGGCGGCGCCATACCGGATTGCAGGAAACGCACCAGCGCGAAGAACGGATCCATCGCCGCATAGGTGACGTTGGTCGCGTTCGATCCGTTGGCCGACGGATCCTTGGCGCCGCGCCGCCAATTGGTGAACAGCGTATTCCACTCGATGACGTCGAGCTGCACATCGAAGTAGCACTCGGCCAAAGCTTGTTGCAGATACTCGTTCATCGGCAGCGGCAGCATCTGGCCCGAGCCCGACGCCGAGGTCTGGATCTTGACCGTCAGCTTCTTGTTGGGACCGAAGCCGGCCTCCTGCATGAGTTTCTGCGCGGCCGGCTTGTCATACTTGATCTGGAAGGTCGGGTTGCCGCGCCAGGGATGGCCGGGCTCGAACGTGCCGGTGGCCGGCACCATCAGCCCCGCGAGCAGGCCGTCACGCAGCCCTTCGCGATCGACGCAGAGATTGGCGGCCTTGCGGACGCGGATGTCGTTCCACGGCGAGCCCTCGACGCGGGAGAACTGCCACGGCCAGACATGCGGCTCCTCGTTGGAGTACAGATTGAAGCCACGCTGCTTGATCTCGGGCAGTGCGTCGGGCGCCGGCGCCTCGATCCAGTTGACCTGCCCCGACAGCAGCGCCGCAGTGCGCGCGTTGGCCTCGGGCATCGGCAGCAGCACCATCTTGTCGGTCTTCGGCACGCGGGCCTTGTCCCAGTAGTTCTCGTTCTTCACCAGTTCGAGCCGCTCGCGCGGGGTGAAGCTCGACATCTTCCAGGGGCCGGTGCCTGAAGCGTCCTTGGCGAACGCCGCCCATGCGGCCTGCGACTTCGCCTTGGCATCGGCGCCTTCGGCCTTGTCGTAGAATTTCTGCCACTTGGCCGGGCTCGCCATGAACAGATTGGTGAGGTTGATCGGCAGGAAGCTGTCCGGCTCCTTGGTGGTCAGCTCAACTGTCATGTCGTCGATCTTGCGCGCCGACACCAAGGTCGGCATACGCGAGGCGGTGACGCCGACCTGGCTCGCATCGTATTGCGGCGCGTCCGGCTTCAGCACCTTGTCGACGTTCCAGACCACCGCGTCGGCATTGAACGGTGAGCCGTCGTGAAAGCTGACGCCGGGACGCAGCTTGAAGACCCATTTGGTCTTGTCGGCATCGTCGACCTTCCACTCGGTGGCGAGGCCCGGGATCATCGCGCTCGCCTTGTCCGACGACGACAGGTCCCACATCGTCAGCGCGTCATACATCGTGAGCCCGGTGAAGCGATTGCCCTCAAAACCCTGGTCGGGCTGCCCGAGCGTGCGCGGAATATCGGCAGCCGTCATGCCAATGCGCAGCACGGTCTCGGCGTTGGCGATAACAGGCACACAATTGGCCATCGCAAGCGCCAGCATGATCGCCGTCGCATTGGTCTTCCTGTTACGCATTTGAGCAACCCCTTCGAAGTCTGGTGACGTTTTGGTGATTATTTCTTGGGCAAGCGTATGCAATGCCTGTGCCAAGGGGAATAGTTTCTTCGGCAAATAACCGCTGGGCGCGTCATTTCTTCCCACCTTAGGCTAAGACGGGGAAATGGTGCCTATTCTGGCACCATGCTTGCACGTTTCAGCTCCGACTTTCAGCAACGGAGCCTTCATATGCGCGCGCGCAATTCGATCCTGATGGCGGCAATGGCGCTCGCCCTGACCGCGGGCTGGCCGGCCATCTCAGCGCGGGCAGAGTCCATTGTGCGCTACGGCATCTCGATGGCGGACATTCCGCTGACGACCGGCCAGCCCGATCGCGGCGCCGGCGCCTATCAGTTCACGGCCTACACGATCTACGATCCGCTGGTGGCCTGGGAGATGGACGTTGCCGACCGGCCGGGCAAACTGGTGCCCGGGCTTGCGACCGAATGGAAGGTCGACGATAGCGACAAGACCAAATGGCGCTTCACCTTGCGCAAGAACGTCAAATTCCACGACGGCAGCGACTTCAACGCCGACGCGGTGATCTGGAATCTCGACAAGGTGCTGAACGACAAGGCACCGCAGTTCGACAAGCGGCAGAGCGCGCAGGTCAAGACACGGCTGCCTTCGGTCGCGAGCTACGCCAAGATCGACGACCAGACCATCGAGATCACCACCAAGACGGTCGACTCCTTCTTCCCCTATCAGATGCTCTGGTTCCTGGTCTCGAGCCCCGCACAATATGAGAAGCTCGGCAAGGACTGGGACAAGTTCGCCAGCCAGCCCTCCGGTACCGGCCCGTTCAAGCTGACCAAGCTGGTGCCGCGCGAGCTCGCCGAGCTGACCAAGAACCCGGACTATTGGGACAAGAAGCGGCTGGCGAAGGTCGACAAGATGATCCTGATCCCGATGCCGGAAGCGCTGACCCGCACCAACGCGCTGCTGGCCGGTCAGGTCGACCTGATCGAAACGCCGGCGCCGGACGCCGTGCCGCAGCTCAAGGCCGCCGGCATGAGGATCGTCGACAACGTGACGCCGCATGTCTGGAATTATCATTTGAGCGTGCTGCCGGGTTCGCCCTGGACCGACATCCGCCTGCGCAAGGCGCTCAACCTCGCGATCGACCGCGATGCGGTGGTTGGCCTGATGAACGGCCTCGCCAAGCCAGCCAAGGGCCAGGTCGACCCGTCGAGCCCGTGGTTCGGCAAGCCGAGCTTCGAGCTGAAATATGACCTCGCGGCAGCGAAAAAGCTGGTGGAGGAAGCCGGCTATTCCAGGGACAAGCCGCTGAAGACGACCTTCATCATCGCCCAGGGCGGCACTGGGCAGATGCTGTCGCTGCCGATGAACGAATTCCTGCAGCAGAGCTTCAAGGAGATCGGCATCGATATCGACTTCAAGGTGGTCGAGCTCGAGACGCTATATGCCCACTGGCGCAAGGGCGCGGCCGACGAGATGAACGCCGGCATCACCGCCAACAACATCGCCTATGTCACGTCCGACCCGCTCTACGCCATCGTCCGCTTCTTCCATTCCGGCCAGGTCGCGCCGACAGGCGTCAACTGGGGCGGCTACAAGAATCCGAAGGTCGACGCGCTGATCGACGAGGCCAAACAGACCTTCGACAGCGCCAAACAGGATGCGCTGCTGGCGCAGGCGCACGCGCTGATCGTCGACGATGCCGCGCTGGTATGGGTGGTGCACGACACCAATCCGCACGCGCTGTCGCCGAAGGTGAAGACCTTCGTGCAGGCGCAGCACTGGTTTCAGGATCTGACGCAGATCGGGCTGGAGTAGGTTGTTGGTCATCGCCGCGTGAACCTCTCCACCGTCGTCCCGGCCTAGTGCGCAATTGCGCACGGGGGCCGGGACCCATACGCCGCGGCCGGCGTAATAGGCAAGCGGCCAGACGGCTTTGTGACAGCACCCATTTGTGGTTATGGATCCCGGCCTTCGCCGGGACGACATCGATTGCGCGTCGCCTATTTCGTCGTCAACGCAAAGGCACCGTCCCAATCGTGCGGCGGCGGCTCCTTCTGGAAGGCGCGGATGCGCGCCTCGTAGAGGCGGTAGAGATATTGCAGCGTCTGCGCCTCGTCGGTCTTGCGGCCGCGCTCGATCGCGGCGAGCGCACCGTCCCAGTCGCGGCCGCGATAGCAGGCAAGCATCTCGATGGTCAGGTTGCGCAGCCGCTGGAAGCGACCGGAATTCGCCATCTCCTCGCGGCCGGCGATCGCGTAGATCACCTCGGGCTCCTTCTTGCCCTTCACCATGATGAAGTCGAGCTCGAGGATCGCGAACTTCTCCTTCACCGCGAGCGCGGTCTTCGATCCCACGATGATCGGGAAGCCGTATTCCTTGGACTGTCCCTCCAGCCGCGCCGCCAGATTGACGCTGTCGCCGAGCACCGAATAATTGAACTTGAGATCAGACCCCATATTGCCGACCACGCAGGTGCCGGTGTTGAGGCCGACGCCGATGTTGAGCGGCACATAGACGTGGCCACCGTCCTGCGCTTCCCGTTCGCGCTTGCGGTTGAGGTCGCCGACGTGCTGCAGCATGTCAAGCGCGGCGTCGCAGGCGTTGAGCTGGTGCTGCTTGTCGTCGAGCGGCGCATTCCAGAATGCCATGATGGCGTCGCCCATATATTTGTCGATATAGCCTTTGCGGGCGAGGATCGCGTTGGTGAGCGGCGTGAGGAAACGGTTCATCAGCGCCGTAAGGCCCTGCGGATCGCGCTTGTAGGTTTCCGAGATCGTGGTGAAGCCGCGCATGTCCGAGAACATGATGGTCATCTCGCGCTCTTCGCCGCCGAGCACGAGCCGCTCCGGCGCCTGCGCCAGCTGCTCGACCAGCGCGGGCGACATGTACTGCACGAATTGCGACCTGATCTGCCGGCGCTGCTGCTGTTCGCGCACGAAGGCGGAGAAGATCAGGGTGAGATAGATCGCCGTGGTCGACATCAACGGATAGGTGAAGTCGATCAAGAGCCGGTGCTGGGAATAGAAATACCAGGACGTGCCGGTCAGCACCGAGGCGAACATCCCGCCGACAACCACCAGCGTGATCGGACCGAACTTCGGCGCGAAGGCGATGACCAGCAGCCCCATGATCAGCGCGGCGAAGAACTCGATGCCGATGCCGTAGTTCGGTTGCGAAACCACGTCGCCGGTCAGCGCGCTCTCCAGCACCTGGGCGTGAACCTCGACACCGGGCATCGCCGGGGTCACCGGCGTGGTCTTGATGTCGTTCAGCCCGACCGAGGAGGTGCCGATCAGGATCAGCTTGCCGGCGATCCGGTCCGGCGGCACCCGCCCATCCAGCACGTCGACGGCCGAGACGTAGATCGAGGGGTCCCGGCGCGCGTAATGGATCCAGAGCTGGCCGTAGAGATCGGTCGGGATCGCAAAGCCCTTGATGCCGAGGCTCTGAATGCCGGCCTTGTCGGCCTTGATCAGGATGGTGCCCGAGCCGCCCGCCACCCGCAGCATTTCGAAGGTCAGTGACGGCATGGTCACGCCCTGCGCGACCATCATCATCGGCACCCGCCTGACGATGCCGTCGCGTTCCGGCCTGATCGTGAACAGGCCGCGCCCGGCCGCGGCCTCCTCGAGCACCGGCACGTTGCGCAACAATCCCGGAAACTGGAACATGAAGCGCTGCGGCTCCTCGCCGAGCATCGCAAGCCCGGTAACCGGCAGCTTTTCGTTGAGGTCGGCGCGCACATTGGGACCGCCGGACTCGCCGAGCACCACACGCGAGTTCTTGATGGCGTCGGCCAGGATGCTGTCGTTGCTCGGCAGTTGCCGCAGCCTGGCGCGCATCTCCTCGTCGAGGCTGCTGAACGTATCGGCGGCGATATCGGGGTTGAGGCGGTCGGGCTCGGAGAACACCGCGTCGAACGCGATCACCACGGCGCCGAGCCGGGTGAGGTTGATGACGATGTCGGCAAGCCGAGTCCGCGGCCACGGCCATTGCCCGAGCCGGGGGTCAGCGAGGCTCTTCTCGTCGATGTCGACGATGGTGACAGGCCGCGCGGTCTTCTGGCGTGGTTCGAGTACCTGGAAGGTGTCAAACGTCCTGACGCGAAGCTCCTGCACCGGAGCCGGATCCGCGACCCGCAGCGCGGCAAAGCCGATCAATAGCGCTACGCAGACCAGCCGCGCATAGCCGAAGCGCCGTCCGAACCACCTTCGTATCGCCTTCAGCCGTTTCATGCCGTCTGGATATCACGCGCGGAGAGTTGTTCCAATCGAGCAGACGTTGCGCAATGCAGTATCCAGCCGGCCTTTTCAGGAGGCCGACGCCCATCACGCATAATGAATGATGAAGTCGTTCTGATGCAAACTCGCCTTCGAGATATTGTGCAACGTGATCGTGTCTGCACTGTCGACCGTGATCAGCGTATCCGCCGAATTCGTCGGCGACGTCGTCACATTCTGATCGAACCAGCTGCTGAAGGTGCTTGTCGAGACGACCGTGGACAGGTCGATCTGGTCCTGGCCCGGCGTAAAGTTCAGGATCGTGTCGTGATTGAAGTTCGGCGCAAACACAAACTTGTCCTGATAGCCCGATCCAAAAAACACGTCCTTCTCGCTGGTGCCCGTCAGCGTCACCGGCTGAGACGGATTTTGCTGAACATTGAAGATCAGGTTGACCGTATCGCTCGCGCCATGGCCGTCGGTGACGGAGAGCGCGATCTTGTCGGTCGCCGGCGGGGTCTGGCCGGGGTTGTAAACGAGGCTCGGTGACCCGAGCGCGGTGTTGATATCCGAGAGATGGCCAAGCAACGCCGGCGGCGCGACGCTGCTGCCCGAACCGGGGTTCGTCGCGGCCGCCAGGGTGAAGTTCTCGTTGGCGCCGGCATCGACATCCGTGACGGTCAGGCCGGAGATCGTTTCGGTCCCGTTGGGATTATCCGTGATGCTGATATTGTCGGCATGGATCACGGGCGCATCGTTGGCCCCGATGACATCGACCGTCAGCGTCGCAGTCCCGGTCGCGCCATGGGCATCGATGGTCTCGACAGTGAACGTGTCGGCATAGGTGCCCTTGGCCAGCGCGTTGATCGCGGCGGCGTCGGGAACGTAGCTGTAGGTGCCGTCGGCGTTGACGGTGAGCGAGCCATAGAGGCCCGCGATCGGCGAGTTGACCGCGACATGGTCCGAATTGAGGGCGGCATAGGTCAGCGTCGCGGTCTCGCCATCGTCGACGTCATGGCCGTGCAGCACACCGGTGAGAGGGCTGAACGTGTCGTAGGCAGCGGTATCGGTGAGCGTGCCAGCGTTGATGTCGGCCAACGTCGGCGCGTCGTTGGCACCGTTGATCGTGATCGTCACGGGCGTGGTGATGACGCCGCCATGATGGTCGTCGATCTGGATCGTATATTTTAACGTCAGCGTCTCGCCGACGGCGAGATAGTCAAAATTCTGGTCCGCGGCCGAGAAGGTCCAGGCCTGCGATCCATTCACATGGCCGGTCGAATCCGTCAGCGTCCCCAGCGATAGCCAGTTCAGGATGGTGGACTTGTCCTCGGGCAGGCCCGTGGTCGCCCCGGAGTCGGTCACGCCGGTGATGGATACGATGTGAGTATCGCTGAGATCGACATCGGCAAATCCCACCACGCCCGATGCGACGTCCGGCTTGGATGAACCCGTCGTGTCGGGCTGCTCGGCGATGGTGGCGGCCTGCGGCTCCGCCGTGACGGTGGGCACGTCATTGCTGCCGACGATCGTGATCGTCACCGGTTGGCTGATCACGCCGCCATGATGGTCGTCGATCTTGATTGTGTAGGTCAGCGTCAGCGTCTCGCCGACGGCGAGATAATCGAAGTTCTGGTCCACGGCAGAGAAGGTCCAGGCCTGCGATCCGTTCACATGGCCGGCCGAATCCGTCAGGGTCCCCAGCGACAGCCAGTTCAGGACCGTGGACTCGTTCTCGGGCAGGCCCGTGGTCGTGCCGGATTCCGACACGCCGGTGATGGACACGGTATGGGTGTCGCTGAGATCGACGTCGGCAAATCCGACCACGCCCGATGCGACGTCCGGCTTGGATGAACCTGTCGTGTCGGGTTGCTCGGCGATGGTCGCGGTCTGAGGCTCCGATGTGAACGTCGGCACGTCGTTGGTGCCGGTGATCGTAATCGTGACCGGCTGGGTGACGACGCCGCCATGGTGGTCGTCGACCTGGATCAGGTAGGTCAGCGTCAGCTTCTCGCCGGCCGCCAGATAGTCGAAATTCTTGTCGGCGGCCGAGAACGTCCAGGCATTGGATCCGGTGACGCCGCCGGTCGAATCCTTCAGCGTGCCGAGCGACAGCCAGCTCAGGATCGTCGCCTGATCGGGGAGCCCGGTGGTAACGCCCGTTTCGGTGACACCGGCCACGGTGACGCTGTGGGTGTCGCTGAGATCGACATCGGTGAAGGTCACGGTGCCGGACGCGGTATCCGGATTCGCCGAACCGGTTACGCCCTCGGCCTCGGTGATGGCTGCTGCCTGTGTCGGCGAGGTGATCACCGGCTTGTCGTCGGTGCCGACGATCGTGATCGTGATGGGGACCGTGACGACGCCGCCATGATGGTCGTCGATCTGGACCGTGTAGATCAGCGTCAGCGTCTCGCCGGCGGCGAGATAATCGAAACTCTTGTCGGCGGCCGTGAACGTCCAGGAGCGCGATCCCATCACGCCGTCGGTCGAATCGGTCAGTGCGCCCAGCGAAAGCCAGCTCAGCACCGTGGCCTCGTTGGCAAGTCCGCTGGTGACGCCGGCCTCGGTGACGCCGGTGATGGTGACCGTGTGGGTGTCGGTCAAATCCGCATCGGTAAACGTCACCGTGCCATGCGCCGTATCGTGCACGGCGGAATTCGTCGTCCATGGCAGTTCGGTGATCGAACCGGCCTGTGCCGCGGACGTCACGACCGGCGTGTCGTTGGTGCCGGTGATCGTGATGGTGATGGTCTTGAATGCGGTCTCGTTGCTCAGCGGGTAGTTGTTATCGACGCGCACCATATAGGTAAGCGTCAGCGTTTCGCCGGCGGCGAGGAAGTCGAAGGCGCCGTCGGCAAGGCTGTAAGTCCAGGTTGCCGAGCCGATGTTGGTGTTCAGCGGGTTGGGTTCGAGCAGCACCTGGACCTCGACGGCCGCGATGGCCGCCTGTTCCGCCGCCGTCAGCGACGAGGTGACGTCGTTGCCGCCGGCGTCGTGGTAGCTGAACGTGCTGAAGTTGACGGTTGCAGTCGGCTTGTCGCCGAGGTTGACGTCCACCCACGTGATCTGGCCGCTCACCGTGTCGGGCAGCCCACTGTGGGTCTGTCCGGCCTGTTCGGTGAACGCCGCATTCTGCGTCACGACATGCGGCGCCCCGGCGATGTGGTCGGACTTGATGGGCGCGGCCTGCGATCCGGGATTGTTGGTCAACCCCAGCAGAAAGCTGATCGGCACGATGGCCTCGCCGGTCGCGAGTTTCAGGCCGAACGTGACCGGGACGACGCTGTCCGTGAAGTTCGACGTGAGTTTGGTGTTGGGATTCGAATTGTCGGTGAACTTCAGCGCGAAGACATCGGAGATGAGTTTCTGCGCATCGGTCGACAGTTGCGCCGACGAGACGAAACTGACGCTGCCCTGGCCGTTGACGATGGTCTGGGTGCCGGCCTGATCGACGGTCGCGATCGGATTGAGCGTCGTCTTGTCGAACAGGATGTAAGAGCCGGTGGTGCCGTTGGGCTCGACCAGCACCTGGAATTTGGCCGGCGGCACGCCACCCGCGCCTTGCACGTCGAAATCGATCTCGACCAGCACCGCGGTGCCGCGGATGCCCATGGTCGCGACCGGCGTATCGACCTTCATGTCGCCATGCTTGGCGGTCGCGCCGGCAACGAACGAGATCGTGCCCGAGACGAGGCTCATCAGCGACGAGTTGCTCGACCCGTTCGGGTCGTAGATCATCTCGTTCAGCACCATCTTGGCATTCGGTCCGAGACCGAACACGGTGCCGTCGATGAAGGTGATGCCGAGCGTCGAGTCGCCGCCGGACTGCACCACGTCACCCTTGTTGACGTTGTCGCCCTGGTTCAGGACGATCGCGACACCATTGCGGATCGCGGTGGCGCTGCCGGTCAGCTTGGTGACGTGGCCGATGACCTTGGCCGGTTCCACCGCGCCGCCGGCCTGGGCATATTGGGTGTGGCCGGTGAGCGCGTTGACGAGGTCGCCGGTGAGATGCGCGCCTTCAGGCGACGCCAGGGCCGCATGTTTCTCGCCCTTGAAATAGTCGTGCAGGACGAGTTCCCGGTCATCCTTGGAGATGACGAGATCGAGCCTGGTGCGCTTGAAATCGCCGGTGAACAGCAATTGCCCGTCGTCGACGGTGATTGCGCCGGGCGGGGCGTGGGTGGAAACGCTGTCGACATGCACCGATCCACGGGCATAAGCGTCCGTGTTCGGCAAATAGCCGTCGAATTTCTCGACAAAATTCACTGCGGATCACCGCACGAAGGTTAATATTGGTAGAATATCCGAATGATTACGCCTGCATATCATCGGATAAAGCTTCGCGAAACCATCCTGTGCTTTCGCGAGGTGCTCTGATTGCGCGGTTTGACTGGGTGTGACTTGGCTCACGCTCTCATGAGTCATGTATTTGTGACTCACTTGACGGTACCATGAGATGGGATTCAAGCCAAGATGGATACTGAGCCACGTATTCGTGGTATTCACTGACATTTCTCTACTTGCCTTTATTTCCCCGCAGCCCCGGGAGGGCATTTGACCCCAATTTTCCGGCTAAAGCTGTGACCTGGCTTACAAATCGCAGCTATCCCGTGCGCAGAACCGGCCGGGTTAACCAGAAGGCAAGGATGAGGCATTTCGCAGTGGAAAAAGGTTCGCTGGTCGGTTTCACAAATCGGTAAAGTTTTCGGGACCCCGACCACACGCCCTTTAGCCTCCTGCCCGGTTTCCCCACATCTTAAGTCGATTCGAAGGGATCGTTGGCCATGCTGTCGGCATGAACGGTCCGGTCGCGTGCGCGGTGCAGTATCCACCCGTCGATGAGCGGACAGGGGGTGTCACATGGGTAACTCGCTTCGCTCGTTTGCGCTGCGCGCCGTCATGCTGGGCTTCGGCCTGGCCCTGGCCGCACCAATTGCCGAGCTCCATGCCGCCTCGGTGCTGTCGCCCGGCCCGGCGACCCTCCTCAGAAAATCGACCGAACCGTTCGGCCTGGCGACCCGCCTGCTTGCCGGCGGCGGCCTGCGCGACAAATGGCTCGGCGTGCAACGCCAGCTTGCCGACGAATTGGTGCAGCTCGCAGCCTGCGAGAGCGACCGCGCGGGGTGTGCGTCGCCGGAGGCGCTGCGGTTCCTGGCGATCGTCGATGCCGGACGCGCGCGCACCGGCCGCGCCCGTTTCGGCGAGATCAACCGCGCGATCAATCTGGCGATCCGCCCGGGCAGCGATCTCGCGACCTATGGCGAGCCCGACGTCTGGGCCACGCCGCTCGCCACCTTTGCCCGCGGCAGCGGCGATTGCGAGGACTATGCGATCGCGAAATTCGTGGCGCTCGGCAAGGCCGGCGTCGCGCCGGAAGATTTGCGCATCGTCGTGATGCATGACCTGCTCGGCGGCGAGGACCATGCCGTGGTCGCGGCGCGGCTCGACGGCCACTGGCTGACGCTCGACAACCGCCGCATGGCGATGATCGAGGACGCCGACATCAGAC
Organism: Bradyrhizobium sp. Pha-3; assembly: GCF_042258615.1. Classification (GTDB taxonomy): domain Bacteria; phylum Pseudomonadota; class Alphaproteobacteria; order Rhizobiales; family Xanthobacteraceae; genus Bradyrhizobium. Next base: position 562,407 of record NZ_CP170152.1, on the reverse strand, counting down.
GTTTTCGGCCGACCTTCGTGATCGACCAGAACGGCGTCAGCCGTTACGTCGATGCGCCACTCGTCACCGAGGCCGCGTGGCGGCCGGCGGCGGGCGTGAACTGAGAGACCGCCAGACATAGTTTCCGTCATTGCGAGCGAAGCGAAGCAATCCATCCTTCCGAGGAAAGCTGATTGCTTCGTCGCTTTGCTCCTCGCAATGACGACTGAATCGAGAGGAGCGCCTGCCGCTCAGAACATCAAATTGTCCTTCACCAGCACCCAGCGGCCGCCCTTGACCTGCTGCACCTGGGTGATGGTGTTGGCGAGATGATCGGTCTTGGAGAACTTGGTCGGCGGCGAACTGAAGATGTCGAGGAACTTGTCACCTGACTCCAGCGCGTCCAGCATCTTCTGGCCGGTGAGATCCTTGCCCGCCTTCTGCGCGTAGAAGGCGAAGGTCATCACCGCGTTGTAGCCGATGATCGCCTGCGTGTTGGCCTCGCTGTTGAACATCTTCTTGTAGTTGACCAGCCAGTCCTTCACCTTGCCCTTGGCTGTATCCTCGTAGGGAATCTCGAAGCCCGACGCTGCGTAGAGGCCCTCGACGGCTTCCTTGCCGAGCGCCGGCACTTCGAGCACGTTGGTCGGCGTGGCGCCGAGGAAGGTCACGTCCCAGCCGAGCTTCTTCGCCTCGTTCATCGCACCGATGGTCTCGCGGATCACGGTGCCGAGCACGACGAGATCGCAGCCGTCGGACTTCATCTTGGCGACCTGCGCCGAGAAGTCGGAGGCGCCGCGCTTGTAGCTCGTGACCGAGGCCGGCTGCACCTTCATCGCGCCGAGCTGCTGGGTGAAGCCGTCGAGCACGTTCTTACCGTATTCGTCGTCCTGGTGCATGATGCAGGGCTTCTTGAAGTTCTTCCACTCCATCATGTATTTGATCGCGGCGCGCGTGCTCTCGACATAGGGCAGCAAATTGTTGAACTTCAGCCGCTCCTGCGGCTTGGCGGGATCGAACTTGAAGGTGAATTCGGCGGCGGTCAGCGGGAACAGCTGCAGCACCCCGGCGTCGAACAGGATGTCCTGCGCGGCGAGCACGGTCGGCGAGCCCATCGGGCCGATCATCGCGAAGATCTTGTCGCGCTCGACCATTTTCTGCGAGGCCAGCACGGCTTTCTTCGGGTCGTAACCATTGTCTTCCAGGATCATCTTGATCTTGCGGCCGTTGATGCCGCCGCTGGCGTTGATTTCCTCAACCGCCATCTTCATGCCGTTGGACACGGGAACGCCCCAGACCTTGATTGGGCCGGACAGGTCCTGATGCGTTCCGATCACGATCTCGGTCGGCGAGATGCCTTCATTGGTGACCTTGGTCTGGGCTGCGGCCGGCAGACAGGTCAGCGCCAGCGCGCTCACCGCAAGGCCCAGCGCCTTCAGCGATTTCGACATTGCAGTCTCCTCCTTACGTGGCCCATGTTGAGCGAAGGGTCGGGCCTGCTCGCTCCTTCGCCAATTCCTTCTCTTCGGCTATGCGACCGCGCGTTCGCCATACATGGCGTCGATCTCGGCCGCGTAGCGCTTGTTCACAAAGCTGCGCTTCAGCTTCATGGTCGGCGTCAGCTCCTCGTCCTCGGGTGTGAGCTGGCGCTCGATCAGATAGAATTTCTTGATGGTCTCGACGCGCGCGAACTTGGCGTTGACTGCCTCGACCTCGCGGTGGATCAGGTCCTGGATCTCGCGGGCACGGCACAGGCTCGCATAGTTGGTGAAGGGGATGTCCTGGTCCTGGGCGTATTTCTCGACATTCTCCTGATCGATCATGATCAGGCAGGTGAGATACGGCCGCTTGTCGCCGATCACGACCGCATCGGAGACGTAGGGCGAGAATTTCAGCTGGTTCTCGATCTCGGACGGCGTGATGTTCTTGCCGCCGGAGGTGATGATGATGTCCTTCATCCGGTCGGTGATCTTCACATAGCCTTCGTTGTCGATCGCGCCGACGTCGCCGGTGTGCAGCCAGCCTTTCGCATCGATCGTCTCGGCGGTCTTCTCCGGCTGGTTGAGATAGCCCATGAACAGGAAGTCGCCCTTGATCAGGATCTCGCCCTTCGGGCAGATCATCACCTCGCCCCAGGGTGCGGCCTTGCCAACCGAGCCGAGCTTGATGCGGTCCGCCGGCATCATGGTCGCGACGCCGCAATTCTCGGTCTGGCCGTAGACCTCGCGCATATCGATGCCGAGCGCGAGATACCAGCGGATCAGATCCGGCGAGATCGGCGCCGCGCCGGTCAGTGCGATCCGGCAGCGGTCGAGCCCGAGCATGCGGCGGATGTTGCGGAACACCAGCCAGTAGGCGGCACGGTTGGCGAGCCGCAGCGACAGCGGCGGCGTCTCGCCCTCCAGCCGGCACTCGGTCATCCGGTTGCCGATCGCAAGCGCCCGGGCGTACATCCAGTTCTGGAACGGGGTCGCGTCCTTCAGCGCGATGGTGATGCCGGAATAGAACTTCTCCCAGATCCTGGGCACCGCGAGGAACGCGGTCGGCTGCACCTCGCGCAGATTGTCCGGCACCGTCTCAGGGCTCTCGGCAAAATTCATCACCGAACCCAGCGCGAGCGAGATGTAGTAGCCACCGACCCGCTCGGCGACATGGCAGAGCGGCAGGAACACCAGCCGCTCCTCGCTGTCGGTCGAGGGGTAGAGATCATTGGCGTGGCGCATCTGGTGCGTGACGCTGCGGTTGGAATGCATCGCGCCCTTGGGCGGCCCCGTGGTGCCCGAGGTATAGACCAGGATCGCGAGATCGGAGGCGGTGCGGCTGCCGGTCATTTCATCCCACAAGGCGTCGTTGCCCTGCGCATGGTTGCGGCCGAGCGCCGTGAATTCGGCGAGCGACAGCACCATCGGGTCGGAGAAGCCGGAGAGGCCCTCCATGTCGAACACGACGATCCTTTGCAGCGTCGGGCAGCGCGACCGGCAGGTCAGCACCTTGTCGAGCTGCTCCTCGTCCTCGACGAAGATCACCCGCGTCTGGGAATCATTGACCAGGTATTCGACCTGCGCCGCCGAATCGGTCGGATAGATGCCGGAGGACACGCCGCCGGCGCACAGGATGCCCATGTCGGCATAGACCCATTCCGGCACCGCGTTGGCGATGATCGAGGCGACGTCGCCGGGGCGGAAGCCGGTCGCATGCAGGCCGAACGCGATGTCCTTGGATATCTGCAGCCATTCGCGCCAGCTGGTCGGCTGCCAGATGCCGAACTTCTTCTCGCGGATCGCGGGCCTGTCGCCACGCGTTTGCACCGCGAGCAGAAAGCTCCTCGCGATCGTGTCGGCAACCGTCAGCACCGCTGGTCCTGCCATGCGCGCTCCCTCCTCTGCCGCTTGCCTCGCCCGCCGGCTCGAATGCCGGTCTTGTTCGCGAAGCAGGCCTGAAATCTAGCTCCAACTCGCTTTTAGCGCCAAACCTTCCTCGGCCAACTTTAGTCGACGCCAACCTGACCTCAGCGCCACGTCTTCTTCTTTTTCCAGCGCCGCTCGCCCCGCGCGCCCGCTTCCTTGGCACCGAGGTAGAACTCCTGGATATCGGGCGAATTCAGCAGCCGCTCGCAGGTATCGTTCATGACGACGCGGCCGATCTCCAGCACATAGCCGTAGTGCGCCGTCTCCAGCGCGATCTTGGCATTCTGCTCGACCAGCAGGATCGACATGCCCTGCTCCTGATTGACGCGGCGGATGATGGTGAAAATCTCCTTCACCAGGATCGGCGACAGCCCAAGCGACGGCTCGTCCAGCAGCAGCAAGGTCGGCCGGTTCATCAGTGCCCGCCCGATCGCAAGCATCTGCTGCTCGCCACCCGAAAGCTGCCCGGCCGGCTGGCCGAGCCGCTCCTTCAGCCGTGGAAAATAACCGTAGACGCGTTCGAGGTCCTGCGCCACACCGTCGCGGTCCTTGCGCAGATAGGCACCCATCATCAGGTTCTCGCGCACCGACAGGAACGGAAACACCTCGCGTCCTTCCGGCACATGGCTGAGGCCGAGCCGCACGATCCTGTCGGCCTCCATGCGCTGGATCGGCTTGCCGAGGAATTCGATCGAGCCCTTCTGCGGATCGAGGATGCCGGAGATCGTCTTCAGCACCGTGGTCTTGCCGGCGCCGTTGGCGCCGAGCAGCGTCACGATCTGGCCGCGCGGCACCTCGAGGCTGATGCCGCGGATCGCCATGATCGGTCCGTAATAGCTTTCGATGTTGGAGAGTTTCAGGATGATGTCTGCTGCGCTCATGGCATCATCCTCATGCGCCGAGATACGCTGCGACGACGTCGGGATGGTGCTGCACCTCGGACGGCGAGCCCATCGCCAGCACGCGGCCGTAGTTCAGCGCAATCACGCGGTCGGAGACCCGGTTGACCAGCGTCATGTCGTGCTCGACCATCAGCACCGTGATGCCGAGCTCGCTCTTCATGTCGCGGATCCAGAACGACATGTCGTCGGTCTCCTCGACATTGAGGCCGGATGACGGCTCGTCGAGCAGGATCAGCTTCGGCTCCGAGCACAGCGCGCGCGCCAGCTCGATCACCTTGCGCACGCCGTAAGGCAGCCCCGAGATCAGCTTATCGCGGTACGGCTCGAGATCGAGGAATTCGATCACCTGCTCGACCCGGCGGCGATGCGCCTTCTCGCCGGCCCGGACGCTCGGCAGGAACAAGAGCTCCTGCCAGAGCTGGGTGGTGGAATGGCGATGGCGGCCGACCAGCAGATTGCTCAGCACGGTCGCATTCTCGAACAGCTCGATGTTCTGGAAAGTGCGCGCGATGCCGAGTTTGGCGATATCGTAGGCCGGCTGCTGGGTGATGTCCTGATCCTCGAAGAAGATCTTGCCCGAGGTCGGCGGATAGATGCGCGAGATCAGGTTGAAGATCGAGCTCTTGCCGGCGCCGTTGGGCCCGATGATCGAAAGGATCTCGCCCTTCTCGACCGCGAAGCTGACGGCATCGACCGCCTTGAGGCCGCCGAAATGCAGGGACAGGTTCTCGGCGCGGAAATAGCTCATCGGTTCCGCTCCGATTTCACGTAGATCTTCTGCCGCTTGAAGGTCGCGCGCTTGTAGAGCGGGAACAGCTGGAAGAAGAGCTTGATCTTGAGCCAGCGGCCATAGAGCCCCAAGGGCTCGAACAGCACGAACACCACGATGATGATGCCGTAGATCGCGCCCTTCAGCCCGTTGGCGGAGGCAATCGCTGCGACCGCATCCTGGATGTGGCCTGCGCGTTCCGTGCCGGCGCCGAGCGTGGCCGCGACGCCGGCGATCACGCCGGGCATGTCGTCCTTCAGGTAGGTCAGGAACGGATCGATCATGACCAGGAAGATCGCGCCCAGCACCGCGCCATGCAGGCTGAAGGTGCCACCGATCAGGATCACGATGATGAACTCGATCGAGAGCTGCAAGGTGAACATCTCGGGTGAGATGAAGGAAAGCTTGTGGGCGAACAGCACGCCGGCAAAGCCGGTGATCGCCGCCGAGATCGCGAACGACTTCACCTTGTAGAGCGCGACGTTGATGCCCATGCTGCGCGCTGCGGTCTCACTGTCGCGGATCGCGACAAAGGCGCGCCCGGTCGGCGAGCGCAGCAGATTGAGCGTGCCGACGATGGTCAGGACCAGCACCGCAAGGCAGAGGTAATAGAAGGTCGGGCCGTCGCGCGACACCGTGGTGCCGAGCAACTGCATGGTCTTGACCCGCATGCCCTCATTGCCGTTGGTCACGCTTTCCCAGCGCGCCATGATCTCCTCGACGATGAAGGCAAACGAGATCGTCGCGATCACCAGATAGATGCCCTGCAGCCGCAGTGCCGGAAATCCGACCAGCGCGCCGACCACGCCGGTCAACAGCCCCGCGGCGAGGAAATAGACCGGAAACGGCACGTTGAATTGCTGCAGATAGGCCGCGGTGTAGGCGCCGATCGCCAGAAACGCAGCATGGCCGAGCGAGGCCTGTCCGGTGAAGCCGGTCAGGATCAACAGCCCGACGCCGACGGTCGCATAGATGCAGACGAAGACGAGCTGGCTCATCAGGTAGCTTGAGAGCACGTAGGGCGCGATCAACAGCACCGCCAGCAGCAGGCCGTAGGAATAGATATAGCCGGAATGCGGGAACAGCCTGATGTCGTCTTCATAGTCGGTCTTGAAGAGGAACCGCATGCGTTACCCCTCAAACCTTCTTGCGAACATGAAGGCCGAACAGGCCCTCGGGCTTGAGCAGCAGCACCGCGAGCAGCACGATGTAGGGCGCGACGTCCTTCCATCCTTGCGGCAGGTAGAACCCGGCCATGCTCTCGATCACGCCGATCAGGACGCCGCCGACCACCGCGCCCGGGATCGAGCCGAAGCCGCCAAGGACGGCGGCCGGAAACGCCTTCAGCCCCAGCACCAGGCCGACATTGGAATGGATGAAGGTGATCGGCGCCAGCAGCACGCCGGCGCAGGTCGCCACCGCCGCCGAGATCGCCCAGACGATCGAGACCACGCGCTTGACCGGGATGCCCATGTAATAGGCAGCCAGCATGTTCTCGGAGCTGGCGCGCATCGCAGTGCCGAGCGTGGTGCGGTTGAAGAACAGATAGAGCAGCGCGCACAGGATGATGGTCGCCGCGATCACCGACAATTTGTCATAGGCGAGCACTAGGCTACCGATCCGCAGGACACCCTGGCTGAACGGCGTTTCGATCTTGAAGTCGTCGGTGCCCCAGATCATGCCGGTGACCGAGCGCAGGAAATAGCCGAGCCCGATCGTCGCCATGATGATGGAGAATTGCGGATAGCCGAGGATCGGCCGCACAACGAGCCGCTCGGCCAGCATGCCGAACAGCGCCATGCAGATCACCGCGCCGGCGAAGCCGACCCAGTAATTCAGTCCGAGCATCCCGATGAAGGTGAAGGCGAAAAAGCCGCCCAGCATCATCAAATCGCCTTGCGCGAAATTGACGACCTCGGTTGCCTTGTAGACCAGCACGAAGCCGAGCGCGATCAGGCCGTAAACGCAGCCGAGCGCGATGCCGCTGACGAGCTGCTGAACAAAGTCCAGCATCGTTCCCTCCCCGATGCCCGGCGATTCTTATCCGATCGCTCGCTGCATCCCGCTTTCACGCCCTTGTGTCGGAAGCGCTGAAAGCCGCTATGTCCACTCGGATTGAGCCAAAAGGCCCGTTCCCTGTCAACAAACCGCTGATCCGGCTGTATCATCATATTTGCGGAGATTTGCCGCAGCACGGACTAATACGGATATCGCGGTCGATTTGCCCCGTGCGATTCACTGCACCGAAACGGTTTTTGTCCAAGCTCGCGCAACCGACGAGCGAACTCCCGGATCGCCACACACCATGACTTCGGAACTGTCCGCACTCGCCGTGCGAGGGTTAACCAAGCGTTTTGACCGCCCGGCAGTCGACGCGCTCGATCTGACCGTCCGTGTCGGCGAGTTCTATGCACTGCTCGGACCGAACGGCGCCGGCAAGACCACGACGCTGCGCATGGTGGCGGGCCTGCTGCGGCCCGATGCCGGCTCGGTGGCGATTCTCGGCATCGATGCGCTGGCCGACCCGGTCTCAGCCAAGCAGATCATGGCCTGGGTGTCCGACGAGCCGATGATCTACGACAAGCTGACGCCGCTGGAATATCTCGAATTCGTCGCCGGCCTGTGGGGCATCGATCCCCGCACGTCGGAGAAGTCTGCGCGCAATCTCCTGGTGTCGCTCGGGCTCGAGCCGCATCTCAACGAGCGCTGCGAGGGCTTCTCCAAGGGCATGCGCCAGAAGGTGGCGCTCGCCGGTGCGCTGGTGCACGATCCCCGCCTGATCATTCTCGACGAACCGCTGACCGGCCTCGACGCGCTGTCGGCGCGTCACGTCAAGGGGCTGCTGCAGGAGCGCGTCCGCGCCGGCTGCACCGTGATCATGACCACCCACATTCTCGAGGTCGCCGAGCGCATGGCCGACCGCATCGGCGTGATCGCGGCCGGCAGGCTGATCGCCGAGGGCACGCTGGCCGAGCTGCGCGAGCAGAACGGCCGCAACGACACCACCCTCGAGGACATGTTCATCGCGCTGGTCGATACCGAGGCGGCCGCCGCGTGAGCTCGACCGCCCATCTCACCTGGTTTGCCCGCCACGAATTCCGCCTGGCGTGGCGCGAATGGCTGGCGATGATGACCGGCGGCCGGCGCCGGCGCAATCGCGCCCTGATCGGCCTGCTGATCTTCGCGGTGATCCTGCATCTGCCGGCCTATGCCGTGGTCGCCCGCTATGTCGACCTGCGGTTTCCGCTCGATCCGTCCTCGCTGATCGTGCTGACCGCGACGATCTTCCTGTCCTGGGCGCTGATGCTCTCGCAGGCGATCGAGTCGGTGACACGCGTGTTCTACGCCCGCGCCGATCTCGACCTGATCATGTCGTCGCCGGCGAAGCTCACCAACATCTTCTCGATCCGGATCGCCGCCATCGCGCTGACGGTGAGCAGCATGGCGCTGTTGCTGTCGACGCCGTTCATCGACGTGCTGGTCTACCTCGGCGGGCCACGCTGGCTCGCCGGGTTCGGCGTCGTGCTTGCGATCGGGCTGTCGGCGGCTGCCGCGGCGATCGCCGTCACCGCGTTGCTGTTTCGCCTGATCGGACCGGGCCGGACGCGGTTGGTGGCACAGATCGTCTCCGCCGTCATCGGCGCCGGCTTCGTCATCGCGTTGCAGGTCGTCGCCGTGCTGTCCTATGGCACGCTGTCGCGCTTTGCCTTTCTGACCTCGGATACCGCGGCACGAATTGCCCCGGCCCCCGACAGCCTGCTCTGGTGGCCGGCGCGCGCATCACTCGGCGATGTCGAGATCATGCTGCTGCTGCTCGCCACAGCGCTCGTGCTGCTCGGCGTCGTGATGGCGGTGTTCGCGCCTCGGTTTGCCGACACCGTCGCACGCGTTGCCGCCAATCCGGCGACGGTCACGCAAGGACGCGCCCGCGCGTTTCGGACCGGCTCGCGGCAGCAGGCGCTGCGGCGCAAGGAATTCTTGCTGCTGCGCCGCGATCCGTGGCTGCTGTCGCAGAGCCTGATGCAGATGCTCTATCTGCTGCCGCCGGCGCTGATGCTGTGGCGCAGCTTCTCCGGTACGTCGACCGCGATCGTGCTGATCACGCCTGTCATCGTGATGGCCGCAGGCCAGCTCGCCGGCGGGCTGGCGTGGTTGACCATCTCGGGCGAGGACGCGCCCGATCTGGTGGCTACCGCGCCGCTGCCGCCGTCGCGCGTGACCCGCGCCAAGGTCGAGGTCGTCCTGATCGCGATCGCTTCGGTTTTCGCGCCGCTGGTGGCCGCGCTGGCGTTCGCCTCGCCGGGGCAGGCCGCGGTCACGGCCATCGCGATCGTCATCGCGACCGCATCCGCCGCCGCGGTCCAGCTCTGGTTCCGCGCGCAGGCCAAGCGCAGCCAGTTCCGCCGGCGCCAGACCTCCTCCCGCATCGCCACCTTCGCGGAAGCCTTCTCCTCGATCGGCTGGGCCGCAACCGCAGCGCTGGCCCTGACGATCCCGATGGCCGCGCTCGTCAGCGGCATTCTGACGCTGCTGACGCTTGCCATCGCCTGGAAGATCAGCCCGCGGCGCTAAAGCATGACGAGATCAGGTTGAGCTGGAACGGCGTCGATCACCTCTCCCTTGGGAGAGGTCGATTTGCGCAGCAAATCGGGTGGGGGGTTACGGTCTATCGAGAGAGCAAGAGCCCTCACCCGGATTGCACTGGAAGATGCTTCGCATCGCCAGGCGCAATCCGACCTCTCCCCGACGGGGAGAGGTGAACCGAAACCGCGGTGAGCCGGTCTACCCCTCATCACTTCCATCACCGCCGCGGCAAACGCCTCCGGCGCTTCCTGCGGAAGATTGTGGCCGGCGCCCGGGATCACGCGATGCGCCCGGCGTGCGGTGTATTTTGCCGCGCTGGCGCTGCCGTCGCGCGCAGGCGTCACGCCGTCGTCGGCGCCATCGAGCGAGATCGTCGGGACAGTAATCACCGGCAATGCGGCCAGCCGCCGCTGCACCTCCGCATATTGCGGGTCCCCGTCGGCGAGGCCGAAGCGATGCCGATAGCTGTGGACGACGACGTCGACATAGTCCGGATTGTCAAATGCGATCGCGGATCGCTCGAAACAGGCGTCGTCGAACACCCAGCTCGGCGACCATTGCGACCACAGAATCCTTGCAATGCCATCCCGGTTGGCGGCAAGCCCGGCGCGTCCGCGTTCGAGCTGGAAATAATACTGATACCAGAGCGCCACCTCGTGATCCGGCCGCGCCGGCACCATCGCGTTCGCAATGTCCTGGATCATGTAGCCATTGGTACAGACGAGCCCGACGCATCGTTCCGGCCACAACGCCGCACCGATCGAGGCGGCGCGGCCGCCCCAGTCATAGCCGGCGAACACCGCTCGCTTGATGCCGAGCGCATCCAGCAGCGCGATCAGGTCGGCGCCGACCGCCGCCTGCTCGCCCGAGCGCGGCGTCGCCTTGTCGCGGAACACCGTCGGTCCGTAGCCGCGCAGATAGGGCACGATGACCCGGCAACCCTGCGCCGCCAATGTCGGCGCAACGTCCACATAGGAGTGGATGTCGTAGGGAAAGCCGTGCATCAAAATCACCGCCGGTCCATCGGAGGGGCCAGACTCATAATAGGCGATGGTGAGCACGCCTGCGTCGACATGGCGCAATGGCTCGAGCCGTTTGGTCGAAGGCGCGCGCGGCGAGGGGGCAGTGTCGGTCACGCATAACTCCCTGATCTCTGTTGTCTGCGCGGCATGGTAGCGCGTCCGGGCGCAATAATCGCGTACATCGCGTTGCAGCCAACGCCATGGAGCGATGCGCCCGCCTCATCATGACGGCACGCCGATTGCGCGATAGTCTGACGCCGGCGGATATCGCCGCAGACGGAACAGCTCATGCTGAGATTTCTTGCCGCGCTCCTCTTGCTGGGACCATTGACCGGTCACGCCTTCGCGCAGGACGCCCAGCGCAGCGAATGCCTGGCGATGGCCAATGCACCGCCGCGTGCCGTCCCGGTGAGCTACCGGCGCATCGCGGCCAAAGCGGACGAGGTCGCGATCACCTATGCCGGCCATTCCACCTATTACATCGACACGCCCGGCGGCATCAGGATCGCGACCGACTACAACGGCGTCTATCGGACCGGGCGGCTGCCCGACGTCGCGACCATGAACCGGGCTCACGCGACGCATTACACGCTGTTTCCCGATCCCGGGATTCCCCACGTGCTGCATGGCTGGGGCGAGAACGGCCAGGCCGCGCATTACGCCGAGCGCATCGGCGACGTCTATATCCGCAACGTCACCACCGACATCCGCCGCTATTGGGGCGAAGACTCCGGCGGCGAGATGATCAAGGACGGCAATTCGATCTTCATCTTCGAGGTCGCCGGCCTGTGCATCGGCCATCTCGGCCACCTCCACGTCAAGCTCGACGACAGCCATTTCGCGGCGATCGGCCGGCTCGACATCGTGATGGTGCCGATCGACGGCACCTATACAATGTCGCTCGACGGCATCTCCGAGATCACCAGGCGGTTGCACTCAGCCGTCGTGCTGCCGATGCACCGCTTCGCCACCCCGCTCGACGAGTTCATGCGCCTGATCGGCCAGCAATTCGAGATCGACCGCCGCGGCGGCGAGCGCACCTTGCGGATTTCGCGCGATACCCTGCCGGCGACGCCGACGGTGATCATCCTCGACGGGGTGTGAGGCCGCATTTTCAAGAAGAAGCAAAACCAGAACGGGAGTGAAATCGATGACCAGTACCTTGCCCGCCTCTGCGAGCGGGCTCTATGCCAACCCGCGCGAAGACTGGCTCGCCCAATATGCCGAGGAGATCATCGATCCTGACAGGCCGATCGTCGACCCGCACCATCATCTCTGGGACCGCGGAGGCTTGCGCTACCTGATCGAGGAGATGCGCGACGACATCGCCTCGGGCCACAACATCGTGGCGACCGTCTATGTCGACTGCCGGTCGATGTATCGCACCGACGGGCCGGAGGCATTCCGCCCGGTCGGCGAGGTCGAGTTCGCCAACGGCGTCGCGGCCATGGCGGCGAGCGGCGGCTATGGCAAGGCGGCGATCTGCGCCGGCATCGTCAGCCACGTTAACCTTCTGATCGGCGATCAGGCCAAGGCGGTGCTGGAGGCGGAAATCGCCGCCGGCAACGGTCGGTTCCGCGGCATCCGCCACTCCTCGGCCTGGGACGAGGATCCCAACGTCGCCTATATGTATGCCAGTCGGCCGAAGGGCATCTTGCTGGATTCCACCTTTCGTAGGGGGTTCGCCTGCCTGGCGCCGCTCGGCCTCAGCTTCGATGCCTGGCTGTTCCACCCGCAGATCGGCGAACTGACCGACCTCGCCCGTGCCTTTCCCGACACCCGGATCGTGCTCGACCATTGCGGCGGCCCGGTCGGCACCGGCCGCTTCGCCGGCAAGCGCGAGGAGACCTTTCCGGTCTGGAAGGCGTCGATCCAGGAAATCGCCAAATGCCCGAACGTCGTGGTCAAGCTCGGCGGGCTGGCGATGTGCCTGCTCGGCTACGACTTCCACCTCCGCCCCAGGCCACCCTCGTCGGAGGAACTCTCCGCCGCCTGGCGGCCCTACGTGGAGACCTGCATCGAGGCGTTCGGCCCGAGCCGTTGCATGTTCGAAAGCAACTTCCCACCTGATAAGGGACAGTGCAGCTACCAGGTGATCTTCAACACCTTTAAACGGCTTGCATCACAATATAGCGAAGCCGAGAAGACGGCGTTGTTCTTGCAGACGGCAAAGGATGTCTATCGGCTCGATATCGGGTAAACTCTCGACTCATGGATGACAGCATCACCATCCGGCCGCTTCGTGAGGCTGATGCAGAAGCGGTGGTCGAACTCTACGCAAAGGCGGCTGCGGTGGAACCGCGGCTGGGCCCTGTCACGCTGCCGCAGTGGGACCAGTTCCTGAAGCTGCCGCAGAACCGTGGCGGCCGCGACTTCCGCATTGCCGAGCGAAATGGCCGGCTCATCGGCTTGGCCGAATCTTCGTTGCGCGATCAGGGAGCGCATCATTCCCGGTTCCTCAAGATCGTCGTGGCGCCCGAGATGCGGCGCCGCCGGATTGGCCTCGCGCTGTTCGACGACGTGCTTGCGATCGACACCAACCCCGATCTCACCGTCCAGACGCTGGTGAGCAGCGACTGGCCGGCGGGAATGGCGTTCGTGGCCGCCTTCGGCTTTGTTCATCTTGAGTCAGAGATCGGGATGAAATGCGTCGAGCCGTTGCAGCCGGCGCGTACGCTCGCGGCGGCCCGCGCCACCATCGAGCAGGTCAGCGACGTCACCGCCTGCGCCGGCGAGGTCGCCCGCATCCACAACGCCGCCTATGCCTCGGACTCCGCGTTCCGCCGGTATTCGCCGGAGGAGATGGCGCAGGTCCTGACCGAGAGCGAAGTCTGGATCGCCTCAGAGGATGGCCAGATGTCGGGCTTCTGCCTGACCGAGCCGGAGCGGAACTCGATGTGGATCGAGTCGGTCGCCGTCGACCCGGCACGGCAAGGACGCGGGCTCGGCCAGCTGCTGGTCTACCGCGTGCTCAGCGCGCACGACGTGTCGGTCGAGCATCCCTGCTGGCTCAACGTCTCGAGCCGCAACGCGCCCGCGCTGAAAATCTACCGCCGGCTCGGCTTCCGGCCGCAGCACGAGACCTGCCGCTTCAGCGCGCCGCGCGGTGCACTGCTCGCCGCGCGTGCGCGGCGGTTTTAATAGCCTACAGCACCAATCCCGGGACGCGAATCTATCCCCGTCACCCTGAGGTGCGAGCGGAGCGAGCCTCGAAGGGCGAACGGCCGGGCTCTTTCCACACCGGCGATATCCGGGCCGTCCATCCTTCGAGGCGCGCAAGAGCGCGCACCTCAGGATGACGGGACTTAGTTGCTCAAGCTTCGCTAGCTACTGCCTTACGCCCACTCGCCCTTGCGGAACACCGGCACGCTGCGGCCGTCGGCATGGATGCCGTCGATGTCGGTGTGGGCGGAGCCGATCATCCAATCGATATGGATCAGGCTCTTGTTGCCGCCCTGCTCGGCGATCTGCTGCGGCGTCAGCTTGTCGCCATTGACGAAGCATTTGGAGTAGCACTGGCCGAGCGCGATATGCGAGGCGGCGTTCTCGTCGAACAACGTGTTGAAGAACAGCAGCCCGCTCTTCGAGATCGGCGAGGAATGCGGCACCAGCGCGACCTCGCCGAGGCGGCGCGCGCCCTCGTCGGTGTCGAGCACCTTCTTCAAGACTTCCTCGCCGCGCGAGGCCTTGGCCTCGACGATGCGCCCTTCCTCGAACTTGACCGAGATATTGTCGATCAGCGTACCCTGATAGGACAGCGGCTTGGAGCTGACGACGTGGCCGCTGACGCGGCGGCAGTGCGGCGTGGTGAAAACCTCCTCGGTCGGGATGTTGGCATTGCAGACGATGCCGTTCTTGGCGGTCGACGCGCCGCCTTCCCATTCATGACCGTCGGCAAGGCCAATGGTGAGGTCCATTCCGGGACCGGAATATTTCAGCGCGTGGAAGCGCTGGCCGTTCAGCCATTCGGTACGTTCGCGCAGCCTGGCATTGTGCTGTTCCCAGTTGGCGACGGCGCCGTCCTGGTCGACCCGGGACGCGGAGAAGATCGCATCCGCGAGCTTGGCCACCGCGACGTCTTCGGCATCGTCGGGGAATACCTGCTTGGCCCACGACGTGCTGGGATAGGCGATGATGTTCCAGTTGGTGTCGAAATTGACGATCTTCTCCAGCGCCGGCTGGTAGGCGATCGAATTGGCCTTACTGGCGCGCGCCACCTTGGTCGGGTCTTCGCCCGACAGCAGCATCGGATTGTCGCCGACGATCGCAAGCCGCGCGGTGTTGGCGCCGAGTGCCTTCGCCATGCCCTCATAGAGCCAGCTCGCGGCACGATCGAAACTCGCATCGTTAGCGTAGCGATAGCGCGCCAGCGTGAGCTCTTCGTCCGAGAAGAACGGGGTCACGAGGCCCGCACCGGCCTTGTAGGCATGCTCCACCACCCGCCGCACCAGCGGCATCGCCGCGGCTGGCGCCGTCAGCAGCAGGTCCTGCCCGGGCTGCAGCTGCAGGCCGACCTTGATCGCCACTTCGGCGAGCCGATCGAGCTTCACGGGATCGATCGAGGCGGAGAGGTTACGTTGATGTGCGGTCATGAAGTGTCCGGCCGTGTCGTTTGAGGGCTTTTAAGGATTCGTAGTCCAATTCGATCCGCGTTCGCAAGGTTCCCGCCCGCTGCGCCCGATCACGCAACGGCGAGCAATTGCCGCGAATTTTACCGCTTCATCGACGCCAGCACCCGGTCGACCATCTCGGGTGCAAGACCGAGATAGTTTTTCGGCGCGGTGAGACGGTCGATGGTCGCCCGATCGATCCGGCTCGCGACGCGATCATCCGCTGCCAGCGCCTCGGCCAGCGTCAGGCCCTCGTCGTTGGCGACCCGGCAGGCGTCGTAGACCACATCATGCGCCTCCTGCCGGCCGATCACGGGCGCAAGGCCCATCATCACGGCTTCGGCGACGATCAGCCCGCGGCTGATGTCGAGATTGCCGGCCATCCGCTTCTCATCGACGATCAAGCCGCCAAGCGCGAACCTGGCCTGGTGCAGCGCGCCTGCGGTCAGCACGAAGCTTTCCGGGATCGCCATCCATTCGGCGTGCCACGGGCCGGTGGCGCGTTCGAAATCCTGCACCATCGCATCCAGCATCAGGCCGGCGTGCTGGCGCACCGCCTTGGAAGCGGCGAGCATCAGCTCCGATGAGATCGGGTTGCGCTTCTGCGGCATCGTCGAGGAAGCGCCGCGTCCCTTCACGAACGGTTCGTAGACCTCGCCGAATTCGGTCGACGCCATAATCATGATGTCGAGCGCGATCTTGCCGAGCGTTCCCGTGACCAGCGCGAGGAAATTGACCGCTTCCGCCAGACCGTCGCGCGCGACATGCCAGGTCGAGACGGGCACGCCGAGGCCGAGTTCCTCGCACAGCGCGTTCTGGACCTCGAACCCCCTGTCACCGAGCGAGGCCAGCGTGCCGGCAGCGCCGGCAAACTGGCCGACCAGCACGCGCGGCTTCAGCTCGGCCAGCCGCGCGGCGTGGCGATCGAAGGCGGCGAGCCAGATCGCGGTCTTGTAGCCGAAGGTCACCGGCAGCGCCTGCTGCAGATGGGTGCGGCCGGCCATCGGCGTGTCGCGGTATTTCTTCGAGAGATCGGCGAGGATGCCGCGCAGCGCGGCGATGTCATCCTCGATGATCGCAAGGCCATCGCGCAGTTGCAGCACCACGGCGGTGTCCATGATGTCCTGCGTGGTGGCGCCCCAATGGACGTAGCGCCCGGCCTCGCCGCACTGCTTGGCCATCTGATGCACCAGCGGCAGGATCGGGTAGCCGACGATGTCGGTCTCCTGCCGCAGCAGGTCGAAATCGAACGCGGCGACGTCCGTGCGTTTTGCGATCTCCTCGGCCGCGTCCGCCGGGATCACGCCACAGCGCGCTTCAGCCTTCGCCAGCGCGACTTCGACCTCGGCATAGCGCTGGAGCAGCCGCAGGTCGGAAAACACCTCGCGCATCGCGCGCGTGCCGAAAGCATCGCGAAACAGCACGGAATCGAGCACGGTGGTCGAGGTCGGGAAGGCGGACATGGCAGATCCTTGGGCACATCCTGTTGCCGGTCGCAGTCGGCAACGTCCCTATCACGGCGCACGCCCGCGCCCTACCCCTCCGCCGGCGCCTCGCCGAACACCTCGGCTGCAATCTTGCTGGTCTCGATCGCGGCCGGAATGCCGCAATACATTGCGACCAGCAGCAGCACGTCCTGCACCTGCGCGGCGGTGCAACCATTGGCCAGCGCGCCCTTGGCATGAACGCGGAACTCGGTCGGCTTGCTGCTCGCCGCGGTGATGCCGAGCATCACGAGGCTGCGGATCTGGTCGGAGAGCCCGCTGCGTTCCCAGACGTCCCCATAGACGTAGGCATTGATGATGTTTTGCAGCGGCGTGCCAAAATCGCCCGCGGCCGCCATCCGCTTGGCGACATCGACCTCGCCGAACATCTTCTGGCGCCGGCGCAGCCCGCGGGCATGGAGATCGCTGGTGTCCACCATCGTCGTCTGGCTCCCCTGTACGGACTATTTATACGGATAAATATGCTGCACCTCAATATTCCGATAGGCTTGATGCTTGCCACTCTGATCTATTTGTCCGTATAAATTCGTCAAAAGCAGAGGCGGAGGGGATCGGGATGAAGTTACGGCTGGGGCTGCTCGTCGTCCTGCTCGCTGCGCTTCCAGCCCTGCCGGCCTCGGCGGCGGACGATTTCCCGCAACGGCCAATCAAGATCATCGTGCCGTTTCCGGCCGGCGCCGGGCCCGACAATGTGGCGCGGCTGGTCGGCCAGCACCTCCAGGACGCGTTCGGCCAGACCGTGCTGATCGAGAATCGTGCGGGCGCGCTCGGCAGCATCGGCGCCCAGGAAGTCGCCCGCAGCGCGCCCGACGGCTACACGCTGTTGATGGGCACCAACACCACCCATGCCAGCAACGTCGCAACGCTCAAGAGCCTGCCCTACGCCCCGGTGAAGGATTTCGCGCCGGTGATCCGCACCACCACCACGGCGATGGTGCTGCTGGTCAACCCGAAGCTCGCGGCCGAGGACCTGCCGCAGTTCCTCGCCTACGCCAAGGCCACCCCCAATCTGACCGCGGGCTACGGCTCCGGTGCGTCGCAAATCTCGATCGCGCAGCTGCAATCGCGCGGCGGCCTGGCGCTGATTGCGGCCTCATATCGCGGCGTGCCGCAGGCGATGACCGACGTGATGGCCGGCGTCATCGACCTGACCTTCGGCGATTTCTCGGTCGCGATCCCGCAGATGCAGGGCGGCACCTTGCGCGGGATCGCCGTGACGTCGGCGACCCGCAACGAACTCACGCCCGGCCTGCCCGCGCTCTCCGAAGCGATGCCCGGCTTCGAGGCCACCATCTGGTACGGGCTGTTCGCGCCCGCCGGCACGCCGGATCCGGTGGTCAACAAGATCTACGCCGAGTGCGCCAAGTACCTCGCAATGCCGGAGACCCGGAAGAAGCTCGCCGACGTCGGCGTGATGGTGGCGCCGCTGTCGCCGGCCGAGTTCGGCGCCTTCGTCAAGAGCGAGGTCGTGCGCTGGTCGGCGGAGGTCAAGGCGGCCGGCATCCAGCCGCAATAGCGCGAAGTGGCGTCGCACCATGGCTCGCGAGACACCTGTCGGCATGATTGGCCTGGGGTTGATGGGATCGGCACTTTCTGCGCGGTTGATCGATGCCGGTGTCGGGGTGATCGGCTTCGACGTCGATGCGGCGAAGACGGACGGATTGCGAGCCAGCGGCGCCGAGTTCGCGGCCTTCGCCGCTGACGTGGCGGCGCGATGCCGGACCATCGTCATCGCGGTGTATGACGCGGCCCAGGTCACGGGCTTGCTGCCGGACCTCGCGAACGCCGCGCCGCCGCTCGTCATCTGCACCACGACCTGCGCACCCGGCGAGATCACGGCGATTGCCGAATTCGCGGCGCGCTCGCGCCTCTCCTTCATCGAAGCGCCGATCTCGGGCACCAGCGCCGAGGTCCGCGCGGGCACCGCCACCGCGCTGGTCGCCGGCGATCGCGACGTCATCGCTGCGACCGCGGCGACGCTCGACATCCTCTGCCCGCAGCGGATCCATGTCGGCGCGATCGGCCATGCCAGCCGCACCAAGCTTGCCATCAACCTGATCCTGCAGAACAACCGCGCCGCTTTGGCCGAAGGCATCGCCTTTGCCGAAAGCCTCGGCCTCGACGGCGCGACGTTCCTTGCGACGGCGCGGCAATCGGCAGCATATTCCGCCGTGATGGACAGTAAGGGACCGAAGATGCTGGCGCGGGATTTCGCGCCGCAATCGCATATCGCGCAGACCCTGAAGGACGCCGAGCTGATCCTGCAGGAGGCCGGCCGGCACGGCCTGCCCTTGCCGCTGACCTCGGTGCAGGCCGAGCTGCTGCGCGCGGCGATCGCGCTGCAAGGCCCGGACAGCGACAGTGCCGCGGTCATCGAGGCGATCCGTGCCGGACGCGACCAGGACAAGGAACACTCATGATCAATTGTGCGATTGCGGGCCTCGGCCGCTGGGGCCGCGCGCTGGTCGAGGCTGCGCAGAGTGAGCCGCGGCTGAGGATCGTCCATGCGGTGGAACCCGACACGGCCAGCGCCGCGAGCTTCTGCGCGGCGCATGGCCTGTCGCCTGCGGCCAGCCTGGACGATGTCCTCGCCGACCCCGCCATCGATGCGGTGCTACTGGCGACACCGCATTCGCTGCACAGGAGCCAGGTGATCGCGGCCGCCGCGGCCGGCAAGCAGGTGTTTTGCGAGAAGCCGCTGGCGCTCAGGCGCAGCGACGCGGCCGAAATGTTCGCAGCCTGCCGCAATGCCGGCGTGCTGCTCGCGGTCGGGCATAACCGCCGGTTCTGGCCGTCGATGCAGGCGCTGCGCGCGATTGTCGCAGGCGGCGAGCTCGGCACGATCCTGCATGTCGAGGGCCACAACAGCAACGAGAACTCGCAAGGCATCACGCAGGGCTGGCGGCTGTCGCCCGAGGAGTCGCCGGGCGGTGGGCTGACCGGCGCGGGCCTGCATGTGCTCGACGGCTTCGTCAGCCTGCTTGGTCCCGCCCGACAGGTTTATGCCCGGTTGAGTGAGCGCGAGGCCGGACCGCCGCCGCTCGACACTGCAACTTTAGCGATTGAATTTGTGAATGGCGTGAGTGCAACCCTTGCTACTGTCCGCGCAACACCGTTCTATTGGCGCGTGCATGTGTTCGGGACGAAGGGATCCGCAGAGGTGCTCGACGAAGGGACGATGGTGCTACGGAAATCCGGCGAGACGCCTGCGACGACGCGCTATCCGGCGGTCAACACGCTCACTGCGGAACTTGCCGCCTTTGCCGACGCGGTCGAACGAAGGCAGCCGTTCCCGGTGCCCGAAGCGGATGTGCTGGCGACGCTCTCAGCGTTCGAAGCCGCGTTGCAGTCGATGCAGTCTGGACATCCGGTTGCCTGCCATTTGGCATACCAGTGATCCGCCATGTCTGAACAACCGGAGAGGGCGAGATCGTCCCGCTACCGCGACATCGCCACCGGGCTGCAGAAGGACATCCGTCTCGGCACCTACGCGGTCGGCAATCTGCTGCCGACCGAAACCGAGTTGATGGCGAGCTATCAGGCGAGCCGCCAGACCGTGCGCGAGGCGCTGCGCATCCTGATCGACCAGGGCCTGATCGTGCGCCGCGCCGGCCTCGGTTCGGTGGTGATCGCATCCGAACCGCCCGTGCTGTTCACCCACAGCGTCAAGTCGCTCGGCGAGTGGCTGCGCTATTCCAACGAGACCTACCGCGACGTGGTTGGCAGCAGCGACATCGTCGCCGACCGCAAGCTGGCTGCGCTCCTGAAATGCGAGCCCGGCAAGAGCTGGTTCCTGATCGAGGCCGTGCGCCGCTCCGACCAGTTCGCAGCTCCGCTCGGCTGGACCGAGATCTACGTGCTGCGCCGCTTCGCCGATGTCGTGACCCGCAGCGACCACGGCCGCACCCCGGTGCATGAGCAGATCGCCAAGATGTATGGCCAGGTCACCGAGCGTGCGCAGATGGAAATCTTCGTGCGGGGGATGCCGGCGCCGATCGCCAAGGCACTCGGCGTCAAGACCGGATCGCCGGCGCTCACCGTGGTACGTCGCTACTACGGCTTGCGCGAGGAACTGTTCGAGGTCACCATCACCACGCACCCGGAAGGGCGCTACACCTACACGATGGATATGCAGCGCTCGCTGCGACCGAAGCTCTAGATTCTAGTTTTGACGCGTTTTCTTCACGCGAACCGGTGTCCGCTTCGCTCGAAAACGCTCTGGCTTTTGTGGAGACGCGTTGTCTTGACGCGAACCGGGTGCCAGTTCGCTTGAAATCGCGCTAGCGCGCCCGAGCCAGATGCGTGCTGCTGGCAGAGGTATGTGCCATCTGCGGGGTTCCGCTCACGCCCCAGATCACGACGGCGATCAGCGCGGCGGCCCAGACATATGGCACAGCATTCGGCTTCTTCATTTCCGAGATCATCCCCAACGTCTCAGGTGCACCGACGAACCTTACAACCTCGGTCGTGAATCTCACGACCTCAATCGTCAGCGTCTCACCAGGCACCCGTCCTTCACAACGCTACTAAGGTTAGACCTTGTCGGTTTCGGGACGTCTTCGTGCGAATCCGGAAATGATTTCGTGGGAACCGGGCCCTCTCATCCGAATTGATGAGACCGCGGGTCTCAACGGCTTCGGCGTTCGCGGAAGGCTAAGAGAATATCCTGCTTAAATTTGAGTCAGATGCACAACAAACGTTCCAAAGAGCTCCCGCTGAATTCTTTTTGATTGTCCGCCGGACTCCGGCCGTGGCATCAGGGCCTGTGACACTGCGATGACAAGGGTTCTCCCGTGACTGCCCAATCGGCCAAACCGCACGGCGGCTCCCGCCGCCACGCCAAGGAAACGCAGGACGAGGTCGCGCGATCGCTGGAACGGGAGTTGCAGTTCCTGACGGAAGAGCGCCAGGAACGCGCCATCCGGCTCGGCCTCGACTTCGCAGCCAAGACGCCGAAGACCGACCATTAGGCGCGCCGCCGCCCGCTTCCGATTCAACTGTCGAACAGCTACTCGGTGTCATCACCCGCGCATGCGGGTGATCCAGTATTCCAGAGACGCCTGTGCTTGAGCCGAGAAGCCGCGGCGTACTGGATCGCCCGGTCGAGCCGGGCGATGACGGCTGTGAACGAGGATACAGCTTCGCATCCTCACGTCATCAATCGTCCGAGCTTTGCTCTTCGTTCCGCCCTCTCGGCCGCCGGGCACTCAGTGGCGCGCGCGTGAGGGAGCTAGCGGCGGAAGGGTGAGCAACCGGCAACATGGGTAACAGTTCAGACCGACGACATGGGTAACACAATTCTCGTTTCGTTCAGGTCTGTTGTTGTTGAGGCTGTGGACCCTGAGGGCAACGCGCAGCGTTGTCCTCAAGTCCACAGCCTCTTGCTTTGCGTCTCGGCCTGCGGAGTTGGTCACCGCGGCGAGCGATCGTGCCGAGCACGATCGGGCCATAGCTGACGGTCCAGCCGTCTTGGTCCTCGGCCAGGCCGACGGGCTCACCGATCAGCGCTTCGCTGATGTAGATCGTGTTGCCCAGCCACTTGATCTCTCCGTTCTGCCGGACCGAGCGGACCTCCTGATCGTCAGCGTATTCCGGCTCGCGCAAGACACCGTGGAAGCGGCGCGAGGAGGCTTGGTAACGGTCGGCTGGCGTGGCGTTGTCGAGCGATTGGTGCGGACGTTCTTGGTTGTAGAGATGCTGGAAGCTGTGCAAGCGCTTGAGCTGCTCGCGCATGGTGGGAGCCGGCGGACTGGCAACGTCTTGCAGCAGGGTCAGATGCATGCGTTCATGGCGGCCGTTCTGCTGAGGTTTGCCCGGTGCAATGCGCTCTGGCGTCACGCCGGCTTTGATCAGCTTGACCGACAGCCGCGACAATCCTCCGGCGCCGCGCGAGGCAAACGGCGAGCCGTTGTCCGAGCGCATGTAATGCGGCAACCCAAACTCGCGGAACGCCGCGTCCAGCACCGGCCAGACATGATCCGTGTCGGTGCGCGCCAGAACCTGGCAGCGCAGCAGGTAGCGGCTGTAGGCATCGGTGATCGTCAGCGGCTCGCAGCGCATGCCGTCCCCGGTCAGGAACCAGCCCTTGAAGTCGATGCACCAGGTATCGTTGGCTGCATCGCAACCGGCAAAGGGCGCGCTCGAGGGCGGGCTACGCCGGCGCAGCTTGCGCTTCACCGTCAGGCCCTCACGATCGAACAGCTCGCCGATCGTGCTTGCCGCAGGCCATGCCGTCCGAGGTGACTTCCGTTCAAGAAAGGCCAGCACCTTGATCGGCCCCCAGGTCGGATGCGCCCGACGCACCTCAAGGCAGCGCTCGGCGATCTCCTCCGCAACGCTTTGCGGACGATGCAGAGGAGCTCGCGGACGATCGAACAGTCCGGCCGCGCCTTCTTCCTCGAACCGTGCAAGCCATTTGTAGCCCACCCGACGGCTCACTCCGAACCGCCGACACACCGCCGCAAATGACTCCTCGTGCTTTTGCGCCGCAACCACAAACCGCATCCGCTCATCCACAGCACAGGTCTCCATCCACCCCATCGGCAAGCTCCTCCTTGCCGATCAGTTGACCTGTTACCCATGTCGCCGGTCTATTCTGTTACCTATGTAGCCGGTTAGGACCAAGGGGCTTCCTCCCCTTGCGGGAGAGGGAGCCTGAGAGCGTGCTCACCTCACCGTCGTTGCACCGTGCGCATCGCCTCAAAATGACGAATCGTTATTGCGCGCCCTGCGCTTCCGCATCGACCTGCACATCGTGGCCGGAGCGATCCTTGCCGCTGAGCCTGGCCTTGCCGCCGTCGAATGTGAGCAGCCATCTACGGTCGGTATCGCCGCCGACCAGGCGCAGGTCGATCGCAAACGTCTGACCGTCTTGCCACGTCCCCTTCAGCGCCATCACGCCGAGCGGCGTTGGCTGGCCGAGACGGTAGGTGCCGTCGAGCCCGATCGGTCCCGCCAACTTGATTACCGACCGCGCCGCATCCGGCGTCGCCGTTTCCAGCTCATAGTGCGCGAACGGATCGGTCAGATGCAGCGTCAGCGTCCGCAGATTGAGACCATTGGCCGGGAAGTGCCAGGTCTTGCCCGAGATGGCAGCCGCGGTCTCGGGCACCGCACCGACCGCCGACGGCTTTTCCGTCGCGCTATCGCGCAGCGCCGCAGCGAGCTGATTGCCGCCGGCGGAGTTCACCGGCAGCGCCGTGTCGGACTTGACGGCGCCGGAAATGTCGTCGGCCATCCTGCCGAACGAACAGTAGTCGCGCGCGGTCACGACCGTGACGATGTCAAGCGTGGGAAAGATCATGATCAGCTGGCAGCGGTCGCCGACCGCCATGAAGACCTGCTGCTTCGGCATCACCCAGAAGAAATTGGCGTAGTGCAGGGACGGATCGAACGAGGCGTGCATCTCTGTCGTCGCGTGCCTGATGCGATCGACCCAGCCGGACGGCAGCAGCCGCTGCCCCTCCCATTCGCCGTCATGTAGATAGAGCAGCCCGATCTTGGCGGCGTCGCGCGGTGCGAGCAGAAGCCCGCCGCCGCCCTGCGTCAACCCCGGTGCGATACTGTGCCAGTACGGCGCGGCAATTCCGAGCGGACGAAACAGTTTCGTCACCGCATAATCCCGCGCGCTCACACCAGTGAGCTTGTCGATGATCGCGGCCAATAGCTGCGGATTGCCGGTGTTGTAATAGAACGCCTCGCCCGGCGCCTTCGCCATCGGACGGTCCAGGATGAACTGGATCGCATCGGGGCTACGCCCCCATTCGATCAGCGAGTCCGGCCTGCCGCCCTCGACGCCCTCCGTCCAGGCCATCCCCGAGGTCATGTCGAGCATGGTCTGGATCGTGATCGCCCGCTTGCGGCCATCGAGATTGGCGATGGTGCGGTCACCGAAGAAATCCACCATGCGATGGTCGAGGCTGTCGAGCACCTTGTCCTTGAGCAGCATCGCGACCAGCGTGCCGGTCACCGCCTTGGTGACGGAATTGATCAGATGCGGGATCTCCGGCGTGTACGGCGCATAGTAAGCGTCGAGCACGATCCGGCCATGACGCGCAATCAGGAGACTATCGAAACTGTGAGCCGCGCCAAAGTTGACGAGCCGCGCCAGCGCGGCGGAATCCATCCCCTGCTCTTCCGGTGTCGTGGTCTGCCATTGCCGGGTCGGCCACACCGGATCGGCGGCCCCTTCTGCGCGGGCTGCGCCTGACCAGATCAGCGCGGCAAGCGACAGCCCCCGTAGCGTCGACACGGCCAAATGTCTGAGATGCATCGGCGCCCCATCAGGATGCGGCTGTCACCGCACCATCCGCGATCCCAGGATTACCTGTCAATCTCGGTGCCGCCGTGACGGAAGCGCTTTCCGATGGCCGGCGCAGCTCGGTCCCTCCTATCGCATTATCGCGTCCCGTCCACGAACGTAACCGGCGTCCCCTTCGCGACACCGGCCGCGACGTGCTGCGCATCCCAGTTCGTCAGCCGAACACAGCCATGGGACGCGGCCTTGGAGACCTTGCCGGGATCGGGCGTGCCGTGGATGCCGTAACCTTCCGCCGAGAGATTGATCCAGACCGAGCCGACCGGATTGTTGGGGCCGGGTTTGATGGTGAACGGCTTCCTGGATTTGACGCCCTTGAACCTGTATTCGGGATTGTAGCGATAGGTCGGGTTCTTGTTGATCGCCGTCACCTTCAACGTGCCGCTCGGCGTCGGTTTCTCGGTGCTGCCGACCGTTGCGGGATAGAAGGCCGTGAGCTTTCCTGCGGCGTCGAATGTGCTGAGCGTCTGTCGCGCCTTGTCGACTTCGACGCGCGCAACCGGCGCCGAAGCGCCAGTGTCGAGGACGTTGGCAACCGCGATGCTGTCACCGGCCTTGTCGAACTTCTGGCCGGGATTGAGTGCCTGAAGCAACGCCTCGCTCATGTGGAATTTCTCGGCCAGCGCTTCGCGCGGGCTGGTGTAGTTCAGCGCGGGCAGGTCCTGCATGCTCTCCATCTTGGCGGGGACCTTCGCCAGGAAGGGGCCTTTCACGTCGGCATCGACGATGGTGTAGTTGACGACCGCGGGCCCTTCGCTGGCGGCGGCGAGCTTGTTCCAGAGATCCGGCGTGACCGCCTTGTCGAACGGCAATCCATTCGCTCCGGCAAACACCGTGAGCGCCTTCTGCGCGTTCTCGCCGAGCTGGCCGTCGATCTCGCCGGGAGAGAAGTGCGCGCGATCGAGCATAATCTCGAGCTTGGCAATGGAGGCGCTGGCCTGGTGACGGCCCGGCAATTTTCCCGTTGGCGCCGCCGCATCGTTGATCGCGGCGGCATCGAGACCCGCCGCCACCACTGGCGCGGCGGAGACAAGCAAAAGTACAACAGCAAAACACGCGACGGAAAAATGTCGGAACATCGTGCATCCCAACGTGGCTACATTCCGTAAAGTTACGGAAAGCGCCGAAGTTCCAATGCAAACAGCGGCGGAGTTCTGCGGTGGAACAGCCGATATCGCGGCTTCGCCGCAATCGACCCGCTAAAAAGTCGTTATCAGAACCGCATTTGCGCGCAGCTCACATCACAGTTCAGGTCTCTCGAAGCAAATGCGATTCTTCATCGCGGCGCTTGCCGCGTTTCTTGTCTTGATGCTCGACGTCGATCGTTCGCCAAGCTCCATCAACACCACGACAACCCAGGCCCCTGCGCTCTCGCACGACACCACAACGGACGCCGTTCCCTTTGCTGCCCGCTTCATCGAAAGCGCCGATGCCAGCGAGGCGCCCGGTGCGACGGTGGAGAATGAAACGCCGGCGCCTGCGGTCGAGCAGCGCGATGCTCTGGCCGAGCCGCAGGCGTCCGCGATCGAAACGTTCTGCCACTCCTTGAAGGACGCGGCCCAGGCGAGTGAAATCCCCGTCGCGTTCTTTGCGCGCCTGATCTGGCAGGAGAGCCGCTTTCGCTCGAACGAGGTCAGCCACGCTGGCGCGCAGGGCGTTGCGCAGTTCATGCCGGAGACCGCCGCGGAAGTCGGGCTCGACGATCCCTTCGATCCGCTCAAGGCGTTGCCCGCCTCCGCAAGACTTCTCCGCAAGTTGCGTGACGACTTCGGCAATCTCGGCCTAGCGGCGGCCGCCTACAACGCCGCCAGCGGCCGGGTCCAGAAGTGGCTCGCCAGGCAAGGCGAGCTGCCGCGCGAGACACGCGACTATGTCCGGATCATCACCGGAACGAAGGCGGAGGATTGGATCGAGAATGTCGACACGCTCGCCATTCGCATCGACCTGCCGAGCGAAGCACCTTGCGAGGGAACCGGCGGCCTGTCGAAGTCGAAGGATGTCGCTTTCGTCTCGGCATTGGCCGCATCCGCCGTGACCACGCTCATGCGCAAGGCCGAGGCCGCCCAGCAGGCGGCAAGGGCCGCCGCCAGCCGCACGCGCAGGCGGCTCGTGCTTCTGATCGGAAAGGGCTCGTCCGGTTCAGGCCGGCTCGGCAACGCGCGCCCGGCCATCGTCGCGGCCAAGGCAAACTCGGCGAAGGGTCGTGCCATTCGCGTGGCCTCGCGTTCGCGCTCGTCGAGCTGAGGCCACGTCACGGCGCGTGCACCGCCGCAAGCGCGGGCCGGATGGATTTCCATTCAGGAAAACAAACGCCCTGGTGTATGTTGCCGGTCGTTTTCAGATCGCTTTGCTTGCCATTCATTTTTCAGTGGGCGCTGTCATGATATTTATTGATGGCTTGGGTTACCTGGCGTCGGCTCTTGTGTTGCTGACGTTCTGCATGAGCACGATGTTGAGCCTGCGCGCCGTCGCGATATTCAGCAACCTGGCATTCATCAGCTATGGATTGGGCGACCGGATCTACCCGGTGCTCATCCTGCACATCATTCTGCTTCCGCTGAACGTGGTGTTGCTGTTCCAGATGGTTCAGCTGCTTCGCAAAGCCAGGCGCGCCGCAGCGACGGACCTGTCTCCAAGCTGGCTGCAACCGTTCATGCGGCCGAAGCACATCAAGGCAGGGGAAACGATCTTCAGGAAAGGCGACGACGCCGACCTGCTGTACATGGTCGTATCGGGCGATGTCAGGTTTCCCGAGATCGATCGCGGGGTATCGGCAGGCGAATTGTTCGGAGAGATTGGACTGTTCTCACTCGCGCGCCGCCGCACCCAAACCGCCATGGCGGCAACCGACGTGGATTTGCTGTGGATCAGCGAGGACGCGCTGCGAAAGCTGTGCGAACGCAATCCAGGACTGTCGCTGTATTTCCTGCGGCTGACGGCGACCCGGATGACGGAAAACGCAGCCCGCGCCATCGGAGTTGCCGCGGCAACGCCCAATCCGGCGTAACGCGCCGCGGCACGGCGTCGCTTGCCGTTGCTACGGCGCGGACGACGCCGCAAGGCTCGGCAGCGGCGCGAACTGCATCTCTGCAACGGCCGAGCCGGCGTAAGCGCTGGCGATAAGGATCATGACTCGAATGGCGACGAACATGGTGCCTCCTCTGTCTTCTTGTTGGTCTCTTGATGCCAGAGACTTCTTTCCCGCCGGTGAGGAAAGCTGGTTGCCGCAACCTTGAAGGCATTGGTAAGCGAGCCGTTTACGCAAGCCCGTTCATGAGTTGGGAACCGTATCGGCCGATCAGCGGGCGCGCTAAACGCGCGGTTCACCGTCGCCGGGCATTGTTCGCCTTAATCA
The DNA here is from genome assembly GCF_042258615.1 of Bradyrhizobium sp. Pha-3. Classification (GTDB taxonomy): domain Bacteria; phylum Pseudomonadota; class Alphaproteobacteria; order Rhizobiales; family Xanthobacteraceae; genus Bradyrhizobium. The sequence continues at coordinate 533,957 of NZ_CP170152.1, read as the reverse complement.
AGAAGGCGCAATCACAATGCCGATTTTCAGGACGATCCTTGTTGTCGTATCGATTTTTCTCGCCGTTTTGTACGTCTACGATGTCTGCCGCAGCGACGGCTTGCTGAGGGCAGTTCCCGTGAGCGACGTGATCGCACGGCGCTGGCCGGAGTTGGATGCGTTTCGCCCGACGGCGGAATCCGCTCCGGAAGCCACTGCCAACGCGACGCCGGCGGCGCGCGTTAGGGAAACGTTTGCGATGTTCATCCCCAAGGACGCGCGACGCCACCTGATGCAGCGCAGCCTTTAACGCTCCGATTCAGCCCAGCGATACGCCGGCCTTGGCGCGGCTGATCCCGAGCGCCACAATGCGATTCAACAGAACCGGGTAATCCAGTCCGTCATGCCCGGCGGCTGTTGCGAACTCCTGGCTCTTGGCAATTTCGGGATTGGGATTGGCTTCGATGAAATACGGAACGCCGTTGGTGGACAGGCGGAAGTCGATGCGCGCGTAGCCATCGAGCCCCAAGGTCCGGTAGATGCGCTTCGCCAGCCGTTGAATATGGGCGGACAGTTCCGGCGTAAGATCCTCCGCCGGCCCGTCCGCAATTCCGATGCGCTCCTGATAGCTGGTATCGTGCTTGACCTTTTCGGTGGCGATCTGGCGCGCAGCGGGGCCGCCCATGCTGCCGAACTTCAATTCCCAAACCGGCAGGACGCGCAGCCTGTTGTTGCCGATCACGCCGACATAGAGCTCGCGTCCCTCGATGAACTGCTCGGCAATCGCGGCCGTTCCGATCCGCTCATGGATGAAGGCGACGCGCTCCGCGAGCTTCTCGTCGGTATCGACGATCGATGCCTGCGAGATACCGAGCGATCCATCGCTGCTCAGGCTCTTGACGATCAGCGGCAGCGCAAGCCGCGGCGGCCGCTTGACCTTGCGGCGCATCGGGAACACGGCGAAGGCCGGCACCGGGATGCGGCGGTGATGCACCAGTGTCTTGGACAGATCCTTGCCGCGCGCCAGGATCAGGCCGCGCGGATTGCACCCGGTATAGGGGATCTTCATCAGCTCGAGATAGCTCGCGATGTGCTGGTCATACACGACGTCGTAGTGAAACTCCTCCAGCAGCGTGAACACCACGTGCGGCTTGAAGCCCTCGATCTCGTCGCGCACCGGCTTGATTTCCTCCTGCACGCCGAGCGGACGAACCTCATGGCCGGCCGCACGCAGGGTACTCACCACGTCGTATTCGGTTTTCCACTCGTTGATTTCCCGCGCGGAGTATCCGTCGCTGGAGTCCGGCGGCACACAGTCCGGGTGCATCAGCACCAGAATGCGAAAGTGTTTCATAGCGCGATCCATTTCCGGCGCGACGGGCCGAACAGCGCGTGCATGGTCTTGGCGGTCAGCAGGATGGTGAAATTGGTCACCAGCTTCTGCTCGGGGCCGACGGCACGCAGATTGAGCTCGCGGCAGCGCGAGATCATGTCGTCGAGCACCGCATCGAGCGTCAGCTGGTTCTCGCCGGTCCACCGCGCGACCAGCTGCCTGATCTGGGCGCGGTGCCGCCTGATGAAGGACGCAGCCGGCGGATGCCGGTGATGCCGCGGATCGGCAGAGAACAGCTTGGACAGATCGCGGTCGTAGGTCTTCGGCGGCGTGAACGCGTAGAACGCCTGCTTCTTCTTGTAGTGTTCGCCGAGCGTCTGCTTGAGCGTATGCAGCGGATCGACCCGCTCGCGCGTCGTGAGCAACGGCCGGTTGCCCGCGATCTCGCCCATCAGCTCGTCGACATATTCGAGCTTCTTCAGCGCCGGCCAGCCGGCATACCGCGTCCGCCAGTTCGAACGCGGCCGCAGCCACACCGCGAAGGTTTCGGCGAAATCCTCGTCGGGATGGCTCTGCGCGTACCAGAGCCTGAGATGCTGGACATAGTTGCGGCTGGCCGGATTGGGCCGGTAGTAGCGCGGATAGTGTTGCGACGACGGGCCGAACAGCTGTTGCCAGCGCCGGCGGCGTTGCAGCTGGTAGCCGTGCTGTATGGCGTGCCCCGCCTCGTGGCGGAGAATGGCCATGCACTCGGACCACGAGGCGCCCTCGACGTCGAGCATCATCTTCTTCTCGAGCTTCATCAGGCGGGGATGGGCGAGATAGAATGGAATGGCGATGCCGGGCACATCGGCCGGGCTGAACCATTCGCTCGAGATCCATGCGTGCGGCCGCAGCCGGATGCCGCGCTCTTCGAGCTCTTCGTAGAGTGTGCTGACACAATCCGCGAGCCAGGTGCCTTCGACCGCAACCCTCAGACTGCTGAGGCGTTGCTCGAGCAACTGCGCATCCGTGAGCTTCTCCCAGGCAAATTTGCGGCGCGGCATAGGCTTCCAAAGTCAAAAACAAACCGGAATCTGGATGGTGTCATAGGTTGCCGCCGGCAACAACCGCCGGGCTTTTGCGCCAGACTCCGGTCCGTGCCGCTTTGTGCCGGCCCCGCCGCCGTGCTTCAGCCACAGATCGGCAGGACGCCGAGAGCCGGGCCATGGCCCAGATCGCCGCAGGGACAGCTTCGCGCCTTCTGTTATGATTGGGCCGTTTTCCGGGCAAGGTTCTTTGAGGGGGCGACATGGATGATCGGCGACGGCGGCTGCTTTTTCACGGCATGGCCCTGTTCCTGATCGGGCTGTTGACCGGCCTGCTCGAGCAGCACTTCAGCAATGTGCGGATGGCGCTCGCGGCGCATCTCGAAGGCGTGATGAACGGCACGTTCCTGCTCGCAGTCGGCGCGATCTGGAGCGAGGTCAGGCTGCCGCCCCGCGCGAGCGCCGTAGCCTACTGGGCGCTGCTCTGCGGGACATACGGCAACTGGGCCGTGACAACGCTCGCTGCCGTTCTCGGAACCGGCGCACTGTCACCGGTCACTGCGGCCGGGCGTGGTGCCGCGCCGTGGCAGGAAACGCTGGTGACCATAGGGTTCGTCTCGATCGGTCTTGCGATCATCGCAGCATCGATCTTGCTGCTGTGGGGGCTGCGCGGCAAGGCTGCGCTTTCCCGTGACGCGAGATAGCTTCTCCTGACTTCCCGTCGCTAGCGCTGGCCGTGATCTTGCGCGGCGCGTGCCGCGACCGCAGCGCGGCGTTTGAGCAGCTCACGCTCCCGCGCATTGCCGGCCAATGCGGCGGCGGCCTCGAACGCGGTGTGTGCCTCCGCAAAGCGGCTCAGCCGTTGCAGCAGATCGCCGCGCACGCTCGGCAGCAGATGATAGGCTTTCAGCGCCGGCTCGTCCGCGAGACCGTCGACGATCGCAAGCGCCGCCTGCGGCCCTTCGGCCATGCCGATCGCAACCGCGCGGTTGAGCTCGATCACTGGCGAATCCAGCAGCGCGGCGAGATCGCCGTACAGCGCGGCGATGCGGCGCCAGTCGGTCGCGTCAGGCGTATCGGCCTCGGCGTGGCAGGCGGCGATCGCGGCCTGCAGCGCGTAGAAGCCGCCGGCGCCGCCGAGCTCGCGGGCACGCGCCAGCGCCAGTTGCCCGCGGCGGATCTGCAGGCGGTCCCACAGCGCGCGGTTCTGCTCCGTCAGCAGGATCGGCTCGCCGGCCGCGTCGGTGCGCGCCGCCATCCGCGAGGCGTTGAATTCCATCAGCGCCAGCAGGCCGTGCGCCTCCGGCTCGTGCGGCGCGATCGAGGTCAGCACGCGGCCGATGCGCAGCGCCTCGTTGCAGAGCTGCGGCCGCAGCCATTCGTCGCCGCTCGCCGCGGTATAGCCCTCGTTGAAGATCAAATAGGCGACCTCGAGCACCGAGGCGAGCCGCTCCGACAGCGCCTCGCCACGCGGCGTCTCGTAGGCCAGACCTGACTCCGACAGCGTGCGCTTGGCGCGCACAATACGCTGGGCGATGGTCGCCTCCGCCTGCAGGAAGGCGCGCGCGATCTCCTCGGTGGTGAGACCGCAGATCATCCGAAGCGCCAGCGCGGCGCGAGCCTCGCGCGACAGCAGCGGATGGCAGGCGGTGAAGATCAGCCGCAGCAATTCGTCGCCGATGTCGTCGTCGAGCGCGGAATCGAAATCGGGCATGGTCTCCTGCTCCCGTACCAGATCATGCGCAAGCATGCTGTGCTTTTCGGTCAGCATGCGGTTGCGCCTGATATGATCGAGCGCACGCCGCTTGGCGGTCGCCATCAGCCAGGCGCCCGGCTTCTCCGGCACGCCACTGAGCGGCCAGTGCTCGAGCGCCGCGATCAGCGCTTCCTGGGTCAGATCCTCGGCGAGCGGCACGTCGCGCAGCATCCGCGACAGGCTGGTGATCAGCCGCGGCTGCTCGATGCGCCACACCGCAAGGATCGTCGCCTGGAGGTCGGCGGCCGTCATCGCCGCCGACCTGGGTTGCCGTCTGGACGCGCTTTCCTCACGCGAACCGGAGGCCGCCTCGCGTGAACGCGCCCTGTCCGCTGCGCATCAGGCGATAGCGGACACATCGACCTGGCAGGCGCCGTCGACGCCCGGGGTGGCGAAGGGACGCACCTCGCAGGTGCCGTCCCAACCGGGCATATGCTCCTTGTGCAGCTGCATGAACTCCACCGCGGCCGCGACCGCCTCTTCCTTGTTGCGGAGCTCGAAGATCGCGTAGCCGCCGATCATCTCCTTGGCCTCGACGAACGGCCCGTCGATCACGTTGAGCTTGCCGTCGGTGATGCGGACCTGGGCCCCCATCGCGACCGGCAGCAGCCCGCCGGTGTCGATCATGCGGCCGGCCTTGATTTCCCGCTCGGCGAGCTTGCCCATCGCCTCCATCAGGGCCGGCGTCGGCGGGCGCGGGGGCTGGGCGGAGGTGACGATATACATGAACCGCATCGGAAAACTCCTGTAGAGCGAGAAGCGACGGTCATCGCCGCAAAACCGGCTCGCTATGGGAAACGACGATCCGGGGCATGCCGGATCGACAAGGAAAAGGGAATTATTTTTGGCGGTGGCAGCGCGAACTAGATCTCACCCGCCCCATCGTCGTCCCTGCGAAAGCAGGGACCCACGGAGTTCGCGGCAGCGCCGCGCCTCACTGCTCGCGCAGCATGATCAGCGGGTCGGCGCTGTCCGGGACGCGGCGCCACTGGGCGTTGTCGTCGGCCTCGAACTGCCAGGTCTCGCCCTTGGGCGACATCAGGATCATCTGGCCATGGTCGAGCCGCCACAGCGTCGGGTTGAAGGCCGCGACCGCGGGATCGCATTTGCCTTTCAGGAACACCTGGAAATTGTCGTTGCCGGCGTCGGTGTTGGTCAGCACCAGGGCGCAGATCGCCTGGCCGTTGCCGCGGACCATCGACCAGTCGCCGATCATCTGGTCCATCGACTTGGCGAGCGCGCGGGCAGCGGCGAGGTTTTGCAGGATGTAGACGCCCTCGTTGGTGCGCATCCCCTCGAAGATGCCGGTCTCGACCTCGGTGAAATCGATCACCGCCTCGCCGGCCGCATTCTGCAACCGCACGATGTCGCCGAGGCCCTTGATGCTCCAGCCCGTAATGTCCTTGGTGAAGGGCAGTGCTGCGGCGCAGGCCGGCTCGAGCTCGAGCTTGAAACCTTGCGGCGTCGCATCGCTCTTCAGCGTCACGACGCAGGTCTTGCTGCGCTCGGTGGTAGCGAGCTCCCACTGCCCGATCATGTCCTTCTTCAACGTCGAGACGTCCTGCGCGGCTGCCGGACCGCACGCGGCCAGCAGCACAAGCAGCACGACGTTGAAGCGGGACTGCGGCATCAGCGGCCCTTCACCGGCGTTTCCGCAACCGGCGTCAGCGGCGGCTTGCCGGCGAACCAGTTTGTGATGTTGTCGACCACGAGCTGATCCATCGCATTGCGCGTGACCACCGAGGCTGAGCCGATATGCGGCAGCAGCACGACGTTCTGCATCGCCTTCAATTCATCCGGCACGTTCGGCTCGGCCGCGAACACGTCGAGGCCGGCGGCGAGGATGGTGCCGGATTTCAGCGCCGCGACCAGCGCCGGCTCGTCGACCACAGAGCCGCGCGCGACATTGATCAGCACGCCGCGCGGGCCGAGTGCCTTCAGCACGTCGGCATTGATCATCTTCGCGGTCGAGGCGCCGCCCGGCACGATGACGATCAGGGTATCGACCGCCTTCGCCATCTCGATCAGATCGGGATAGTGCTTGTAGGCGACGTCCTTGGACGGATTGCGCGAGTGATAGGACACCGGCACGCGCGAGGCCTCGAGCCTGCGCCCGATCGCCTGGCCGATGCGGCCCATGCCGACGATGCCGATCTTGCGATCGCGCAACGAGCCGACGCTGAGCGGATAATTCTGGGTCTGCCACAGGCCGGAACGCACATAGCGGTCGGCCTTGACGAATTCACGCAGCGTCGCGATCAGCAGCCCCATCGCGACGTCGGCGACCTCCTCGGTCAGCACGTCGGGCGTGTTGGTGACCACGATATTGTGATCCCGCGCGTAGGCGGAATCGACGTGGTCGTAGCCGACGCCGAAGCTGCCGACGATCTCGAGCTTGGGAAACATCGCCATCGCGGTCTTGTCGGTCGCCATCGTGTGATAGGTGACGGCGATGCCGCGGATCCTGGCCATCGTGTCCGGCGTCAGGCGCTCGAGGTCGCCGCGGCTCTCGGCCCGATGCAGCACGTATTGATCGGAAAAGCCGTTTTCGAGGATTGGCCGGATCGGTCCATAGATCAACAGATCGATCTTTTCGGAAGAAATCGGGGCCATCAATTGTCCTTTCCTAACGCGCTTTCATGCCAACGCCGCAACAGAAGGTGCGAAACTAGCGCCAGCACCCCATAGATGACAATCCCGGCCAGCGATAGCAGCAGAAGTGCTGCGAACATGCGGGGAATATTCAGCCGGTAGCCTGATTCAGCGATCCGGAAGGCGAGGCCCGAACCGGCGCCGGCGCTGCCCGCCGCGATCTCCGCGACCACGGCGCCGATCAGCGAGAGCCCGCCGGCGATGCGCAGGCCGCCGAGGATATAGGGCAGCGCCGCGGGCAGCTTCAGGAACAGCAGTGTCTGCAGTCGCGAGGCGCCATAAAGTTGAAACAATCCGGCGAGGTTGCGATCGACCGAGTTGAGGCCGAGCGTGGTGTTCGACAGCACCGGAAAGAACGCCACGATCCAGGCGCAGACGATCACGGCGGTCTGCTGTTGCAGATAGATCAGGAGCAGCGGCGCGATCGCGATGACGGGCGTGACCTGCAGCACCACCGCGTAAGGGAACAGGGAATATTCCAGCCATTTCGACTGGTTGAACAGCAGCGCCAGCACGACGCCGCCGACTGCCGCGGCAACGAAGCCTTCGAGCGTGGTCAGCAATGTGACACCGAGCGATTGCGACAGCACCGGCCAGTCCGCGACCAGCGTCTTCAGCACGAGGAGCGGGCTCGGCAGCACATAGGGCTGGATGCCATAGGCGCGGACGATGGCTTCCCAAAACAAGAGGCCCGCGGCAAACACCGCAAGCGGAAGCAGAAAGCGGACGAGGTCTTGCGGAGACTTCATGCGCCCGCCTGCCCTGCATAAGACGGTGCCAGCGCGCCTGAGACCTCGCGGCAGAACGCGGCATATTCGGCCGAGGTGCGGAACTCCTCGCCGCGCGGCTCCGGCGAGGTGATGCGAAACTCGGCACCGATCCGGCCCGGGCGCGCCGTCATCACGATCACGCGCTGCGAGAGGTAGACCGACTCGAACACCGAGTGCGTCACGAAGATGACGGTCTTGTGCAAATTGCGCCACAGCGACAGCAGGTCGTTGTTGAGGCGAAAGCGCGTGATCTCGTCGAGCGCCGCGAACGGCTCGTCCATCAAGAGGATATCCGGATCGGTGACCAGCGCGCGCGCCAATGACACCCGCATCTTCATGCCGCCGGACAATTCGCGCGGATAGGCGGTCGCGAACTCCGCAAGCCCGACCTGATCGAGCGCCGCCTCAATGCGTGCTTCGGCGTCTGTCGCCGGTGCGCGGGCGAGCTTGAGCGGCAGGCGGACATTGTCGCGCACATTGGCCCACGGCATCAGCGTCGGCTCCTGAAACACGAAGCCTACTCTGTGGCTGCCGCGCTGCTCGGCGCCATGATGCGAGAGCTCGACCGTGCCGGTGCTTGGTGTGGCAAGACCTGCAATGAGCCGGAGTGCCGTGGATTTGCCGCAGCCGGAGGGGCCGAGCAGCGAGACGAACTCACCGCTGTTGACATCGAGGTCAATCGGCCCGAGCGCCATCACCCCGCTGTCATAGATCTTGGTGACGCCGCGCAGGCGCACTGCGAGGTCACTGGCATCAGTTTCCGGCACGGTGCCCTCTACCATCGACGGCCGGATATTGCTGAGCACGATGGTGCCGCAAACTGCACCTCTCCCCACCGGGGAGAGGCCGGCGCGAAGCGCCGGGTGAGGGGGTGCAGGTCCCATGAAAGAGCAGAACCCCTCACCCGGATCGCATCTATCGATGCGACATAGCCGAAGTTTTGCTTCGGCGTCACCTTGGACGGCCGCCGAAGGCGGCCTATGCCTCTCCCACAGGGGGAGAGGTGGACCGCCGATACCGTGGCAGGTCGAATCATCGTCAGTTCTTCGGCCTGAGCTCGACGCCGACCGCCTTGTTGACGAAGCGCAGCGTGTAGCCCTGGCGATAGTCGATGGTGCTCTTGACCACGCCGGCACGCACCATCTTGTCGAAGAAACTCGCCATCCGCTCGTCGGTCATGGCGCCGATGCCGTTCTTGATGGAATCGCCGGAATCGACGATGCCGTGCTCGCGCATCTTGGCGACGCAATAGGCCAGCAGCTCGTCGTTCATATCAGGGTTGAGCTTCTTGATCATCGCATTGCCGGCCGAGTTGTCGCCGTAGACGTAGGTGTACCAGCCGACAACGGAAGCATCGACGAAGCGCTGCACCAGGTCCGGCTTCTTGTCGACCAGGTCGCGGCGGGTCTCGATCAAGGTCGAATAGGAGTTGAAGCCGTAATCGGCAATCAGCAGCACGTTCGGCTTGAAGCCGGCGGCTTTCTCCACCGCAAAGGGCTCCGAGGTGACATAGCCCTGCATCGCGGTCTGCTTGTTCACGATGAAGGGCTGCGGGTTGAAGGTGTAGGGCTTCACCTTGTTCTCGTCGAAGCCGTATTCGGACTTCAGCCACTGGAAGTAGCTGGTGATGCCTTCCTTCGAGATCAGCAGCGTCAGCGGCTTCAGATCCTCGATCTTGCCGACCTTGACCTCGGGATGGGTCAGGAAGACCTGCGGGTCCTTCTGGAACATCGCCGCGACCGCGACCAGCGGCACGTTGTTGGTGACGGCGTCGAAGGTCTGCAGCGAGTTCGCGCTCATGAAGAAGTCGAGCTTGCCCGCGATCAAGAGCATGCGGTTGTTCTCGTTCGGACCGCCGGGCACGATTGTCACGTCGAGGCCGTACTTCTTGTAGGTGCCGTCGGCGAGCGCCTGGAAGAACCCGCCATGCTCGCCCTCGGCGACCCAATTGGTGCCGAACGAGACCTTGTCCAGAGTCTGCGCCCGCGCCGGGAAGAGGCCTGCGGAAACGCCGAGGGTCGCGGCCAGAACGGCCGTGGTTAACGCTCGCGGCAAAAAGGCCGGGATCATGGTTGGACTCCGTCGATCATTATGGCCCATGATGGAAGGCGGGAAGACGTCGATCGCGCCCGGAGACGCGAACGCCTCGCCGATGTTAAACAAACTAGCCTGCAAATCCATCCCATGAAACGCTTGTATTGAAACGACCGGCTTGATGACTTCTCAGCTCCCGCCCCGTGACTGGACCGCCATCCACTGGCCCGACCTCGCCAAGGGTGCAGCCGCGCGCTGGATCGCGGTGCTGCCGCTGGCCGCGACCGAGCAGCACGGGCCGCATCTGCCGCTCGGAACCGACGTCATGATCGGTGAGGCATATCTGGCGCGGGTTCAGGAGCTGCTGCCGGCGGCCATCCCGGCGACGTTCCTGCCCTTGCAGCCGGTCGGCATCTCCACCGAGCACATCGATTTTCCCGGCACGCTGACCCTGCCGACCAAGGTGGCACTGAACAGCTGGATGGCGCTCGGCGCGAGCGTGGCGCGCGCCGGCGTCAGGAAGCTCGTGATGGTGACGAGCCATGGCGGCAATTCCGCCGCGATGCAGCTGGTGGCGCAGGACCTGCGCGCGCGACACAAGATGCTGGTGGTGACCACGAGCTGGTCGCGCTTCGGCACGCCCGATGGGCTGTTCGATGCCGACGAATTGCGCCACGGCATCCACGGCGGCGCGGTCGAGACCTCGATCATGCTGGCGAAATATCCGCAAGCCGTGCGCAAGGATGCGATCGCGGACTTCAAGCCCGCGAGCGTACAGATCGAGAAGGACCACCGCTTCCTGTCGACGCAGCGGCCGGCGCCGTTCGCCTGGCAGGCGCAGGACCTCAATCCGGGCGGCGCGATCGGCGATGCGACCAAGGCCTCGGCCGAGAAGGGCGAGCGGCTGCTCGAGCACGGCGCGCGCGCATTCTGCGAGCTGCTGGCCGACGTCGACAGGTTCGATCCGGGCGTGTTCGGGGGCAACTGACTCAGATTCCCGTCCGGTGATCCCCCCGGGCGGGTCAACCGTTGCGAGCTCGCGACATGCAGGCTCGGATCATAGATATTTCGCGATCAGCCGGAAGTCGCGCAGCATGTTGCGGCCCTTTGGACCCGATACCTTCAGCGTCTCCTCCAGGCTGTGGCCGATGTGATCGTGGATCAGCGCCTTCTTGGCACTCTCGATCGCGCTCTCCACCGCCTGCAATTGCTGGGCGATCTGCGCACAGGGCCGGCCCCGCTCGATCATCTCGACAATGGTCTCGAGATGGCCGTTGGCGCGCTTCAGGCGCCGGGCGATCGCAGCGTGCGGATGGTCGTCTGACATTCGGTTCTCCTATCCTCCCCGGAGGATAATCATGATCCTCCCCGGAGGATAGCAGAATCGACTTGACAGGCCATTGTGGCAGGCGTAGTGCCCGATTGGCGGAACATGCGTTCCGCACCGGGGTCTGACCCCGGACATCAACCCGACCACGAGCCAACGCAGAAGGCACATGGGCAGTAGCAACTCAGGCGACAGTAGACCGACAACGGGACTATTGAAGCCGCAACATAGCAAGACTGATCGCGCAGATTTCGCCTGCGTGGATGGGTGGTCACGCCTCGCGTAACCGCCTGCTCCTCACCGGCCTGCCGCGCGACAGCGGAAGTGGAGGTGAGCGATGTTCGAAAAGCTCGCAAAATTCCGGCCGTTCGAGCCGCGGCAGATCCCGCCGCGGGCGGCCACCTATTCCAATGACAACCTGCCGGGTTTTCGCCGCCCGGTGGACCGCCGGCGTCCAACCCCGGCCTGTCATTGGATCCTGATCGACGGCCGCCTGGAGTGCCGGTGGATCGTCGAAACCACCCTCGAATCATCAACGAATGATCTCGATCGAAAGCGGCGCGCGGACCGGTATTCCGGCCCGCGCGCAACACTTGCGCATTCCGCAGCAAAGATGACCGCAAGCGCCTGAAGGACCGACATGGACGAGGGACCTAGTTGTCCCGTTGCGCGCCATCGCGGCGCGGCAACGGGACTCCCTGCGGGGAACGACATCACTTTTGGAATTGCCGCTGCTCACGGCAGCGGAGGCTGCGCGCGCGCATAGAGCTGCTCCGCGTCCCTCATGCCGTGCCCAACAGGCAGCGGGGAGACGATCGGAGCAAGCATGACAGAGACCGCCAGACATCCCGGGCCGGAATTGGCCAGCCGGAGAAGACGTCCCCTCCGACGAGCCGGAGGACGCCCCGACGGCGGCCGCTTGCGCGCATCGCCGGACGAACAAGGCGAAATGGAGCGGCTCCATGCGTCGCTCGCCGCCGTGACGCCGGACAATCACCCGCGCACCGCGAGGCTGCTCGCATCGAGCACCCGCAAGATTGCCCAGAAGGTGATCGAGGAGGCCGGAGAGGTTGCGCTCGAGACGGTCAAGCACCGGCCCGAGGCGATCGTCCGCGAGAGCGCCGATCTGCTCTACCACCTCGTCGCGCTATGGCATCGCGCCGGCGTCGACCCCGGATCGGTCTGGATCGAGATGCGTCGCCGCGCTGACGAACTTGGAATTGCCGAAAAGCCGCCGAAAGCGCGCCACCGGGACTCAGGTCCGTCCACCCCAGCAACAAGGCGGCAGGGGGGCGGCCATGAGCAAGACAAATGACATCTTCGGACAAGCCCGTCGGCCGACCGCCGCCGATGCCGTCAGGCGTCCCGCAACGGCCAACGACCCGCTCGTCCCAGTGATGCAGAGCGTCATCGGTCTCATCAACGAGAGCGCGGGCCTCGTGCGCCATCTCGCCGCGCTCGGCATCGTGCTGATGCTCGACACCGACCGCGCGCCTCCGCGGCGCCGGCCGGCGGCAGATCCTGTCCCGGCGCCTGAAGCCAACAACATCATCCGTTTTCCGACTCCCAAAAATACCAAACCACGCAAATGAGAAGGAATGAGTCATGACCGTCGTCAATGACTTGAAAATGCACGCGTCCGATCGTGAGGCGACCGCCTGCTCTGTCGGCACTGCCGTGCTGGACCGCGCGCATCTCGGTGATATCCACGGCGCGCTTGGAAGCATCGCCGAGGATGACGTCGCGCCGCGCGCGACATTACTGGCCCGGTTGAAGACCCTGCTGGCGATCGTCGGTCCCGGCCTGATCGTGATGGTCGGCGACAACGATGCCGGCGCCTTCGGCACCTATACCCAGGCCGGTCAGAATTACGGCACCACGCTGCTGTGGACGCTGCTGCTGCTGATCCCCGTACTCTACGTCAACCAGGAGATGGTGGTGCGGCTCGGCGCCGTCACCGGCGTCGGCCATGCGCGGCTGATCTTCGAGCGCTTCGGCAAGTTCTGGGGCGCCTTCAGCGTCATCGACCTCTTGGTGCTGAATGCGCTGACCATCGTCACCGAATTCATCGGCATCACGTTCGCGCTTCATTTTCTCGGCGTCTCGCAGTTCTGGGGCGTATTGTCCTCGGCTGTTATCGTGATGCTGGCGGTGTCGACCGGAGACTTCCGCCGTTTCGAACGCTTCGGCATCGTGCTGGTTGCAGGCAGCCTGTTGCTGGTGCCCATCATCCTGATGGTGCATCCGCCGGTCGGGCAGATCGCGGCTGATTTCCTGGTGCCGAAGATGCCGCAGGACGCCAAGCTGAGCGAGGTGATGCTGCTGATCGTCGCCATCGTCGGCACCACGGTTGCGCCGTGGCAGTTGTTCTTCCAGCAGAGCTACATCGTCGACAAGCGGATCACGCCGCGCTTCATCCGCTATGAGCGGATGGATCTGTGCATCGGCATCGTGCTGGTCGTGGTCGGCGCCGTGGCGATGATCTCGTTCTGCGCCGAGGTGTTCGCCGGAAAGCTCGAATTCGGCAATTACACCGACGCGCTGGGAACCGCGGTCGGCTTAGAGAAGTATGCCGGCCGGCTGCCGGCGGTGCTGTTTGCCCTCGCATTGCTGGATGCCTGCATCATCGGCGCGGCCGCGGTCTCCCTCTCGACGGCCTATGCGATCGGTGACGTGTTCGCGGTCAAGCACTCGCTGCACCGCAAGCCGTGGGACGCGAAGGGCTTCTACGGCGTCTATTGCGGGCTGATCGTGCTCGCTGCCGTGCTGGTGCTGACGCCGGGCACGCCGCTCGGACTGCTCACCAACGCGGTGCAGACGCTGGCCGGCGTGCTACTGCCGAGCGCGACCGTGTTCCTGCTGCTGCTCTGCAACGACCGCCACATCCTCGGGCCCTGGATCAATTCGACCCGGCTGAACCTGTTCACTGGCGCGGTGGTCGCTGGCCTCGTGATGCTGTCGGTGATCCTGACTGCCGCGGTGCTGTTCCCGGATCTCAGCGAGCAATGGATCATCGGCATCCTGGTCGGCGGCAGCCTGCTCGCGCTCGCGGTCACGGCGGCCGTCAAACTGTACGAGACGTTGTCGCACGGTCGCGCGTCCGCCCGCTTCAAGCACAAGCCGCCGCTGTTCGACCGCGACACCTGGCGGATGCCGCCGCTTGACCGGTTGCCGCCCGCGCGGCTCAGCCCGCTGAGCCGGATCTGGATGCTGGTGCTGCGTGGCTATCTGGTCGTCGCTGCCGGCCTCGTGCTGCTGCGGATCGTCCAGCTCGCCACGGTGGGGGCGTGACGACACTCGGCCGCGGCCGACGATGGGGCGCGATCGTGTTGTTCAGGCTGGCGAGCGCCATCCTGCGCGGCGCGACCGCGCTCTATCAGCGGCGTGTGATTTCAGGCGCCGATCTGCGGACGGCGCTGTCGATGGCGCGATGCGTCGAACGGGCCGGCGCAAGGGTCGTGCTCGGCAGGCCATCGCTGCCGGCATTCATCAAGACAAGGGACGAAGACAATGGTGGCCTCGATTGAACGGTCGGATCTCGACCGATTTGCCACAGATGCGCGGTCGATCGCAGCGGATGAGACCCACAGCCTCGTGGTGTTACGCGACTGTCATAGTGGCGTGCAAATCGGAGAGATAACCGGCGCGCCTCAGTTGCTATTGCGAATTACTTGCAACAAGCAACTGGGGATGCTAGGTGCTGATCTGGCTTTGGATGGGACGACACGGATCGGACCGGGGACGGCGGGCAATGAATTCAAATCTCGGGTGGCCAGTGGCCGCCAAATCTGCAATGCCGGGCGAAACCGCCAACCGTTCGCGGAAAGCCGCGTCATGACCTGCGTCCGTCTCTTCCGGGTTCGGATCGCCGCCGGCGCAGCGCTCGGCGCGGCGGCATTCGGCGCGCCGGCATCCGCGGCCGATATGGCCGTCAAGTCACCGGCGATGGACGCGGCGGTTTACACCTGGACCGGCTTCTACGTCGGCGGCCATGTCGGCTATGGCGACGGCAGCCTCGGTCCCGATACCAATCCGCTTCCCTTGCAGGGCGTCTTCTTTCCGCACAGTGTCACGGGAGGGATCGGCGGCTTCCAGGCCGGATACAATCACCAGTTCGCAAACCGCTTCGTGCTCGGCGTCGAGGCCGATGCGACATTCGTGGGCCCGGTCGATCTGCCGCGGCGAAGGCTCGGCCCCTTCAATAGCGCCATCGACTATGTCGGCACCGTGCGCGGTCGCGCCGGCTACAGCTTTGGCACCTGGATGCCATACATCACCGGGGGCTTCGCCTGGGGCCACAGCCAGGTCAGGGTCAACGATGCCGCCGGCAACGTGATCTCGGAGCCCGGCCAGTATCAGACCGGCTGGACTGTCGGCGCCGGCGCCGAATTCGCGCTCAGCGGCAATTGGACCGCCAAGCTCGAATACGACTACATCGACCTGTCGCGCCGCACGCTCGGTCTCAACGACTTCGGCATGCCCGGCGTCAGCATCGAGCCACGGCTGCAGATGCTGAAATTCGGCCTGAACTACCAGCTTGGCGACTCGCCCTGGTCGGCGACGCCGGCCAAGCCCCTGCTGCCGGAATCCGACAATTGGTCCGTTCATGCGCAGACGACGCTGATCGGACAGGGCTACCCGGCCATTCGTTCGGCCTATAGCGGCACCGACAGCCTTCCGGCGGGCGGACAGGCGCAGCAGACCTGGACCACGACGGCGTTTCTCGGCGTGCGGCTCTGGGAAGGCGGCGAGCTCTATTTCAATCCCGAGACCGCGCAGGGCTTCGGCCTCAACGGCACGCTCGGCCTTGCCGGCTTCCCGAACGGCGAGGCTCAGAAGGCCGGCGCCGAGTATCCGAGGATCCGGCCGCAGCGCTACTATCTCAAGCAGACCTTCGGCTTCGGCGGCGAGCAGGAAGACGTCCCTGATGGCCCCAACCAGATCGCGGGCAAGCGCGACATTGATCGCCTCACCCTTATCGTTGGCCGCTTCGCAATCGGCGATTTCTTCGACGGCAATTCCTACGCCAAGGACCCCCGCGCCGACTTCATGAACTGGGCGATGTGGTCGTCCGCCGCCTATGACTTCCCGGCCGACCTGCCCGGTTACACCCGCGGCGTCGTGGTCGAGTTCAACCGCAAGGACTGGGCGGTGCGCGCCGGCGTATTCGAGGTGCCTGATGCACCGAACAGCGACGTGCTGGTCTTCAACGCCAACAATGGCGGTGCGGTGGTGGAATTCGAAGGCCGCTATTCGATCTTCGACCAACCCGGCAAGGTGCGTGTCGGCGTGTTCGGCAATCGCGGCTTCACCGGCAACTATCGCCAAGCGCTCGCGATCGAGGATGCCAATCCGGGGCTCGACATCAACGACGTGATGGCCGGCATCCGCAAGGCCAACACCAAGTACGGCTTCTACCTGAATGGCGAGCAGCAGATCGCAACCGATGTCGGCCTGTTCGGCCGCCTCAGCTGGAACGATGGCCGGAACGAGATCCTGTCGTTCACCGATGTTGATCGCAGCGTCTCCGGCGGCCTGTCGATCAAGGGCAGCTACTGGGGCCGGGCGAACGACACGATCGGCATCGGCGGTGCGGTCAACGGCCTTTCAGCTGCACATCGCGACTACCTCGCCGCCGGCGGCCTCGGCCTTCTGATCGGCGACGGCGCGCTGAACTACAGCCCGGAGCGGATCCTGGAGACCTACTACGCCTACCAGGTGAACAAGAACCTGACGCTGACCGCGGACTATCAGTTCATCACCAACCCCGCCTACAATGCCGATCGCGGCCCGGTGCACATCTTCTCCGGCCGCATCCACGGGGAATTCTGAGCAATGGCGCTCTCCCGATGAGAGGGTGCTGGGGCACTACCGCCCCCGGCAGTCCCACCGTTCCTTGACCGATCGGACATGGTACGCGGAGCCCCACACATTCGGTTTTTGGCATACGACTAGTGCGTTCGTCCAAATGGGGATATGTCGGCATCACCGGGGAGAACAATCGTAACGCAGATCGACGGCCGATGGACCTTTCACTCGCCTCCCCTTACGGTCCGACGCCCCGCTCGCCACCGACCCGGCGAGAGGTCACCGCTCCAGCCTGGGTGACCGTCGCGATTTTCGCTACCGCAGCCTTCTTCGGCGCCGAGGTGTCCAATGCCGCATCTGCTTCGGCGGAAGCCATTAAATCGTCGCCTGCTCGCGCTTGTACCGGTGACGCTGGCTTCCTGCACAGCGATCTTCGCTGCCATCTTCTGGATTTCGTCATGATGGCGAGGCGATCGATGGCCATCGAAGGCTTCAGACGATGGGCAGCCGTCGGAATTCTTTCGCTGACAAGCTTCGTCTTGCACAGCGCCTTAGATCTGCATCGAGAGCGCTGGATTTCACACACCAGTCTTCGAAACGTCTTATCAGGAACGCGATGGTTGGAGCGGCTTGGAGAGTGGCTGGTTCTCGGAGCCCGACGACAAACTCAACAAACCGACCGGGATTTGCGCAGTGAACGGATCGATTGAGCACAGCGAACGGATGCTTATGGCCCACTACGCGTTCGCGATCCATGCGAACTTCATCGTCACCACCGACTATCAGCTGGTCGCAAATCACACCAACGTCAATCGCGGACGGCCTTCCGCTTTCTCCTGCCGGTTGCACGGCAAATCCCAGACAAGGCGCCCGTAATGAACCTGCAGGATATCCGGACGCCAGCCCTTGGACAGGCGCTGCGGCCAAACGTTTGGGACGTGGTCGCGCTGGTTCTCATCACCGGCACCATGGTGGCGCTCGTCTATGGCGGCGAGCAGACCACGCTTCCGCTGTCGACACTCGACGTCAATCCGGTATCGCTCGATCCAGCCAATTTGCCGCTGTATGCGTTGCGCACGACCATGCGCATGCTGCTGGCAATCGCATGCTCGATCGTCTTCACGTTCATCTATGCGGCGCTCGCGGCGAAGAGCCGGCGTGCCGAGATCGTCCTGATCCCGCTGCTCGACATCCTGCAATCGGTCCCGATCCTCGGCTTTCTCACCTTTACGGTCGTCTTCTTCCTGAACCTGTTTCCGGGCAAGGTGCTCGGCGCCGAACTGGCGTGTGTGTTCGCGATCTTCACCAGCCAAGCCTGGAACATGACCTTCAGCATGTACCAGTCGATGCGCAATGTGCCCAAGGATCTGGAGGAGGCTTCCCAAAGCTTTCATCTGACGGGGTGGCAGCGGTTCTGGCGGCTCGACGTACCGTTCGCCATGCCGGGGCTGATCTGGAACACAATGATGTCGATGTCGGGCGGCTGGTTCTTCGTGGTGGCCTCCGAGGCCATCACCGTCGGAAACACCACGGTGACGCTGCCGGGCATCGGCTCCTACGTCGCTCTGGCTATTCAGCAGCAGAACCTGGCTGCGATCGGCTATGCCATCATGGCGATGCTTCTGGTGATCATCGCCTATGATCAATTGCTGTTTCGCCCGGTGGTGGCGTGGGCCGACAAATTCCGATTCGAGCAGACCGCCTCGGCCAGCGCACCGACGTCATGGATGCTCGATCTGTTTCGGCGGACGCGTGCGCTTCGTGCACTGACCTATCCGTTCGCGGCATTGAACAAGGCCGTCTCGAACTTGCATATCGGATTTCCGCGCGGCGCCGTAGCGGCGAAGGGCAAGAGCGAGCGGCCATCTCGGGTGATCGACGCCGTCTGGCTCACCATCATCCTTGCCGGCACCGGATTCGCCGCCTGGAAGAGCTATCAGTATCTGTCGGCGACGCTCGATCTTTCCGACGTCGTCACCGCGGTCGGGTACGGCTTCATCACTCTGGCACGCGTGGCCGTGCTGATCGCGCTGGCCACCCTGATATGGGTCCCGATCGGAGTGTGGATCGGGCTGCGGCCAAAGCTCGCCGAGCGGATTCAGCCGCTCGCGCAGTTTCTGGCGGCGTTTCCCGCCAATCTCGCCTTTCCGGTGTTCGTGGTCATCATCGTTCGCTTCGGCCTGAGCCCGAATATCTGGCTCAGTCCGCTGATGATCCTGGGCACCCAGTGGTACATCCTGTTCAACGTGATCGCGGGCGCCAGCGCATTCCCGACCGATCTTCGTGAAGCTGCCGGCAGTTTCCACCTCAAGGGATGGCGGTGGTGGGTCAAGGTCGTGCTGCCCGGGATTTTCCCTTATTACATCACCGGCGCCATCACCGCCTCGGGCGGATCCTGGAATGCCTCGATCGTCGCGGAGGTCGCAAGCTGGGGTGATACCCATCTCACCGCAACAGGGCTCGGGGCCTACATCGCGAAAGCGACCGAAGCCGGCGACTTCCCCCGGGTCGTCCTCGGCATCGCCATCATGTGCGTGTTGGTAACGCTGTTCAATCGCCTCCTGTGGAGGCCGCTGTATGCCTTTGGCGAGCGCCGCCTTCGCCTTGGCTAATCAGGAGGACTGCATGCTCGATCAACCCAACCAACCCAGCCTGCTCGATATCCGTGGCGTCTGCCGGTCGTTTCCCAAGGGTAGCGGCGAGGAGCTACTGGTGCTGGAGAAAGTCGACCTGACGCTGCGGTCGGGCGAGATCGTGGGCCTGCTCGGCCGCTCCGGGTCGGGCAAATCGACACTGCTGCGCATCATCGCCGGCCTGGTCACGCCAACCTCCGGCGACGCGAAATGCCGGGGCGAAGCAATCAAGGGACCGCCGAACGGGGTCGCGATGGTGTTCCAGTCGTTTGCACTGTTCCCTTGGCTGACGGTTCTGCAGAACGTCGAGCTCGGACTGGAGGCATTGGGGATCGATAGCGCCGAACGCCGCAAACGGGCGCTCGCCGCAATCGACCTGATCGGCCTCGACGGGTTCGAGTCGGCCTACCCCAAAGAGCTGTCGGGTGGCATGCGACAGCGCGTCGGCTTTGCCCGGGCGTTGGTGGTCCATCCGGACCTGCTGTTGATGGACGAGCCGTTCTCGGCGCTCGATGTGCTCACCGCCGAGACACTGCGGACCGATCTTATCGACCTCTGGATCGAGGGTCGGCTGCCGATCAAATCGGTGCTCATGGTGACGCACAACATCGAGGAAGCGGTCCTGATGTGCGACCGCATCCTTGTCTTCTCGTCCAATCCCGGACGCGTCGCAGCCGAGATCAAGGTCGACCTGCCCCATCCGCGCAACCGCCTCGATCCAATGTTTCGACAACTGGTCGACAGCATCTATGCCCGCATGACGCAGCGTCCGGAGCCCAAAACGCCCGCCATCGAGGGTATCCCGGGCAGCGGCGTGGGGATGGTCCTCAATCACGTTTCGTCGAACGTGCTTTCGGGCCTGATCGAGACCCTTGCCGGCCCACCATATGACGGGCACGCCGACCTGCCGGTCCTTGCCGGTCATCTGCAGCTCGAGGCTGACGACATCTTTCACCTCGGTGAAGCGCTGCAATTGTTACGGTTCGCGCAATTGAGCGAAGGCGACCTGATGCTGAGCGATGCCGGCAAGCGATTCGCCCACCTCGAGACTGACGCGCGCAAGCGGCTGTTCGCGGAGCACCTCGTCAACTATGTGCCGGTGATGGGTCTGATCCGCCGCGTGCTCGATGAGCGGCCGTCGCACTCGGCTCCGGCAGCGCGCTTCCGCAACGAACTGGAAGACTATATGTCGGAAGACTACGCCGACGAGACGCTGAAGACGATTGTGTCGTGGGGCCGCTACGCCGAACTATTCGCGTATGATGAGCAGTCGGAGCTGTTCAGCCTGGAGAATCCTCACTAGCCAGTGGTCATGTTCGCGCGCTCTCCCGGCGGCTGAGGAGACGTTGGAAGCATCCTCAGTCGATTTTCTAGCGTAAGCACAGCTGCGACAAAGTGATGCCGCCGCCGCAGGTCGGCCGGAAAATGCCAATGTTTGCCGTGCGTCCGATGCGAACGCCTCGCATTACTTCGCTCATGCAAATCCTTCGCAAACACCTCGATTGACGCTATTCGGCGAACTCCATATCTGCGCGACAACGGAGATCCGGGCCCCTCTGGCGTGAGCTTCATCGGCGGCTTGCGCGATGTCGGATTACATCGCTCGCCCGCCGACAAGGAGCAAACATGCTGAGCGGCATCGCCTACTTCATCGTACAGACAGTGATCCTCGATCCCTTGCAGACAGAGATTTCCGACCGCCTTGTGAGGGCGCGCGTACCGCCGCAGATCATCACCCAAGTGAGCGAGTGCACGAAGTCGTCGCTGCCCGCGCTAGTGCGGCGCGCGACGGACGATCCGCAATGGGCGATCGTGATCGCACTCGACGTCTGGCTGAAGAGGAAAACGCCGGAAAAGGTCGTCGAAGAGGCTGCGCCTTCGTGCAAGCCCGTGATGGATTCGGCGCGATCCTATTTCGCCAAGGGGACCGTATGACGATCAAGGTGATCGACGAGCCGATGCCAGTGCGTCCTCCCGGAAGCGGTCTCGATCGTTCGCTCAGAATTGCGATCGGAAGCTTTGCCGTCAGCGTCGCTGTGCTTTCGATCAAGTACGTCGCGTACCTGATCACGGGAAGCATCGCGCTCTATTCGGACGCGCTCGAGAGCATCATCAACGTCGTGACGGCGTCGGCAGTTATCGTTGCCGTGAAGATCGCGGCTAATCCGCCCGATGCCGAGCATCCGTACGGTCATCACAAGGCGGAGTATCTGTCTGCTGTCGTCGTCGGCATCATGATCGTTGCTGCCGCCGTCGCCATCATGAAGGAGGCGTATGGAGGCTTCCTGTCGCCCAAGCCGATCGAGTCGGCGGGCGCCGGTCTGTCCGTGAGCTTGATCGCAACCGCGTTCAATCTGGGCTGGAGCCTGTTCTTGATCCGTCAGGGACGCAACCACAAATCGGCGTCGCTAGTCGCGGACGGAAAGCATCTGATGGCGGACGTTGCGACGTCCGTTGGCGTCATCGTCGGCGTTGGCCTCGTCGTCGTCACGGGCATCGTCGAACTCGACGCGGCGATCGCAGCGCTGGTCGCGCTGCATGTTCTTTGGAGCGGCTGGGGGGTTATCCGCGAAAGCACCAGCGGGCTGCTCGACGAATCTGCGCCGGCCGAGGAGGTCGCGGCGATCAAGGAGGCGATCACCCGTAATGCGAGCGGTGCTATCGAGGCTCATGGCCTGCGGACACGTCACGCCGGTAAGGCCTTGTTCGTCGAATTTAATCTGGTGGTCCCGACCGAAATGAGCACCGGGAATGCGCACGAAATCTGCGACCGGATCGAGGCCGGAATCAGGGACCGGTTCGAAGGCGCGATCACGACGATCCATGTCGAGCCGGCGCACGAGGCGAAACCCGCCAGTGCCGTTGTATCGTGAACGACAAAGTCGGGGCGGCCAACGCCCTCTCCCCACTTAAATATATGTAGACCCCCCGGGCTTGCCGCAAGCCCGGGGTCATCCCGTAGAACGCGCGCCCAATCGAACGGAGGGGTGCGGGATGCGGGAACATGCTGTGGTGATTGCCGGCGGAGGGCCGACCGGGCTGATGCTGGCGTGCGAGCTGGCGCTGGCCGGCGTCGATGTTGCGATTGTCGAGCGGCGCGAGAGTCCGGACCTGATCGGCGCGCGGGCGGGCGGTCTGCACGCGCGCACCATCGAGGTGCTCGACCAGCGCGGCATCGGCGACCGCTTCGTCGCGCTGGGGACGCGCCATCCGGCGGTGCTGTTCCACTCCCATCTGGTTCCGCTCGAGATCGGCGACTTCCCGACCCGGCGCAATTTCACGCTGGGGCTGCGGCAGAACCATATCGAGCGTGTGCTCGGCGAATGGGCCGAACAACTGGCGGTACCGATCGATCGCGGGCGCGACGTGACCGGATTCACGCAGGACGACGACGGCGTCGACGTCGCGCTGTCGGACGGCCAATTGCTCCGCGCACAGTATCTGGTCGGCTGCGACGGTGGCCGCAGCATCGTCCGCAAGGCGGCCGGCATCGAATTCGCCGGATGGGATCCGACCCGGAGCTGGCTAATCGCCGAGGCCGAGGCATCGGACGAACCGGAATGGGGCTTTCGCCAGGACGACACCGGCATCTATGCCATCGGCAAGGTGGAAGACGGGGAACGGGTGCGGCTCGTGCTGACCGAGCGGCAACTCGGCACCGACAGGGAGCCGACCCTGCGCGACGTCAGCGAGCGGCTGGTCGCGGTGTACGGCACCGATTTCGGCATCCACAGTCCGGTCTGGATCTCGCGCTTCACCGACATGACCCGGCAGGCCGTGACCTACCGCAAGCAGCGCGTGCTGCTGGCCGGCGATGCCGCCCATGTGCATCCGCCGATGGGCGGACAGGGCCTCAATATCGGCGTGCAGGATGCGGTGAACCTGGGCTGGAAGCTCGCCCAGGTGATCAAGCAGACATCGCCGGACAGCCTGCTCGACACCTATCAGGCCGAACGGCATCCGGTGGCGGCCCGCGTGCTGCGCAACACCATGGCGCATGTCGCGCTCGGGTGGACCGACGCGCGCAGCAAGGCGCTGCACGAGATCGTCTCCGAACTGCTGCGCATGGACGAGCCGCGCCGAAAATTCGCCGCGATGATGTCGGGCCTCGACCTGCACTACGATCTCGGCTGTGGCCATCCGCTGCTCGGACGCCGCATGCCCGATCTCGATCTGGTGACGCGCGACGGTCCGCTGCGGGTCTTCGCGCTGCTGCACGAGGCACGGCCGGTGCTGTTCAATTTCGGTGAGCCCGGCAGCTTCGACATCGCGGGATGGAAAGATCTGGTTCAGCTGATCGACGCCGATTATGCCGGCGCGTGGGAGCTTCCCGCCCTCGGAACGGTTCCGGCACCTACCGCGGTGCTGGTCCGGCCCGACGGTTATGTGGCGTGGGTCGGAGATCGGAGTCAGTCAGGACTTGCCGCGGCGCTGACCAGATGGTTCGGCGCGCCATCAGCTTGACGAACATGCGTAGCCCGGATGGAGCGAAACGGTCGATCCGGAGAGAGCGGCCCCGGATTTCGCTACGCTTCATCCGGGCTACGAAGCGACGCTTTCGCCGCTACCCCGCCGGCTGGAACGAATCCGCGCGCGCCATCGCCCAGGCGTCGCGGAAGCGGGAATCCTGGGTGCCTTCGAGCAGTTCGCCCGGGCGCAGCGTCGGATAGAGCTGTGCGAAGGTGCGGACGTCGGTGGTCGAGCTTCGCTGCGAGAAGTGGATCGGGCGCAAATCCTTGGTGTGCTCGAGGCCGGCGGCGGCCAGCAGCTCGGTCAGCGCGTGCAGGGTCGAGTGGTGGTAGTTGTACACGCGCTCGATCTTGCCCGGCACGTAGAGCGCGCGGTTGCGGATCGGGTCTTGCGAGGTGACGCCGGTCGGGCAGCGATCGGTGTGGCAGCTCAGGGACTGGATGCAGCCGAGCGCGAACATGAAGCCGCGCGCCGAATTGCACCAGTCGGCCCCGATCGCCATCGCGCGCGCCATGTCGAAGGCGGTCGCGATCTTGCCGGCAGCGCCGATCTTGATGCGGTCGCGCGCGCCGATGCCGATCAGCGCGTTGTGGACGAAATTGACGCCCTCGCGCATCGGCATGCCCAGATGATCCATGAATTCGAGCGGCGCGGCGCCGGTGCCGCCCTCATTGCCGTCGACCACGATGAAGTCGGGATAGAGCCCGCTCTCCTTCATCGCCTTGCAGATCGCCAGGAACTCCCAGGGATGGCCGATGCACATCTTGAACCCGGCCGGCTTGCCGCCGGACAGTTTGCGCATTTGCTCCACGAATTCCATCATCTGCAGCGGCGTCGAGAACGCCTTGTGATAGGCCGGCGAGATGCAGTCCTCGCCCATCGGCACGCCCCGGATCTTGGAGATCTCCTCGGAGACCTTGGCGGCTGGCAGCACGCCGCCGTGGCCGGGCTTGGCGCCCTGGCTGATCTTGAGCTCGACCATCTTGATCTGATCGTCGCCCGCGACGCTGGCGAACAGCTCCGGATTGAAGGTGCCGTCGCGGTTGCGGCAGCCGAAATAGCCGGAGCCGATCTCCCAGATGATGTCGCCGCCCATCTCGCGGTGATAGGGGCTGACGCCGCCCTCGCCGGTGTCGTGGGCGAAGCCGCCCTTCTTGGCGCCGGCATTCAGCGCCCGCACCGCGTTCGGGCTGAGCGCGCCGAAGCTCATCGCCGAGATGTTGAAGACCGAGGCCGAATACGGCTTGGTGCAGTCGGGGCCGCCGATCGTAATGCGGAATTTCTCGTCGGCACGCGGCTTCGGCGCCACCGAGTGGTGCATCCACTCATAGCCCTCGCGGTAGACGTCCTCCTGGGTGCCGAACGGCCGCTTGTCGAGCACCATCTTGGCGCGCTGATAGACCACCGCGCGGGTGTCGCGGGAGAACGGCATGCCGTCCTTCTCGCTCTCGAAGAAATACTGCCGCATCTCGGGGCGGATTTCCTCGAGCAGGAAGCGGACATGGGCTGAGATCGGGTAGTTGCGCAGCACCGCATGGTTCTTCTGCGTAAAGTCGCGGATGCCGAGCAGTGTCAGCGCGCCGAAGATCACGAGCGGGATCAGGATGATCTTGAAGACCTTGTGGTCGAAAATTCCGACCAGCAGCAGCAGCGTGGTGACGACGGCGCAGATCGTCAGCACGATGAAGCGCGGCGAGAACGGAAGCAGCATCGTTTCCATCAAATCCTCCGGTCTGCCTTGAATACCCTGTCGGCCGTAAGCCTAATCCAACTCGCGGAACAAGTGCACTACGGTTATACGGCCGAGCGGTCACAGATGTGACAACCGCCCGATCGGGCGGGTACGGGTGCCAAGCATATCGAAACGAAACCGGCTTTTGCAGTGCAACGAAGGGGAGCTTCACAAAGACTGCGCCCCCTCTCCCGCTTGCGGGCAGGCGCGCGGCCAAAATATCGAAAACAACCCCATGCAAAGTAGCCGGCGGACAGGGCAACTTGACACGTCGGGCAACTCACCGGCATTATTCCATTATCCAGAAATCGTGCGGACGCCCCGGGGCCATCGTATATGGGAAAGCCCTGCTGCGTCGCTTCCCTGCGGCCATCCTTCGAGACGCCCGCCATTGAGTCCGCGGCACCTCCACCACGTCGTCCCTGCGAAAGCAGGGACCCATACGCCGCGGCGGACCTTGTTGGAGGGACTCGTCGTTCCGGCATCGCCCAACAATTAGCACTTGTGGTTATGGGTCCCTGCTTTCGCAGGGACGACGATGAGGATGGTTCTCGTTTCAAAGCGTCGCCCCAAGCGGTGTGATCACCCGCGCGTGTGGGTGCGCTTGGGGGGGAGTGAGGAAAGAGCACCGTTCGCCTAATGGCTGTGCGGCTGCAATTCGTGGGGGATATGCCCCGCCTTCAGGCCGTCGCTGGCGAGCCACGCATTGGTGGTGTCGAGGGCGCGTGCGATGTGATCTGATGTCCGGGAGAAATCGTAGGGCGAGCCGACCAGCGGACAGAGCGGCGGGACCACGAAATACTCGACGTCGGGACCGATGTTCTCGAGCTCGTTGACCAGCTGCCGCGCGATCAGGAGCGTCAGCGCATGCAACGCATTGGCGAGCGCGCCGACCGGCGGCGCCTGGTTGGCGCAGGCATGCCCGGTCGGCAGCACGATCAGGCGCTTGGCCCCATGCTTCACGGCGACGCGGACCGGCGTGTTGCTGGAGATCGCACCATCGGCGAGGAAACGATCGCGATAGTGCACCGGCGTGAACGCGCCGGGGATCGCGGTCGACGCAACGATCGCCTCGGCCGCCGAGCCCTCCGACAGCACCACGCTGTCGCCGCTGATGATGTCGGTCGTGACGATGTGGATCGGGAGCCGCGCGTCCTCGAGATTGCGGAACGGGATGTAATCGTCGATCAGCTTGCGGACGCCGTCATGCGAAATCAGGAAGTCGCGCCGCCACAGGAAGCCCACCAGCGTCCGCCAGGTCACCGGAAACACGTCCTGCCGGTTCAGGCCGCGCCAGATCTCGGCCAGCCGTGCGACGCCCGAGACCGTCGGGTCGCCGGCATAGAACGCGCCGTTCAAGGCGCCGACGCTGGAGCCGACCACCATGTCGGCAGCCACGCCATGCGCAGCCAGCGCCTGCAACATGCCGACCTGGATCGCGCCAAAGCTACCGCCGCCGGCGAACACAAAGGCGGTCTTGGGTGCATCCGGATCGGTGATGGACAAGGTGCTGCTCCCTGATCGCCGCGTTCGGGAAACGGCTGCGCGGCGTTGGGACCGTTATAGCAAGTGAGAAACGGTGCACGCCACAGTCGCCGTCGTCGTCCTGGCGAAGGCCAGGACCCATTACCCCGAATGCAAAAGGCTGGAGCCCGATGGGGCCCCAGCCTTCGCAAAACAGGGAACGGTGGTAATGGGTCCTGGCTTTCGCCAGGACGACAACCTCTTAACGCTCGACGGCCTTAGCGCTCGACGAACGCCTTCTCGATCACGAAGTGACCGGGGGTGTTGCCGCTGCCTTCCTTGAAGCCGCGGGTCTCGAACAGCTGCTTCAGTTCTTCCAGCATCGCCGGGCTGCCGCACATCATGATGCGATCGGTCTCGATGTCGAGCGGGCCCTGATGCAGGTCGGCGAACAGCTGGTTGGAGGTGATCAGGTCGGTGATGCGGCCGCGGTTGCGGAACGGCTCGCGCGTCACGGTCGGATAGTAGGAGAGCTTCTCGGACAGCAGCGGCCCGAACAGCTCGTCGTCGCGCAGCTTGGCGACCAGCTCCTCGCCGTAGGCGAGCTCGGAGACCTGGCGGCAGCCATGCACCAGCAGGATCTGATCGTAGCGATCATAGACCTCGGGGTCCTTGATCAGGCTCGCGAACGGCGCAAGACCAGTGCCGGTCGACAGCAGCATCAGCCGCTTGCCGGGGATCAGATTGTCGGTGATCAGCGTGCCGGTCGCCTTGCGGCCGACCAGGATGGTGTCGCCTTCGCGGATCTTCTGCAGCTTGGAGGTGAGCGGGCCGTCCTGCACCTTGATCGAGAAGAACTCGAGCTCTTCCTCGTGATTGGCGCTCGCCATCGAATAGGCGCGCAGCAGCGGCCGGCCGTCGACCTCGAGGCCGATCATGGCAAACTGGCCATTCTGGAAGCGGAAACCGGAATCGCGGGTGGCTCGGAAGCTGAAAAGCGTATCGGTCCAGTGCTGGACAGCAAGAACTTTCTCTCGATAGAACGCGCTCATGGGATTTCGTTTTCTCGACTGATCAGATTTAGAATGGTTTGATTTCTAGACTGCTCGCGACGGCGCTGATGTGGCCGAAATCATTGAAGATCTCGCGTGTCCATTGCGCCAATGCAGGAGATAGTCAAGATCAACTGGCGTGCAATTGCGATCTCAGAATGGCAGTCGTTCGATTTCGCGCAGAGGTTCAGCCACGACATCGTTAACACGTGGCGCTGCAGGTAATTTACTTGCTGAGATCGGCGCCGATCTGGCAATTAATTACTACGAAACCCGCGGTGAAGGGAAAATGATCTCGTGGTCCTGATCAGCCAGCGAATCTTCCTGGAAACCATCAAAAAATATTGTTTGGCGCGCTCCATTGCCGTCGACGTGCGGTCCGGCGGCTGGCTGGTCATCATGACCAGGGGCGACACGCGGCGGCTTGCGATCGGCTACGACATCGGGCTGAACAGCGCCGTCGCGCATCAGGTCGCCAACGACAAATCGGCCTGCGCTGAAGTGCTGGCATCGGCCGGCGTGTCAGCCATTCCGCACGCGCTGTTTCTCGGCACTAGGCTAAGCAAGCACATCCCGGGATCGGACTCGCTGGACGCGATGTTGCTACTGCTCGCGCAGCATCCGCACGGACTTGTCGTCAAGCCCAATGAGGGGACGTCCGGCGAACTCGTCTTCCGCGTCACGACGCGAACGCAGCTGGAGACCGCGGTCGCGCGCATCCTCGCCGCGCATCCAAGCCTTGCGATCTCGCCTTACGTCGAGATCAAGGACGAGGTGCGCGTCGTGCTGCTCGATGATCGCGCGCTGATCGTCTACGGCAAGACGCGCCCGTCGGTGATTGGCGACGGCGTTCGCTCGCTGCGCGCGCTGGCGCAGGCGGCCGCGACGGCCGAACAACTGAAGGACCTCTGCGAGGATTTCGATGCCGCCGCACTCGACGCCATTCCGCCGGCCGGCCAACCGCTTCTGCTCAACTGGCGGCACAATCTCGATGCCGGTGCCGAGCCGGTGCTGCTCACGGATGGTATGACGCGCGACGCCTGCGTCGCGCTCGCCATCAAGGCCGCGCAGGCCGTCGGCATCCGCTTCGCCTCGATCGACGTCGTGCGCGTTGACGGCGCGTGGCAGGTCCTCGAGGTGAATTCGGGCGTCAAGATGGAAGCGCTGGGCCGCCGCCATCCGGCGCTGGTCGAGGCGGCGTATTCGGCGGCGCTGGACGCCGCGTTCGCGTAAGCAGCGTGCCACGCGCTTGCCTTGAGCGCCCGATCATTCCAGCGGGTGCTCTTTCTCATAGGCGGCGACGATCAGTTCCGATTGCTCGACCTGTGCGGTGAGACGGTCGATCTCGGCTTGCGTCTCCGGAAACACGTCAGCGCCTGCCGCATTTCCAGACTGCAACTCCGCGAGAAGTTCACGATTCCTCGTGATCTGCTCGCGGTGCCAATCGATTTCGGGATCGTCTTGCATGGGTCTGTGTCTCGATCGGCCAGGAATTACGACGCCAGCTCGCGCAGCAGCGTGGATGGATAAACCGGTTTGGCAAAGAATTTGACGCCGTCAGGCAGATCGCTGGGCGGCGCCAGGCCCGAGATCACGAGCACGCGCACGCGTGGGTCGCAATCCAGGGCCCATTGTGCGAGTTCGATGCCGTTCATTCTGCCCGTGAGCTTGATGTCGGTGACCAGCAGCGACGGATGACGCATCTTGATGGCCAGCGCAGCCGTCTCGCCATCCTCGCATTGGATGACGTCGAAATGCCCTTCCTTCAACAACAGCGCAATCATGTCGCGCTGGATCGTGTCGTCTTCGACCACAATTGCGGTTTGGTGAATTGACCTCGCGTAGCCCATGGCAACCTCCAAACGGTCAACCCCAGTGTCAATGACTGAGGACGCTTAAAGTTCTGGTTCCGGACTCGATAACCGGCGGGTTCCGGCGGACGTTTGCAAGTTCCGAGCGGAACAACATTCGAGGTTACCGCGTCATTGATGAGAGACGAGCCAGACGGTTCGGGGCCTGGGGAAAGGAAGTCTTGCCAGGAGGCAAAGCTGATGAAGAACGCTGTACGGTCGGAGCAGGATTTTTCTGAACCCTACAAAGCCGACGCGGCGGCTGGCGCACCCAGCTATCTGTCCTCTGGACGACGGGTCGAAGACCCGGTCTCTGATGCCAACGTCGTGCGGCATCAGGCGATGGAGCGACAGACGGCCGGTTCGCTTGGCGACCGCCTTGGTGCTCGCCTGCCGCCTGACGTCGTTTCCGAAATGGAAGCGGAGCTCAAACAGCAAGTCGATCGGCTTGTCGCGGAACGACATTAGCTCGTGAAGCGACGAGTTCGCAGACTTCAACAGCGGAAACTCGCCTGCCGATGATGCTCCAGAGATCGCGGCGTGGAAACTCGAAGCAAGATCCCCGCCGGATCAATGGAGTTTTGATGGGAGCGATCCTCGGACGCGCGATCTTTCAGGTCATGGTTGTTCTGGCGGCGGTCGGCATCGTTGCCCTCGCTTCTATGGCGGTCCACGGCGGCTATGCGCGCGCGGCGGTGCAGCTTGCGGCAAAATTCACTCCGTCACTTTGACCGATTCAGCGACTTGCTCATCCGGCTCAAGGGAGTACGCTGATGCGCATTAATCGATCCGGATGCAGATTATGCGCAAACTCCTTTTGAGCTTCCTCGCAGTCGCGGCGTTCGCCGCTGCCTTCGATCCAGCGCCCGCCAACGCCGTATTTTGGCGCGGCGTCACGGCACCGACGAATATCGACATCCACGGCTATCCGATCATCAAGGAGCCGCCGCCGAGCACATGCCAGTTGATCCATGTGAACGGCTTCTGGGTCCGGCAGTGCCTGGATTTGTCGCATCGCTATTGGCGATGAACGAAGCCGCGCTTCGTCGGGACAGTTCGGGACCGCTCCGGTTGCCCTCGCCTGGATTGCGTCTGCAACGCAATCCGGCCTCTCCCGCAAGGAGAGAGGCCGCACTTCGAGGCTAGTTGGCTCCGCCCGCAGAATCGTCGAGCGCCTTGAAGGCGTCTTCGAGCTGCGGTGAGAGCGCGACATTGAGCTTCTCGCCGGTCGGCAGGCGGGCGACGAACCACTTGTTGTAGAGCGGGATGATGTCGCGGTTCGAGGCGAGCTTGCGGAAGGCGCGCTCGACCACGTCCTTCATCTGCGGCTCGCCCTTGCGGTACATGATCCCGTAGGGATCGTAGGACAGATAGTCGCCGGTGACGCGGAATTTGTCCTGCGACTTGTGCCGCGCGATCAGGCCGTAGAGCAGGATGTCGTCGGTCGCGAACGCATCCGCCTTGCCCTCCACCAGCATCTGGTAGGACTGCTCATGGTCGCCGGCGGTCACGATGTTGAGGCCGAGCTGTTGCCTGGCGTCGACATTGTGCATCGCCTGCTCGTTGGTGGTGCCCTTGGTCACGACCACCGTCTTGCCCTTCAAGTCGGCGACCTGGTTGACGCCGGAGGCCTTCGGCACCATCAGCTTGGTGCCGGCCACGAACATCAGCGGCGAGAACGCGACCTGCTTGCCGCGCTCGGCATTCGCCGTGGTCGATCCGCATTCGAGATCGATCTTCTTGTCGACGACCGCCGCAATGCGGTCGTCCGAGGTGACCTTGACGTAGTCGATCTTGAGGTTGGCGTCGTCGACCTCGGCCGCGATCTCATCGACGATCGCATCGCACAGCTCGAGGCTGTAGCCGATCGGCCGGTTGGAGTGGTCGAGGAACGAGAACGGCGGCGAGCTTTCGCGATAGCCGATCCGCACCGCGTGCGTGGCCTTGATGTTGGCGAGCGTGGGGCTGAGCCCCTCGCCCGCCGGCTGTGCGGACACCGGTCCGATCAGCAGGCTTGCCGCCAGCAGACATGCTGACAGCAGGCATGTCGACAGTCGAGGCGCCTCAGCCCGTATCGGCCTCCAGCGGGCGCGATGCATGCATCCCTCCCGTCAATGACCGGCCATCACGGCGCCGGGCACCGCATCCTGCGGCACCGCGTCGTCGGGCCCGAGCTCGTGCTCGGCCTTCAACTCACCTTCCCACTTCGCGACCACGGCGGTCGCCAGCGAGTTGCCGATCACGTTGGTGGCGCTGCGGCCCATGTCGAGGAAGGTGTCGATGCCCATGATCATCAACAGGCCGGCCTCCGGGATGCCGAACTGCGACAGTGTCGAGGCGATCACCACCAGCGAAGCGCGCGGCACGCCGGCGACGCCCTTCGAGGTGATCATCAAGGTGGCCAGCATCGCGAGTTGCGTGCCGAGCGACATCTCGATGTGGTAGGTCTGCGCGATGAAGATGCTCGCGAAGGTGCAGTACATCATCGTGCCGTCGAGATTGAAGGAATAGCCGAGCGGCAGCACGAAGGCCGAGATCCGCGAGGAGGCGCCGAACTTGTTCAGCCCCTCCAGCGTCTTCGGATAGGCCGCCTCCGAGGAGGCGGTCGAGAACGCGATCATCAGCGGCTCGCGGATCAGCCTCAGCAGATGGCTGTAGCGCGGCCCGATCACGATGAAGCCGACCATCACCAGGATGCCCCACAGGATCAGCAGCGACAGATAGAAGCCGCCCATGAAGACGATCAGCTTCCAGAGCACGCCGAGGCCGTTCTTCGAGACGGTCGCCATGATCGCGGCCCACACCGCGATCGGCGCGAACAGCATCACATAGCTCGTGACCTTGAGCATGATGTGGGCGAGATCGTCGATCAGGCTCATGATCGGCTTGGCCCGCTCAGGCATGGCGCCGAGCGCGACCGCGAAGAACACCGCGAACACCACGATCTGCAGGATCTCGTTCTGCGCCATCGCGTCCGCGATCGAGGTCGGGATCAGATGGGTCAGGAATTTCTCGATCGAGAAGGCTGAGACCGGCAGGCCGGTCGACTGCGCCTTGTCGGGCAGCGTGCCGGGGAAATTGGCGCCCGGCTGCAACAAATTGACCATCACGAGGCCGAGCAGCAGCGAAACAAAGGAGGCGGAGATGAACCAGCCCATGGTCTTGGCGAAGATGCGCCCGAGCTTGGCGCCGCTTCCCATATGGGCGATGCCGCCGACGAGGGTTGCAAACACCAGTGGCGCGATGATCATCTTGATCAGGCGCAGGAACAGCATTGCGATCAGGTTGACGTCGGCTGCGATCTCGGCGCGGCTGTCAGGAAAATAGTTGAAGACAATCGTTCCCATTGCGATGCCAAGGACCATCGCAAGCAGGATATACTGCGTAAACCTGTTCGACATTCTCTTACCCCCGTAAGTTCCCGGCGAAGGGCAAGTGTGGCAGATTTACGCAGCTACGCAACACGCTTCGCGCCGCGCGGGACTTTGCCGATCTGTTCCGGTTGTGGAATGCCAGCGCGGAGACTAGCGTTCATGCAGCGCACAATCTGTGCAATGAGCTGCGCACAGTGCAGTCAGTCTGCATGCGAAACGACCAACGCCAAAGGAACGGCAAGGGGAGACACCGCCTATGAACGACACCGTCAATCGCCAGATCCTGCTTGTTGAAAAGCCGACCGGCAAGCTCGGCCCCGAGCATTTTCGCCTGACCAAGGGCACGGTCCCCGCGCCGAAGGACGGCGAGGCGCTGGTACGGACGCGCTACATCTCGCTCGACGCCGCCAACCGCGCCTGGATGCACGGCGCCACCTACCGCGCTGCGGTGGAAGCCAACACCGTGATGGCCGGCGGCAGCATCGCCGAAGTGGTGTCGTCGAATGACCCGAGCCTGAAGCCGGGCGATATCGTGTTCGGCGACACCGGCTGGCAGGACTATGCCGCCGTGCCCGCCAAGCACCTGGCCAGGATGCCGAAGCTCGAGCCGATGACGCATTTGCTCAGCGTCTACGGCATTGCCGGCCTGACCGCCTATTTCGGCCTGCTTCATGTCGGCAAGCCGAAGGAGGGCGAGACCGTGGTGGTGTCGGCGGCCGCCGGCTCGGTCGGCTCGATCGTCGGCCAGATCGCCAAGATCAAGGGCTGCCGCGTGGTCGGCATCGCCGGCGGCAAGGACAAGTGCCACTGGCTGACCTCGGAGCTCGGCTTCGACGCCGCGGTCGACTACAAGGACGGCGCCACCTACAAGGCGCTGCGCGCCGCGGCGCCCAAGGGCATCGACGTCTATTTCGACAATGTCGGCGGCGACATCCTGGAGGCCTGCCTGGCCCAGATGAACAACCGCGGCCGCATCGCCTGCTGCGGCGCGATCTCGCAATATGACGGCGTGCCCTCCGCGCACGGCCCCCGCGGCGTGCCCGGTCTGATCGTGGTGAAGCGGCTGATCATGCAGGGCTTCATCGTGATGGACTACATGGACCAGCGCGATGCCGCGCTCGCCGACCTGCAATCCTGGGTCGCCTCGGGCAAGCTCAAGGTCCAGGAAGACGTCATCGACGGCATCGAGAACACGCCGCAGGCGCTGATCGGCCTGCTCGCCGGCGAAAACCGCGGCAAGCGCATGGTGAAGGTGTAACGGGAAGCGCTCTCAAACCCGTCATCCTGAGGAGCGCGTTAGCGCGTCTCGAAGGATGCACGGCCCCGCTGGTGGCCGTCGACCCTTCGAGACGGCCGCTTCGCGGCCTCCTCAGGGTGACGGGGATGGATTTGGTGCGCGGGGCCTTAATGCACCATGCCCGACGCCTGCGGCTAACCCACCCTCCGCTGTTGATCCCGTCATCCCCGCGCAAAGGCTTCGCCTTTGTCGCTGGAGGAGCGCCAACGGGTCCGCGCAAAGCGCGGCCCGATGACAGGCTCCGCGCGTCTCGAAGGATGCACGGCCCCGCTGGTGGCCGTCGACCCTTCGAGACGGCCGCTTCGCGGCCTCCTCAGGGTGACGGGGATGGATTCGGTGCGCGGGGCCTTAATGCACCATGCTCGACGCCTGCGGCTAACTCACCCTCCGCTGTTGATCCCGTCATCCTGAGGAGTGCGTAGCGCGTCTCGAAGGATGCACGGCCCCGCTGGTGGCCGTCGACCCTTCGAGACGGCCGCTCCGCGGCCTCCTCAGGGTGACGGGGATGGATTTGGTGCGCGGCCCTAATGCACCGTGCCCGATGCCTGCGGTGCGGCTTGCGGCGTCGCCGCCTTGCCGTTCTTCGCCTTGCGCCAGTTCTCGAAATTCTGCACCACGACGAAGAACGCCGGCACGAACAGCACCGCGAGGCAGGTCGAGGCGATCATGCCGGAGAAGACGGTGATGCCGATCGACTTGCGGGCGTTGGCGCCGGCGCCGGTCGCGATCACCAGCGGCAGCACACCGAGGATGAAGGCGAACGACGTCATCAGGATCGGCCGGAACCGGGCACGTGCCGCGTCGATCGCCGACTCCAGCACCGGCTTGCCGTCGCGGATGTGATGCTCGAGCGCGACCTCGACGATCAGGATCGCGTTCTTGGCCGACAGCGCGATCAAGAGGATGGTGCCGATCTGGGTGTAGAGATTGTTCTCGATCCGGAGCGACGTCAGCACCAGCATGGGCCCGAGCAGCGACAGCGGCACCGCCAGGATCACCGAGATCGGCGCGTACCAGCTCTCATACTGCCCGGCGAGCACGAGATAGACCAGCAGCAGCGCCAGCGCGAACACGAAGTAGATCTGGCCGCCGACCTCCTTCTCCTGATACGACATCGCCGTCCACTCATAGCCGGTCCCGGGCGGCAGCGTCTTCGCGGCGATCTCCTCCATCAACGTCATCGACTGGCCGGAGCTGTAGCCCTGCGACGGCAGGCCGATGATGGTCGCGGACGGGTAGAGGTTATAGAGACTGATCAGCGACGGCCCGACCGACGGCGTGATCTTCGCCACGGTGCCGAGCGGGACCATGTCGCCATTGCTGTTGCGCACCATCATGTTCTGGATGTCGCGCAGCGTCAGGCGGTATTGCGCATCGGCCTGGGTGTAGACCTGGAAGGTGCGGCCGAACTTGGTGAACTGGTTGACGTAGCTCGCGCCGAGATAGGACGACAGCGTCGAGAAGATCTGGTCGGTGGTGACGTGCAGCGTCTCGGTCTTGACGCGGTCGACCTGGACATCGAACTGCGGCACCATCGAGCGGAACGACGACTGCACCCGCTGCAGCGCGCTTTGCGTCTGCGCATTGCTGACGACGGCGCCGGTGACCGCCTGCAGCTTGCCGTAGTCGGCGTTGCCGTCGCGGAGCTGCACCTGCATGGCAAAGCCGGCGGCGTTGCCGATGCCCTGGATCGGCGGCGGCGGGATCACCAGGATCCGCGCCTCCGGAATCACCGCAAGCTTGTCGTTGAGGCCATAGACCAGCGAGCGCAGGTCCTCGCCGGGGCCGCGCGAGCCCCAATCCTTCAGGATCACATAGGCGACGCCGGCATTGGCCAGGCTCGACGAGTTGTCGAGCGCGGAGATGCCGGCGATGGCGACCACCTGCTCGACACCCGGTGTCTTGCGGGCGATCTCGGTGACCTGATCGAGCACCCGCTGGGTGCGATCGATCGCGGCGCCGTCGGGCAGCTGCACCGCGGCCAGCAGGTAGCCCTGGTCCTCGATCGGAATGAAGCCGGTCGGCACCCGTGACAGCCCGTAGCCGGCAACTCCGATCAGGATCAGCGCGACGAGGACCGAGGTCTTGGCGTGGCCGGCAATGCCGCCGATCATCCGCGTGTAGCCCCGCTCCACCCGGTCATAGACCGCGTTGAAGCCGCGGTAGAAGAAATTGCGCTGCGCCAGTGGTACCGGCGGGCGCAGCCACAGCGCACATTGCGTCGGCTTCAGGGTCGCGGCATTGACGGCGCTGAGCAGCGCGGTCGCCGCGATCACCAGGGCGAATTGCGCGTACATCCGGCCGGTCAGCCCCGGCAGGAAGGCCGCCGGCAGGAACACCGAGATCAGCACCAGCGTGATGCCGACGATCGGCGCGAACAATTCGTCCATCGCCTTGATCGCGGCGTCATGGCCGGACATGCCGCGCTCGATATTGTGCGCGGCCCCTTCGACCACCACGATGGCGTCGTCGACCACGATGCCGATCGCCAGCACGATCGCAAACAGCGTCGACAGGTTGATGGTGAAGCCGAGCGCGGCCATCGCCGCGAACGCGCCGATGATGGTGGCCGGCACCGTGGTCGCAGGCACCAGCATCGCCCGCCAGTCCTGCAGGAATACCAGGATCACGACCAGCACCAAGAGGCCGGCCTCGATCAGCGTCCGGTAGACCTCGTCGATCGAGGCCTGGACGAATTTGGTGGTGTCGAACGGCGTGTCGTATTTGATGTCCTGCGGGAACTGCCGGGCAAGCTGCGCCACCTTCTTCTGCACTTCCTTCTCGACCTGCAGCGCGTTGGCGCCGGGCGACAGGAACACGCCGATGCCGGTGGCCGGCTTCTGGTTGAGCGAGAACACCTGGCTGTAGGTCTGCGCGCCGAGCTCGACCGAGCCGAGATCGCGGACGCGGATGACGTCGCCGACATTGCCCGTCTTGACGATGATGTTCTCGAACTGGCTCGCATCGTCGAGCCGGCCGTTGACGTTCAGCGTATACTGGAACGCCTGCCCCTGCGGCGCGGGCGGCGCGCCGACCTGCCCCGCGGTGACCTGCTGGCTCTGCTGCTGGATCGCCTGGATGACGTCCTGCGGCATCAGCCCGCGCGCCTGCAGCTTGTTGGGATCGAGCCACACCCGCATCGAATACTGCCCTGCGCCGAACACGGTGACGTTGCCGACGCCCGGCAGACGCGACAGCTCGTCGCGAATGTTGATGGTGGCATAGTTCGACAGGAACAGGCTGTCGTAGGTCTTGTTCGGCGAGGTCAGCGTCACGAACAGCAGGATCGAGGTCGACCGCTTCTGCACCGTGACGCCCTGGTTCTGCACCGCGCTCGGCAATTGCGACAGGGCCGAGGAGACGCGGTTCTGCACCAGCACCTGCGCGAAGTTGAGGTCAGTGCCGATCTTGAAGGTCACCGTCAGCGTGTAGGTGCCGTCGGCGCCGCTGTAGGACTGCATGTAGAGCATGTCCTCGACGCCGTTCACCTGCTGCTCGATCGGCAGCGCCACGGTGTCGATCACGGTTTTTGCCGATGCGCCGGGATAGCGCGTCGTCACCTGGACCGTCGGCGGCACCACGTCGGGATATTGCGCGACCGCGAGATTGAACAGCGCGACACCGCCGATCAGGATCATCAGGATGGCGATGACGTTGGAAAGGACCGGCCGCTCGATGAAGAATTTCGAGATCATGGCGCGCCCCTCACTTGGCCGGTGCCGGCGTCGCGTCGCCCTTCTGCATCTGCGGGTCGACCTTCTGCCCCGGGATCGCGCGCAACAATCCGGCGGTCACGACGCGGTCGTCGGCCTTCAGCCCGCTCTCGATGACGCGCAGCCCCTCGTCGAGCGGACCGGTCGTCACCTTGCGCTGCTCGACCACGTTCTCGGCATTGACGACCAGCACGTAGCGGCCGCCCTGGTCGCTGCCGATCGCAACGTCCGGCACCAGCAGCGCATTGTCCTGCTTGTCGATCGGCACGCGAACGCGGACATAGAAGCCTGGCAGCAGCACGCGATCCGGATTGGGCACCAGGCCGCGGACGGCAAGCGTTCCGGTCGACTGACTGACGGTCGGCGAAAGATAATCGAGCTTGCCCTTGTGCGGATAGCCGGTCTCGGTCTGCAACCCGACCTCGATCGGCAGCTGCCTGAGATCGTTGAACGTCAGGCCGCGGCGGCGCGCCTCGTCCCGCACCCGCTGCACGTCCTGCTCATTGACGTTGAAATTCACGTAGATCGGGTCGAGCTGCACGATGGTGGCAAGCTGGGTGGGCGAAGCCACGCCGACCAGTTCACCGACCGAGACCAGATGGTTGCTGACGATGCCGTC
Organism: Bradyrhizobium sp. Pha-3; assembly: GCF_042258615.1. Taxonomy (GTDB): domain Bacteria; phylum Pseudomonadota; class Alphaproteobacteria; order Rhizobiales; family Xanthobacteraceae; genus Bradyrhizobium. The sequence continues at coordinate 495,066 of NZ_CP170152.1, read as the reverse complement.
GAACGGTGCGGCGACGTTGGTGTAGCCGTAATTGACCGCGGCGATCTTGGTATTGACCTGGGCCTGCTGCAGGCTGGCCTGGGCGTTGTCCCGCGCCGAGGTCGAGCTATCGAGCGTCGACTGCGAGACCGCCTGGCGCTGCACCAGATCGGTCTGCCGCTTGAAGTCGGCCTCGGCCTGCTTCAGCGTCGCCTGCGAACCGACCTCCGCGGCCTGCGCCTGCTCCAGCTTCAGCTTGTAAGTCTCGGGTTCGATCGTGAACAGGGTGGTCCCCTCCTTCACCGGCGAGCCGTCCTGATAGTTGATCGCCTGCAGAAAACCCTGCACGCGCGCGACCAGATCGACGGTCTTGATCGGCGCAGTGTTTCCAGTTGCGTCCAGGTAGCGCGTGATGGCGCGCTGCACCGGCGGCGCGACTTCGACCTTGGGCGGCGGCGGCGCAACAAAACTGTTTTGCTCGCAGGCACTTAAACTGACAAAGGCCGCTGCGACGAAAGCGATGCGCACAAGCGGCGCATTTCGCAGCCGCACAAAATCGCTCTGACTGAAATGCGCCGACACGCGCGCATGCCTCATTTCCGAGCCTCAATCCAAATGACTTAAGTCAAAGATGTCGAAGCGAGCAAAAAAATCAGCCGATCTCTTCCATAGCAACAATCCGCTTGCAGCGGAACTCGAAAGCGAAAATGATGCCGCTCGCGAAGGTTGTTAGAACAAAACATTTTCAGACTCAGTTCAGTTGAGCCGGAGGCTTCCGGCGCGACGAGAGGATTTATTCAAATGATCAACGCGTTGACACGTGCAACGAGGCTCTCCGCATGGCTTGCGCTTGCGGCATTGATGAGCACCGCACCGGCCTTGTCGCAGGCGCCGACCCAGGCGCAGCGCGACGCCATCAAGTCGCAATGCCGCAACGATTACATCGCACACTGCTCCAGCGTTCCGCCCGGCGGCGAAGCATCACTGCAATGCCTGCAGAAAAACATGGCAAGCCTTGCGCCTGGCTGCGCCAGCGCCGTGAAAGCCGTGGAAGCTCCAAGCGCTGCGCCCGCAGCAGCCAAGACCGACGCGGCTCCGGCGGCGACGGCGGCCAAGCCCGCGGAGGCGGCGGCACCGAAGGCCGCGGCAGCAAAGCCAAGCAGCGCGCAGATCTCCGCGATCCGCAGCGCGTGCCGCGCCGATTATCCCAAGGTCTGCGCGGGCGTGCCGACCGGCGGTGCGCCGGCGCTGCAGTGTCTCGAGAAGAACAAGGAGAAGCTTTCGCCGGCCTGCGAGAAGGCCGTGGCGGCCGCCGGCGGCGGTGGCGCCGCGCCGGCCGCGGGTGCCGCGACAACGGCAGCACCGGCCGCGGCTCCGGCGGTGATCGTGTTGCGGCCGCTGCGGCCGCGCGAAGAGCTGTTCGTGCTGCGCTCGGCCTGCGGCGGCGACGTCCGCTCGATCTGCGGCGGCGTGCAGCCGGGGGGCGGGCGGATCGTGCAATGCCTGGCAACCAATGCCGGCTCGCTCTCGCCGGCGTGCCGCGACGTGCTGGCGCCGTTCGCGGCGCGGTGATCCTGTTGTTCAGCCGACTGATCGGAAAAGGAAGCGATCGATGCTGCGTCTAGTCCTGACCGCCGTTCTGCTTTGCGGCTCAACCGCCGTCTACGCCCAGGAGCTGACATCAGCGCAACGCGACGCCTGTATGGGCGACTACCAGAAGTTCTGCAAGAACGTGACGCCCGGCGGCGGGCGCATCATCGCCTGTCTTGCCAAGCAGAGCGACAAGCTGACCCCCGCCTGCAAGAAGGTGCTGGCGGAAGCGGAAAAGAAATAGCCGCGCAGGCGGTAAGACGACAGGTGCCCGGCGATTTGCCGGGCACGGAGCCGCAGCACCTTGTCGTCACAAACAGGCCAACCAACCTCACCCCGGGAGAGGGAACATCATGCGCTCATTATTGCTGATCGCTGCGGCCCTGCTGTCCTTTGCCGCGACCATGACCTTCGAGTCCTCCGATGCCAACGCCGTGGTTTGCGCGCGCGGCGTCTATCGCGCCGGGTGCGCCGGCTATCGCGGCGCGGCCGTCGTCCGAAGGCCGGCCGTTGTCGGCTGTCGCTGGGTGTGGGTCGGCGGGGTCAAGGTCCGCCGCTGCTACTGAGCCATTCGCGGCCACGCTAGTCGTCGCGGACGCATTTTCCCTCTGGCGTTCCCGCCAGAGGGCGATTAGTCTGGACCCAAATAGTAAGTACACTGTCAATCTGGGAGGCAGACATTGCGGATCGCCGTGATTGGCGGAGGGCCCGGCGGGCTCTATTTCGCCTATCTCTGGAAGAAGCGTCACCCTGACGCCGAGATCGATCTGTTCGAGCAGAACGCCGCCGGCGCCACCTGGGGCTTCGGTGTGGTGTTCTCCGAGCAGGCGCTGGAGTTCCTGCGCGCCGACGACCCCGAGACGGTCGACGCCATCGCGCCACGGATGGAGAGCTGGAAGAACATCACGCTCAATCTGCGCGGCGAGAGCGTCGAGATCGACGGCGTCGGGTTCTCCTCGATCGGCCGGCTGGCGCTGCTGACGATCCTGCAGGAGCGCGTGCGCAGCACCGGCGTCACGCCGCGCTTCGACAACGTGGTGCAATCGGTCGGCGAGCTCAGGGGTTACGACCTGATCGTCGCCGCCGACGGACTGAACTCGATGGTCCGCCGCGATTTCGAGGCCGCATTCGGCGCGTCGGTCTCGCATTCGACCAACAAATTCGCCTGGTACGGCACCACCAAGACCTTCGCGACACTGTCGCAGACCTTCGTGGCGACCGACGTGGGCTGCTTCAACGCCCATCATTATCGCTATGCGAAGGACATGAGCACCTTCCTGGTCGAGTGCGACGCGGCGACCTGGGCGGCCTACGGCTTCGCCGACAAGACGATCGAGCAATCGCAGGCGATTTGCGAACAGGTGTTCGCCGCGACCCTGGATGGTCACAAGCTGATCTCGAACAAATCGGTGTGGCGCAATTTCCCGTGGATCTGGAACGAGCGCTGGTCGCACGGCAACATGGTGCTGATCGGCGACGCGCTGCATTCCGCCCATTTCTCGATCGGTTCGGGCACCCGGCTGGCGATCGAGGATGCAATCGCGCTGACCAAGGCGCTGGAGTCCGAAAGCGACACCGCCGCCGCGCTGGCCCGCTACGAGAGCGAGCGCAAGCCGATCGTGAAGAAGCTCGTCACCGCGGCGCGGACCAGCGCCGATTGGTACGAGCATTTCCCCGCGCACATGAAGCGCGATCTGATGGATTTCGCCTACAGCTACATCACCCGCTCCGGCCGGATCGACGACGCGCGGTTGCGCGCGATGTCGCCCGCCTTCATGGCCCGTTTTGAGGCCGCAAAGGGACGCTCATGACTGGGATCGCCGACCTGGTTCCGCAGGACAATCCCGGTGCGCGCGAGATCGGCTTTGCGATCCCCGAGCGCTACAATGCGAGCCGGATCCTGTTCGACAATCTCGGCAACGGCAATGCCGAACGCCTGGCGCTGACCGGCCCCGCCGGCACGCGGACTTATCGCGAGCTCTGCGCCGAGGCCGCCCGCTGGGGCCACGCCTTCCAGTCGCTTGGATTGCAGCGCGGCGACCGCGTGCTGCTGTTCCTCGACGACACGCCGGTCTATCCGGCGGCGTTCTTCGGCGCGGTGCGCGCCGGTTTCGTGCCGCTGCTGATCAACACGCTGACGACGCCGGAGCTGCTGCAATTCTATCTGTCCGATGCCGGCGCGCAGGTTGCCGTCACCGATGCAGAATTCTGCGCCCGCTTCAACGCCGAGGCCTGCAAGGACACGCCGCTGCGCACGCTGGTCGTGGTCAATGGCACGGGCACCGGGCATGTCGTCGCGGAGACGCGCAATGCCGGCGACTGGCTGCATACGTTTCCGACCGAGATCGACGAGGCCGACACCCACCGCAACGAGATGGCGTTCTGGATGTATTCGTCGGGCTCGACCGGTCGCCCCAAGGGCATCGTGCATCTGCAGCACGACATGGCCTATAGCGAGCGCGCGTTTGCCCGCAACGTGCTGAAGCTTTCGCCCGGCGACATCTGCTTCTCGGTGCCGAAGATCTTCTTCGCCTACGGCTTCGGCAATTCGATCACGTTTCCCTTCTCGGTCGGCGCCGCGACGCTGCTGCTGCCGGGCCAGCCGAAGCCCGCCGCGGTCTTCGCGGCGATCGCGCAGTACCGGCCGACCGTGTTCTTCGGCCTGCCGACGCTCTACATCACCCTGACCAAGGCCGAAGGCGCCGAGCAAGCCGACTTCTCCTCGCTGCGGATGGCGGTCTCGGCCGCCGAGGTGCTGTCGGCCGACGTGTTCAACGGCTGGAAGCGGCTCACCGGGCTCGAGATCATCGAAGGGCTCGGCTCGACCGAGGTGCTGCACGTCTATCTCAGCAACCGCGCGGAGCAGAAGAAGCTCGGCGCCGCGGGCCTGCGCGTGCCCGGCTACGAGATCATGCTGCGCGACAGCGACGGCCGCGAGGTCGGCGATAATGAGGAGGGCATCCTGTGGGTGCGCGGCGATTCCGCGACGCCGCTGTACTGGAACCGGCCGGACAAGACCGCCGAGACGGTGCGCGAGGACGGCTGGATCTACACCGGCGACCGCTTCATGCGCGACAGCGACGGCTTTCACTTCTTCCGCGGCCGCGCCGACGATCTGGTCAAGATCTCCGGCCAGTGGGTCTATCCGCTGGAGGTCGAGCTGTGTCTTGCCGATCACCCCGATGTCCGCGAATGCGCCGTCTACGCGGCCGTATTGCCGGACCGCCGCATGACGCTGCGGGCGGTTGTGGTGATGAACAAGGGCGGCTTCGACACCCATGAGGCGACACGGCGGCTGCAGGATTACGTCAAGGCCAAGCTGCTGCCGTACAAATATCCGCGCGAAGTAAAATTCATCGACGAGCTGCCGAAGACCGGCACCGGCAAGATCGACCGGCAGGCGGTGATGCGGATGTGACAGCCACACACTCGCTGTCGTCCCTGCGAAAGCAGGGACCCATAACCACAAATATTCGTGGCACGAAGGCAGGGGCCCCAGCTCGCCATAACAACAGCCATCGGTGGTTGATGGTGTGGACGGCCCCCTACGGCATCAGTGTGCCAGAATGAGGTTGTTGCAAATCTCAGACAAAGGAGCCGTCCGTGGGAGAGATTATCCGCATTGGAATGGATACGTCGAAGCATATTTTTGTGCTGCATGGGGTTGATGCGGCGGAGCAGGTGGTGCTGCGCAAGAAGCTATCGCGCAAGCAAGTGCTGGAGTTCTTCGCCAAATTGCCGCCGACCGTGATCGGGATGGAGGCCTGCGGAGCTTCGCAGTATTGGGCGCGGGAGCTTGGCAAGCTCGGTCACGAGGTGAGGCTGATGGCCCCGCAATTGGTGAAGCCTTACGTGATGCGGAACAAGAATGACGGGCGCGATGCAGAAGGGCTATGTGAAGCGATGGACCGGCCGAACATGCGCTTTGTGCCGGTCAAGACGGCCGAGCAACAGGCCGCGCTGATGCTGGCGGGGCTGCGCGATGGATTGATCGCCCGGCGCACCCAGCTGAGCAACGCGATCCGCGGCTATGCGGCGGAGCTCGGCCTGATCGCGCCCAAGGGGCTCGACAAGATCGAGCCGCTGCTGGCGCGGATCGCGCAGGACGAGAGCTTGCCCACCATGGCGCGCGAGGTGTTTGCGGTGCAGGGACGCCAATACGCTGCTCTGCAAGCCGAGCTCAAGCAACTCGAGGTTAGGCTGATGGCCTGGCACCGCGCCGATGCGCTGAGCCGGCGTCTGGCGCAGATCCCATCCGTCGGCCCGATCACCGCAACACGGCTGGTGATGAAGACGCCCGATCCGCATGCGTTCCGCTCCGGCCGGCATTTTGCGGCCTGGCTCGGCCTCACACCGAAGGATCATTCCACCGGCGGCAAGACCAGGCTCGGCAAGATCACGCGGGCCGGTGACGAAGACCTGCGCCGCTTGTTCGTGGTTGGGGCGACTGCGGTCATCCAGCAGGTTCGGCGGGGCCGAGGCCATCCGTCGCGCTGGCTGCTGGCGCTGCTCAAGCGCAAGCCGCCGAAGCTGGCCGCCGTGGCGCTCGCCAACAAGGTTGCCCGCATCGCCTGGAAGCTGATGGCGACGGGCGAGAGTTACGATGCCGCGCGGCTCAATGCCATGGCGGCCGCCGCCTAACAGATTGGCCGGCCGGCGGGTTCGCCCACCAGCCGACCCGGAAGCTGCAAGAGCAGATGGAGCAATCGGTCGATCAACGATGCGAGACAGTCCGTGGGACCCATTGGCCGCCAACAGGTCGCGGGGTTGTTTGGAGCTCGCGTCGCGCAACCCATCTTGGCCAGCGACCATTGCGTGTCGCATCAACAGGCCGGACATATGGATGCAGCGATCCGATCTACTCAGAAAGCTCTTGTGCCACGGGGGCCGTCCACATATGGGTCCCGGATCGCGCTTCGCTTGTCCGGGACGACAACTGAGTTTGCAGCAGCTAACCGCCCAGCCCCGTCCCGCCATACAGCCACGCGATGTCGTCGCACCACTGGTCTTGCGATTTCGCGCTCATGATTGCGTTGCGGATGCGGGCGTGGTCGCCGGCGGGATGGTAGACGTGCTCGCCGATCGCGCGTGACATCAGTTGCACGCGCGCGGTGCGCGGGAAGCGCTGCGCGCGATAGGCATCGAGCGCGACCGCCTGCTCGTCGTGATTGGCCAGCATGTGCGACAGGCACACCGCGTCCTCCATCGCCTGGCAGGCACCCTGCGCGAAATATTGCAGCATCGGATGCGCGGCGTCGCCGAGCAGCACCACACGGCCGTCGATCCAGCGCTCGGTGGGGTCGCGGTCGCACAGCACCCAGAGCTTCCAGTTGGTGCCGTGGCGGATGATGTTCTGCGCCCGCTCATGGACGTGGGTAAAACCCTTCATCACTTCATCTTCGGAAACCGGCTTGCCCGCGACCGGCTCCGGCGCATCGTTGTGATAGGTGACGACGAGGTTGAACACCTTCCAGCCCGACAGCGGATAATGCACGATGTGGCATTTCGGGCCGGCCCACAGCGTGGCCGCATTCCAGCGCAGATCCTCCGGCATCTGCTCGGTCGGGATCACGGAGCGATAGGTGGTGTGGCCGGAGACGCGCGGCGGGCCGTCCGCCGTCACCTGCTTGCGGATGTTGGACCACAACCCGTCGGCGCCGATCAGCAGACGCCCGGCGATGCGCTCGCCATTGGCAAGCCTTGCGGTCACCGATGAGCCATCCTGCTCGTAGCCTGTCACCTCGCTGGACACGCGCAGCTCGATCAGCGCGTGATTCTGGCAGGCGCGCAGGAACACGCCGTGCAAATCGCCGCGATGCACGACGGCATAGGGATTGCCGAACCGCGTGCGGAAGGCGTCGCCGAGATCGATGTGCGTGATCTCATCGGCGGTCAGCGCATCCATCAACCGGAGCTGGTCGATATAGACCGCCATGTTGCGCGCGGCTTCGCCGACGCCGAGATAGTCGAAGGCGTGGAACGCGTTCGGACCAAGCTGGATGCCGGCGCCGATCTCGCCGAGCGTTGCGGCCTTCTCCAGCAGGATCGAGCGGATGCCCTTTTGCGCGAGGCCGACCGCGACGGCGAGGCCGCCAATGCCGCCGCCCGCGATCAGGACAGGTCTCGTCTCCGCCATCAGCCCGACCTCCCGAGATGTTCGAGCGCATCCTCGGCGCGCAGCGGCACGCGCGAGGCCTCATTGTTGAGGTCGACAAGTTGGGTCAAGAGCGAGAGAAGCGTCTTTCGATCGGCCGGCTTCAGCGGCTGCAGCATCCGCGCCTGCGCCTTGTCGACCGAGGGCATGATGTCGTTGAGCACACTGGCGCCGGCCTTGGTGAGGTAGAGCAGCTTGACGCGCTTGTCCTCGGACGCCGGCTTGCGCACGATGTATTCCTTGGCCTGCAGCCGCTCGATCACATTGCCGAGCGTCGAGCGGTCGAACGCGATCACCGCGGAGAGCCGGGTGGCGTCGATGCCGGGATGGGTCGAGATCGTGACCAGCGCGGCGTATTGCACCGGCGTCAGGTCGAACGCCTTGCACTCCTCGATGAACAGCGCGACCGCGATCTGCTGCATGCGCCGGAACAGATAGCCGGGCGCGGTGTAGACCGCGTCCATCGTGACGGGCGTTGGCTTGCTACTCGGCATCGGGCTGCTTGTCCGGGGCGGCGTCGGCGAACGCCTTGACTTGCTTCGCCGCGGCCTCGGCCTCGAGCAGGCGCGGATAGGCCGACACGTCGACGCCAAAGCGCCGTGCATTGGCGAGCTGCGGCACCAGGCAGAGATCGGCCAGTGTCGGCGCATCGCCGAAGCAGAACGGCCCGGCCTCCGCCGCGATCAGGGTCTCGCAGGCCGAAAGGCCCTCGCGATTGGCCCAGGCGGCCCATTCCGTCACCTGCTCCTCGGGCAAACCGAGCTTGCGCAGCCGCGCCAGCACTTTCAAATTCTGCACCGGGTGGGTGTCGCAGGCGATCGCCTGCGCGAACGCGCGCACCTTGGCGCGCCGCAGCGGATCCTTCGGCAACAGCGGCGGATTGGGATTGGTCTCGTCGAGCCATTCGATGATCGCGAGCGACTGGGTGAGGATCGCGCCGGCATCGCTCTCCAGGGTCGGCACCAGCCCCTGCGGATTGATCGCGAGATAGGCCGGCGCGCATTGCTCGCCCTTGCGCAAATGATGCGGCAGATGCTCTGACGTCAGCCCCTTCAGATTGAGGGCGATCCGGACCCGGTAGGACGCGCTGCTCCGGAAATAGCCATGCAGCTTCATCAGAACCTCCCTTGCATTATTCTGGTTTTGACGCGTTTTCTTCACGCGAACCGGCATCCACTTCGCTCGAAAACGCTACGGCTTGTTTGATTGACGCTAGCCATATTGTAAGTATACTGTCAATCAATTGAACCGACAAGAATGATGGGAGGCTTGCCATGGAAGCCGTGCAGAAGACCCCCGAGCGCGAAGCGTTCTACAAGAAGATCGACGGCCAAAACCTCTCGGCGCTGTGGAACGTGATGAACGATCTGATCACGCCGGAGCCGAAGAGCGCCTGCCGCCCGCATCTGTGGAAGTTCGACCAGATCCGCGATTACATGAACGAGGCCGGCAAATTGATCACGGCCAAGGAAGCCGAGCGCCGCGTGCTGGTGCTGGAAAATCCCGGACTGCGCGGCCAATCAAAGATCACGACCTCGCTGTTTGCCGGCGTGCAGATGGTGGTGCCGGGCGACATCGCGCCCGCTCATCGCCATGCCCAGTCGGCGCTGCGCTTCGTGCTCGAGGGCAAGGGCGCCTTCACTGCCGTTGACGGCGAGCGCACGGCGATGTCGCCGGGCGACTTCGTCATCACGCCGTCGATGACCTGGCACGACCATTCCAACGAAACCAATGAGCCGATGTTCTGGCTCGACGGACTCGACATCCCGATGGTGCAGTTCTTCGACTGCTCGTTTGCGGAAGGCGCCAAGGAGGATCAGCAGTCGATCTCCAAACCCGCCGGCGCGAGCTTCGCGCGCTACGGCCACAATCTGCTGCCGATCGACCAGAAGCGGACCTCGAAGACCTCGCCGATCTTCAACTACCCCTATGAATACACCCGCGAGGCGCTGGAGAAGGCTAGGGCCGGCGACGAGTGGGATGCTTGTCACGGCCTCAAGCTGAAATTCTCCAACCCGGAGACCGGCGATTTCGCGATGCCGACCATCGGCACCTTCATCCAGCTGCTGCCGAAGGGCTTCAAGACCGCGCGTTATCGCGCCACCGACGCCACCGTGTTCGCCGCGATCGAGGGCAAGGGCCGCACCCGGGTCGGTGACCAGACCTTCGAATGGGGACCGCGCGATTTGTTCGTGGTGCCGAGCTGGCATTGGGTCACCCACGAGGCCGACGCCGACTCCGTGCTGTTCTCGTTCTCCGACCGCCCGGTGCAGCAGAAGCTCGACCTGTTCCGCGAGGATCGCGGCAACGCGTAGCACCGTCGTCCCGGGCAAGCGAAGCGCGACCCGGGACCCAACCACAGGGTCTTGTTGTTCGAGGCGCTGGAGCCCCAGCCTTTTCTAACAACGACATCCTGTGGTTATGGGTCCCTGCTTTCGCAGGGACGACATTGAATTTGTGGCGAACGGCGTGGCTTTCACCGCCAGTGCAGCAAGCGCACTTCCATCCAGTTGATCAGCTTTCCCACCGCGAGCCCGAACAGCGACAGGATCACGACCCCGGCGAGCAGCTGATCGGTCTGCATCAGATTGCCGGCCTGCAGCACGAAGGCGCCGATGCCGTATTGCGCGCCGATCATCTCGGCGCTGACGACGAGCAGCAGCGCGACCGATGCGGTGATGCGGAAGCCGGCGAGGATCGAAGGCAACGCGCCCGGCCAGATCACGCGGCGCACGATGGCGTGGAACGGCACGTTGAAGCTCTGCGCCATCCGGATCAGGTTGCGCGGCACCGCATCGACGCCGCTATAGACCGAGATCGCGGTCGAGAAGAACACCCCGAGCGCAATGGTCGCGATCTTCGGCTCCTCGCCGATCCCGAGCCACAGGATGAGTAGCGGCAGCAGCGCGATCTTCGGAATCGGGAACAGCGCCGAGATGAAGGTGATGCCGACGCCGCGCGCCATGGTCGACAGCCCTATCGCGAAGCCGACAATAACGCCCGCTGCCGTGCCGATGATCCAGCCGGTGCCGATCCGCATGATCGACCACGAGAGGTGCTGCCACAGCGCCCCCGACATCGCGAGCTTGGTGATCGCAACCGCGATCGCCGACGGTGCCGGCAGGAACAGCGGGTTGACCAATCCTGTGCTGCCCGCAAGCTGCCAGAGCGCGATGACGAGCGCGAGCGCGATCCAGCCGGCAAAACGGCTGCCGCCTGGCGTGAAGCCGGCGCCGCGAAACGCGACCGGCCGCGTCGCTTCCGCCGATTGGTCTTTCGTCTCCGGCGGTGCGCGGTCAAGCATGCTGGACCTCGCGCTCGGCATCGATCGCTTCTTTCCGGATCAGCGACCACAGTTCGCCCTGCAAGGCGGCCATCTGGCCGCGGGCATCCGCCGCGCCGCGCTCGGCGCGCGTCATCGGGATGGTCACGATCTCCCGGATGCGGCCGGGGCGGCGCGACAACACCACGACGCGGTCGGCTAGCCGCACCGCTTCCTCGAGATTATGCGTGACATAGACCGCGCCCATCGCACCGTCGGCAAGCAGGCCGACGAAATCCTCCATCAGGAGCTCGCGGGTCTGCGAATCCAGCGCCGACAGCGGCTCGTCCATCAACAATATGGCCGGACGAACCGCGAGCGCACGCGCGATGCCGACGCGTTGCCGCATGCCGCCGGACAGCTGCTTCGGATAGGCCGCGCGAAAGTCCGTCAAGCCCGTGCGGCGCAGCGCATCGTCGATCACGGCGCGGCGCTCGCCGGCGCTCAAGGCCGCGTGCAGCAGCGGAAACGCGACGTTCTCCTCGACCGTGTTCCACGGCAGCAAGGCAAAGTCCTGAAACACGAAAGTCAACGGATTGAGGCTGCCGGCCGGCGGCGCCCCGCGCAACTCGGCCGCCCCCGCGCTCGGCCGCAGCAGGCCGCCGAGGATCGACAGCAGCGTGCTCTTGCCGCAGCCCGACGGCCCGACGATGCCGACGATCTCGCCGACGCGAACCGTGAAGGAGACATCGTCGAGCACGTCGAGCGCGCCGAAGCGATGGCTGATATGGTCGGCGATCAGGTCCATGGCGTTACAAACTCGCTACCAAATCCGTCATCCTGAGGAGCGCGAAGCGCGTCTCGAAGGATGGACGGCCCGGATGCAGCAGCTCGGCCGTGCATCCTTCGAGACGCGCGCAAGTGCGCGCTCCTCAGGATGACGGGTTGATAATGGTTTACGCGGCTTACCATCAATCCGCCTTCACATAGTCCTTGGCGATGATCGCGCCAGCGTCAAAGCCCTTGTCGACGAAACCCTGCCCTTGCAGCCATTTGATCTGATTGTCGACGTTCTTCACGTCGAGCTTGCCATCGGGATCGATATAGGCGCAGTTGCCGACCACCTGCTCGACCGGCAGGTTGGTGTATTTGGCGATGATCTCGAGCAGCGGTTTTGTTTTCTCGTTGATCGGCGCCACGCCATCCCTAATCGCGGTCAGGATCACGTCGTGATATTCGTGATCGGCGCGGGTGAGCGCGGTGAGCAGCCTGGTCACCAAAGCGGCATTGGCCAGCGTCTTCGGCGAAGCGAAGATGGCCCCCAGCTGCCACGGCGTCTCGTCGCCGACCCAACCCAAAAATTTCGCGCCGTTGGAATCGATCAGCGTTCGCGCGGTCGAAACCGGCAACAGCGCGGCGTCGACGGTTTCACCCTTGAGCGCTGCGGCCGCGTTCGACAGCGACTGCAGCGGCACGATCTTCACATCGGACAGCTTGAAGCCGTATTTGTCGGCGAGCAGGCCGAGCGAGTAGTGAAAGCTGGAGCCGACCTGGGTCACCGCGACGCGCTTGCCGGCGAGATCCTTCGGGGTCTTGAGGCCGGCGGCATAGGCGTTGTTGCTGGCGAAATAGCCGATCAGGGGATAGCCGGCCTTCTCGCGGCTCATGCCGCCGATCACCTTCAGCGTGCCCTTGCCGGCAAGATTGTAGAGGCCTGCGGTGACGGCAGTGACGCCGAAATCGACGTCGCCTGACGCGGTCGCGACCGCGATCGGCTGCGCGGCGTCAAAGAACTTCAGCTCGACATCGAGGCCGGCGTCGCGGAAATAGCCCTTGTCCTGCGCGATGAACACGGGCGCAGAGGACGACAGCCGCAGCACACCGATCTTCGCCTTCAGCAGATCATTGGCCCGCGCAATGCCGCTCGCGGCCCACACTAGCAGACCCGCGAGTGCGAGCCGCGCCCAACCCTTCATTGCCGTCTCCACTCATAATCCTTCAGGCACGGCCTGATCGCGGCCGATGAACGCGCCCTGTTTGCCAAGCTGTTGTTGCAACTTTTCGACGGAAATGTCGCGCGGAATCGTATTGCCCGACAGCGCGAGCGCCGCCGCGGTTCCGGCCGCCTCGCCCATCACGAAACAGGCACCGGAGACGCGCGCCGCCGATTGACCCTCATGGGTCATCGAAGCGCAGCGGCCGGCGACCAGCAGATTGTCGACGCCATCAGGCACCAGCATGCGATACGGCAACTCGTTATAGCCGCGGCTTTCCGGGATCGGCGGAAACTCGAAGATCACGTCGCCCGGCACGTGCGACTCCTTCGGCCAGCCATTGACGCCGATCGAGTCCTCGAACGAGGCGCAGCCCAGCACGTCCTCGCCTGAGAGCATGTAGCCGCCGATCACGCGCCGCGTCTCGCGGATGCCGAGCTGCGGCGGCAGATCGACGATGTAGGAGTTCTCGAAGCCGGGCACCGTGCGCAGGAACTTGAACGCCTCGACCGCCTGACGGCGGCCCTCGATCTCGCCGCGCGTCATGTCATCAGGGTCGATGCCCGAGATGGCGCCGCCATCGCTTCGCGTCACCTGCGTGAAATTCACCCGCCATTCGATCTGCGATTTCTGCGGCCGCACGATCGCCGACTTGCGCGGGAATTTATGCGTGCCGGCGGCCTCAGCCTCCGCCATCAGCGCGGGGATCGTCCGCCAGGCATCGCCGGCTTTCGCCGGATCGATGCCGTTGAGGCGGAACATCATCGAGGGGTAGAGCATGCCGCCGGCATTGTTGCCGACCTCATAGGGCGCGCCCGCCCAGACCGCGAGGTCGCCGTCGCCGGAGCAGTCGATGAAGATGCCGGCGCGCACCGCCTGCCGGCCGGCCTTGGTTTCCACCATCAGCACGCGGATGTGCGCGCCATCCATGACGACGCCGGCGCCGAGCGCGTGGAACAGGATGTCGACCTTGTGATGCGCCAGCAGATCGTCGGCGGCGATCTTGTAGGCCGCGGTGTCATAGGCCTGCGCAAGGATTTTGCCGAGGATCAGGTGCGGCGCGTTCAACCCGCCGAGCCGGTCGATCCGCGCCAAGAGGTCGGAGGCGATGCCCTGCACCACCCGGTGCATCTCGCCGAAGATGTTGGCGTGCAGCCCGCAGAAGTTCGTCACGCCCGCCGCGGTGCCCATGCCGCCGAGAAAGCCGTAGCGCTCGATCAAGAGCGTCCGCCGTCCGGCACGCGCCGCGCCGACCGCTGCGGCGATGCCGGCCGGACCGCCGCCAAGCACCACCACGTCATACTCGCCATAGACCGGGACCTGCCGCGCAGGCTCTTCGATCGTACTCGCTCGCATCATTTCCGCCCTGAACAAAGTTGATTGGGCCAACTATGAATTGATGCGGATTGCAGTACAATCCACTAAATTATGTAATCAGCTTTCGCGAATCGAGAAAGGCGCTTGGGAAGAGCAGATGGATACGCTGGTCAACCTCGAAGCCTTCCTCGCCACCGCCGACGCCGGCGGCTTTTCGGCTGCGGCGCGCAAGCTCAACGTCGCGACGTCGGTCGTCGCCAAGCGCGTCACCCAGCTCGAGGAGCGGATCGGCACCGCGCTGTTTCACCGCTCGACCCGCCAATTGCGGCTGACCGAAGCCGGGCAGCAATATGTCCATCGCGCCCGCGGCGTGGTTGCCGATGTCGGCGATCTCTTGTCACGGATGGGCGAGAAGCAGCGCGACCTCACTGATCATCTGCGCGTGAAGGCGCCGACGTCGCTGACGGTGGCGCGGCTCGCCGATGCCTTCACGATCTTCCAGAAGCAGAACAGAAGCGTGAAGCTCGAGATCGTGATGATCGATCGCCCGGTCGATCCGGTGACCGAAGGTTTTGACATCGCGATCGGCGCCTTTCCGCATTCCTTCGGCGGCGTCGTCGACGAGCCGCTGTGCCGGCTGCCGCGGCTGTTGTGCGCCTCATCAGCGTATCTGAAGAAGCACGGCACGCCGAAGCATCCGCGCGACCTGGTCGATCATCGCTGCCTCAGCTTCCTGCCGACCGGACCGGAATGGCCATTCGAGGGACCGCGCGGTCGCATCAATGTCCAGGTCCGCCCGATCCTCTCTTCGAACGAGGGCCGTGTGCTGACCCAGAGCGCGATCGCCGGCAACGGCATCGCGCTGCTGTCGCACTATCTCGTCGCAGACGCGCTGCGCGACGGCGCATTGCGGCCGGTGCTCGCCGAGTTTCCGATCCCGGAACTGTGGGTGAAGGCCGCCGTCCCCGAACGCCGCATCAATGCCGCCGCGGTGCAGGCGCTGCTGAAGACATTGAGAAAGTCGCTGTCGCAATCGCTTTGACGCGGCGGCGGTCTTGCTCCCTGCACGCCGACCTGAGACAAGGACGGATAAGGATCGCCCGCTTTGAAACTCCTGATGTCAGTGTCGCTTAGTCTCATCATCGTCGCCGGGCCCGCAGCGGCGATCGAGACCTGCCGCTTCATCGAGGCCAAGGCGGAGCGCGAAGCCTGCTACCATCGGCAAGAGGAGGAGCTGGCGGCCAAGCGCAAGCCCGAGCCGCCGATCACCCAGTCGAGCGAATCGAAGACGTTCGATCAGTTGCAGCAGATGCGCCGCGACGACGAGGAGGTCTATCGCAGCATGCGTGGCATCTGCCGCGGCTGCTGAGCGGCGCGGCCTATGCCCCGCCGCCACCCCAGCGGCCCGCGCGCTTCTCGGCAAAGGACGCGAGCCCTTCGGCCGCCTCGGCGGTCTGCCGCTTGGCCGAGTGCAGGTTTACCAGGCGGTTGTAGGCCTCATCGTCGACGGCCATGCCGCCGAACGAGCTTTCCATCGCGAGCTTCTTGGTCTCGGCCATCGCATCCGGGGCATTGCCGAGCAGCTGCTCCACGACCTTGGCCCCTGCGCTCGCGAGATCGGCAAGCGGCACCACCTGATGGACGAGGCCGATGCGGCGAGCATCCTCGGCGCCGAACCGTTCGCCGGTCAGCGCGTAACGGCGCACCTGGCGCACGCCGATGGCATCGCAAAGCTGCGGGATGATGATCGCAGCGGTCAGGCCCCAGCGCACCTCGGTGATCGAGAACAGCGCGTTATCGGCGGCGATCACGATATCGCAGGCTGAGATCACGCCGGTGCCGCCGCCGAAGCAGCCGCCTTGCACCAGCGCCACGGTCGGGACCGGCAGCGTGTTGAGGCGCTGCACCGCCTCGAAGGTGGCGCGCGACGCCGCCTCGTTCTCCTCTGCTGATTTCGGCCGCACGCCATTGATCCATTTCAAGTCGGCGCCGGCCTGGAAATGCTTGCCGTTGCCGTTCAGGACGACGACACGCACCGGCTTGGTCGAGAGATCGTCGATCGCGGCCAGCACGCCCGCAATCAGCGCGCCGTCATAGGCGTTGTTGACCTCGGGGCGGTTCAGCGTGACGGTCGCGACCCCACGCGCATCGAGGCTCCACAGGACTGGGCTGGTCGACATGACGTTTCTCCCTCGTTCGGCATTGCTGTTGTCTTGTACTAGCCTTGCACTATGGCGAGAGGAGATGGCTTGATCCATCACTTTCGAGCGCGCGCGACCGCGCCGCATGCATGGCGGGTTGCGCAATGCCCCGCGCTTGTGGAAACTGACGCGGCACGTTGCAAGGAATTGTTCCACCCATGCGTATTTGCATTTTCGGCGCGGGCGCCGTCGGCAGCCATTTCGCAGTCCGGCTGGCACGCGCCGGCCACGATGTGTCCTGCGTGATGCGCGGCCCGCATCTCGACGCGGTCAAATCCAACGGGTTGACGCTGAAGGTCGGCGATACCGGCGTCACCGCGCGGGTGAAGGCGTCGGCCGATCCAGCCGAGCTGGGGCCGCAGGACGTCGTCATCAGCACCCTGAAGGCCACCGACATCGGCGCGCTGGCAACCGGGTTGCCGCCGCTGCTTCAGCACGACACATCGATCGTGTTCGCGCAGAACGGCATTCCCTGGTGGTACGATCTCGGCCTGCCGCCGCAGCATCCCGCGATTCCCGATCTGGGCTTGCTCGTTCCCGGCGGGCACCTGCGCGGCGCCATCCCGAAGGAACGGATCATCGGCGGCGTGATCTTCTCCTCCAATGAGGTGATCGCGCCCGGCGTGGCGGCGAACCTGTCGCCGGATCGCAACCGCCTCCTGATCGGCGAATGCGACGATCGCCAGAGCGAGCGCATCGCCAATCTGCGTGCGGCACTCAACGACGCCTTGATCGAATCGCCCGAGGTCAAGGAGATCCGCGAGACGATCTGGTCGAAACTGCTCACCAACATGTCGATGTCGGTGCTCTGCCTGTTGACCGGGCTGACCGCGCGCGGCGTCCGCGACGATCCTGACATGCAGGACGTGATCCCGCGCCTGCTCGACGAGGCCAATGCGGTGGCGACGCACTACATTCCCGAGGTCAAGCGCGTCACCCGCTCAGGGCCGGCGCCGGACCACAAGCCGTCGATCCTGCAGGACTACGAGCTCGGCCGCGCCATGGAGATCGATGTGCTGGTGCGCGCACCGGCGGCGTTTGCGCGCGCAGCTGATATTCCGACCCCGATGCTCGACCTGATGGCCGCGATCGCGATCCAGAAGGCGCGTGACAAGGGGCTGTATCAGGGCTGACAATCCGAGCACGATATCAAGCGGGAACATCGAACCATGCAAGTCAAGGACAAGGTCTGCGTCGTCACCGGCGGCGCGAGCGGGATCGGCGAGGCGGTGGCGCGGGCCTACGCGGAGGCCGGCGCGCGCGGCGTCGTGGTCGCCGATCTCAAGACCTCGCGCGACCGGCTCGCCAGCGTCGCCGGCGATATCGACGGGCTCGCGGTCACGGCCGATGTCGGGCTCGAGGAGGATATCAAGGCGCTGATCGCCGCGGCCGAGGACAAGTATGGCCCGGTCGACGTGTTCTTCTCCAATGCCGGGCTGTCGCGCAAGGGACAGGAAGCCGCGTCCGATGCCGACTGGGATGTGAGCTGGCGCGTGCATGTGATGAGCCACGTGTTCGCGGCGCGCGCGCTGGTGCCCGGCATGCTCGCGCGTGGCTCCGGCTATCTGCTCAACACGGCATCCGCGGCGGGGCTATTGGCCTCGCTGAACTCGATGCCTTACGGCGTGACCAAGAACGCCGCGGTCGCGCTCGCCGAACATCTCGCCATCCAGTATGGCGATCGCGGCATCCGCGTCTCCGTGCTCTGCCCGCAATCGGTGCAGACCGGAATGACGACGCCGGGCCCGAGCGCGGCGCGCGTCGACGGCGTGCTGCAGCCCGGAGAGGTGGCGAGGATGGTGATCGAGGCGATGGCCGAGGAACGCTTCCTGATTCTCTCGCATCCCCAGGTGCAGGAATACATGCAGCGCAAGGCCACCAATCGCGAGCGCTGGCTGTCCGGCATGCGCCGCCTGCGCGACCGCATCTATGGCGGCGCGGCGTCAGGCTGACGCGTAGCCCGGATGCAGCGCAGCGCAATCCGGGACGGTGTCACAGGAGGAAAAACCTGCCCCGGATTTCGCGGAGCCTGTCATCGGGCGCGCGTTCGCGCGACCCGTTGGCTCCATCCGGGCTACAAGGCTACAAGGCAAAGACTTCGCCTGCTTGCGAATGCTTCGCGACCCAGGCCGCAAAGCCATCGAGTATCTCGGCCATCACCTCGCGGTCGTTGCGGCCGGAGCGCTTCAGGACGTGGAAGGAATGATCCGCCTCCTGCGCCAGCTGCAGCGTCGCGCGCGCGCCGAGCCCATTTACCAAAGGCTCGAGCAGGTCGAGCTCGGCCAGCGCGTCGCGCGTGCCCTGCAGGAACAGCATCGGGACCTTGACCTCGGCGAGATGTTTGGCCCGCTCGCTCGACGGCTTGCCGGCGGGATGCAGGGGAAAGCCGAGAAATACCAGCCCGCGCACGCCTGCGAGCGGCGCTTTCGCCTGCGCCTGCGAGGTCATGCGTCCGCCGAACGACTTGCCGCCGGCGAACAGCGGCAGTTCGCCGCAACGGCGCACGGCCTCCGCCACCGCAGCACGCACAGTCGCCTGCGCGACGGCCGGCGGATCGGGCCGCTTGCTGCCTTTCTCCATGTAGGGAAACTGATAGCGCAGCGTCGCGATGCCGCGCTCCGCCAATCCTTCTGATATCACGTCCATCGACGAATGCGTCATGCCGGCGCCGGCGCCATGCGCAAACACATAAGCGGCACGTGCTTGCGCCGGGCGCAGCAGCAGTGCGGACACCGCGTTGTCGTCCGAGACCGTGATCGTGAGCGGCTGTGCGGCTGACGTGTTCAAGATGACATCTCGAAGAAGCGTTGCTCTGTCATTTCTAGCCGCAGGCAGCCATGCGCGCAAATGCCGCCGGGGAGAGCGCGCCGCAAGTGAACTGGCTCACAGCCAACCGACATTTCTTTTGCAACATTTCTTCTGCAACATTTCCGTTGTTAGACCGACAGCCGCTACTGTAGGATTGGGCACAGCGCATCACACGCTTAACGCGAACCTATTTCGGCGATTTTTAATATCTCATCAATATGACGCGCGGGTACCGCGAATTGAGGGATGGGGCATGCCTCGCAAGACGATCTTCTTCATCGGGCTGCTGATTGTCGCCGGCGCCCTCTACCTCAAGGACGATATCGAGACCGTGGTCAGCGGCTTCCGCGTCAAGGTCGTCGACTACCAGCCGTCGGCCAAGACGGTGTGGCTGGATCAGAATGTCAGCGCCGAACGGCTGCGCTGGTTCTATCACGCCGACCAGGGCACGCGGACTTTCGGCATTCCCCTTGAGTGGTTCATGGTGCTGGAGCAGCCGACGGTCTGGCCGCTTCTCACGGCGGCACCGCGGCTCAGCGAGACCAATTATCTCGGCCGCTTCGGCTTCATTCCCGACACCGTGATTCCGGGTAGCCCCGATGCGCTGCCGATCGGCTTTGCGCCGAGCGGCCCGATGGCCGACGCCAACGGCGCGCCCTGGCGCAACCCGCATAGCAAAGCCGACATGAACGGGGTCGGGCTGACTTGCTCGGCCTGCCACACCGGAAGCTTCAGCTATCGCGGCACCGAGGTCGTGATCGACGGCGGGCCGGCCAACACCAATTTGTTCGAGTTCCAGAAGAGCGTCGGCGTCTCGCTGCTGCTGACCCGGTTCTGGCCGGGCCGCTTCGCGCGCTTTGCCGACGAGATCCTCGGCAAGGACGCCACTGTTGACGAGCGCATGGCGCTGCGCGGCCAGCTCGATCTCGTGCTGAAGCAATACGCCAACATCAATTCACTGGAGAACAAGGTCGCCGCCAACAGCGTCGAGGAAGGCTATGCGCGGCTCGACGCACTCAACCGGATCGGCAACCAGGTATTCTCGATCGATCTGAACAATCCGAACAACTACGCCGCACATTCGGCGCCGGTGCATTTCCCGCGGATCTGGAACGCGCCGTGGTTCAGCTGGGTGCAGTATGACGGCTCGATCATGCAGCCGATGGTGCGCAATGCCGGCGAGGCGCTCGGCGTCAGCGCTGAGCTCAATCTGCTCGACGAGTCCAAGGGACTTTACAAATCGAGCGCACGGATCGACGTGCTGCACGAGATGGAGCGGATGATCGCCGGCGAGCCGCCGAGCGAGGACAAGGGTTTTGGCGGCCTGGCGTCGCCGAAATGGCCGGAGAACATCCTGGGGCAGATCAACATGGATCTCGCCAAGAAGGGCGGCGAACTCTACAAGACGCATTGCCAGGACTGCCATGGACCTGCGATCGACAGCAAGGCGCTGCCGGCGAGCGAGGCCTTCGCGCTGTTCAAGGACAAGAAGCGCTGGATCAAGAACGACGCCGGCCAGCCGCTGCTCGACGTCGAGATGATTCCGATCAGCCATATCGGCACCGACAGCGCGCAGGCCGAGGGCCTCAAGAACCGCACTGTCGAAACGCCGGCCAATCTGAAGATCAAGGACGGCGGTTTCGGACCGGCGCTCGGCGACCTCGTCGAGAAGACCGTCGACACCTGGTATGACCAGAACAAGACCCCGCCGGAGGATCGCAAGCGCATCAACGGCTACCGGCCGAACGAGATCCAGGCGCCACTGGCCTACAAGGTCCGGCCGCTCAACGGCATCTGGGCGACCCCGCCCTATCTGCACAACGGATCGGTGCCGACCATCTACGCACTGCTGTCGCCGGTGAAGGATCGTCCCTCGACCTTCCATCTCGGCAACCGGGAGTATGACCCCAAGGATCTCGGCTATGTCTGGAAGGACAAGGTCAAGAACGCCTTCGTGCTCGACACCAGCAAGCGCGGCAACAGCAATTCCGGACACGAATTCTCGAACGAGAAGCGCCTCGGCGTGATCGGGGCGGAGCTGAAGGAAGACGAGCGCCGCGCTTTGATCGAGTTCATCAAGACGCTGTAGCGCCCGCGGCGTAGATCAAATGTCCTTCAATTTGGGGACGGGCTGACGGCGCGCCGGGCGGGTCATGGCTTCGAGCTCGAGCAGCTGGTTGAGCTGCTCCTCGGTCAGGAGCTTTTCCTCCAGCACGATATCGGCGACCGAGCGATTCTCCTTCAGCGCGCGGCGCGCGACGCGCGACGAGGCCTCATAGCCGAGCGCCGGCGCCAGCGCCGTGATCAGGCCGATCGAGCCCTGCACCAGGCTGCGGCAACGCTCGCGGTCGGCCTCGATGCCGTCGACGCAACGCTTGGTCAGCGTATCGATCGCCGCCGTCAGCATGCGCAGCGAGCTCAACACGCAATAGCCGATGGTCGGCTCGAAGGCATTGAGCTGGAGCTGGCCGCCTTCGGCGCACATCGTCACCGTGAGATCGTGCCCGATCACGAGGAAGGCAACCTGGTTGACCACCTCCGGAATCACCGGGTTGACCTTGCCGGGCATGATCGAGGAGCCGGCCTGCACCGCAGGCAGCCGGATCTCGCCGATGCCGGTGCGCGGCCCCGACGACAGCAGGCGGAGGTCGTTGCAGATCTTCGACACCTTGACCGCGACGCGTTTCAAGACGCCGGAGAACAGCACGAAGGCGCCGAGGTCGGAGGTCGCCTCGATCAGGTTCGAGGCCAGCACCATCGGCTGGCCCGACAATCGCGACAGCTCCTCGACCGCAAGCGCCGCATAGCGCGGATCGGCATTGATCCCGGTCCCGATCGCGGTGGCGCCGAGATTGACCTCGCGGAACAGGCTCGAAATCTCGTTCAGCCGGGCGACGTCCTCCTTCACGGTGGCGTGGAAGGCGTCGAACTCCTGACCGAGCGTCATCGGCACCGCATCCTGAAGCTGGGTGCGGCCCATCTTCAGGACATCGGCGAACTCCACCGCCTTGCCCTTGAAGGCATAGGCAAGGTCATCGAGCGCGCGCACCAGCGGCTGGGTGGCAAAGATCACCGCGAGGCGCAACGCGGTCGGATAGGCGTCGTTGGTCGACTGCGCCATGTTGACGTCGTCGTTCGGATGCAGCGTGTGATAGTCGCCGGGCTTCTTGCCCATCAGCTTTAGCGCGACGTTGGCGATCACCTCGTTGGCGTTCATGTTGGTCGAGGTCCCGGCTCCGCCCTGGATCGCATCGACCACGAAGGACTCGGCATAGACCTTGTCGGTCGCGATCCGGGTGCAGGCCTTGTCGATCGCATCGGCCTTTTCCGGCGCCAGATAGCCCAGGCGCTTGTTGGCGCGGGCGGCGGCTTGCTTCACCAGCGCCAGCGCGCGGACGAATTCAGGGAAATGGCCGACCGGCACGCCGGTGATCGGAAAGTTCACCACCGCGCGCTTGGTGTGGATGCCCCACAGCGCATTGGCCGGCACATCGTCCTCGCCGAGCAGATCGTGCTCGGTGCGGGACTGCGCCTGGTCGATCGGCACGGTGCGGACGGTCGCGATCGCGAGCTCGCTGACGCCGCCGCTATCGCCGGAGGGTGGCGCGGCGCCTGCGGTGTTGGCGGTCTCAACCTTCGATTCGACCATCAGTCCCTCCGTTACCTGCTGCAAGTCTCGTCATCAGCGACACCAGCCATGATGCGCCCGACAGGCATCGAAAGCCAATGCCTATCGGCAAAGTCTTGCACATCAGCGAGCGGAAAGACGGATCAAAACGGGATTGCATGCGCGCCGCATCGGGAATCGCCGGCTTTCCTTATCCGTCATGATAACAACAACTTATGACTCTATGCCGCGGCTCGCCCTGCGCGAGATGCGGCTGCTTTCTCCGCCCCGTCATCGCGTGCTAGATCAGCATCGACTGGCGCAAGGGTGCTGCCGACACTGAACGAACCAAGGGCCAAACCGTGTCCAACAACAACGAAGCGATAACCATCAAATTCCGCTGCCCGGCGGAGCTCGAGGGCAAGATTCCAGCGCCAGTGCCCGCGTCATTGGGCCTTCCCGGATGGCTCAAGGCGATGCCGACGCAGGCCTTCAATGCGATGAGCAATCGCGAGGAGGATACCGTCAAGCGCTGCCCGCCATTCGTCGATGCGATGACATCGGGTTTCCTGATGCCGCTGATCTGCGACCTCAAGATCGAGAATGGCGAGATGACATGGGACAACGACCTTCCGTCCGGAGGCGTGCTTGAATTCCCGCGCTCGCCGGTCGGCTTCCACGACGAAAGCCAGGTGATCGGCTCGCCGCTGTTCGAACAGGACCGCTTCCTCATCAAGTTCGTCAATCTGTGGACCATCGAGGCGCCGGCGGGCTATTCGCTGTTCTTCACGCATCCGATCAACCGGTTCGACCTGCCGTTCACCACACTGACCGGCATGGTCGATTGCGATCAGTTTCACGACAGCTGGATTCATTTCCCGGCGCGCTGGCACGACACCAATTTCAGCGGCATCTTGCCCAAGGGCACGCCGGTCGCGCAATGCTTCCCGGTCAAGCGCGAAAACTGGGTCGCGCAGACCGCGGCGATGACGCCGGATGAAACATCGCGCGCACAGGAACTGTCCAACCGGATGGCCCGCGAGCCCGGACTCTATCGCCGGCAGTTTCGGACGTAGAGCGGGCGCAAGAGACGGCGCTGCGGCCTCCTGCTGTCGGAAGCTCAGTATCCACCGCCGTCGTCCTGGCGAAAGCCAGGACCTATAACCACCGCTTTGATGATGAACGGGATCGCGGCCCCAGCGTCGCTCGGCAATCGAGATTTGGGGTAATGGGTCCTGGCTTTCGCCAGGACGACACTGAATTGTGTGGCGCGATCCTGAGCAAGTTCGCTGTCATCGCCCGGCTCGACCGGGCGATCCAGTATTCCAGAGACGTCAGCGCTTGAACCGAGAAGCCGCGGCGTACTGGATCGCCCGGTCGAGCCGGGCGATGACAGGTGTGGTTGGGATGCAGCTCAGCGTTCTCGCCACATGGATCGTCCAAGGCTGCCCATGATGGGTCGAGCGCGGCGAAACCCGTGCGGCAGCGGCCGGACCGCCTAGCTCAGAAACTTCGCAACCGCGCTGGGACGGAAGAAGAAGCGGCCATGCGATGCCATGGCTAGCGCCGACGTCGTGCGGCCGATCATTTGCGGCCGGCCGCGCAACGCCAGACGCAGATTGGCTTCGCCGGCGGCGCGGTCGCCCATTTCCAGAAGACAGGCGGAGAAGCTGGTACGCGTCAGGGGATCGTCGGGGCGCTGCGCCAGCACCTGACGGTAGAGATCCGCCGCAGCCGCGTATTCGCCATCGAGCAGCAGCACGCGCGCGAGCGCGGCCAGAATATCGGGATGTCCCGGCGCCACGGTGCGAAGCTTCTCCAGAATCTCGCGCGCGCGGCCGCGCTCATTGCGATGGGGCAATAGCTGCGCGAGCAGAAGCAGCAACTCGACGCTGCCGGGCGCGAAAGCAAGCGCGCTCTCAATGACGGCAACCGCCTCGTCGATGCGGCCGGCCGCGCCCAATTGCCCTGCCAAGCCCTGAAATGCAGGAAGGAACGGTGGCCGTCGCGCCGCGGTTCGCCGCAACACATCGATCGCCTCGCTGCGCCGACCGGCGCCGCCGAGCGCCGCGCCGAGCAGGGTCTCGAGGCCGGGGTCCTCGACGCGGCGCGCGATCCGCTCGAGCGGCGCGATCGCCTCCTCGTTGCGGTTCTGGGCCATCAGCGCCCGTGCCAGGATCGAGGCCGCGCCGACATCGGTCCGGTTTGCCTTCAACACTTCGGCCGCTAGCCGCTCAGCTTCGACGACCTGCCCCATCTGCAACGCGACCATGGCACGATGCAGAGCCGGGGATGGGCTGGGCCCGCGATTGGAAGGAGGCGGAGGTTTCGGCATACGGCCCGTCGTGAGATGGTTCTCCCAGCCGTTATCACTGCCGCCGACGGAGCTCCAGCGAAAGTCGCGGCCGGGCACCGAGATACCGCCCGGTTCCGGCAGCGCCGGCACGGGCCGGTGTGATGCATCCCTGCGGCGGTCGGGCGACAGGCACCGAACCGCGCTCTCCCGCCCGATTTTTCGACTGTTTAACCTATTCGACCTAGCCTGAACGGCCGAAACAGGGCCCGGCTTGATGTTCGCAACTACCCTCGAAGCAATTCGGTCGACCACGTCGAAGCGGACCGCCTATATCCGCGGAATCCTCGCGCTTCTGGCCATCGCCATCATCTTCAAGGCGGTGTGGCTCGCTCAAGTGGGGCTCGGGCATGGCCGCGAGCTCGTTGACTTTGCCGCCTTCTACATCACCGCAAAGCTGGTGTGGCTGGGCACCGTGGATCAGGCCTATCAATTCGCGAAGCTCATCGTCATCCAGAAGGAGGCATCGGGCGGGCACGATGGTTTCATGTCGTGGACCTATCCGCCGCAGTTCAGCCTGCTGCTGGCGCCTTTCGCGCTGATCCCGGTCGGCATTGCCTATTTGCTGTTCGCCGCCTCGACGCTGACGCTCTACCTTGCCGTGCTGCGCCGTCTCGCCGGCAATAACTTTGTGCTCGTGCTCATCGTGTTTTTTCCGACGATCGGGATCACACTGGCATGCGGACAGAACGGCCTGCTGACCGCCGCGCTGATCGGAATGGTCTGCCTGTTCTTTGAAGAGCGGCCGGCCCTCGCCGGGGTCGCCCTCGGTCTGATGGTCATCAAGCCGCACCTCGCCATCGCGTTCGCAGTCTACGCCATCCTGCGGCGTTCCTGGATCGTCGTGATGACGGCGGCCGCCGTCGTGCTGATCAGCTCAGCGATCTGTACGGCGGTTTTCGGCGTCCAGATCTGGAGCGCGTTCCTGCAGAGCGTGCGCGATTCGTCGGTGTTCCTGGAGCAAGGAAACTACCCGATGCATCGCATGATCTCGATCTATGCCGCGTTGCGAACCGCAGGGATGTCCGCGTCGGCAGCGTTTGTCGCCCAGGGTGCCGTCGCGGTCCTGGCGCTTGCCGTCGTTCTCATCGCCGCCTTCCGGACGATGCCGACCCACGAGCGCCTCGGCCTCGTTGCGATCGTGTCGGTCTGCATCAGCCCCTACGCCTACGATTACGACTTTCTGATCTTCAGCGTCGGCCTGGTGCTGCTGTTGCCGGCGCTGCTGGCGAGCGCGCGTGAATGGGAGCGAGGCATCATCTACGCCTTGCCGATCCCGATCGGAGCGTTTGGCTACCTGCAAGCGACGCAGATGACGACCGCCCACCCGGGCGCGCAGTCATTCGGCACGCTCTCGATCGGCGGCTTCGCGATCATTCCGCTGATCGCGTTCATTGTCGGAATTGTGCTGCTGCGCAGTTCAGGGACGGAAGCAGTCAGCGGATCGACCGTCAGATGCGCATCCGCTTGAAGATCGTCTCCGGCAGCGCGCAGATGATCGTCATCACTAGCCAAAACCGCCTGGCCACATAGATCACGTCCCGCGGCCTCGTCACGTCGGCGCAGTAGATATCCTCCGCAACCCGGTCCGGCTGCACGGTCAAGGGCGCCGGCAGCTTCATATGCGCCGTCATTTTCGTGCGCACGAAGCCGGGCTTGACGGTGACGACGCGGACCTTACCCGCCAGTGTCAGGCGGTTGCGCAGGCCGGACAGGAATTGCGTGAAACCGGCCTTGGCCGCGCCGTAGTAATAGTTCGAAGCCCGGCCGCGATCGCCGGCGACCGAACTGACCCCGACGATGGTTCCCGAGCCGCGCGCCGCGAAGGCCTGCGCGAACTGTTCGAGCAACAGGCTGGGTGCCTCGAAATTGGTCCGCATGATTGTCGTCGCAAGCTCGGGATCGGTCTGGGCCCGCAGCTGATCACCGAGTTCTCCGACAACGCACACGACGGTGTCGGGGAGCGCGGAAAGGCCGGCGACGAAGCCGGCAAGTTGCCCGGTCTGCAGCACGTCGAGCGACTGAACCGTTGTTTCGACGCCGCTTCGCGTCCTGATATCATCGGCGTTGCGCTGCGCGGCCGCGAGATCGCGGGCGGCGAGCGTCACGCGCCACCCCTCCTTTGCATAGCGCAGCGCGGTCGCGTGCCCGATATCCGAGCTGCCGCCAATCACCAGAATTGATTTTGTGCCGGTCATCAAATTCCAAGCCGTGCTGAAAGATGGGACGCAAGGCGCGTTGTCGCCCCGGTCTGCTGGCGGATGTCCCGCAGGGCCGCAAGACCGGGATATCCGGATTCGAATGTCGCGCGGGATTGCCGGGCGTCCTTGGCGAGGTAGAGCCGGCCGCCGGCATCGATCACCAGCGCATCGAGCTGATCAAGAAACGCGAACAGCGTGTCGCTGACGGGAAAGTCCATCGTCAGGGTGAAGCCGCGCAGCGGAAACGACATCGGCCCGCCGCCATCGCCGAGCTGCTTGAGCACCGCAAGAAACGAGGCATCGCCGCGCCGGGATACCCGATCCAGGATGTCGGCAAGCACGCGGCGTGCGCGGTCGAGCGGGATCACGCATTGATACTGCACGAAGCCGCGCCGGCCGTAGATCCTGTTCCAATCGGAGATCGCATCGAGCGGAAAGAAGTAGGGATCCCAGTGGACGAGCCGCTGCTTGCCCTGATGCACAGCGCCGCGGCAGAAATACAGCTCGTTGAACACCCGCATCGATGTGCGATTGAGCAGCCATCCGGGAAACAGCTCCGGCACCGACAGTCGCTGCGTGCGAGGGCTGGGGAACGGCGCGAGGCCGGGCCCCAGCACGTCCATGTCGCGGCGCGTGGCGTGCTCGGCCAGATAGACCAGCGACCGTCCGAGCGCCGCGCCGCGCGCAAGGCAGTCGATCCAGGCCACCGAATAGGTGGCGGAGGCGTTGCTTTCCAACTGATCGATCGCCGCGTCGAGATTGCCGGCGACGCGTGTGTCCTGCCGCAGCCAGGCCGTCTCGATCGGGAACAGCCGCAGTGTTGCGTCGAGGATCATGCCGGTCAGGCCCATGCCGCCCAGCGTCGCCGCGAACAGCGCGGCGTTTTCCGATCTCGAGCAGGAAACGATCTCGCCGCCCGGCAGCGCGAGGCGGAATGAATCAACGATAGCGCCGAAGCCGCCATCGCGATGGTGGTTCTTGCCATGGACATCGGCTGCGATCGCGCCCCCGACCGTCACGAATTTCGTGCCGGGCACGACTTTCAGGAAGAAGCCGCGCGGCTCGAACGCGGCAAGGATGTCGGCGATGGTCACGCCGGCTTCGACCGTCAATTGGGCGGTCGCCGCATCGAAGCTTCGCATCCGGTTCAGGCCGCGCGAGGAAATCGTGGCTTTCGTGCCGATCGCGGCATCGCCATAGGCGCGGCCCGCCCCGCGCGCGACAACGCCGGACCGCGCAAGCAAATGGTCCCGTGCGCCTGCGGGCGTCTGCGGCGCCAGCAGCTCTGTCGATACCTTGGGATAGTTGCCCCAGCCGGAGAGGCAAATCTCGCCCGGATTGGAGGTCGCGCGTCCTGGCAAGACAGCCGCCGGCATCGCTAGATGGCGGCGAGCATGATGACGCCGATCGCGCCAAGGGCGGCCCAGCTGGCGCGATCGCGGAGCGCGAACATCACGGGATCATCATCGATCAATCCGCGCTGCGCGAACAGCATCACGCGGCCGATCCAGTACATCAGGATCGGACAACAGACCCAGAGCAGCTGCGGATGGCTGTAGAGCGCGCGAACCGTATCGGACGAGATGTAGAGCGTGAAGATCACGACGGCGTTGAAGCCCGACGCGGCCGCGAGGATCGCGACCATCGACTTGTCCTCGATCCGGTAGCCGCGCGCCGCGAGCACCGCGCCGTCCGGATGGCTCGCGAGCTCGACATGGCGCTTCACCAGCGCCAGCGACATGAAGATGAACAGTGAGAACGCGAGCAGCCATTCCGACATCGGCACGCTGATCGCAACCGCGCCGCCGATCACGCGGACGGTGTAAAGCGTCGCCAGCACGACGACGTCGACGATCGCGATGCGCTTGAGCCACATCGAATAGGATGTGGTCAGCGCGAAATAGCCGAGCAGGACGCCGCCGAACGCGACCGATATGCCCAACGCGGTCGCGAACGCGGCGACCAGCGCCAGGGCCATCGCGCCGGCAGCTCGCGGCACCGGGATGTCACCGCTTGCGATCGGACGGTTGCGCTTGGCCGGATGCGCGCGGTCGGCCTTGACGTCGAGAATGTCGTTCAGGATGTAGGCACCCGACGCCGCGAGCGAGAACGCGATCACCGCAAGCAGCGACGTCGCCGCCGACGCAAGTGCAAACTTATGCGCGGTCAGCAGCGGCACCAGCACGAGGGCGTTCTTGGCATATTGATGCACCCGAAGCAGCTTCAGCCAGCTGCGCACACCGGCCCGCGCGGGTGCAGCCGGGGCGGATCGACCGGGGCGCGCCAGGCGTGACGCGAACCCGGGCAGCGCAACCGCTTCGCCGCCGATGTAGTCGAAGCCCTGCAGGAGCACGGGCGGCAGGTCGTCGCCCTGTACCGCTGACCGGCCGCCCGGTGCGGCAGCCCACGCCGTGAAGACGCCGAGATGCTGGGCAACCGCGCTGACGGACGGCTCGGGATGGGTTTCCGAACAGAGATAGACCGGACGACCTTCGCCGAGCACCTGCAAGAGGAAGGTCACGGCGTCGTGGTCGAACCGTGCGCGGGATGGATCGAAGCCCGAT
Source organism: Bradyrhizobium sp. Pha-3 (assembly GCF_042258615.1). Taxonomy (GTDB): domain Bacteria; phylum Pseudomonadota; class Alphaproteobacteria; order Rhizobiales; family Xanthobacteraceae; genus Bradyrhizobium. The sequence goes on along the minus strand of NZ_CP170152.1, from coordinate 465,036 downwards.
CTATCAGCAATGCGTGCGGCCAGTCCGAACGCGGTGGCAACCGGCGTGGTGACGGCGCGAAAGCGGCTTGTGATCCCGGAAGCGATATCCGCCGGGTAGGAGCTTCCCGGAACCATCACCTCGTCGATATCGACAACGAGCGGCCGACCCTTCGAACGCAGCGGATCGCGAAGGGCGTCGCTGCCGCCCTCTTCAACCCGTTCTGGAACGCTGGCTCGCATGCGCGCGGTTTTCCGGTGGCCCCCTCCCCATTGTCCCGGGCTTTCCCTAATTTGGCGTGAACTCGGGGGTGAGATGCCCGGCAGACCGTGGCCGGAATGCGTTGCGCAACCGCCTTACCTGCGGAGCGCACGGAGTGCAGCCAGGCGGAAAATGGCGATCCCGGGAAGACTCGAACTTCCGACCTACGGTTTAGGAAACCGTCGCTCTATCCGGCTGAGCTACGGGACCGCACCGCCCGCAGCGAAGCACGCGGGCGTCACCCTCCCATAGCAGACGTGCCGAATGATCGCCAGCCCGCGCCACACCAGAGCGTGTTCGAGCGAAGTGGGCACCGCGCTCGGCGATTCGCGCGCTACGCCACCTGCCGGGCCGGATTGGAGGCAGCATTGGCCGCGCCGGCCCGGCGCGCCGGCAGAAACTCGATCGCCTCATCCTTCAGCGAGCCGAAACGCAGCGTCATGATATCGAGCGCATAATTCTGGTAGAGCCGCCACGGCCGGCGCGAGCCCTGTTTGGGAAACCTGGCGGCGGCGCGCTGGATATAGCCCGAGGAGAAATCCACCCAGGGCAGTTCGGTGACATCAGGATCGTTCCGCCGCGGCGTCACTTGCGCGTAGCCGTTCGCCTTCATGTGGTTGAGCATGCGGCAGACATATTCGCAGGTCAGGTCGCATTTCAGCGTCCAGGACGCGTTGGTGTAGCCGAAGGCCGCGGCGAGGTTCGGCACGCCCGAATACATCAGCCCCTTGTAGTTCATGGTCTTCGACAGATCGACAGGCGCGCCGTCGACCTTGATCTCGAGCCCGCCGAGCACCTGCAGGTCGAGGCCGGTCGCGGTCACCACGACATCGGCGTCGAGCACATTGCCACTCTTGAGCTTGATGCCGCCGGGCGTGAAGGTCTCGATCTGGTCGGTCACGACAGACGAGCCGCCGCTGCGCAGCGATTGAAAGAGATCGCCGTTCGGCACCAGGCAGAGCCGCTGGTCCCACGGATTGTAGCTCGGCGTAAAATGCGTGGCGACGTCGTAGTCCGGGCCTAGCGCATGGCGCACGCCGCCGAGGATCAGCTTCTTCACGTGCTCCGGATCGCGCTTGCAGAGCCGGTAGAAATACATGCCGAACAGCACGTTCTTCCAGCGCGTCAGGCCGTAGGCGAGTTTGGCCGGCAGCCGCGCCCGCAGCCAGTTGGCGACCTTGTCCTCGTCCGGCCGCGCCACGACATAGGTCGGCGAACGCTGCAGCATCGTGACATGGGCGGCGGTCTTGGCCATTTCCGGCACCAGCGTCACCGCGGTCGCGCCGCTGCCGATCACCACCACCTTCTTAGCCGTATAGTCGATGTCGTCGGTCCACTTCTGCGGATGGACGACGCGGCCGGCGAAATCGGCGATGCCGGGGAAGTCAGGCGTGTAGCCGTGCTCATATTTGTAGTAGCCGCTGCACATGAACAGGAAGTTGCAGGTGAGGCGCTCGATCGTCTGCTCCGGCCCGCGCTCGACCTCGACCGTCCATTGCGAGTCGGCCGACGACCAGTCGGCGCGCACGACGCGGTGGTTGAAGCGGATGTTCTTGTCGATGCCGTACGCGCGCGCGGTCTCGCGCACATAGCTCAGGATCGACGCGCCATCGGCGATCGCTTTCGGCTCGGTCCACGGCCGGAACGAATAGCCGAGCGTGTACATGTCGGAGTCGGAGCGGATGCCGGGATAGCGGAACAGGTCCCAGGTCCCGCCGATGCAATCGCGGCCTTCGAGAATGGCGTAGCTGCGGTCCGGACAGTTGGTCTGCAGGTGATAGCCGGCGCCGATGCCCGACAGCCCGGCACCCACGATCAACACGTCGAAATGAGCAGACATGCCCTGACCCTCCCGCAGCAGAATTGACAATGTGTATTGTCAGATAACTTGACATCTGACAACGGCTCGTGTCAATACACTTTTCATGACAAGCAGCCGGAAAGCCCGCCTCTATGGCGGTATGGACGCCGAGGAACGCCGCGCCGAGCGGCGGCTGAAACTGATCAATGCCGCGATCGAGGTCTATGGCGAGGTCGGCTATCGGGTCGCCACCGTGAAGGCGATCTGCGAGGCGGCCGAGCTCACCGAACGCTATTTCTACGAATCGTTTTCCAACAGCGAAGCCCTGCTGATCGCCGCCTACAACCATGTCGTCGGCCACCTGCACGAGGAGATGACGGCAGCCGCGGCGGCCGCCGGCGGCGACGCCGAGATGAGGCTGCGCGCCGCGCTGACGCTGTATTTCACGCGGCTGAAGGAGCACCCGAAGCCCGCGCGGGTCTTCCTGCTCGAGATTTCCGGCATCAGTCCGGCGGTCGATGCCGTCAAGCTCGACGCCCTGCGCGTCTTCAGCGACATCCTGGTGCCGCCGACGCTTGACCCCAAACACGGCAACAAGGCCGCGGCAGCCACGCTGCTCTCGATCGGCATGGTCGGCGCGGTGATCTCGATCGCGCTGCGCTGGGTCTCGAAGCAATATCCGCAAGCCATCGAGGACGTCGTCGCGATCGCCGCCGGCTTCTGCCGCGTCGCGTTGACCGAGGCCGATCGCCGCCGGGATCTGCACCTGCTGTAGCGGTGGGCTCGCACCCCTCGCCGATTTTCGATCATGTTTCGCCAGGGTTTGCGGGCCCGGCCCTCGGCCGCACCGCTGATTTAACTTGCATATCTGGCGCTCCAGGCTTTCTTATGCATGGTACCGGGCGCAATCAGGTCGGACCTGTTTCGTCCTGTGAAACAACGACAATCTGCATCAGGCGGAGCTGAGCCTTTGGTCGACGTGCACCGGCTGGACGACGTAACCGCGCGCCTTGGCGATGTGGTTCTCGATCCCGCGACCTGGCCGTCCTTCATGGACGAGGTCTGCGCGGCCGTCGGCGCGACCGGGGCTGCGATGCTTCAGAGCGATATCCGCACCGAAGACATTCCGCGCACGCAATCGATCACCGACTATTTCACCAAGACCTACTTCCCGCAGAATTTTCATCTCAGCGACATTCGCGCGGCACGCGGCGTGCCGCTGATGCTGGCCGGCACCAACGTCATCACCGACGCCGACCTGTTCGGCGGCGAAACCGAGATGCTGCGCGACCCGCTCTATTCCTCGCTCGGCGAGTTCGGGCTGAAATGGTTTGCCGCCGTCGGCTTCCGCGCCGGTCCGGCGTTGTGGGGACTGACGATCCAGCGCTCACCGAAGGAAGGCATGTTCGACGCCGACGAGGTCAAGGCGCTCTCGAGAATATCGGCGCGGCTGACCGAAGCCGCGACGCTGTCCACCGTCGTCGGCCGCTCCGCGATTTCGGGCATCACCAGCGCACTTGACCTGATCCAGGTCGCGGCGATTGCCGTCGGCCGCTTCGGCGCCGTCATCGGCATGAACGGCCAGGCGGAAGCCTGCCTCGGCCATGAACTTGCGATCCGCAACAACCGCCTCACCTTGGCCGACCGGCAGGCCAATACCGATCTGACCAGGCAGATCGATCTGCTGGCCCACAGCTCGGACCTGCATCCGCTCCCGACATCGCCGATCGTGGTGCGCAGGATCGACAAGCGGCCGATCGTGATCCAGATGCAGCCGGTGCCTCCCGCCGCGCGCTCACCGTTCCTGGGTGCACGCGCGATCCTGTTGATCCGCGATCTCGAGGGCAACGCCGCATTCGATCAGTCGCTGCTGGCGGCGGCGTTCGAGCTGACGCCGGCGCAGGCGCGCCTCGCCACGCGGCTTGCGCGCGGCGATTCGGTCGAGGCCGCCGCACAGGAAGCCGGCATTGCTCTTGCCACCGCGCGCAATCAGCTCAAGACGATTTTCCAGAAGACCGGCACGCACCGGCAGGCGGAACTCGTCGCATTGCTGCATAGGGTCAAGTGAACGATTCGAGACGAATTGTTCCAATTTCCGGCGTGCCGTTACGGTAAGAATTCTTGAAACATTGCAATTACGTACAGCGATTACTCGATCAGGCCAAACGACTGATCTGCGACTTAAATGATCAGGGAAATCGTCCGGTTCCAGGTGACAAGGGTCACTAAAATGGCGACAATCTGCTCACTCTGTGTCGTTCGGATTTGGTAGCAATGTCCGTGATGCCGTCACGATCATCGACGTTGGCTGTTGCCGTTTTCGTCGCCGCGTTCGCGCTGGCGCCAATGACGGCGCGCGCGCAATGGTGGCGCAGCGCGCCGAAGGATTTTGAAGATTGCGCCGACCTCGCCGAGAAGGCGAAGTCCAGGGAAGACAAGACCGCGCAACTCGCCGACTGCAATGCCAAGTTCGCCGGACGCCGCAAACCCAGCGGCGGCTACACCTATTACGACTTCATGCAGGACCGCAGCTTCGACATCGCCGGCCCCAATCCGACGCCGGACGAGCAGAAGAAGATCGACCAGGAATATACCGGCTATCTCGAGAAGGAGCGCCGCTCGAGCATCGTCGCGGCGTTCAATGCCAAGCAGCTCGAGCGTCAGGAAAAGCAGCAGGTGCGGCCGCCGCAGCTTCAGCAGGCGTCACTGCACAGCGAGCCAGTGCACAGCGAGCCGGCGAAAGTCCCGGTCCCGGTCGCACGACCGGTCAAGCCGCGGGTCGCCGCCGCCCCTCTCCCCAAGGTGCGGCCGCAGGCGGCAAGCTGCGTCAAGGGCACGTTCTCCTGCGAATGGCCGCGGCTTTCCGAGGGATTGGACGGTCTGAAGAAGCTGTTCACGCCGGCATCGCCGCCGCCGACCAAGCTCGCGAAGCGAACCGACGTCAGTCGGTAATCACCATCGCCCAGAACCTGCGGTACGGCGACTTCGGATTGTCGACGAAGGCCACACCGACGCGCTTCGCGCCCGGCATCAAGAGATTTTCGCGATGCCCCGCCGAATTCTCCCACTGCTTCAGCATCTCGGCGAAGGCGATGAAGCCGGCACCGATATTTTCCGCGGCGCGCTGCTTCTTCAGCGGCGCGATGCGGGTGAAGAAGCTGCCGCCCGCGGAGTGGCTGACCGATCCGGTCGCCGACATCGCCTGCGCCTGCTTCAGCGCCATCGCATTCAGCTTCGCGTCGAGCTTCACCGCAGGCATATGGTTGGCGCGCCGGTAGGCGCTGATCGAACCGGCATAGTCGGCGGCGCTTGCGGCCGTGGTGATGCCGAGCACGAAGGTGAGCGCGAGGAACAGCAGCTTCATCTGAGGTCTTCTCTGCAATGGATCAGTGCGCGCGACCGCGCTTGTGGTGTCGAGGCGTAACCGGTTTGTGCGCAGGCCCAGCCGATCGGCTCGACGCCGCGGCCGCCGCGCGCTGCTCCTGCAAACGCGCGTCATAGCCCGGCGAAGGTGTCACGGTCGGCGGCGCGGCGCGGACCGGGACGGCCGCGAGCACAGCAAGCGTGAGCAGCATGATGCAGGATCGTTTCATGATGTCACCTCCTTGGTTATCCGAACGTCATAACAGACGACCATCGGCGCTCATGGTCAGCAGCCATCGCGAATCTGCTCCGGCGTCAGCCCCGGCGAGCCCTTGCCGTCAGCCTCCGCCTTCCGGATCAGCGCGATGACGCGGCGCGACAGCGGAGCCTCGAGGCCGCGGCGATCCGCGATCGCGGTGATCACGCCTTGCAGATAGTCGATCTCGGTACGCCGGCCACGCTGCAGATCTTCCCACATCGAGGAGCGCGCCTCGGGATCGATCTTCATGGTGCGGCCGAGCAGCATGTCGAACAGCGCGTCCGGCAGCCGCAACAATGTCGGCATCCAGCCCGAAGGCAGCGGTGTCGGCGACACCGGCACAATCCCTTCGGCGCGAAGAGCGGCCAACCCTTCGGCCATCTGGTCGGCGAACAGGCGTCGCCAGCCGCGCTGTGCGAGCTGCTGCCGCAGCGGAATGTTGGACAGCGCATTGAGCGCGTTGTTGAGGTTGACGATCAGCTTGCCCCATTGCACGCCATCGATGTTGCCGGTGCCCTTCATCGCAAGGCCCGGCACCGAGAGCCGCGCCGCGGTGCCGGCATCATCCTGCGCGATCACGATGTCGCCCGAGGTCGAGCGATGGAAGCGGCCGTCGCCGAGCGCGACCACATTGAACGGCACCATGCCGCCGAGCACCTTGCGGCCCGGCAGGCGGTCGCGCAGCAGCGGCACATTGCCGACGCCATTCTGCAGGCTGATCACCGCGGCGTCAGTAGCTGCGTGGCGCGCGATCAATTCGGCGATCTCGGCTGTATCGACGCTCTTCACCGTCACCAGCACCGTCTCGACGTCGCGCAGGATCGACGGATCGTCGGACAGAACGAGCCGGTCCGCCGATACCATCCGCTCCGAGCCATCGAAACTGCTGACCCGCAACCCGTTAGCTGCGATCTCCTGGATCAACCGCGGCCGCGCCAGCAGCGCGACGCGGCGGCCGGACGCAGCCAACATGCCGCCGACGAAGCAACCGATGCTTCCGGCGCCTGCGATGCCGATCGGCCGGTCCGCGTTCATCTGGCTAAACGTCCGTTCATCATGGCTCGATAGCAGACCTCGATAGCAGATCTCGATAGCAGACCTGGGGTTGCCTGCCTATTTCCACGCGCCGCCGCCCGGCTGGCCCGCCTTGTAACCGTCATGGCCCGAAGCTATGTTTCCGGCTCGGGGCACGGTTGCGGCAGGAGACGATCATGGGTTTACTCGACGTACTCAACGGCATGCAGAACGGCCCCCGCGGCCCAAGCGCGCCAAGCACCCCATCCGACAGCTCGAGCGGCGGCGGAATGTCGCCGATGACGATGGCCATCCTGGCGTTGCTGGCCTGGAAGGCGGTCAAGCATTTCACCGGCGGCCAGCCGGGCGCGACCGCCCCCCCGCCGACGCCGGCGCAAGCGCCGTCGCTGCCCGGCAACGTCACCGCGAGCCTGCCCGGCGGCGCCGGTGGTGGCGGGCTCGGTGATCTGCTCAAGGGCGGCCTTGGCGGCCTGCTCGCCGGCGGCGCAGCCGGCACCGTGCTCAGCGGCGGCCTCGGTGATCTGCTCAATCAATTGCAGCAGAAGGGCCATGGCGACACGGCCAATTCCTGGGTCAGCAACGGCCCCAACAAGCAGATCGCGCCCGGCGATCTCGCCAACGCGCTCGGCGCCGACCAGATCGACTCGCTGGCGTCGCAGAGCGGCATGTCGCGCGACCAATTGCTGCAGGGCCTGAGCCAGTATCTGCCCGACGCGATCAATCATCTGACGCCGGACGGCCGGCTGCCGAGCGGCGACGAGCTGAACGGCCGGCTCTAGCGCCAGCGTTGATTCCATCTGAGGAGGACGACAGTCATGGGCGGCATCATCTGGGTCATCATCGTCGGCTTTGTCGCGGGGATCATCGCGCGATTCCTGTCACCAGGCCCGAATAATCCAAGCGGCTTCATTCTCACCACCGTGCTCGGCATCGCCGGCGCGTTTCTCGCGACCTTCATCGGCCAGGCCATCGGCCATTACGGTCCTGAACAGGGCGCCGGCTTCATCACCGCCACGATCGGCGCGCTGGTGGTGCTGTTCATCTGGAACCGGCTGGTCGCGGCGCGCGTGATCCCGGACATCGGCAACAGGTGACGCCGTAGCCGAACACTGGTTCAAAATCAAAATGCCCGGGCCTGGCCCGGGCATTTTCCTTTCTGCAACGGCGCTGCGTCACTGAATGAGATGCATGCCGGCGTCCATGCGGACGAATTCGCCGGTCATGTTGCTCGACGCCGGGCTCGCCAGGAAGCAGACGAGATTGGCGATATCTTCGGCAGTTGACGCGACCTTCAGCGGCACGCGGGCGATCACGGTATCACGCACCTGCTTTGCTTGCGCCTCGCCGCGGCCCTTGGTGAACCAGGGCGTATCGATATAGCCCGGACACACCGTGTTGACGCGGATCAGGGGCGCCAGCGCGCGCGCCAGCGACTGCGTCATGGTGTTGAGCGCGCCCTTGCTCGCGGCATAGGCGACCGAAGAACCGCCGCCGGAAATGCCGGCGACCGAGGAGACATTCACCACCGCCGACGGACGGCCGGATGCCTTTGCGCCGGCCTCGAGCAGCGCGCGCGCAGCACGGACCATCTGGAACGGGCCGATGGTGTTGACGGCATAGATGCGCTGGAAATCTTCCGCGGTCAGTTCGTCGAGATCGTGATGCGGCACATGCTTGGTGGTGCCGGCATTGTTGACCAGCACGTCGAGGCGGCCCCAGCCCTGCGCAGCGGCTGCGATCTTCTTGCAATCCTCATCGCGCGAGACGTCGCCCTGCACCACCAGCACCTCGGCACCCTGCTTGCGGCAGGCTTCTGCGGTCGCCTCGGCTTCCGCCTTGCTGTTGGAATAGTTGATGATGAGGCGCGCGCCCTGCGTGGCGAGGATTTGCGCGGTGGCGGCGCCGAGGCCCGATGCCGATCCCGTCACGATCGCGCACAAACCATCCTTGGACATCTGCATTTTCCTTGTTTTTGTGAGCCAGATGAACTCCGGCGGTGGCATACCATATCGCGCGGAGCATCATCTGCAAACCGCGCCTGAAGCGCGATGAGATTGTGTTGAATCGGTCTGACGGCGACTTCGGTTCACCTCTTCCCACACGGCGCTACGGCCGACCTCTCCCGACGGGAGAGGTAAAATCCCGGCGCCGCCTCGGTTCAGCTCAATCTCATCATGCTGTCGTCTCACGTATAAGCGTGCGGGCCCTTCTGCAAACTGGCCCACTGTGCTTCGTCATGACCGCAGATGATCTTGACGCCGGATGCCTCGAGCCTGGCGATCTCGTCGAGCGAGTTCAGGAACTGGTCGACGTCGAGGCTGTTCCTCGGTGAGGTCCGCTGGTCGAGACTGGCGCGCACGCTGAGCGCATCGGAGGCCAGCAGATATTCGCCACTCTGATCCAGCTTGACCAGCGCGCCGGTCGTTCCCTTCGAATGTCCCGGCAGCGGGACCAGCGTCAACTTGCCATCGCCGAACACATCCATCTGCCGGTCGAAGATCTCCATCTTCAGCGGATGATCCCAATCCGCCTTGATGTATCCGCGATCGAACGCGTTATCCGCATTCGCGGCCTCGATCTCGAGCGCATGGACGAAGATCGTCGCCTTCTTGAAGAAGGCGTTGCAGCCGCAATGATCGGTGTGCAGGTGAGAGCAGATCACCACGTCGATATCGTCAGGACCAAGACCGACGGCTTTCAGGCTCGTCAGCACATGGTCGTCTGCCGGCATGATCGGCTGCATGTATTTGGCAAGCGTGCCGAGCCGCCCTTCGGGATCGGTCGCGACGTCGGGATGGCATCCCGTGTCGAACAGCACATTGCCCTGCGTGTGCCGCAGCAGCACGCAGGCGACCGGCAAATCGATCGTCTCGCCGCGCGCGGCATCCGGCAGATAGGTCCGCCTGGACATCCGCAGACGTCCGCCAGACAGCATATGCATCTTCATGCAAGCCACCTCCGATCCCGGCCTCAAGCTAAGCATGAGTTCATCAGAACTCATATGCTTGTCGCTCGGCCCGGTCACGCCCGGCGCGGGCGTCGTCGGCCCGAACCTGCCGCCGATCGCAGAAGGCGATCGAGTTTCATCTGGCGGACTGAACTCATGTCGCCGGCCAATTTACTGCCGCGCGTGGCATACAAACCGAGCCGATCGAAAGTTCACTATGCGGAATTCATGCACCCGGTCCGGCTTCATGCCATCCGCGCAAGTGGCCCTGCGGGCAACGCTTGTCACGGCTATGGCTTTTCCGCATCATTGAGCGCAAGACAACATCGCAAGCAGGGCCAGCCGAACGGCGAGCCCCAAGCCAATCAATACGAGGAACGCTGTGGCGGAGAGTGAGAACATCGTCGCCGAGACCGCGGAAAAGATTTTCGCCGATCTCGCGGATGCCCAGACCATCAATCACGACAAGCAGGGCGCATGGAAGGCGCCGCTGTGGCAGGCGCTGACCGAAGCCGGCCTGCCGCTGTCCTGGGTGCCCGACGATCTCGGCGGTTCCGGCGCCAGCCTCGCGGAAGGTTTCAGCGTGCTCAACGTCGCCGGGCGGCACGCGATCGCTGTTCCGCTGGCCGAAACAATGCTGGCCGGCTGGCTGCTGACGCAAGGCAAGATCACCTCCCCGGAAGGCGAGATGACCGTGCTGCCGGCAAGCCCGAAAGACCGCGTCACGCTGAACGCCGACGGCTCGCTCTCGGGTCGTGCCCGCGGCGTGCCGTTTGCGAAAGACGCAAAACATTTCGCAGTGCTGGCTGAAAGCAACGGCGGCATCTCGATTGCGTTGGTCGATGCCGCAAAGTGCCGGATCGAATCCGGCATCGGGCTCGGCGGCGATCACAATGACACCGTCACGCTCGACAAGGTGCAGCCGGTCACGACCAAATCGGCGCCGAAGGGTTTTGACCAGACCACGCTGATGCTGATGGGCGGCGTGGTGCGCAGTTTGCAGATTGCGGGCGCGCTGGAATCGATGCTCGACATCTCCGTGCGCTATTCCAACGAACGCGTCGCCTTCGAGAAGAAGATCTCCAAGTTCCAGGCGGTGCAGCACAACCTCGCCCGTCTCGCCGGCGAGTCGGCGGCAGCACTGGCCGCCGCGACGTCGGCGGCCGACACCATCGCCAACGCCAAGTCGCTCGACAATGACGCGGTGTTCCTCGAAGCCGCGGCGGCCAAGATCCGCTGCTCGGAAGCGGCCGAGAAGGGCAGCGGCATCGCCCACCAGGTGCACGGCGCGATCGGATTCACGAACGAGCACATCCTGCACCGCTATTCGCTGCGTGCACTGGCGTGGCGCGACGATTTCGGCTCGGAGAGCTACTGGGCGGTCGAGCTCGGCAAGCTCGTCGCCGACCGTGGCGCCGATGAATTGTGGCCGCTGGTGGCTTCGCGCTGAGATCAGGCAGAAAGATCAGGACTCGACATCATGACTGCAGCCCTTCGTTTCGATCCGATCCGCCTGCCGGAAAAGTGCGAGCAGCTTCGCAAGGAGGTGCGCGCCTTCCTCGCCGAGGAAATCGCCGCCGGCACCTTCGATCCCTACGCGCCGAACCGCGAGGACAATGACGCGCCGGAATTCTCCCGCCGCGTCGGCGCCAAGGGTTGGCTCGGCATGACCTGGCCGAAGAAATATGGCGGCCAGGAGCGCTCGTTCCTCGAACGCTACGTGGTGACCGAGGAAATGCGGGTGGCGAACGCGCCGACCCGGCGCTTCTTCGTCGCCGACCGCCAGAGCGGGCCGGTGCTTTTGAAATACGCCCCCGAGCACATCAAGATGGACATCCTGCCGCGCATCTGCCGCGGCGAGGTCTGCTTCGCGATCGGCATGAGCGAGCCGAACTCCGGCTCCGACCTGTTCGCGGCGAAGACCCGTGCGACCAAGACCGACGGCGGCTATCTGATCAACGGCACCAAGATCTGGACCTCGTCGGCGCACATCGCCGACTACATGATCGCGATCTTCCGCACCTCGCCGCCGACCAAGGAAAACCGCCGCCACGGCCTGACCCAGTTCCTGGTCAAGATGAAGCAGCCGGGCATCCAGGTGAATCCGATCGGCCAGATCACCGGCCAGTTCGAATTCAACGAGGTGGTGTTCACCGACTACTTCGTGCCCGACGATCACGTGCTGGGCGAAGTCGACGGCGCCTGGAAGCAGGCGACCTCCGAGCTTGCCTATGAACGCTCCGGCCCCGAGCGCTTCCTCGAGACCTATTACGTGCTCACCGAGCTGGTGCGTGCGGTCGGCAAGAACCCGGACACCCGCAGCGCCGAAGGCATCGGCCGCCTGGTGGCGCAGGTGCACACCATGCGCCGCATGTCGGTGTCGGTCGCCGGCATGCTGCAAGCCGGCAAGGAGCCGGTGGTCGAGGCCTCCATCGTCAAGGACATCGGCACGGTGTGGGAGCAGCAGCTGCCGCATCGCGTGCGCGATCTCGCGGCGTTCGTCGAGGAGACCGCGACCAACCGCGAGACGCTGGAAAAGCAGCTCGATTTCGCCATCAAGACCGCACCCAAGCTGACGATCCAGGGCGGCACCACGGAAGTGCTGCGCGGCATCATCGCCCGCGGTTTGGGCTTGCGTTAATTCAACGAGGACAGATCAATGACCAAATACACGGATATCGGCGTCGAGACCCACGGCCATGTCGGCCTGATCGAAATCCGAAAACCCCCGCTGAACTTCTTCGACGTCGCGCTGATCAACCAGATCGCCGACGCACTCGAGGAGTTCGACAACAACATCGAGATCCGCGCCTCGGTGCTCGCAGCCCAGGGCAAGGCGTTCTGCGCCGGCGCCAATTTCGGCGACCCGGCCCGCCAGGAGCAGGAGGAACGCGCCAAGAGCGATCCGGCCTCGAACCTGCCGATCAACCATCTCTACGTTCAGGCGGTGCGCATCTTCCGCAACAAGAAGCCGATCGTCGCGGCGATCCATGGCGCTGCGATCGGCGGTGGCCTTGGCCTTGCGGTCTCCGCCGACTTCCGCGTCGCCTGCCCCGAAGCGCGCTTCGCGGCGAATTTCACCAAGCTTGGCTTCCATCCGGGCTTTGGTCTCACCACGACGCTGCCGGAGCTGATCGGCAAGAACAATGCCGAGCTGATGTTCTACACCAGCCGCCGCGTCACCGGCGAAGAGGCCTATCGCTGGGGCCTTGCCAACGTGCTGGTGCCGCAGGACCAAGTGCGCGCCGAAGCGATGAAGCTCGCGCAGGAGATCGCCGAATGCTCGCCGCTCGGCCTGGTCTCGACCCGCGCCACCATGCGCGCCGGCCTCGCCGACCGCGTGCTCGCCGCAACCAACCATGAGCTGGAAGAGCAGACCAAGCTGCGCGCGACCGAAGACTTCAAGGAAGGCGTCAAGGCCACCGCCGAGCGCCGCGTCGCGAACTTCAAGGGGCGGTAAGCCGCGAGCGCTGCTCTCTCAACTTGTCGTCCCGGCGAAAGCCGGGACCCATACGCCGCGGCCCGCGGAAAGGGCACAAGCGGCGTTGCTATGCTCCTCCAACCACGTTCGGTGGTTATGGGTCCCTGCTTTCGCAGGGACGACGTGGGGAGAAAGCTCGCTAGCCCTTCGGCACCACCAGCGCATCGACGATCGTGACACCCTGCCCCTCCGGATGCACCAGCACCGGATTGACCTCGATCTCGGCGATCTCGCTTCGGTGCTGCGCTGCCAGCACTGAAATCTGCGAGATCAGCCGTGCGAGCGCCGCGACATCCGCTTTCGGCGCGCCACGGAAACCGTGCAGCAGCGGCGCGGCTTTCAGCGTCTGCAGCATCGTGGTCGCCTCAGCCGGGCTCACCGGCGCCGGACGATAAACGACGTCCTTGAACAGCTCGGTGGTGATGCCGCCGAGGCCCACCATCACCATCGGCCCGAAGGTGGCATCCAGCATGGTGCCGACGATGATCTCGACGCCTCTCCTGGCCATCGGCCCGACCAGCACGCCTTGGATTTTTGCTTCAGGTCGCTGCTGCTGCACGCTCTCCAGCATGTCGCGATAGGCCGTGAACGCCGCGCCCTTGGCCGCGATGTTGACGCGGACGCCGCCGACCTCGCTCTTGTGCGCGATAGCGGGCGACTGGATCTTCATGACCAGCGGAAATTGCGCCCGCTCGATCGCGGCGTCGAGCCCGTCGCGATCGGTCACCAGCACCTCATCCGGCAGCGCGATGCCGGCGGCGCGCAGCAGCGCCTTGCTGTCATGCTCGGACAACGTCTTCGATGTGAGATGCGCAGAAAGATCGTGCGCCTGCGATGCTGGCGCCACCATCTCCGGCGCAGGCTTGAAGGCCGCAAAATCCGCCAGCCGCCGCATCGCGACGCCGACATGGGTCAGCCCCGAGAACACCACCACGCCCGACTTCGCCAGCTCCTGCCGCGCGAAGTGCGACGGCAGCGTGTAGGAATAGAACACCACCGGCTTGTTCTGCGCCGAGACCAAAGGCTTCAGCTCGGCTTCCTTGAACGGCATCCGCACCTCGCTCGACAGCGACAGCACGACCAAGGTCGCATCGACCTCGTCGGAGGCGTCGAACAGCTCGATGCTCTTCTGCAGGCCGCCGGAGGAGACGCCCTGCGCGGTGACGTCGACCGGATTGCCGGCCGCACCATAGGACGGCATCCATTGCTTGATCTGGCTCTGGATCGCGACTGAGAGCTCCGGCACACGCAGGCCCTGCATCGACACGGTATCTGCGCCCCAGATGCCGGCGCCACCGGACACCGTCAGCACCGCGACGCGATCGCCCTTCGGCAACGGATTGGTGGTCATAACAGCGGCGATGGTCACGGCCTCGTCGAGGTCGTTGGAGACGATGAATCCGTATTTGGCGAACACTGCATCGTAGGCCGCTGACCAGCCCGCCATGCTCGCGGTGTGCGAGGCCGCCGCGCGCTCGCCGGCGCCGGAGCGGCCGACCTTGGTCACGATCACCGGCTTCCTGAGCTCTGCCGCGCGCTTCGCCGCCGCCAGGAACTTGTCGACGTCGCGGATGCCCTCGATGAACAGCAGGATCACGTCGGTCGATGGGTCCTGCACCATATGGTCGAGGAATTCGCCGGCGCCGAGATCGCTCTCATTGCCGGCGCTGACGACATAGCTGAGGGCGACGCCGAGCGCCTTGGCGCGATGATAGATCGCAAAGCCGATGCCGCCGCTCTGCGCGACGATGCCGATCCGCCGTTGGCTTGCGACCAGCGCCGGCGCATCCGGCTTGACGTCGACGGTCGGGCTGAAGGTCGCGGCGACCTTCTGCACCTGGCTATAGAATCCTTCGGCGTTCGGACCGGAGATCCGCATCCCGGTCCGCTTCGCCAGCGCCACGATCGCATCTTGCATCGCTGCGCTGTCGCCGCCCTCCTCGGCAAAGCCGGACGAGATGATGACCGCGTTCTTGACGCCGGCGGCCGCGCACTGCTCAAGCGCGGGCAGCACCGCGCGGGCCGGAATGACGATGACCGCGAGATCGATCGGCGCGCCGATCTCGGCGATCGACTTGAAGCATTTCAAGCCGTCGATCTCGTCATAGTTCGGATTGATCGGATAGAGCCCGCCCGGATAGCCGTTCTTGCGCAGCATCGCGAGCAACCGCCCGGGAATCTTCTCGTGATCGCGCGAGGCGCCGATCAGCGCGATGCTCTTTGGGGCGAAGAAGGAATCGAGCGGATGCGGCATGGCGGGCGTCCCGTTGTTCTTGTTGCGCTCGACGATATTGGATAGCGGCCACTCGCTCAATCTTTCCCCGTCATCCTGAGAGGATGTGAGGCTATATCCTCGTCCACCGCTGTCATCGCCCGGCTTGACCGGGCGATCCAGTACGCCGCGACCTCTCGGCTCAAGCACCGCGGTCTCTGGGATACTGGATCACCCGCATGCGCGGGTGATGACACCGAGCAAGCTGAGCAATCACCCCGTCACCCTGAGGAGGCCGCATCGCGGCCGTCTCGAAGGATGAATCGGCCCGGTCGGTGGCCGTGCATCCTTCGAGACGCGCTACGCGCTCCTCAGGATGACGGAATAACGAACGCGTAGCCCGGATGCAGCGCAGCGCAATCCGGGGCGGTCCGTCCGCGGACGGAGTAGTCCCGGATTGCGCTTCGCTCCATCCGGGCTACGAAGTTAGGCCGTCAGCTTGAACGTCACGCCGCAAAGCTGGAACTCATCGCCATCAACCGCGCAGCCCCTGGCTTTCGCGGCATCCAGCACCTTGGCCTTGTCGGCGACCTTGAACGTCAAGCCGCTCATGATCTCGCTGTCGCCCTTGACGAACCGAAAGATCGCGTTCGGCAGCTTCACCACAGCATCAGCAGCGGGAATGCCGACGATCTTCCCCCAATGCGTCGCGAGTGCCTGCGGGTCGGGGCTCTGCATCTCGACCTCGGTCAGCGCCAAGGTCGTGTCCTTGCGGATCGACTTCTGCCAGTCGGGACCGGCCGGTGGATACGGCCCCAGCACATCGTCGCTGCCGTCGGTGTGGTTGAACTCGATGAAGGCGGCGCGGCAGTCGCGCGGATGCAGCTGCACGCCGTGATAGGGCGCGTGCGTGATCACGTTCGCTGTGCGCACGCCCATCGCATTGGCCTTCGTACCGCGTGCGTCGGGGTCCTCGCAGCAGAAGATCGCCATGTAACCGCCGCGGCCGCCGGTCTTTTCCATGAAGCGGCCGGCCGCGGTGCCCGGCCCTGGCTGGAACGGCGCCACCACTTCCAACAGGATGGTATCGACCGGCAGCAGCGCGTTCTCGAGGCCGTATTTCGCGACATTGCCGTCGCGGTAGCAGACGTTGAGGCCCATGATCGCGGAGATATCAGCGATCACGGGCGCAAGCTGCGGCGCCACCAGGCAGATCTGCCGCAGCCGCATGTAGTCGGCCATGTGATTGGTCACGGCTCACTGCCCCTGGAAGGTGGGCTTGCGCTTCTCGACGAAGGCCTTGGCCGCTTCCTTGTGGTCGGTGGTCTCGCCGGCACGGGTGTGATGGATCGCCTCGCCGTCGAAGCAGGCTTCCAGCGTCATGGTCTCGGCATTGTTGATGTTGCGCTTGATGTAGCCGAGCGCCACCGACGGCCCTTGCGCGAGCGATCGCGCCAGCTCCAACGTCTCGGCCTCGACATCGACGTCGGGCACCACCTTGGAAACCATGCCGAGGTTGTAGGCTTCCTGTGCCGACAGCACCGGCGACATCATGTAGAGCTCGCGCGCCTTGGCGCTGCCGAGCATCTTGGTCAGAAAATACGTTCCGCCGTAGTCGCCGGAGAAGCCGACCTTGGCAAACGCGGTGGTGATCTTGCAGGAGGCGCTGGCGACGCGCAGATCACAGGACAGCGCGATCGAGAGCCCTGCGCCGGCCGCCGCACCGTCGAGCTGCGCCACCACCGGCTTCGGCATCGTGTGCAGGATGCGCGAGACCTCCATGCCCCGGCGCAAATTGGCCATCTTGGCCTCGAACGGCAGCGGCGCGCGGCCTTCCGCCATCGACTTGACGTCGCCGCCGACGCAGAAGGTGCCGCCGGCGCCGCGGATCAGCACCGCGCGCACCTCGGTATCGTCTTGCGCGCGCCGTGCCGCCTCGACGAGGCCGCGCGTCATGTCGGGATTGAGCGCATTGCGCCGATCCGGGCGGTTCATGGTGATGGTGAGCAGGCCCTTGTCGAGGGATTGGAGAACCATCTGATTATCGCTCATGGCGTTTTGCCTTTCGTTGTTGTTGGTCGCGCCGTCGTTCCGGGATGGTGCGCAAGCACCAGACCGCAGATGCGCAATTGCGCATCGGGGAACCTCGAGATCCCGGGTTCGATGCTGCGCATCGCCCCGGGATGACTTCGTCATTTTTTCACCAGCGGGCAGCGCGACTCCGACAGCGGCTGGAACGCCTGGTCGCCCGGCACGGTCGCAAGCAGCTTGTAATCATCCCAGCGGCCCTTCGATTCCGAGGGCTTCTTGACCTCGAACAAATACATGTCGTGCACCATGCGGCCGTCCTCGCGAATCCGGCCGTTCTTGGCGAACATGTCGTTGATCGGGGTTTCCTTCATCACCTTCATGACAGCGGCCGCATCGGTGGTGCCGGCGGCCTTCACCGCCTGCAGGTAATGCAGCACGGAGGAGTAGACGCCGGCCTGCGCCGAGGTCGGCACCCGCTTGGTGCGCTCCATGAAGCGTTTTGAGAACGCGCGGGTGTCGTCATTGAGGTCCCAATAGAACGCTTCTGCGAGCAGCAGCCCCTGTGCGGTCTCAAGCCCGACGCTGTCGATGTCGGTCACGAAGGCCAGCAGCGGCGAGATCTTCTGGCCGCCCTTGGTGATGCCGAACTCGGCGCCCTGCTTGATCGCGTTGATGGTGTCGCCGCCGGCATTGGCGAGCCCGATCACCTTGGCCTTGGAGGCCTGCGCCTGCAGCAGGAAGGAGGAGAAGTCCGAGGTGTTGATCGGATGCCGCACGCTGCCGAGCACCTTGCCGCCCGACTTCACCACGACATTGCTGGTGTCCTTTTCCAGGTCCTGGCCGAACGCGTAGTCCGCGGTCAGGAAGAACCAGGTGTCGAGGCCGGATTTCACCGCGGCAAGGCCGGTCACATTGGCCTGCGCGAAGGTATCGAACACGTAGTGCACGGTATAGGGGCCGCAGGCCTCGTTGGAGAGGCGGATCGAGCCCGGGCCGTTGAACATGATGATCTTGCCGCGGGCCTTGGCGATCTCGCCGGCGGCGAGCGCGGTCGCGGACGCCGCGACGTCAAAAATCATCTCGACGCCCTGGTTGTCGATCATGTCGCGGGCGATGTTGGCGGCAAGGTCGGCCTTGTTGAGATGATCGCCGACCACGATCTCGACCTTGCGGCCGAGCACCGTGCCGCCGAAATCCTCGACCGCCATCTTGGCGGCGGTTTCGCTGCCCGAACCGGTGATGTCGGCATAAAGGCTCGACATATCGAGGATGCCGCCGAGCTTCAGCGGGGGTTTGTCCTGCGCCAGCGACGCATTCGCCGAAATCGCAAACACACAGGCCAACACGCCGGCCAAAACCCGTCTCATTCAAACCCTCCCTGGAAGAACGGACCGCATTCCATCAGGTCCGTTTCGAGGGCCGGATCATGCCGCATGCCATGCACAGCGGCAAGCCGAGGAGCTGACACGTGTTTTCCGCTGAACGGAATGGTCGAGATGTGCGAAGATCGACCCATGCAGATATTGTCGATGCAGAATCTGCCGATGCTGGCTCGCGGCACTCTCCTCGCCTACACGATGCTGCTTGCTTGCGGGGCAAGTCATGCGGCTGGATGCAATTTCGAGACTCAGGGCGAAGGCCGCGTCGCTGCTGTGGTCGATGCGCGCAGCCTGCGGCTGGACGACGGCCGCGAGGTCAGGCTCGCCGGCATCGAGGTGGCGGACCGAGCGAAGGCCATGGCAGCGCTGTCGGTGCTGCTGGTCGGCCGCGAAGTGACGCTGCGCGGACAGGACGACACGCCGGACCGCTATGGCCGGCAGCCGGCCTACGCATTCCTCGATGGCCAAGAGATGCCGGTGCAAAACGAGCTGCTGCGCCAGGGCCTCGCGCTGGTGTCGTCCGAGATCGCGGACAAGGACTGTGTCAGTGCGCTGATGGCGGCGGAGGCCGAGGCGCGGGCCGCTCGATCGGGAACCTGGGCCGAGTCCGCCGTCATAAAAAACGCCGAAAGTCCGGACGATATTTTGGCCGGGATCGGGCGCTTTACCGTGGTCGAGGGCAGGGTTTTGTCCGTGCGTCAGGCGGGCGCGACGACCTACCTGAATTTCGGCCGAAACTGGACACGGGACTTTGCTCTGACTATTTCAAGGCGCATAGTCCCTGCGTTTGAGGCGGCCGGGCTTGCGCCCAAGTCTCTGGAAAATCGTAGGATTCGTGTCCGAGGCTGGGTGGAAGCACGGCGTGGGCCACGAATCGAATTGCTCCGGGTGGGGCAGATTGAAGTGCTCGGCGGGAACTAGGGGCCCACAGGCCACGGCTCGGCCGATTCACGGGACAAGTTGTGGGTTTTTGACGTGATTGAACGCGCTGGAGGGCGTGAAGATGGAACTGGCCGCCGGCTTTCGGCTGTGCCGGCGCTCGTCTGCGCGGCCCTGACGCTGTCGGCCTGCGGCAATGTCGGCCGGTTCGAGCAGGTCACCCCGACCGCGGCGGCGGCGCCGGTGAAGCCGAACCGGGTGGTGCAGCAGACGCCCAACAGCGAGCGCGAGCACGAGCGCATCCTGTCGTCCTATGGCGGCGCCTACGACGACCCGAAGCTCGAGGCGTTGATCAGCAAAACCGTCGACCGGCTGGTCGCGGCGTCCGAACGGCCCGACCAGGCCTACAAGGTCACGATCCTCAATTCCGGCGCGGTGAACGCCTTCGCGCTGCCGACCGGCCAGCTCTACGTCACGCGCGGCCTGATCGCGCTCGCCAGCGACACCTCCGAGCTCTCCTCGGTGCTGAGCCACGAGATGGCGCATGTCTTGGCCAAGCACGCCGCGATGCGCGAGGACCAGGCGCGCCAGGCGGCGGTGGTGACGCGCGTGGTCACCGACATGAGCACCGATCCCGATCTCACGGCGCTGGCGCTCGCCAAGACCAAGCTGACGATGGCGAGCTTCTCGCGGCAGCAGGAGTTCGAGGCCGACGGCATCGGCGTCGGGATCGCCGCGCGCGCGCATTTCGATCCCTACGGCGCGTCGCGTTTCCTGACCGCGATGGAGCGCAATGCCGCGCTCAAGATCGGCAAGACCGCGCTCGATCCACGTGCGCAGGATTTCACCTCGTCGCATCCGGCAACGCCGGAGCGCATCTCCAATGCGCAGACCACCGCACGGCAATACTCATCGCCCGAGAGCAACGAGCGCGACCGCGAGACCTACCTCGCCGCGATCGACAACATCGTCTATGGCGAGGATCCCAGCGAAGGTTTTGTGCGCGGCCGCCGCTTCCTGCATCCCAAGCTCGGCTTTACCTTCACCGCGCCCGACAATTTCACGCTCGACAATACCGCGCAGGCGGTGATCGGCGTGCGCGAGGGCGGCAGCCAGGCGATGCGCTTCGACGTGGTGCGGGTGCCGGCCGAACAGTCGCTCGGCGACTACCTGAATTCTGGCTGGATGGAAGGCGTCGAGAAGTCCTCGACCGAGGACCTCAACATCAACGGCTTTCCGGCGGCATCGGCCACCGCGCATGGCGATCAGTGGCAGTTCAAGGTCTACGCGCTGCGCTTCGGCAGCGACGTCTACCGTTTCATCTTCGCCGCCAAGCAGAAATCCACCGAGAGCGAGCGCAACGCGCGCGAGACCGTCAACTCGTTCCGCCGCCTGACGCTCGACGAGATCCAGGCCGCGCGCCCGCTGCGCATCAAGGTCATCAACGTGCAGCCCGGCGACACCGTGGAATCGCTGTCGCATCGCATGGCCGGCGTCGATCATCCGGCCGAGCGCTTCCGCGTGCTCAACGGCCTCGATGCCCACGCCCAGGTGAAGCCGCGCGACCGCGTCAAGATCGTGGTGGATTGAAACGGCACGCCGCGCGAAGCATAACCCCGTAGCCCGGATGCAGCGCAGCGCAATCCGGGGCTAGTGTGCTGAATGCGAAGTTCGTGCGATTTCGCGGCAGCCGCTTTCACGAACTTCGCATTTCATAAAGCACACTAGAATCATAAGTTTGCTAGTGTCCTTATCGAATCCGAAGTTCGCTCCGAAGGTGCGGCGAATGATACGAACTTCGGATTCGGGACACTAGTCCCTCCGTGGACACACTTTCCCGGATTTCGCTGCGCTGCATCCGGGCTACAGGGAGTCCTACTTCGCCTTCTCCTTGAGGAAGGCGATGATGTCGGCGCGATCCTTCGGATCCTGAACCTCGTAGAACATCTTGGTGCCCGGCACCATCGCGTCCGGACCGGTGAGCCATTTGTCGAGATTGGCCTCGGTCCATACGATCTTCGAATTCTTCAGCGCCGGCGAGTAATTGTAGCCCGCGACCGAGCCGGCAAGGCGGCCCACGACCCCCTTGTGCATCGGACCAACGTCGTTCTTCTCGATCGAATGGCAATCGCCGCAGCCCTGGTACAGCGTGGCCCCACGTGACGCATCGCCCGCCGCACGGGCGCTGTTCAGCGCGAGCAGGATCGCGATGGCCGCCATCGCGGCGATCTTGGCGTGCCGCGGCGCCAGCGCGCCCGCGATCGAACGAATGGTCATTCCCGGGGTCTCCTGTTTGCCACCACAACAGGAGCAGCCGGGCCGCCATTCTATTCCCTGAAATTTCGCCCGCCCGCTGGACACCAGCCGCATCGATCGCCAAGAATGGCACTTATTGTCGAAGTTTTTTGCCGCCGACGAGGAATATCCGCGCCGTCAGCCGATCACTATCCAAGCTGCCACCTCCGCAGCGGCGCCGGGTTTTTGGAGCATCCCCAGTGTTTCACAATCGGTTCGGCGCCGTCGCTCGACTTGCCGAACTCGGGTGCGTGCTTGCTGCGCTCACCCTCGCAGCAGCCACCGCCGCGCGCGCGGACGGTTGTCCCAAGCCGAGCGACGAAATTGCGACCGACCGGCCCGACGTCACCAATTCGAGTATCGTCGTGCCGGTCGGGAGCCTGCAGAGCGAAAACGGCATCAACCTCACCGGCCGCGACAGTGGCCGCAGCATCGACGGCAGCAACAGCCGCTGGCGGCTCGGCATCGCGCCTTGCCTCGAGCTCCTGATCGACCTGCCGAGCTACACCGGCACCATGAGGTCGCCGGGCGCCGCGGGCTTTTCCGACGTCGCGCCGGGGATCAAATGGCAGATCAGCCCGGTGCCGGGAAAGATCGACCTGTCGATCACTGCCGGCGTCGCGCTGCCGACCGGCGCGGCCGCCATCGCCGGGCGCGGCGCGCAGCCCTACATCCAGCTGCCATGGTCATGGGAGCTGCATGACGGCTGGGGCCTCAGCGGCATGTTCACGGAATTCTTCCGCCCCACTGAGCTGACCGGCCAGCACATGTCGGAGACGACCTTCGTGATCGAGAAGAAATTGACCGATCGGATCAGCGTGTTCACCGAATATGTCGGCGACTATCCCGACGGCACACGGCCGATCCAGCTGATCAATTCCGGCGGCCTGTACCGCCTCACGCCGACACAGCAGCTCGACCTCCACGTCGCGTTCGGGCTCAACCGCAACTCGCCGAACTACATCGTCGGCCTGGGGTATTCGTTCCGCGTCGACGGGCTGTTCCGCTAAGCGAAGCTCTGTAGCCCGGATGGAGCCAACGGGTCGCGCGAACGCGCGCCCGATGACAGGCTCCGCGCAATCCAGGGCAGAACCATCCGCGGTGAGAGCAGTCCCGGATTTCGCTGCGCTGCATCCGGGCTACAAGAGGAAGGAGACGGGCCGCGTGACTAATTGACTTCCGCTTCGCGCAGGCCGCTCAGCCACAACGCCAGCAGCGTCCACACCGCGCCCGACAACAGATACGCACCGGCCGAGATCAGGCCGAAATGCGTCGCCAGCAGCAGCGCGGCGAGCGGCGCGAAGCCGGCGCCGAACAGCCAGGCGAAATCCGAGGTCAACGCCGAGGCGGTGTAGCGATAGGTCCGCGCGAAATTCGAAGCGATCGCGCCGGACGACTGGCCGAACGACAGGCCGAGCAGCACGAAGCCAAGCACCATGTAGATCGTCTCGCCGAATGCTCCGGCATCGAGCAGCTGCGGAGCAAAGCCGCTATAGACCGCGATCGCGACCGCGGAGCCCAGCAGCAGCGGCTTGCGACCGACGCGGTCGGCGATCATGCCCGAGGCGATGATCGCGACGACGCCGACCATGGCGCCGACCATCTCGATGATCAGGAAGCGCACCGGGCTTTCCCTGGTGAACAGGAACACCCAGGACAGCGGAAACACCGTGACCATGTGGAAGAGCGCAAAGCTCGCCAGCGGCGCGAAGGCGCCGAGCAGGATGTTGCGGCCCTCCTGCGCCACGGTCTCGCCGACGCGCGCCGGTTCGAGGTCGCGGCTTTCGAACAGCTCGGAATATTCGTCGGTCGCCACCATGCGCAGCCGCGCGAACAGCGCCACCACGTTGATGGCGAAGGCGACGAAGAACGGATAGCGCCAGCCCCAATCGAAGAAATCATCCGCCGAGAGGTTGCCGGCGAAGAACGCGAACAGCGCGCTCGCCACGATCAGCCCGAGCGGCGCGCCGAGTTGCGGCACCATCGCGTACCAGCCACGCCGATTGACCGGCGCGTTCATCGCGAGCAGCGAGGCAAGGCCGTCCCATGCGCCGCCCCAGGCGATGCCCTGCACGACGCGCGCGGCGGCGAGCAGCCAGATCGCCGCGACGCCGATCGTGTCGTAACCAGGCAAGAAGGCTAGCCCGACCGTGGCGGTGCCGAGCAGGAACAGCGCGATGACCAGCTTGGCGCCTTTGCCGTGGCGGCGGTCGACCGCCATGAAGATGACGGTGCCGAGCGGCCGCGCAGCGAACGCCAGCGCGAAGATGCCGAATGAATAGAGCGTGCCGGTCAGCTCGTTGACGAACGGGAACACCAGTTTCGGAAACACGATCACCGAGGCGATCGCGTAGACGAAGAAGTCGAAGAATTCCGACGTGCGCCCGATGATGACGCCGATGGCGATTTCGCCGGGTTTCGCCTGCCCGTGACCTGATGCCGTCGGGGTGCCGTGAGCCATTGCTGGGGCCTGTGCCATCGCCGGAGAACCGTCCTTTGGAGCATGATCCGGAAAAGTGGAAACCGGTTTTCCGAACCGACCGTGCTCGAACCTGAGATGAGGCCACGGGCACCTTTTGCCACGCAGTCCACTTCACCTTCTGACCTTCCATCCCGCAGTGCAACATTGGACAAATTGTCCAATGTCCACTTTGCTGCATCGCAGCTACCCCTTGGCAGAACTCATAAAATTCAAGTGGGGTGAGCCGTGCGCGCCTTGAAATTATTGGCCTTATTGCCGTTCGCGGCGTTCCTTGGCGGGTGCGATTTCGTCGTCCTGGCCCCTGCCGGCGACGTCGCCATCCAGCAGCGCGACCTCGTCGTGATCTCCACCGTGCTGATGCTCATCATCGTGCTTCCGGTGATGGCGCTGACCATCTTCTTCGCCTGGCGGTACCGCCAGTCCAACACCACGGCGCCGTATGAGCCGGAGTGGGATCACTCGACCCAGCTCGAACTCGTGATCTGGTCGGCGCCGCTTCTGATCATCATCTGCCTCGGTGCGCTGACCTGGATGGGCACCCATCTGCTCGATCCTTACCGCTCGCTCGGGCGCATCGCCGCCGACAAGCCGATCGAGAGCAAGGACGCCCCGCTCAATGTCGAGGTGGTCGCGCTCGACTGGAAGTGGCTGTTCATCTACCCGGACTACGGCGTCGCCGCCGTCAATGAGCTCGCAGCTCCCGTCGACCGCCCGATCCGCTTCCGCATCACGGCGTCTTCCGTGATGAATTCGTTCTACATCCCCGCTCTCGCCGGCCAGATCTACGCCATGCCGGGCATGGAGACCAAGCTGCACGCGGTCTCCAACAAGGAAGGCACTTACAGAGGCTTCTCCGCCAATTACAGCGGCGCCGGCTTCTCCGGCATGCACTTCGAGTTCAAGAGCCTCTCGAGCGCCGATTTCGACAAGTGGATCGGCACCGCCAGGGCCAGCGGCAACATGCTCGGCCGCAGCGACTATCTGCAGCTCGAGCGTCCGAGCCAGAACGATCCGGTCCGGCTCTATCGCTCGGTCGATCGCGATCTCTACAAGGCGATCCTCAACATGTGCGTCGAGCCCGGCAAGATGTGCATGAGCGAGATGATGGCAATCGACGCCAAGGGCGGCCTCGGCCGCGAAGGCCTCAACAACACGCTGCCGCTGACTTACGACAAATATGCCCGCCGCGGCGCGCCGCTCGGCGCCTCACCGACCTTCGTCGCCGGCATCTGCTCGATGGACGAGATCAAGGACGCGCCGGCGCGCGACGTTCTCGCACCGCTCGACCTGACGCCGCTGCGTGGCGTCGGGCTGAAGCGCCCGCCGTTCTCGCCGGCGCATCCGTCATCGACATCCTTGCTGCTAGGCCAGCGCCCGAAATCAGACTCCTGAGGAACGCCGCATGAATCCCGATCTCATCAAGATGATCTTCGGCCGCCTCAACCTGGACGCGCTGCCGCTGCACGAGCCGATCCTGGTCGGCACCTTTGCGGTGGTCGCGACCGGCGGCCTCGCGCTGTTCGCGATCGTCACCTACTTCCGGCTCTGGGGCTATCTGTGGCGCGAGTGGTTCACAACCGTCGACCACAAGCGCATCGGCATCATGTACATGGTCCTCGGCATCGTGATGCTGCTGCGCGGCTTCGCGGACGCGCTGATGATGCGCCTGCAGCAGGCGATCGCCTTCAACGGCTCCGACGGCTATCTCCCGGCTCATCACTACGACCAGATCTTCACCGCGCACGGCGTGATCATGATCTTCTTCGTGGCGATGCCGCTGGTGACCGGCCTGATGAACTACGTGGTGCCGCTGCAGATCGGCGCCCGCGACGTCTCCTTCCCCTTCCTCAACAATTTCAGCTTCTGGATGACGGTGGGCGGCGCCGTGCTGGTGATGATGTCGCTGTTCGTCGGCGAATTCGCCCGCACCGGCTGGCTCGCCTACCCGCCGCTGTCGAACATCGGCTACAGTCCTGACGTCGGCGTCGATTATTACATATGGGGACTACAGGTCGCCGGCGTCGGCACCACGCTATCGGGCATCAATCTGGTCTGCACCATCGTCAAGCTGCGCGCGCCGGGCATGACGATGATGAAGATGCCGGTGTTCACCTGGACCTCGCTCTGCACCAACGTCCTGATCGTCGCCTCCTTCCCGGTGCTGACGGCGGTGCTGGTGCTGCTGTCGCTCGACCGTTACGTCGGCACCAACTTCTTCACGAACGATTTCGGCGGCAACCCGATGATGTACGTGAACCTGATCTGGATCTGGGGCCACCCCGAGGTCTACATCCTGGTGCTGCCGGCGTTCGGCATCTTCTCGGAGGTGACCGCGACGTTCTCCGGCAAGCGGCTGTTCGGCTACACCTCGATGGTCTACGCCACGGTCGTCATCACCATCCTGTCCTACCTGGTCTGGCTGCATCACTTCTTCACGATGGGCTCCGGCGCCAGCGTCAACTCGTTCTTCGGCATCACCACCATGATCATCTCGATCCCGACGGGCGCGAAGATGTTCAACTGGCTGTTCACGATGTATCGCGGCCGCATCCGCTTCGAGCTGCCGATGATGTGGACGGTGGCGTTCATGCTGACCTTCGTGATCGGCGGCATGACCGGCGTGCTGCTCGCGGTGCCACCCGCCGATTTCGTACTGCATAACAGCCTGTTCCTGATCGCGCATTTCCACAACGTGATCATCGGCGGCGTGCTGTTCGGCCTGTTCGCCGGCATCAACTACTGGTTCCCGAAGGCGTTCGGCTTCAGGCTCGATCCGTTCTGGGGCAAGCTGTCGTTCTGGTTCTGGGTGTCGGGCTTCTACTTCGCCTTCATGCCGCTCTACGTGCTCGGCCTGATGGGCGTGACCCGCCGGCTCCGCGTGTTCGACGATCCGTCCCTGCAGATCTGGTTCGTCATCGCGGCCTTCGGCGCCTTCCTGATCCTGCTCGGCATCGGCGCGATGCTGGTGCAGTTCGCGGTGAGCATCCTGCGCCGCGAGCAGCTCAAGGACACCACCGGCGATCCCTGGGACGCGCGCACGCTGGAATGGGCGACCTCGTCGCCGCCGCCGGATTACAACTTCGCCTTTACACCGGTGGTTTACGACAACGACGCCTGGTGGGACATGAAGCGCCGCGGCTACAGGCGGCCGCTGACCGGCTTCAAGCCGATCCACATGCCGTCCAACACCGGCACCGGCATCATCCTCGCAGGCTTCGCGACGGTGATGGGATTCGGCCTGATCTGGTACATCTGGTGGCTTGCCGCCGTCAGCTTCGTTGCGCTGCTCGCGGTCGCGATCGGCCACACCTTCAACTATCACCGCGACTTCCATATCCCGGCGGATGAGGTGGTGCGGACCGAAGACGCGCGGACGCGCGTTCTCGCCGCGGGAGCCCAGACATGACCGTTGCTACCGTCTCCACCCAAAGCTCCGAACCGATCTTCCACGTCATCGACGAGCACGCGCATCCGGAAGGCGCCAGCACCATGCTGGGCTTCTGGATCTACCTGATGAGCGACTGCCTCATCTTCGCGATGCTGTTTGCGACCTATGGCGTGCTCGGCGGAAACTATGCCGCCGGTCCGGCGCCGAAGGACCTGTTCGACCTCAAGCTGGTCGCGCTCAACACCACGATGCTGCTGCTCTCCTCGATCACCTATGGCTTTGCCATGCTGACGATGGAGAAATCGAGGATCGGCGCGACGCAGGCCTGGCTCGCCATCACCGGGCTGTTCGGCCTCGCCTTCCTCGGCATCGAGCTCACCGAATTCGCGCACATGATCCATGAGGGCGCGACGCCGCAGCGCAGCGCCTTCCTGTCGTCCTTCTTCACCCTGGTCGGCACCCACGGCCTGCACGTCACCTTCGGCCTGGTCTGGCTGGTGACGCTGATGGTGCAGACCGCGCGCTTCGGCCTCACCGAAGCCAACCGGCGCCGGCTGATGTGCCTCTCGATGTTCTGGCACTTCCTCGACGTGGTCTGGATCGGCGTCTTCACCTTCGTCTATCTCCTGGGAATGCTGCGATGACAACAAAAGCTCACGCTGAGGCTCATACTCTCGAGGCCAATGCCGGCCACGGCCATGACGATCACGGCGGCGCGGCACATGGTTCGCTGAAGAGCTATCTGATCGGCTTCGGCCTCTCGGTGATCCTCACCGCGGTGCCGTTCTGGCTGGTGATGACCGGCGCCATTGCCGACAAGCAGGTCACCGCACTGATCGTGCTGGTGCTCGCCGCGGTGCAGATCGTCGTGCACATGGTGTACTTCCTGCACATGAACACGCGATCCGAGAACGGCTGGACCATGATGGCGATGATCTTCACCGTGATCATGGTGGTGATCGGGCTGACCGGCTCGCTGTGGGTCATGCATCACCTCAACATCAACATGATGCCGATGCACGACATGAGCCAGATGCCGTGACGATGCGGGGCGCCTCACGCTCCTCTTCACCTCTCCCGCTTGCGGGGGAGCATAGGCCGCCTTTGGCGGCCGTCCTTGAAGGACGCCGAAGCAAAGCTTCGGCTATGGCGCGCGCAGCGCGTGGCGGGTGGGGGCTCTCTCCGCACAATGACTCTTCCGATTCGCGGCGATACCCCCAACCCGGCCCTCCCCCGCAAGCGGGAGAGGGAGTGCAGCCCCGACGCGGCCGCGACTTTGCTCTCCGTCGCTACGCGCTGCTCACGCTCGGCATGCTGGGCGTGGTGCTGCTGGGCGCGCTCGGTATCTGGCAGATCGAACGCAGGACCTGGAAGCTGGCGCTGATCGAGCGGGTCGAGCAGCGGATGCATGCGGCGCCGACAGCGCCGCCGCCTCCCACGTCATGGCCGGCTGTCACGGCCGCGAGCGACGAATATCGCCGCGTCGCCGTGCGCGGCACCTTCCGCAACGCCGACGAGACGCTGGTGCAGGCGGTCACGGCAGACGGCCCTGGCTTCTGGGTGCTGACCCCGCTGCAAACGGCCGACGGAACCACGGTGCTGGTCAATCGCGGCTTCGTTCCGCCGGACAGGCGCGATCCCGCCACGCGGCGCGACGGCGTTCCGCAGGGACCGGTCAGCGTCACCGGGCTGCTGCGGATGTCCGAGCCCAAGGGCGGTTTCCTGCGCAACAATGCCCCCGCGGCGGGCCGCTGGTATTCGCGCGACGTCGCCGCGATCGCTGCCACGCATGGGTTGTCGCGGGTAGCCCCCTTCTTCATCGACGCCGATGCGACGCCAAATCCGGGCGGGTATCCGGTCGGCGGGCTCACGATCGTGCGGTTTCCGAACAACCACCTGATTTACGCGCTGACATGGTTCGCGCTGGCCTTTATGCTGGCGGGCGCGCTCCTGCGCGTCCTGCGCGGCAGGGGCCGCGCCGGCGCCTCCGATCCGGGGTGGGGCTCACGGCGCGTCGCCGTGCGCCGCCTGATCGGCGCAGCCCGCAATCTGTCTCGCGACACAGGCCCAGATGCTCGAGCGCACATCGGATCTGCATGACGAAAACACCGCGACCGGCACCGCTGTGATGCCAGCCGCCGTGAGCGCAGCTGCCGGCATGCCGTTCGACCTCTCAGCGCCCGCCGACCTCGCGACCAATCGCAAGAACATGGCCCTGCTGGTCCAGCTGCGCTGGATCGCCGTGATCGGGCAGATCGCCACCATCGGCTTCGTGCAGTTCTGGATGGGCGTCGCGCTGCCGCTGCTGCCGATGGCCGCCGTGATCTTCGGGCTCGTCGCGCTGAACCTCGTCAGCCTGCTGTGGCTGCGCTACCGCGCCGATATCAACAACCGCGAGCTCCTGGTCGCGCTGGCGCTCGACGTTGCGGCATTGACCGCCCTGCTCTATCTAAGCGGCGGCGCCACCAATCCCTTCACGTCGCTCTATCTGCTGCAGGTGACGCTCGGCGCAGTGCTGCTCGATGCCCCCTCGACCTGGTCGCTGGTGGCGCTGGTCTGCATGAATTTCGCCTGGCTGACCAGCTACTACCGGCCGCTGGAGCTGCCGCAGGGCTTTGCCGAGGCCTTCAATCTCTATATCGCCGGCACGTTCATCGGGCTCGTGCTCGACGCCGTGCTGCTCGTGGTGTTCATGACGCGGATCAACCGCAACCTGCGCGACCGCGACCTGCGCCTCGCGGCGCTGCGCCAGCACGCGGCCGAGCAGGACCACATCGTGCAGATGGGCCTTCTGGCCTCCGGCGCCGCGCATGAGCTCGGCACGCCGCTCGCCTCGCTCTCGGTCATCCTCGGCGACTGGCGGAGGATGCCGGCGCTCGTCTCCGATCCCGAGCTGTCGCAGGACCTCGGCGAGATGGAGATCTCGGTGCAGCGCTGCAAGTCGATCGTCACCGGCATCCTGCTGTCGGCCGGCGAAGCCCGCGGCGAAGGCTCCTCGCCGACCACGGTCGCGGCGTTCCTGACGGCGCTGGTGGAGGAATGGCGAACGACGCGGCCGTCGGCGACGCTGTATTTCCGCAACGCCTTCGGCACGGATCTCGCGATCGTCTCCGACATCGCGCTCAAGCAGGCAATCTTCAACGTGCTCGACAATGCCGCCGAGGTCTCGCGTGACTGGATCGAGCTGATGGCCGAACGCAATGCCGACAAGCTGGTGCTGTCGGTGACCGATCGTGGCCCGGGCTTCTCGCGCGAGATGCTGGCGCATGTCGGCAAGCCGTATCAGTCCACCAAGGGCAGCTCCGGCAGCGGCCTCGGCCTGTTCCTGGTCGTCAATGTCGTGCGTAAGCTGGGCGGCGTGGTGACGGCGCGCAACCGGCCGGACATCGGCGCCGCGGTCAGGCTCGAGCTGCCGCTCTCGACGCTTGCGATCGGAGACCCTCTTGACAGATGAACGCCAGCTCCTGATCGTCGAGGACGATGCGGGCTTTGCCCGCACGCTGAAGCGCTCGTTCGAGCGCCGCGGCTATGGCGTCGCGGTGTCGGCCTCGCTCGACGAGGTCCGCGCGCTGCTCGAGCAGCACTCGCCCGGCTATGCCGTTGTCGATCTGAAGCTCGCCGGCGGCGCGTCGGGCCTTGCCTGCGTCGAAGCGCTGCACGCGCACGACCCGGAGATGCTGATCGTGGTGCTGACCGGATTTGCCAGCATCGCGACCGCGGTGGAGGCGATCAAGCTCGGCGCCTGCCATTATCTGGCCAAGCCGTCGAACACCGACGACATCGAGGCCGCGTTCCTTAAAGCGCAAGGCAACGCCGCCATCGAGGTCGGCGCGCGGCCGACCTCGATCAAGACGCTGGAATGGGAGCGCATCCACCAGACCCTGATGGAGACCGACTTCAACATCTCCGAAGCCGCGCGCCGGCTCGGCATGCACCGCCGCACGCTGGCGCGCAAGCTCGAGAAGCAGCGGGTGAAGTAGCTGCCGTACGCGTAGCCCGGATGAAGCGAAGTCCCGTAGCCCGGATGGAGCCAACGGGTCGCGCGAACGCGCGCCCGATGACAGGCTCCACGCAATCCGGGACAGCTTCATCCGCAGTTGCAGCGGCCCCGGATTTCGCTTCGCTTCATCCGGGCTACGCATCCGGCGCATCGTTGCGGCCCGTTTCGCCGCCAGTGTATAGCAGCCGCATGAGCAATACCGACGACCTGTTCCAGCCCGACGCGGATGGGCGAACAGCACCATCAGCGCAAGGAGCCGGTGCTAGTCAGTCCGCGCAAGGTGCATCTTTTGGTCGAATACAGCCGCGACCGCGCCGACGGCTCGATTGCCAGCCGTCACCGCAATCTGTGGGTCGTGACGTCGGAGGATGGCCGCTGGGGCATCAAGCAGCGCTCGTATTGAGAGCGCGGCGCGGCAGCAATAATGGCGTCGTCAACAGAAGCAAACCGCTCAGCGCGATCGCTGTCCGGACACCGGCGAAGCCCGCCAGCACGCCCCAGAGCGCCGTCAGCACCGCGATGGTTGCGCTGCTGGTGATCGTCCAGGCCGAGAGCACGCGCGCGGTCCGCTCCATCTCGATCTGGGCCAGACGATAGGCCGCAAACACCGGATTGAAGATGCCGGCGCAGGCGACGAGACCGAACTGAAGCGCAAAGACGACAGCGATGCCCGCCGCGCCGTTGGGCATGAAGGCAAGGCCGAGCGACCAGCAGGCACGGAGCGTGCCGGCCGCGAGCAACACATTGTGCTGCCCGAAGCGGGCGGCGAGCGAAGGCGCAAGCCGCGCGCCGATCAGGCCGCCGATACAGGGCGCTCCGAAGGCGAGCCCGTACTGCCAGGGCGCGAAGCCGAGATCGCGGAGCATCAGCACCGCGAGCAGCGGCGCCGTCGCCATGATCAGGCCATTGACCAGCACGGTGTTGAAGAACAGCAGGCGGAGCACCGGATGCGCGAGGATCGCCCGCCATCCCTCGATCAGCTCGGCCGCGCGAAATCCCCGCGCCTGGCGCCGAGCGGGCGCAGGCTCGCTTCCGCCGATCCGCCGGATCGCCACCGCCGAGAGCAGGAAGCTGACCGCGTTGGCGACCACGGTCACCACCGGGCCGAACACGCCGATCGCAGCGCCCCCGAGCGGCGGACCGATCGCGGTCGCGGTCCAGGTCGTGGCTTCGAGCCGCCCGTTCGCAATCACCAGATCGTCCGGTCTTACGAGTGCCTTCAGGCAGGCGCCGCTCGCGGCACGGAACGCAATGTCCGCGGCGGCCATGATGACGGCGACGACGACGAGCTGGACGAAGGTCAACCGTCCCAGCACGAAGGCGATGGGAACGCTGATCGTCGCAGCGAAGCGGATCAGGTCCATCGCGATCATCACCGGCCGCTTGCGGCGGAATTCGATCCAGGGCCCGAGCGGCATCGCCACCGCAGCCCCGGCCAGCAGGCCGACCGCTGCGAGCGCCGAGACCGCCTCCGGCCTTGCATGCAGCACCAGGATCGCAAGCAGCGGGAAGGCGTCGAAGGCGATCCAGCTGCCGAACGTCGAGACCGCGAACGCGGTCCACAGCCAGTCGTAACCGCGCCCCAGCGACCGTCTTGCATGCATGCCGCGCCCCTCGCCGGCTCCGCGATCTCGCCGCCAGCGCGGCGCAGCAGGTCATGAGTCGCGGCGATCAGCCAAGGGGCGATTGCGGCGGGGCGATATGCAAGGTTGCGCGGCGCCGTCCTCATATTCCGACCGCCTCTCCCCTTGTGGGAGAGGCCGGAGCGCATACAGCGCAGCGGAATGCGCTCCGGGTGAGGGGTCGTGGTCTCTCGAGGGACTGCCGTCGACGGATAGACCTCACCCCTCACCCGGATTGCATCTGACGATGCAATCCGACCTCTCCCACAAGGGGAGAGGTGCAGCGGCGCGCGCGACACTTCGTCCAAAAAACAAAAAAGCCCGGTCTTGCGACCGGGCTTCTCGAAATCCTGCAACGCTGCTTAGGCGGCTTCGTCTTCGACGGCGGTATCGTCGCCATCGGTATCGGCATCCTCGCCGTCGGCATCGCCCTCGCCTTCACCTTCGGCTTCCGCCTTGGCGCCGCGGCGCGGGCTCTTGGCGAGCTGGCCTTCGATCTCCTTGATCGCCTCGGTCTCGGTCGAATGCTGGACAACAGCGATTTCGCGCGACAGCCGGTCGAGCGCCGCTTCGTACAGCTGGCGTTCGGAGTAGGACTGCTCGGGCTGCGATTCCGAACGATAGAGGTCGCGGACCACCTCGGCGATCGCGACGATGTCGCCCGAATTGATCTTCGCTTCGTATTCCTGGGCGCGGCGCGACCACATGGTGCGCTTGACGCGGGCGCGGCCCTTCAGCGTCTCCAGCGCCTTCTTGACCAGCGCCGGCTCCGACAGCTTGCGCATGCCGACATTGGCGACCTTCGCCGTCGGCACCCGCAGCGTCATCTTGTCCTTCATGAAATTGATCACGAACAGCTCGAGCTTGGCGCCCGCGATCTCCTGCTCCTCGATCGCCAGGATCTGGCCGACGCCGTGAGCGGGATAGACGACGAATTCATTGGCCTTGAAGCCCTGGCGCTGGGTCACGACCTTCTTCTCTTCCGGGCGGGACGGAGCGGCCGGCTTGGCGGCAACCTTCGGAGCAACGGCGGGGACGGCAGCCTTCGGGGCGGCCGGCTTCGGCGCAACAGCAGCAGTCTTGGGGGCGACCTTGGCAGCAGCGGGCTTCGCAGCTGCCGCTTTCGCGGCAGTCTTGGCAGTCTTTTCTGGCATCACGCTTCTTTTGTTCTTTGAGGACTTTGCAGCCGCCGCCTTCTTGGCCCCCTTCACGGACGCCTTGGCACGGCCCTTGGTTGCGCTGCGAGCAACGACAGCGGCTTTCTTCGTCGTCTTTGAAGCACTCTTTTTACGCGTTTTCTGTGACACAGCCTGCGCGCGGAAACTGCCACGCCCCTGTTCGATGTTTGCGGGAACCTCGACGCCACAAGGTACGCATGGCAGGGGGTTCTTGGCCTGTAATGGTGCAGATATAGCACATTTTCCGCAAAAATCAATGGTTTACGCCCGATTCCGGGCATAACAGGGCATCCTCAGGTCATATGTCCGTCATTAGGGTTAAATCGGCGGCCGCGGCGGGCCCAGGCCCGCCCTTATCGGGGTAGTCTCGACGGCTGTTTGCGAACGTCAGCGAATCAGTCGCCGCTGCCCGGATTCGGAGAAAAATATTTCTCGAACTTGCCTTCCTTGCCTTCCCACTCCTTGGCGTCCTCGGGCGAGTCCTTCTTCTGGGTGATGTTCGGCCAGCTCTTGGCATATTCGGTGTTGACCTCGAGCCACTTCTCCAGCCCCGGCTCGGTATCCGGTTTGATGGCGTCAGCCGGGCATTCCGGCTCGCATACGCCGCAATCGATGCATTCGTCGGGATGGATGACCAGCATGTTCTCGCCCTCGTAGAAGCAATCGACGGGGCAGACCTCGACGCAGTCGGTATATTTGCACTTGATGCAGGCTTCAGTGACGACGTAGGTCATCCAAAACTCCGGAACGATCGATTTTTCTGGGGTTGCGTAGCGCAGGAATACCGGGGCCGCAAGGGAAGCCGCACCCGAAAAACGCCAGTATTCTCACGCCCCTGCCACCGATTTTATTGTGAGCATGATCCCCGGGCAAACGCTATGCGTTTGTCGCGAGGAAAACCGGACCCCACTTTTCCGGATCATGCTCAATTGAGATAGCAAGCGCTAGATAACTACTCCTTACCGGCCTGCAAATTGCCGGCCTGCAAATCTTCATACAGCACGCGCGCCGAACTGGCGTCGCCGCGACGCTCGGCGAAGCCGGTCACCTTCAGCACGCGGACGCTGTTGTCGAGCGCGACGGTGATGACGTCGCCCGCCTTCACCGCGTGGCCCGGCGATTTCTCGCGCGCGCCGTTGATGCGGACATGACCTGATGCGACGAGTTCAGCCGCGCTGGTGCGGGCCTTCACGACCCGCGCGTGCCACAGCCATTTGTCGAGCCGCTGTCTGTCCAAGCGTCAGACCAAGGGGTTGGACTATTCCTTTCGGCCGGCGAGCTGCTCCTTCAGGGCCGCAAGCTTGGCGAATGGCGAGTTCGGATCGATCGGACGGTCGCGCTCGCGCGGCGCGCTCGACGCGTACGGCCGATGCGACGGGCCGCCCTCGCGCTTGTCGCGGCCGCCCTTGCCGAAATCGCGGCCGCCGCGGTCACGATCACCGCGCTCGCCCTTGCGATCGCCGCCGCCGAACTTGTTGTCCCGGCGACGCTCATTGTCGCGATCGCGGCCCTTGCCCTCAAAGCCCTTGCCCTCGAAGCGCTCGCGGCGCTGACCCTTGTCCTCGCGCGGCGCGCCATCGGCCGGCGCGGCAGCGACCGGTGCAGAGCCGTCAGCGGGCGCGCCTGGGCGCGGCACGCGGAAATCCTGGTGGCGGCGCGGCCGGCGATGATGCTCGCGCTTCTCGCCTTCGCCGCCGCCCTCTGCGGCCTG
This sequence comes from Bradyrhizobium sp. Pha-3, assembly GCF_042258615.1. GTDB lineage: Bacteria > Pseudomonadota > Alphaproteobacteria > Rhizobiales > Xanthobacteraceae > Bradyrhizobium. The sequence goes on along the minus strand of NZ_CP170152.1, from coordinate 428,733 downwards.
CGCGCCCTCGGCGGGCTTGTTCTGATGACGGCCGCGGTTGCGGTCGTGGCCGCGATGATGCGGTCGGCGCTCGTCGGAGCGGCCGCCGGGCCGCCAGACCTCGACCAGCTGCGGCTCGGCCGGCGTCTCCGCGGACGCGGGAGCGGTCTCGGCGGGCGCTGCGTCAGCGCTCGCGGTCTCCGCAGGCGCTTCGGCGGCGGGTTCTGACGGTGTCGCTTCGGCAACGGCCTCGTGCGGCGTCTCCGCAGCGGCTTCCACGGCAGGCGCGGGCTCGGCCAGCACTTCAGCAGCAGAGCCTTCAGCAGCAGGGACTTCAGCAGCGGCGGCTTCAGCAACGGGCGCTTCGGCAACAGCGGGCTCATCGACCGGCGCGGCGCGCTCGGCCACCGCATCCTGCTGGGTCTCGAGCACCACCGGCGTCGTTTCGCTGGCGACCACCTCGGCAAAGCCGACATCGGGCAGCAGCGCGGCCGACGGCGCGGGATCGCCGGACACCGGCTGATCCGTGGCAGCCTCCGGCGCATCGGCCACGACTTTCGTGGCGGCATCGACCGTTGCGTCTGCGGCCGCCTCGGACGTCGCCTCGACCGGCGGCGTCTCGGCAGCAACGGTCTCGGTGGTCTCCACCGGCGCAATCTCGACAGCCTTCGGCGGCAGCGGCGGACGGCGGTCCATGCGGTAGCCGAGCGCGCGCAGGATCGAGGCAAAATCCTCACCGGCGGAGCCGGTCAGCGAGGTCATCGCCTGGGTGACGACAAAGCCGCGGCCATCGAACGCACCGGCGGGCTTCTCGCCCGGCGAGGTCTCGCGCCAGGCCAGCGCCGGCCGGATCAGATCGGCGAGCCGCTCCAGGATATCGACGCGCACCGCGCGCTCGCCGCACTGGCGATAGCCGAGCACGCGATAGCCGTCGCGCGGCAGGGCCTTGTCGACCGGGAACGAGGTGCGGCCGCTGGAGGCGAGATGCTGCACATTGGACAGCGCGCCCATGTCGACATTGCTCTGCTTCTCGGCCCACAGCAGCGAGGCCAGCGAGCGCGCCGCGGGCTTCAAGAGCTGCGGGAAATAGATGTGATAGGCGCCGAAGCGCACGCCGTATTTGCGCAGCGCTGCGCGCGAGGGCTGGTCGAGATCCTTCATCTCGGCGGCGATCTTGCTGCGCTCGAGCACGCCGAGCGCCTCGACGAGCTGGAAGGCGATGCCGCGGGCGATGCCCTGGATATCCTCGGCCTTGGACAGTTCGAACAGCGGCCCGAGCAGTTTTTCGATATGCGTCTTGAGCCAGAGATCGAGCCGGGTCTGCACGGCCTCGCGCGAAGCGCCGGTCAGCCGCTCGTCGGAAATGATGCGCAGCCGCGGATGCAGCGCGTCGTCGGCGGCCACCAGCTTGGCGACAGCATCGCCGGTCCAGCGGATGGTGCCGTCGGAGGTCAGCACGAACTGCTCGTCGGGGGCGCCGCCCAGTTTCTCGGCACGCGTATCGATCTCGCGCGCCAGCACCTGCTGGGCGGCGGCTTGCAGCGCCTTGGCGTCGCTGCCGGCCTCGGCCGCGTCAGGTGCGAAGGTGAAACCATCGAGCCGGCCAATCACGTGGCCTTCCACGATCACTTCACCGGTCTTGCCAATTTCCGTATTCAAAACTGAGTTCTCCCGCAGGCGGCGCATCAATACACTGGTCCGCCTGTCAACGAAACGCTCCGTGAGCCGTTCATGCAGCGCATCGGATAATTTATTTTCGAGATCGCGCGTGATCCCCTGCCAGTGGTCCGGGTCGTAGAGCCAGTCCGGCCGGTTGGCAACGAAGGTCCAGGTCCGGATTTGCGCGATCCGGCCCGATAGCGTGTCGATATCGCCGTCGGTCCGGTTGGCCTGGTCGACCTGGGCGGCAAACCATGCGTCAGGGATACGCCCCTTTTGCATCAGGAAGCCATACAGCGTGGTCACGAGTTCGGCATGGGCCGCCGGCGCCAGCTTTCGGTAGTCCGGAACCTGGCAGGCCTCCCACAGCCGCTCCACCGCGGCCGCCCCATGCGCGAATTCGCGCACCTCGGCGTCGCGTGCGACATGTTCGAGCACCCGCAGGTCTTCGGCCACCGGGGCCCGCGTCAGTGCCTCATGATTGGGCGATAGCGCCAGCGACACCTGCAAGGCGCCGAGCGAGGCGAAATCCAGCCTGGCGTTGCGCCATTGCAGCATCTTGACGCTGTCGAAGGTGTGGTTCTGTAGCGCGTTGACGAGCTCCGGCTCGAACGGCGCGCAGCGACCCGTCGTGCCGAATGTGCCGTTGCGCGTGGCGCGGCCGGCGCGGCCCGCGATCTGCGCGAATTCGGCCGGCGTCAGCCGGCGGAACTGATAGCCGTCATATTTGCGGTCGGAGGCGAAGGCGACGTGATCGACGTCGAGATTGAGCCCCATCCCGACCGCGTCGGTGGCGACGAGATAATCGACGTCGCCGTTCTGGAACATCTCGACCTGCGCATTGCGCGTGCGCGGTGACAGCGAGCCCAGCACCACCGCCGCGCCGCCATGCTGGCGGCGGATCAGTTCGGCGATCGCGTAGACTTCATCCGCGGAGAACGCGACGATCGCGGTGCGCCGCGGCTGCCGCGTGATCTTGCGGTCGCCGGCGAATTCGAGCTGCGACAGCCGTGGCCGCGTGACGATCGAGGCGCCGGGCAAGAGCCGCTCGATGATCGGCCGCATCGTGGCAGCGCCGAGCAGCAGCGTCTCGTCGCGGCCGCGGCGGTTGAGCATGCGATCGGTGAACACATGCCCGCGTTCGAGATCGGCAGCGATCTGGATCTCGTCGACCGCAAGGAACGACACATCGAGATCGCGCGGCATTGCCTCGACGGTCGAGACCCAGAAGCGCGGCGCCTTCGGCTTGATCTTCTCCTCGCCGGTGATCAGCGCGACATTGTCGACGCCGGCGCGGGCCACGATCTTGTTGTAGACCTCGCGCGCGAGCAGCCGCAGCGGCAGCCCGATCAAACCGGACGAATGCGCCAGCATGCGCTCGATGGCGAGATGCGTCTTGCCGGTGTTGGTCGGCCCCAGCACCGCAGTGACGCCTGCGCCGGGCACGCGGTCATTTCCGAACGAAGTTGAGAAAGCCATATTTTGCAGGTGTTTCTTGAACTGTTAGGGCGCTGCCTATTCCGTCATCCTGAGGAGCGCGTCAGCGCGTCTCGAAGGATGCACGGCCGAGACCTATCCGCGCGCTTTGATCGGACTTTCCTCTCGCGGACGGAGCGGGGCTGTCGCCCTTCGAGACGGCCGCTCCGCGGCCTCCTCAGGGTGACGGTCTGGCTGCATGTTTCGCATTGGCAGCGTGTTTCGCAAAATCTGTCTCACAATGCGACGCTTTCTGCGCCGCCCTTAAGCTTCGGAACGAGTTGAGAACGAATCGCGGCCGAATCGGTGACTCCCTTCCAGACCTGAAACGTTCACCGCAACATCTCGGGCAGGCTGACGGCGGCGGCACTAGATCAAGTTTGAGAGGGCTCCACAAGCATGGGATATGCGGACTGAATTCCTTAAGTTCCAGGGCCGCCGAGTCGAATCAGAAGCAGGCAAGAGTCAACTGGATTCCGGTGACGTTTGTTGCATTCCCTGGACCGGTCGCCTTCCCTGACCCGTCATCCTGAGGTGCGAGCGGAGCGAGCCTCGAAGGATGCATCGGCCCGGCTGGTGGCCGTCGATCCTTCGAGACGCGCTTCGCACTCCTCAGGATGACGGGTCCGGCACAGGCCGCCGCGATCAGATCCCTTACTGCGTCTTCGCCACGCGCGGCGGCGCGGCTGTGGTGACGAACGAGGTGGCTTCCAGCATGGCCTGGCCGAGCGGGGTCGGGATCGTCATGCGGAACGGCACCAGAAGACGGGTGCCCGCGATCGGCACGAAAGCGATCTCGATGTTGCGCTGGGCGGCGAGATATTTGATGACCGGGCGATCCGGGATGTAGCCCGAAACAGGCACGAAATAGAGCGCGCAGACCAGCGCCGGGCCGTGATAGCCGCGCTCGGCTTTCACGATCTCCACCCGCTTGAAATCGAGCTTGAGGTCGTAGCGCATGCGGCCGTCGAACACGCCGGCGCCGGTGCGGCAGACATCCGGGCTCATCAATTCGGCATTGCCGGGCGCGCGCAGGAACGAGCCGGTCATCGGATCGAACACGTTCTTCTTCTGCGCATCGGTCACCGGCAGGCGGTCGGCATCGACCGGCGGCTCCGGCTCGATGGTGGATTCCTTGATGCCTCCATTGGCCAGCACCATCCGGATCGTCTCGGATTTCTTCGAGGTGGTGGTGGTCGCCGTGTAGGAGGTGGCGGCCGGCGCGCCGTTGACGACGCGGCCCTGCGAGGCGCCCGAGCCGCTGCCGCCGGAGAACGCCTTCAGGAGGCCCGCGGTGCCGCCCTGGGCCGAGGCCGAGAAGGTGTCGTCGCCGATTTCGATGGTCCAGGTGCCCTTGCCGACCGGGATACCGGCGAGCGTCGCCTCATAATGGGCGTCGAGCCGCCCTTGCGCGCTCGCGCGCTCGGCGCAAAACAGCAAGAGGGCACCAGCGCACAGGCCGATGAGCCGGCCGAGCGGGGGCAAAAGGGCAATGGCGGTGGTCACTTAACCTACCTGACGGTCCTGCTATCGGCGCTCTGTTCGTCGTCCATTTGGTCCTTCAATTCGGCCGGACAACGCGCGCATCTGTTATGGAACCAAGACTTGCAGCCGAATACGCCCTTTATATGGTTGCCATATCTGCCGTTAAGTGGCTGGAAGCGCTTATGAACCGCCATTTCCCGGGACGTCCATGCGGCGATATAATCTTGACGCTTGGGTATTCTCCCCCTATACACCCGCGGTTCCTGGAAAATGGACGCGAATTCAAAACCCCCGCGCGGGCCGTGTGATTGCACGCCTGGCAGAGAGGCGGGGATGCAATAAGGATTTTGTAAGATGTCCCGGCGCTGCGAACTGACGGCCAAGGGCCCCCAGACGGGCCACAAGGTGAGCCACTCGAACATCAAGACCAAGCGGCGCTTCCTGCCGAACCTGGCCAACGTGACCTTCATCTCGGATGCGCTCGGCCGCAACGTGCGCCTGCGCGTCTCGACCAACGCGCTGAAGAGCGTCGACCACAATGGCGGCCTCGACGCCTACCTGCTCAAGGCCAAGGCCGACGTGCTGTCGCCCCGCGCCCTCGATCTCAAGCGCGCGATCGAGAAGAAGGTCGGCAAGCCGGCGCCGGTGAAGAAGGCGAGCTGAGCTAGCTAGCCGCACACGCGGAATACGCGGAGAGAGTTTTGAACGGCCGGGTCGGATGACCCGGCCGTTTTTGTTTTGGCATGCACGGGTACAGCGGCGAGAAAAACTCTAGTCCTTGCTGTCAGGACCGATGCGCGCCTTGTATGAAAATCGTTCGATAGTCTCGTCAGTCCGAACCACCCGAAAGCACTGACTGTGATAGTCGGCCGACATGACCTCAAAGTGATTTATGCTAGGTCCAATGTTCTCAGACGAATGCGGATGCCGTTCAGAAGTGAGGCTTGGTCCCTAGCGTCTCCATCACTTGTGGCTGGCGTCCCCTTTGCAAAACATGAAAGTTGTTGCGCGGGCGGCGGCAAACAAGCCCGGCCTCGCGGGCGCTCCCTGCGCGCTCTGCATCACGAGCGAGGATCAAGCTGCCGCACGACCTCGGCCGGTCGCGCCGCGCAAATGCACGCGGCCATCTCGCAATGTCCTAAATCGGCATCGAGCGACCGACCGCTTGCGCGATCGCGACCAGCCTCGTCGAATTCACCGACCTCGGGGCCGCTGCCGGATCACGCGCTCCGGATCGTGACACGTCGCGCGGACAGGACGGATCGCGCCATCGCCCGTCTCACTTCGGCGAGCGCAACCCCAGCGACATCACCCACGCGTTGATGTGCGAGGCGGTCTCGGCCTGGCGGGCCATGCGGATCAGGCGGTCGCGTGCGACGCCGGGAGGCATGACGCGGGCTTCGCCGCGGAGGCGGATCGATTCATCGGCAAGGCGTTGCTCCGGGGACCTGCGCGGGTCGGGAAGGCTGGTCTGCATCACGCTGCTCCATTCCGTTCGAAGGCGGGAGCGCAACTGGCGTTCTCGGTCACCGGCAGTGCCGGATATTGGCGCGGTGATGGACCGAGCCTACGCCTGCGGGGCGTGGCCGGACGGTGCACTAGTGAACACAGGGAAGGAAATCGACTGAAGGGAGCTGGCGCCCGCCCCGGGGAGTGCACGGCCCTGGCTTTGGGGGCAGGAAATTGCAGGACCGTGCAGGCCGGTAATCAGCCCGCTGCATCAAGTCGGAGCCGCAGCCGCATGTTCCACGGTGAGGGCGCCGTGCGCCAAAACTCTAGTTTCACCACCAAGTTCACGCGACACAGCCTGTCCAGCCGCCGCAAAGCTCGGGCCGATCGCGCCGCGAGACCACGAGCACGCGCCTTCTCCCCGCTGTCTGACAGGCGAATCGATCCGACCAACGCGCGCGATCGCGGGGTGGATTCTTCTTCGCGCAATGACGCGTGAAGTAAAATCATCCATCGTGCTGCACGAGGAGAGATGGATTGCCTCGTCGCTTCGCTTCCCGCAATGACGGCTTAGCGATGCTTGCGACAGGTCCGCTGACAGCTGCCGCCAATGACAGCGGTGTCATTTCTTCCGTCACGCGAATCTACGCTTGATGCGTCGAGAGCGCGTGAAGAAAGCCTTAACGCACGCGCCGCGCACAACGAAGAAAGCCTCTAAATCACGGCAAAATCGGCGTGTCGCAGCGCTGTTAATCACAACCTCACGCGATCGATCACGAGCGCATGAGGCACATGCAAAACGCCACGATCTCTTCCAACTCATGGTGTGCAAACAAGCCGTCCGACACGAATGCGATTCGACGCAGGCCAAGCCCGCGTCGCTCGAAGACCGTGAAGGACATCACGGCCGGCACAACTGATTGTGAGGCATGTGCGCCGCACTCTTGGGAAGAAGCCTGGCCGTTCTTACATCACGTCCAAAGAACGACCCCAATAAAGGAATTGGTCAATGCAAGTTCGCGCAGCCGATACGCGCGGAAGACTGGTGCCTGCGCTCGCAACCGCCGCCGTGGCGGTGCTGGCCACGGCAGTCCTCGTCATCCTCGAATTCAACCCGCCCCGCGATGTGCAGGCCGCGGCCGAGCCCGGCATGATCACCTCCGCCGCCGCCAGCAGAGCCGGCGCCACCGTGCTGCCGACCGATCCGGTGACCACCGGCAGCGTGCGGGTCCGCTGAGGTTAGGAGTTCTCCCTCGCCCCGCTCTTGCGGGGTCGAGACGAGCGAAGCTCGCTCTTAGAGGGTTGGGGTGAGGGGCTCTCTCCGCCAGCAAGACTCGCGGACATACCTGTACCCCCTCACCCGGATCGCATTGCGCTACGCTCCATGCGATCCGACCTCTCCCCGCAAGCGGGGCGAGGTAAGAAACGCCCCGCACGCGGGGAGATTTTGAGAAACATTCCACACCGCGGCAGGCCACCGCACACTCGCTGATTTCGCCAGCCTCGGCATCGCACCCCGCCGCATTTTCGCATCCCTGCCCCGGCGCCTCGTCGCAAGCCTGCCTCCCTCGACCTGCGTAAGCTGTCCCTCGCGAACAACAAAAAACGCACAGGGAGGCTCACGATGACATCGAAGGCCATTTGCAAGGCCATCACGGCAGCACTCGCGCTTGCGCTCGCGACACAGGTGCACGCCGCCGAGAAGAAATACGGGCTAGGCGCCAGCGACAACGAGATCAAGCTCGGACAGACCTCGCCATTCTCCGGCGCGGCGTCGGCCTACAGCGTGATCGCGAAGACGCAGGCCGCCTACTTCAAGATGATCAACGACCAAGGCGGCGTGAACGGGCGCAAGATCAATCTGATCACGCTCGACGACGGCTACTCGCCGCCGAAGACGGTGGAGCAGACCCGCAAGCTGGTGGAGCAGGAGGAGGTCGCCGCGATCCTCAATCCGCTGGGCACGCCGACCGGCCTTGCGGTACGCAAATATCTCAACGACAAGAAGGTGCCGCAGCTGTTCGTCGGCGCCGGCGCCACGCTGTGGGGCGACTATCAGCATTATCCGTGGTCGATCGGCTTTCAGCCGTCGTACCAGGCCGAGACCGCGGTCTACGCCAAATATGTGCTGACCAACAAGCCGGACGCCAAGATCGCGCTGTTCTACCAGAACGACGACGCAGGCAAGGATTACGGCAACGGCTTCAAGAAGGGGCTGGGGCCGGAGAACACCGCCAAGATGGTGGTGGCGGAGACGACCTATGAATCGACCGATCCTACGGTCGACAGCCAGATCGTGAAGCTGAAAGCCTCCGGCGCCAACGTGCTGTTCATGCACGCGATCCCCAAGCAGGCGGCGCAGGCGATCAAGAAGATCGGCGAGATCGGCTGGAAGCCGGACCTGTTCTTCCTCGCGGCGACCTCGACCTCGGTGTCCTCGGTGCTGAAGCCGGCCGGCTTCGAATACTCCAGGGACATCATCTCGTCCTATTCGCTGAAGGATCCGAACGATCCGCAATGGAAGACGGATCCGGACGTGATCGCCTGGCAGGACTTCATGAAGAAGTATTTCCCGGACGGCAATCTGCAGGACCAGCTGATCGTCTACGGCTATGTGGTGGCGGAGGCGACGGTGCAGGTGCTGAAGCAGTGCGGCGACGACCTCACCCATGAGAACATCATGAAGCAGGCCGCCAACCTCGACATCGCGCTGCCGATGTTCCTGCCCGGCATCAAGGTGAAGACCTCGCCGACCGACTATTTCCCGGTCGAAGCGATGCGGCTGCAGAAGTTCAACGGCGAGACCTGGCAGCTGTTCGGCGACACGATCGGGAATGATTGAGGGATGTGATTGAAGGCTGAACTATCCACATCGTCGTCCCGGCGAAGGCCGGGATCCATTACCCCGAATGCTCGCGTGGGGCGAAGCTGGGGCCGCAGCCCGCTGTAGCAACAGGCTGCGGTGGTTATCGGTCCCGGCCTTCGCCGGCACGACGATGTGTTTACACTTCCTTCGCCAACAATGGCTGCCGCGACGGGAGACTAAACTCCCCGCTCCAACAGCACCCGAAAATCCGCCCGCGCACGCTGCGCCTCGGCGCGTGCGGCCTCCGAGCTATCGCCGAGGCCGAAATAGCCGTGAATGAGGCCTTCGCCGGCATGATACGCGACCTGCACGCCCGCCGCCTGCAACGCCTTGGCATAAGCATGGCCCTCGTCGCGCAGCGGGTCGAACCAGGCGGTGGTGACGACCGCCGGCGCGACGCCGGCGAGAGACTTCGCGCGCAGTGGCGAGACGCGCCAGTCGGCACCCTCAGCCTTGTCCGCAAGATAATGCCCCGCGAACCACTGCATCGTCGCACGGGTCAGGAAGTAGCCCTCGGCATTCTCGGCACGCGACGGAAATTTCGCGTTCTCGCCCGCATCGGCAAAATTGCCGACGACGTCGGTGACAGGATAGACCAGCAATTGCCCGGCGAGCCGGATGCCGGCGTCTCGGCAGGCGAGCGCGGTGGTGGCGGCGAGATTGCCGCCCGCGGAATCGCCGGCGACGCCGACACGGGCGAGATCGCCGCCGAATTCGGCGATGCGCGCGACCACGTCGCGGACAGCAGTGAATGCATCCTCGAAGGCGCCGGGAAAGCGCGTCTCAGGCGGGCGGCGGTAGTCGACCGAGATCACGACGGCGCCGGTCTCGATCACGAGGTTGCGGGCCTGGCGGTCATGGGTTTCGAGATCGCCGGCGACCCAGCCGCCGCCGTGGAAGAAGATCACGGTCGGCGCCGTGCCGCTGCCGTTGCGATAGAGCCGCGCCGCGAGCTTGCCCGCCGCGCCCGAGACCTCGATATCGCGCGCCACATCGACCGGCGGCGGCGGCACCGCGGCGCGCGCATCGGCCAGCGCGCGGAGCGAATCGCGGCAGCTCTGCGGCGTCATGGTTGCGGGCTCGCGCAGCGGCAGCAGCGGGATGATATTCTCAATGACGGGATCGAGCGGAAGCGGCATGGTGGTCCTTCTAGGTCAGCGCTTGCAGTTCAAGTTCAGGTCAGATGCTTGGAAAGGCTGCCGGCCTCGATCGCGGCGATCTGCAGCGCGATGAAGCGGCTGTAGATGCGGGCCTGCGAGAAGGCGCCGCCGGTGAACCAGAGGCCGGGCTGCGGCGTACGCGTCCACATGTTGCGCAGCTCCTGTGTCGCATCGTCGAAGCCCCAGACGCGGCCGACGCGCTCGGCGACGTCCTCGCCGAACAGTTTTGCGAGCAGATGATCGTGGCTCTTGTAGCCGGTCGCGAGCACGAACAGCTCGGCGGCGAGCGCCGTGCCGTCCTTCAGCGCGAGGCCATCGGCGGTGTAATCCGTGATGTCGGCGGCCTGGATCAGGCGGATCTTGCCGTCGGCGATCAATTCGGAGCAGCCGACATTGAAGTAATAGCCGCCGCCGCGGGAGCGGAATTTCAGCGGCCAGCCGGTGCCGTCCTCGCCGAATTCGAGCCGGAAGCCGGCGCGCTCGAGCCGCGCCAGCAGCGGCGCATCGAGCCGCTTCACCTCGTCGGTGATGATCTTGTGCGCGGTCTTCATCACCGGCAGCGGTACGCCGGAATTGAGGATGTCGCGCACCTCGATCGGCGGACCGTCGCCGAGATAGGTCTTGTCGTAGAGCTGCGCGGGCTCGACATTGACCACCATGGTCGGGCTGCGCTGAACCATGGTGACGTCGGCGCCCGCGGCATGCAGCTCCTGGCAGATGTCATGTGCGCTGGTGCCGGTGCCGAACACGACGACCGACCGCCCTGCCCATTCGCGCCCCGCCGCGAACGCGCTGGAATGCAGCACCCGGCCCTCGAAGCGCTCGATGCCCGCGATCCGTGGGATGTTCGGCGTACCGCTGACGCTGGTCGCGAGCACGATGTGCTTCGGGTGCAGCGTGCGCGGCCCGTCGCTCCGCTGCAGCGTCACCGTCCAGCGCTGCGTCGTGTCGTCATAGCGTGCGCCTTCGAATGAGGTCTCGGTCCAGAAGTCGAGCTCCATGATGTCGACATAGCTTTCCAGCCAGTTCGCGATCTTGTCCTTGGGGATGTAGTCCGGAAAGCTCAGTGGGAACGGCAGATAGCGGAACAGATTGACCGGCGTCTTGTTGTGCAGCTTGAGGCCGCGATAGCGCAGCCGCCAATTGTCGCCGACGCGGCGTTCGCGATCGACGATCAGGGCATCGAGCCCGATCCGCTTGCACTCGACGGCGGCCGCGATGCCGGCATGGCCGCCGCCGACGACAAGCACATCCGGCTCGCGCTCGGCATAGGCGCGCGAAGCCTGCCGCTGTTCCAGCCAATCGGGTGCGGCGAAATCGCGCGCGTGTGATTCCTCAGTGGCGCGTTTGGCGCGCGCATCGCAGATGCGGTCGAAGTCAGGCATCGTGGAGAACGTCCACGCCGCGGAATTTCCGTCCCTCGCACGCAACAGGCGGATCGCGCCGGTGCCGGGGCCATTCGACGTGTCGAAGCTGAAGACCGCCTCGATCACCTCGCGTCCAGCCACCACGGCGCGCCGCGGTATCAAGGCACGGTCATCGAGACGAAAGCCGCGCGCGTTCGCCGCGGCAGCACGCGCAAGCAGCTCGGCAACGACGCTCTGCCGTCCGCTGAAGGTCGCAAAATGCCAGGAGATACCGAAGATGTTGCGCCAGTGGCTCTCGGGCGCAAACAGCGCGGAGAGAGCATTAAGGGAGCGGCTCGCGAGCGCCGCATCCAGCGCGGCGATCCAGCGCTCGGCTATGAGTTCAGGCGCGTCCTCTGTAGCCGGGTTCAGTTTGTCCAGCATGATCGTGCTTTCTCGGGAGCAGTTGCCGTCTATCTGACAACATGCTCCCGAAAAGCACAACCATCATGCGACGTGTTGCTGCAGCGACGCCGGCTCGGCCTCGGGCTCTTCACTGGCGGTCCCGGCCTGCGGCGCAGGCGCGGCGGCAAGTTCCTTGGCGAGCGCCGTAGCGCCGGCATAGTCGGTCTTGCCGGTGCCGAGCAGCGGCACCTTGTCGACGACGCGAATGTCGGCGGGCACCGCGAGCTCGGAGGCGCCGGTGCTCTTGGCCTGGCGCTGCATCGCGGCGCGGTCGGCGTCCTTCTGCGTGGTGAGCAGCACGATGCGTTCGCCCTTGCGCTGATCGGGCAGCGTCACCGCGACCGACATTGCCTGCGGCCACAGCGCCGATGCCATGGTCTCCACCGCCGACAGCGAGACCATCTCGCCGGCGATCTTGGCGAAGCGCTTGGCGCGCCCCTTGATCGCGATGAAGCCCTGCGCATCGACCGTGACGATGTCGCCGGTGTCGTGCCAGCCTTCGGGCAGCGGCTCGAGCACGCCGGGATTCTCGGCACGGAGATAGCCGATCATCACGTTCGGACCCTTCACCGACAGCCGTCCGCCTTCCTCGATGCCGGGAACCGGATCGAGGCGATACTGCATCAGCGGCGAAATGCGGCCGACGGTGCCCTGGCGGTTCGCCATCGGCGTGTTCATCGCCAGCACCGGCGCGGTCTCGGTGACGCCGTAGCCTTCGAGGATGCGGATGCCGTAGCGCTCCATGTAGATCTGCCGCGTGCGCTCCTTCACCGCTTCCGCGCCGGCAATGACGAGCCGCAGCGTGCGGAAGTCATAGGCATGCGCCGAGCGGGCATAGCCGGTGAGGAACGTGTCGGTGCCGAACAGGATGGTGGCGCCGGTCTGGTAGATCAGCTCGGGCACGATCCGGTAGTGCAGCGGCGATGGATACATGAAGATCGGAATGCCGCCGAGCAGCGGCATCATCATGCCGCCGGTCAAACCGAACGAGTGGAACACCGGCAGCACGTTGAACACCTTGTCGTTGGCGTTGGCATCGACCCGCGCCAGCGCCTGCGCCGCATTGGCGAGGATGTTGCGGTGGGACAGCACGACACCCTTCGGGGTGCCTTCCGAACCGGAGGTGAACAGGATGACCGCGGGATCGTTGGCCTCACGGGCGACGCGCGGCGCAATGCCGGCGCGGAAGCCCGCGATCTTGTCGCCAAGGCCGATGCCGGCCCTGATATCCTCGAGATAGACGACGCGCGCCTGGCCCGCCATGGCCGTGATCAGCTTGTCGAGCTTGCCCTTCTCGATGAAGGCCTGCGAGGTCAGCACGGTCTTCACCTGCGCCGCCTTCATCGCGGCCAGCACGTTGACCGGACCTGCCGAGAAGTTGAGCATCGCCGGCACGCGGCCAATGGTCTGCAGCGCCATGAACACCACGGCAACGCCGGCCGAGTTCGGCAACAGCACGCCGACATTCTCGCCGACCGCGGTGCCCTGCTCGAGCTTGCGGCTCAGCACCTGCGCGCCGAGGATCAGCTTGCGATAAGTCAGCTTGGTGCCGAGCGCGTCCTCGATGATCGGCTTGCCGGTGTCGCGGTCGCGATAGGCGTGGCCGAGACCCTCGAACAGCGTCTGGTCGAGCATCGCATTCTGCACCATGGCGTCGATCATGACGTCCTGGAGCGCGGCGCCGGCCGCATTGCGGCGCGTCTTGCCCTTCAGCGACTGGTCGATCGGCAGCTTCACCGGCGGCAGGATCGAGATCGTCACCTTGGGGAACCAGGAGCGCTTGATCTCGCCATTCTTGAGATAGCTGAGATGCGAACGCTGCGCGCCCTCGATGCGGACCGGAACGACGACCGCGTCGGCCTTGTCGGCGATCATCGCGGTGCCGTCATAGACCTTCATCAGCGAACCCGAGACCGTGATGCGCCCTTCCGGGAAGATCACGACCGGCTCACCGGCGGCAACCAGCTTGATCAGGTCGCGCGCGGCCAGCGGCTTGGACGGGTCCATCGTGTAGTGCTTGATCATCTTCAGGAACGGCTTGGCCCACCACGCCTTGGCGATGCCGGTGTCGACCGCGAAGCTCGCATCGATCGGCAGCATGGCGTGCAGCAGCGGACCGTCGACCAGGCTGACATGGTTGGGCGCGATCAGCATGCGGGTGCCTGCGGGCGGCAGGTTCTCCATGCCGCGCACCTCGAGCCGGAACAGCGCCCGGAACAGCAGCGCGCCGAAATCGCGCACGCCTTCCTTGCCCCACTTGTTCAGCACGAACCAGACGGTGCCGAAGCTCGCGATCGCAAGGCCGAAGAAGATCCAGGCGATCGGCAGGCCGGCAGCTTGCAAGGCGCCGACGAACACCGCGCCGGCAACCATGAAGCCTGCCTGCAGGATGTTGCCGGCAGCGATGATGCGGGCGCGCTCGGACGGCGCGGTCCACGCCTGCACGGCGGCAAACGACGGCACCACGAACAGGCCGCCGCCGAACGCGAACAGGAAGAAGTCAGCGAGCATGCGGAAACCGCCGAACGAGGCCGCGAACGCCGCCGCGGAGACGTCCTTGCCGAGCGAGGTGGTGGCGATCGCCCAGGCGAGGTCGAGGCCGATCACGCCCATCACGATGGCGCCGATCGGCACCAGCGCGAGATTCGGGCGGACATGGCTCAGCTGCGCGGCGAACAGCGAGCCGGCGGCGATGCCGATCGCGAACACGGCGAGGCACAGCGTGACCACGCCTTCGGTGCCGCCGACGCCCTCCTTGATCAACGCAGGCAGCAGCGACAGCACGATCGCGCCGACCATCCAGAACCAAGACACGATCACCATGCCGTCCCACAGCCGCTGCTCGGCATAGAGCGACTTCAACAGGCGCACCGTCGAGGTCCACGGATTTTTGGTGATCGGCAGATCGGGCGCGGAGGGCTGCGTCACCGGGATGCGCGACGCAAATCCCCAGGACAGCACCGACAGGCCGACCACGGCGGCACAGATCCAGCCCATATGGCTGGCGCCCGCGACGAACATGCCGCCCGCGATGGTGCCGATCAGGATCGCCATGAAGGTCGCGCCCTCGACCAGCGCGTTGCCGGTCGCGAGTTCGGAAACCGACAGCTGGTCGGGCAGCACAGCATATTTCACCGGGCCGAACAGCGCGGCGACAATGCCGAACAGCGCCAGCGCGATGAACAGCAGCGGGATCGAATGGGTGAAGAAGCCGGCGGCGGCGAAGGCGGCGGCGAAGATCTCGAAGAACTTCAGCCGGCGGGCGACGATGGACTTGACGAAGCGGTCGGCGAGTTCGCCACCGAGTGCCGACAGCACGAAGAACGGCGCGATGAAGACCGCACCCGCGAGCTGGACCAGCGCCGGCCCCTGCTCGTTGGCGACGCCGTACAGCAGCATGATGACCAGCGCGTTCTTCAGCACGTTGTCGTTCAACGCCGAGCAGAACTGCGACCAGAACAGCGGCGCGAAGCGGCGGGACGTCATCAATTCCTTGATCATGACCGGTTCCTTGGGTTAGCGCGCACGGCGCTGGCAGGTCTGCGAATTCGCGTGGCAGAGAATGGGGAGCATGGTGAAAATAACGGAGATGCCGCAGCCTTTAGTCTTTTCCGCAACGTATCGGTTCGAACCGGCGCAGATCGGTCCGCGCCGGGCGCCGCGACAATGCCCGGCAGAAATGTACGAGACCTTATCCAGGGCTGTGATCGATCGACTTCGAAACGGGCTCGCGAGGGACATGGTGAGCACTTTGTTGAGGTTTCGGCGACAATTGCGGAGTGGCGCGTCAGGTCAGATCACGCAAGCCGTCGAACGGCGACCAGCGGCAGCCGCGTGACTTTCGCCGGCTACCCCGCCGGGCCGCCGGGCGCGGCGCGCGCCGATCGGCGCGCCGCTGCTCCAGGACACCTGCGACGTCGCAGGCGCGGGCGATCCGCTCGATCGGCGCGGTCGCCACGGAGAAGATGGCGTGGCCAAAGCTCTTCACGAGCTCGATCGCGTCATCGACAAAGGTGGTGGTCAATTGAAGTGCTAGGGTCTGCATGTGAGTGGCCTCCTATGCCAACTTGAGCAATGCTCAAATTAGTAGCTCGAAAATGAACATTGTTCAAGAAGAATCGCGACGGGACCGGAAAAAACTTCAGCGGCGAGTTCTGCTGCTCGAGATCGCGCGCCGGTATATCGCGACTAAAGGCCTGAGATCATTGAAGGTTCGCGATGTCGCCGAGGCCGCCGGCTGCTCCATCGGCAGCGTCTATAATGAGTTCGGCGACTTCGACGGCCTGATCCTGACCGTGAACCGGGAGACCGTTCAGGCCCTGACCGCCCGGCTCAAGGCAGTCCCGGCTGACGATCCCCTGCGCCAGTTGCACGGGCTGGCGGACGCCTATCTCGGCTTCGCCACAGAGCACGCCAATCTGCTGCGCTCGCTGTTCGAGCACCGGATGGAGGACGACCGTCCGTTTCCGGAAGATATCCTGGCGATGGTGATGGATGCCTTCGCGCTGATGCATGCACCGCTGGTGCGGCTGTTGCCGGGTCGCGATCCCGACGACGTCGCGCTGCTGTCGCGGATGATGTTCTCCGCGGTCCACGGCATCATCTCGCTCGGCCTCGAGGAGCGCATGGTCGCGGTGCCGCCGGAGCAGCTGCGCGAGCGCCTCGCACAATTCGTCGACACGCATCTTGCGGGATTGGGCGTCACGCGCGGTGGGTAATCAGACGCGGGTGCGAGCGATCGTGCCGGCGACGATCTGCATGGCGACGCCGAGCACCCAGCCCGCCATGATCGCCGCGGTCCAGGCGATGTCCGGCTCGCTGCGAAGCACGACGACGCCGACCGAGAAGAACGCGACCATCGTGGCCAGGAAGGTGCCGATCGCGCTGAGCAGCTCCGCCGCGTCGATCTTGCGTGTCGAGCTCCCGTCCTTCGGATGGAACAGCTTTGGCGGCGTATCGATGCCGAGATAGAATCCGATCGCGCCGCTGAGCATCATGATCAGCAGGAACGCCTGCGACGTCAGCGCCGACACGCTCGAGCCGACATGGATGGCGACGAACAGACCGCTTGCAGCTCCCGCCAGGGCAAGGCCGAAGCGCTCCAGCACATGGGCAAATTTTCTGACGCGGCTGCGCATTGCTGTGCCTCATCAATGAATTGTGCCACTATCAGGCTAGGCCTTTTCGCAGCAACGCGAAAGTCGTCACCTCTCAAATGGCCGCGACCTCGTGACGCTTTTTGTGCGTCAGTTCACATCTGTCGTGGCACAGAATGACTAAATACCGATCCAAGGTAGCAATCGAATCCGCTACCACTACGTTGCGCCATCCATCATCGCCGTTTTCGTGCTGATGGCCGTGGGCAGTTCGCTCAGCGCCACGATCAGCGACAGGATGCGGATCATCTGGCGCAACCGCGCGAACCCGACGCCGCTCTCCGGGTTCATGCACGATGCGATCGATCGATTCCGCACCAGCACGGTCTATCAGTGGATCCTCAATGTCGGGAAGCGGCATGTCGTTCCGTTCCTGCTCACGGCCTTGCTGGTCTGGTTCAGCGCGACGCTGCTCGGCGCAGCCCGCGTCAGGCCATTGCGGTCCGGCGATCAAGAAAGAGCGCGAGGCAGCGTTGCTGCCCCGCGCTCTCCCTTACCCTCAAGCCTACGCCGCGCGGCCGACCGAGGCGTCGAGATGCTTCAGCTTCGGCAGGACCTCCTGCTTCAGCAGCCGCAGCGAATTGTGCCAGGCTTCGGGCTTGTGCTTGTAGTCGAAGCCGAACACCAGCAACACGCCGAAGCCGCCGACCTCCTGATAGATCTTCTCGATCTTCTCGGTGACGGTCGCGGGAGAGCCGACGATCCAGTTGTTGCGGGCGCAATACTCGACCGTGACGTCGCTATCGGGCACGTCGGGCGACGCCTTCAAATAATCCTTGAAACCAAAGTGACCGAGCAGCGGCAGGAAGTACTCGCCCATCATCCGGCCCATCATGTCGCCGGTCGAGAGCTTCCATGCCTCCGCGTCGGTGTCGGCGACGAACACCTCGCGCACCATCCGCCAGTCCTTGCGGCTCGGCTTGCGGCCGGTCTTGGCGGCGCCGGCTTCCACCGAGTCCCAGTGACTGCCGACATAGGCCGGGTTGAGGTTCAGGCTCATCGGGATGAAGCCGCGCTCGCCGGCGAGCTTGAGCGTGTCCGAGTTCTTCGAGAGGCCGGCGACGCCGATCGGCGGATGCGGTGCTTGCTGCGGCTTGATGTGGGGTTTGAGGAAATCGAACATCGCGTCCGGCTTGGTCACCGTCCAGAACTTGCCCTTGTGGGTCCACGGAGCCGGCTCGGTCCACATCTTCAGGATGATTTCGAGCGCCTCGCGGGTCATGTCGCGGTTCTGGCCGGACATGCCGTCGACATTGAACATCGCCCAGTCGCTCGGCAGGCCTGAGGCCGCGACGCCGAAATTGAGCCGCCCATTCGAGAGGTGATCGAGCATCGCAACCCGGTTCGCGAGTTCGGCCGGATGATGATACGGCAGCAGGAAGCCGCCGGGTCCGATGCGGATGTTCTTGGTCTGCAGCAGCGCCTGCGCGATCAACAGATCCGGCGACGGATGCGGCTCCCAGGGCGCGGTGTGGTGCTCGCCGATCCAGGCTTCCTGATAGCCGAGCTCGTCCAGCCACCGCAGCACCTGCAGGTCCCAATCGTGGCCCTCTTTCAGTCCGCACTCCGGCGGATGCGACGGCATCGCGAAGTATCCGAGTTCCATGGGTTTCCTCTCTTTGTTCGATGCGTGTCTTCCGCACGCCCTCCGGAGAGTACCTGCCCCGGCTACGACAGAACAATGGCTTTGTCGCAGCCCCTCATCGCAGGTCTTACCGCGTCCCGAATGTGGTCTTGCCGAACAGCGTCTTCTGCGTCGAGGGCTGCGAGCGCCAGTATTGCGGCGGCGCGCTCACCTCGCCGCCGAGCTCGGCGGCGGCGTGCCAGCCCCAGCGCGGGTCGTAGAGCATGCCGCGGGCAAGCGCGACCATGTCGGCCTTGCCTGAGGTGACGATCTCCTCGGCCTGCTTCGCTTCGGTGATCAGGCCGACCGCCATCGTGGTGACGCCGGTCGCCTCCTTCACCGCCTGTGCCGCCGGCACCTGGTAGCCCGGACCGAGCGGGATCTTCTGCAGTGGCGACACGCCGCCGGAGGAAACGTCCATCCAGTCGACGCCGCGCTTCTTCAGCTCCTTGGCAAATTCGATGGTCTGCGCGAGGTCCCAGGCGCCCTCGACCCAGTCGGTCGCTGACACCCGCATGCCGATCGGCTTGTGATCGGGGAATACGGCGCGTACCGCGTCGAACACTTCGAGCGGGAAGCGCATGCGGTTTTCGAGCGAGCCGCCATAGCGGTCGGTCCGCTTGTTGGCGATCGGCGACAGGAACTGGTGCAGCAGATAGCCGTGCGCGCCGTGCAGCTCGAGCGCATCGATGCCGAGCCGATCAGCCCGCCTGGCGGCCGCGACAAAGGCCTCGCGAATGCGCTTCAGGCCGGCATCATCGAGCGCCAGCGGCGGCGCTTCACCGTCCTTGTGCGGGACAGCCGACGGCCCCACCGTCTGCCAGCCGCCTTCGGCGATCGGAATCAGCTGCCCGCCCTCCCACGGACGCTGGCTCGAAGCCTTGCGTCCGGCATGGGCGAGCTGCATCGCGACCGCGGCCTTCGAATGCTTGCGCACCGAGGCCAGGATCGGCTTCAGCGCCGCCTCGTTGGTATCGCTGTAAAGGCCGAGGCAGCCCGGCGTGATCCGCCCGATATCCTCGACATGGGTGGCCTCGATGCAGAACATCGCGGCGCCCGACAGCGCCAGCATGTTGATGTGGGTGAAGTGCCAATCATTGGCGGAGCCGTCGTCGGCCGAGTACTGGCACATCGGCGAGACCATGATCCGATTGGAGAGTTTTAGGCTGCGCAGTTCGATCGGGGAAAACAGGGTGCTCATGCGAGGGATATCCGGGATCGGGGGAACGGCCACCACAAGATAGAGGGGGCCGCCGCGATCACCAACTGTCGCGGTCGCCGAACGGGCCGGGGCAGATCAGCAATGCGATAACGGTGGCCCGCAGGCCGGCGCCTCAGTCCACCAGCGTGAACTGCAGCAGCAAATTGCGCTGGATCAGGGAGAAATTGTCGTCGGAAACCATCGTCAGCACGGTCTCGCCCTCATCAGTGACATAGGCGTCGATGCCTTCCATGTTGTCGATCTCGTTGCCGAGATCGGCATTGAAGATCGCCGGACCATCGACGACGGCGCCGGGCGCGATGTCAGACAAAGCGAGGCGGCGGATGCGAATGCCGGCGCCGCCGAGCCAGGAGAATTTCCGCTCCAGGATCAACAGATCGCCCGACGGCAGCAGCACCGCGTCGCTGATGTCGAAATTCTCGGTGCGGCGGACGCTGAACTGGCCCGGCGTGTTGCCGCCGACCAGGAAGGCGATCAGGTTGCCGCCGGCATCGAGCCCGCGTTCCGAGATCGCGATCAGCGTACCGGCCAGCGGCGGGCTCGCCGGTGTGGCTTTCGGCATGACCTTGGGCACGAAGACGAGCGCCTCGAGCCCCTTGTTCAGGGGCAGCTTGCGCGCCGCAGCTGGCAGCGGCACCACCTCGCCGCGCGCGCGGGTGAAGCCCTTGGCGAAATCGTAGCGCAGCACCTGGTTGACCCGCTCGAGCCCGACATAGGCAATGGAGCCGTCGAGCGCGAGCGATTCCGAATCATACCAGCCGCGGGTGGCGGTGATCGGTTTACCGCGGGCGTCGAGCAGCGGCGCCGCCTCGACATCGTCGAGCCCGGCCATGTCGCGGCCGCGATAGACGATGCGGCCGGTGAACCAGGTGCCCTGGTCGCTGACCGCAATGAATCGTTCGCCCTTGGCATCGAGCCGCAGCGCGGACAGTCCGCCGAACCCGGCGAATGACGAGGTCAGGATCAGGCCGCTGCGATATTCCAGCGCGCCGAATCGTACCCGCGCGCGATCGCGGATATCGAACGACGGCAGCGGCCGTGCATTGACCTCGACCGCTGCGGGTTCGTCGACGCGGTGACGGCCCGGCCTACCGGGCGGTCCCGGCGTCAGCGCCGGCTGGCTCGCGCCCTGCGCCTGCGCGAGACGCGGCAATGCCGCGGTCGACAGCCCCGCCGCCATCCCTCGCAGGACATGGCGACGGCTAACTGATGAGCGCATGTCTCACGAGTGGAGGCGGCGCCGCGTGCCCGGTGCGGGCGCCGAGCCTTGGGTCTCGCTGAACAGCTCGGCGAGCTTTTCGGTGATGGCGCCGCCAAGCTCTTCGGCATCCACGATGGTGACCGCGCGACGATAATAGCGCGTCACGTCGTGACCGATGCCGATCGCGATCAGCTCGACCGGCGAGCGGGTCTCGATCTCCTCGATGATGTGGCGCAGGTGCCGCTCGAGATAGTTGCCGGGATTGACCGAGAGCGTGGAGTCGTCGACCGGCGCACCGTCGGAGATCATCATCAGGATGCGGCGCTGCTCGGGACGCGCCAGCAGGCGCTTGTGCGCCCAGTCGAGCGCCTCGCCGTCGATGTTCTCCTTGAGCAGGCCCTCGCGCATCATCAGGCCAAGATTCTTGCGCGCACGGCGCCACGGTGCGTCGGCCGATTTGTAGATGATGTGCCTGAGATCGTTGAGCCGGCCGGGATTGGCCGGCTTGCCGGCCGCAAGCCACGCCTCGCGCGACTGCCCGCCCTTCCAGGCGCGGGTGGTGAAGCCCAGGATCTCGACCTTGACGCCGCAACGCTCCAGCGTGCGCGCCAGGATGTCGGCGCAGGTGGCGGCAACCGTGATCGGACGGCCGCGCATCGAGCCAGAATTATCCAGCAGCAGCGTCACCACGGTGTCGCGGAAGGTCGCCTCCTTCTCATGCATGAAGGACAGCGGATGATAGGGATCGGTGACGACGCGCGACAGCCGCGCCGGATCCAGGATGCCTTCCTCGAGATCGAAGTCCCAGGCGCGGTTCTGCTGCGCCATCAGGCGGCGCTGCAGGCGGTTGGCGAGCCGCGCCACGATGCCCTGCAGATGCGCAAGCTGCTTGTCGAGGTAGGAGCGCAGCCGCTCGAGCTCGTCGTGATCGCAGAGATCTTCGGCGGCGATCACCTCGTCGAACTTCGGCGCGAACGCATGATATTCCGGGCCGCGCGGCTCGTTCTGGCCGCGGGAATTCGGCCGCGTCGCCTCGCCCGGCGTCTCGTCGTCGCCGAGCTCGCCGTCGTCGAACGTGTCTGACGTGGAGGCCTGCGCGCTCTCCATCGCGCTTTCGCTCATCTCTTCCGCGGTGGTCTGGGCCTGGTCGGCGCTCATCTCCTGCGCGGCGTCGGAATCGGGCGAGCCCTCGGCGCCGGACTGATCGTTCTCGCCGTCCTGGTTCTCGTCCTGGTCATCGTCGTCGTCGGAATCCATGTTACGGTCGTCGCCGAGATCGAGCGCCGACAGCAGATCGTGAACCATGTCGCCGAACCTGGCCTGGTCCTCGGTGAAACGGCTGAGCTGGTCGAGCCGCGAACCGATCTTGTCCTCCAGCGTCGGACGCCAGAGATCGACCATCTTCTTGGCGGCCGCGGGCGGCGCCATGCCGGTCAGGCGTTCGCGCACCAGCATCGCCAGCGCATCCGACAGCGGCGCATCGGCGCGGTCGGTGATCTCGTCATACTTGCCGCGGTGGAAATGATCGTCGAGCATCGCGGTGAGATTCTTCGCGACGCCGGCCATCCGCCGCGAGCCGATCGCCTCGACGCGCGCCTGCTCGACCGCCTCGAACACGCCGCGCGCCTGCGGATTGCCCGGCATCAGCTTGCGATGCACCTTCGGATCGTGACACGCGATCTTGAGCGCGATCGAGTCGGCGTGGCCGCGCACGATCGCCGCATCGCGCTTGGTCATCTTGCGCGCCGGCTCCGGCAGCCGCGCCTTGCCGGGCGCAAGCCCCGGTCGCTCGGCAGCGAAGCTGACCTCGAGCTCCGGCTTCTTGGCGATCGCCTTCAGGCAGGCCGACACCGAGCGCTTGAACGGCTCGGTCGGCGCTTCCTTTGATCCGGGACGGAATTTGATATTGGAGGTTGTCATAGCGATTTCGTAAACCAGTGGCGCGTGACGCCGCCGGGATACCCCTCAATCGAACCGAACTCTTTATATCCATTGGCGCGGTAGAATCCCGGCGCCTGGAAGCTCATCGTATCCAGATAGGATTGCGTGGCTCCGAAGCGCCGCGCCTCGTCTTCGATCGCCTTGATCAGCTTCGTGCCAAAGCCCTTGTTGCGAAACTTCTGCTCCATCCAGAACAGCTGGATGAACAACACCGCGGTCCAGACCTCGCCGACGATGCCGCCGACGATCTCGTCGCCTTGCCGCAGCGAGATGGCGAAGCGCTTGTACTTCTGCTTCCCCATCTTCTCGTTGTTGTAGCGGAGCAATCCGCCGAGCACCGCCTTCTTCGTCTGTGTGACTGTGCGCTCGACGGAGATTTTCGGCATGGACTAGCTGAGCGCCACGTTGACCGAGGATTCCGGCAACTCGACGTTGAAGCAGCGCTGGTAGAACTCGGCGACCAGCGGCCGCTCCAGCTCGTCACACTTGTTGAGGAAGGTGACGCGGAACGCAAAGCCGATGTCGTTGAAGATGTCAGCGTTCTCGGCCCAGGTGATCACCGTGCGCGGGCTCATCACCGTCGACAGGTCGCCATTGGCGAACGCGTTGCGGGTGAGATCCGCCAGCCGCACCATCTTGTTGACGATGTCGCGGCCCTCCTGGGTGCGATAGTGCTTCGCCTTCGCCAGCACGATCTCCACTTCCTCGTCATGGGCGAGGTAGTTCAGCGTGGTGACGATCGACCAGCGGTCCATCTGGCCCTGGTTGATCTGCTGGGTGCCGTGATAGAGGCCCGACGTGTCGCCGAGGCCGACCGTGTTGGCGGTCGAGAACAGGCGGAACGCCGGATGCGGCTTGATCACCTTGTTCTGGTCGAGCAGCGTCAGGCGGCCGGAGACTTCCAGAACGCGCTGGATCACGAACATCACGTCCGGACGGCCGGCATCGTATTCGTCGAACACCAGCGCGATGTTGTGCTGCAGCGCCCAGGGCAGGATGCCGTCGCGGAATTCCGTGACCTGCTTGCCTTCCTTGACCACGATGGCGTCCTTGCCGACGAGATCGATACGGCTGATATGGCTGTCGAGGTTGACGCGCACGCAGGGCCAGTTGAGGCGGGCCGCAACCTGCTCGATGTGGGTCGACTTGCCGGTGCCGTGATAGCCGGTGACCATCACGCGGCGGTTCTTGGCAAAGCCGGCGAGGATCGCAAGCGTGGTGGCGCGGTCGAAGCGATAGTCGCTGTCGACTTCCGGCACATGCGGATCGACTTCGGAATAGGCGGGAACTTCCAGATCGCTATCGATCCCGAAGACCTGCCGAACCGAAACCTTCATGTCGGGCAAACCGACGGGTTCTTGCGCTTTGGTCTGGACGGCCGTCGTCATTCATCCTCCGAGGTCCCGGGCATTCCCGAAACCAGATTTAGGTCATTTGGCTGCGGATGGGGTGCTACGCGCGAGCCTAGCAGAGAGCATCGGCCGGCAGAAGCCCACGGGCAAATCAAAGTTCCGTTGTTGTATCATAAAGATAGGCGCAAAACTCGGTTTTTGGAAGGCTGCTCTGCAAATCCCGCCGTACTTTCGCCGCAGCGCCACGGCGGCCTGTCCGCAGGCACTTTTCAGCCCCGCGGGGAGTTGTTAGCTCTCGGACCTGTTTCATCGCCACCCAGGAATTCAGTGACGTCATTCCTTGACCCTTTGATCGCGTTCGTTTCGGCCCATGCCTGGCTCGCCTATCTGACGCTGTTTCTGGCCGCCTTGCTGGAAGCAGTCCCGGTGGTCGGCTCGCTGGTGCCGGGCTCGACCATCATCCTGGCGCTGAGCGCGCTGGTCCCGGGTGGCGAATTGAAGCTTGTGCCGGTGCTCGCCGCCGCGGCCGCCGGCGCGATGCTCGGCGACGGCACGGCCTATCTGATCGGCCACCGCAGCCAGCGCGAGATCCTGTCGGCCTGGCCGCTTTCCAACTACCCGCGCGTGGTCGCGCAGAGCGAGGCCTTCTTCAACCGCTGGGGCGTGCTCGCGGTGTTCTTCGCCCGCTTCGTGCCGCCGATTCGCGCCTTTGTGCCGATCACCGCCGGCGCGCTCGACATGCCGCCGGCGCGCTTCTACGCGGTCAACATTCCCGCGATCCTGCTCTGGGCGCCAGCCCATGTGCTGCCCGGCGTGCTCGCCGTCACCGCGCTGCACGACTATGCCGGCCTGCCGCATCATGAACATGTCGGCAAGCATCTGTGGATGTTCGCGGTCGCGGGCGGCGCCGTCATCCTGTCGCTGGCGATCTGGACCATCCGCCGCCGGCATGGCGGCGGCCTGATCGAACCGGCCAGGCCGGCGAAATAGCTAGATACTGTTGGTGGTGCCGGCGCGCCCGGGTGCCGGTCCGACATAGCGCGCGCGGGGCCTGATCAGCTTGCCGAGCTGAAGCTGTTCGCTCGCATGCGCGATCCAGCCGACGCTGCGCGCCATCGCGAACAGCGCGAGCTCGCTCCCCGCCGGCATTCGCAGCGCATGCACCAGCACCGCCAGCGCGTAATCGATGTTGACGAACTCGCCGGTTGCTTCCGCGATCCGCTCCGGCACTTCCCGGGTGAATTTGCGCGGTGCGCCGGCCCGGGTCAGGGCCTCGAGCAGCGAGATCGCGCGCGGGTCGCCCTTCTTGTAGACGCCGTGCCCGAAGCCGGCGAAGCGCTCGCCGAGCGCGACGCGCTCGCGGACGACAGGCGCAACGTCGTTGTCGATCATCGTCTTGACCAGACGTGAGGCGAGCACCCCGGCGCCGCCATGCATCGGCCCCTTCAGCGCGACGAGCCCGGCAATCACGGCGTCATACAGATTGAGGCCGGTCGATGCCGCGCAGCGCGCGGTGAAGGTCGAGGCATTCAATTCGTGATCGGCGAGCAGCACCAGCGCGCGGCGAATCAGGTCGGGCGCGTGCTTGTTGTCTGATGTCCAGACCCGCGCCACCTGCTCATGCAACAGGTCCGCCGACGGCGCCGCATTGAGCATGGTCGCGACCAGCAGCCGCAGGATGCGCCCGCCGACCATCGCGCGGCCATCGGGCGCGCGGGTGAAGGCGCCGGGATCGGCACTCGCCGCCAGCGCCAGCACGGCGACCGTCCGGTCGATCGGCTGGGCGCGCCGCGCGGCTTCCGCGATCGCCCGCATTTCATCGGAGACATGCGGGCAATTGTCCGCCGCGAACGGATCGACGCCGGTGACGTCCCACAGCAGCGTCGCGGTGTGTTCCAGCGTGTCGCGCTGGGCGAGATCGACGCAGTTCACGCCGCGATAGATCGGGCCCTGCTCGGTGATGGTTGCGATCGCCGAATCCATCACCGGCAGGTCGGCATCGAAATTGCGAAACCCGCGCGGCTCCGGCGACGGCACGCGGCGCTCCTTCAAGCCTCTGATGTCCTCGGCGCGGTAGCGGTGGCTGCGCGAATCCGGCGACGGCTCGGAGCGGATCAGGCCGCGGCTGACATAGGCGTAGAGGGTCGCCGGCGAGATCGCGAGCTCGGCGGCGGCTTCACGCGCGGAGAGGTAAAGCTCGGCGGATTTTTTCATATTGATTTATATAATCAAGATTGATCAACTCGTCGAGAGGCCCGACCTTTGAGGCGTGAAGCAAGGAGATCGGGCCATGAACATGATTCTCACCAAGAGCCAGATCGGTCTGGACGGCGTTCCCGCCGCCGAGACCGTGTTGAGCCATGTCGACGGCGAGCGCGGCGAGTTGATCATCGCCGGCGAGCACGTCGCCAACCTCGCCGGCAAGTCGAGCTTCGAGGGCGTCACGGCGCGGCTGTGGAACGGCGCCACCGGCAAGTCACTGAGCGAAGCCAATGTCCGCGCCAGCCTCGGCGCCGCCCGCGAACGCGCCTTTGCCCGCCTGCCGGACCTGCTGCCGGCGACGCGCGGCATGTCTGTTGTCGACGGCTTCCGCGCCGCGGTCGCAGGCCTCCGCGGCGAGAACGGGCTTGAGCACGAGGCGACCATCGTCGGCGCCTTCCCGGTGATCGCGGGCGCCCTGGTCCAGCGCGCGAAGGGACATGCCCCGATCGCGCCGGACCCGAATGCCAGCCACGCCGCCGACACGCTGCGGATGCTGCGGGGCGGCAAGACCGAGCCGCGCGAGGTCGCCGCGCTCGACGCCTATTTCGTCACCGTGTGCGATCACGGCATGAATGCGTCGACCTTCACCACGCGGGTGATCGCATCGACCCAGGCCGATCTGTTCGCGGCGATCACCGGCGGCTATTGCGCGCTGACCGGCCCGCTGCATGGCGGCGCGCCGGAGCCGGTGCTGGAGATGCTGGACGCGATCGGCACGCGCGAGCGCATCCAGCCCTGGGTCGACGGCGCGCTGGCGCACGGCGAACGGCTGATGGGGTTCGGCCATCGCGTCTATCGCGTGCGCGATCCGCGCGCCGACGTGCTGAAGGTTGCGATCGAACGCCTGGAGGCCAGCGGCGCCGACCTGCCGTTTGCCGGCGAGGTCGAGGCCTATATCCGCGCAGCACTGCGCAAGAAGAATCCGGAGCGGCCGCTGGAGACCAATGTCGAGTTCTTCACCGCGATCCTGCTCGACGGGCTGGAGATCCCACGCCAGGCGTTCACGCCGATCTTTGCGGTGGCCCGCGCCGCCGGCTGGACTGCGCACGCGCTGGAGCAGCGCCGCACCGGCCGGCTGATCCGGCCGAGTTCGTCCTATGTCGGGGCAGTGCCGAAGGACTGAGAGCTAACCGCGAACCGTAGCCCGGATGGAGCGCAGCGAAATCCGGGAACGGTATGACCGCGGATAGATGTGCCCCGGATTGCGCTTCGCTTCATCCGGGCTACAAAACCGCACCGTTGGACGATGGCGGAGCCACAATCTCCGCCGTCGTCCCTGCCTAGGGCGCAGTTGCGCACGGGAGCAGGGACCCATACGCCGCGGCCCAACGATGGGGCAATCTGGCAAACGTCTCGCGTGAACAATAACCGCCGGTGGTTATGGGCCCCTGCTTTCGCAGGGGCGACGGAGGCGAGAGTTCATGCCTCGCGCACCACGGTCTTCAGATAATTATACGCCTTGATGATCTCGATCAGGCGATCCTCGGTGGAGCGGTCGCCGCCATTGGCGTCGGGATGGTGCTGCTTCACCAGCGCCTTGTACTTCGACTTGACGTCTTCGAGCGTGGCCCCGGCGCCGAGCCCCATCACCAGCAGTGCCTTGCGCTCGGCATTCATCACCTTGCGCGTCTCGGGCTTGGGCTCCGCGCCACCCGGTCCGGGACGCCAGCGGCCGCGGCCGTTGAGCTCGGAGAACACGTGGAACGGATCGGAGGCGGCGTCGAGACCGCTCTCCTTCTTGCCGTTGTTGGCGCCCATCTTCCAGGTCGGGCGATGGCCGGTCAGCGCGTCCTTCTGGTAGCGCGCGACGTCGTCAGGATTCATGCCCTGGAAGAAATTGTAGGACTGGTTGTACTCGCGGACGTGATCGAGACAGAAGTGCCAATACTCGCGCGAATTCTCGCGGCCCTTCGGGGCGCGGTGCGCGCCCTTGTTCTGGCAACCCGCCCACTCGCAGGCAACGGCCTGCTCACCGGCTTGCGCCTGGCGCTTCGCACTCACCTTGGTCGGCTTGATGCGAATGGAGTCGAAGAATTTTGATGAATCGATCGGCATGTTCTCTTTGACTACGCAATGCACAAATCTTCAAGTCTTGACATTGCGCAGACCTCGTTTCCCGCTTGCACCATTGACGAAAAGCCGTCGCGGACCTAACTCCGCCGCCATGAGCACCAAAGACGCTATCATAAACAAGTTGCGTGAAGCTTTCTTGCCTGAAAGCCTCGACGTGGTCGATGAGTCACATCTGCATGAGGGCCACGCCGGCCACAGGCCAGGCGGCGAGACGCATTTCAGGGTATATATTGTGTCTCCGGCCTTCGAAGGGAAGAGCCGGATCGAACGCCATCGCATGATAAATGCGACGCTGGCGCAGGAACTCGCCGGCTCGGTGCACGCGCTGGCGATCCATGCCCACGGCCCCGGGGAAAAGCCGCGCTAGCTCGCGCTTGGCTCAAGACGAAGCAGTGGTTTTCCGTTATGAGAATGGGACCTCGGGCGACGGGCCTGCTCCATATGCGAGCAGGTGAATGATGGATCGTATCGCCACGCTTGATATGGGGCCATTGATGATCCCTTGCTGGCCACGTTTCCGGTCGATTGTCGCCGCCGCCGGCCTGCTCCTGATCTGCGCGATGCGCCCGGCCTCGGCGCTGGATATGCCGAGCCCGTTCGTCCAGGAGGTGCTGATCAAGAGCATCCTGGTCTCGCTCAACGACGCGGTGGCCGCGAACAATTTCACCGTGTTCCACGCCAAGATCTCAAAGCCGTTCCGCGACCAGTTTTCGCCGGACAAGCTGAAGACGATCTTCAAGGATCTGGTCGACAAGCACGCGGTGTTCGACGCCGTGGTGGCCAAGCCGATCGTCCTCGATGAGGACGCCAAGATCGACGACAAGGGCGTGTTGCGGCTGAAGGGCCATTTCGACACCACGCCCAAGCAGGTGAAGTATCAGCTCGGCTTCATCCCCTCCGACGGCGCGTGGAAGCTGTCGGGCATCACGATCGACATCGAGTAACCATTGGCGCGCCTATCAGACCCGTCATCCTGAGGAGCGCGTAGCGCGTCTCAGGGTGACGGGGTGATTGCTCAGCTTGCTCGGTGTCATCACCCGCGCATGCGGGTGATCCAGTATCCCAGAGACCGCGGTGCTTGAGCCGAGAGGTCGCGGCGTACTGGATCGCCCGGTCAAGCCGGGCGATGACAGCGGTGGACGAGGATATAGCCTCACATCCTCTCAGGGTGACGGTGCATGCAGACTGCCTACGCGAACTAGAACGCCGTCCCCGCCCGCTTCGGCTTCTTCTCGTCGAGCTCGGCCGCCTCGCGCGGGACGGCGACGATGCGCAGCGCGGTGATGCGATTGCGCTCGCGGCGGAGCACGCGGAAGCGGAAGCCGTGGAAGGTGAAGCTCTGGCCGCGATCGGGAATCGACCGCGCCTCGTGGATCACGAGGCCGGCAACCGTGGTCGCCTCCTCGTCCGGCAGGCGCCAGTCCATCGCGCGGTTGAGGTCGCGGATCGGCACCGAGCCGTCGACCACGACCGAGCCGTCCGGCTGGGCACGCACGCCGGCGACGACGACATCGTGCTCGTCGGAGATGTCGCCGACGATCTCCTCCAGGATGTCCTCCAGCGTCACCATGCCTTCGACCTCGCCATACTCGTCGACCACGAGGGCGAAGTGGGTCTTGCGGCGGCGGAACGCCTTCAGCTGTTCGGAGACCGGGCGCATCTCCGGCACGAACCACGGCGGCAGCGCGATCGCGGAGGCGTCGATCGCGGACATGTCGCCCTCATTGGCGCGCATCGCCCGCAGCAGGTCCTTGGCGTGGAGCACGCCGACGATGTTCTCCGGCTTCTCGCGCCACAGCGGGATGCGGGTGTATTCGCTGGCCAGCACCTCGCGCACCAGCTCCTCGGGCGGCAGGTCGGCGTTGACCATGGTCATCTCGGTGCGGTGGACCATGACGTCGGAGACCTGCAGCTCACTGAGGTCCAGCAACCCGCCGAGCATGTCGCGGTCCTGCTTCTCGACCTTGCCCTCGTGATGCAGCAGATCGACCGCGCCGCGCAGGCGTTCGGTCGGCGACAGGATGGCCTGATGCGCGCCGATCTTGATGCCAAGCAGCCGCATCAGGGCGCGGACGATCCCTTCGATGATGGTGAGAAGCGGGCCGAGCACGAACACCGTCAGCCGCATCGGCCGGGCCACCAGCAGCGACACCCGGTCCGGCGCGTTGATGGCGACGGTCTTGGGCAGCACTTCCGCGAAGATCACCACCAGCACCGTCATCACGCCGGTGGCATAGAGCACGCCGACATCGCCGAACCAGGCGGTGAAGATGCCGGTGGCGAGCGCGGAGGCGCCGATATTGGCGATATTGTTGCCGAGCAGCAGCGCGCCGATCATCCGCTCGCGCATCGCCATCAGGCTCGAGACCACCGTGGCGTCGCTGTTGCCCTGCTTGGACAGCCGCAGCATGCTGGCGCGCGAGGCACCGGTCAGCGCCGTCTCACTCGCCGAGAAGAAGGCGGAGACGAGCAGACAGAGCAGCACGATCGAGAAGGTCAACCATCCCACTGGCTTGATCCGTGGCTAGAGCATGATCCGGAAAAGTGTGTAGCGGTTTTCCGAAAAGATCATGCTCAAATCAAAGAGATAGAGCGGCATGACGATCCGAAGGAGAGTCATCCCGCTCTAGGCCTTCAGCTTGGCTTGCAGGAAGTCGCGCACCGGCTGAGGCTCGACATTGTTGGCAATCACGGCGCGGCCGACCGCCTCCAGCAGGATGAAGGTGAGCTTGCCGCGCTTGACCTTCTTGTCCTGCGCCATCAGCGCCAACAGAGCGTCGGCATCGGCAAGCCCTTCCTGCGTGAAGCCTGCGATATCCTGCAGGCGCGTCGGCAATCCTACCGCGGAAAGATGACGCGCGATGCGGGCCGCATCGTCAGATGAAATCATGCCGAGCTGCGCCGAGAATTCAGCGGCGAGCACCATGCCGACCGCGACGCCCTCGCCGTGGAACAGGCGGTCGGAGAAGCCGGTCGCGGCTTCCAGCGCATGGCCGAAGGTGTGGCCGAGATTAAGCAGCGCGCGCTCGCCGGTCTCGCGCTCGTCGCGGGAAACGACACCGGCCTTGGCGCGGCAGGAGGTTGCGATCGCGTGCTCGCGCCCCGCGCCGCCCGAGAAGATGTCGGCGTGGTTCTTTTCGAGCCAGGCGAAGAACGCCTCGTCACCGAGGATGCCGTATTTGGCGACCTCGGCGTAGCCGGCGCGGAACTGGCGCGGCGACAGCGTGTCGAGCACCGAGGTATCGGCGATGACCAGCACCGGCTGGTGGAACGCGCCGATCAGGTTCTTGCCCTGCGGCGAGTTGATGCCGGTCTTGCCGCCGACCGAAGAATCGACCTGCGCCAGCAGCGAGGTCGGCACCTGCACGAAATCGACGCCGCGGCGCAGGATCGCAGCCGCGAAGCCGGCGAGATCGCCGACCACGCCGCCGCCGAGCGCGATCACCAGATCGTTGCGCTCGATCTTCGCCGCGATCAGCGCCTCGCTGACCTGCGTCAGCGTGGCGTAGCCCTTCGAGCCCTCGCCCTCCTCGACGACGATCCGCGATGTCGGCACGCCTGCGGCCGCCAGCGACGCTTCGGCCGGCTCCAGCCAATGTTTCGCGACGGTGCGGTCGGTGACGATGGCGGTGCGCACGCCGGGCCGCAGCGCCGCGACGCGTTCGCCCAGCGAGGCCAGCACGTCGCGGCCGATGACGATGTCATAGGCACGGTCGCCGAGCGCGACGTCGACGGTAACGGAGGCGGAGTGTTTCAAGGGCGCAGTCATGGGGTCGCGTTCAATCCATCAGCTGGTGGCTCGTCGGCCGGACGCACGCCGCACAGATGCGCGTGCAGGGCCTCGAGGCATTCGTCGACGATGCGGTCGTGCGGCACGTCGCGCGAGGCGATCGTCAGATCGGCGTTCTGGTAGACCGGCTCGCGCTCGCTGAGCAGCCGGTTGACGGTCGCCTCGGGGTCGGCGGTCTGCAGCAGCGGGCGGTCGGCGCGGCGGCGGACCCGGCGCATGATGATATCACTGTCGGCCTTGAGCCAGATTGAAACGGCGCGGTCGCGGATCTTGTTGCGGGTCTCCTCGCGCATGAAGGCGCCGCCGCCGGTCGCCAGCACGACCGAGCCGCCGTCGAGGATGCGGGCGATCACCCGCGCCTCGCCGTCTCGGAAATAAGGCTCGCCATATTCCTGGAAGATTTCCGGAATCGTCATCCGGTGAGCCGTCTCGATCTCGGTGTCGGCGTCGGTGAATGGCAATTGCAGCCGCGTCGCGATCCGCCGGCCGATCGTCGACTTGCCCGCCCCCATCATGCCGACCAGCACGATCGACCGCGTCCCCAGCGCGGCCGTGATATCGGCCTCCAGGGTCGGGTGGGTGGGCGCCGGGACGGCTGCGTCGGACATCAAAAAGCTCGGATATTGGGACGATTTGTTCAGAATTCGAGCCACCTATACTACCCCCGGCGATACCGTTACCAGCGACTCTTGCAACCGCGCGGGGAACATGTTGGATGATTTCATTGGTTAATTCGCCGCCTGAGTCGCCTCCATGCCCAGCCTGTTCCGCTTCCTGACGGTCGTCGCCGTGATTTTCGGGATCGGCTACGGCATCGTCTTCGCGCTGGCGAATTTCGTGCACCCGAAACCGCGGGAAATGAGCGTGACCATCCCACCGGATAAGTTCCTCAAGAAATAGGCGCTATGATTCTGGCATGCCCGCTGCTGCCAAAGCTCCCGCCAAGCCCAAAACCAAGTCCTCCGACGCCAAGCTGACCGCGTTGTTCCTCGACATGCTCGCCGCGGAACAGGGCGCAGGCCGCAACACGCTCGACGCCTACCGGCGCGACCTCACCGATTTCTCCGACTACCTCGCCCACGCTGGCGCCGATTTCACCAGCGCCGACACCGAAGCGTTGCGCGGCTATCTCGCCGATCTCGATACCAGAGGCTTCAAGTCGACGAGCGTGGCGCGACGGCTGTCGGCAATGCGGCATCTCTACCGCTTCCTGCTCAACGAACGGGTCCGCGGCGACGATCCGGCCGCGATCCTGTCCGGCCCGAAGCGCGGCCGCGGCCTGCCCAAGGTACTGTCGATCGCGGACGTCGACCGCATGCTGACCCGCGCCAAGGAGCTGACCCAGACCGACGTCTCGCCGGCGCAGCGGCTGCGCGCGCTGCGGCTGTACTGCCTGCTCGAGGTGCTCTACGCCACCGGCCTGCGCGTCTCCGAGCTGGTGTCGCTGCCGGTCTCCGCGGCGCGGCGCGACGCGCGGATGATCGTGGTGCGCGGCAAGGGCAACAAGGAGCGGCTGGTGCCGCTGAACGACGCCTCGCGCCAGGCGATGGCGGATTACCTCGCCGCGCTGGAGGTGATGCAGCCGAAGGCGAAGAAGGCCGCGCCGTCGAAGTGGTTGTTTCCGTCCTCCGGCGAGAGCGGCCATTTGACCCGGCAGCATTTCGCCCGCGACCTGAAGGAGCTCGCGGCCGCCTCCGGCCTGGCGCCGCGGCTGGTCTCCCCGCACGTGCTGCGCCACGCCTTCGCCAGCCACCTGCTGCACAATGGCGCGGACCTGCGCATCGTGCAGACCCTGCTCGGCCACACCGACATCTCCACCACCCAGATCTACACCCATGTGGTCGAGGAGCGGCTGAAGAGCCTGGTCCGCGACCTGCATCCGCTGGCGGAGAAATCGTAGCGGCCCGTAGCCCGGATGCAGCGCAAGCGAAATCCGGGGTAGGTATTTCCGCGGATATAGCTTCCCCGGATTACGCTTCCGCCTTCGCTCTTCGAGCTACGGCGGACAAGTCGCTTCATCCCGGTTACAAGCGTCGGAGACCTCGATACCTTCACCTGATCCACCTTGACTTCCGCTGCGTCTCCGCAGAAAGAGCGTCACCTGCCTGCGTCCCGAAGCGTGCATTCCACCCGAATGCGCGTTAACCGATTGAAGTTACAAAACTTCTCTTGCCACCGCCAAAACCGCTTCGCCCCTCGCATTGTTCCTCCCTATATTGAGTTGATGCCCGACCCGATGCGCAGCTATCTCGACTTCGAAAAACCCGTCGCCGAGCTTGAATCCAAGATCGACGAGTTGCGTGCGCTTGCCGCGAGCGGCAGCGACATCGGCGACGAGGTCGCGCGGATCGAGGACAAGGCGGCGCAGGCCCTCACCGACCTCTATGCCAATCTGACGCCGTGGCAGAAGACGCTGGTGGCGCGGCATCCGCAGCGGCCGCACTTCACCGATTTCATCGGCAGCCTGATCACCGAATTCACCCCGATGGCCGGCGACCGCAAATTCGCCGACGACGAGGCCCTGATCGGCGGCTTCGGCCGCTTCCGCGGCGAGAGCATCTGCGTGGTCGGTCAGGAGAAGGGCGCCACCACCGACAGCCGCATCAAGCACAATTTCGGCATGGCGCGCCCCGAGGGCTACCGCAAGGCAGTGCGCCTG
Source organism: Bradyrhizobium sp. Pha-3 (assembly GCF_042258615.1). Taxonomy (GTDB): domain Bacteria; phylum Pseudomonadota; class Alphaproteobacteria; order Rhizobiales; family Xanthobacteraceae; genus Bradyrhizobium. The sequence goes on along the minus strand of NZ_CP170152.1, from coordinate 393,568 downwards.
ATGGAGATGGCCGACCGGTTCGGCGTTCCGGTGCTGTCGATCGTCGATTCCGCCGGCGCCTATCCCGGCATCGGCGCCGAGGAGCGCGGCCAGGCCGAGGCGATCGCGCGCTCGATCGACGCCTGCCTGTCGCTCGGCGTGCCCAATGTCGCGATCGTCACCGGCGAAGGCATGTCGGGCGGCGCCATCGCGATCACCACGGCCAACCGCGTGCTGATGATGGAGCACGCGATCTACAGCGTGATCTCGCCGGAAGCGGCGTCCTCGATCCTGTGGCGCGACGGCACCAAGGCCCAGGAAGCAGCCAACAGCATGAAGATCACCGCCCAGGACATGCTGCGCTTCGGCGTGATCGACCAGATCCTGAAAGAACCCTCCGGCGGCGCTCATCGCGACCCCGCCGCGATGATCGCGACCACGGGCGACGCCATCGCCCAGGCGTTCAACGACCTACGAAATCTTGATCCGGACGCGATTCGCAAGCAGCGGCGCCAGAAGTTCCTGGATATCGGCCGCAAGCTGGGTTGAGGCGCCCGAACCGCCGGATTTTTCAACCAAATCGGTCGATTTTGCCGCAATTGGGCCCCGAGCCGGGTCTTTAACGTTCCTTGAACCATGCCTGCTACCGTGAGCGGTGTCAGCCTTCGTTCAGGTTGCGAGCAGGGGGCGTCGAAGGCTAATATTTTACACAATGGCTTCAGGGCATATTCGCCGTGTTGGGGTCGCGAAAATCGCCCGGTGGGTGTGGAGCTCGGACTTGACTCATCGCACGCTCGTACGCGCGCTTCTGACTTCGGCGGTCCTCGCCGCGGGTGTCATGCTCGCCGGCTGTGACAGCGACCAGATCTCGCTCGCCCAGAACGCCAAGGCCAACCAGCCGGTCCCGCCAAAGCTCGTCGCTGCCATGACCGAGAAGGACATGGACATGCAGTCGCCGATCCTGGTGCGGCTGTTCAAGCAGGAGGCCGAGCTCGAGGTCTGGAAGCAGACCCGCTCCGGCCAGTTCGCGCTGCTCAAGACCTATCCGATCTGCCGCTGGTCGGGCGATCTCGGCCCGAAGGTCCGCGAGGGTGACCGCCAGGCGCCCGAAGGATTCTACTCGATCAACCCGAGCCAGATGAATCCGCAGTCGGCCTACTATTTGTCGTTCAACACCGGCTACCCCAACGCGTTCGACAAGTCGCTCGGCCGCACCGGCTCGGAGCTGATGGTGCACGGCGACTGCTCGTCGCGCGGCTGCTACGCGATGACCGACGAGCAGATCGCGGAAATCTATTCGCTCGGCCGCGAGTCGTTCTTCGGTGGCCAGAAGGCCTTCCAGTTTCAGGCCTATCCGTTCCGGATGACGCCGGTGAACATGGCCAAGCACCGCAACAACCCGAACATGCCTTTCTGGAAGATGATCAAGGAAGGCAACGATCATTTCGAGGTGACGAAGCAGGAGCCGAAGGTCGACTTCTGCGAGAAGAAATACGTCTTCGACGCGGTGAAGCCGCCTGACGCTGTGCGCGATCCGGTGTTCAATGCATCGGCGAAGTGCCCGGCCTATGTGATCCCCGAGGAGATCGCGAGCGCCGTGCGCGGGAAGGAGCAGCGCGACGACGCCGAGATGGCCAAATTGGCCGCGAAGGGTACGCCCGTGGCGCGCCTCAACACCGGCATCGACGGCGGCATGAATGCGATCTTCGCCTCGAAGATTCCTGAAGGAAACACCGGTCTGTCCGAAGGCGGCGACAGCCAGGCGCTGGCATCGATGGCGCTGGCGCGCGCGCCCGGCACGATCCCCGGCACGGTCAATCCGCCGCGGCCCAATCTCGCGGTCCAGCGGGAAGAGCCTGTCGTGGCGACGACGTCGTCGACCTCGGTCGCGACACCGTCGTCGACCACGTCGCCGGCCAGCACCCGGGTTGCTTCGGCGAACGCGTCCGACAAATCCGAAGGTTTCTTCTCGAGCTTTGCCCGCAAGGTCGGCATCGGTGACGCCACCGCCGACGCCAGCAAGCCGGCCGCGTCGCAGCCCGCTCCGGCCGCCGCCGCGCCGGCCAAGCCGAAGGTCGCCGAGGCCAAGCCGCAATCGGTGCTGCGCGTCGCCCCGAAGGCGGAGCCGAAGCAGGCTGCCAAGCCTGCACCGAAGCCGCAGGTGACCAACGCCGCCGCAGCGCCGGCCGCGCCAGCGTCGACCCAGCTCGCCGGCTCCGCGCCGGTCGTGCAGACAAACTCGTTCGACACCCGCTTCTCCGCGGTGAAGTAGGCGGGGGCGCGACCGCGCACAGACAGGTCGCCGCCGCGAGTCGCAATACTGCTGTAGCGCAAACAATCTCCAACCGTCGTCCTGGCGAAAGCCAGGACGACGATGAGGATGGCAATCGTAGCCCCCTTCGCCGCCACATTCCCCTTGCCAATCACGCGTCGACGGTCGTCAGATCAGCACACGGGGCAAAGCCGGGAGATTGCGATGGACGATCGAGCCATACGCACGGCGCTGGAGCGCCATTGGGAGGCTTCGGACGCGAGCGATTTCGAGCGCGAGCATGAGATCTATCGCGAGGATGCGGTGCTCGATTATCCGCAATCGGGCGAGCGGATCCGCGGCCGGCGCAACATTCAGCAGAGCCGGACGGTGCAGCCGAACACGAAGCGCTTCACGATCCAGCGCATGATCGGCGGCGGCGACCTCTGGGTCACCGAATTCGTGCTGACCTATGACGGCATCCCGTCCTACACGGTGAGTATCATGGAATTCCGCGACGGACAGGTCGTCCACGAAACGCAGTACTTCGCCGACCGGTTTGAGCCGTCGCCCTCGCGCGCGCACCTTGTCGAACACGTCGGCGAGACGCCGTCGCGTTGATCAACAAGACTTACGCCGCACCGGCTGGTGACGGTTACATGCCGTGGCTTTCGAAGACCTTCCTGCAGCTTCGGCTCAGACTGGCGCGTTTCATCTGAAGGCAGCTCTGCACGGCGCCGTCATTGCCGAGGTCCTTGCGGCAGAAACGCTGCGCGTCGCGCGAGCACGCACTCTGTTCCTCTTTGGTGCCGGAATGCTGAGCCAATACGGCACCGCTGCTCATCATCGCGGCGACACCGAAAGCGGCGATCGAAAGATAGCGCATCGATGAATCCTCCCGCTGGCTAACGGCAGGCGGCGCCCTTCGTTCCTGGGAACCAGGGTCGTCACTTACCCGGCTTTGGCTTGCTGGAGCCCTTGCCGGCTATCGCCTCACTTGAGGTAGGTGCGGACGACATCGATCAGGTCCGCCGCGCCCTGCGCCTTCTCGGGGTCTTTCTCTTGCGCGGGATCGACGACGTGATGACGGATATGATCTTCGAGCAGCTCGGCGGTCAGCCCGTTCACCGCGCCGCGCACCGAGGCGACCAGCATCAGCACGTCGGCACAGCCGAGCTCGGATTCGAGCGCACGCTCGACCGCCTCGATCTGCCCTTTGATGCGCCTGACCCGGCCCATGAGCTTGGACTTGTGCTTGATGGTGTGCGACATGGATTGTAATATAGGGGGGTACCCTATATTGATCAAGCGACAGTTTACTCCAGGCAGGGCGATGTCGAGCAGGCCGAAAACTCTCCGCAGAGGCGCGCTCCTGATCGCGCCGCTGCTGTGGACGCAGGCGGCGCACGCGCATGGCATCGCCGGCAACCGTTACTTCGCCGGCACGATGACATTTGACGACCCCGCCGTCGCAGATGAGCTCATCCTGCCCAATTTCAGCTACCTCGATCATCCCGCACAGGGCAGCAATGTCGCCGAGAACCGCATCAATGGGGCCTTTGCCCGGCTGTTGACGCCGACGCTCGCGTTCACCGTCGACAGCTCATGGCTGCACCAGAACTGGCCGACCGGCCGCACGTCAGGTTTCGACAAGACCAATATCGGACTCAAATATGAGGCTTACCGCGACAACCGCCACGAAGCGCTGATGTCGGTCAGCCTCGCCTGGGGGATCGGCCACTCCGGTGCCGTCGCGGTCGGCGCCGACGCGCCCGACACGATCCAGCCCGGCATCTTCTTCGGCAAAGGGTTTGGCGATCTCCCGGACTCGGTATCATGGCTGCGCCCGTTTGCCGTCACAGGCGCGGTCGTCGGCGAGGTACCGGTCGGCACGGGAGGCCGGGCACTGGCACCCAATGCGCTGACAGGCCGGTTTGACACCGTCCTCTCGCCCGCGGTCGAGACGCTGCACTGGGGCTTCTCGATCCAATACAGCACGCTGTATCTGACTAAGCGATTCGACGGCGGACCGCCGAAAGACGAGCCGTTGAATCAATTGGTGCCGCTGGTTGAGTTACAGTTCGACAGCCCGCGCGGCCAGGCGACCGCGGCGACCGCAAATCCCGGCTTTGCATATGTGGCGGTGACCTGGCAGGTGGCCGCCGAAGCGATCATCCCGCTGAACCGCGCCGGCGGTACCGGACCGGGCTTCCGGGCCCAACTGCTGCTCTTCCTCGATGACCTTGTGCCGTCGCTGTTCGGGAAGCCGCTGTTGAGCGACCGGCCCGAGCGCAGCCAGATTGCGTGGTAGGCGCGCTACGGCGCCAGATACCGCAGCAGTTCCGGATCGTTGCGTACCTCGCCTGCTGCGCCCTGCAGCGCGACGCGGCCGCGGTCCAGCACATAGGCGTAGTCGGCGACGCGCAGCGCGAGGTCGAGATGCTGCTCGACGATCACGACCGAGATGCTCTTGGCAAGCTCGATCAGCCGCTCGGTGATCTCCTCGATCACGCCGATCCAGACGCCTTCGGTCGGCTCGTCCAGCAGCAGCAGCTTCGGATTGCCGAGCATGGCGCGGCCGATCGCCAGCATCTTGCGCTCGCCGCCGGACAGCGTGCCGGCCGGCTGGTCGAGGCGCTGGCCGAGCTTCGGGAAGATCGCCAGCACGCGATCGACCGCCCGCGCATCGGAATTGGTCAGCGAGCCGACGGCGAGGTTGTCGCGCACCGACAGGCGGGCAAACACCGAATGCTCCTGCGGCACGTAGCCGATGCCGGAGCGCACCCGCTCCTCGGTGCGGCGCCGCGTGATGTCGCGGCCGTCGAAGTGCAGCTCGCCCTGCGAGCTTGCGAGCTCGCCGACGATGGTCTTCATCAGCGTGGTCTTGCCGGCGCCGTTGCGGCCGAGCACGGCGACGCCGCCGCGCCAGGGAATGCCGATGTTGACATCGAACAGGACCTGGCTGCGGCCATAACCGGCATCGAGATGCCGGATATCGAGGAAGGACTGGTCAGGCACGGCGAAGATAAATCTCCTGGACGCTCTTGTTGGCCTGGATTTCCGCGACCGTCCCCGACGCCAGCACCTTGCCCTGGTCGAGCACGGTGAGGCGGTCGCAGATGTCGCGGATGAAATCGAGGTCGTGTTCGACGATGACGAGCGAGCAATGCTGCTTGATCGGCTGCAACAGCTCGCCGGTGACACGGCGCTCCTCGAGGCTCATGCCGCCGGTCGGCTCGTCCAGCAGCAACAGCCGCGGCTTGCCGGCGAGCGCCATCGCGATCTCGAGCCATTGCTGCTGGCCGTGCGACAGCGCCGCTGCGGCGTCATGTGCGCGATCGGCGAGACGGAACTGGGTCAGCATCGTCATCACCTGATCGTGCAGCCTGTTGCGGGTGCGCGACAGCACGAGATCGAACAGCGACGAATGCGCCTGCAGCGCCAGCAGGATGTTGTCGTACAGCGTCAGCGTCGGCAGCACCGAGGTGATCTGGAATTTCAGGCTCATGCCGGCGCGGGCGCGCTCGGTCGGCGTGAATGCCGTGATGTCGGTGTTGACGAAGGAAACCTTTCCTGTGGTCGGCACCTCGGCGCCGGCGACGCATTTCATCAGCGTGCTCTTGCCCGAGCCGTTGGGGCCGATCAGGCCATGAAACTCGTTCTCGCCGACGGTCAGCGCCGCACCGTCGAGCGCGGTGAGCTTGCCGAACACCTTGCTGATGCCTGACGCCTCAAGGAGCGGCATGACCGGTCTCCTTTGGCTTTGGCGCCTTGTTCGGTCCCTTGCCGAAGCTACCGACCCGCTCGCGCTCGCCGAGCACGAAGGAGACCAGCCCGAGCGGGCGGAACATGATCACGAGCAGCAGCAGCACGCCGAGGATGATCGGCCAGACGTCGCGGTAATTGTCCGACAGCCAGAAGCTGACACCTTCGATGATCACGGTGCCGATCACGGCGCCGATCAGCGTGCCGGAGCCGCCGAACAACACGTAGAGCACGACCTGGGTCGAGAACACGACGCCCAGCATGTTGGGCCAGACGAATCCTTCGTGGAAGGCATAGAGGCTGCCGGCGAGGCCGGCGATGGTGCCGCCGACCGCGAAGATGATCGCCTTCAGGTGCTGCGCCTTGTAGCCGAAGAAGGCGATGCGCTGCTCGTTCTCGCGCAGGCCGGCGAGCGCGAGGCCAAATTGCGAGCGGACCAGGAAGCGGCACAGCAGATAGACCACCACGAGGATGCCGAGCACCATGTAGTAGTAGACCGGCCCCTCCTCGAACTCGTAGCCGCCGAGCGTGAGCGGCGGGATCGACGGGATGCCGTTCTGGCCGCCGAGATAGTACCAGCCGCGCGCCAGCCGGTCGGCGGCATAGGAGCCGGTCAGGGTGCCGAGCGAGACGAAGATCACGCTCGAGGGATAGCGCCCGAGCAGCAGGAAACCGCCGAGCAGCAGCGCCGCAGTGAGGCCGATCAGCATGCCGGCGGGCAGGATCAGAAGGATCGAGGTGACGTTGAGATCGCGCGCGAGCAACGCCACGCCGTAGCCGGCGGCGCCGAAGAACAACGCCTGGCCGAAGCTCATGATGCCGGCATAGCCCCACACCAGGTCGAACGACAGCGCGAACAGCGCGAGGATCACCACGCGGGTGGCGAACACCGTGAGATAATCCTGCAGCACCCATGGCAGGACCAGTGCGATCAAGAGCACCAGCCCTTCCACGATCGGCAGGACCTTCCACCCTGCCGATGCCTGTCCCGCCGGCGCGCTCGCGGCCGGTGCGTCCTCGCGCGTCACGACATCCGGTCCCTCACCGATGCGTGCGACGGCCTGCTCTGCTCCACCCATTGATTGCTCAGCATTCCTTGGGATCGACGAGACCGGCGCTGCGCGCCACGATCTCATAGTTCCCGGCTTTGGCAACAGCGGTGTACATCTTCATCTTGCAGTGACGCTTGCCCGGCACCATTTCGGCGGGGCCGCCGGGCCCTTCGGCGATCTTGGCGTGGTCGAGCGCGGCCGCAACCGAGTCACGGTCGACCTTGCCGGCTTCCTTGACTGCCGCTTCCCAGAGCTTGAGGCCGCGATAGGTTCCAGTGGCGGCGCTGCCCGCCGCGAACAGGAAGTTGCCCGGAAAATCCTTCTCATAGGCCGCCTGGATCTTGGCGTTGAACGGATCCTCCTTGGTCAGCACCTTGAAGTAATCGAGACAGCTCGCCAGCCCCTCGATCTCGTTGGCCTGGTTGATGTTGAGCGTGTTCTCGTCATAGTAGACGCAGGCGAGCCGCCCGCCATTCTTGAGGAAGCCGGCTTCATAAAGCTGCTTGAAGAACGGCCCGACGCCCGGCGGGATCACGGTGTTGAAGACCACATCGACCTTGTTGGAGACGATGCGATTGACGGTCGACGAGAAGTCGACCTGGTCGAGCGGGTAGTACTCCTCGAACACCACCTCGCCGCCATTGTCCTCGATCACCTTGCGGGCGTAGACGTTGAGCGTGTGCGGCCAGACATAGTTGGCGCTCGGCAGCGCGAACTTCTTGCCGCCGTTCTTGATCAGCCACGGAATGAACTCGTCGCATTGCTGCGCCGGCGTCGGCCCGGTGCAGAACAGATAGGGCGTGCACTCCTTGCCCTCGTAGAGCTGCGGATAGATGTAGAGCGTCTTGCCGCGCGCCACGATCGGGTCCTTGATCGCGTTGCGCATCGACGAGGTGATGCCGCCCAGCACCATGTCGACCTTGTCGCGCTGGATCAGCTTGCGGACATTGCCGACCGCGACCGATTCGTTCGAGGCGGTGTCCTCGATGTAGAGCTCGAGCGGCCGGCCGAGCAGGCCGCCGCCGGCATTGATCTCCTTGATCACCATCTTGGCGACGTTGGCGTCGGCGTTGCCGGCATAGGCGATCGGACCGGTCAGGTCGGTTGCGATGCCGACCTTGATCGGGCCCTCGGCGGCGTTGGCCCAATCGGGCCTCACCACCCAGCTTCCGACCCCGGTCGCGAGCGCACCGGTCGCGAAGGCGAAATTGCTCATGAAGCGGCGGCGCGTGATGTTCATGCGTTCGATCGACATGGTGATTAGACCCCTTTCCCAGCAATGAGGCCTTGCGGCCGGAATTTGATGAAGGCGATGGCGAGCACGAAGACGAGGACGTCGGCGACGACGGGAGACATCACCCATGGCAGCGCCGCGCTGAGCGTGCCGATCACGCCGGCGCCGGCGACCGGCCCGATGAACGAGCCGACCCCGCCGACCATCACGGCGACGAAGCCCTGGATCAGGAAGCGGATGCCGAGATCGGCAAACAGAGAGAACACCGGCACGATCAGCGCGCCGGCTAGCCCGGCGAGCGCCGCGCCGAACGCAAAGGTCGCGCCGTAGATCAGCGGCGTCGAGATGCCCGACGCGCGCGCCAGCGCCGGGTTCTCCAGCGTGGCGCGGACCCGAAGCCCGAAGCTCGTGCGCGCCAGCAGCAGATAGCAGCCGCCCATCACCAGTAGCGTGATCACGATGATGGTGAAGCGCCAGGCCGAGATGTGGACGGAGCCGAGGTCGATCGAACCGCCGATCGGCTCCGGCACCGTGAGATAGAAGCCGCCGATCAGCCCGCGGACGCTTTCGCGGATGATCAGCCCGAGCGCATAGGTGCCGAGCATCGCCACGATCGGCGCGGCGTAGAAGCGCCTGATGATCAGCGCCTCCAGCACGAAGCCGATCGCGCCGACCACGAAGGGCGCCGCGACCATGCCGGCCCAGACCGGCGCGCCATGGGCGTAAGCCAGATAGGTCACATAGGCCCCGAGCAGGACGAACTCGCCCTGCGCGAAGTTGAAGATGCCCATCATGCTGGCGATGATGCCGAGCCCGAGCACGACCAGCACGATGATCGCGCCGAAGCTCACGATCTCGAACACCGCGGCGAAGGTGCTAGCCATGGTGTTCGATCCATCGACCCTGCGTCTGCGACAAGCGGCGCCTCACATCTTCTTCCAGTCGCCGGCCTGCTCGAAGGCGTGCGCGGCGCGGTAGATGGTGGATTCCTCGAACATCCGGCCGACCAGCATCAGGCCGACCGGCAGGCCGTCAACCATGCCGCAGGGCAGCGACATCGCCGGATGATGGGTGATGTCGAACGGCGCGGTGTTGGAAATCATCTCCAGTGCGCGGGCGACGTACTCTTCACGGCTGGCATTGGCCTCGGGCAACTTCGTCGCTTTCATCGGCGTGGTCGGCATCAGCAGCAGATCGTAATCCTTGAAGGCCTTGTCATAGGCCGCGGCCAGCCGGCGGGAGATGTTGAGCGCCTTGCCGTAGAAGCGCGGACCGAAGGTGTTGTTGATGTAGGTGCCGAGCATCATGAACAGCTTCGTCGTCTCCGACAGCGAATCGGCCTGGCGGCGCCAGCCGCGATGGTGATCCATCAGCGAGGTCGAATAGAGGTCGCCGCGGCTGAGGCCATAGCCGTCGCCGAACATCATGGTCTGTGTCAGGCCCTCGGTGCCGATCGGCGTCCAGATCGCGCCGCCGAGCATGTGCATCGGGATCGACACCGTCTCGACGCTGGCGCCGAGATCCTTTAAGCGCTTGGCCGCCTCGTGCACGCTTTCATTTACCGCGGCCTCCGCGGTCGGCTGCTCGAAGCCTTCCTTGACGATGCCGATCTTCATGCCCTTGACGCCCTTGCCGAGCGCCTTGGTGTAGTCCTCGACCTTCGGCGCCTTGATCCGGGGATCATAGCCGTCGTCGCCGGCGAGCACTTCCAGCAGCAGCGCGTTGTCTTCCACGGTCGCGGTCATCGGGCCGGTGTGGTCGACATAGATCTCGATCGGCATGATGCCGGTGTAGGGCACGAGACCCCAGGTCGGCTTCATGCCGTAGGTGCCGCAGAACGAGGACGGCATGCGGATCGAGCCGCCCTGGTCGCCGCCGATCGCCATGTCGACCTCGCCGAGCGCGACCACGACGCCGGAGCCCGACGACGAGCCGCCGGCCGAATAGCCCATCTTGTGCGGATTGTGCACCGCCCCGTAGGAGCCGGTGTGGCTGCCGCCGGACAGACAGAAATGCTCGCAGTGCGTCTTGCCGGCGATCTCGGCGCCGGCATCCAGCATGCGCGTGACGATGGTGGCGTCGAAATCGGGGATATAGCCTTCCAGCGTCGACGAGCCGTTGGTCATCGGCACGCCGGCCAGCATGATGTTGTCCTTCAGCGCCACCGTCTTGCCCTTGAGCTTGCCGGAGGCCGCGCCCTTCACCGTCGACTTGCGGTACCAGGCGTTGTGCTTGTTGTCTTCCGGCGCCGGCCGATAGCCGGGCGTGCGCGGATACTTCACCTCGGGCAGTTCGTCCGGCATCGCGGCGACGAGGTTGTAGGCGTCGACCGAGCCCTGCATCAGGCCGCGGAACGAGGCCACGTCCTCATCGGTCAGGGACAGGCCGCACTGCTCGGCGACGGCACGAAGTTGCGTTGGCGTGGGAAGGACGACGGTCACGGCGCTCTCCTGAAGCTTTTGATCTTTGGATTGATCCCTCGACGCGGGGCGGCGGGCGGCGCGTTTGAACCGCGCGAACCGCTCACCCCGTTGTTGTATTGAAAACGGAAATATTTTCCTTTTCAAGTATTATTTCACGGATCGGTTCGGCAGGCTGTCGTATCCGGCGTCAGATCGCCTTGATCACCCTGAAGTCGAGGCCGTCGGCTTCAGCCAGATACATCGGCATCCTGGCGTGGCCATTGCGAACCGTGACCGGACCGCGCGGGCCGCGATAGACGAGGTTGTCGGCGGCCGCGAGCAGCGGGCGCAGGTCCAGCGAGCCGGCGCGGTTGGCGGCAGCCTCCAACAGGCAGAAGCCTTCATAGGCGGACTCGCCGCAGGAACCGACCGGCGGCGCGAACGCCCCGAACATCGCGCGATAGCGGTCCCTGAAATCGTCGCCGGCCTGCGAGCCGACCGAGGGGAAATAGCCGGAGGCGCAGAACAGGTTCTCGGTCTTGTCGGCGCCGATGCCGAGCAGCGCCGTTTCGTCGAAACAGCCGGCAAAGCGCAGCGTGGTGGTGGCGAGCCCGGCGTCGGCGAAGGCGCGGTTGAAGGTCACGCTGTCGGTGCCGATCAGCGAGATCAGCACGACATCGGGCTTCGCTGCGCGGATCCGCTCCAGATGCGCCGCGTGATCGTCCTCGCCGACCGGCACGAACTCCTCGCCGACCACGAGGCCCCCGGTCTCCTTGATGTAGCGCTTCACCGCACGATGCGACTGCCAGGGCCAGACATAGTCGCTGCCGATCAGGTACCAGCGTTTGGCGCGCTTCGCCTCGGCCAGCCAGTGGATCGACGGCCGGTTCTGCCAGCGCGGCGTCTCGCCGATCGCGATGACGCCCGGCGTCCGCTCGCCGCCCTCATAGACCGGCGTGTAGATGTAGGGGATCTTGCTGCGGGTGATGAGGTGACGCAGCGCGACACGCACCGCGCTGGTGTGCATGCCCATGATGAGATCGACCTCGTCGAACGCGATCGCCTGCTCGGCGCGGTCGAGCACCTCGTCGATCGGTCCGCCGGCGTCGTAGACCTGGAACTCGATCTCGCGGCCGAGGATGCCGCCGCGCCGGTTGATTTCCGCAACGGCGAGTTGCGCGGTCGAGGTCGCAGCCGGCCCCCACATCCCGGGCGAACCGGAGCAACAGACGAAGCCGCCGATCCGCAGCCGGTTGCGCGCGCCGCGCGGACCGAACCCGCCACGATCCATTGGCGCAAGCACGCGATCCGACGCCGCCGATGCCAGGTTCCTGAACAGCAGGGACGGCGGGAACGGGAGGTTTCTTGCCATGACGTTGGGCGTCGAATGCACACCTGCTCCTGTCCGGCACCGGCACGCCGCTCACGGCATCGCCCCCACGGGCGACGGTGCCATTAGCTCCTGTTTTGGCGCGTTCTCTTCACGCGAACCGGTACCCACTTCGCTCGAGAACGCTTCTAGATCGTCTTGATCACATTGAAGTCGAGACCGTCGGCCTCGGCAAGATAGATCGGCATTTCGGCACGGCCGTCGCGAATGGTCACGATGCCGCGGGCGCCGCTGTAGACGAGGTTGCGCGCCGCAGCGGACAACGGCCCCGTCGACAGCGAGCGGGCCCGGTTGGCCGCCGCTTCGAGAAAGCGCATCCCCTCATAGTTGGATTGCCCGACCGAGCCGATCGGCGGCGCGTGCGAGCCGAACATCGCGCGGTAGCTGCTCTGGAACTCGTCATTGGCGCGCGAATCGACGCAGCCGAAATAGCCGGAGGCGCAGAACAGGTTCTCGGTCGCGTCCGGCCCGATGCCGAGCAGCACGGTCTCGTCCATCGCACCCGCATAGCGCAGCGTGGTGGCGGCGAGTCCTGCGTCGGCGAAGGCGCGGTTGAAGGTGATGCTGTCGGTGCCGATCAGGGTGATCAGCACGACATCAGGCTGGGCTGCGCGAATCCGCGCCAGATGCGGCTCGTGATCGTCCTCGCCGAGCGGGACGAATTCCTCGCCGACCACCTGTCCGCCGGCCTCCTTGATGTAGCGCTTCACCGCGCGATGCGATTGCCAGGGCCAGACATAGTCGCTGCCGATCAGGTACCAGCGCTGCGCCTTCTTGACCTCGGTGAGCCAGTGGATCGCCGGGCGGCTTTCGGCGCGCGGCGTCTCGCCGATCGCCATCACCCCTAGCGTCCGCTCGCCGCCCTCATAAACCGGCGTGTAGACATAGGGGATGCGGCCGGCCGTGACCTTGCGCAGCGCGAGGCGGACCGCCGAGATATGCGAGCCCATGATCACGTCGATCTCGTCGAACGCGATCGCCCGCTCGGCGCGGCGCACCACCTCCTCGATCGGCCCGCCGGCGTCGTACATCGACAATTCGACCTCGCGGCCGCGGATGCCGCCGCGCCGGTTGATCTCGGCGACCGCGAGCATGACGCTGTTGGCCGAAATCGGCCCCCAGATCCCGGGCGCGCCGGAGAAGGTGATGAAATTGCCGATTCTAAGCTTGCTGTCGGTGCCGCCACGGCGCGAGGAGCCCGGCTTGACGGTCAAAGCGAGATCGGCCGCGCAGGACGACGGATTTCGAAACAGGTGCGGCGGCGCGACGGGCATGCCGCCATACGCCTGGAAGGAGACCGTCGAGAGCACGCCAACTCCTGTCTGGGAAGCAGTACGCAACGCAGCCAGCGGGCGGTCACGGCATCCGCCCCTTGGTTGGGGGAATATTCTAGGGGAAAATATTGAATATTCAACAATTGAAGTGCATATAGAAATGGCATGAGTTGCCGGACATTCATTCACCGGGTCAGGAACCAGGTCTCACGCCGTGGCTAAACCGCCGAAAGAAAATTCCCCGATCACCGAACACCTCACCTACCTGCTCGCGCAAGCCAACCGGGAGATCAACCGGCAGTTGGAGACGCGGCTGGCCAAGGAAGGCGTGCCGGTCGAGCAGTGGCGCATCCTCAAAGTGCTGTCCGACGGCAACGGACACTCGATGGGCGAGCTTGCCGACGCGGTGCTGCTCAACCATCCGACGCTGACCAAGATGATCGACCGCATGGTGTCGGATGCGCTGGTCTATCGCGTGCAGGATCCGAAGGATCGCCGCAAGGTGCTGATGTTCGTCTCCGACCGCGGCAAGGCGCTGTGCCGCCGGCTGAACTCGCTGGCGGTGAGCCAGGAAGAGCACATCGTCGAGAGCTATGGCGACAAGTCGACCACCGAACTCAAGCGTCTGCTGGAAAGCCTGATCGGCAGCGCCAACTGAGGCAACAGCCTCCGCTACGACGCCACCTCGTCCTGCGCCACCAGTCCGGCCGGCCGCACCGGCGTGAGGGCGGTATCAGCGACCGGATGGGCCAGCCGGTTGCCGACGATCAAGATCGCGCACACCACATAGCAGCAGACGCCGAGTGCGAATGTCGTGGTGATGCCGAACTGGATCGACAGCGCCATGCCGAGCACGGACGCAAGCATCGAAGTGATGCCGTTGGTGCTCCAGAAGAACGGCAGCAGCCCGTCATGCCGCCGCCAGATGCCGAGGCCCAGCGGGAACATCATGCCCATGCAGAAAGCCGGCGGCGCCAACAGCGCGACCGACACCAGGATGCGGATGTCGGTCGGCGCCGAGCGCGCCCAAGCGGTGACGGCCGGCGTCAGCAGGCCTGCGGCCACCAGCGTTGCGGCCAGCGCCACGAGGCGAGCGATCAACATGGCCGGCCGCGAAGGCGCGGCCCCCACCGTGGCGCTGCCGATGCCACCGAACAGCAGGATCGTGAACAGCACGACGCTGAGCCCGTAGACCGGGTGGCCGAGGAACACCATCAGCCGTTGCATCTGCGAAATCTCGATCAGCATGAAACCCATGCCGATCGCGGCGAAATAGGAAACCGGCGGCACCAGTGTGGCCACCGGCATCCGCCGCATCAGGCGCGCGAAGGGAATGCCGATGTAGAAGATGCAGATGCCGAGCTGGAAGACGAGCACCCATTTGATGATGCCGAGCGCTGCGTTGTTCTGCGCCTCGAAGCCGTTCTTGAGGAACAGATCGCCAAGTCGCGCGGTATAGAAGAAGAATGGCTTGTCGTCGGTCGAGGCCGCGATGTTTACCGGCAATGAATCAAGGAAGCGCTGGTCGGCCTTGCCCGATAGAAGAGCCGAAGTGACATTGTCATACGCGATGTCAGGCCCGAGCAGCAGCTTGAATCCCCGTGCTTCCAGCCGCTCGCGCGCGCCCTGCCATTGCGCCGCCGTGAACGCCTCGGGCCGGGTCATGACCGTGACGACGCTGCCGACATTCGCCGCAATCACATGCTGCGACAGTTCGGTCATCGGCACGCCCTGATGCTGCAGCGCCTCGGCCGCGATCGCAATCAGGCGATAGAATTCGCCGCGATAGACCGTTGGTTCGTACCAGCGCGACACCGAGAGCATGCCGCCCGGCTTCAGCGCGCGGAAGAAATCGTCCCACGCCTCGACGGTGTAGAGCCGGTTCTCGGTCAGCGTCAGCCCGCCGGCTGCGGTAGCGGCCCAGGTGTCGATCAGCGAGATCTGGATCAGGTCGTAGCGATCGGGCGAGTGGTTGATGTAACTGCGCGCTTCGGCATTGACCAGCGACACGCCGGGCTGGCGATGGAGATGGCCCGAATAATCGGCGAATTTGTCGGTCAGCACTTCGAAGATCGCAGGATTGATTTCGATGCCGTGAATTCGCTGCGCGCCGAAATAGAGGCCGGAGAGGATGTCGCGGCCGCCGCCGACGCCGACCACGGCCACGTCCCCCGGCCGTTGCTGCACCAGATAGGGCGCGTTGATGACATCGTCCTTGAGATAGGAAACCTTGGTCAGATCACCGGAGAAGCGGGTGATCGGCGTCGCTGCGTCGGCATCGATGTCGAGATAGAGCTGCTCGATCCTGGTATCCGGGGTGCGCGAGAACGACCAGCCGAACGGAATCGTGAGCCCGAGATCGGTCACGCGGATGCGCGAATAGGTGTTCCAGCGCTCGAACAAAGTTCCGGTCTGCTCGGTGCCCTTGGCCCAGATCACGCCAAGATGGCTGCTGCCGGTGGCGGCAAGCGCGGTGTGAACCGCGGCGAGCGCGGCGAGACCAAGCGCGGCGTTGCGGCTCAGGCGCACATCGCTTCGGCCTTCGCCGTGACCGACCACGAACCAGCCGACGGCCGCGGCGCAGGCGCCGATCCACAGCGTCGCGCTGACCGGATCGATCACCAGCAGCACGAAGATGATGCCGAGGCATCCGACCGCGGCGCCGACCAGATCGGCAGCGTAAAGCCAGCCGCCGACATTGGGCAGCCGGGTCAGGAGAAGCGTGATGCAGATGCCGCCCTCGGCGAACGGAATGGTGAAAGCCAGCGCCACCACGGCGAGCGCAGACATGGCATATGCGCCAGGCACGACCAGCGGCGCATACAGAAAGGCGCACATGACGACGACGCCGCTGATCGCGAACCGCGCGGCGTGACGGGCAAATTCCGGCGCCACACGCTCCGGCGCATAACGGGTGGAATCCTCATAGACCTTCATTGCACCGCGCGTCAGCCCGAACATCGCAAGCGCGATGGCCCCGAAAGCGAAGTGGTAGTGCACCATCACGCTGAAGAAGCGGGTGATGAGGATCTGATAGGCCAGCGTGGCCGACGCCAGCACGAAGATCGCCGGATAGTAGCGGCCGGGCATAGTCGTCGCGGTCTGCAAGGCGCGGCCTCCGGATCGAGCCTTGACCAAAGAGACGCTTTGATGCGCGTTGGCGGCTCACCCCACGCGCCCGGCAATATTGGAGCACAGAGCACTAACAAGTGATTGATTGGACGAGCCAACTCCGACTTTGGGTAGTGGCCGGACCATCGGCGGGCTTAGCGCGGGGTTACCCGGGAACCCAAAATCGCGAAAATGCCGCCTCGCCGACAGACACCCATCCGGGAGGCTCCAACAAAAAGTCCGGTCAACATGTCGGAGCGCCGGTCGCGGGCTCGTCCTTCGAATGCGCTAACGCTGCGCGCGCGGTTCCGGCTCATCCTCCTCATCGATCACAAGGATTCCCCCGTCATGACTTCGATCACGCCGTTCCTCTGGCTCGACAACAACGTCCGCGACGCCGTCGCCTTCTACAAATCGGTGTTCCCGAACGCCGAGATCGAGACCGTCAGCGACTTCATGGCGAGTTTTGAGCTCGAGGGGCAGCGGTTCTACGCGCTGAATGGCGGGCCGCAGCACAAGTTCAACGAGGCGGTGTCGTTCTTCCTCAGCGTCGAGACCCAGGAGCAGGTGGATTACTTCTGGGAGAAGCTCACCGACGGCGGCCAGGAATCGCGCTGCGGCTGGCTCAAGGACCGCTTCGGCCTGTCCTGGCAGGTGATCCCGACCGCGTTGAGCCGCTATCTCGGCGATCCCGACCGCAAGGCGGCCGATCGCGCGATGCAGGCGATGCTGAAGATGCAGAAGATCATCATCGCCGATCTCGACAGAGCGTTCGCCGGCTCACAGTGATGCGGCTTCGACGGGCGGGCCAATCGCCCGCCGCGTCGTCTGCGGCAACTGGGCGCACCGGGTCTTCTCCGCTGAAAGCAGGTCCGCGGCTGCGGTGCGGACGTACCGGACAACACCAACCCTGCCGCCATGCAACGGACCACATCGAGCGCGCTCCTGTACCACTGCGCGCTCAAGCGATTCCTACAACTCAATGCCCTTGGGCGGATCCAGATGCTTGGGAAATCGATGGCGGAGAGGGCGGTCGCCTTGGACCGTTTCCTGGCGTATCTATTCTGCAAACCAGCACCAGGAATCGGATGGATAAGATAGTTACGGCCCACGATATCTTCCCGCATATACGAATCGTATTGGGTATGGTCGTCGGGCTGGGGGTTACACGTCTTTTGTCCGGGGTGGCCCGCATCGTCCAGCACCCCAAGCAATACCGCGTTTATCCCGCGCATCTCGCCTGGGTCCTCGTCGCGCTCTTGATGCTCGTTCACTTCTGGTGGTGGGAATTCGGTCTTTTCAAGATCGAGCATTGGACCTTCGGGACGTACCTGTTTCTGATCGGGTACGCGATTGTCTTGTTCTTGATCTGCGCGATGCTCTTTCCGGACTCGATGGATGGCTATCGCAATTACGAAGAGTATTTCTATTCACGACGAATGTGGTTCTTCGGCCTGCTCGCCCTCACTTACATCCTCGATGTCGTCGACACTCTCTTGAAGGGAGAAGCCCACTTCGCTCAATTTGGCCATGAGTATGTTTTTCGAACGCCGGTTCTCATCGTCCTGTCCGTGGTTGCCGTTCTGACCAGCAATCGAAGGTTTCACGCCATTTTCGTTCTTGGCACCCTCGTGTACCAAACGACATGGATTTTGCGCCTCTTCAATACGATCGGCTAGACTAGAGCGTTTTCGAGCGAAGTGGACGCCGGTTTGCGTGAAGAAAGCGCGTCAAGGCAAGAAGCTAGAGCCCGGTTCCGATTCGATCGGAACGGGAAAGGCTCTAGCCAATCGACGGTCGCGCGCTGATGCCGGCCTTTGTCGTCACGCGAGCGGATGCGTGCTTGTCAGGGCTTGGCGCCAATCTTGATATGGATCGCGTCGGTGCTTTCTTGACTGTCCGGCACCTGCTTCACGAAGGCGGTCAATCCTTCATTCCGCATGGCGTGCAGCAGGATTGCCGCCGGCTTACCAGCGTCACCCCAATCGGACTGTCGCGATTGGGCGATCTGCACTTCGACTCCTTTGAGCACGACAATGCCGGCCGCGGGCTGTCCCGGCGGGATATATCCAGAGCCCTGCGCAACGGCTTGTCTCTTCCAGCCGGCGGCATCGAGCGCTTGGGCGACATCTTCCATCAATGCAACCGCTTCGGGGTCAAGCTCGACCGAGAAGTCGAACGGAGTGCCGCGAAACTCCTTGAGGGTATTGGCAACGCGCTGTTGCGACGCAGGGCCGAACGTCCTCGGACTATCGGCCCACCATTCGAGGCCACAGCCGACCAGGACGAGAACGGCAAATGTAATCGCCAACCCTCGCTCCCAGGCGCCTTTCGAAATCCCGAGGACCAGAAGCGCGACTTCGCCGCTCAACCCAACCAGAAGCAGGATTTCCCCGATTTGCCTCAGCCAACTGAACAGGACGAGGGAAAAGGCGGGAGTATGTAACATCAGGCATTCCAAGTCGCAGAGGCCGGCACGCGGTTCGAGGCATCACTTGTAGCCGCGCGAATCCGGCATTCAAACATCTGAAGCTCAACGACATAGAATCAGCCGACGCCAAGTCATGCAACTCTTGAATGCGTGGGACGAATTTCGGAAGGCGAAATTTCCAAGAAGCCGGACGGCGATACTCACGTCATTTCGAAGGAAGTGCGATTTCCAGGAAGGCGATCACCGCCAGAGATGTCATGCACTTTCAGACACTGCAAATCGCCGCATCACCCAGCTGGGCTGGGTCGCCGACACGCTGCGCTATTTCAGCGGCAAGGATTGCTTCGACCTGCACCGGTCACACCTCGGTCCGTTTCGCTTCCCTGCGAACCGCGGCCGGAAACCCACGTCGCGAACTATTCTCCCAACATCGTGGCCCGCGCCCCGCGTGTGTTTGCGATCGCCAAGAACCCGGACGTGCTGGCCGCCGCCGCGGCAATCCTGCGGGCGACGCCGACCATCGCGCTGATGTCGGTGTGGTGGTCTATGCCGCGCGCGGACGCCAAGCCCGAGCATGCCGAGAATTTCATCGCAACTTCGACGACTACCGGTTCATCAAGCTGTTTTGGCGTGGCTCGATCCTACATCAATCGGATCTATCTGCAGCCATGACCCCGAACCCTCGACCGGCGGGCCATTCGCCCGCCGCGTCCGCGCTCCGGACGGCCTTACGCGTACCGCCCGTGGCAATGCTTGTACTTCTTGCCTGAGCCGCAGGGGCAGTCCTCGTTGCGGCCGACCTTGCCCCAGCTTGCCGGGTCATTCGGATTGCGGTCGGCGGCGGGCATCCCCGGCGCCAGCGAGGCCTGGGCGTAGGTGGCCTCGGTCAGGCGGGCCTGGGCGAACTCGTCCTCGCCGGTGTTGGGATCGAGCTTGTGCGCTTCCATCGGCGGCAGCGGCATCGGCGGCTCCTCCGGCGGCACGATCTCGACCCGCATCAGCTGGGCGGTGACCGCCTCGCGCAGATGCGCGCTCATCTCCTGGAAGAGATTGAAGGCTTCGGTCTTGTACTCCTGCAACGGATCGCGCTGGCCGTAGCCGCGCAGGCCGATCACCTGGCGCAGATGATCGAGCATGATCAGGTGCTCGCGCCAGAGATGGTCGAGCGTCTGCAACAGGATGGTCTTCTCGACGTAACGCATCACGTCGGGGCCCCATTGCGCGACCTTCGCCGCCATGCGCTCGTCGACGTGATTCTCGACGCGCGTCAGCAGTTCCTCGTCTGCGATGCCCTCTTCCTTGGCCCATTCGTCGACCGGCAAATCGACATCGAGCACGCGCTTCAACTCTTCCTTGAGGCCCGCGGTGTCCCACTGCTCGGCGTAAGCGTGCTCGGGGATGTGCTTGGCGACGACGTCCTCGATGAAGGCATGACGCATGTCGGTCACGGTCTCGACGACGCTGTCGTCCTTCATCAGGTCGATGCGCTGGTCGAAGATCACCTTGCGCTGGTCGTTCTGGACGTTGTCGAACTTCAAGAGGTTCTTGCGGATGTCGAAGTTGCGCGCCTCGACCTTCTGCTGGGCCTTCTCGAGCGCCTTGTTGATCCACGGATGGATGATCGCCTCGCCTTCCTGCAGGCCGAGCCGCTGCAGCATGCTGTCGAGCCGGTCGGAGCCGAAGATGCGCATCAGATCGTCTTCCAGCGACAGGAAGAACTTCGAGCGGCCGGGGTCGCCCTGACGGCCAGAACGGCCGCGCAGCTGGTTGTCGATGCGGCGGGATTCGTGGCGCTCGGAGCCGATGATGTAGAGGCCGCCCGGCTTCTTCACGGTCTTGGCGGGCTTGTTGCCCTTGGCGGGCTCGACCTCGAAATCCTCTTCCGCCTTCAGCACGATCTCGCGGAAGCGCTCGATGTCGGCCTTGATCAGCTCGATCTTCTTGGCCTTCTCGGCCTCGTCGGTGATCGCGGCGGTCTCCTGCTGGATCCGCATCTCGAGCGAGCCGCCGAGCTTGATGTCGGTGCCGCGGCCGGCCATGTTGGTCGCGATCGTGATCGCGCCCGGCACGCCGGCTTCCGCGACGATATAGGCTTCCTGCTCGTGGAAGCGGGCGTTCAGCACCGCGAACAGTTTCGCCGGCTTGCCCGCGCGCGCCGCGGCGTAGAGCTTCTCCATGCCGGACTCGGAGGTGAAATCGATCTGCTTGTAGCCGTGCTTCTTGAGGTACTCGGCCAGCACTTCCGACTTCTCGATCGACGCCGTGCCGACCAGCACCGGCTGCAGCCGCTTGTTGGCGCGCTCGATCTCGGCAAGGATTGCGCCGTACTTCTCGTTCTGGGTGCGGTAGACCTCGTCGTCCTCGTCGAGGCGCGCCACCGGCAGGTTGGTCGGGATCTCGACAACCTCGAGCTTGTAGATGTCGAACAGTTCGTCGGCTTCGGTCAGCGCCGTGCCGGTCATGCCGGACAGCTTCTGGTACATCCGGAAATAGTTCTGGAAGGTGATCGAGGCCAGCGTCTGGTTCTCGGGCTGGACGGTGACGTGCTCCTTGGCTTCCAGTGCCTGGTGCAGGCCTTCCGAATAGCGCCGGCCCTGCATCATGCGTCCGGTGAACTCGTCGATGATGACGAGCTCGTCGTCGCGGACGATGTAATCCTTGTCGCGCGTGAACAGCGTGTGTGCGCGCAGCGCCTGGTTGACGTGATGCACTACGGAGACGTTCTCGACGTCGTACAACGAGTCACCCTTGAGCTGGCCGGCGTCGCGCAGCAGGTTCTCCAGCTTCTCCATACCGCCTTCGGTCAGCGTCACCGTGCGCTGCTTCTCGTCGACCTCGTAGTCGTCCTTCTTGACGAGCTTCGGCATGAAGGTGTCGATGGTGTTGTAGAAATCCGAACGATCGTCGAGCGGGCCGGAGATGATCAGCGGCGTGCGCGCTTCGTCGATCAGGATGGAGTCCACTTCGTCGACGATCGCGTAGAAATGCTCGCGCTGGACCATGTCCTCCAGGCGGTACTTCATGTTGTCGCGCAGATAGTCGAAGCCGTATTCGTTGTTGGTGCCGTAGGTGATGTCGCAGGCATAGGCGGCCTTGCGCTCGGCGTCGTCGAGCCCGTGCACGATCACGCCGGTGGTCAGCCCCAGGAACGAATAGATCTGGCCCATCCAGCCGGAGTCGCGGCGGGCGAGGTAGTCGTTGACGGTGACGACATGGACGCCCTTGCCGGCGAGCGCGTTGAGGTAGACCGCGAGCGTCGCAACCAGCGTCTTGCCTTCGCCGGTCTTCATCTCGGCGATGTCGCCCTCGTGCAGCACCATGCCGCCGATCAGCTGGACGTCGAAATGGCGCTGGCCGAGCGTCCGCTTGGCCGCCTCGCGCACCGTGGCGAAGGCCGGAACCAGGAGGTCGTCGAGCGTCTTGCCGCTGGCGAGCTGCTGCTTGAATTCGGCGGTGCGGGCCTTGAGCTGGTCGTCCGTCAGTTTGACGAGCTCACCCTCCAGGGCGTTGATGGCGCTGACGCGGGACTGATACCCCTTGACCCGACGGTCGTTGGAGGAGCCGAAAAACTTGCGGGCGAGCGCGCCGATCATGCGAAATTCCTGTTGTTCGGTCTCGAGTTCGGTCTTGGTTCAGTCTTGAATTTCAGTCTTGAATTTCAGTCTCGGAATACAGCCTGAGATGGTCCGCCGGATTGCCTATCAACTCACCGTGACGCGCTACGGTTCGAGCCCCGACCCGGGGCTCCTCCGCCAATTGAGTGGGAAACAGGCCATCCTGGGTTCAACGGCGAAAAACGCAGCAAAATAAGCGCTCTCGCCGCTGACACGGTGGGCCAGAGATATGGCCCGGTCGGGGGGTTGTCAACGCCGCCAAGATGTCAAGGAATTCATCATTTTGACAAGACTTTCGCGTTGCCAATGTAACACGATTGGGCGAGTGTCCGCCCCGCTCGAGCTTCCCCCCTTTAGACCAAGGATTTTGCATGACCACCTCGCCTCCGGAAACCAAAACCGGCCTGCGCCTCGGCCTCGCCACCCTGGCCGCCACGGGCTGTCTTGTCGCAGTGCTGGCTGCCGGCCTCCCGGTCCGCGCCGCGGAATCCGACCCGGTGCTGGCGAAGGTGAACGGTTCCGAGATCCATGCCAGCGACGTGGCGCTCGCCGAGGAGGAACTCGGGCCGAGCCTGCAGCAGATGGACCCCTCGACCCGCAAGGACAACGTGCTGTCCTTCCTGATCGACATGAAGATCGTGTCCAAGGCCGCCGAGGACAAGAAGATCGAGAACAATGACGACTTCAAGAAGCGGCTCGCCTTCACCCGCAACCGCCTGTTGATGGACAGCCTGCTTGCCAGCGAGGGCAAGGCCGCGACCACCGACGACGCCATGAAGAAGGTCTATGAAGAGGCCTCCAAGCAGATCACCGGCGAGCAGGAGGTGCGCGCCCGCCACATCCTGGTCGAGACCGAGGATGAGGCCAAGGCGATCAAGGCCGAGCTCGACAAGGGCGCGGACTTTGCCGAACTCGCCAAGAAGAAGTCCAAGGATCCCGGCGCCTCCGATGGCGGCGACCTCGGCTTCTTCACCAAGGAGCAGATGGTGCCGGAATTCTCCGCGGTCGCCTTCACGCTCGAGCCGGGCAAGATCTCCGATCCGGTCAAGTCGCAATTCGGCTGGCACATCATCAAGGTCGAGGAAAAGCGCAACCGCAAGGCGCCCGACTTCGAGCAGGTGAAGGCCCAGATCGAGACCTATGTGACCCGCAAGGCCCAGGCCGACTATGTCGCCAAGCTGCGCGAGGCCGCCAAGGTCGAGCGCATGGACAAGCCGGCCGAGACGGCCAAGGACGCGACGGCGCCGGCGGATGCCGCCAAGGACGCGCCGAAGCCCGCCGACAACAAGATGGCGCCGGCGAAGAAGTAAGCTTCTCGAACATTGTTGCAGTTGCGATGGCCGGGCATGTCCCGGCCATTTGCGTTTTGCGGTGAACCGTAGCCCGGATGAAGCGAAGCGAAATCCGGGGCCGCTGTAACCGCGGACGGGCCTGTCCCGGATTGCGCTTCGCTCCATCCGGGCTACGGCTTCCTTGAACAATTGATGACACTATCGCAGCCCTCTCCCGCTTCAGCCGACGAGATGTTATGCAGCGCTTCCCTCCCCGTAGCCGGAAGCCTCCCATGTCCACCGCCGTCTCCCCCCTCGCCCCGCCTGACGTCCCCGAGATGCCCGTGATCGCGGGTGTGCGGCTTGCGACCGCTGCCGCCGGCATCCGCTACAAGGGGCGCACCGACGTGCTGCTCGCGCTGATGGACAAGGGCACCACGGTGGCCGGTGTCTTCACCAAATCGAAATGCCCGTCGGCGCCGGTCGAATGGTGCCGCGCCAAGCTGAAGGGCGGAGCTGCGCGCGCGCTGGTGGTCAATTCCGGCAACGCCAACGCCTTCACCGGCAAGACCGGCAAGTCGTCCACCGCGCTGACCGCGCAGATCGCGGCGAAGGCGGTCGGCTGTTCGACGTCGGACGTGTTCCTTGCCTCCACCGGCGTGATCGGCGAGCCGCTCGACGCCACCAAGTTCGACGGCGTGCTGGCGCAGCTCGCGGAGACCGCGACCCCCGATCTGTGGATGGACGCGGCGAAGGCGATCATGACCACCGATACCTTCCCGAAGGTCGCCACTGCGACCGTCAAGCTCGGCAAGGCCAAGGTGACCATCAACGGCATGGCCAAGGGCGCCGGCATGATCATGCCCGACATGGCGACCATGCTGTCCTTCATCTTCACCGACGCGCCGCTGTCGGCATCCGTGCTGCAATCGCTGCTCAAGGCCGGCGTCGAGGACACTTTCAATGCGCTGACCATCGACGGCGACACATCGACCTCGGACACCCTGCTCGCGTTTGCGACCGGCGCTGCAGCCGCCAACGGCGCACCGAAGATCTCGCGCGCCAGCGACCCGCGCCTGAAGGCCTTCACCAAGGCGTTCCAGCAGATCCTCGCCAATCTGTCCGAGCAGGTGGCACGCGACGGCGAGGGTGCACGCAAGCTGGTCGAGGTCGTGGTCGAGGGCGCGACGACAAAGCCGTCGGCGCGCAAGATCGCGATGTCGATCGCCAATTCGCCGCTGGTGAAGACCGCGATCGCCGGCGAGGACGCCAATTGGGGCCGCGTGGTGATGGCGGTCGGCAAGGCCGGCGAACCCGCCAACCGCGACAAGCTCTCGATCTCCTTCAACGGCATCCGCGTCGCCAAGAGCGGCGCGCGCGATCCGTCCTACAATGAGAAAGAGGTGTCGGAGGCGATGAAGGCGCCGAAGATCCAGATCAAGGTCGCGCTCGGCCTCGGCAAGGCGAGAGACCGCGTGCTGACCTGCGACCTCACCAAGGAATACGTCGCGATCAACGGCGATTACAGGTCGTGAGACATTCTTCCGTCATCCTGAGGAGCCGCGAAGCGGCGTCTCGAAGGATGCACGGCCCCGATGTCGCCGCGTGGTGAAAGCCGGGCCGTCGACCCTTCGAGACGGCCGCTTCGCGGCCTCCTCAGGGTGACGGTGAGAGAGAGCGTGAGCTTTCGCTAGCTCGAGATCCGCGCGTCGGCGACCGCCTTCTTGAACAGCGCGTTCATCGCATCCGCGATGCCTTGCGTCGGGCTGACCTCGAAATAGAAGCCCGGCGACGCGCAGGCCTGCATGTTCTGCGCGACCTGGCTGTTCGGCGACGGGCCGAACGGACCCTGATTGAACGGATCGATCCAGCTCATGTACCAGTTGTTGGTCGGCAGCTGCAGATAGGTGGTGTAGAGCACCGCGATCTTGATGTTGCGCTTCTTGATCACATCGCAGAGCGCCGGATTGATCGGCGACTGGCAACGATTGCTGCCGGTGATCGGCTTCAGGCAGCCTGAATTCGGCTCGTCGGCGACCCCGTCGGATACGAAGAACAGATATTTGAGCGGGGCCGACGAGGTGCCCGCGCCCGGGTTTGCGATCGCATTGTTGATCTGGGGAAAAATCGCGGTGAACTGGCTGTCCTTGTCCGCGGTGTAGGAATCGTTGTTGCCGTAGACGCCCATCAGATCGATGTTGCCGGCCGCCGATTTTGCGCTCGACAGGCTCGACGACAGCGAAAACAGGCTTCGCAAGCCGTAGGTCGCCGAGGACGCGCCGAAGTCATAGATCGCCATGCGGAACTGGCTCGAATAGGTCTGGGTCGCCGCCGCGGTATCCATCAACTGCTGGGTCGCGCTGCGAAGCACGTCGATCCGCGTCGTGACGCCAAGCGATTTCGCCAGATTGTAGTAGTTGTTGGGATCGTTGTAGTCGTGGCAGGCGAAGGCGCATTGGTCGTTCGGCTTGAAGCTGTTGCCGGTGGTGGCCGTGACCAGCTTGGCGACGTCCGTCGGCGTGGCGCCGACGCCCATCGACGGCGAATTGTCCAGCAGCAGATAAAAATCGATATACAGCGGCATGTTCGCGGTCGAGGTCGAGGTGCCCGACACCGACACCTTGCTCCGCCCCAGCACGCCGAGGAACATGGTCGGGACATCTGCGGTGAACTGGACCGTCGAGGTGATGGCGCTGCCGCTCTTGGTCATGGTCGGCGTCACGCTGGTCAGCGTGAAGCCGTTCTGGTTGAAGATGTTGCCGTTGAAGATCTTCCTCGCGTCGGCCTCGCCGGCCGAAATCTCGCCGTCCGAGGTCATGGCGCCGGCCGCGATGAAGCCCGGCGATGCCTTGGCGACCGATCCGACGCTCGCCGCGTCGGCGGCGGATATCAGCTTGCTGCGGATCTGGTTGGCGCGGGAATAGTCGACCGCGCATCCGACCGCGACCATGATCGGCAGCAGGGCCAGGCCAAAGATCATCGCGATGTTGCCGGAGCGATCGTGGCGGAAACGGCTGACGGTCCGGAGCAAGGTGCGCATGGGTTATATCGGCAAAGAAAATGATGGGCTTATAAATCAGGACCTTCACCCTGCCGGCCGCGCATTAAGGCCGGCTTATCGCGAAGGCAGAAAAAGCGCGCAGGCACAAATCGTTTGGCTGACCGCGCGTTGCTGGTTAATGAACCCTTGCAAGACAACAAGGAACATTCGTGCTGCATGGCTGACATCAAGCTGACCCTCGTCGTCGCCTGCGCGCTGGTCGACGCCGACAAGCGCGTGCTGCTGGCGCAGCGTCCCGAAGGCAAGGCATTGGCGGGGCTGTGGGAATTCCCCGGCGGCAAGATCGAGCCCGGCGAGCGGCCGGAACAGACCCTGATCCGCGAGCTGCACGAGGAGATCGGCATCACCGTGAGCGAGCCGTGCCTCGCGCCGCTGACCTTCGCCAGCCATGCCTACGAGACCTTCCATTTGCTGATGCCGCTCTACATCTGCCGCCGCTGGGAGGGCATGGCGGTGGCGCGCGAGGGCCAGAACCTCGCCTGGGTCCGCGCCAGCAAGCTGCGCGACTACCCGATGCCGCCGGCGGACATTCCGCTGCTGCCGCATCTGATCGATCTGCTGCTGTGATCTTGTTCGCCTCTCCCGCTTGCGGGGGGGAAGCCCGGCTACCCAAAACATCGAAAACAACCCCATGCAAAGTAGCCGGCGGCGCCGGCGTTCAGCACGACGGCTTGACACGTCGGGCAACTCACAGGCACTATTCCATTATTCCGAAATCGTGATGCGAGTCTGCGGCTTCCTCCAACCCGTCGTCCCTGCGAAAGCAGGGACCCATACGCCGCGGCGGACCTTGTTGAAGGGACTCGTCGTTCCAGCGTCACCAACAATTGGCATTTGTGGTTGATGGTGTGGACGGCCCCCTACGGCATCAGTGTGCCAGAATGAGGTTGTTGCAAATCTCAGACAAAGGAGCCGTCCGTGGGAGAGATTATCCGCATTGGAATGGATACGTCGAAGCATATTTTTGTGCTGCATGGGGTTGATGCGGCGGAGCAGGTGGTGCTGCGCAAGAAGCTATCGCGCAAGCAAGTGCTGGAGTTCTTCGCCAAATTGCCGCCGACCGTGATCGGGATGGAGGCCTGCGGAGCTTCGCAGTATTGGGCGCGGGAGCTTGGCAAGCTCGGTCACGAGGTGAGGCTGATGGCCCCGCAATTGGTGAAGCCTTACGTGATGCGGAACAAGAATGACGGGCGCGATGCAGAAGGGCTATGTGAAGCGATGGACCGGCCGAACATGCGCTTTGTGCCGGTCAAGACGGCCGAGCAACAGGCCGCGCTGATGCTGGCGGGGCTGCGCGATGGATTGATCGCCCGGCGCACCCAGCTGAGCAACGCGATCCGCGGCTATGCGGCGGAGCTCGGCCTGATCGCGCCCAAGGGGCTCGACAAGATCGAGCCGCTGCTGGCGCGGATCGCGCAGGACGAGAGCTTGCCCACCATGGCGCGCGAGGTGTTTGCGGTGCAGGGACGCCAATACGCTGCTCTGCAAGCCGAGCTCAAGCAACTCGAGGTTAGGCTGATGGCCTGGCACCGCGCCGATGCGCTGAGCCGGCGTCTGGCGCAGATCCCATCCGTCGGCCCGATCACCGCAACACGGCTGGTGATGAAGACGCCCGATCCGCATGCGTTCCGCTCCGGCCGGCATTTTGCGGCCTGGCTCGGCCTCACACCGAAGGATCATTCCACCGGCGGCAAGACCAGGCTCGGCAAGATCACGCGGGCCGGTGACGAAGACCTGCGCCGCTTGTTCGTGGTTGGGGCGACTGCGGTCATCCAGCAGGTTCGGCGGGGCCGAGGCCATCCGTCGCGCTGGCTGCTGGCGCTGCTCAAGCGCAAGCCGCCGAAGCTGGCCGCCGTGGCGCTCGCCAACAAGGTTGCCCGCATCGCCTGGAAGCTGATGGCGACGGGCGAGAGTTACGATGCCGCGCGGCTCAATGCCATGGCGGCCGCCGCCTAACAGATTGGCCGGCCGGCGGGTTCGCCCACCAGCCGACCCGGAAGCTGCAAGAGCAGATGGAGCAATCGGTCGATCAACGATGCGAGACAGTCCGTGGGACCCATTGGCCGCCAACAGGTCGCGGGGTTGTTTGGAGCTCGCGTCGCGCAACCCATCTTGGCCAGCGACCATTGCGTGTCGCATCAACAGGCCGGACATATGGATGCAGCGATCCGATCTACTCAGAAAGCTCTTGTGCCACGGGGGCCGTCCACATATGGGTCCCGGCTCCCGTGCGCAATTGCGCACTAGGCAGGGACGACGCTGAGGTTGGTTCTCGATTCCGGGCGTCACGCTCACCTCACGCTTCAGCGCTTCGTGCCCTTCACCGCCGCCTCGAGACTCGCCTTCGCCGAGCCCGGCTTCAGCGGCTTCGGTTGGCTCTCATGCGGGGCCCAGCCGGACAGCCAGACGATGTCGAAGGTGGCGCGGATGCGGCCGTCGGCATCCGCGAAGCGTTCGCCGTAGATCTGCGCCATGCGCAGCATGGTGGCGCGGCGCGTCGGGGTGTGACGGCGCTCGCGCAGCACGTTGGTCGCGCCCATGCGCCTGAGATCGGCCATCAACGCGAACGCGCTGGCATAGCGCACCACGACGCGGTCGACATCGGTCACCGGCAGCGCGAAGCCGGCCCGTTGCAGCAGCGCGCCGATATCGCGCAGATCGGCGAACGGCGCGACGCGCGGCGACACGCCGCCCTCGCACTCCGCCTCCGCCGCGGCAAAGCTCTGCCTGAGTTCTGTGAGCGTGTCGCCGCCGAGCATCGAAGCAAGCAGCAGCCCATCCGGCTTCAGCGCCCGGCGAAGCTGCGCCAGCACGCCGGGCAGATCGTTGACGAACTGGAAGGCGAGCGCGGAGACCGCGAGGTCGAGCGACTCGGGTGCCAGTCCGAGCGCTTCCGTCTCTCTGAAGCCGATCGGATCGACCGATCCGACTCGCCCGCGCAGGGCGTCCGCGAGTCCATCCCCCGGCGTCCAGACGTCGGCCGCGGAAGAAAAGCTGCGCGACACCGCCTGCAAGCGGTCGGCCATGTCTTCGGTGGCGCGCTCGAGCAGGAACGTCGCCGCCCCCTCGCGCCCCGCGCGCGCCAGCCGCGCGCCGAGCAATGCGCGGTCGAACAGGATCGGGGCCGTGGCTGGGGTCGTTGCCATTCGCGCTGGTTACGCCGGACGGCCGCCGCAGGCAATGCGCCTTGAGCCCGTGCGGCTCAAACGCTAGCCTCATCGGCCATGGACGCCGAGGCATCACCGACACGCTCCATTTCCGGTCACATCCAGCGCGCGCTTGGTGCGGTCGGGGGCACGTGGCTGCATACCGCGCGGCTGGCGCTCGATATCGCGCTGCCGACGCTGTGCGTGTCCTGCCGCGAGCCGGTTCATGGCGAGGGCGTCTGCGCGGCCTGCTGGGCCAAATTGTCGTTCATCGCGCCGCCGTTCTGCCCGCGGCTCGGGATTCCCTTTGTCTACGATCCAGGTCCCGAGCTGCTGTCGATGGAGGCGATCGCCAATCCACCGTCCTACCAGCGCGCCCGCGCCGCGGTGCGCTATGACGACGTCGCGCGCACCCTGGTGCACGCATTGAAATACCAGGATCGCACCGATCTGGCGCCGACAATGGGCCGCTGGATGGCGCGCGCGGGGAAGGAATTGCTGGAGGGTGCCGACATGCTGGTGCCGGTTCCCCTGCATTGGCGGCGCGGCTGGAGCCGGCGCTACAACCAGTCCGGCGCGCTCGCCAAGGTGATCGCGCGCCAGAGCGGCGTCAAAATGGTATCCGAGGCGCTGCGGCGCACCCGCGCCACCGAGCAGCAGATCGGGCTGTCGCGCAAGGACCGCGCCAGCAATGTGCAGGGCGCATTCGGGGTCGCCGATGAACGCAAGGCTGACATCCAGGGCCGCCGCGTGGTCCTGGTCGACGACGTCCTGACCTCGGGCGCCACGGTGGATGCCTGCGCGCGGGCGCTGTTGCGCGCCAAGGCCGCGCAGGTCGACGTGCTGGTGTTTGCCCGGGTTGTCGATACCCACCGCGCTCCCATATAATCTGTAACTTCTGGTTCAACCGAGCACACCATGACCGCTGCCATCGAAATCTATACCCGCCCGGGCTGCGGTTATTGCACCGCGGCCAAATCGCTTTTGACGCGCAAGAACGCCGCGTTCACCGAACTCAGCGTCGCCAGCAACCCGACCTATCGCGACGAGATGTACGATCGCGCCGGCGCGGGCTCGACGTTCCCGCAGATCTTCATCGGCAAGACCCATGTCGGCGGCTGCGACGAGCTCTACGCGCTCGACCGCGAGGGCAAGCTCGACGGCCTGCTCAGCAACGGAGGCGGCGCCTGATGAGCACGGACAACATTTTCACCGCCGCCATGGTGCAGATGCGCACCGGATTGCTGCCGGAGCCGAGCCTAGAGCAGGGCACGCGGCTGATCCGCGAAGCGGCGGCACAGGGCGCCAAATACGTGCTGACCCCCGAGGTCAGCAACATGATGCAGCTGAACCGCAAGGCGCTGTTCGAGCACCTGGCGAGCGAAGAGGACGACAAGTCGCTGCAGGCCTATCGCGCGCTGGCCGCCGAACTGAAGATCCACCTGCATATCGGCTCGCTGGCGCTGCGCTACTCGCCGGAGAAGGCGGTGAACCGCTCGTTCCTGATCGGGCCCGAGGGCAATGTGCTCGCGAGCTACGACAAGATCCACATGTTCGACATCGACCTGCCGGGCGGCGAGAGCTATCGCGAATCGGCCAACTACCAGCCCGGCGAGACCGCCGTGATCTCCGACCTGCCCTGGGGCCGGATCGGATTGACGATCTGCTACGACGTGCGCTTCCCGGCGCTCTATCGCGCGCTTGCCGAGGCCGGCGCGTCGTTCCTCACGGTGCCCTCCGCCTTCACCCGCAAGACCGGTGAAGCGCATTGGCACACGCTGCTGCGCGCCCGCGCCATCGAGACCGGCTGCTTCGTGTTCGCAGCGGCGCAGGCCGGCCTGCATGAGAACAAGCGCGAGACCTTCGGTCATTCGCTGATCATCGACCCCTGGGGCGAGATCCTCGCCGAGGGCGGCGTCGAGCCGGGCGTGTTCCTCGCCGAGATCGATCCCTCCAAGGTCGAGACCGCGCGCAAGACCATCCCTTCACTTCAGCACGGCAGGCGTTTCGGCATCGCCGACCCCAAGGCCGGCCCGGAGCATCTGCACCTCGTCCGGGGTTCGGCATGATCCGCTACACGCTGCGCTGCGAGCGCGGCCATCAGTTCGAGAGCTGGTTCCAGAGCTCCGCGGCCTATGAAACGCAGGAGCGGCGTCACCTGATCGATTGCCCGTCCTGCGGCTCTGACAAGATCGAGCGCGCGATCATGGCGCCGCAAATCGTCAGCAAGAAGGGCCGCGAACGGGCCCAGCCGGCGCCGGCCGCCCCCGTCGAGGCACCGCCTACCGAATCGACGTCGCTGATGATGGCGCAGGAGCGCGAGCTGCGCAGCAAGCTGAAGGAACTGCGCGATCATATCGTGAAGAACGCCGACAATGTCGGCGACCGCTTCCCGAACGAGGCGCGCAAGATGCATTACGGCGATATCGAGCACCGGCCGATCTATGGCGAGGCCTCGCCCGAGGAGGCGCGCGCGCTGATCGACGAGGGCGTCGAGGTCTCGCCGCTGCCGACGCTGCCGGAAGACCGGAATTGACCGCGACCTGGCAGGTCTGGGCGTTTCTTTCGGCCATTTTCGCGGCGCTGACCGCGATCTTCGCCAAGGTCGGCGTCGAGGGCATCAACTCCGATCTCGCCACCCTGATCCGCACCGTGATCGTGCTGATCACGCTGTCGGCCATCCTGTTCGCGACCGGACAATTCACCCAGGCCGGACCGATCTCGGGCAAGAGCTGGCTGTTCCTGCTGCTGTCCGGGCTCGGCACCGGCGCGTCGTGGATTTGCTATTTCCGCGCGCTCAAGCTCGGCCCCGCCACACTTGTCGCGCCGATCGACAAGCTCAGCGTGGTGCTGGTGGCGCTGTTCGGCGCCGTCTTCCTCGGCGAACGCCCCTCGGCCTATGGCTGGATCGGGATCGCGCTGATCTCGGCGGGGGCGGTGCTGATTGCGGTCAAGGGGTAATCCATAGCGTTTTCGAGCGAAGTGGCTACCGGTTCGCGTGAAGAAAACGCGTCAAACCAAGAGACTAAGCGGCGATCAGCAGCGCGACGCCGATCACGATCAGGACGATGCCGATCACCTCACGCAGCGAGAACGGCTGCTTGAGCGAGAAATACGCCACGCCCTGCGCGAACAGCACCTCGATCAGCGCCAGCGTGCGCACATTGGCGGCGGCGGTGAGCGCGAACGCCAGGAACCAGAACTGCGAGGAGAACGCGCCCATGAAGCCCGCGAACATCGAGGGCCGCCACAGGCCGAGGATTTTTCGCAGCACGTCGGGCGCGCGCAGCAACAGATAGACCGACAGGATCAGCGTCTGGACGAACAGGCTCCACATCAGCGTGTATGACGCCGCGGTCACGAACGAGACGGAAGGCACGGCAATGATGGCGCCGCGAAAGCTCACCGCCGAGATCGCAAACACCGCGGCGGAGCCGAGGCCGAGCACGGTCGGCCGCAGATCGGCAAAACTCTTTTGCCTGCCCGGCCGCAGTGCAGTGATGACGACGCCGATGGTCGCGATCACGATCGCAATCACCTTAGGCGTCGTCAGATGGTCGCCGAGGAAGATGAAGCCGAAGATCGCGGTCTGGATCGCCTCGGTCTTCATATAGGCCGTGGTCACCACGAAGGAGCGGTCGTTCATCGCCAGCAGCATGAAGCCGGTGCCGACAATCTGGCTGAGCGCGCCGGACAACAGCCACGGCCAGAACGATGCTGCCGGCCACGGCACGCGATCGCCGGTCAGCAGCAGCGCCAGCGCGAAGAACACCACCGCGAACGGCAGCCCGAACAGGAAGCGAATATTGGTCGCGCCCCAGGTCCCGAGCGGCCCGGTCAGATGCCGCTGCATCGCATTGCGCGCCACCTGTCCGAACGCAGCGACGATGGTGAAGGGAATCCAGAGCGAGGCGATTGTGAACATACGGGATGAGGAAAGTGCGCCGGGCGGGAGTGCGCGCGCAACGTGCCCGGCGTAATGGATGCGGTCAACCTAAGCGGTGCATGGCAGGCCCGCGATCACGCCCCAAACTCATTGTCGTCCCTGCGAAAGCAGGGACCTATAACCACAGGAAGCGGCTTGTAGCACACCAGTCAGACAAGCAAGTCGCTGAGGTCTCGCCACTCGGGGTTTTCGCGCTCGATCAGCTCGATCTTCCAGTCGCGCTTCCATTTCTTGAGCTGCTTTTCGCGCGTGATGGCTTCTTCAGCGCGCTGATATGATTCGACATGGACCAAGCGATAAACGCCGTAAGCTTTGACAAAAGACGAGCCCTCGCCATTGCGATGTTGCTCAAGCCGCTTCTGAACGGAATTCGTCACGCCGATATAGAGCGTGCCATGGCGCCGGCTGGCGAGGATGTAGACGTAGTACATGCTCGGAACGCGGATCTCGCCCAATTATTTGGGCTGGTGGTTGATGGTGTGGACGGCCCCCTACGGCATCAGTGTGCCAGAATGAGGTTGTTGCAAATCTCAGACAAAGGAGCCGTCCGTGGGAGAGATTATCCGCATTGGAATGGATACGTCGAAGCATATTTTTGTGCTGCATGGGGTTGATGCGGCGGAGCAGGTGGTGCTGCGCAAGAAGCTATCGCGCAAGCAAGTGCTGGAGTTCTTCGCCAAATTGCCGCCGACCGTGATCGGGATGGAGGCCTGCGGAGCTTCGCAGTATTGGGCGCGGGAGCTTGGCAAGCTCGGTCACGAGGTGAGGCTGATGGCCCCGCAATTGGTGAAGCCTTACGTGATGCGGAACAAGAATGACGGGCGCGATGCAGAAGGGCTATGTGAAGCGATGGACCGGCCGAACATGCGCTTTGTGCCGGTCAAGACGGCCGAGCAACAGGCCGCGCTGATGCTGGCGGGGCTGCGCGATGGATTGATCGCCCGGCGCACCCAGCTGAGCAACGCGATCCGCGGCTATGCGGCGGAGCTCGGCCTGATCGCGCCCAAGGGGCTCGACAAGATCGAGCCGCTGCTGGCGCGGATCGCGCAGGACGAGAGCTTGCCCACCATGGCGCGCGAGGTGTTTGCGGTGCAGGGACGCCAATACGCTGCTCTGCAAGCCGAGCTCAAGCAACTCGAGGTTAGGCTGATGGCCTGGCACCGCGCCGATGCGCTGAGCCGGCGTCTGGCGCAGATCCCATCCGTCGGCCCGATCACCGCAACACGGCTGGTGATGAAGACGCCCGATCCGCATGCGTTCCGCTCCGGCCGGCATTTTGCGGCCTGGCTCGGCCTCACACCGAAGGATCATTCCACCGGCGGCAAGACCAGGCTCGGCAAGATCACGCGGGCCGGTGACGAAGACCTGCGCCGCTTGTTCGTGGTTGGGGCGACTGCGGTCATCCAGCAGGTTCGGCGGGGCCGAGGCCATCCGTCGCGCTGGCTGCTGGCGCTGCTCAAGCGCAAGCCGCCGAAGCTGGCCGCCGTGGCGCTCGCCAACAAGGTTGCCCGCATCGCCTGGAAGCTGATGGCGACGGGCGAGAGTTACGATGCCGCGCGGCTCAATGCCATGGCGGCCGCCGCCTAACAGATTGGCCGGCCGGCGGGTTCGCCCACCAGCCGACCCGGAAGCTGCAAGAGCAGATGGAGCAATCGGTCGATCAACGATGCGAGACAGTCCGTGGGACCCATTGGCCGCCAACAGGTCGCGGGGTTGTTTGGAGCTCGCGTCGCGCAACCCATCTTGGCCAGCGACCATTGCGTGTCGCATCAACAGGCCGGACATATGGATGCAGCGATCCGATCTACTCAGAAAGCTCTTGTGCCACGGGGGCCGTCCACATATGGGTCCCGGCTCAAGGCCGGGACGACACCTGCCGGAGGGCAACAGCGTCTCACATTTCCGTTGGTCGCGCCACAAACTCGGTGTCGTCCCTGCGAAAGCAGGGGCCCATAACCACAGGAAGCGGCTTGGGGCACGATGGTTGAACGGGCCATGACACTGATCATATCTGGCCAGCTGCAGAGCAGGACACGTCCTGAACTCAGATCGCGCTCAACAATATCGGCCGGTGGTTATGGGTCCCTGCTTTCGCAGGGACGACACCTGCCGGAGGGCAACAGCGTCTCACATTTCCGTTGGTCGCGCACAAACTCGGTGTCGCCCCTGCGCAAGCAGGGGCCCATAACCACAGGAAGCGGCTTGGGGCACGATGGCTGAACGGGCCATGACACTGATCATATCTGGCCAGCTGCAGAGCAGGACACGTCCTGAACTCAGATCGCGCTCAACAATATCGGCCGGTGGTTATGGGTCCCTGCT
This sequence comes from Bradyrhizobium sp. Pha-3, assembly GCF_042258615.1. Taxonomy (GTDB): domain Bacteria; phylum Pseudomonadota; class Alphaproteobacteria; order Rhizobiales; family Xanthobacteraceae; genus Bradyrhizobium. The sequence goes on along the minus strand of NZ_CP170152.1, from coordinate 357,319 downwards.
TTCGCAGGGACGACACCTGCCGGAGGGCAACAGCGTCTCACATTTCCGTTGGTCGCGCACAAACTCGGTGTCGCCCCTGCGCAAGCAGGGGCCCATAACCACAGGAAGCGGCTTGGGGCACGATGGCTGAACGGGCCATGACACTGATCATATCTGGCCAGCTGCAGAGCAGGACACGTCCTGAACTCAGATCGCGCTCAACAATATCGGCCGGTTGTTATGGGTCCCTGCTTTCGCAGGGACGACAGCGGTTATGTGGATGCCAACAGCCCTAAACCTCCTCCGCCACCACCATGTAGTTCACGTCCATGTCGGACGAGACGCTCCATTTGTCGGCGAGCGGGTTGTAGACCACGCCGGCCTGTTCGGTGACGGTGAGGTTGACGTCGCCGAGATAGCGCTCGAGCTCTGCGGGAGTGACGAACTTGCTCCAGTCATGGGTGCCGCGCGGCAGCCAGCGCAGCACGTATTCGGCGCCGACGATCGCCAGCGCAAAGCTCTTCCAGTTGCGGTTCAAGGTCGAGACCACCATCAGCCCGCCGGGCTTGAGCATCGTGGCGCAGCGCTTGATGAAGGCGCCGACGTCGTTGACGTGCTCGACCACTTCCATCGCCAGCACGATGTCGAAGCGCTCGCGTGCGTCCATCTCCTCCACCGTGGTGCAGCGGTAGTCGATCGATAGATGCCCCTTGTCGGCGTGCAGCTTCGCCGCTGATATGTTGGTGGCGGACGGATCGATCCCGACCACCTGGGCGCCGAGCCGCGTGAACGGCTCGCACAGCAGCCCGGCGCCGCAGCCGATGTCGAGCAGGCGCAGGCCGGACAGGCAGCTCAGGCTCTTGGCGTTGCGCTCGAACTTCCGGCAGGCGGCGTCGCGGATATAGGTCAGGCGCAGCGGATTGATCTTGTGCAGCGGCGCCATCTTGCCGCGCGGATCCCACCATTCATCGGACAGTTTTGAAAACTTCGCGATTTCGGCCGGATCGACCGAACTGGCGGAAGCATTGGACAGAGTTGTTTGCGTGGCCATGATTGCGCGCGCCCCTATCGCGCGGTGATCGAATTGCGAAACGACAGCGGCGAGGCGATGGTCTTGATGGTCTCGATGCCCTCGCCGACGCCGCGGATGGTGACGTCGCCATAGTTGAGCAGGCGCCCCATGATGCTCTGGTTGACGTCGACGCTCTCGACCTTGTCGAGGCTCATCTCGAAGGTGCGACGCTTGATGAAGCCGCTCTTGTGCACCACGCGGAAATTAGTGACGTCGGTTTCCGTGGTCCACCGATGGAACCAGGCGGTGCCGGTCCAGTACAGCGCCGCGACCGCGACTACGGCGGCCGCCGCCAGGCAGGCCAGCACCAGGGCGTCGACCGTCGCCATCCGGGACAGGATCAGCAGCACCAGCACCACGATCCAGGCCGCGATCGCCGGCAGATAGAACATCCAGTGCGCATTGGTGGAATACAGCACCTTCTCGCCGGGCTGCAGGATTTCGTCGATATAGCGTCCCATCCAATCCCGCCTTCGAGTTACCCGCGAGTCACCCTTGCGCCACAGGCCGCCCGCAACCGGCAGGGCACCCCCAAAAGTCCCTCAGGGGACCCCTACCAACCGGCTTGCCCCCGGGCGCGGCGCTATGTATACGCGCCTTTCGGTGCCCGCGCTTGCGGTTTTCGGCGTGGGTTAACCTACTTATCCTCTTAAAGGAATAGACGCGTCGTCATGGGCCGCCTCGTGATGAAATTCGGCGGTACGTCCGTCGCCAATATCGATCGTATCCGCAACGTCGCCCAGCACGTGAAGCGCGAGGTCGACGCGGGCCACGAGGTCGCCGTCGTCGTCTCCGCGATGTCCGGCAAGACCAACGAGCTGGTGGCCTGGTGCACCGAGGCCTCGCCGATGCACGATGCGCGCGAATACGACGCCGTGGTCGCCTCCGGCGAACAGGTCACCTCGGGCCTGCTCGCGATCGTGCTGCAGGGCATCGGCATCCAGGCGCGCTCCTGGCAGGGCTGGCAGATCCCGATCAAGACCTCGGACGCGCATGCCTCGGCGCGCATCCTCGATATCGACGGCAGCGAGATCATCGACCGCTTCAAGGAGCGCAAGGAAGTCGCTGTCATCGCCGGCTTCCAGGGAATCAACCCGCAGACCGGCCGCATCACCACGCTCGGCCGCGGCGGTTCGGATACTTCGGCGGTGGCGATCGCGGCCGCTTTGCGCGCCGACCGCTGCGACATCTACACCGATGTCGACGGCGTCTACACCACCGACCCGCGCGTGGTGCCGAAGGCGCGCCGGCTCGACAAGATCGCGTTCGAGGACATGCTTGAGCTGGCCTCGCAGGGCGCCAAGGTGCTGCAGGTCCGCTCGGTGGAACTCGGCATGGTGCACAACATGCCGATCTTCGTGCGCTCCAGCTTCGACAAGCCAGAGGATATCGACCCGCACGCCAACCAGCCGCCGGGCACGCTGATCTGCAGCGAGGAGGAAATCATGGAAATGCACGTCGTCACCGGCATCGCCTTCTCCAAGGACGAAGCCCAGATTTCCGTGCGCCAGATCGAGGACAAGCCCGGCGTGGCCGCGGCGATCTTCGGGCCGCTCGCGGATGCCAACATCAACGTCGACATGATCGTGCAGAACGTGTCGGAGGACGGCAAGACCACCGACCTCACCTTCACCGTGCCGGCCACCGACTACAACCGCGCCAAGGACACCATCACCTCCGCCAAGGCCAAGATCGGCTACGCCAGGCTCGACACCGCGACCGATGTCGCCAAGGTCTCGGTGATCGGCAGCGGCATGCGCAGCCATGCCGGCGTCGCGGCGAAGGCGTTCAAGGCGCTGGCCGACCGCAACATCAACATCCGCGCCATCACGACCTCCGAGATCAAGTTCTCGGTCCTGATTGACGCGGCCTATACCGAACTCGCGGTGCGCACGCTGCACACGCTGTACGGGCTCGACCAGGCGTAGGCGGTGCCGCTTCACCTCTCCCGGAGGGAGAGGTCGGGTTTCGAGCGCAGCGAGAAGCCCGGGTGAGGGGCTCCGGTCCATCGATAGGCCTGATCCCCTCACCCGGCGCTACGCGCCGACCTCTCCCTCCGGGAGAGGTTAAGAAGCTGCCTCGCCCACATCCCGGAGTTAGAATTTCTCTTAGCGGGCGCAGCATCGGGCTGACGCAGACGTTATTTGCTACTGGCAGGCGTTTTGCTTGGCAAAGCGAGCCTCGATTGGCTATACGGCCAGTCAGGTGGGCTGTCGCAAACTGTGGCACAGTTTGTGCGATCCCGAATCGGCGGGAACTGGCGCGAGCGGCGACGCCGAATGACTAAAATTGTTGTTTTTGACGAGTTTTGCGCCAACGGCCGGCCGGCCCGGTGCGCCGGCCTCGCGGGGAGGGATTGAAGCACATGCGGAGCGCGTCGGGAGGCCCCCGCGTCCTGTTGAGACGGCTCCGCGAAACCATGGCGGAGCAAGTCTCCGCCCAGGAACGCCTCGACAAGATCGTGGTGCTGATCGCGGCCAACATGGTGGCCGAGGTCTGCTCCTGCTACGTGCTGCGCATCGACAACACACTCGAGCTCTACGCCACCGAAGGTCTGAACCGCGACGCCGTCCACCGCACCGTGCTGAGCGCGCATGAGGGCCTGGTCGGCCTCGTCGCCAGCGAGGCGACGCCGCTCAATCTCTCCGACGCGCAAAGCCACCCCGCCTTCGCCTACCGCCCGGAGACCGGCGAAGAGATCTACCACTCGTTCCTCGGCGTGCCGATCCTGCGCGCCGGCAACACGCTCGGCGTGCTTGTGGTGCAGAACCGCGCCAAGCGCACCTATGTTGAGGAAGAGGTCGAGGCGCTGCAGACCACCGCCATGGTGCTGGCGGAGATGATCGCATCCGGCGAGCTTGCCGCGCTGGCCCAGCCCGGCGCCGAGCCCGCCGCGCGGCACTCGCTGCACAAGACCGGCGCGGTGCTCTCCGACGGCATCGCGCTCGGCCACGTCGTGCTGCACGAGCCGCGCGTCGTCATCACCAACTATATCGCCGAGGACCTGCCGAAGGAGATCAAGCGGCTCGACACCGCGCTCGCCAATCTGCGCGCCGATCTCGACCGCATGCTGGAGCGCGGCGACGTCGCCGAAGGCGGCGAGCACCGCGAGGTGCTGGAAGCCTACCGCATGTTCGCCAACGACCAGGGCTGGTCGCACAAGCTGCACGAGGCGGTCGCCACCGGCCTCACCGCGGAAGCCGCGGTCGAACGCGTGCAGTCCGACACCCGCGCGCGCATGCTGCGCTCGACCGATCCCTATCTGCGCGACCGCCTGCACGATCTCGAGGATCTCGGCCATCGCCTGATGCGGCAACTGGTCGGCCAGGACCATGCACCAACGCGCGAGCAGCTGCCCGACAACGCCATCCTGATCGCGCGCGCGATGGGCCCGGCGGCGCTGCTCGACTACGACCGCAAGCGGCTGCGCGGCCTGGTGCTGGAGGAAGGCACCGCGAATTCCCACGTCTCGATCGTGGCGCGCGCGCTCGGCATTCCCGCGGTCGGCGAGGTGCCGAACGCGCCCGGCATTGCCGATCCGGGCGATGCCATCATCGTCGACGGCATTTCCGGCGAGATCTATGTCCGCCCCTCCGCCGAGATCGAATCCGCCTACGCCGAGCGCGTCCGGTTCCGGGCGCGGCGGCAGGCGCAATATTCGGCGCTGCGCGACAAGCCTTGCGTGACCAAGGATGGCCAGCCGATCGAGCTCCTGATCAATGCCGGCCTGACCATCGACCTGCCGCATATCGAGGACACCGGCAGCGCCGGCATCGGCCTGTTTCGCACCGAATTGCAGTTCATGGTGAGCCCGAGCCTGCCACGTTCGAGCGACCAGCTCGCGCTGTACCGCACCGTGCTCGATGCCGCGGGCACCAAGCCCGTCACCTTCCGCACGCTCGACATCGGCGGCGACAAGGCGCTGCCCTATATGGAGACCGTGGTCGAGGAAAATCCCGCGCTCGGCTGGCGCGCGATCCGGCTCGGCCTCGACCGCCCCGGCCTGCTGCGCGGCCAGATCCGCGCGCTGCTGCGCGCCGGCGGCGGCCGTGCCCTGAAGATCATGTTCCCGATGATCTCCGACATCTCCGAGTTCGACCAGGCCAAGGCGATCGTCGAGCGTGAGCTGACCTATCTGCGCCAGCACGGCCATTCGCTGCCCGAGCGGATCGATATCGGCACCATGGTCGAGGTGCCGGCCCTGCTCTACCAGCTCGACGAGCTCCTGAAGAAGGTCGACTTCGTCTCGGTCGGCTCCAACGACCTGTTCCAGTTCCTGTTCGCGGTCGATCGCGGCAATGCCAAGGTCTCGGAGCGCTTCGACATCCTGTCGGCGCCGATCCTGCGCGCGCTGCGCGACATCGTGCGCAAGGCCAGGACCGCGAAGAAGGCCGCCTCGCTGTGCGGCGAGATGGCATCGAAGCCGATCGGCGCGCTGGCGCTGATTGCGCTCGGCTACCGCTCGCTTTCATTGTCGGCAACCGCGCACGGCCCGGTCAAGGCGTTGATCCTCGACCTCGACGCCAAGAAGGCCGAGGCGATGATCAATCCGCTGCTGGACGCGCCGGTCGGCAGCGTCTCGATCCGCGAGGCGCTGACGAAGTTTGCGGAAACCGAGGGGCTGGCCTTGTAGCGACGCTGCCGTCGCCTCCGCCACCCCTTCGCGCTTTCAGCAATTCGAGACTCCGCCATGCTACCCGAAGCCAAACTCGACGTCCTGCTTGCCCATCACGCCTCGCTGGAGGCCGAGCTGCTCGGCCAGGTCAACTCCGATCGCTATGTTGCGATCACGCGCGAGCTCGCCGAGCTCAATCCGCTGATCGATGCGGTGAAAGTCTATCGCTCTGCACGGACGGAGCTTGCCGGCACCGAGGCGATGCTCGCCGATGCCGGGACCGATCCGGAGATGCGCAGCATGGCGGAAGCCGAGATGGAGACGCTGCAGGCGCGCATCGGCGATCTCGAGCAGAAGATTCGCGTCGCGCTATTGCCGAAGGACGCAATGGACGACCGCAATGTGGTGCTGGAAATCCGCGCCGGCACCGGCGGCGACGAGGCCTCGCTGTTCGCCGGCGATCTGTTCCGGATGTATGAGCGCTTCGCGGCCTTGCAGGGCTGGAAGGTCGAGGTGATCTCGGCGAGCGAAGGCACCGTCGGCGGCTACAAGGAAATCATCGCCGAGGTGCAGGGCCGCGGCGCCTTTGCCAAGCTGAAATTCGAGTCCGGCGTGCACCGCGTGCAGCGCGTGCCCGACACCGAGACGCAGGGCCGCATCCACACCTCGGCCGCCACGGTCGCCGTGCTGCCCGAAGTCGAGGACGTCGACGTCGACATCAAGGACACGGATTTGCGGATCGAGACCATGCGTGCCGGCGGCGCCGGCGGCCAGCACGTCAACAAGACCGAATCCGCGATTCGCATCACCCATCTGCCGACCGGCATCGTGGTGATGATGCAGGACAGCCGCTCGCAGCACAAAAACCGGGCGTCGGCGATGAACATCCTGCGCTCGCGCATCTATGACGCCGAGCGCCAGCGTGTCGACGCCGCACGCTCCGCCGATCGCAAGGAGAAGGTCGGCTCCGGCGACCGCTCGGAGCGCATCCGCACCTATAATTTCCCGCAAGGGAGAGTGACCGACCACCGCATCAACCTGACGCTCTACAAGCTGCCGCAGGTGATCGCGGGCGAGGCGCTCGGCGAACTGATCGATGCGCTGACCACCGAACACCAGGCCGCGCAGCTCGCGGCACAGGGCGCGGCGGCGTGACGATGTCCGTAGCCCGGATGGAGCGAAGCGCAATCCGGGTGTCGTGCATGCGGACAACTCTTCCCCGGATTTCGCTTCGCTCCATCCGGGCTACGGGACGGTGTTCTCGGTGAGTCAATTTGCTGGCCAGACCATCGACGCAACACGCCGCGCACTTGCTGCGCGACTGCAATCGGCCGGCAACGATTCCGCCGAGCTCGATGCGCGGCTGCTGACCGGCGCCGCGCTGGGGCTCGACCTGACCGGCATGATCAGCGGCGCCAGACGCATCCTGACCCAAGACGAAGCGAACCACCTCGAAAACCTCGCGCGGCGCCGCCTCGCCGGCGAACCGGTCGCGCGCATTCTCGGCATCAAGGAATTTTGGGGACTGCCGCTGCATCTCTCCTCCGCGACGCTGGTGCCGCGCCCCGACACCGAGACCGTGGTCGAGCGCGCGCTCGAACTGCTGCGCGCCGACGGTGCGGCCGGGCGCGCGTTGCGGATCGCCGATCTCGGCACCGGCTCCGGCGCGATCCTGCTGGCACTGCTCTCGGAACTGCCGCACGCGCATGGCTTTGCCACCGACATCTCGGCGGAGGCGCTGAAGACAGCGAGCCGGAACGCCGCCGAGCTCGGACTTGCGGATCGAGCGACGTGGATCGCGTGCGACTACGGCAGCGCGCTGACCGGCACGTTCGACCTGATCGTGTCCAATCCGCCCTACATTTCCTCGGCCGAGATCGCGGGTCTCGACATCGAGGTGCGCACGCACGATCCGCGCGCGGCGCTCGATGGCGGGGCCGACGGGCTCGACGCCTACCGCGCGCTGATTTCGCAATCTACGGGTCTTTTGACCTCGGGTGGATTTCTGGTTGTGGAAGTCGGACAAGGCCAGAGCGCCGACGTTGAAGCGCTGATGACGGCTTCCGGGTTATCCCCAACGGGGCCGCCCAAGGCCGATCTCGGGGGCGTTCCGAGGGCCGTTTCAGCCCGCCGGCTGCCCCGATAAAGTCCTATTGGAACGCAAAAAAACCTCTTGGAATATCCCCCGGGAACGACTACGTTCCGGCCACAACATCGGTGCTGGCCCCGTAACCGTTACGGGTGATGACCAGGGTTCAGCAGAGCCCGCCGATCGAAAGGTTCCAGGAACGCAGGTCTCATTGAGCGCAATAGCCGAAGCTGTGCTGCTCTCGACCGCCAAGCGAACGAAAGCCTGTTATTGCGCTTGAACACTTACGCACGAGAACTGGGCCTGTCTCAACGGGCGTAATGATTTTGTCGCTGGCGCGTTTGGCCGGCGGCGGTTGGGGAACGCGTCTTTGCTGAACGCGACTTTGCTGAACGAGATGGTCGGCGACATCGATGCCACTTCGAACGGTATTGCGATTCCGTGTGCCTAGGCGCGCGCCGAATCGGACTCTGGGAATCGGACTCTGGGAATCGGACTTCTGAGAATTCGGACTTCTGAGAAATCGGACTGTGGACTGCAATAACTTCAGGGCTGGAATAAAAGGCGACAGATGAGAAACGGTCAGAACAACAAGCGGATGCGCAACCGGAATAACAACAACAATAACAACAACAATAACCGGCGCGGCCAGAATCCCCTGACACGGGTGTACGAATCGAACGGACCCGACATCAAGATCCGCGGCACGGCCTCCCACGTGGCCGAGAAATACGTCCAGCTTGCGCGCGATGCACGCTCCTCCGGCGATCCGGTGGCAGCCGAAAACTACTACCAGCACGCCGAGCACTACTACCGGATCATCGCGGCCGCGCAGGAGCAGTTCCGGCAGAATCAGCAGCCGGCGCGCCCCGACGCCGAGGTGACGCAGAGCGAAGACGGCGACGACGACAGCGACGGCTATTCGAGCTTCGGCCAGGAGCCGGGCTTCGTGCCGCAGCAGCAACAGCCGTTCATGCGCGACAATGGCCAGCAGCCCTACCAGCAGCAACCGCGCGAGCACCGCGAGCGTGACCAGCAGCCGCGCGAGCAGCAGCCGCGTGAGCACCGCGAACGCGAGCATCGTCCGCAGCCGCAGTATCAGCCGCAACCGCAGATCCAGCCGCAGCCGGTGCTGGCCGATGCCGGCGGCGTCGATCGTCTGCCCTCGTTCATCACCGGTGGCGCGCAGCCGCAGGTCAACGGTGGCGCCTATGACGCCAACAATGGCGGCGCAGAACGCGGCGAACGGAGCGAGCGCTTTCCGCGCCGCCGCCGCCGTCCGCACGGCCCGCGCCCCGACATGGCGGCGCAGCCGGCGCCGAGCGACGACTTCAATCCGGGCAACGAGTAACGCAACTGCGCAGCCACCCTCCCCTGGAGGGTGGCTAATCCGTGCCACGGCTCAGCGTCGTCTACGACTCCGCGTGACTGGATTTGCGCGTCGCCGTCGAGGACGGCACCAGCACCGGACGCAACGACGGGATCAGTTGCGTGCGCTCACGGCGCGCCGGGATCGCGCGATAGACCTGCTTGCTCGCTTCCACGATATGCACGCCGGCGAACGGCATCGACAGCGCCGCCCCGACCCGCTCCCACGCCATCGCCGAGCGCAGGAACCAGCTGCCCTGCACCGGCGGCATGAACAGCGCCTCGCCCCATGACGCCGGCGTGAACCAGGTCTGCCGCAACAGCTGGGTGATCTGCGCCCGCGAATAGGGCCGGCCATGGCCGAACGGCGTGGCATCGGTGCGGGTCCAGACGCCGCGCCTGTTCGGGATGATCGCGATCAGCCGCCCCGACGGCGACAGCACCCGCCACACCTCGCGCAGCAGCCGCTCGGGATCGTCGGACATCTCCAGCGCATGCACCAGCAGCACGCGGTCGACCGCGGCATCCGGCAACGGCATCGAGAATTCGTCGATCAGGGTCGCCAGCGCAGGCCGGCCGGTCGGCCATTTCAGCACGCCCTGGGCCGCCGGCATGAAGGCGATGCAGCGCTCGCAGGTATCGCGGAACAGGCCGAGATAAGGTGTCGGATAGCCGAGCCCGAGCACGCGTAGGCCTTCCGCATTCGGCCACCGCGCACGGATGCCGCGGTTGATCAGCTGCCGCGCCACGATGCCGAGGCGCTGCGAATAGAAGTCGCGGAGGTCGATGACGTCCATGATCCCAGCCTAACATGCCCCTTGCAGCCGGGGAGCGCCGAAATTTGCGTTGCCGCCGGAGCGTTAACGCCATATTTCACCCCTATATTGGGCGCGGTGAGAGCATGATCCGGAAACGGCGACACCGGTATTTCGAAAAGATCATGCTCTGACGCGTCCGTCCCGTTTGTTCGTGGAGATATCATGACCGCCGAAATTCGCACCTTCAGCTGCCTCACCGACAATTTCGGGTACCTGATCCACGATCCCGCCACCAAGGCGACGGCATCGATCGACGCGCCGGAGGCCGGCCCGATCATCAAGGCGCTGGAGCGCGAAGGCTGGACGCTGACCGACATCCTGATCACCCATCACCATGGCGACCATGTCGGCGGCGTCGCCGGGCTGAAGCAGAAATACGGCTGCCGCGTCGTCGCCCCGCACGACAAGTCGGCCAAGATCGCCAATGTCGATCTGCGCGCTGCCAATGCCGACGTCATCAAGGTCGGCAGCCTCTTGGCCCGTGTGGTTGAAACTCCCGGCCATACGCTCGACCATATCTCCTATGTGTTCGACGGCGAGAAGGCGGTGTTCGCCGCCGATACGCTGTTCTCGATCGGTTGCGGCCGGGTGTTCGAAGGCACCTATCCGATGATGTGGGATTCGCTTCTGAAGCTGCGTTCGCTGCCGGACGATTTCCGTCTGTATTGCGGCCATGAATACACCGCCTCCAACGTGAAGTTCGCACTCACCATCGAGCCCGACAATCCGCATTTGCAGGCCCGCGCCGAGCAAGTGACGAAGCTGCGCGCCGAGAACAAGCCGACGATTCCGGTGCTGCTGGGCGACGAGAAGAAGGCCAACGTGTTCCTGCGCGCCGACGAGCCTGTCGTCGCCGCCAAGCTGCACATGAAGGGCGCCGACCCGGCGCTGGTATTCGGCGAGCTCCGCGAGCGCAAGAACAAGTCGTGATGGCCGACCTCTCGGCTGCCGACATCATCGCGCGGCTCGCGCTGCAGCCGCACCCCGAAGGCGGGCATTACCGCGAGACGTTTCGCGACGAACGCTGCGGCGCCGGCGGACGCGCGCATTCGACCGCGATCTATTTCCTGCTCGCGCGCGGCGAGCGCTCGCACTGGCATCGCATCGACGCCGTGGAGATGTGGCATTATTACGCGGGCGCGCCGCTGACGCTGAAGATCGCGCAGGACGGCGCCCCACCGCATGCGGTCACGCTCGGACCCGACGTCATCAGCGGCGAACAGCCCCAGGCGATCGTGCCGGCAGGCGCCTGGCAGGCCGCGGAAAGCCGCGGCGACTGGACGCTGGTCGGCTGCACCGTGGCGCCGGGCTTCGAGTTCGCGAAGTTTGAGCTGGCACCGAAGGGCTGGGAGCCGGCGTCGCAGGATCCTTCCCCGTCATCCTGAGGTGCGAGCGCAGCGAGCCTCGAAGGATGCACGGCCACAATCGGGCCGTCGACCCTTCGAGACGGCCGCTTTGCGGCCTCCTCAGGGTGACGGTGAATCGGCCCGCCCTGCCCACCCTACTTCTTCAGCACCATGTCTTTCGCCGCGATGAGCCCGCCGCCGGCGATCAGGATCGCGGCGATGGCGATGTTGGCGCTGGGCTTGGCGAAGCCCGCGGCAATCAGGAACGCGGTCGAGAGCAGCGGCGTGGCGTAGGATGCGGCGCCGAGCACGCGGATGTCGCCGCGCTTCATGCCGACATCCCAGGCAAAGAAGGCAGCCCCCACCGGACCGATGCCGAGCGCGATCACCGCGAGCCATTGCAGCGGTGTCGCGGGCCACACCGTGGTTTCCACCATCAGGTGCACCAGCGCGGCAAGCACGGCTGTCGCAAGGCAGAAGCCCGCCACCGCATCTGTCGGCACCGCCTTGAGCCGGCGCGACATCACCGAATAGGCGGCCCAGACGAACGCCGCGACAAAGGCCGCCGCGAAGCCTGGAATCTGCGCGCTTGTGAAGGCGCCGGTGTTGCCGGCGAACAGCAGCACGGTGCCGGCAAGGCCAAGCAGCGCGCCGATGATGTGATGAACCGCAAGCCGCTCGCCCGGCAGCAGCGACGAGAACAGCACGATCAACAGCGGCCAGAGATAGTTGAGCAGGCCAGCCTCGGCCGGAGGCGCGAAGCGCAGCGCCAGGAAATACAGCGCGTGATAGCCGAACAGGCCGCCGACGCCGACGAGCCAGGCAATCGGCGACTGCTTCAGTGCGCCGAACGCTGCGGGACGGAAGAGAAAGCTTGCGAACGCGACCGCGGCGCCGATCGCAAACGTCATGGCGGCGAGCTGGAACGCCGGGATCGCCCCGGTCGCGACCGTCATGACCGACAGCAGCGACCACATCAGGATGGCGGTCAGTCCGACAAGGGTGGCAGTTCGGGTCGTCATCTGAATTCAATCCGTCGTGGCCGGGCCAGCCACGTCTTTGCTTCGCGCCTCGCGGTTGTAACGACGAAAATGCCCGGCACAAGGCCGGGCATCACGACGTCATTGATGGAGCGCCTGCGGCGTGACGACGCTTCTCGCGTCAGGCGTGGTACTGGCCACCGTTGATGGTCAGCGTCGAGCCGGTAATAAAGCCGGCATCATCGGCGGCGAGGAACACGACCGCACGCGCGATCTCCTCGGGCTCGCCGAGACGGTTGACCGGGATCTGCGGGATGACATTCTTCTCCAGCACGTCCTTCGGCACCGCCTGCACCATCTCGGTGTTGATGTAGCCGGGCGCGATCACGTTGACGGTGATGCCACCCTTGGCATTCTCGATCGCGAGCGCCTTGGTGAAGCCGATGTCGCCGGCCTTTGCCGCCGAGTAGTTGACCTGGCCGAACTGGCCCTTCTGGCCGTTGATCGAGGAGATCGAGATGATGCGGCCGAATTTGCGGGCGCGCATGCCCTCGATCACTTGGCGCGTCATGTTGAACAACGAGCCGAGGTTGGTGTTGATCACGGCATTCCACTGCTCGAGCGTCATCTTGTGGAAGGCGGTGTCGCGGGTGATGCCGGCATTGTTGACGAGCACGTCGATCGGACCGAGATCGGCCTCGACCTGCTTCACGCCGCCCGCGCAGGCGTCGAACGATGCGACGTCCCACTTGTAGACCGGAATGCCGTTCTCCGCCTTGAACTTCTCCGCCGCGGCGTCATTGCCGGCGTAGCTTGCCGCCACCTTGTAGCCCGCCGCTTTCAGCGCCTTGCTGATCGCAGCTCCAATGCCGCGCGTTCCGCCCGTCACCAATGCAACACGTGCCATGTCCGTCTCCTCCTTGGCCGTCTTTTATGACCGGATCGCTCCGGTCTTGCGCACTCACTCAACAAAGCGCGATGAGATTAGGCTCAATCGTCATCGCGCTTTGGCTCCCTCTTCTGAGCATGATCCTTTCGGAAAACCGCTTCGCACTTTTCCGGATCATGCTCTCGAAACAAAAATGCCCGGCGCAAAGCCGGGCATCATGTTTATCAGTTCGCGCCGTGGTTGACAGATGATCTTTTCATCACCTAACCGACCTCGCTGCCTCTTGTTCAGTCGCGTGCAACGCACATAGCGATGCCCATGCCGCCGCCGATGCACAGCGTCGCGAGGCCCTTCTTGGCATCGCGCTTCTGCATCTCGTGCAGCAGCGTCACAAGGACGCGGGCGCCCGACGCGCCGACCGGATGGCCGATCGCGATCGCGCCGCCGTTGACGTTGACCTTGGCCGGATCCCAGCCGAGGTCCTTGTTGACGGCGCAGGCCTGCGCCGCGAACGCCTCGTTGGCCTCGATCAGGTCGAGGTCGGCGATGTTCCAGCCGGCCTTCTTCAACGCGGTGCGCGAGGCGGGGATCGGCCCGGTGCCCATGATCTTGGGGTCGACGCCGGCCTGGCCCCACGAGACGATGCGGGCGAGCACCTTCTTGCCCTGCTTGGCGGCTTCCTTGGCGGTCATCAGCACGACGGCGGCGGCGCCGTCATTGATGCCCGAAGCGTTGCCGGCGGTCACGGTGCCGTCCTTCTCGAACGCGGCGCGGAGCTTGGCCATCGCGTCGATCGTGGCGCCATGACGCGGATACTCGTCGGTGTCGACCACGATGTCGCCCTTGCGGGACTTGATGGTGACCGGGACGATCTCGTCCTTGAACCTGCCGGCCTTCTGCGCCGCCTCGGCCTTGTTCTGCGAACCGACGGCGAACTCATCCTGCTGCGAGCGGGTGATCTGGTACTGCTTGGCGACGTTCTCGGCGGTGTTGCCCATGTGGTAGCCGTTGAAGGCATCCCACAGCCCGTCCTTGATCATGGTGTCGATCAGCTGAAGGTCACCCATCTTGACGCCGCCGCGCAGATACTGCGCGTGCGGAGCCATGCTCATCGACTCCTGGCCGCCCGCGACCACGATCGAGGAGTCGCCGTTGAGCAGCGCCTGGTAGCCGAGCGCCACCGTACGCAGGCCCGAGCCGCAGAGCTGGTTGACGCCCCAGGCCGGGCTTTCCACCGGAATGCCGGCCGCGATCGAGGCCTGGCGGGCCGGGTTCTGGCCCTGCGCCGCAGTGAGGATCTGGCCCATGATGACTTCGGAGACCTGACCACCCTCGACGCCGGCACGCTCCAGCGCCGCCTTGATGGCGATCGCGCCGAGGTCGTGGGCGGGCGTGGTGGCGAACGCGCCGTTGAAGCTGCCGACCGGGGTGCGGGCGGCGCTGACGATGACGACATCGTCTGACATGGACATCTCCTATGGGTTGTAGCTGGGTTTCTCGACGGCGGGCGGCCGGTTGGCGGACCTGTCTCTTAATGGCTATCCTGTAAACCTCATTGAGCCATGTCAATCGCGCTGACGCGCAAATCGCGCCGCGACGCACTCAAAATGACGTCCTTGGCACTTTCCTGAGCAATACCTTTGCTTTGGGATTAACCGTGCAGCACAAAACGGTAGCCGAACGGCTTTGAAAATGCTTACCTTTGCTGCGATGCGTTGCATTTAGCCCAGCGGCGATGCTGCCGGGTTCCAGGTCCTTCGGTGTTGAAGTGTGAGCCCATGGCAAAATCTGAACAACCGACCACGATCAAGAAATACGCGAACCGGCGGCTCTATAATACCGGTACGAGCACCTATGTGACGCTCGAGGATCTCGCGGCGATGGTGAAGGAAGGCGAGGATTTCCTCGTCTATGATGCCAAGACCGGCGACGACATCACCCGCTCCGTGCTCGCGCAAATCATCTTCGAACAGGAAAACAAGGCCGGACAG
Organism: Bradyrhizobium sp. Pha-3; assembly: GCF_042258615.1. Taxonomy (GTDB): domain Bacteria; phylum Pseudomonadota; class Alphaproteobacteria; order Rhizobiales; family Xanthobacteraceae; genus Bradyrhizobium. Next base: position 342,172 of record NZ_CP170152.1, on the reverse strand, counting down.
AACCTGCTGCCGACCACCTTCCTGCGCCAGCTGATCCGGTTTTATGGCGACAGCATGCAGATGGTGGTGCCGAAATATCTCGAGCAGTCGATCGATACGCTGACCCGGGAACAAGAGAGATTCCGCAAGCAGATCGCGGGCGCCCTGAGCGGGACGCCGTTTGCTCCCCTGGAAGAACAGGTCCGCCGCAACATGGAGCTGTTCCAGCAGACCTTCTCGATGTTCAAGCCGTTCGTGCCGCAACGTGGCGGCACTGAAGCCGAGAAGGCGCCGGAGCCCGCGGCCGAGGACGGCAACATCGACGACCTTCGCCGCCAGATGAAGGACATGCAGGAACGCCTCGAGCGCATGTCGCAGCCGACGAAGAAGGACGAGTAGGTCTCGTTCTTGCGCCCGCTACTCACCCCAACGTCGCCCCGGCGAAAGCCGGGGCCCATAACCACAAATGTCGGTTGTTTGAACGAGGCGTCTGCCACTTTGCCTCATTGAGAAGCCGCGGCGTATGGGTCCCGGCTTTCGCCGGGACGACACCGTCGATTTGGCGAACAGATATCACCCCGCAGCCGGCACGGCCTTCTCCGCCGGCGCGTTCCACGGCCGGTCCGGCGAAGCGAGCCCGATCAGGCGGCCCTGGATGAAGTCGCAGCCCCATTCGCGCAGCATCACGGCGGCCTCTTCGTCCTGCACCCATTCGGCGACCGTCTTGATTTCAAGGCGGCGCGCGAGATCGATCAGCGTCTGCACGAAGGCGCGGTCGTCGGCCGAACGCACGATGTTCTGCACGAAGGCGCCGTCGATTTTCACGATGTCGACGCCGAGCTTGCGCAGGTTTCGGAACGAGGTGTAGCCGGCGCCGAAATCGTCGATCGCGATCCGGCTGCCGAAATTCTTCAGCCGCGTGACGAAGCCACGGACGTCGTCGATATCCTGGATCGCGACCGTCTCGGTGATCTCGACGATCAGCCGCTCGCCGACGCCGGGATGCGCGTGCATCAACGATTCGATGGTGGCCCACCAGTCCGGATCCATCGTGGTGTCGGGCGAGATGTTGAGGCTGAGCTGCACGCTCGGCGCGGCAGCGAGCTCGGCGATCGCAAGCTCCAGCACGCGATGATCGACCATCCGGATCAGGCCGAGCCGCTCGGCAACCGGCACGATATCGGGCGCGAGCAGCGCGCGGCCGTCGTCCTGCTCCATGCGGACCAGGCACTCGTAAAACGAAGGCTGCCGCGAGCGCGCATCGACCACCGGCTCGAAGCCGATCACGATGCGGCGCTCGTTCAATGCGGTGACGATCTCGTCGGTGACGCGGATGTTGACGCGGCGCTGGGCATCGCGCTCGACATTCGGCTTCCACAGCGCGAACGATCCGGCGCGGCGGCTCTTGGCGGCGTCCAGCGTCTCCTGGGCGCGATTGACCGCCTCCTCCGCCGACTTCGCATGGCGCGGGATGGTGACGGCGCCGATCGATGCCGTCACCGACACCGGGCCGGACCTGGTCGGCACCACCTCGTCGCGCACCGCGGCGAGGAAGCGCTCGGCCGCGACGTTAGTGTCGTCGACGGTGCAGTTGCGCAGGATCAGGCCGAACTTGTTGCCGGAGAAACGGCCGAGCATGTCGCCGCTGCGCAGCCGGGCACGAATCCGTTTCGCCACCTCGGCGATGACGGCGTCCGCGACGTCGAAGCCGAACGCATCGTTGACCCGCGCCAGATGATCGATGCCGATCAGCATGAAGGCGCAGGAGGTACGGAAGCGTGCGCACTCCTCGATCGTCTCGGCGAGCGAGGCGATCAGATGGGTGCGGTTGAGCTCGTTGGTCAGCGGATCGTGCCGCGACAATTTCAACAGCTGCTCGTCGCGGGCGTGCCGCTCATTGTTGATGCGGACGACGCCCTGCACGCGCGCCGGCCTGCCGTCGGCGCCGGCAAACCAGCAGCCGGTCTCCTCGATCCAGATCACCGGCGCTGAGGTAACGGCCCGCACGCCATATTCGATCCGGTAGGGAATGCCCTCGCCGCTCTGCACCAGCGCGGACTGGCCAAGCGCATCCATGCGGACCGAGCGCGATGGCTCGATCAGCTTTGCGAGCTCGGTGCCGCTTGCGAGCGCAGTGAGGGGGATATCCGGGAAGACCGTCGCCACATTGTCGCTCCAGGCAATCGCGTCGGTCGCCAGGTCCCAGGCGAATGTCGCTTGGCCGAGCGAGGCGAGGATGCTGGCAGCCGGCGGGACAGGGAGCATCGACAATGTCTCGATTTGGGACGGCACCCGGTGATTCTATACACTCTCAAGATAGTGGTTCCGGCGAATCCAACGCTAGGAGAACTTGATAAATAATCTGGAAACCACGTTTTCGAATGCCGCGGAACGAACTGGGGATGGCGGGCATGACCCTTGCCATGAGGGTGTTGCAGAGGGACGCAACGTCCCAGACTATGACGCTCCAACGGGTCGCAGGCGATGCGCGATATCGATCAATCAGAGGTCCTGGACGGCGAGTTCACAGACACTGCCGGGGCGACCGGCACGGCTCTGGTGCCGCTGGCCGCGACCACGCATTGGGCGCCCAAGATCCCGCTGGCGCATGCCGACCCGTCGTTTGTCGCCCATCTGATCGCCACCGCCGCCCATGAGCCGCAGACCTGCGGGCTGCGGCGTGGGTCATTGGCCGACGCGCAGAGCGCCTACGGCCCGCATGTCGACGAACGCCGCAGCGTCGCGCGGCGCACCCGGCAAATCATCTAGCTGATCATCTCGCGATCAACGGGCCTTGACGGGCCGGTTGCCGTGGCTGTCCTGCGGTACGCCGCGGCGCAGCGACATATGGGAATGGATGCCGAGCCAGCGCCCGTCGGCCTGACGCGCGAGAATGATCGTCGCCCGCCCCGGCCGGTCGAAGCGGCTGCCGTCCGCATGGAAGCCGGTGCTCGTCCACGGCGTGATTACCGTCGCCATGCCGCCGTCGGCGCTGATCAGCACTTCCGTATGTTCGAGATCGAAGGCGAAGTCCGCGGTGCGGGGCCAGACATTGTCCCATTGCATCTCGGTCCAGCGCGCGCGGCCGTGGATGAGTTCCTGATAGGTGCCGAACGAGATGATGTCCGAATGCCAGAACGGACGGGCGGCCGCATAGTCGACCGCCCTGACGCAGGCGGCGAACCGTTCGAGCCAATCGAAGATCGATTGAGTGGTCGTCGAATCGGCGATCGGAAGGGCCGTTTCTCCGCTCATGATCGTCCTCGAGAACGCTCTAGCGTTGCGGCGTGTCCGACGATGGCTGGCTGCCGGGCTGCAAATCCGGCGAATTGACCGTCGGCTTCGGCGCCGACTGATCGAGCAGCACGGATTCCGCAACCGACGTCGCTGGAGGAATCGGTGCGGCGGGCGCTGGTGTGACGATAGGTGCAGGCTCAGGCCGCGGCGGGGCAGGCTCCACCGCAGGCGCGTGCCGTGGCGCCTCGGGCTGCGACTTGCTGACCGGCGCCGGCGCAGCGACCACCGCACGGCGGCGGGTGCGCAGCGCAATTCCGGAAATGAAATCGACCAGCGCCAGCAGCGTGAGCAGGCAATAGGTCGAGTTGCCGAATTTCGGCCAGAGCACGAATTCGGCGGCCGCCGCGCCGAACACGATCAGCGACAGCAGATGGTCGGTGAGATATTTCGCGCCGGGGCGCGCGCCCTTGATGACCTCGAACAGCAACATCAGCACGCCGACGGCGAGCAGCATGTCGCTGAGGGTGATCTGCCACTGCTCGCCCGACAGCAATGTCAGCCTGATCAGCGGGTCCGTGAAGGACACGCCGGGCATCAGGAAGGCGATGATGTTGTAGACCGCGAGCGGAACGAGCAGCAGCGGAAAACCGACCATCGGGGCTTGCGCCTTATTCAGGGAGAACCAGCAATGCGGCGATGCTCATTGGCCTCGCCGCCGACGCGCCCGTCTTGACCGCACTCGTTGGCCGAATTCAGGCGCAGCGCCGCATGGCTGTGGCGCGACAGCCGAAGGTCCGATCAGGACTCTTTCTTGGCCTTCAGGACCTGGCGGCCCTTGTACATGCCGGTCTTCAGGTCGAGGTGGTGCGGACGGCGCAGTTCGCCGGAGTCCTTGTCCTCGACATAGGTCGGGGTCTTGATCGCATCGGCCGAACGGCGCATGCCACGGCGCGACGGCGAGGTTTTTCTTCTGGGAACGGCCATGACGGTGTCCTCTAGGGTGTTGCGGAGGCATCGTCCGAAATGCGGACGGGCTCAGCGCTTCGAAGCGCAAGCTGCGATGCCGGTAAGGCCGCGCTTATAGAGGAAGGGACCGCGTAAATCTAGGCCCGGAGATAGCAAAATCCGCCCGAAATCGCGCTCAAGAGCCGCGACTTTCGCGCCAGCAACGCGTCACCGAGTTGGCCCGGGCGATATAGGTGCCGGACAGCCTGCGGACCCCCGGACCCGGGTTCCGGGCACTCCTTTTGACCGGATTCGGCAGGATCGCCGCCAAAAGCGCCGCCTCCCGGGGTGACAGCTCTGCCGCCGACCGGCCGAAGGCATATTGGGCACCGGCTTCGGCCCCAAACTGCCCGGATGGCCCCATTTCCGCGATGTTGAGGTAGATTTCGAGGATCCGCTGCTTGGGCAGCACGAAATCGATCCAGAGCGCCAGCGGCAGTTCCAGCCCCTTGCGGATGACGCTGCGGCCGGGCCACAGGAACAGGTTCTTGGCCACCTGCTGGGTGATGGTCGAGCCGCCGCGCGCCGCCTCACCGTCCCCGGCGTCGTCGATCACCTCGCGCAGCGCGCCCCAATCGACGCCCCGGTGCTTGCAGAAATGGGCGTCCTCCGAGCCGACCACGGACCGCGGCAGATAGGGCGACATGGCGCCGAAATCGATCCAATGCCGCGTGACCGGGGCCCCTCGCAGGGTCCGCCACGCCATCAGGGCCGAAACTGGCTGACCGGTGCGGTAGAACGGCGTCACCAGATAGGGCAGCAACAGCAGGGCCAGCAAAAGCAGCAATAAAATCCGGACAATGCGCAAAGCTGGGGTTTCCGGGGAGGACCTTTCCAGGGAGGATTTGGGACCCGCCCGCCAGAACCCGGCCGGCGTCATCAGACGTCTGGGGGATAATTCACGGTTTTTCCAGCACTTTTAAGGCGCAATCCGCCGCAGGGCGGGAATTGACGAAGCCGATCCCATCAACGATTGTCCGGCCGAAAATCGATCTGGAGCAATTCTTAATGACGACCGGTACTGCAGAGTTTTCCAAGCGGCTGGACCAGACCGCGGAGGATACCGAAGCCCTGCTCGCCAAACTACTGTCCGATGCGACCGAGAGCGACGAGATCGTGCGCCCGAAGCGGCTGATCGAGGCCATGCGTTACTCGAGCCTCGGCGGCGGCAAGCGGCTGCGGCCGTTCCTCGCGGTCGAGAGCGCCGCGGTGTTCGGCATCCCTCGCGGATCCGCCCTGCTGGTCGGCGCCGCGCTCGAATGCATCCACTGCTACTCGCTGATCCACGACGATCTGCCGGCGATGGACAATTCCGATCTGCGCCGCGGCCGCCCGACCCTGCACAAGGCCTATGACGACGCCACCGCGATCCTGGCCGGCGACGCGCTGCTGACCATTGCTTTCGACATCATCACCCGCGATGCGATCCACACGGACGCGCAGGTGCGCCTGCTCTTGACCCGTGCGCTGGCGCGCGCCTCCGGCGTCGGCGGCATGGCCGGCGGCCAGATCCTCGACCTCGCCGGCGAAGGCCGGTTCGGCGACCGCGAGCCGGTCGACGTCGCGCGCGTGCAGCAGATGAAGACCGGCGCGCTGCTCCGCTTCGGCTGCATCGCCGGCGCGATCCTCGGCCAGTCCTCGCAGAAGGAATACCAGGCGCTCGACGATTACGGCAAAGCGCTCGGCGAAGCCTTCCAGATCGCCGACGATCTGCTCGACGTCGAGGGCGATGCCGCCGCACTGGGCAAGCCCGCAGGCGCCGACGCCGTGCTCGGCAAGACCACCTTCGTCACCCAGCTCGGCATCGACGGCGCCAAGCAGCGCGTGCGCGACCTCCTGGCGCGCGCCGACGCCGCGCTGTCGGTGTTCGGGAACCGGGGCGACGTGCTGCGCGCGGCCGCCCGCTTCGTCGCAGAGCGCAAGAACTAACCGAAAGCAAAGCGCGAAATGAACAAGGAGTTCGACGATCGCCTTGTTCGTTTCCGAAAGCTGCCGATGCCGGTCCGCGTGGTGGTGGGCCGGCCGCGCACCTTCGTTTCGATCACGGTCGGCATCGCCGTTGCGCTGCTGATCCCCGGCTCGATGCGCCTCGTCACCCGCATGCTGGCCGGCTGGGACGCCTTCGCGGCGCTCTATCTCGTGCTCGCCTATGTGATGATGCTGCGCTGCGGCGTCGCCCACATCAAGCGCAGCGCCATATTGCAGGACGATGGCCGCTTCCTGATCCTGCTGCTGACCGCGTTCGGCGCGCTGGCGAGCCTGCTGGCCATCGTGTTCGAACTCGGCGCATCCAAGGGCACCTCGGCCGGACTGGCGGTGGCTATCGTCACCATCACGTTGTCATGGGCTGCGGTCCACACCGCGTTCGCGCTGCACTACGCCCACGAGTTCTACCGCGGCAAGACGCCCGGCGGATTGCAGTTCCCGAGCGGCGATCAGCATACCGACGCCGATTACTGGGATTTCGTCTATTTCTCGTTCGTGATCGGCATGACCGCGCAGGTCTCCGACGTCGGCATCACCGACAAGATCATCCGCCGCACCGCGACCGTGCACGGCATCATCTCGTTCATGTTCAACACCGCGCTGCTGGCCCTGATGGTGAATATCGCCGCGAGCGCGATCTAGCCGCTACGCGCTAGATGCGTGATGAGATTAGGGTTTGATCTGGAGCGGCAGCGGAAATTCACCTCTCCCTTGGGAGAGGTCGGCGCGTAGCGCCGGGTGAGGGGTTACACTCTCTCATTGGAGCCGCGGCCTCTCACCCGATTTGCTGCGCAAATCGACCTCTCCCCAATGGGGAGAGGTAAGCCGCAGTCTGCGGTCGCGATTCAACCCAAACTCATCCTGCTCTAGTTGCAGACCTCGACATTGCCGACGTTGCCGCCGGGGCCGCCGCCGCCGCGGTACTCGAGATGGCAGCCGCGCCTCACCGGACGGCACAGATAGGCATCGCACATGATCTGACCGCTGCCGCCGCCTTCCGCCCTCGCACGGCCCTGCGGGCGCGGAATGTCCGCGGACGGGACCTGTGGCTCACGCTGCGGACGGAAGGCGCGTTCGCGGTCGCGGCGCGATGGCCGCTCGTCGCTGTCGCGCTTGGCGACCGGCTTCCGTTCGCGCCGCTTCTCGCACTCATTGTCGTCGTTGAGGAACGAGCCCTCGGCGCACACGATCCTGCTGCAGCGATCGCCGTCAGCCTTGTAACCGTGCTCGCAGACCAGCGGGCAGACGCGGGATTGCTTCAGCTTGACGGCATCGAGGGTATCGACGCTGGCGGTCTTGATGTCGAGCTTGGTGCCGGCATAGCGGTTGAACAGCGTCAGCGAGCGCTGCGAGGCTGCGTTCCAGTCGCCATCGACGGTGCCGGTCAGGCAGCCGACGCGGCGCAATTCGGTCTGCACCGATTTGACCACATCCACCTCGGGTGACCCGGTGGCCAATGCGGCCACCGTCGTGGTCTTCTCGGGAGCAGCCGGCGGAGGCGGCGCGGCGGCCGCAGCCTGCGTTGCCGCTTGATCGGTCACCGCCGTGTTCGTCGCATCACGGTCGGCCAGCGCGGCATCGGCCTGCCGCTTCTGCTCGGCGGCCGCGGCCTGGTCCTGTGCGACCTGCTTGGCCCGTTCCGCGGCAAGACGCGCCGCTTCGGCGGCTTTCGCATCGGCCTCGGCCCTGGCCTGCTGCGCCTTCTGCGCGCCCTCGGCGGCGAGCCGGGCGCGCTCCTGCTCGGCCAGACGCGCCTTCTCGGTGGCGGCCACGCGCGCGTCCTCGGCGGTGAACTTCTCGAGCTGCAACCTGGCGAGGTTGGCGTAGTAGCCGCTGGGATATTGGGCGAGGAAGGCGTTCATCGCGCTCTTGTTGCCGATCTGCAGCGCCAGCTCGTAATCGCGCCGGGCCTCCGACTGCGGCGTCGGTGCCGGGGCTGTGGGCGCGGCAGCGGCGGCGGCGGGCGCCGGCTTGGCCGGTGCCGGCACCAGCGGCACGTCCTCGCCGCCGAGCGAGCCATAGACGAACGGCTCCTGGCGGTTGTTGGTGGTCTTCAGCACCTCGTCGCGGACATAGCCGAAGGCGCGGCGCACATCGAGACCGGGGGTCGGCAGGAATTTCGACAGCGCGATCGTGAACGGGCTGTTCTTGCCGTCGCCGTCGGCCGCGGTCGAGCCGGCCTTCGCAGAATAGGCGATCAGCACATTCGGACTGGTCGGCTCGACCTTGGCGAGCCCCTGCCCGATCGCCCGGGTCGCCAGCGTCCGCTTCATGGTCTTGGCGAACGGATTGTCGCGGCAGGCATCGAGGATCACCAGCCGCAGTCGCCTCGCCGGCTCGATCGCGACCAGGATGCGGTCGAGCGAAAACGCCTCGTCATAGACGTCGGTATCGCGCTCCAGCCGGGCATCGACCGGGATCAAATAATTGGCGCCGTCGACCTCGATGCCGTGGCCGGCGTAGTAGACCAGCGCGATATCGGCATCGCGAGCGAGGTCGGCGAACTCGCGCAGCGCGCGGCGGGTCTCGACGGCCGGAAGGTCCTTGCGGAAGTCGACCACGTCGAAGCCGGCATTCTTCAACGTCGCGGCCATCACCGAGGCATCATTGACCGGGTTGGCCAGCGGCGCGGTGTTCCGATAGGCCGAATTGCCAAGCACCAGCGCCACGCGCTTCTCGGCGAAGGCGGGCTGGCAGACGATCAGCAGCAAGGCCGCGACGGCGAGCAGCAACCGGTTCAAGTTCAAGAGCCCAGACCCATTCATGGCGACACTCTGGCCGTATCCTAGAGCCCCGTTCCGGTTGAATCGGAACGAAGCTCTGGTTTCTCGTTTGACGCGTTTTCTTCACGCGAACCGGTATCCGCTTCGCTCGAAAACGCTCTAGCATGCAGATCCGTTTACCAGAAGCAGGCGGGGTGCTTTGTGAGGCGCCTCACGATCTGCGACGGTGTGGACCATGCCTTCCTGACTGTTAGTCGACGAAACAGACCGGCGGTTCGGATTTGGCTGGTCACGAGATTTCGTGCACGATCGCGGCAACAAGAACAGAGCCACGGAGGACATGATGCAGGGCACAAGCGCGGCGGTTCCATCCGCCAGAGCCGGCAAGGTCCGCAGCATGGCAAAGGCCCTCCTCGCTCTCGCGCTGTTGGCCGGCTGCGCCGCGGGCTGCGGCCTGGTCGACGCCGTGTTCGACGGCTTCAAGCACGCCAAGGCCGTGGAGAACGATCTGGTTGCGATGGTCGGGGTCAAACCGGCGGTCGGGTTCAACTGGCACAATGGCCGGCTCACGTCGGTCACCGTCACCTTCCCCAGCCTGCTACAGGACAAGCCATTGCATGAACTCGCCGCCGCCGCGCGCGCCGCGGTCGGCAAGGAGTTCAAGCAGCGCGCCGACGACGTCGTGCTCGCCTTCTCGCTGGGGCCGTCCGAGACGTCGGCGGTACAAGCGGACCAAACTCAGGGCAAGAACCTGCCTTGAGCGGACTTATTCCCCGCTCTGCGTCACATGTTCCTGATATTGCGGCAGGTCGTCCAGTATCTCGTACCACGGCGCCTTGGAGCCGACGAAGATATGCGCGGTCGGCCGGATCGTCGGCGCATCGCGCAGCGTACCCATCGTGACATGGACATAGGCGCCGCTACGGACCTGCGAATAGAGCAGCGACCCGCAGCGGCCGCAATGCGCGTCGTGGGTGAGTTCGTCGCCGTAGATCAAGAGACCCTCGGCGCCGCGGGTGACGATAAATTTTTCGCGCACGATGCCTGCGAACGGCTTGAACGCCGAGCCCGTGGTGCGCCGGCAATTCGAGCAGTGACAATTCAGCGCATAGCCAAATGCGTCGGCCACCTCGTAGCGCACGTCGCGGCAGAAGCACTCGCCGGTCAGGATAGTTTCGCTCGAACTTGCGTTCGAATCTGCAGATGCGGTCACAACTTGCTCCTCACGCGGAATTTTGTCTCCGGCCATGGCGCTATCCGGCGGATCATGCCTAAATCCTGGCAGCCAAATCCTGCCGGGAGGACTAACCAATGAGCCAAGATCGATCCAGCGTCGAGAGCGTCGTGCAAACCTATTTCGACGGTCTCTACGAGAGCAATGCCGACAAGCTTGCGACGGCCTTTCATCCCAGTGCCGACCTGCGCTGGGTGGACCAGGGCGAGCTGAAGGTCCTCAGCGTGCCGGACTGGCTCGCTCTGGTGCGCAAGCGGCCGTCGGCGAAGGCCGAGGGCAAGCCGCGCGAGGATTTCATCGTCACCATCGACCGCTCCGACGACAACACCGCCTTCATCAAGGTGCGTTGCCAGCTGCCGCCGCGTTATTTCACCGACTACCTCGTCGCAATGAAGCTCGCCGATGGCTGGCAGATCGTCTCTAAGTCGTACCGTTACGACGTGCGGGACTGACCGGGCGGCCCACCGCATCCCTCCGACGGCTTTATGACACGCCCCAGCGGTCCGGCTGCGGCCGGACCGCATTGACTGGCGCTGGTTTCCGGGCGAATTGAGCCCATTATGGAAGCCAAGTTTCAGATCTTTCTCACCCTGCTCGGCGTGCTGGCGGGAACCGCCCTGGTTGCACGGCGGACCGATATCGCGCCGGCGATCCTGCTCCTGCTGGTCGGCATCGTGCTCGCCTTCGTGCCCGGCATGCCGTCGCTGGAACTGCCGCCCGAGCTCGTGCTTCTGATGGTGCTGCCGCCGCTGATCTATTCGGCAAGCGTCGCGATGAGCTGGCGCGAGTTCAAGGCCAATCTGCGGCCGATCATCCTGCTCTCGGTCGGCTGCGTGATCTTCACCGCCTTCATGGTCGCGGCCGCGACCCACTATCTGATCGGGCTGCCCTGGAGCATCGGCTTCCTGCTCGGGGCGATCGTCGCGCCGCCGGATGTCGTGGCGCCGCTCGCGATCGCGCGCAAGCTCGGCATGCCCCGCCGCATCCTGGTGGTGCTCGAGGGCGAGGGGCTCGCCAATGACGCGACCGCGCTGATCCTCTACCGTTTCGCGCTCGCCGCCATCACCACCGGCCTGTTCTCGCTGCCGAAGGCGACCGGCACGTTCCTCGTCATCGTTGCCGGCGAGATCGCGTTCGGCACGGCGGTCGGCTGGCTCAGCCTGCGCGCCCGCCGCCGCGCCAGGGATCCGCAGGTCGAGATCACGCTGTCGCTGATCACGCCCTATCTGGCCTACTGGATCCCCGAGCATTTCGGCGGCAGCGGCGTGATCTCAACCGTCGCCTGCGGCCTCTATATGAGCTGGAACGGACCGCTGCTGATCTCGGCCGCGACGCGCCTGCAGGGCATCTTCTTCTGGGACTTGATCATCTATCTGATCGAGGGCCTGCTGTTCCTCTTGACCGGCTTCCAGATGCGCTCGCTGTACGAGAAATCGAAGGCATTCCCGCTGCACGACATCCTGACCGCCACCGCGCTGGTCGCCGTCATCGTGATCGTCGCGCGCTTCGTCTGGGTGTTTCCCGGCACCTATCTGCCGCGCTGGATCAGCGCCCGCGTGCGCGAGCGCGATCCGCTGCCGTCGTGGCGGGCGGTGTTCGTGGTCGGCTTCACCGGCGTGCGCGGCGCGGTCTCGCTCGCCGCAGCGCTTGCGCTGCCCCTGACATTGCCTGGTGGCGAGGCCTTCCCGTATCGCGACCTGATCCTGTTCGTCGCCTTCGGCGTGATCTTCGTGACCCTGGTCGGGCTCGGCCTCGGATTGCCGCCGGTGGTGCGCCTGCTCGGCCTCGCCAAGGACGGGCGCAACGAGCATATCGCCGAGCACGAGCAGGAAATCGAGGCGCGCCGCGAGGCGCTGAACGCCGCGCTGAAATCGCTCGACGCCATCACCGACGACCGCGAGCTCTCCGACGAAGTGATCAAGCTGCTGCGGTCGCGCCACGAGATCCGCATCAACCAGCTGCCTGATACGCTCGATCCCGACAAGCACGACGTCTCCGCCGCCGGCACCGCGCTGACGCGGGAGCTGATCTCGTCCGAACGCAAGTTCATCCACATGCTGCTGCGCGACGGCAAGATCACCGACGAGACCAGGCGGCGCATCGAGCGCGACCTCGATCTGGAGGAGGCGAGCCTCTCCAACCGCGAGTATCGCAGGATCCCGTTGTAGCGCGCGGTATCTCCACACGTCGTCCCGGGCAAGCGAAGCGCGACCCGGGACCCATAGCCACAGGGCGCTGTTGTTGCGCGACGCTGTGGTCCCAGCTCGCTCGATCCCACATCCTGTGGTTATGGGTCCCTGCTTTCGCAGGGACGACAGCGGTGCCTATTCCGCCGCGGCGTTCTGGCCGGGACCGCCGACGAAGCCAGCGGGATCGCCGAACCGCTCGATCATCACGGCCGTGAGGTCCTTGGTCTTGCTGGTGACGCAGGCACCGGAGCGCACGGTGTAGCGATCCTGATGCCTGGCGTGCGGCGGCGCCTCGCCCTTTTGCAGCGCGCGGGCCGCCTCCAGCACCAGCTTGCGGAAATGCATGATGCCGAGATCGGTCGGGCCGAGATGCTCGCGGGTGCGGTCGGCGATCGGGCCCTGGCTGTCCTGCACCGCGGCGTCCTGCTCGGAGACGCCCTTGATCCCGGTGTAGCTCTTGGTCCGCTGCAGTTGGCGGTCGATCAGATAGTCGTTTGCCTTGTTGCGCAGCGGCACGTAGTTCTCGTCGACCACTGCCATCACGCCGTTGCCATTGGCATAGCCGTCGCGTTCGGCATCGGTCAGCGGCCGATGCGGGTTCCACGCATAGGTGTAGATCCAGCAATTGGTGTCGGTCACCGGAACGAAGGTCTGGCCGAACATGTTCTCGCCCGGCATCGAGCTCGGCGCATAGCTGTGGAACGGCATCAGGAACTGGGCGATGCGCCAGTAGATATTGTCGCTGCCGGTGAGCCGCCCGCCCGCGACCGTCAGCCCGGCCTCATGCGGATTGATCTTGATCACCGGCCGCGGATCCTCGGCGATCCAGCGCATGTGGTCGGTCGCGACCCGCGTCAGCGGATTCACAAAGTGCTTCTTGATGTCGAGGATTTCGTTCTCCTCCTTCTCGAAGGAGAGATGCGCGAAGGTGAAATGCGCGGTGTCGATCGAGCCTTCCACCGCCTGCACCCAGTTGCAGTCCTGCCACTTCTTGGTGACGAAGCGATGCGAGGCCGGCAGTAGCGCCATCTCCAGCGCGGGCAATTCGGGCATCGCCTCGGCTGGACCCATATAGGCCCAGATCATCTCGCCCCATTCGCGCACCGGGTAGGACTTGATGCGGATCAGGTCCTTGGCGTTGAGGTCCGGATAAGAGGTCGGCATGTCGACGCAGCGGCCGTCGGTGTCGAACTTCCAGCCGTGATAGGCGCAGCGGATGCCGCATTCCTCGTTGCGGCCGAGCCAGAGATTGGCGCCGCGGTGCGGGCAATACTGATCGATGATTCCGACCACGCCCCTCGAGTCGCGGAAGGCCAGCAGCTCCTCGCCCATCACCACGATCTTCTTCGGGTCGCTGTCCGGCTCCGGCAGCTCTTCCGACAGCAGTACCGGAATCCAGAACCGGCGCAGCAATTCGCCCATTCCCGTTCCGGTACCGGATTCGGTGAGGAATTTGTTGTCTTCGGCGCGGAGCATGGCGTTTCCCCGGGAGTTGTTTTTGATTTTCCCGGAGCTTGGCGTAGCGGATGCGCGGCGTCAATGCGATTGGCTGCGCGGCCGGCAACCCTGTCCCGCGCACTGATGGATTTAAACCGGTTCTCTGCGCGGCCGGTCCGCGCCCGCGCAGAGTGTTTCAAGGCAGGCTGGCCTTCCGGCTCAAGGCTTCACGTAGGCCCATCCCTTCTCCTGCAGTTCCATCACGCGCACGACGCCGGACTTCACGACTTCCGCCTGCTTGACGATCGGGATCGACTTGTTCTCGGCCTTCTGCATCTTCTCCTGGGTGTTGCCGCAGGCCTTGAACGACACCTCGGGTGAACTGAGGGCCATTTCCTCGATGCGCGCCTTCACCGGCGACGTATCCTCGCGCAGCATGTGCAGGCCCGGGCCGAACGTGACCACCTCGATCCTCACCTTTTCGCCGAGGCCCTTGTAGTACTCGGCCACGTTGGTTGCGTTGTTGAGCGTGAGATTCATGGCGGCAGGATCATTGCTGTTCACCTGCAGGATCAGATGATGCTCTTTCTCTTTCGGCGCCGCCGGATCGTGCATGCGCGCATATGCGGCGCGCTTGCGTACTTCGGCTGCGGATCGCGACGTTTCAGATTTCCGGGCGTCGCTTGTCCGGTGAGTTGCGGACTGCTCACCCGGCACCCAGTATTTTCCGCCTTGCTCGGCCACCGCCAGGGACGCGGAAGCCAGCACAGCGATGGCACCCATCGCAATGAATTTCGCAACAGACTTAGAATTGGGCATCAAGCATCTCCATCTCGAAAAATCGTCGAACACAGTTCTCAATTGCTGGGCCTTGCGACAGCGAGCGGCCATTTGCAGGTCGCGGCCATCCTCGCCCGCATCGCGTCCAGCCCCGCGAGCGAGAATCTTGCGTCATGGGCAGCCCCGGCACCGGGTGAGAGGTGGACGGCAAGGACCGCGTTATCGGGAAGCGATTGCAGCAAGCGAACGGCATCGCCCGCGACAGCGACGCCGGAACCAAGCGCCGGCACAGTCGCCGCGACCTGCACCGGCGGACCGTCGTTGATGCGATAGGAGATCACATAGCCGTCGCCGCGGCCGGAGATAGCCGGCCCCACGAAGGACAATTCGGTCCGCCCGCCGCGGCACCGGATCGACAGCTTCATGGACGAATCGACCGAATCGGACGTCGTCGCAGTGGCGATCGGTGAATAATCGACCGGGGACGTCGTCTCGCTGATCGTCCAATGATCCGCCTTCGACGCCTCACGGCGGGGCGGCGCAGTGGCGCGCGACAGCTTGTCGAGACACTCCAGACGCGCTTCACGTTGCAGCTGGGAACAGGCCCGAAGCTGTGCCATGGGATCTTCCACCCCCTGCGCAAGGGCAACGCCGTTGACGACGGCGATTGCCACAAGAAGCGGGGCGGCGATCCTGGTCATCGCGATGCCCGTGCCGTCGACGACTGACCTTCGAGCCACGTTTGCGCCGCAGGAAAGCGCGCGAGACCGGGCACGGTCGCTCCGAGGTTGATCGATTTCCACTTCGGGTCGAAGCCGGCTCCCTGCAGCTTGTCGATACGCGAGAACAGATGATCGACGAAGCGTGCAACGCGCTCGAACCGGTTGCTGTTGGCCGGCCAATTGAAGGCGACAAGAGCGGTCGGCACGGCGATCGTGGTGACGCGGTCACCCGGCTTGATCAGATTTGGGTAATCGGCCGCATCGAGAGCCGCCGGCAGATAGTAGTCTTCGAACTTGCTGTCATACGGCACGGGCAGAAACTTGAAGCCCGATTCAAATCGGCCTTTCACAAATGCATCGACCGGCTTCGATGTAATGAAGACGACGGCCGCCATTTCGCCTTTCCGCATCTGCTCGAGTGCGATCTGGTGCGGAATGAAGGTCTTCTGGACCTCGATGCCGAGGCGACTGAAGATCAGCGGACCTGAATAGGCTGCGGCCGTACCCTGGCTGTTGAAGTTCACCTTCTTGCCGGCGAGGTCGCTCAGGCTCTGAATTTCCGGCCGGACGAAGATATGCAGCTCGGACGGAAACAGATTCAGGACGTAGGTGATCCGTCGCTGGATATCCGGCACCTGGCTCTTGTATTCCTCCAGCGCGTCGGAATTGATGATCGCCGCGTCGATGCCGCGCAGATACAGCAGCGAGTTCAGGTTCTCCACGGGCCCCCGCGTCACCACCGGCAGAACGTGCAGATTGTCGCCGTCATCGACCACGCGGGCCATCTCCGCGGCCAGGCGGATCGGCGCGCCCTCGAGCAGGCCACCAGCGAGGCCCACGGTCCAGGCATTCATGGCCAGAGCTTCAGGCCTGGGCGGAGGCGGTTCAGCCCGGATCAAGCGAGCCTTTTGAGGTCGACCAGACTGCGGCGCCGCATCCGCCACGGGCGGCTGCGGCGCAAGGAGCAGCGACACCAGGGCCGCAAGCAGAAGCAGCGGACGCAATCCGGTAGACCTTTTCATCGACCAACTCCTTTGCACGATATCCCGTCAGCGCGTTCGCTCTTGCTGCAAAGATCGTTCGATCAACGCAGCGCCTTGAATCGCGCCTTGCCCCCTTGATTCACCGGCCTCAGCCTTCGCATAGAGATCGCGCGCCTTGGTCGCATCGCCGCACGTTCCATACGTTCCCCAGTTCGAGAGGGACGCCACGCTCCTCTCGCAACGATCTCTGCAAGTCCGCCACGTCGCCTTGCGGCATGTTCTTCAGCGATTTTTTCAGTTTTTCGGCGAGTTCGCGGGCGAGCACGTCCGCGCTTTGCGGCTGTTCTGCGGCTGGACCAACGTCACTCGCAGGGTTCGTCCTGGCTTGTGCAAGTTGCGGGGAATTGCCGGCGATGCCGTTGGACTGCGCGGGCGCGCCGCCGCCAGAACCCGGTACATCCGAAGGACACGTCAGCGCGAGGGTTGCTGCGCACCATAGCGGAGCCGCCCGGCGCATCATCCTCGGAGCAAATGGCGCTCGATTCGATCTGACGCGCGAGCCGGCACTTTCACAAGCTGAATTCCCGTCGACGCGAATGACGATGCTTTCATGTCTGCGCGCCAGTATCACCTGCAGCATGGTGATATCGCCCAATATGATGCGCCATCATAGGGCTCACCGGCTCACGGATACTATGACCCGCAAGGATTACCCCTGTTAACGCACCGCTTTGGGCACTGAAGCATCGAGCTCAGCCGCGGCCGCCGCGACGGCCGCAAGGCCAGCGCTGTCCTCACACCGGCCGCTCGCCCTTCACGGTGACGCGGGTGCCGGAGCGGGTGTGCGGCCAGTAGTCCCACATCGCGCGGTGCTGGGCGCAGCGATTATCCCAGAACGCGATCGCGTTCTCGGTCCAGCGGAAGCGGCACTGGAACAGCGGGTTCTCCGCATGCTGGTAGAGATAGGCCAGCATGGCATCGCTCTCGTCGCGCGGGATGCCGACGATGAAGCGGGTGAAGCCGCGATTGACGTAGAGGGATTTCTTGCCGGTCACCGGGTGGGTGCGGACCACCGGATGCTCGGCGCGGGGATATTCCCGTTTGTCGGCGACGCCATAATTGGCGTAGAGCCCGCGATAGGTCTGCTCGCCGTCATGCAGCGCGGTCAACCCGTCGAGATAGGCCTTCATGCGGTCCGACAGCGCCTCATAGGCGGCATACATGTTGGCGAACAGCGTGTCGCCGCCGCGCGGCGGGCACTGCTTGATGTAGAGGATCGAGCCCATCGGCGGCTCGAGATCGCAGGACACGTCGGTGTGCCAGCCTTCGCCGTTGGCACGCGGTGAATCCTTGTCGGCATAGATCTTCATCAACGCCGGATCGCCCTCATTGGGCGCGGCCGGGTGCACGTGCAGCTCGCCGAACTTGCGGCCGAAGGCGAGGTGCTGGTCGGGGCTGATGTGCTGGTCACGAAAGAAGATGACGAGGTTCTCGGCGAGCGCGCGATGGATCTCGTCCATCTGCCGGTTGGAGCGCGCATCGTCGCCAACCAGCTTGCCAATATCGACACCGGAGATTTCCGCGCCGATGATCGGTGTCAGCTTCTCGACGCCGATGGTCTCATAGGGCTCGGATTGGTCGGCGAGGTGGCGGTAACGCGGACCCTGCTTGCCGGACAGCGAGCTCATGGGCGTTCTCCCGATGGTTCTTGTTTTCACCATCGTAGCCCGGATGGAGCGAAGCGCAATCCGCGCCGCAAGCATATCCGTCGTCCCGGACAAGCCAACGGGTCGGCGCGGAGCGCCGCCCGATGACAGGCTCCGCGAAGCGGAGCGCAGATCCGGGACCCATAACCACAGGATTGTGTTTTGCGAAGGCTGGTAACTCACATCTCGTGCCATAACCACGTCTTGTGGTTATGGGTCCCTGCTTTCGCAGGGACGACAGTTGAGTGTGGATCACGCGCGGAGCGAAATTACTCCGCGGCGCCCGCCGGCTCCGGCACCTTGGCGCCGCTGCCGTAACGCTGGTCGATATAGTCGATCACCAGCGCCTTGAAGTCGGCGGCGATGCCCGGACCGCGCAGGGTGCGGAACTTCTTGCCGTCGACGAAGACAGGCGCGGCCGGCGCTTCGCCGGTGCCGGGCAGCGAGATGCCGATATTGGCGTGCTTGGATTCGCCGGGGCCGTTGACGATGCAGCCCATGACCGCGACGTTGAGCTCTTCGACGCCCGGATACCTGGTCTTCCAGGCCGGCATCTCGTCGCGGATGAAATCCTGGATCGAGCGCGCCAGCTCCTGGAACGTGGTCGAGGTGGTGCGGCCGCAACCCGGGCAGGCCGCAACCAGCGGCACGAAGGTGCGGAAGCCCATGGTCTGCAGCAATTCCTGCGCGACCTGCACTTCCAGCGTGCGATCGCCGCCGGGCTCCGGCGTCAGCGAGATGCGGATGGTGTCGCCGATGCCCTGCTGCAGGAGAATGCCGAGCGCGGCCGAGGAGGCGACGATGCCCTTCGAGCCCATGCCGGCCTCGGTGAGGCCGAGATGGATCGCGTAATCCGAGCGGCGCACGACTTCCTGATAGACCGCGATCAGATCCTGCACGGCCGAGACCTTCGCCGACAGGATGATCTTGTTCTTGGGCATGCCAAGCTCTTGGGCGCGGGCCGCCGACAGCAATGCCGATTGCACCATCGCCTCGCGGGTCACCGCGCGGGCATCGCGCGGATTGGGCGATGCCGTGTTCTCGTCCATCAGCTTGGTGAGCAGCTCCTGGTCGAGCGAGCCCCAATTGGCGCCGATGCGCACCGGCTTGCCGTTCTTGTTGGCGATCTCGATGATGTCGGCGAACTGGGTGTCGCGCTTGTTCTTGAAGCCGACATTGCCCGGATTGATGCGGTACTTGTCGAGCGCCTCGGCGCAGGCCGGATACTCGGCGAGCAGCTTGTGGCCGATATAGTGGAAGTCGCCGATCAAGGGCGTGGTGATGCCCATCTTGCGCAGGCCGTCGCGGATGTGCGGCACGGCGGCAGCGGCCTCCTCGCGGTCGACGGTGATGCGCACCATCTCGGAGCCGGCGCGGGTCAATGCCGCGACCTGGGCGATGGTGCCCTCGATATCGGCGGTGTCGGTGTTGGTCATCGACTGCACGACGATCGGCGCACCGCCGCCGACGGCGACGTTGCCGACCATGACCTGCGTGGTTTTGTGCCGCGGTGCGGGGCCGGCGACGTCGTCTTGCGGCAAAATCTCGGGCTTGTTCATGGCGTCTCGAATATCAGGTTTTGGTGACATTCACCAAGGGGACGATGGGCCCCGCGCGTGGCAGGCCAAACGGTGATGTTTCGGAGTGAATTCAACAGCTTATGGCGCCGATTGAGGCCAAACGCAAGCCATGCAGCGGCGTCCTGCATGGACAGCTATATTGGGCCGAATTGGGGTGAATCAAAGGGCAAAGTGACAGCTTTTCATCTGGTCTGGCGGACTCCCTGGGTCTGAGCATGATCTTTTCGGTACCCACTTTCTCGGATCATGCTCTAGCATCCCCCTAAGATCATTCCGGGAGGGCGCGACATGGCCGGCCACAGCGAGCTGATCACCACGGCGGAACTCGCCGACATCCTGACCCGCCCCGAGTTGCGCCTGTTCGACTGTACGACCTATCTGGAGCCGGCCCCCGCCGGCAGCGGCATTCCCTATATCGTCGTTTCGGGCCGCCAGACGTTCGAGGCCGGCCACATCCCTGGCGCCAATTTCCTCGATCTGCAGGCCGAATTCTCCGACCCCCGCACCGAGCTGCGCTTCATGATGCCGCCGACGGCCCAGCTCGAGGCCGCGTTCGGCCGGCATGGCATTTCGGCCAGCAGCCGCGTGGTGCTCTATTCGATCGGCACCGCGATGTGGGCGACGCGGTTCTGGTGGATGCTGCATTCGCTCGGCTTTGACGGCGCCGCGGTGCTCGACGGCGGCATCGACAAATGGACTGCCGAGGGACGCGACATCGAGACCGGGCTTGCCGGCGGCTATCCACAGGCGACGTTCTCGGCGCGGCCGAGGGACGGCATGTTCGTCAGCAAGCGCGACGTGCTCGCCGCGACCACGGAGCGCGACACCGTGATCGTCAATGCGCTCGGCCCGCAATTCTACAAGGGGCTCGAGCCGAGCCGCTACGGCCGGCCCGGCCGCATTCCCGGCAGCGTCAGCGTGCCGGCGGCAACCCTGATCGATCCCAAGGGCAAGACGTTCGTACCGCTTGCGGAGGCGGAAGCGACCTTCGCCGCGCAAGGCATCGGCAAGGACAAGCGCATCGTCGCCTATTGCGGCGGCGGCATCTCCGCGACCATCGACCTGTTCCAGCTGCATCGGCTCGGCTACGACAATCTCACGCTCTATGACGGCTCGATGGGCGAATGGGCGAAGGATGAGTCTTTGCCGATCGAAGTGGGGTAGCGGACGGAGGCGTGATGCCTCTCCTCCGTCGTCCTGGCGAAAGCCAGGACCCATAACCACAGGATTTGCTTGTGAACGGGAACGCGGCCCCAGCGCCGGGCGACAACCGACATTTGGGGTTGATGGTGTGGACGGCCCCCTACGGCATCAGTGTGCCAGAATGAGGTTGTTGCAAATCTCAGACAAAGGAGCCGTCCGTGGGAGAGATTATCCGCATTGGAATGGATACGTCGAAGCATATTTTTGTGCTTCATGGGGTTGATGCGGCGGAGCAGGTGGTGCTGCGCAAGAAGCTGTCGCGCAAGCAAGTGCTGGAGTTCTTCGCCAAATTGCCGCCGACCGTGATCGGGATGGAGGCCTGCGGAGCTTCGCAGTATTGGGCGCGGGAGCTTGGCAAGCTCGGTCACGCGGTGAGGCTGATGGCCCCGCAATTGGTGAAGCCTTACGTGATGCGGAACAAGAATGACGGGCGCGATGCAGAAGGGCTGTGTGAAGCGATGGACCGGCCGAACATGCGCTTTGTGCCGGTCAAGACGGCCGAGCAACAGGCCGCGCTGATGCTGGCGGGGCTGCGCGATGGATTGATCGCCCGGCGCACCCAGCTGAGCAACGCGATCCGCGGCTATGCGGCGGAGCTCGGCCTGATCGCGCCCAAGGGGCTCGACAAGATCGAGCCGCTGCTGGCGCGGATCGCGCAGGACGACAGCTTGCCCACCATGGCGCGCGAGGTGTTTGCGGTGCAGGGACGCCAATACGCTGCTCTGCAAGCCGAACTCAAGCAACTCGAGGTTAGGCTGATGGCCTGGCACCGCGCCGATGCGCTGAGCCGGCGTCTGGCGCAGATCCCATCCGTCGGCCCGATCACCGCAACACGGCTGGTGATGAAGACGCCCGATCCGCATGCGTTCCGCTCCGGCCGGCATTTTGCGGCCTGGCTCGGCCTCACACCGAAGGATCATTCCACCGGCGGCAAGACCAGGCTCGGCAAGATCACGCGGGCCGGTGACGAAGACCTGCGCCGCTTGTTCGTGGTTGGGGCGACTGCGGTCATCCAGCAGGTTCGGCGGGGCCGAGGCCATCCGTCGCGCTGGCTGCTGGCGCTGCTCAAGCGCAAGCCGCCGAAGCTGGCCGCCGTGGCGCTCGCCAACAAGGTTGCCCGCATCGCCTGGAAGCTGATGGCGACGGGCGAGAGTTACGATGCCGCGCGGCTCAATGCCATGGCGGCCGCCGCCTAACAGATTGGCCGGCCGGCGGGTTCGCCCACCAGCCGACCCGGAAGCTGCAAGAGCAGATGGAGCAATCGGTCGATCAACGATGCGAGACAGTCCGTGGGACCCATTGGCCGCCAACAGGTCGCGGGGTTGTTTGGAGCTCGCGTCGCGCAACCCATCTTGGCCAGCGACCTTTGCGCGTCGCATCAACAGGCCGGACATATGGATGCAGCGATCCGATCTACTCAGAAAGCTCTTGTGCCACGGGGGCCGTCCACATATGGGTCCTGGCTTTCGCCAGGACGACGCTGAGCCTCACGCCGGAACGTTCGGATCCGGCGTCACCTTCGGGTCGGGCTTGTTGACGAGATAGAGGCCGGCGATCACCAGCAGCGCGGCGACGCCGAACACCGCCGTCAGGGTGTCGTGCATGATGAAATAGGCCGCGACCACGCCGAACAGCGGTGTGACGAAGGTGAAGGCAGACAGCTTGCTCGCCGAATAGGTCTTCACCATCGCAAACCAGATGACAAAAGTGCAGCCCACCACCCAGACCGCCTGATAGGCGAGCAGCGAGATCGACAGCGCGCTCGGCACGTGCTCGATGCGCTCGCCGGCGATCCAGGCTGCGAACCCGAGGATCGGGATCGAGATCGCGACCTGGTAGCCGAGCGCCTTTTCCGGCGCGGCCTTGCGCAGGTTCGTACCCTTGGCGACCAGCGTGGTCGCCGCCCACAGCGCGCCGCCGCCGACCACCATGAGGTCGCCGAGCAGCACCTTGGCGTCGACGTTCGGCTGCGGCACGCCGATCGCGAGCGCGACGCCGGCAAAGCTCAGCGCCAGCCCGCTCCACTGCACGGTCGAAAGACGCTCGCCGAGGAACTGATGCGAGCCGAGCGCGACGAAGAACGGCGCGGTGTACAGGAACACCGAGGCGCGCGACGCCGAGGTGAAGGTGAGGCCAGTGAAGATCAGCACGAACTCGCAGCCGAACATCAGCCCGGCGATCACGCCGGGGACGAGCGTGCCGTCGCGCTCGAAGAATTTGACGCCGCGCAGCCAGCCGACGATGAGCATGACCGGCAGCGCGCCCGAGGAGCGGATCATCGCCTGCAGCATCGGCGGCACGTCGGGCAGCGCGAGCTTGACCGCAAGCTGGTTGAAGCCCCAGCTCACGCACAGCATCAGCATCAATGCGATGGCGCCGGGCGGCAGCCCGTGGCCGACGCTGACGGGCCTCGTGACGCTGGCGGAGATCGCTTGGGTCGACATGTTTCCTCGCGGGCCGGCTTGCTGCCGTTGTTGTTGCTTTAACGGACACTCATTGCTGCCCACCCTCCCCCTCCAGGGGAGGGTGTAAGGAAGAGCTTGCCCCCAACATCATTGCGAGCTGATTGCTTCGTCGCTTCGCTCCTCGCAATGACGGGGAAGGGTCTTGCACGATCATTTCTGGCAATGCGCGCAGGTGCCGGCGATCTCGACCACGGACAGTTTCGGGATGAAGCCCGACGCCCGCGCCGCGGCGGTCAGGCTTTGCGCGACGGGTGCGGCGGGAATCTCGCCGACCGAGCCGCAATGGTCGCAGATCAGGAACGCCACCATCGAGGTCTCGTCATGATCGTGCGCGCAGGCGAGGAAGGCGTTGCGGCTCTCGATGCGGTGAACGAGGCCGTTCTCCATCAGGAAGTCGAGCGCGCGATAGACGGTAATCGGTGCCGGGCGCGGCATGGTCTTGGCCAGTTCGTCGATCACCTCATAGGCGCCGAGCGGGCGATGGCTCGACAGCAGCGCCTGCAGCACCTGACGCCGGATCGGGGTGAATTTCTGGCCGCGGCGCGCGCAAACCTGCTCGGCATGCGCCATCGCGTCCGCGGCGCAGCGGCCGTGATCGTGGTCGGGAGCAGGAAACGTCGGCTTGGCGAGGCTCATTGCCTGGATATGTAGCATTTCCGCGCCCGTTCCCATAGCCCGGCGGCGGCCCAAGCCCAGTACCTAAGCCAGTCCCTCACCGCCTTGCAGCCATGTGTGCAATGCGGGGCAGCCTCCCGTTAACCCGGCATGCAGAATTCATAAGCAAGCTTATTATATTGCAAGCTTATGGAGGCAGGATTGATGCGCGGTTCCGTGGACGCGAACTTCATGTTTACGCTGGGCGAATTGTTCCGGTTGATCCGCGTCTATGCCGACAAGGAGGCCGCGCGCTACGGCATCACCCGTGCGCAATGGGCCGTCCTGTCGAAGGTGGAACGCCAGGAAGGTCTGAAGCAGACCGAGCTTGCCGAGCTGCTCGAGATGCAGCCGATCACGCTGACGCGGCTGATCGACAAGCTCTGCGACAATGACTGGATCGAGCGCCGCAGCGACGAGAACGACCGCCGCGTCAACCGCCTCTATTTGAAAAAGGCCGCGCGCCCGCTGCTCGGGAAGCTGGCCGGCCTGCGCTCCGAACTCACCGCGACCGCGCTCGAGGGCATCAGCCCCACTGATGCGCATCGCCTGCTCACCCAGTTGGAATCGATCAAGGAAAACGTTCGCAATGCCATCCAAAAGCCAGCCGGCGAGCCCTCCCGAAAGGAACAGCGCTATGGCTGAACCCGTTCTCAAACTGGCCCCTGAGCAGAAGAGCAATCCGGGCGAGCCGGCGCCGTCGGGCAAGGCGAGCCGCGCGCCGCGCCGCCGCCTGATGGCAGGCCTGCGGCGCTATCGCCGGGTGCTGCTGCTCGTCGTGCTGCCGATCGTGGCGGTGATCGGCGGCGGCGCGTTCTATCTCAATGGCGGCCGCTATGTCGGCACCGACGACGCCTATGTCGGCGCGCAGAAGGTGCTGATCACGCCGGAAATCTCCGGCAAGATCGACAAGATCGTCGTGAAGGAAGGCCAGCACGTCAGGAAGGGCGACGAGCTGTTCGAGATCGATCCGGTGCCGTTCCGCCTTGCGGTCGACCAGGCCAGGGCCGCGCTCGACCAGACCAGGACCACCTATGACAATCTGGTCGACAACATCAAGATCAACACCAGGATGCTGGAATTCGCCCAGCAGAGCATCGAGCTGAAGAAGAAGGACGTCGATCGCAAATCGACGCTCGCCAAGCAGAATTTCGGCTCGCAGCTCGACCTCGACAACGCGGCCAATGCGCAGGTCACGGCCGAGAGCCTGGCGCAATATATCAGGCAGCAGATCTCCAACGCCAAGACGCAGCTGCTCGGCGACGTCGATTTGCCGATCGAGCGGTTCCCGCCTTACGCCCAGGCCAAGGCCAAGCTCGACGACGCCCAGCGCAATCTCGATCACACCGTGCTGCGCGCGCCGATGGACGGCGTGGCGACCCAGGTCGACCAGATCCAGCTCGGCCGCTTCGTCGCCGCGGGTGCGCCGGTGTTCTCGGTGATCGACGTCGACCATCCCTGGGTCGACGCCAATCCGAAGGAAAGCGACTTCACCTATGTCGCGGTCGGCCAGCCGGTGTCGCTCGACGTCGACGCGTTTCCGAACCACGAATTCAAGGGCAAGATCGGCTCGCTGTCGCCCGGCACCGGCGCGCAGTTCGCGATCCTGCCGCCGCAGAACGCCACCGGCAACTTCGTCAAGGTGGTGCAGCGGGTGCCGGTGCGGATCTACTTCGACGAGAACGATCCGTTCGTGAAGAAGCTGAAGGCCGGCATGAGCGTCTACGCGACGATCGACACCAACCACCGCCGCACGCTGGCCGGCCTGCTCGGGCTGCGCTCAGCCTCCGCGCACCCGGACCACGAGTAGTGATGGCTGAATGAGAAGTGACCGAACCCGCACGCTCGTTCACCTCTCCCCTTGTGGGAGAGGTCGGATTGCATCGCAAGATGCAATCCGGGTGAGGGGTTCAGCTCTCTCATGGGGCCAGATCCCCCTCACCCGCGCCTTCGGCGCGACCTCTCCCCGTTGGGGAGAGGTGACTTCCGTCGCTGCAACAGGACCGACCTGAATGAATGCACCGTCACCATCCGCCGTGCCCGGCATGCGCCGGAACATGGTGACGATCTGCGCGATGACCGCGACGATCATGCAGGCGCTCGACACCACGATCGCCAACGTCGCGCTGCCCTATATGCAGGGCTCGCTGTCGGCCTCGCAGGACCAGATCAACTGGGTGCTGACCTCCTACATCGTCGCAGCCGCGATCATGACCGCGCCGGTGGGCTGGATCGCCAACCGCTTCGGCCGCAAACGCATCTTCATCATCTGCTCGGCCGGCTTCACCGTCGCCTCGGTGCTCTGCGGCCTGGCGCAGGACATCAACCAGATGGTGCTGTTCCGCCTGTTGCAGGGCGTGTTCGGCGCGGCGCTGGTGCCGCTGTCGCAGGCGGTGATGCTCGATTCCTACGCGCTGCATGAGCGCGCCAAGGCGATGTCGATCTGGGGCATGGGCGTGATGATGGGCCCGATCATGGGCCCCTCGCTCGGGGCCTGGCTGACCGAGACCTATTCCTGGCACTGGGTGTTCTTCGTCAACCTGCCGTTCGGCTTGTTCACGGTGCTCGGCCTGATCATCTTCATGGACGAGACCAGGCAGGACCACGCGCTGCGCTTCGACTGGTTCGGCTTTGGCGCGCTCGCGGTCGCGATCGGCGCGCTGCAGCTCGCGCTGGACCGCGGCGAACAGCTCGGCTGGCTGGAATCCAACGAGATCGTGATCGAGTTCATTGTGGCGGCGGTCGGCGCCTACTTCTTCTTCGCCCATTCGCTGACCACCGACAAGCCGTTCATCCAGTTTGCGATCTTCAAGGACCGGAATTTCCTCGGCGGTGTCGTGTTCATGACGGTGATGGGTCTCGTGCTGTATTCGACCATGGCGCTGTCCTCACCGTATCTGCAGAACGTGGTCGGCTATCCGATCATCACCGCCGGCCTGTTGCTGGCGACCCGCGGCGCCGGCACCTTCGTCGCGATGATGCTGGTCGGCCGCCTGATGCGCTATATCGAGGCGCGGACGCTGATCGTCTCGGGTCTCTCTCTGACTGCGGCGTCGCTGTTCCAGATGACCGGCTGGACCGACATGACGCAGGCGAGCGAGATCATCGTCGTCAGCGTGATCCAGGGCTTCGGCTTCGGCCTCGTGTTCGTGCCGCTGTCGACGGTGGCGTTCCTGACGCTGCCTAACCAGTTGCGCACCGACGGCACCTCGATGCTGACGCTGTTCCGCAACGTCGCGAGCTCGGTCGGCATCTCGATCGTGATCGCGCAGCTGACGGAAGGCGGGCGGCGGATCTACGCGAAGCTGTCGGAGCAGATCAATCCGTTCAACCACGCGCTGCAGATGCCCGACGTCGCAGGCATGATCAACCTCAACACCGATGCCGGCCGCGCGATGGCCGACAGGATGGTGGCGGCACAGTCGCAGATCATCGCGTTCTCGCACGACTATCAGCTGGTGATGCTGTTCATCCTGGTCTCGATCCCGCTCGCGCTGATGATCGGCTCGACCAAGGCCACGCTGCGCGCGCAATCGGCGCCGTCGGATCATGCCGCGGTGATGGAGTAGGTTTGCGGCCTGTTTTCTCCGAGCCCCGGAGCAAACTATCCGACCGTCATCCTGAGGAGCCGCGTAGCGGCGTCTCGAAGGATCGACGGCCACCAGCGGGGCCGTGCATCCTTCGAGGCTCGCAAGAGCTCGCGCCTCAAGGATGACGGGATTGATGGCGAACCCCTACCAACGAGTGAAGAACCGCCGCCGCATCCGCGTTGACTTTCCGACCTCGCCTCCCAATACTTCGCAAAAAGCAGATACCCGTCGCAAATGACGGCTTCAGGGGAGGACGCGATGCCGACTTCACGCAGGACGCTGCTGAAGACTTCAGCGGCTGCCGCCGCTGCTTTCAGCTTCGATTGGACACGCGCGCAGGCGCAGGCCGAAACGGTTCGGATCGGCGTGATCTATGACCTGACCGGCCCGTTTGCCGCCGGCGGCTCGGTCGCCTCCTCGATCGGCACGCAGATCGCGATCGATCTCGTCAATGAGAAAGGCGGCGTCGGTGGCAAGTACAAGATCGCGCCGGTCAACGTCGATTCCCAGAGCAAGCCCGATGTCGCGATCAACGAGGCCAATCGCCTGATCGACCAGGAGAAGGTGGACATCCTCAACGGCGTGTTCGCGAGCTCGCACGCAGTGCCGCTCGCCGCCAAGGTCGAGCAGCAGAAGCGGATCCTCTGGATCACGACCGCGGTCTCGACCGCCGTGTTCAAGGACAAGAACCTGCAATACGTGTTCCGCGCCCAGATCCATTCCGACCAGTACGGCCAGGCCTTCGGCGGCTTCCTCGCCGAGCACGCCAAGGCCAGGCTCGGCATGGAGCCGAAGGACGTCAAGGTCGCGCTGATCCATGAGGACGGTCCCTACGGCGTCGGCGTTGCCGCCGCCGACGAGATGTTCGCGAAGGAAGCCGGGCTGCAGGTCGTGCTCAAGGAGGGCTATTCGGCCTCCGCGCCCGACCTCTCGGTGCTGGTGACCAAATTGAAGCGCGCCAAGGCCGACATCATCTCGCATGCCGGCTACAACCCCGACATCACGCTGTTCCTGCGCCAGGCGCGCGAGAGCGGGCTGAAGTTCAAGATGCTGTTCGGCGCAGGCGCCGGCTACAGCCAGCTCGACAAGCTGCGCACGACGTTCGGCGCCGATATCGACAATTTCTGCAACATCGACCCCGTTCCGGCGCAGCTGCTCGATCCCGCCAAGCTGGCGCCGGGGGTCGGCGACCTCACCAAGGTGATGGTGGCGCGCTATCGCGAGAAGACCAGCGCCACCGAAGTGCCGCCGCACTGCTCAATGGGCTTCAACCAGACCTGGGTCCTGCTCAACAATGTGCTGCCGGTCGCCAAGGAGAAATATGGCGGCTTCGACCCCGAGGCGATCCGCAAGGCCGCGCTCGATGTCGACATCCCGCCGGGCGGCACCATCCAGGGCTACGGCGTGAAGTTCTATCCGCCGGGCACGCCGATGTCCGGCCAAAACGAGCGCTCAACACCCGTCGTGATGCAGAACGCCGGCGAGCGCATCACCGTGGTGTGGCCGACCAACATAAGGACGCAAGACCCGGTGTTTCCGCTGCCGAAGGGCTCGGTGTACGGGGCGTAGAGTCCCGCCTCTTGCAGCATGCTGTGAGCTCAGCCCCGTCATCCTGAGGAGCGGCCTCTTGGCCGCGTCTCGAAGGATCGACGGCAACCGGCGGGGCCGCGCACCCTTCGAGGCTCGCTCCGCTCGCACCTCAGGATGACGGGTCTGGCATGGGCGAGTAAAGCGAAGGGAATTCCACTGCTGCGCTTAACCTACAGTACCACCCGCCTGCCCTCATCCGCGGCCCAATAGCCGGCGTAGTTCACCTTCGTCGTCTCGAACGCCAGTGCGAGGTCGGCGAGCGGCGCGCGGCCGGTGGCGACGCATTCCATGAAGTCCTGGATCTCCTGCAAATAGCCGCGGGTCCATTCCTCCTCGAGGCAAACGTACTGCCAGCCGGTTTTGCGATCGACCTTCTCGGTGATGTAGACGGAGGCAAGCTTCTGCTCTGATGTCTGGTAGCTCACAAGATGCGTGTTCGGCGTGATGTTGGCGAACAGCGAGCCGCCCGAGGTGTAGGTCTCGATCAGATTCCGGACGCCGCCCATGATCATGTCGCCGGAAAACACCGTGGCCTTGGTGCCGTCGGAGAAGGTCGCGGTCAGCGTGCCCCAATCCTCGACATCGACCGGATTGGCCTTGATGTAGGCGCGCTCCTCCGGCTTGAGACCGGCGGTGACATTCCCGACATCGCAGGTGACGCTCGCGACGTTGATGGTCTCCCCGCGGGCCTTCGCCTCGACCTGCTTGAGATAGAGCACGGCCGCCAGCGGATGGCAGCCCATCCGGATCAGCGAGCCGCCGCCGGTCATGGCCCACTCTGCGGCGTGCGCCGCATGCGAGCCGGAATGGCTCTCCTCGCCCTTCATGAACAGGATCTTGTCGCCTGTCGCGCGGATGATCTCCGCGGTCTTGGTCACCGCGGGCGCGTAGATCCAATCCTCGGCATACATGAACAGCCTGCCGGTCTTTTCGATCGCGGCGCGGGTCGCTTCCATCTCCTCCATCACGCGCTGGTACATCAGCGCCTTCGGGACGTGTCTGCCGATCGGCGCTTTGTCGCCCTCGCGGCCGAAATAGCCGCTGAACGGTTTCTCGCAGATCACATGCTTGCCGGCCTGCATCGCCTCCACAATCATCGCGGCGTGCAGGTTGGGCGGTGTGCAGATGTCGATGACGTCGAGCTCGCGGTCGGCGACCAGCTCGGCGAAGCTGCGACAGGCGTTCGCGATTCCGTGCTTGCGCGCGAACTCGACCACATGATCGCCGCGCGCCGCCACCGCCCTCACCTCGACATCGACGCCATAGACCCGACGATACGCAACCATGTGCAGCTCCGACACGAAGCCGCAGCCGGCCAGACCGATCTTGATTTTTTTCATTTCATGCCTCCGCCCTTCAGGCAGGCGGAGAGTAGCGTGCAGCCATCACGGCGTCGAACGCATTTGCCATCGCCACATGCGGCGGCGACAATCCCGTGAACAGCTTGAATGCATCGGCCGAGGCGTTGATCGCGAGCTCACGTCCGGTCAGGACGCTTGCGCCTTTGGCCTTGGCTGCCGTCAGCAGCGGCGTCCAGAGCGGCGTGTAGACGGCGTCGGCGACCCACATCGCCGGATGCAGCAGCGCGTCCGGCACCGGCGTGTCGCGGCCCGGCAGCATGCCGACCGGCGTTGCATTGACGAGACCGGCGGCACCGTCCACCGCGGCCGCGACGCTGGTGGCGTGGACCGCATGGCGATCCCGCAACTGGCCAGCAAGCTGCGCGGCCTTGCCGACATCGGCGTCGAAGATCCTGATCCCGGCGACGCCGAGGCCGACCAGCGCGAAGGCGATCGCCTTGCCGACACCGCCGGCACCGATCAGCGCGATCGGGCCGCGCGGCGTCGACGCCAGCAGCGGTTCGATCGCACGCGCAAAGCCCGTCGCGTCGGTGTTGTGCCCGACCAGCCGCGCGCCGCTGGCGACGATGGTGTTGACCGCGCCGATCGCGCGCGCATCCGGCGCGAGGTCGTCGAGCAGATCGACGACCGCCTCCTTGTAAGGAAAGGTGACGTTGACGCCGGCAAAGCCGAGCCGCCTGATGCCCTCTAACATCGCGCGCAGCTCATCGCGCCCGGCACCCTTCACCTCGATGAGCTGGTAGTGACAATGAACACCCAGCGCTGCTGCGGCCTGCTCGTGCATCGCGGGCGCCGCCGAATGCGCGATCGGATACCCGATCAGACCGGTCAGGAAACGATCGCGCATTGTCCCTCACGTCAGTGTGCTCAACTCATGCGGTCGAGCCGAGCATAGCTGTCTTCCATGCCGTGCTCCATGCCGGTCGCGAGCATCGCCGCGCGCGTCTCGGCATTCGGCAATGTCATGCGCATCGTCATCACGGTGCCGTCACCGTCGGGCGCAAACCGCGTCTCGACATGATTGTCCGGCGTCGGATCCGGCAGATGCATGCGCTCGACATGCACGATGCGGCTGAACGGTTCGAGCTCGAGATATTCGCCGGTCAGATGAAAGCCACCGCCCTTGCCGTCGGTCCATTCGTAGCGGAGCTTGCCGCCGGGCCTGAGATCGCTGATGCAGACCGGCATGGTCCAGCCTTCCGGACCGAGCAGCCACTTCTGCAGCAGCGCCGGCTCGGTATGCGCGCGATACACCGCCTCGGGCGGCGCGACGAAGCGCCTGGTGACAACGATGTGGCGATCGCCTTCGGTCTTCAGCGTCAACTTGCTCATGGGATACCCTTCACTTCTCTGGCTTCATGGCGGCCAGCACTCCGTCCAGCCGGTCGTAATTGGCCTCCAGCGCCCGCCTGAGCATGCCGAGCCATTGATCGATCTCGGCGACCGCCGTCGGGGCCAGCCGGCATGGGCGCTTGGTACCTTCAACACGCCGCACGATCAGGCCGGCGCCCTCGAGCACCTTGAGATGGCGGGAGATCGCGGGCTGGGTCATCTCGAACGGTTCGACGAGCTCCATCACCGTCGCTTCGCCAAGGGCGAGGCGCGCCAGGATCGCCCGACGGGTCGGGTCGGCGAGCGCGGAGAATGCGGCGTCGAGGCTGGGCATGCTTGATCTCATCTCAGTTATATAACCAACTTGCTATATAACCGATTGCGCATAGTCAAGCGAAATCCGCTGCGGCGAGGGCGCGCAGCAGATTTGGGTCGTCCGTTCATTGCTGGATTTGCGCGCCGCTCACGGCGCGCGAGGCAGGCGGCGGCCGGCTAGACGTCGAAGAACACCGTTTCGTTGTCGCCCTGCAGATGGACGTCGAACGTGTAGGTGTTGCCCGCACCGGCCTTGCGCTTCGCAATCAGCGTGGCGCGTCGATCGGCCGGCACCAGCGCGAGCACGGGATCGCCGGCGTTGCCGGCTTCGTCGTCGAAATAGATCCGGGTGTAGAGATGCAGCAGCATGCCGCGCGCGAACACCGCGAGCACGATGTGCGGCGCCTGCGGCTTGCCGTCGGCATCCGGCACCACGCCCGGCTTGATGGTGTCGAACGCATAGCCACCGCTCTTGTCGGTGCCGCAGCGGCCGAAGCCCTTGAACGAGGAGTTGGGCAGCGCGCGCGCATCCTGCGGATCGGAGAAGCGGCCCTGGCTGTCGGCCTGCCAGATCTCCAGCATGCAATCCGGGATCACGGCGCCGTCGCCGTCATAGACAGTGCCCTCGACACGAATGCGTTCGCCCGAGACGTCGGGCGTCAGCAGATTGTTGGTGAAGGCATCGTTCCACTCATATTCGCCGTTCGGCGTCAGGCCGTATTTGAAATAGGGACCGACGGTCTGCGAGGGCGTGATTCCATCAGGACGCGGGTTCGACACTTACTTGGTCTCCATCGGCGTGGCGTTGCGCCCACGCAGCACGATATCGAAGCGGTAGCACAGTGCCCATTCCGGCTTGGTGTTCTCGAGATCGAAGGATGAGATCATCCGCGCCCGCGCCTTCTCATCGGACACCGAATTGAAGATCGGATCGAACGGGAACAGCGGATCGCCGGGGAAATACATCTGCGTCACCAGCCGCGAGATGAAGGAGTGGCCGAACACCGAGAAATGGATGTGCGCGGGCCGCCAGGCGTTGTGGTGATTGCCCCACGGATACGCGCCGGGCTTGATGGTGATGAACTTGTAATAGCCTTGGGCATCACTCTGCGTGCGGCCGGCACCGGTGAAATTCGGATCGAGCGGCGCCGGATGCTGGTCGACGACATGGATGTAGCGGCCGCAGGCATTGGCCTGCCACAGCTCGACCAGCGTGTTCGGCACGCCGCGGCCGTCCTCGTCGCGCACATGACCATGCACGATGATGCGCTCGCCGAGCGGCTCGCCCTTGGCCTGGATGGTGAGATCGTTGTCGTGCGCGCGCACCGTCTCATGGCCGTAGACCGGCCCGGTCAATTCCGAGAGCGTGTGCCGCATCGGGATCAGCGGCTTCTGCGGCGAGCGCTTCACGGTGGAGCGATAATCCGGCGACAGCCGCGCCGGATGGGCCGCAAGCGATTGCAGCGGGTACAACAGGGTCATGGCGAATTCCTCCGCGGCCCACGCGCCCGGTGAGCTCACATCAGATCATTATAATGCATAACCAAATTGGGGAAGGGCTGTTTTCAGCCCTTCCAAGCCATTGGATTAGTTAAGCTTTTCGATCGCGACCGCGACGCCTTGGCCGACTCCGACGCACATAGTTGCCAAGGCAAGCTTCCCGCCCCGCTTCTCCATGCCGTGCACGGCGGTCAGCACCAGCCGCGCGCCGCTCATGCCGAGCGGATGGCCGAGCGCGATCGCGCCGCCATGCGGATTGACGAAATCGGCGTCTTCCTTGACGCCAAGCTGGCGCAGGCAGGCGATGCCCTGCGAGGCGAAGGCCTCGTTGAGCTCGATCAGATCGAAGTCCGACACCTTGATGCCGAGACGCTCGACCAGCTTCTTGGTCGCCGGCACCGGGCCGATGCCCATGATGCGCGGCGGCACCGCGGCCGAGGCGAGGCCGAGGATTTTTGCCCGCGGCGTCAGGCCGTGCTTCTTCACCGCGGCTTCCGAGGCGAGGATCATCGCGGCGGCGCCGTCATTGACACCCGACGCGTTGCCCGCGGTCACCGTGCCCGGATTGCGCACGATCGGCTTCAGTTTCGCCAATCCTTCAAGCGTGGTTTCGGGACGCGGATGCTCGTCCTTGTCGACAGTGATGGGACCGGCCTTGCCGCCGGGCACCTGGATCGGCACGATCTCCTCGGCGAAATAGCCCGACGCGATCGCAGCACCCGCGCGCTGCTGCGAGCGGATCGCCATCGCGTCCTGATCGGCGCGCGACACCTGGAATTCCTCGGCGACGTTCTCGCCGGTCTCCGGCATCGCATCGACGCCGTACTGCGCCTTCATCAAGGGATTGATGAAGCGCCAGCCGATCGTGGTGTCGTAGATCTCCGACGAGCGTGAGAAGGCTTCCGAAGCCTTGCCCATCACGAACGGCGCACGCGTCATCGATTCGACGCCGCCCGCGATCGCGAAATCGATCTCGCCGGCGCGGATGGCGCGGCCCGCGGCACCGACCGCATCGAGGCCGGACGCGCAGAGCCGGTTCAGGGTCTGGCCGGGAACCGATTCCGGCATGCCGGCGAGCAGGAGCGCCATGCGCGCGACGTTGCGGTTGTCCTCGCCGGCCTGGTTGGCGCAGCCGAAATAGACCTCGTCGACCTGATTCCAGTCCAGCGTCGGATGCTTGGCCATCAGCGCCTTGATCGGGGCCGCCGCGAGATCGTCGGCGCGCACCTTGGCGAGCGAACCGCCGAAACGGCCGATCGGTGTCCGGACGGCATCGCAAATGAACACATCACGCATTGAATCTCTCCCTGAATGCCGCGACTTAGGCGCTGGATCGGCTGGAACTTGAGGTGAGTTTTAGGAGCGTGCCCGCGGCAGGTCAATTGACGCCATAGCGCGCCCTGCACGCATTACCGTGAGGGCTGACACAATTCGCACCGTGGACAGGGTGGAAAACCCCGACCTCGCGGATAGGACCGCGCGACGAAATTTTGTAGTTTCCGCCACCTCATGACCATTCAGCAGCCCATCCCCGCCCCGCCTGAGCCACCCCCCGCCGCCGAGGCGCCATCGCGCGTCACGCCGATGATGGAACAGTACCTGGAGATCAAGGCCGCCCACCCCGGCCTGCTGCTGTTCTACCGGATGGGTGATTTCTACGAGCTGTTCTTCGAGGACGCCGAGATCGCCTCGAAGACGCTCGGCATCGTCCTGACCAAGCGCGGCAAGCATCAGGGCATGGACATCCCGATGTGCGGCGTTCCGGTCGAACGCTCCGAGGACTATTTGCACCGCCTGATCGGCGCGGGACACCGTGTCGCCGTGTGCGAGCAGACGGAAAATCCCGCGGAGGCAAAAGCCCGCGGCAACAAGAGCGTGGTCCGCCGCGGCGTGGTGCGGCTGGTGACGCCGGGCACGCTGACTGAAGACACGCTGCTCGACGCCCGCACCAACAATTACCTGATCGCGATCGCGCGCGCCCGCGGCTCGGCCGGCGCGGATCGTCTTGGCCTTGCCTGGATCGACATCTCGACCTCGGAATTCATGGTGACGGAGTGTTCGACCGCGGAGCTTGCGGCGACGCTGGCGCGGATCAATCCGAACGAGGCGATCGTCACCGACGCGCTCTACAGCGACAATGAACTCGCGCCGACCTTGCGCGAACTGCCGTCGGTGACGCCGCTGACCCGCGACGTGTTCGACAGCGCCACATCAGAACGTCGGCTGTGCGACTATTTCGCGGTCGCGACCATGGACGGCCTGTCCGCGATGTCGCGGCTGGAAGCGACCGCCGCGGCCGCGGCCGTCACCTATATCGACCGCACCCAGGTCGGCAAACGTCCGCCGCTGTCGCCGCCGGCGCGCGAGGCCGCCGGCACCACGATGGCGATCGATCCGGCGACCCGCGCCAACCTCGAACTGACACGGACGCTCGCAGGCGAGCGCCGCGGCTCGCTGCTCGATGCGATCGACTGCACCGTGACCGCGGCCGGCTCGCGGCTCTTGGCGCAGCGCCTTGCCGCGCCACTTACCGATGTGGCCGTGATCGCGCGGAGGCTCGATGCCGTCTCCGCCTTCGTTGCGGATTCCGCGGCGCGCGAGGACATCCGGACCGTGCTGCGCGCGGCGCCCGACATGTCGCGCGCGCTCGCACGGCTCTCGGTCGGCCGTGGCGGCCCGCGCGATCTCGCCAGCCTGCGCGACGGCATCCTCGCCGCCGACCAGGCGCTGGAGCTGCTCGCGCAGCTTTCCAATCCGCCGGCGGAAGTCTCCACCGTGATGGCGGCCTTGCAGCGCCCCTCGCGCGACCTGGCGCGGGAATTCACGCGGGCACTGTCAGAGCAATTGCCGCTGATCAAGCGCGACGGCGGGTTCGTTCGCGAGGGCTATGAGGCCGCGCTCGACGAGAGCCGGAATTTGCGCGATGCCTCGCGCCTCGTCGTCGCCGCGATGCAGGCGCGCTATGCCGAGGACACCGGCATCAAGACGCTGAAGATCCGGCACAACAATGTGCTCGGCTATTTCGTCGAGGTCACCACGCAGCACGGCGACAAGCTGTTCGCGCCGCCGCTGAATGCGACCTTCATCCATCGCCAGACGCTGGCCGGGCAGGTCCGCTTCACCACGTCAGAGCTCGGCGAGACCGAAGCCAAGATCGCCAATGCCGGCGAGCGCGCGCTCAATCTCGAGCTCGAGATCTTCGAACGCCTCAGCGCGCTGGCGCTCGCCGCCAGCGACGATCTGCGCAACGCCGCGCATGCCTTTGCGATGCTCGACGTCGCGACCTCGCTGGCGAAGCTTGCGATCGACGACAATTATGTGCGGCCCGACGTCGACGGCTCGCTGGGCTTTGCGATCGGGGGCGGCCGCCATCCGGTGGTCGAGCAGGCGCTGAAGCGCGACGGCCAGCCGTTCATCGCCAATGCCTGCGATCTGTCGCCGGCGCCGGGACAGAAGTCCGGCCAACTCTGGCTGATCACCGGTCCGAACATGGCCGGCAAATCGACCTTCCTGCGCCAGAACGCGCTGATCGCGCTGCTGGCGCAGATCGGCTCTTACGTGCCGGCGTCGCGGGCGCGGCTCGGCATCGTCGACCGGCTGTTCTCGCGCGTCGGCGCCGCCGACGATCTGGCGCGGGGACGCTCGACCTTCATGGTCGAGATGGTCGAGACCGCGGTGATTCTGAACCAGGCGAGCGAGCGGTCGCTGGTGATCCTCGACGAGATCGGCCGTGGCACTGCGACCTTCGACGGCCTGTCGATCGCCTGGGCCGCGATCGAGCATCTGCATGAAAGCAACCGCTGCCGCACGCTCTTTGCCACCCACTATCATGAGCTGACGGCGCTCTCGGCGAAACTGCCGCGGATGTTCAACGCCACGGTGCGGGTCAAGGAATGGCAGGGCGACGTCGTGTTCCTGCACGAGGTGCTGCCGGGCTCCGCCGACCGCTCCTACGGCATCCAGGTCGCCAAACTCGCCGGCCTTCCGCCCGCCGTGATTACGCGCGCCAAATCGGTGCTGGCAAAACTCGAAGCCCAGGACCGCGGCCAGACCGCGCGCGCACTCGCCGACGATTTGCCGCTGTTCGCCGTCCCCTCCCGCGCCGCCAGTGAGGACAAGCCGCCGAGCGAGACGGATTTGCTGGTCGAGGCGGTGAAGGCGCTGCACCCCGACGAGATGTCGCCGCGCGAGGCGCTGGATGCGCTGTATGCGCTGCGGGCGAAACTGCCGAAGCAGTGATTTTGTAGCCCGGATGCAGCGAAGCGAAATCCGGGAACGCTCTCTCCGTTGCACAACCGCCCCGGATTGCGCTGCGCTCCATCCGGGCTACGAATGTCTCACTCGTCATTGCGAGCGAAGCGAAGCAATCCATCGCTCCGAGATGCGGAACGATGGATTGCTTCGTCGCTTCGCTCCTCGCAATGACGGCTAGGCTCGCACCTTCTTCCTCCGCCCGAGCTGCCACAGCGCCAGATTCCAGACGATGCAGGTGGCGAGTGCGCAGCTGAGGCCGATCGGCGAGCCGAATTGCGCGACCGCGACATGCAGCACGGCGATGCCGAGACCGAAGCCGAGCAGGCCCCAGGCGCTGTTGGCGAGCACGGCGGCGGTGGCGGGGCCGCCGATGCGCGGATGCAGGATCAGCATCATCGACGAGAACACGATCGGGAACAGCGCGATCACGCCGGTGACGCGCGGACCGACCCAGGTCGACGCGGTGACCACCGTGCCGACCAGGCTTGCGACCAGCGCGGCGCGCAGCGGAATGTCGTACCAGCGGCGCGCGATCAGCGGCATTTTCGCGACGTGCCGATAGGGCCTCAGCAGCGGAATGCAGATCGCAAAAGCAATGGCATTGAGGATCAGTCCGCCGGCAAGCGTCCACGCGAACTGACGAATGATAGTGCCGAGCACGAGCCACAACGCGATCGCGGAGCCCGCGCTGATCCACATGTTGCGGCGCTGCGCCAGCACGGCATAGGTGAGGCCCATGAAGATCGTCGCGGCATTGACCGGCAGGCTCGACAGCGCGCCCTCGGCGATGAAGGCGGCGTCATGGTCGAGCGCGAGGAAGGTGTAGGACGGCCCGGCCGAGATCGGCAGGGTTGCGATCAGCGCGCCGATCACCGGCCCCGACCGTTCCGTGATGACGGACGCGCTGACCACGAAGGCGGCGGCAACCGCCATGCGCAACACGAGGATCAGGACGAAGTGGAGTTCGGGGGACATTTCTTGTTTTTCTTGACCCTCCCCTGGAGGGTCCCTCCAGGGGAGGGTAAGCGAGACATCACACCCGCTGCATCGTCACCGACACCTTCGGGCCGTTCTTGATGGTCTGATAGACCACGCAATAGCGCTCGGTGAGCTTCAGCAGCAGGTCGAGCTTGTCCTGCGGCGCGTCGGTGCCGACGTCGAAGCGCAGGCGGATCTCGCGGAAGCCGACCGGAGCCTCCTTGTCGACGCCGAGCGTGCCGCGGAAATCGAGATCGCCCTCGGCGAACACGTTGCCGACCTTCAGCGGCACCTCGACGGCGGTCGCGACCGATTTCAGCGTGACGCCGGCGCAGGCGACCAGCGCTTCCAAGAGCATGTCGCCGGAGCAGAGCTCGAGCCCGGAGCCGCCGGTGGCGGGATGCAGGCCGGCGACCGCGAGCGCGCGGCCGGTTTCGACCTTGCAGGACAGGCTTTCGTTGTCGATCGTGCCCTTGGCCTTCAAGGTGATCACCGCGGCCTGAGGATCGGACTTGTAGCGTTCCTTGATCGGGGCCTGCATTGCGCGGAGTTCGGCGGAGTCCATGGTTCTGCTCCCGGCTGTTCTTCTTTATTCCGATGTAAGGCCTTATAGCGCCGATGTCACCACCACATCGCCTCGCCGGCGTTGGATTTGTCCGTGACGTCACGCACCGGACGGTCCAGCGAGCGGTCGAGCGCGGTCAGCACGCGGCGCTTGAAGGTGTCGAACAGCTCCGATTTGCGGTCGCGCGGCCGCGCCAGGTTGATGGTGATCTCCTCGAACAGGCGGCCCGGCCGCGGCCGCATCACCAGCACGCGGTCGGCCAGCACCACCGCCTCATCGACGTCGTGGGTGACCAGGATCAGGGTCGGCCGCGTATCGGCCCAGAGATCGAGCAGGTGATCCTGCAGGTCGCGCCGCGTGAAGGCATCGAGTGCCGAGAACGGCTCGTCGAGCAGCAGCACCTCCGGCTGCGGCACCAGCGCGCGGGCAATCGCAACCCGCTGCGCCTGCCCGCCGGACAATTCGCGCGGCCATGCGGCGGCCTTGTCGGCAAGGCCGACGCGGGCCAGCGCCGCGGCGATCCGTTGACGCCTGACGTCGGCCGCGAGGTCGGCGAGACCGAAGCCGATATTGTCGGCGACGGTGAGCCAGGGCAGCAGCCGCGGCTCCTGGAAGATGATGCCGATCTTGGCGTGCGGCGAGGTGATCACCGCATTGTCGAGCGTCACGCTGCCCGTGGTGGCGCGATCGAGGCCCGCGATGGCGCGCAGCAAGGTCGACTTGCCGCAACCGGAGCCGCCGATGATCGCGATGATCTCGCCAGGCTGGACCTCGGCCGAGAAGCGTTCCAGCGCGTGGACGCCGTTCGGATAGGTCTTGCCGACGTCCTTCAGCGCCAGCATCACTGCCCTCCCCGCGCGCCGAACGCATCCTGCCAGCGCAGCAGCGGCGCCGTGGCGACCTCGATCAGCCAATCGGTCAGCTTGCCGAGGATCGCGAAGATCACGATCGCGGCGAGGATCTGCGCCGGCTTGCCGAGTTGCTGGCCGTCGAGCAGGAGATAGCCGAGGCCTTCGGAGGCGCCGATCAGTTCGGCCGCGACCACGAACATCCAGCCGAGGCCGAGGCCGACCCGCAGCGACACCACGTAGGCCGGCAGCACGGCCGGCAACAGGATGCGGCGGATCATCGCCGGTCCGGACAGGCGGAACACGCGGCCGACCTCGACGATCTTGCGATCGACCGCCAGGATCGCGCCCATCACGCCGAGATAGATCGGAAAGAACACGCCGACCGCGATCAGCGCCACCTTCGAGGTCTCGAAGATGCCGAGCCAGAGCACGAACAGCGGCACCCAGGCGAGCGAGGGGATCGCGCGCAGCGCCTGTACCGTCGGGTCAAGCAACCGCTTGGCAAAATCCCAGTAGCCGGAGATCGCACCCATGATGGTGCCGGCGACGACGCCGAGCGCAAAGCCCGCGCCGACGCGCCATAACGTCGCGAAGATATGGCGCGACAGCTCGCCGCTTTTGGCGAGCGCCACGATGGTCTCGAACACCTTCGACGGCGGCGGCACCAGGCGGCCGTTGGAATAGCCGAGACCAACGAGCAACTCCCAGCCCAGCGCGAGCACGACCGGCACCACGAGCCCGAGCACCGGGCGCGCAAAACGCGACCACCGCGCCGCCGCCGCACGCGGCGCGGCCGTCTGTTCCAGCGCGGGCAGGTCAACGGTCATGACCATAGCAAGAACTATTCTTCCGGCGGGATTGCAAGGTGGATCGAAACGCGAGCCGCAGCGCCCTCTTCCCTTCTCCCCTTGTGGGAGAAGGTGGCGCGGACGCAGTCCGCGACGGATGAGGGGTCTCTATCCGATTGCGAGAGTGCGCCGAGGGGAGAGAACCCCTCACCCCGCTTCGCTGCGCGAAGCGACCCTCTCCCACAAGGGGAGAGGGTGCAGCGGCGGCTAGTTGGTGGGCAGAGGGACCTGGTCATCGATCAACGAATCCAGCGCGGCCTTCACGTCGGTCTTGGCATCGATCACGCCGGCCTGCTGCAAGGCGAGGCCCGCGGCCAAGATCGACTCGCGCTGGGGGCTGCCGATGCGGCTGTGGGTCAACTCGGTGCGCTCCTTGAGCTGCTTGTCGACCACGGCGTCGGGCAGCTTGGTGACCGCGATGAAGGTCTTCTTCAGCTCGTCATAGTTCGCGAGCGAATATTTCCGCGCCTCTTCATAGGTCGCGAGCACGCGGCGGACGATATCCGGATGAGCTTTCAAAAACTCCTCGCGCACATTGAGGATGCCCCAGGTGTTGGCATCGGCCTTGCGGTAGAACAGCTTTGCGCCGTCCTCGACTTCCGCCTGCGCCATCATCGGGTCGAGGCCGGCCCAGGCGTCGACATCGCCGCGGATCAGCGCAGTCTTGCCGTCGGCGTGCTACAGCAGCACCGGTGTGATGTCCTTTTCGGTCAGACCGGCGCCGAGCAGCGCGCGGACCAGGAAGATGTGCGGATCGGTCCCACGGGTCACCGCGACGCGCTTGCCCTTGAGGTCGGCAACCGAGGCGATCTTGGAGTCCTTGGTGGTGACCAGTGCGGTCCATTCGGGGCGCGAATAGACGTAGATCGACTTGATCGGGTTGCCGTTGATCCTGGCGACCAAGGCGGCCGAGCCCGCGGTCGAGCCGAGATCGATCGAACCGGCGTTGAGGAATTCAAGCGCCTTGTTGGAGCCGGCCGACTGCACCCAGACGATGCTGATGCCGTCCTTGGCGAACTCCTTCTCGAGCAGGCCCTTCTGCTTCAGGACCAGCGACACCGGATTGTAGGTCGCCCAGTCGATCCGGATCTCCTTCAGCGCGTCGGCGGCGAGCGCCGCGCCGGGCAAGAATGTCGAGACCGCGAGCAGCGCAGCAAACGCGCGCCGGGAAAAATTCTGCATTCGTCGACCCCCCTTGGGTTGATCAAGAAACACACTTTTAATTCAATGAGTTAGCCTTGCGGTCAACGAGAAAATCTCTACCCTTTGTTTGGCGGCGCGAGCACAGACTTGCTCAGGGTGCCCAGGAAACAGAATGGAGCTGCTGTCCTTATACTTTGGTCAGTGACAGCAACAGCTTGGTCCGATATCGGATGAACGTATGGACAGCGTCGTAGCCGAAGTCCGCCCTGAAGCGGATGATCGTTTCGAGACCGAGCGGATCACCGCGGCGGTCAATGCACTCGCCGAACAGCATGCCGGGCGCGAGGACCAGTTCCGCGCCGCGATGGCGCAACTGCTCAAGGCCGAGCTGATCGCAGCGCGCGCCACGGCGCAGACGCTGCTGCTGAAGGACCGCCACGGCCGGCGCTGCGCCGAACGGCTCTGCTTCGTGCAGGACGAGATCATCCGCATCCTCTACGCGGCGGCGACCCGGCATCTGTATCACTCGCCGATCCCTTCGGGCGCAGAGCGCATGGCCGTGGTCGCGACCGGCGGCTATGGCCGCGGGCTGATGGCGCCGGAGTCCGACATCGATCTGTTGTTCATCCTGCCCTACAAGCAGACCGCGTGGGGCGAGCAGGTCGCCGAAGCCATCCTCTATTGTCTCTGGGACATGGGGCTGAAGGTCGGCCACGCCACGCGCTCGGTCGATGAATCGATCCGCCAGGCGCGCGGCGACATGACGATCCGCACCGCGATCCTGGAAACGCGCTTCCTGACCGGCGACCAGCCGCTCTATGACGAGCTGGTCGAACGCTTCGACAAGGAAGTGGTGCAGGGCACCGCGGCGGAATTCGTCACCGCCAAGCTCGCCGAGCGCGAGGAGCGGCATCGCCGCGCCGGCCAGTCGCGCTATCTGGTCGAGCCGAACGTCAAGGACGGCAAGGGCGGCCTGCGCGACCTGCACACGCTGTTCTGGATTGCGAAATACGTCTACCGCGTGCGCGAGACCGACGAGCTGCTGGAACGCGGCGTGTTCGACGCGCAGGAGTACCGCACCTTCCGCCGTTGCGCCGACTTCCTGTGGTCGGTCCGCTGCAATTTGCACTTCTTCGCCGGACGCGCCGAGGAGCGGCTGTCGTTCGACATGCAGCGCGAGATCGCGGTGCGCCTCGGCTACACCTCGCATCCCGGCATGCAGGATGTCGAGCGCTTCATGAAGCACTACTTCCTGATCGCGAAAGACGTCGGCGACCTCACCGCGATCCTGTGCGCCAAGCTCGAAGAGGAGCACAACAAGCCGGCGCCGGTGCTGAGCCGGATGGTGGCGCGGCTGCGGCCCGGCGCCAAGCGACGGCGGGTGGCCGGCAGCGACGACTTCATCGTCGACAACAACCGCATCAACCTCGCCGCGCCCGATGTGTTCAAGCACGATCCGGTCAACCTGATCCGGATCTTCCGCCTCGCGCAGCAGAACAACCTCGCCTTCCATCCCGATGCGATGCGCACGGTGACGCGCTCGCTGAAGCTGATCAACACCCAGCTCCGCGACAACGAGGAAGCCAACCGCCTGTTCATGGAGATCCTGACCTCGAACGATGCGGAGACCGTGCTGCGGCGGATGAACGAGACCGGCGTGCTCGGCCATTTCATCCGCGCCTTCGGCAAGATCGTCTCGATGATGCAGTTCAACATGTACCACCACTATACGGTGGACGAGCATCTGCTCCGCTGCATCGGCTTCCTGCAGGACATCGAGCGCGGCGGCAACGAGGAATTCACGGTCGCCAGCGACCTGTTCCGCAAGATTCGTCCTGAGCACCGCCCGGTGATCTATATCGCGACCCTGCTGCACGACATCGCCAAGGGCCGGCCCGAGGATCACTCGATCGCCGGCGCCAAGGTGGCGCGGCGGCTATGCCCGCGGCTCGGCTTCTCCGCGGCCGACACCGAACTGGTGGCGTGGTTGATCGAGGAACATCTAACGATGTCGACGGTGGCGCAATCGCGCGATTTGTCGGACCGCAAGACGATCGAGAATTTCGCCGCCGTGGTGCAGTCGGTCGAGCAGATGAAGCTGCTCACGATCCTGACCACCGCCGACATTCGCGGCGTCGGCCCGGGTGTCTGGAACGGCTGGAAGGCGCAGCTCTTGCGCACGCTGTACTATGAAACAGAGCCGGTGCTGACCGGCGGCTTCTCGGAGGTCAACCGCGCCCAGCGCATCGCGGTGGCGCAGGCCGAATTCCGCCGCGCCTTCACCGAATGGCCAGAGGTCGAGCTCAATGCCTATATCGGCCGGCACTACCCGGCCTATTGGCTCAAGGTCGAGCTGCAGCGCAAGATCCGCCAGGCGCGCTTCATCCGCGCCAGCGAGCAGGCCGGCCACAAGCTTGCGATCAATGTCGGCTTCGACGAGGTCCGCGCCGTCACCGAGCTGACAATCCTGGCGACCGACCATCCCTGG
This sequence comes from Bradyrhizobium sp. Pha-3, assembly GCF_042258615.1. Lineage (GTDB taxonomy): Bacteria > Pseudomonadota > Alphaproteobacteria > Rhizobiales > Xanthobacteraceae > Bradyrhizobium. Next base: position 297,474 of record NZ_CP170152.1, on the reverse strand, counting down.
CTGCTGTCGATCATCGCAGGCGCCTGCGCCTCGGCCGGCGCCAACATCGTCGACGCGCAGATCTACACCACGACCGACGGCCGCGCGCTCGACACCATCTCGATCTCGCGCGAATACGACCGCGACGATGACGAAGGCCGCCGCGCGACGCGGATCGGCGAGATGATCGAGCAGGTGCTGGAAGGCAAGCTGCGGCTGCCCGAGGCGGTGGCCAAGCGCGCGGTGCGCAGTAAGGCGCGGCCGTTCATCGTCGAGCCGGAAGTAACCATCAACAACCAGTGGTCCGACCGCTACACTGTGATCGAGGTCTCCGGCCTCGACCGCCCCGGCCTGCTCTACCAGCTGACCACCGCGATCTCGAAGCTCAACCTCAACATCGCCTCGGCGCATGTCGCGACCTTCGGCGAACGCGCCCGCGACGTGTTCTACGTCACCGACCTGCTCGGCGCCCAGATCACCGCGCCGACCCGGCAGGCCGCGATCAAGAGCGCGCTGCTGCATCTGTTGTCGAGCGAGGACCAGGCGGCGAAGCCGGCGGCTTAGATCAAACGTGCAACTAAGCGTACAAGATCCGTCATCCTGAGGAGGCCGCGGAGCGGCCGTCTCGAAGGATCGACGGCCCCGTTGTTGCCGCGGAAGAGTCGAAGTACGCATGAATATCCAGGCCGTCGATCCTTCGAGACGCGCTTCCGCGCTCCTGCAGCGACAAAGGCGAAGCCTTTGCGCGGGGATGACGGAACGGAAGGCCGCGCTGCGAAGCCCAATCCTGGCGAATCAACCGAACAGCCGCATCAGCAGCGCCTTGCCGACCGGCGCCGCGCGCACGCTGCGGAAGGCGCGGACATATTCGCCGGCATAGAATGCGCGCACCACACTGACCCGCGTCGCAACCGCGTCTTCGAAACGGACGCCGAAGCCGTCGCGGGTGCGGCGGACCACGAGCGCGGCCACGTTCTGTCCGTAGACATCGCACTTGATCGAGGCGCCGATGGCGGGCGGGGCGGGATCGATGAACCGCGCGCCCGAGATCGAGATGTCGGCCATCCGCACCAGCCGCGGCTCGGCGCCTTCGTGGATCAGGACCGGCTCGTCGCGCTCGAAACGCTCGGCCTTGCGGCGCCGCGGCTGCTCGATGCAGATGAAGCACACGATCGCGAGCACGACGCAATTGTACAGGCTCCAGGCCAGCGCCAGTCCGCCATAGGCGATGTTTTCGCCGCGCAGATGCAGGATGAAGGCGTAGGAGATGGCCACCAGCGTGATCAGCAAGGCGCTCCCGTAGAGCCGCAGCAGCGGCCACTCGATGAAGCGGCGGTTGCGGTCGCCGCCCTTGGCCGTCACCTTGAACTTGTGGCCTTGCGGCTTGGCAAGGCCGGTCACGACCGCCTTCAGCACCGCGGGCGCGGCGATGTATTGCGAAACGTCGGTCATGATCGCGAGCGAGCGGCCGTGCGAAATCCAGGCCATCGTGAAGGCGTGCCAGACATAGAACGGCATGAAGTATTTCAGCAGCTCGGACAGGTCGGCGTGGACCGCCTTGATCCCGAACAACAAAAAGAGCCACGGCACGACCAGGCCAAACACCTTGGTGCCATAGACCGCCGACCAGCTCATGAAGGCGTCGACCAACGACAGCCGGTCCATGAATTCGAGCCTGGATTGCCGCGAGAACGGCCCGCTGCGACCGCGGACGATCTGCATGAAGCCGAGGCACCAGCGCCCGCGCTGGGTGATGTATTCCTTCAATCCCTCCGGCGCGAGACCGATGGTCAGGCGCTCGTTGAGATAGACCGTGCGCAGGCCCTTCTCCTTGAGCCGCAGCGTGACGAGGTAATCCTCCGTCACCGAGTCGGTCGGGAAGCCGCCGATCTGCATCAGGCCGGAAAAGCGGATCAGCGATGAGGTACCGCAGCAGAATGCGGTGCCCCAGGCGTCCTTGGCCGGCATCAGGATGTCGAAGAAGAAGCGCTGCTCGTCGGGCCAGACGTCGGTTGCAGCGAGATTGGTCTGGATCGGATCCGGATTGATGAAATGCTGCGGCGTCTGTACGACGCCGACGGTGCCGTCCTGCATCAGGCTCATCGCCCGCGTCAAGAAGTCCGGCATCGGGACAAAATCCGCATCGAGGATCGAGACGAATTCCGGCCGGTCCGCTAGCGCGGACACGTGCTGGAGCGCATGATTGATGTTGCCGGCCTTGGCGTGGCGGTTGTCGGGGCGGGTCAGATAATTGCAGCCGAGCTCCTGGGCGAGCCGGCGCAGCCACAGCCTTCGCCCGTCGTCGAGCACCCAGACGCGATAATTGGGATAGTTCAGCCCGGTCGCACCGATGATGGTGCGCTCGAGGATCGCCTTCTCTTCATTTTAGGTGCAGATGAAGACGTCGACGCGCGGCGCATCGGCCGACGCCCTGGACCGGCGCAGGATGGCATTGACCTCGGGCGAGCGGTCGATGGTGCGGCTGAGGAACAGCAGCGACAGGCACACCGCGATCATCGAGGCCGCCTCGGCCACCACGAAGGGATAGCCGACCATCGCATCGGCGGTAAGCCCCAGAGGCGGCAAGGTCTGGGTCACCCGCCAGATGAAGTAGTGCAGCAGCAGAACGAACGACATGCCGGTCATCATGATGCGGGCCAACGTCTGCTCGCGCCGGAGCAAAGGCAGGATCGCAAGGCAGGAGCCGAAGGCGACCAGCCCGGGCGCGAATGCCGCCATCATGGCTTGGCCGCGTCGGTGTTGAACACCACCCGCCCGGTGCGGCCGACCGCGCATTCCTTGCCCGATGTGTCGAGCTCCGGCATCGAGACCGTCACCCGATACGGTTCCTTGTTCAGCGCATCCGGATTGATCGCAAGGTTTGCGGGCGCACCCGACGCGCCGGTGAGGTTGACGATCTCACCCTGGATCGCGGCGCTGCCGTCGTTCGGCTCAAAGCTCGCCTGCTCGCCGAGCTTGAGGCGGTTATAGACGCCTTCGGTGACGTTGGCGGTGACCACCGCGCCGCTGCAATCGAGCAGCTTGAGCAGGGGCTGCCCGGCCCTGACATCCTCGCCGGCCGACGTCATCATCTCCCAGATGCGCCCGGTCACCGGCGCCCTGATGTCGGCTTCCGCCCGGTTGACGTAATGCAGCTGCTCCGAGGCAATCTCGTGGGTGAGCCAATCGATCTCGGCATCGGAATGCGCCAGGTCGGCGCGCAGATCGCTGACGCGCTGGCGCATCTCCTCTTCGCGCTGCGCGGAACTCGGCCGGTCATTGTAGCTATCGCCAAGATAGGTGCCGTTCCTTGCCGCCGTGAGTTCGACCTTGGCGGCGTCGAGCCGGCGCTGCGCGCCGATCTCGGTCTGCTGGGCGATCGACTGCTCGCGCGTCAGCCGGGCCATTTCGACCGTCGAGACGCTGCCCGATTTGATCAGCGAGGAGGCGCGCTCGACCGCCGCGGTGGCTTCCTCCCGCCGCGCGGCCGCGGCCTCGATCGCGGTCTGGATTTCGGCAATGCGTGCCTGGAGCTGAAGGATGCGACCGTCACGGAACTGGCCGGCCTGGCGGGCAAGGTCCTGTTGCGCCGTCTCGGCGGCGGCCAGCTTGGCGGCGAGACTCGGGCGCTCATTCTCCATCCGCGACATTTGCCGCCGCAGATCGTCGAGCCGCACGCGATCGCCGCGCGCGTTGACGACGTGCAGGATCGCATCGCCCTCGTGGACCACGCTGAGCTGCGTCGAGCCCTGCGGCGGCTTCGCGCTTACGGTGCCGTCGATCGGCGAGCGCAAGGTCACGATCCGGGCATTGACCACGGCCTCGACGCTTGAGGTCTGCAGCACGGCTTTCAGCGGCAGCCATCCGAACACGGCAACGATCGCAAGGCCGATGCCGACCTTGAGCAGGCGTCGAAGCCACCGTCCCGAGCCTGCAGGCGCTTCCGGGTGGGGCGTGCTGTCGCCGACGGGCTCGCTGACCGGCTCGTCGTGCGCCGGCTGCAGCCGGTCCTGCAAGTCGCGCTGCAATCCGCGTGCGCCCGCTTCCTCATCCTTGGTGACGGAAGCATCGCCTTCAGGAAAAGGCTTCTGCTGCTGTGCCTGATTCATGTTGACCGGCCCCTGAACTGTCAGTGCGCGAACCCAACGCACAGCTCCGCGGAGCGATGCCGTTGCCGGACCGATCCAACAATCAGGTGCTTCAAAAGCGGCTAAAGCGAACCGGGCATCTTTCGGAAAAATGTCTGCAATTTGCGACGGCCAGAAGATCGATGGCGCAGCGACGGCGCCGGCCTTGTTCCGCCGTCATTGGGGAGCGGACCGAAGAGGCTGAGCCCGGAATCCATCAGGGCCGGGGCTAGTGGGGCGTGGATTCCGGGCTCTCACGGAGGCTGTTGTCGGACCCGTTTGCGCGACCCAGGCGTGAGCAGCCAGCGCGTCGGTCCCGGCAGCCTGCCGGACTTGGATCCAGAGCGGGCTACGACCCTGGATCCGGCACGTTCAATTGCGGCTGCAGCGCCGCGAGGCTTGCCCCCAGCAAGGCCAGGTAGCTCGCCTGACAGAGCACCACGCCCAAATCGAAGACGTCGAGCAGATCGATCCAGGAATTGCCGGCCTGCACGCTCGCTGCTGGCTTGCCGCCATCGATGACGAAGGGCTGGAAGCTGCGGTTGCGTGTCTGACGCGCGGTCTCGCGCTCGACGTCGTTGGAGCAAAGGATCAGATGCAGGCGCGCGTTGGGCATTTCAGTCTCCCGTCTCTGATTGGCGATTGCTGAACCCTGGAGGCCTCTACTGTCATCGAGTTACCCAATAAGCGTAGCCACCGGGAGGAAACCGGCCATTGAACGGAGGTTGATCCGGCCGTTACATTCGGATGGGGACGACATACTTTGGTTTAGCCGCAACCTGGGCCTGCGTTCGTCCGACGATTGCGCTTTCCGCGCGATCTCACGCGATGCGAGTGGATCGCCAAAAATCGCCCCCACGATCCCGTTCGGACGTCGGGAAAGCTGCTAATGTGCAGTTTGTTAGGAGGGCGACGTTGTCGCCGCTGATGGTAGCGGTCACCTAGCGACGCAGCGCGGCCCATGATGGCCAAGTGCTGGACGGCCAAAGTGCTGGATAGCCAAGTGCTGGTGCTGCCGATGATGCGCATCCCGACCACGAAGTCCTGGTCGGCCGAGCAATGGCTGCTCGGCGGCATGGTGCTGGCTTTGGCCGCAACCTGCATAGGGCTGCTGCTTGGTCCGCAGCCTGCAGCTTCCGCCCATCTGATCGCGCTGGCGCTGCTGATCGCCTCGCTTGCCGCCGCATTGCTGATGATGGGGGTGGTGGGCCGCACCCACAGGCAGATGGAAGCCATGTTGCGCGGCCGGGCCAGCGGCGAAGAGCGCGCGGTCGAGGCCCTGCGCAACAGCGAAGCGCAATGGCGAGAGGTGTTCGAGCACAACCCGGTCATGTACTTCATGGTCGACGCGACGGGTCTCGTGCTGTCGGTCAACACGTTCGGCGCGGCGCAGCTCGGCTACACCGTCGACGAATTGCTTGGACAATCCGTGCTGCGGGTCTTTGCCGCCGAAGACCATCAGACGGTCCAGCGCAACGTCGCGGCGTGCCTCGAGAACATCGGCCAAACCCACAATTGGGAAATCCGGAAGGTCCGCAAGGACGGTTCAAGACTTTGGGTTCGTGAAAATGCCAAGGCCGTGCGGCGGCAGGACGATCGATTGATCGTCCTGATCGCATGCGAGGATATCACCGAGCGCAAACAGGCCGAAAACGCACTGCAGCAGAGCGAAATGTACCTGAGCGAAGCCCAGCGATTGAGCCACACCGGCAGCTTTGGCTGGCACGTCGCCAGCGGTGAGGTGATCTGGTCGGAAGAGACGTTCAGGATCTTCGGATTCGACAGGGCTCCCTCCATCAAGCATGCCACGGTCCTTCAACGCATCCATCCGGATGATCGCACCCGCGTGCAACGGACCGTCGACAGCGCCTCGCTCGACGGCAAGGATTTCGAGCACGGCTACCGATTGCTGATGCCGGACGGTGCGATCAAATATGTTCACGCCAGGGCGCATGCGGTGACCAACCCCTCGGGCGACATCGAATTCATCGGAGCGGTCACCGACATGACCGCCCGCAAGCGCGCCGAGGCGGAGTTGCATGACGCGCAGACCAACCTCGCGCACGTCACGCGCGTGACGGCGCTCGGCGAGCTCGCCGCATCGATCGCCCATGAAGTGAACCAGCCGCTTGCCGCCGTGGTCGCCAACGCCGCGGCATGCCTGCGCTGGCTCAACCGGGCGGCCCCCGACCTGAACGAGGCGCGCGGGGCGGTCCGGTCGATCATCAGCGACGGCAACCGGGCAGGCGAGGTCATCCAGCGCGTCCGCGCGCTGGTGAACAAGACAACCGGTCAGATGGCGCCGCTCGACATCAATGAAGCCATCAACCAGGTGATTGGCCTGGTGCAGCATGAACTGCAGAGCCACCTTGTATCCCTGCAGCTGGACCTCGCTCCCGCGCTCCCGCCTGTCGTCGCCGACCGCGTCCAGCTGCAGCAAGTCATCCTCAACCTCGTCGTCAATGGCATCGAGGCAATGCAGCCGGTCACGGACAGGCCACGGGAACTGGTGATCCGGACGCGCCATGACGATGCCGGGCAGATCCTGGTCACGGTCAGCGACTGTGGTGTCGGGGTTGCGACAGAGAATGCCGAGCGGTTGTTTGACGCCTTCTACACCACCAAAGCCAGCGGCATGGGAATGGGGTTGTCGATCTGCCGCTCGATCGTCGAAGCCCACCGAGGGCGCCTGTCCATGTCAAGAAATATCGGCCCCGGCACGACATTCCAGTTCACCCTGCCGCTGCGTCATGAGGATCATGCATGGTGATTGGACACGCGGCATCGTCTCCCGCCCTCGCGAACGCCGAGCCGATCGTGTTCGTCGTCGACGACGACGCGTCAGTGCGAGACTCGCTGGGCAATCTTTTCCGGTCGGTCGGCCTGCGAACCGCAGCGTTCGGGTCGGCCCATGAATTTCTTCAGCACAAGCTCCCCGATGTTCCGAGCTGCCTGATCCTGGACATCAGGCTGCCGCGGCTGAGCGGCCTCGACTTCCAGGCAGAGTTGGCCAAGGCCGACATTCATATTCCGATCATCTTCATGACCGGCCATGGCGATATCCCGATGACGGTCAGGGCCATGAAGGCCGGAGCCGTCGACTTCCTGACCAAGCCGTTCCGCGATCAGGACATGCTGGATGCCGTCACGACTGCGATCGAACGAGACCGAACGCGCCGCAATGAGGCCAGGGCGCTCGCGAGCCTGCGCGCAGCCTTCGCAACGTTGACCCCTCGCGAACGCCAGATCATGAGCCTCGTCACCGCGGGGCTCATGAACAAGCAGGTCGCCGCCGAAATCGGCGTGGCCGAGATCACAGTCAAGATACACCGCGGGCACATTATGCGGAAAATGGCGGCAAAGTCGTTGCCGGATCTGGTCAGGATGGCGCAGATCCTCGGGATCAAGCAGGCATCCGGCAGCGCACAAACCTAAGTATGATTCTCCGGCCGCGGCCGACGACGCACTGTGGCGCCGTGAGAGCAGACACCAGAGGCCCCTCTGGCCGTTCCAGGAAGCCCTTCTTGTCCAACCCGGTGATCTCGATCGTCGACGATGACATGTCGGTCCGCACCGCGACCGACAATCTGGTCAGGTCGCTGGGCTATGCGGTCCAGACCTATGCGTCAGCCGAAGAATTCCTGCATTCGCCGCAACTGAACGACACCTCCTGCGTGATAGCCGATGTCAGGATGCCGGCCATGAGCGGGCTCGACCTGCAGGCACGTCTGATTGCCGATGGTCGGCGCCTTCCGTTCATTTTCATCACGGCCTTCTCCGTCGAAGCCGATCGGGCCCGAGCCATGGAGGCGGGTGCGATCTGCTTTCTGATCAAGCCGTTTGACGGAGATGCGCTGGTCAAATGCCTCGATGCCGCTCTCGCACAGCATGTCACAGCGACACGCGCGTGAGCTCAAACCAATATACGCAAGGATGATGCCGAGAAACATCTGGACAAGTTGCACACGGACGGTGGCAGCGCGAGACTTCGCGGCGCCGTCCCTCAGGAAGACCGGCGGCAACGACAGCATCAGACATTCTTGATTGGCAAATGGCAGTTCCTTGGAGGGAAGTCGCCATGCGTACGGAACTGCGCTGCGCCCAGTGTGACAGTGAAGATGCCAAGATCATCTGCCTGCGAAATCCAGCGGGTGAACGCTACTGCGGGCGGCTCTGTCTTCACAAGGGTCAGGAGAACTTCATTCGCTGGCTTTGGCGAGCGAATGCGGAGGCAGCATCATGACAGGCCGTTGCGGGAATCCGGGATGCCGGCGGCCCTTCGGACTGATCCGGCACAGCTGGTACTTCGAGCAATTTTGCTCGACGAAGTGCCGCGAGATCTACAAGCGGCAGTTGGAGCGCAACAAGGTCTATTGGAAGTGGCTCTATCCCCTCCGAGAACCGGCGGCCCATCGGAAGAACTGATCTGACGGCGAAGGCCGGATTTTTGCGTGGGTGCCTTCGCTCGTTGTATTCTTCTACATCGTGCGCGATCTGCGCAACATGCCGCGCGAGGATCTTGATTGATCGTCTCACTGCGGCTGAGTTCGGCCGCTATATCTCCACGCCCTCGTGCCGCAACAGCCAGCGCTTGCGCTCCAGCCCGCCGCCATATTTGACCAGCGAGCCGTTGGCGCCGATCAGGCGGTGGCAGGGCACGACGACGCTAATCGGGTTGGAGCCGTTGGCATGGCCGACCGCGCGCATCGCGTTCGGCACTTTCAGTTTCGCCGCCAGCGCACCGTAGCTCATCGTGGTGCCCGGCGGAACCTTCGGCAACGCGTGCCAGACCTTCTGCTGGAACGGCGTGCCCGCGACGCGCCACTCGACTTCCGCCAGCCGATCGAGATCGCCCTTGAAATAATCGCCGAGCGCCTTGCGCATCGTGGCCGGTGCGCGGCCGTCCCGCAACGTCACGGCGCCATAATGCAGCCGCAGCAGGTCGAGCATCCGCCCTTCATAATCGTCCCAGTCGAGCGCGCGCAGCACGCCATCGTCATCGGTCACCAGCAGCGCGGTGCCGATCGGCGTCTTGAGGCGGTCGAGGTTGAAGGTCTGCGCGGTCTTGCGGTCGGCCATTTGTCGTCACTCTGGAAAGTCATCGCGCTCGAAACGGGTCGCTCGGCATACAATTCACCGCCCGCATGCTAGCGTCCACCCGAATTCCGGTGAGAGCGTTTTCGAGCGAAGGGGACACCGGTTCGCGTGAAGAAACCGCGTCAAAATAAGAAGCTTGAGCTTCGGTTCTGATTCAATCAGAACCGAAGCTCTGGGGGACCGCAATATGCTTTTGCTTGCCAATGTCCTGGTCGCGGTGGTGGCCGCGCTGCACGTCTATTTCCTTGTGCTCGAGATGTTCCTGTGGACCAAGCCGCTCGGGCTGAGGACCTTTCGCAACTCGATCGAGAAGGCGACCGATTCGGCGGTGCTTGCCGCCAATCAGGGGCTCTATAATGGCTTCCTCGCCGCCGGACTGATCTGGGGCCTGGTGCACGGCAATGCCGCCTTCGCATTGCAGATCAAGACATTCTTCCTGCTCTGCGTGATCGTCGCCGGCGCCTATGGCGCCGCCACCGTCAGCCGGCGCATCCTTTATGTGCAGGCGGCGCCCGCCGCACTCGCGCTGATCCTGCTCTGGCTCGCCTGACGCGACATCGCGCGCCGGGGCATCGCCTTGCAATGCTCTCAGCGTTCCTCCATCATCCCTGATAACGGTGACATCCGCCGGCCAATGCTTGCGGACAAGATCACCGGCAACATGGGAGGTCACGGACATGAGGAGCGTGCAATTGCTCGCTGCGACAGCGCTTGCCATCGCGTTGTCGGTTACATCGGCCACCGCGCAGAAGAAATACGACATCGGCGCGACCGACACCGAGATCAAGATCGGCCAGACCGTGCCGTTCTCGGGCCCCGCATCCGCCTATGCCGGCATCGGCAAGACCCAGGCGGCCTACATCAAGATGATCAACGATCAGGGCGGCATCAATGGCCGCAAGCTGAACCTGATCCAGTATGACGACGCCTATTCGCCGCCGAAGGCGGTCGAGCAGCTGCGCAAGCTGGTCGAGGGCGACGAGGTGTTGTTCACCTTCCAGATCATCGGCACGCCCTCAAATGCCGCCGTGCAGAAATATCTGAATGCCAGGAAGGTGCCGCAGCTGCTGGCCTCCACCGGAGCCTCACGCTTCTCCGATCCGCAGAACGCGCCGTGGACGATCGCCTTCAACCCGAACTACCAGTCCGAGGGACGCATCTACGCCAAATACATCCTGGCCAATCATCCCAACGCCAAGATCGGCATCTTCTACCAGAACGACGATCTCGGCCGCGACTACATCACCGGCCTGAAGAGCGGGCTCGGCGACAAGGCCGCGAGCATGATCGTCGCCGAGGTGTCCTATGAACTGACCGACCCGACCGTCGATTCCCAGATCGTCAAGCTGAAGGCCGCTGGCGTCGACCTGCTCTATAACGCGTCGACACCGAAATTCGCCGCGCAGGCGATCCGCAAGGTCGCGGACCTCGACTGGCACCCGGTGCACATCCTCGACATCAATGCGAGCCCGGTGTCGGCGACGCTGAAGCCGGCCGGCCTCGACATCTCCAGGGGCATCATCTCGACCAATTACGGCAAGGACCCGGCCGATCCGCAGTGGAAGGACGATCCCGGCGTGAAGGCCTATTTCGCCTTCATGGACAAATATTACCCGGAAGGCGACAAGCTCAACACCGTCAACACCTACGGCTATTCGACGGCCGAGCTCCTGATCCAGGTGCTCAAGCAGTGCGGCGACGACCTCACCCGCGAGAACCTGATGAAGCAGGTGACCAGCCTGAAGAAGTTCGTGCCGAGTCTCGCGCTGCCGGGCATGTCGATCACGACCGGACCGAACGATTATCGCATCAACAAGCAGATGCAGATGATGAAGTTCAGCGGCGAGCGCTGGGAGCTGTTCGGCCCGATCATCGAGGACACCGGACCGGCGGGCTAGGTCGCGCCAAAGACGAGATGTGCTCCCTCGCCCCGCTCTTGCGGGGAGAGGGTTGGGGTGAGGGGCTGCTGCCGCGCAACGGATGTAGGTACGCCCGCGGAGACTCCCCCTCACCCGCATCGCATCTTCGATGCGATGCGACCTCTCCCCGCAAGCGGGGCGAGGTGAAACGCAGCCCGGTGCTCGCCCGCGGCCCCGCCGTCTTTTGCGCACCGCCCCCTACTTTCGTTGACTGAAATCGCTCACCTTTTCGGCATCCGTCGTCTTGCGTCGCAGCAACGGTTCCGCCAGTATCCCGGCCCAGCGATGGCGACCGCGGGACCTTGAACCCGCGGACAAGATCATCGGCCAACCATCAGTCACGTGAGGAAAACAGCATTATGAGGAACGGGATTTTCCACCTGGTCACGGGAACGGCGCTCGCGATCGCGCTGTCTGCAACGTCGGCCTCCGCGCAGAAGAAATACGATCCCGGCGCGAGCGATACCGAGATCAAGATCGGCCAGACCGTCCCCTTCTCCGGACCGGCCTCCGCCTATGCCTCGATCGGCAAGACCCAGGCGGCCTATTTCAAGATGATCAACGATCAGGGCGGCGTGAACGGCCGCAAGATCAATCTGATCCAGTATGACGACGCCTACTCGCCGCCGAAGGCCGTCGAGCAGATCCGCAAGCTCGTCGAGAGCGACGAGGTGCTCTTGACCTTCCAGATCGTCGGCACGCCGTCGAACGCCGCCGTGCAGAAATATCTCAACGCCAAGAAGGTGCCGCAGCTGTTCGCGGCCACCGGCGCCTCGAAGTTCACCGATCCGAAGAACTTCCCGTGGACGCTCGGCTTCAATCCGAACTACTTCGTCGAAGGCCGCATCTACGGCCAGTACATCCTGAAGGAGCATCCGAACGCCAAGATCGGCGTGCTCTATCAGAACGACGACCTCGGCAAGGACTATCTGAACGGCATCAAGGCCGGCCTCGGCGACAAGGCCGCCAAGATGATCGTGGCCGAAGCCTCCTATGAGGTCTCCGACCCGACCATCGATTCCCAGGTGATCAAGATCAAGGACGCCGGCGCCGACCTGTTCTTCTCAGCCTCGACGCCGAAGCAGGCAGCCCAGGCGATCAAGAAGATCGCCGAGCTCGGCTGGCATCCGGTCCACATCGTCGACATCAACGCCACCTCGGTCGGCGCCGTGCTGCAGCCGGCGGGCCTGGAGGCCTCCAAGGGCCTGATCTCGACCAACTACGGCAAGGATCCGGCCGATCCGCAGTGGAAGGACGATCCGGGCATGAAGCGCTATTTCGACTTCATGGCCAAGTACTATCCCGACGGCGACAAGAACTCGAACTTCAACACCTACGGCTACTCCACCGCCCAGCTGATGGTGCATGTGCTGAAGCAGTGCGGCGACGAGCTGACGCGCGAGAACGTGCTGAAGCAGGCGACCAACCTGAAGAACGTCGAGCTCGACATGGCGCTGCCGGGCATCAAGGGCAACACCACGCCGAACGACTATCGCGTCAACAAGCAGTTGCAGATGATGAAGTTCAACGGCGAGCGCTGGGAGCTGTTCGGCCCGATCCTCGAGGACGCCGGCGCGGCCGGCTAGCGGTTCGCGCAGGTTTGAGATGCAATCGGCGGCCTCCAGGCCGCCGATTTTGTTTTTGGGTGCTTCCGCACCATCTATCCCCGTCACCCTGAGGAGCCGCGAAGCGGCGTCTCGAAGGGTCGACGGCCACCTACCGGGCCGTGCACCCTTCGAGACGCGCTGCGCGCTCCTCAGGGTGACGGTGATAGAGATTCGCCTCGCGCTAACGCGATGTCACGCCGGAATCTCGCCGAAATTCTTCCCGACCGGCAGCACGGCATGGCGGATCAACCGCGAGTCCTCGACGCCGGCCTGGCGGTGCTTCACCGCCTCGCGATAGACGGGATCGCGGATCATCTCGACGAAGGCGGCAACGCTTGGATACTCCGCGATGAAGCAGTGATCCCAGCGCTCGTCTTGCGGTCCGATCAGCATGAGCTCGAAGCGGCCCTGCCACACGATACGCCCGCCAAGTCGTTCGAACACCGGGCCGCTCTCGCGGCCATAGGCGGCATAGGCCTCCGCGCCGGTCGCCTTGCGGCCGTCGGGATAGGCGGCCCACTCACGCAGCCGTACCAGATTGAGCATGTGGATCGGGCCCGGCCGGTTGTTGTCCCGGAATTGCGCGAAGACGTCCTTGGTCGGATCGATATGGCCCATGCGGTGCTCCTTTGTTTTGTTGTTCCCAAGCGCGATCGCTCGATCGCGCTCTCCCATCCTGTTTGAGCATGATCTTTTCGGAAAACCGGTCCCCACTTTTCCGGATCATGCTCCTACATGTAGCACGCGCCGCCTCACCTCCTAATCCCCCGTTAAGCTTTGCGTAACCGCCCCTTAAACCGGGAACGCTAGCGTGCGCCCCTGTCAGGGTGTGAGCGTTGCGATGGCGTGGGGACGTAAAAAAGGCGGTGCGCGCAAGGAGCCGCTGTTCGGGCTTCCGGCCGCGCTTGCCGACCTCCGACTGTCGCCCTCCGATCGCGTTCCCGGCGGCAGCGACGACAAACCTGCCAAATCCAAACCCAAAAGCAGCGAATCCGGCAGCGAGAAACCGCGCCCGTCGCGCAGCGGCAGCAAGCGGCGCACCAAGTCGCGCGGCTTCGGCATCGGCCGCCTGTTCTACTGGACCGCGGTGCTCGGCCTGTGGGCGGGCATTGCCGTGATCGGTGTCGTGGTGTGGGTCGGCGCGCATCTGCCGCCGATCCAGTCCCTGGAGATCCCGAAGCGTCCGCCGACGATCCAGATCGTCGGGATCGACGGCAGCGTGCTGGCGCAGCGCGGCGAAATGGCCGGCGCCAACATCGCGTTGAAGGACCTGCCGCCCTATCTGCCGAAGGCCTTCATCGCCATTGAAGACCGCCGCTTCTATTCGCATTTCGGCGTCGACCCGCTCGGCATTTTACGCGCAGCCGTCACCAACGTGCTGCATCGGGGTGTGTCGCAGGGCGGCTCCACGCTGACCCAGCAGCTCGCCAAGAACCTGTTCCTGACCCAGGAGCGCACCATGCAGCGCAAGCTGCAGGAGGCCGAACTCGCGCTGTGGCTGGAACGCAAGCATTCCAAGGACGAGATCCTCGAGCTCTATCTCAACCGCGTCTATTTCGGGTCCGGCGCCTACGGCGTCGAGGCCGCCGCGCAGCGCTATTTCGGCAAGTCGGCGAAGAACGTGACCTTGCCGGAAGCGGCGATGCTCGCGGGCCTCGTCAAGTCGCCGTCGCGGCTGGCGCCGAACCGCAACCCCGAGGGCGCCGAGCAGCGCGCGCAGGTCGTGCTCGCGGCGATGGCCGACGCCAAGTTCATCACCGAGGCGCAGGCAAAAGCCTCGATCGGCCAGCCCTCGATCGCGGTGAAGCCGGCCGGGGCCGGCACCGTGAACTATGTCGCCGACTGGATCGGCGAAGTGCTCGACGATCTGGTCGGCCAGATCGACCAGGACATCATCGTGCAGACCACGATCGATCCCAAGCTGCAGAACGTCGCCGAAGCCGCCGTCATCGACGAGCTCGCGGCCAAGAGCGTGAAGTTCAATGTCAGCCAGGGTGCGCTGGTGGCGATGACGCCCGACGGCGCGGTGCGCGCCATGGTCGGCGGCCGGAACTATGCCGAGAGCCAGTATAATCGCGCCGTCACCGCGAAGCGGCAGCCGGGCTCGTCGTTCAAGCCGTTCGTCTATCTCACCGCGGTCGAATCCGGGCTGACGCCGGACACGATCCGCACCGACGCGCCGCTCGACATCAAGGGCTGGAAGCCGGAGAACTACACCCATGAATATTTCGGCTCGGTGACGTTGACCCAGGCGCTGGCGATGTCGCTGAACACGGTGGCGGTGCGGCTCGGCGTCGAGGTCGGCGCCAAGAATGTGGTGCGTACCGCGCACCGGCTCGGCATCTCCTCCAAGCTGGAGCCCAACGTCTCGATCGCGCTCGGCACGTCGGAAGTGTCCGTGATCGAGCTGGTCGGCGCCTATGCGCCGTTCGCCAATGGCGGCTACGCCGTGTCGCCGCATGTGGTGACCAGGATCAAGACCAGCTCCGGCAAGCTGCTCTATGACCCCCCCACCGATCCGCCCAACCAGGTGATCGAGCCGCGCTATGACGCGATGATGAACAGCATGATGCGCGAGACGCTGATCTCGGGCACCGCGCGCAAGGCCGAAATCCCGGGCTGGACAGCCGCCGGCAAGACCGGCACCAGCCAGGACTATCGTGACGCCTGGTTCATCGGCTACACCGCCAAGCTCGTCACCGGCGTCTGGCTCGGCAATGACGACAATTCGCCGACCAGGAAGGCGACCGGCGGCGGATTGCCGGTGGAAGTGTGGAGCCGCTTCATGAAGGCCGCGCATCAGGGCGTGCCGGTCGCGGCGATCCCGAACTCGCAGGGCAGCTGGGCCCCGGCGAACCTGATGCAGATCTCGTCGCAGATATCGGCGCCTTCAGCACCGGCGGGGCCGATGCAGATTCAACCGCCGATGCAGGCGCCGCCGCCCGCGCCGGTCCCATCCGGCGGCGGCTATTATCGCCAGCCACCGCCGACACCAACTCGCGCCTCGGCGCCACCGCCCAACCCGAATGCGCGGCCGGAGGCTGCGGCGGGGCTGGATGGGTGGCTGGCCGATCGGTTGTTTCGGTAGATCGATAATTCTGGCTCGTAGCCCGGATGAAGCGCAGCGAAATCCGGGACCAGTCGCGCGATCAGTGAAAGCTGCCCCGGATTACGCTGCGCTCCATCCGGGCTACGCACTACGCACCGCGCCTTCATTCACACTCAGGCCGTCATCCTCCGCGAATGCGGGGGATCCCGTACGCCGCGGCCTATCGGTCGAATATGAGCGTCTCTGGAATACTGGATCGCCCGCTTTCGCGGGCGATGACAGCGGAGGTGGCGGAGATAGCGCCGCCTACTCCTGAATCCCGTAGCGATGCAGGTCGTTGCCGTAGGTGTCGAGCCAGTTCTTGGCGCGCGTGACCGACGCGCAGACCTTGTCGACCACCCGCCAGAACCGCGCCGAGTGGTTCATCTCGACGAGATGTGCGACCTCATGCGCGGCGAGGTAGTCGAGCACGAAGGGCGGCGCCAGGATCAGCCGCCACGAGAACGACAGCGAGCCGGCCGAGGTGCACGAGCCCCAACGGCTCGACTGGTCGCGAATCGAGATTCGCCGCACCCGCACGCCGAGTTCCGCGGCGTGCAGCTGCGCCGCCTTCTGCAGATCCTTGCGCGCCTCGCGCTTGAGGAAGTCATGCACCCGGCGATCCATGTGCTCGACGCCGCCGGCGACGCACAGAATCTTCTCGCCGCTGTCGCGCGTTTCGGTCCAGACCGTGCCGCGTTCGCCCGAGCGGTGCACCAACCGATGCGGCACGCCGCGCAACGGCACCACGGTGCCGGGCTGGAACGGCGCCGCCTTCGGCAGACGGCCAAGACGGGCTGCGATCCAGCCGCCGTGGATATTGGCGAACTCCTTGGCTTCCACGATCGTGCCGCGCGGTGGCATGGTCAGGATCGCTTCACGATCGGTTGGATGAATCCTGAGCGTATAGCGGCGCGCGCGCCTGTGCCGGCGCAGCCTGACGGTGAAGAACTGGGAGCCGTGTCTGACCAATACGGTCGCGGGTTCGGCAGGCCGCCGATAGAGGAGCGCGCGAGTAGCCATTTCTGAAAGTCCGGGGAGCAGGAGTTCGCCCGAACTTTGCCATATCCGCCGCCAGGGAAAGCGCTCGGCGCAAAAACAAATCATTTGCCCAATATACAGGGGCTGGCCGTTAATTGACCTCTACCGGCAGGGGGCGGAACCGGATTTTTTCTGATGAATCCGAGTCACGAGAAAGGCCCAAGAGATGAAATTAAATTCATCACTTGAGCCTTGGCTGATTTGAGATTCTTTTAGTTAAATCAGTAGCTTGCGCGACCGCGATAATCGCGGCCGGGGCGATACCTATTCGGCCGCGGCGACCAGCGAAAGCCGCGTATTGGCCGCCGAAACCATGAAATCGGAGATTCTCGGCACGATTTCGGAGCGGAACCGCGAGCCGTTGAAGACGCCATAGTGCCCGACGCCCTTCTGGACGTAGTGCACGCGGCGATGGTTCGGAATCGCGGTGCAGAGCGCGTGCGTTGCTTCGGTCTGACCGAGGCCGGAGATGTCGTCCTTCTCGCCTTCGACCGTCATCAGCGCGACGCGGCGGATCTTCGACGGATCGACCGGCTTGCCGCGATGGGTCATCTCGCCCTTCGGCAGCGCGTGCTTGACGAAGACGAGGTCGACGGTCTGCAGGTAATACTCGGCGGTGAGGTCCATCACCGCGAGATATTCGTCGTAGAATTCACGGTGCTTGTCGACGAGATCGCCGTCACCCTTCACCAGATTGGCGAACAGCGCCTTGTGCGCGTCCATGTGCCGATCCAGGTTCATGCTGATGAAGCCGTTGAGCTGCAGGAAGCCCGGATAGACGTCGCGCATCACGCCCGGATGCGGGAACGGCACCTTGGTGATGACATTGTTGCGGAACCACTCGATGCCGCGCTCTTCCGCGAGGTTGTTGACCGCAGTCGGATTGCGCCTGGTGTCGATCGGGCCGCCCATCAACGTCATCGACAACGGCACGAACGGGTCGTTGCTGGCTTCCATCACGGAAACGGCTGCCACGACAGGCACCGAAGGCTGGCACACCGCGACGATGTGCATGTTGCCGCCGAGCGCGTGCAGCATCTCGATCAGGTAATCGACATAGTCGTCGAGATCGAACCGACCGGCCGCGAGCGGCACCATGCGCGCATCGGCCCAATCGGTGATATAGACCTCATGCGTCGGCAGGAACGCCTCGACCGTGCCACGCAGCAGCGTCGCATAGTGGCCCGACATCGGCGCCACGATCAGCACGCGCGGCTGCGGCGAGCGCAGCGGGCGCGTCAATTTGCGATCGAAATGCAGCAGGCGGCAGAACGGCTTTTCCCAGACCGTGCGAACCTCGACCGCCGTACGGATGCCGTTGACCTCCGTCGTCGGCAGGTTCCAATCCGGCTTGCCGTATCGGCGCGTGGTGCGCTCGAACAATTCGCAGCCGGCGGCGATCGACTTGCCGAACTCGGTGTGCGTCCAGGGATTGAGCGGATTCTGAAACAGGATCTTGGTGGCGTCGGTCACGGCGCGTACCGGATTGAGCGAGGCATGCGCCATCTCGTACATCCAGTACAGCGGCGTCGTGAGTGCCGGGCTGCCTTCCGCCGCTAGTGGCGGGGCACCGCCAAATTCACCGATGGGCATAGTATTTTCAGACCCCTGTTTTGCGCCGCAGCATACTGACCAATGCGCAACAATGCGTCAATGCGCCGCGAACCGAATCTGGGGTCGATATTGGGCTAAAACACCGAGAATCCACGGGAAAGTGACATTTATTCACCACCTGCGAGCAGCGATCCGTTGCGCTTGGCGCTCTGCAAAAGGGCAAGGAAGACCGCAAAAGAGGCAACGAACAGGATGGCGTTGATGGCGAGCGCCCACGCCATCAGGTCGGCACGGAAGACGTGATCGATCAGCAGCGACCGCATGCCTTCGAACACATAGGTCGGCGGCAACGTCCAGGCGACATATTGCAACCAGACCGGCAGCACCTCGACCGGATAGTAGATGCAGGCGAGCGGCATCACCGCGAACATCAGCGTCCAGACGATGCTCTCCGCACCGAGCCCGTTGCGCAGCACAAGGCCCGAGGCGAACACGCCGACCGACCAGCTCGTGAAGATCAGATTGCAGAAGAACGCGATCAGCGGCAGCCCGATGGCGTAGAAATTGAAGCCGAAGAAAAACAGCGCCAGCAGCGTCATCGGGATCACGCCGATGGCGAGCCGGATCAGGCTCATGATCATCAGCGAGAGCAGGAATTCGATCGGCTTTAGCGGGCTCATCATCAGGTTGCCGAGATTGCGTGCCCACATCTCTTCCAGGAACGAGATGGAGAAGCCGAGCTGGCCACGAAACAGGATGTCCCACAGGATCACGGCGCCGATCAGCGTGCCGCCCGCCCTGGCGAAGAAGCCGGATGCCTGCGAGATGTAGTTCTGCAGGAAGCCCCAGGTGATGATCTGCAAGGCCGGCCAGTAGATCAGCTCCAAGAGCCGCGGCCACGACGAGATCAGCAGATACCAATAGCGCAGCACCATCGCGTTGATGCGTTGCAGTGAAATGCTCCACGGCTGATGGCTGACGATCTCGCTCATGGTGTGCCCTCTGGCGCGCCCTCCCGGAGGCGGCCCCGCGCCACGTCGAGAAACACCTCCTCCAGCGTGTCGCGGTTGTAGCGCGCCATGATCCCCTCGGGGCTGTCGTCGTCCTCGATCTTGCCGCGCTTCATGATGATGACGCGGTCGCAGAGGCGCTCGACCTCCAGCATGTTGTGCGACGCCAGCAGGATGGTCGCGTTATGGGTCTTGCGATAGGTCTCGAGATGCTGCCGCACCCAGTCGGCGGTGTCCGGATCGAGCGATGCGGTCGGCTCGTCGAGCAGCAGCAGGTCCGGCTCGTTGATCAGCGCCTTCGCCAGCGCGACGCGCGTCTTCTGCCCGGCCGAGAGCTTGCCGTTGGAGCGGTCGAGGAATTCCTTGAGATCGAGATCGGCCGCGAGCTGGTCGATCCGCTCGCGCAGATGCTTCACGGCATAGAGGCGGCCGAAAATGGTCAGGTTCTGCCGCACCGTGAGCCGCATCGGCATGTCGACATAGGGGCTTTCGAAATTCATCCGGCCGAGCACGTCGTAGCGCTGTTCGGGAATTTTCGCGCCGAGCACCTCGACGCTGCCCGAGGTCGGCAGCACCAGCCCCATGATCATTGCGATCGTCGTGGTCTTGCCGGCGCCGTTGCCGCCGAGCAGGCCGGTGATGCTGCCGCGCGCGATGCGGAAGGAGATGTCGTCGACCGCGCGGGTGGTCTTGTAGAGCTTGACCAGATGCGCGACGTCGATCGCGGCCGATCCGTCCTGATCGGCCGCGGGCGCCCGATTGGCCGCAGGCGCTTGATTGGCCGCAGGCGCTTGATTAGCCGCAGGCGCTCGCGCCTGACCTGTCCCGCTCTGTTGCATATGGCCGTCATTGGGGCATTGCGACAATAAGCGCAAGGCTTGCCGCGCGTGCTTGCGCTAAGTCGCGAATTTGTGCGCCGCCCACGGCACAGCTAAAGTCCCTGACATGACCGACGTCGCTTCCGATTTCCGCCAACCCCGCCGCTATGTCCGCCTGGATACGATCCTGCGGCTGCGCTGGCTCGCCGCACTCGGCCAGCTCGTCGCGATCTTCATCGTGGCCCAGGGACTGGAATTCGACGTTCCGATCGTCCCCTGCGTCATCATCGTGACGTTCTCGGCGCTGCTCAATCTGGCGCTCCAGATCGCGTTCAACCCGATGCAGCGGCTGGAGCCGGCCTATGCCGCGGCCCTGCTCGCCTTCAACATCGTCGAACTCGGCGGCCTGCTGTACTTCACCGGGGGCTTGCAGAACCCGTTCTCGTTCCTGTTCCTGGCGCCGGTCCTGATCTCGGCCACGGTGCTGCCGATCCGCCTGACGATCGCGCTCGGCTGCCTTGCGGTCGCCTGCGCCTCGGCGCTGTTCTTCTACCATCTGCCGCTGCCCTGGGACGGCGACGATCCGCTGGTGCTGCCGCCGATCTATCTGATCGGCGTCTGGCTCTCGATCCTGCTCGCGATCGGCGTCACCAGCCTTTACGCATTCCAGGTGACCGAGGAGGCGCGCCAGCTCTCCGATGCGCTTGCCGCGACCGAGCTGATCCTGACGCGCGAGCAGCATCTGACCCAGCTCGACGGCCTCGCCGCCGCCGCCGCGCATGAACTCGGCACGCCGCTGTCGACGATCTTCCTGATCTCGCGCGAGCTCGAGAAGACGGTGCACGACCCGGCGATCGCCGACGACCTCAAGACGGTGCGCGAACAGGCGCAGCGTTGCCGCGACATCCTGAGCAAGATTGCGCAATTGTCATCGAGCGGCGCGCCGTTCGACACCCTGAAGCTGTCGACCCTGATCGAGGAGGCGGTGGCGCCGCATCGCGATTTCGGCATCAACATCAAGGTGCGGCTTGCTGTCGCAGCAACGCGCGAACCGGTCGCCGCGCGCAATCCCGCGATCCTTTATGGCGTCGGAAACATTCTCGAAAATGCAGTCGATTTCGCGCACCAGACCGTCGAGGTGAACGCTTGGTGGAACGCCGAAACCATCGAGATCGTGGTCTCCGACGACGGCCCGGGCATCGCGCCCGACATGCTGAAACGGATCGGCGAACCGTATTTGTCGCGCCGCCGGGGCGCAGACGAGGCCCAAAATGCCCGTGGCGGCCTGGGCTTGGGCGTTTTCATCGCAAGGACGCTGCTGGAACGCACTGGAGCCAAGGTGTCGTTTACCAATCGGCCCTTCCCCGATCACGGCGCCGTGGTGCAGATCGTCTGGCCCCGCGAGCGCTTCGAGGAAGCCGCGCCGGCCGACGAAAACGAATCCTGAGAACGATTCTTGATCGCTGCTCTGGCATACCGGATGCAGCACTCTCTCTGGAATGGCACGCGACTTTCGGCTGCCTTGGCAGCGCCGCAGTAGGACCCCATATATTAGGTGTCTGCCACAGGGAAAAATGGATCGTGAACGCCATCACTGAACTGAATGACCATGCCGACCGCTCGCTCCTCATCGTCGAGGACGACAAGCCGTTCCTGGAACGCCTGTCGCGCGCGATGGAGACGCGCGGTTTCGCGGTGAAGTCATGCGACACGGTGTCTGATGGCCTCGCCGAGATCGGCCGCGCCGCGCCGGCTTTCGCGGTCGTCGACCTCCGCCTTGGCGACGGTAACGGCCTCGACGTCGTCTCGGCGTTGAAGCGCAAGCGCCCCGAAGCGCGCGCGATCGTGCTGACCGGCTACGGCAACATCGCCACCGCCGTCACCGCGGTGAAGATGGGCGCCGTCGACTATCTCTCGAAACCCGCCGACGCCGATGACGTCGTCGCTGCGTTGCTCGCGACCGGCACCGAAAAATCCGAGTTGCCGGCCAATCCGATGTCGGCGGACCGTGTGCGCTGGGAACACATCCAGCGCATCTACGAGATGTGCAACCGCAACGTCTCGGAGACCGCGCGCCGTCTCAACATGCACCGCCGAACCTTGCAGCGCATCCTCGCCAAACGCGCACCGCGCTAAGCGGCTTTGATATTGTTTTGCGATGGCCGGGCTTTGTCCCGGCCATTTGCTTTTTGTGGTTTCGTCGGATGGGTAGCGCGAAGCGAAACCCATCAACCTCGCGCCACGAAAAAGGGCGATGGGTTTCGCTTCGCTCTACCCATCCTACAGCGCTATCACCGTCACCCTGAGGAGCGCGCTCTTGCGCGCGTCTCGAAGGGTCGACGGCCACGAGGTGGGCCGCGCATCCTTCGAGACGCGCTACGCGCTCCTCAGGATGACGGATTACTTGTCTAAAACTCGTGCCCCTGCGGATCGACCAGGCGATTGATCCGCTGCGCTGCGGCCATCGCAAAGCGCACCGTCATCGCCTTGCGGGTTGCTGCCGGCAGGCGGTGCTCCGGCGCCTCGCAATGCAGATGCGCGCCATAGGCGTCGGCGATAATCAGGCCGGTGTCTGCGGGGAAGATCTCGCACGGCAGATCCTGCGTGAAGGCGAAGAACAGCCGGTCGCAATGCATCCGGTAGTCCTGCCATTTCTGGTCCGCGCGCAGATCCTCGATCGATGACTTGATCTCGACGATCCAGATCTCGCCGCGCTCGTTCAGCGCGACCAAATCGGCCCGCCGGCCGGACGGCAGCGGCAATTCGCTGATGCAGGAAAATCCCAGCGATCTCAGAAGCCGCGCCGTGCCGCGCGCGATCGCAAGCGCGGTCTCCGACTGGCGTCGATCGGGCGCGGGCACAAGCGCGATCTGGCGGGCGGGCGATTCCATCGCTCAAGGATAGCCGATTCCGCGAGGCGCGATCCGGAAAAGTGAAGCGGCGCTCCGGGCAGGAACCCGCCGCCGCCTCGCCGCTTATCCCACGACCGCCACCATGGGCGGACCGATGAGGGCTGCCCGGTGATCGACGACCTCTGGTACAAGAACGGCGTGATCTACTGCCTGTCCGTCGGCACCTACATGGATGCCAACGGCGACGGCATCGGCGATTTCAGCGGCCTGCTGCGGCGCCTGGATTATCTGCACGGGCTCGGCATCACTGCGATCTGGCTGATGCCGTTTCAGCCTTCACCCTGCAGGGACGACGGCTACGACATTTCGGACTATTACGGCGTCGATCCGCGCTACGGCACGCTGGGCGATTTCGTCGAATTCACCCATGGCTGCCGGCAACGCGGCATCCGCGTGATCATCGATCTCGTCGTCAATCACACGTCGGACCAGCACGCCTGGTTCAAATCCGCACGTAGCTCGAAGGACTCGCCCTTTCGCGACTGGTATGTCTGGTCAGACAAGAAGCCCGCCAATGCCAACACGGGCATGGTGTTTCCCGGGGTCCAGAAATCGACCTGGACGCGCGACAAGCAGGCAGGCGCCTGGTACTTTCATCGCTTTTACGATTTCCAGCCGGACCTCAACACGTCGAACCCGCACGTACAGGCCGAGATCCTCAAGATCATGGGGTTCTGGATCCAGCTCGGCGTCTCGGGATTCCGCATGGACGCCGTGCCCTTCGTGATCGCAACCAAGGGCGCCTCCGTGCGCAAGCCGGTCGAACAATACGACATGCTGCGATCGTTCCGCGAATTCCTGCAATGGCGCCAAGGCAACGCGATCATCCTCGCCGAAGCCAATGTCTTGCCCGAGACGGACATGGAGTATTTCGGGCGCGATGGCGACCGCATGCAGATGATGTTCAACTTCCACGTCAATCAGCATCTGTTCTACGCGCTGGCGTCAGCGGATTCGAAGCCATTGGCGAAAGCATTGACGGCGACCAGGCCACGGCCTCCGACCGCGCAATGGGGCCTGTTCCTGCGCAATCACGATGAACTCGACCTCGGCCGCCTCACCAAGGCGCAGCGCGAGGCGGTGTTCAAGGCGTTCGGTCCCGACAAGAGCATGCAGCTCTACGACCGCGGTATCCGCAGGCGCCTCGCGCCCATGCTGGGCGGCGATCGACGGCGCCTGGAGCTCGCTTACAGTCTGATGTGCACGCTTCCCGGCACACCCGTGATCCGCTACGGCGACGAACTCGGCATGGGTGACAATCTCGATTTGCCCGAACGCGCTTGCGCGCGCACCCCGATGCAATGGTCGACCGAGCCGCACGGCGGCTTTACCGAAAGCGATCGGCCATGCGTGCCCGTGATCGACGAAGGTCCCTACGGCTATGAGCACGTCAACGCCGCCAAGCAGCGGCGCGACCCCAACTCGATGTTGAACTGGACCGAGCGCATCATCCGCATGCGCAAGGAAGTCCCCG
The DNA here is from genome assembly GCF_042258615.1 of Bradyrhizobium sp. Pha-3. Taxonomy (GTDB): domain Bacteria; phylum Pseudomonadota; class Alphaproteobacteria; order Rhizobiales; family Xanthobacteraceae; genus Bradyrhizobium. Next base: position 272,848 of record NZ_CP170152.1, on the reverse strand, counting down.
AGGTCGGCTGGGGTGACTTCAAGATCATCGCAACCCGAAACCCTGCCGTCCTGATCATTCGTTACGACTGGCGCAACAACTCGGTGCTGTTCGTGCACAATTTCGCAGAAAAGCCACTCGAGATTTCGTTCGATGCCGGGCTACCCGACGACGCCGGCAAGCTCCTGGTCAACCTCCTGACCGAGGATCACAGCCGCGCCGACGATGGCGGCCGTCACAAGCTTCTGATCGAGGCCTACGGCTATCGCTGGTACCGGGTCGGCGGGCTCGACTATCTGCTCAAGCGCAGCGATATCGATACCAACGAGCCCCGCAAGCACCGTTAGTCACCCTGATGCGGTCCGAGGATCACGCCTTCATTGCCGCGCAGGTCGAGCACGCCCTCGACCTTCTCGCCCTGCCGGTCCATGAAGGTCGACAGCAGAACCTCGTTGCTGAAGCCGATCGCGCTGGAGGAGACCGATGCGGCGGCCGCGCCGAAATTCAGCGCGATCACGGCGACGCCCTCCACGCTGCGCCGCCGGTAGAGCAGGACATCGCCGTGCGCCGCGACCGGCTCGTAGCTGCCATGGACGAGCTGCGGCAGCTTTCGCCGCAGCGCGATCAGCGCCTTGTAGAAGTTGAGGATCGACGCCGGCTCGACCTCGAGGCTCGCGACATTGTCGCTTGCAAAATCCTGCGCGAGCGGCAGCCACGGCCTTGTGGTCGAGAAGCCGGCATAGCGCTCGGCGCTCCATTGCATCGGGGTGCGGCAGCCGTCGCGGCCGACGCCGATGCCGGGCACGTTCTTCTCGAAGGGATCGCGCACCTCGCTAGGGGTAATCGCAACCTGGTGCATGCCGATCTCGTCGCCGTAGTACAGCGTCGGGGTGCCGCGCAGCGTCAGCAGCAGCATTGCTGCGACCGGCGCCTGCGCGGGCCCCACCCGGCTCGCCACCCGCGGCCGGTCGTGATTGCCGAGCACCCAGTTCGGCCAGGCGCCCGGCGGCAGCGCCTTTTCATAATCGGCAATGATCTGCTCGACCGCGCGCGCGCTCCACAAGGTCGACAGCAGCGCGAAATTGAACGGCATCTGCGCGCCGCGCAGATCGTTGCCGTAATAAGCGACCAGCCGGTGCAACGGCAGATAGATTTCGCCGATCAGCACGCGATTGTCGAACTCCTCGGTGACGCGGCGCATCTCGGTGATGACCGCATGGACTTCGAGCTGATCGGTCGAATATTGCGTCAGCACCTTCTCGTGCGGCGGTCGGCCCTCGCGATAATGCGGGTTCGGCGGATTGTCGCGGAATTCGGCATCCTTGATCAGGTGCCAGATCACGTCGACGCGAAAGCCGTCGACGCCCTTGCGCAGCCAGAAGCGCATCACGTCATAGATCGCGTCCCGGACCTCGCGATTGCGCCAGTTCAGATCAGGCTGCTGCGCGAGGAAGGCGTGATAGTAATATTGGCCGGAGGCCTCGTCATACGTCCAGGCGCTGCCGCCGAACTCGGACAGCCAGTTGTTGGGTGGACCGCCATCCGGCGCCGGATCGCGCCAGATGTACCAGTCGCGTTTCGGGTTTTCGCGCGAGCTCTTCGCCTCGACGAACCACGGATGCTGATCCGATGTGTGGTTCGGCACCAGATCGAGGATCAGCCTGAGGCCGGAATCGTGCGCAGTCGCGACCAACTCTTCGAAATCCTCCATCGTCCCGAACAGCGGGTCGATGCCGGTGTAGTCGGAGATGTCGTAACCGAAATCGGCCATCGGCGACGGGAAGATCGGCGACAGCCAGATCGCGTCGACGCCAAGCCGCGTCAGATAAGGCAGCCGCGCGATGATCCCCCTGAGATCGCCGACGCCGTCGCCATCGCTATCCCCGAACGAGCGCGGATAGACCTGATAGAAGATGCCGCGCCGCCACCAGTCCCTGCCGTCCTGATCCATCCCGTCCCCCCAAGCTCGCAGCCCGGCCGCTCCGCGCCCCGGGGCGGCCTGTTGTTTTAGGGATGACGCACAATTCGGGACGGAAAGATGGCGCCGGAGCCCGGATGGAGCGGAGCGCAATCCGGGAACGGTCCAATCGCTCGGCGAGAACCCCGGATTTCGCTGGGCTCCATCCGGGCTACGGCATTGCGCATCAGTGCCGGGCGATTGCGAGCTGATAGATGGTGATCAGCACCTCGAACAGGATCAGGAAGACGATGATCAGCTCCAGCCGCAGCGAGCGGCTGGTGTCGATGATATCGGTCAGCACCTGCGCGGTCTCGGCCACGACCGCGAGCTTGCGGTTCAGCGATTCCGCGCGCTCCTTCAGTTCGTACTCGTCCTCGAGCCGGGCATAGAGCCGCTCGAGATGCGGCTTGTCCCAGAGGATGTCGGGCTTCTCCGACACTTCGACCGGTCCGGCCACGCGATGCCGCACCAGCAGCGCGTTGCCGATGTGCTTGAGGATCGCGACGCGGCCGCCTCGGACCTGGCCGCCCTTGGCGAGCTCGCGCGCCAACGGCTCGGTCGTGTCGAAGACCGCCCTGACTTCGCGCTCGTGCCGCGCCAGCACCACGCTCTTGGCCAGCGCTTCGCCGACCAGGATCAGCCGCTCCGGCGACAGGCTCTGCAGATAGATCGGGCCGCCCGGCGGAATCTGGTCTTCCCTGTCAGCCGCAAGCTCGATGATCGCGATCTCCTCCTCGCGCCGCGTGAACAGACCGGTCATGCGCGATTGCAGGCTGCGCAGGAATTCATCCTCCTCCAGCGCATTGAGACCGATCAGGACGACGACGCCGTAGCGGAACAGGATCGCCACGCCATTGTCGTTGACGCGAAACGCCAGCGGCGTCGTGGCCAGCACGTCGCCGCGCTCGAGGCCGGACGTGTTGATGCGGTCCGCGACGAAGAAGGCGCGGGCGGTGGTCCGGGGTCCGCCGAGCGGTGAATTGGGGGCCTGGGTCATGAAGTTCCGGACTGCGAGGACTTAACGCGTGATTGAGGGCAACCGTTTACCGGCCTGCTCACGAACATGTTCTGCTGGAGGTGACCTTATCACGGTCCGTTTTGGGATCACACGCCGGGGCCGACGCATTTCCCGCGCGTGTTGACGGCATTTCCCGGTAGCCTATGGTGCCCCCATGAACGACACAACCGACACCAAACCGAAGGCCGGCGCGATCATCGTGCCGGTGACGCTGTTTGAGCAGAACTGCACCATCATCTGGCACGAGCCGACCAAGAAGGCCGTGGTGATCGACCCCGGCGGGGACGTGCCGAAGATCCAGGCCGCGATCAAGCAGACCGGCGTGACGGTCGAGAAGATCTGGCTGACCCACGGCCATATCGATCATGTCGGCGGCGCCGCCGAACTGCGCGATGCGTTGCAGGTCAAGATCGAGGGCCCGCATATCGCGGACAAATATCTGCTCGACAATGTGGTCTCGAGCGGCGAGCGCTTCGGCATGACCGGGGTGCGCAATTTCGGGCCGGACCGCTGGCTCGACGAGGGCGATCAGGTCTCGATCGGCGACCTCACCTTCGATATCCTGCACTGCCCCGGCCATTCGCCGGGCAGCGTGGTGTTCTTCAACAAGGAGCTGCGCTTCGCCCATGTCGGCGACGTGCTGTTCGCCGGCTCGGTCGGACGCACCGATCTGCCCGGCGGCAGCCACCCGACGCTGATCCAGTCGATCAAGGAGAAGCTGCTGCCGCTCGGCGACGATGTCGGCTTCATCTGCGGCCACGGCGCCGGATCGAGCATCGGCCAGGAGCGGATGACAAACCCGTTCCTGACCGGCGAGATGTAGAGCGTTTTCGAGCGAAGTGGAAACCGGTTCGCGTGAAGAAAACGCGTCAAAACAAGAACTAGAGGTTCGGTTCTGATTCAATCAGAACCGAACCTCTAGCTACTTCATCAGCCGTTACTTCATCAGGCCTGCGGCGGTGAGCGCCCGCGTGATGACGCCGCCGACGTCGACAGCCTTGCTCCGGCGCTTGCGCGGCCGGTCGCTCTTGCGGCCGGATGCGGGCTCAGCCTCCGGCTCGGCCGCAGGTACCGGGATCGTCATCGAGATCGTGTCGGCGCGCTCGCGCGGAATTCCGGTCGGCGCGATATGCGGCTGACGGACCTTGTCGGTCAGGCCGAAGAAGCTCGCGATGTGATACGACGAGGAGATCCCGGCCTCGATCAGGAACGCGCCCTCCACGCCATAGCGCTCGTCATTGTCGGCAAGCCCGAGCGGCGTGCCGTGCGCCATGTCGGTGATGGAGTAGGATTCGACCAACGTTTCGCCATCGGCGTTCCACCAGACCTCGCGCGGATGGCCGTCGACATCCGACTTCGACATCGCCGCAAGCGGCAGGCCGTGCACGTCGAGCCACTGCCGGACGATCGCATCGGCATTGCCGGGATGCACGGTGCGGTCGGCGCTGCCATGCCACACCGAGATCTTCGGCCATGCATCGCCATGCGTCGAGGCGTTGCGGACGAGACCGCCGAGCTCGGGCGCCGACAGCGCGCTTCCATGCAGCATCGCATGCAGCGCTTCGCGCAGATCGCCGGCGACGCCAAACGGCAGGCCGGCGACGATGGCGCCGCCCGCGAACACATCCGGATAGGTCGCGAGCATGACCGAGGCCATCGCGCCGCCGGCGGACAGTCCCGTCACGAAGACACGGCGCGGATCGATCTTGTGCGCACCGGCGAGGTGTCCAATCATTTGCCTGATCGAAGCGGCCTCGCCCTGCCCGCGCGCGATGTCCTGCGGATTGAACCAGTTGAAGCAGGTGTTGCCGTTATTGGCCGCCTGCTGTTCAGGCATCAACAGCGCGAAGCCGTATTGGCTCGCCAACGTCGACCAGCCGGCGCCGAGATCATAGGACGCGGCGGTCTGGCCGCAGCCATGCAGCACCACGACGAGCGCGGGCGACCGCGCAAGCTGCGCGGGCACGAACGAGTACATCTTCAGATCGCCGGGGTTGACGCCGAATTCGGTCGTCTCGACGAGCGGCGTCGGCACGGCCGGCGCAAGCGCGCCGAGACCGCTGAACGCGTTCATCTTGGGCAGATGACGCAAAAATTCGACGTTGTTGACCAGGGACAACAGCAACTCCTGAGGTGATTTATTCTTCTGTGTCACCCGATCAGATAATTGCTGCACTGCAAAATGAAAAGGCCGTGTGCTGTCTTTCCCTGCGGAAATAATAGAATCGGCGTTAATGCGTGATCGCGCCGAAGCGCGACGAGGATCGGTCGAAATAGTAGCCCTAGCACCTTGTTTGAGCGTGAACTTTTGAAAGAAGTGCGCCACGCCTCTCCGGATTCACGCTGTGGCGCGTCGCATCCATGACAGAAATGCGGCTGAAATGGTGATCGACAGCACAAACAATGCGCATGCCGAATACAACGCCAGATGCGCGGACGTCGCACTCTCGACGGCGAAAAACACCGCGCCGATCGCAGCAACGCCGGCCGCGTTGCCGATCTGCGTCGTCGTGCCATACATGCCGGAGCCGGCTCCGGCGCTTGCGGGCTTCACGCTCGACAGCACCGCGCTCGACAGCGGCGCCATCACCAGACCCTGACCGTAGCCGAAGATGACAAGCACCAGTGCGAGCAAGAGCGCCGACGGCGATGCGATCGCCTGAACCGTCGCCACCAGCACACCGAGTCCGACGATCTGCACGGCGCAGCCCTCGATCAGCACCAGAGTGCCGCGATGCCTCGCGCGCAGGCCGCTGTGCCGCGAGGCGATCACGAAGGTCAGCGCCAGCGGCACGAACACCAGCCCGGCCTGCAATGGCGGGATCCGCAAGCCCTTCTGCATGAACATGGTCATGACCAGGTAGAAGGACAGGTTCGCAAAGAAGAAGAAAAACACCGCGACCAGGCCGCGCATGAAGGCGCGATCGGACAGCAGCGACAGGTCGATCAGCGGCATGCCGCCGCGGCGGGCGACGCTGCGCTCGAGCCGCACGAAGGCCACGATGATCGCGACGCCCACCGCCATCACCAGCCAGACCCACGCCGTCCAATCGAGATCGTGACCGAACAGCAGCGGGCCGATCAGGCACAGCAGACCTGCAAACAGCACGACCGCGCCGGGAAGATCGAGCCGCGTGCCGGCGCGGCGCGGCACCGTCGGCATGATCTTCAGCGCGGCTGCGATGATGATGACGCCGAACGGCACGTTGACGAAGAACACCGCGCGCCAGCCGAGGCCGGCGAGATCGAGCGTCACCAGCACCCCGCCGAGCATGAAGCCGGCCGCGCCGGCGAGCCCCAGCACGATGCCGTAGATGCCGAACGCCCGTGCGCGTGCGGCATCGGAGAACAACAGATGCAGCGTCGCCAGCACCTGCGGCACCATCAGCGCCGCCGTCGCGCCTTGTGCCAGCCGTGCGACGATCAGCTCGGGTCCGGATTGCGCCAGACCGCACCACAGCGAGGTCACCGAGAAGCCCGCGACGCCGGCGATGAACACGTTCCTCGTGCCGTGGATATCGCCGAGCCGGCCGCCGGTGACCACCAGCGTGGCATAGGCGATCAGGTAGATCGCGATCACGGCCTCGATCTGCGCCGGCGTCGCGTGGAGCTCCGCCGCGATCGTCGGGATCGCGACGTTGACGATGAAGGCATCGACGCCGAACATGAATTGCGCTGACACCACGATCGCAAGCACCCACCAGCGGCGGGAGGTCTCCGCCCGCGTCGAAACGATCTGATGCATGCTCTGTCCCGCCCGAAATGAAGTTGCAGCGGACATCAGCAGATTCCGATCATTGCTTCGATTACCTGCGAGGTAAGCCTGGCATCACGGACGCTCGACCCGGCGCCAATTTGCGTTGATGCGCTGGGAAACATTCCGGAGGGCGGCAATCGCCGCCGATTTGCGCAACAACCATGCGGGCGCCGCGGCCTCGGAGCATTGCCTTGCCTCGGGCCAGCCCGTAGGTTGGCGGAAAGCCCCCGATAACAATCATCCGGAGAGAACGACCAATGGCGCGCCTCAAGTTCGGAGCCTTCCTCGCCCCGCATCACCCGATCGGCGAGCATCCGATGCTGCAATTCCGCCGCGACCTCGATTTCGTCGAACAGCTCGACGCGCTCGGTTACGACGAATTCTGGTGCGGCGAGCACCATTCCTCGGGCTGGGAGACGATCGCCTCGCCGGAAATGTTCCTGGCCGCAGCCGGCGAACGCACCAAGCGCATCAAGCTCGGCACCGGCGTGATCTCGCTGCCCTATCACCATCCCTTCAACGTCGCGCAGCGCATGGTGCAGCTCGACCACATGACCGGCGGCCGCGCCATCTTCGGCTCCGGCCCCGGCGCGCTCGCCTCCGACGCGCATACGCTCGGCATCGACCCGATGACCCAGCGCGATCGCCAGGACGAGGCGATCGCGGTGATCCGCCGCCTGTTCAACGGCGAGCGCGTCACCGCCAAGACCGACTGGTTCGAGATGCACGACGCCGCGTTGCAGATCCTGCCGCTGCAGGAGGACATGCCGTTCGTGGTGGCCTCGCAGATCTCGCCGTCGGGCATGACGCTCGCCGGCAAGTACGGCATCGGCATCATCTCGCTCGGCTCGATGTCGACCCAGGGCCTGATGGCGCTGCCGCAGCAGTGGCAATTCGCCGAAGACGCCGCCAAGAAGGCCGGCACCACGGTGAGCCGTTCCAACTGGCGCGTGCTGCTGTCCTGGCACATTGCCGAGACCCGCGAGCAGGCGCGGCGCGAGGCCGGCGCCGGGCTGCTGCGCTGGCACAACGAATATAACGTCGGCACCTTGATGCGGCCGGGCCTGACCGCGTTCGCCTCGCCGGATGAAGCCGTCGACAAGACCGCCTTCGTCGAAGGTGCTGCCTCCACCATCGGCACGCCGGATGATCTGATCAAGATGATCAAGAACCTGGTCGACGTCTCCGGCGGCGTCGGCTCGATCATCGGCTTTGCCCATGACTGGGCCAATCCCGAGAACACCCGCCGCAGCTGGGACATGGTGGCGCGCTATGTCGTGCCCGAGATCAACGGCTATATCGACGGCCTGCGCAAGTCGCGCCAGTTCGTGATCGACAACCGTGCAGTGTTCGAGCGCGCCGGACAGGCGGTGATGGCGAAGATCATGCAGAACGACAAGGCCGCCGCCGCGCTTCAGCATACCGGCACCGGCCGCGTCGCGATCCCGGCCGTGAATGCGCCGGACCTCGCAAAGGAAGCGGCGAAGCAGAAGGTGTGATTTGCGGTCCTCCTCCGGAGCAAGAAAGACCTACAGTTCGCACCACATCCACCGCCGTCGTCCCGGCGAAAGCCGGGACGACACTGAATTTTTTGCGCCAATTGTGAGGCATCCGCATTCTCGTGACGATCGGTCCGAGCTTTGCCTTTCCGCCCTTCCTCAAACAGCCATCGCAACAGAGCTGGAATTCCACGACAAGAACCGGAGTTTGGCCGATTGGAATCAGACGTAGACGCTCTCCCGGGTCGTTGGCGTCGCCAGTGATCTCTGACGAGTCTGATCAAGGAGCCATCCGAATGAGCAAGGAAGAAGATAACAAGGCGGTCGTCGGCCGCTGGTTCACCGAGTTTTGGGGCAAGTCCGTCAACCTCGGCGTGATCGACGAGATCGCCGCGCCCGACATGCTGCTGAAATATTCGCTGCACGAGCCCCGCCGCGGACGCGACGACATCAGGGCGTTCATGACCGATTTCCGGGCTGCATTCCCCGATCTCAATTTTTGGGGAACGGCTGATCTGATCGCCGAGGGCGACTATGTCGTCGGTCAGTGGGAAGGCGGCGGCACCCACACGGGGCCCGCGTTCAAGGACTTCCTGATCGGCGGTCTGCCGGCCGAGACCGGACGCAAGATGCACTTCACCGGCACCACCGTGCTGAAGGTCGTCAACGGCAAGATCGTCGAGGAGATCGGCCTCGACGACGGTGTCACCGCGCTCACGCAACTCGGGTTACTGAAGGCTGCGTAATCGGCGAGGTCGAGCACCAAAGGCGAAGTCGAGCGAGGCCCGCGCCGGTTTGCGGGCCTCATTCGCCTGTGCAAGTCGGACAGTCTGTCCTCCCGCACGTGTATCGCCATGCCGATCTGCTGAGGCCGGAGTTGCCGGACCGAATTTGATTGGCCCGCCCGGATTTGAAAGCAAGGACCGGAGTTTGTCCTCTGAAAGCGGGTGGCAGCGTCGACCCTCCTGTGGCGTGATGCAATCGATGAACGTGAACCTCAAAAAGACCGGGAAATCGACGCCGCTCTCCGTCGCCACCGACCCGCGATGGACGCGGGTTCTTGCACGCGACAAGAGGGCAGATGGCGAATTCTGGTACTCGGTTGCGACGACCGGGGTCTACTGCCGGCCTTCGTGTCCCTCACGCACCGCGAATCCCAGGAATGTTCAGTTGCATGACACTCTGGAGAGCGCCAAGGCGACCGGCTTTCGGCCGTGCCTGCGCTGCAATCCGGACGGACTATCGATCGAGGCGGGAAATGCCGCACTTGTTGTCAAGGCATGCCGTCTTGTCGAACAGAGGGAAGAAGAGCCTTCGCTGGAAGAGTTGGCTGACGCGGTCTGCTTGAGTCCCGGCTACTTCCACCGCATGTTCAAAGCGGCGACCGGACTGACGCCCAAAGGATATGCCGCTGCCTACCGCGCCAGGAAGGTTCGCGAAAACCTCGTCTCGGGAAACAGTGTCACAGAAGCGATCTATGACGCCGGGTTCAATTCAAGCGGCCGCTTCTACGAAAAATCCACCGGCATGCTCGGCATGACGCCTTCGCAATACCGCGCAGGTGGCGCGAATGAGGAGATCAAGTTTGCGATCGGCCAGACTTTCCTGGGCGCCATTCTGGTCGCGTCGAGCACCAAGGGCGTTGCCGCGATCCTTCTGGGCGATGATGCGGAGACGCTGCTCCGCGATCTGCAGGACCGCTTCCCGAGCGCCCGCCTGATTGGCGCCGACCAGGACTACGAGGCTATCGTCGCGCGCGTTGTCGGCTTCGTGGAAGCGCCGGAACTCGGCCTCGATCTTCCGCTCGATGTTCGCGGCACCGCCTTCCAACAACGCGTCTGGCAGGCGCTCCAGGAAATTCCTGTCGGAGAAATCGTCACCTATGCCGAACTCGCGCAACGCATCGGGTCCTGCAAGTCCGTGCGCGCGGTCGCGGGCGCTTGCGCCGCAAACAAACTCGCTGTCGCCATTCCCTGCCACCGCGTGATCCGCACGGATGGTTCGGCCTCAGGTTACGCGTGGGGCGTCGAGCGAAAGCGCGCTCTGCTCGATCGGGAGGCCAGGGCTCGCCGGTACAAGGAATGTCCCTGACGATGGATCCTCGCTTCGCACCGAAGAAACCGCTCGATAAACAAGAGCGTGTCGAGGCGACGTTCGATGCGATTGCAGCCCCGATGCAGTCCGATCTCGCCAGGATCAAGGTGATGGCCCATCTCCGCAAGCTCGTCGCAGACGGGTTTGCCGAATGGCAAACGCTGGACAACGGGACCATCCGCCTGCGGCTCGCCACGGGCGAGACGTATCTCCTCGAACAGACCACGATCACGCGCATCGCGTGATCGGCGATACGGGTCCCTGATCTTCTTCAGCCAGGCGCCAATGCGCTTGGCTTATCTGCTTCGTCCGCGGCTTGAAACCTTTCTCGATTTGAAAGCAAGCATCGGAGTTTGGCGTCGCCAGCTTCCACATACGTTCGGTCACGAAGATAGATGAAGGAGACGACCCATGAATCTCATGACACACGCTGGGCCCTCGGTCGACATGGCCACCACCACCGCCGACGTTCTTTTCTACGCGACTGGCGGCTGCGCGTTCGGCACGGTTCTGATCGCACGCAGCGTCAAGGGGGTTTGTGCCATCCTGCTCGGCGATGATGCACGCGCACTGGAAGACAATCTTACGAGACGCTTCCCGCACTCCACGCTCGTTCCGAACGAGGTGATGGTTCGCGACGACATGGCGAAGGTAGCACGCTACGCCGACAAGCCCTCCGAGGGACTCGATCTCACGCTGGACATGCGCGGCACGCCGATCCAGCGCCGCGTATGGAACGCGCTTCGTTCGATCCCGCTCGGCAAGACCCGGAGCTACATGCAGGTGGCTCGCCTGATCAACGCCGCCTATCCCCAGGTCACCGCGCGCATCGTAGCGAACGCCTGCGCTGCCAACCCGCTTGCGCTCGTCATTCCCTGTCATCGCGTCATTCGCGCCGACGGCGAGCTTGCCGACTATTGCTGGGGCCTCGAGCGCAAGCGCGAGCTGCTCGAAAAGGAAGCCGGCGCATGAAGCTGCAGCGTCGCCCATGGCGTTGGCGGATGGCCCCCTCGCGACCAAGGAGGACGTCATGAAACTAGCCGTGATGACGGGTGAGACAATCGGGCTCGTCGTAATCCTTCCCAATGGCCCCCAAATCGTCGACATCGCCAGGAGCGCGGGTGTCTTTGCGCCGCACGATCCGCTGTCGAGCGGCCTCTTGAACGGCGCCTTCAAGGATGGCGTCGACTGGCCGTCGATCCTCAAGCACTGGGCGCGTTTGCAATGGCCCCTCAAGCGGCTTGCTCACATCGCGGAAACCTGCCCGGACCACCCGGGCCTGGTCGTGCAATCGCTTGCCGATCAGAATTTAAGAAGCGGATCCGCCATTCCGATCGTTGCCATCGACATCACCGATATGCAGCCGTTCGATGAACGCGATCCGACCGGCTGGCGTGCCATGAAACGGCAGTTCGTGACACCGCCGCAGGAAGCGATTGAAGCGGACTCGACTGCCACACCAGAGACCGCTCAAGTCATCGGCTTCGTGCGTCCCACGAAGGACGAATCCTGGAAGCGGTGACGCGTCGATGGCGAGACTGACGGGTGCAGCTTTAGCTATCTGGTCGATCGGGGATCGTACGATACGCCCCTTACAACGATAACAGGTGCGGTCTGGTCTGATCGAAAGCTCAGTTCCTTGTGTTCGCACCACACCGGCTCTTGCACGCGGCGGCCTCGGCAGTGCATTGGGCGACGCAGGCTCCGGACAGGCCGCAACTCGTCGCGCAGGTATAGTTGGCTGAGTTGCAGGTTGCGACGCACTCCGTTGGCACGTCTCTTTGCGCCATTTGACGTCTTTCGAGCAAGGAAGCGGCGTTGCTCGAAACGGTCCCCGACAGCAAGAGCACCAACGCCAGCGTTTTCCTCATGTGAAATGCTCCCAGGCACGATGCAGTCGCAACATCGGTCGCCGGGTTCGCTTTCGCACTCCGGTTCTTGCTTCCAAATCTGAACGCATCGCTGCGGGGTGAGCATCCTGAAGCGCCGCCTCCCGCTTGCAGCAGAGACGAACGCTCTACGCTACTGCTCCGATCCCGACGACATCGATGCCGTCGACGCGGCCGCGGATCGGAAGCGTTCCGAGATCGCTCATCGGAAACGGCGGCGGCACGGCGAAACGCGCCATCGCCGCGCGCGAGGCGAGAAAGCCGCCCTCGACCTTGCGGCTCAGCTCTTCCAGCCGCGCCGCGGTGTTCATGACGTCGCCGTTGAACACGATCGCGCGCTTGATGTCGCCGATCTCACCGACGATCACCGGACCGAAATGCAGGCTGCCGCGGATCTGCGGCACCGCGCCGAACTCGCGCTCGAACTGCGGCGCCGCCTTCTGCAGCGCGCGGCGCATCGCCACGAAGCAGCGCAGCGGCCGGCAATCGACCGCACCGTTCCCCTCCGGCCAGGTGACGATGATCTCGTCGCCGATGTAATTGAGCACCTCGCCGCGATAATCGACCACCGACTGCGTCAGCAGGCGGAAGGTGCGGTCGAGGAAACGATGGATGCCGATGCCGCCGAGTCGTTCGGCAAGCCCGGTCGACCCCGCAATGTCGACGAACAACACGAAACGGTCTTCTTCGACCGGCGTGTGGTAGCGCCCGGTCACGAAGTTCATGAAGGCGCGCGGGCCGATCAGATTGGCTATGCCGAAGCCGAGGTTGATCAGCACCGAGACACCCGCGGAGTAGGCGAAGCCCCACCAGAAATCCCCAAACGAGGCCTCCAGCGGGACCCCCGCAATGCGTTCACCTGGATGCAGCAACTGGATGCCGATGATGATGGCGGCGTAGACGGTGCTGCGCACGGCCAGATTGGCGAGGAAGGACAGGCGATTGAGCCAGTCCCAATCCTCGAGGACGAACATTTCGACCGCCCCGATGATGAAGCCAAGCAGGAAGCCGTAGGTGGCGCCGGTGATCAACGCCGTCGCTCCTTTGCCGTGAATCAGGCCGACTGCGATACCGGACAGGGTGCCGACCACGACCACGGCAGCAAGACGTTGCAGCTTCCGCTCGAGCCTGGCGTTCATGCGAGAGAGCTGTCGGGGAGAGCTTGCCAGATCGACCATCGTCATATTCCTCCCCGAAGCGATCAAGCGAGCTACGACTGGACCAATGCGTTTCGCGCGCGATGGAAACGCTCTATCCCGCTCCCTGATCGAACGCCTTGCGCAGCGCGACGTAGCCCGCCTGCTGCTGGCTCCAGTTGCGGCCGCCGGTCATGGCGCCGTCGACGACGAGGTCGTGGCCGTTGATGAAGCTCGATTCGTCGCTCGCCAGGAACACCGCGGCATGCGCGATATCGTCAGGCAGGCCCGCGCGCGGGATCGGCTGTGCTGCCTTGTAGACATCGCGCATCACGGCCGAAGTCTTCTCGGCGGCTTCGGTCGACAACCCCAGCGCCTTGCCGAAAATGCCGGTGGCGATCGCGCCGGGCGAGATCGAGTTGACGCGAATGCCGGACTCGCCGAGCTCCATCGCCACGCATTTCGTGAAATGAATCACCGCGGCCTTCGCGGCGCCATAGACCATCGACGAGGAGAAGCCGGCGAGCCGGCCGGCGATGCTGCCATTGTTGATGATGCTGCCGGAACCCTGTTTGCGCATATGGGGCGCGGCATGCTTCATGCCGAGCATGACGCTGCGCACCAGCGTTGCCATCGCGGCGTCGAACCGCTCGACATCGAGGCCCTCGATGCCCCCGGTCTGCGCCGGGCCGCCGGCATTGTTGAACAGGCAGTCGAGCCGGCCGAACTTCTCCACCGCAAGCGCGATCAGCGCCTGCATCTGCGCCTCGACCGTGACGTCGGTCTGGCGAAACACGCAAGTCTCGCCGAGCCGGTGCGCCAGTGCCTCGCCCTCCGGTGCGCGGCGCCCGGCGATCACGATCCTCGCGCCCTCCGCGACAAAGATCTCGGCCGTACGTAACCCGATGCCGCTGGTCGCCCCAGTGATCACCGCGACCTTGCCGTCCAGCCGTCCCATGCCGGTCCTCCAACTGTCGTTTGATGTTGCAGATATTCCCCAGCCGCTCCCGCCAACGCAAGCGCAGGCGCGGTTAACGGCAAGCGAGGTCCGCCTGTGGCCAGAAGGCCACAACTGCGGTTTTTCGGTCGCAGCGGCCTTATTTTGGGTCGCCTGTTCACGTGAACTGGCGCGACCGATGGCGAAATGGATTGAAGATTTCAGGGCGAGTTGGCGGGGCGATGCACAGCCATCGTTGCTGCTTGCGGTCGCTTTCGCGGTGTTCTGTCTCGTTTTGGCCACGGCCGCGCGGTTCGGGCTCGCCCAGATCAGGCCAGACGTGTTCTTCACGCCCTATTTCCCGGCGGTATTCTTCGCAACCGCCCTTGGCGGCTTCCGGATCGGGATCGCAACCGCGCTGGCCAGCGGCCTGCTCGGCGTCCTGCTCAATTTCAACAGCGCGCATGCCGACCCGGCGCGCTTTGCGCTGCTGATGATCTTCTGGGTGGTGTGCGGCATCGCGATCTGGGGGGTGGAGCACTACCGTTCCCTGGTCGCGCAGCAGCGCGAAGTTTCCAAGCGGCTGATCGAGGAGGAGCAGTACCGCAAGATCGTGGTCGACGAATTGCAGCACCGGCTGAAGAACAAATCCTCGACCATTCATGCCGTATTGCATCAGGCGCTGCAGGACCGGCCCGATGTCTGGCAGCGCATCGACCATCGCATCCGCGCGCTCGCGGCGACCGACGATCTGATCGCGCGGGTCGACGGCTATGGCTGCGATATCAAGGATTTGCTCCGCTCGGAGCTCGGCCCCTACGGCCATGTGCGGTTCAATCTCAATGGCGAGCAGTTGTTCCTGCCCGCCAAGCTCGCCGTCTCGCTGGCGCTGATCTTCCATGAGCTCGCAACCAACGCAGGAAAATACGGCGCCTTCTCCTCGCCGCGTGGATTTCTGCAGGTGTCATGGACCGTGGACGATGGGCGCCTCAACGTGATCTGGGACGAAACCGAGGGACCGGTGGTCGAGGTCATCGGCGAAGCCGGCTTCGGCACCAAGCTGTTGAAGTCGGCGCTGCGGCCGTTCGACGGCAAGACCGAGATCAGTTACCTGAAGACCGGTGTTCACTGCATCATGCAGTGCAATCTCCCCAGCTGTTGATAAGCCTGCTTTTCGGTACACGCGCTTTATTTGCGCGTGCCGATGTAACCGCGCGCTCCGAAATCGCTTTCACCGGCGGCCGATGCCGACATTGATACTCTGTTAATGACGATTGCCGCGACGGCTTGCGAAAGCAGCCCGCGTCTCTTTCTGTCACGGCATTTCGCAAGTCCGCTTAACCAAAACTACAACGGACTTTGCCAAGGTCGGCGCATGCATAGTTTCACCAAGAATGATTTTCAGACGGGCACGGCAGGTACCGGGCAGGACGACATTTCCAGCAATGAATTGCGCATCTTGCGCGATCTTCTCCAACTGCTGCCGGCGGGCGTGACCGTCCAGGACGAGCAGGGCCAGTTCATCCTGGTGAACGAAGCGGCAGCGAGCCAGTTGCAGCTGGCGGCCGGCGCGAGCCAGCCATCGCCGGCTGACGAGCGCCATGCCGCCAATCTGGACCTGTTGCGCAGCGGCCGTCCTGTGGTGCTCGAGGAAGTCCTCGCCTGCGGCGCAGCCAAATACGTGTTTCTCACCGCGCACCGGCCGGTCCAGATTGCCGGGCGCAATCTCCTGATTTCGACCTCGACCGACATCAGCGAGCAGAAAGCGTTCGAGGACCAGCTGTTCCGCTCGGCCTATTACGATGAACTGACCGGTCTGCCGACCCGGCGGGTGATCGAGCATCGCGTCAACGGCCTGATCCGCGACTCCGCGCAGAGCCAATTCGCGCTCGCCTTCCTCGACGTCGACAACTTCAAGCACATCAACGACTATTACGGCCACGCGATCGGCGACGCGCTGCTGGTCGAACTGTCCAAGCGGCTCGGCCACGCGCTGCGCGAGACCGACATCCTGTCACGGATCTCCGGCGACGAGTTCCTGCTGCTGCTGAACCCGATCAGCGGCAACGACGAGGTCGCCGAATTCATCCATGTCATGCAGGAACGGCTGAAGGCGCCGTTCTTCATCGAGGACTCCGAGATCTTCGCCTCGACCTCGATCGGCGTCAGCCTTTACCCGGTGCACGGCCGGAGCTACGAGGCACTGCGCCAGAATGCCGACATCGCGATGTACCGCGTCAAGAACAACGGCAAGGGCTCGATCGCGTTCTTCGACAACAGCATGGAGCGCGAGGCGCTGGCGCGGATGAAGATCGAGCAGTCGCTACGGCTGGCGATCCTGGAAAAGCGCTTCTGCTGCGCATTCCAGCCCAAGGTCGATATCCGCTCCCAGGAGATCAAGGGGATCGAGGCGCTGGTCCGGCTGCGCGACGACGAAGGTGTGATCCAGGCACCGGGCACCTTCATCAACCTCGCCGTGGAGCTCGGCCTGATCGACGAGCTGACGTTTCTGGTGCTGGCGGAAATCGTCAAGTCGATCGACCTGATCAACGACACGTTCGGCCCCACGGCGACGATCAGCATCAATGTCGCCGCCAAGCAGGCTGGCAACGTCGAATTCATGCGCCGCTTCGCACGCGCGCTCGAGGAGACCGGCTTCCCGAAACGATTCATGATCGAGGTGACCGAGGACGCGTTCGTGACCCGGTCGCATTTCCAGGACCAGATCCTGCCGATCCTGCGCGGCATCGGCGTCGGCATCTCGATCGACGATTTCGGCATCGGCTATTCGTCGCTGTCGGCGCTCGCCGACATCACCGCCGACGAGATCAAGATCGATCGCTCCTTCATCACCGACATCCATCAGCGGCCGCGCAGCCAGGGCATCCTGCGCGCGATCGAATCGCTGAGTGAGGCGCTAGGCATGACCGTGATCGCCGAGGGCATCGAGTCCTACGAGGAGCTCACCTATCTGCAGGCGGCGACCAAGATCCGCTACGCCCAGGGCTTTTACTTCGCCAAGCCGATCTTCCTCGAGGACCTGAAGCCCGCGACGCCGGTCGCCAGCGAGACGCGCGCCAGCATGGCGGCACGCCCGGCCCAGGAAGGCCGCCAGAGCTACTCGCGCGCCAGTGGTTTTCGGCGGTAACGCAAGTCAGAAGGCAACCGCGACGGGACTGCAATCCCTCTTCCCCAACTGACGCCTTCACGTCGTCATGGCCGGGTCATGGAACGAGGCCGACAACCGGATGCGATAGCTTGTCCTAGGGGCGCGCTGTCAAAATATCGAAAACAACCCCATGCACAGTAGCCGGCGAGTGCCGGCGTTCGACGCGGCAACGTTCGACGCGGTACACTGTTCGACGCGGTAACTGTCCGTAGCGGTAACTTGACTCGTCGGGCAAATCAGTGGCACTCTTCCATTATTCCGAAATCGTGCAGACGGCCCAGCCGCTATCTCATATCGGAACGCCCTGCTGCGTCGCTTCCCTGCGGCCCTCCTTCGCGACGCCCGCTGTTGAGTCCGCGGCCCCTCCAACACGTCGTCCCTGCGAAAGCAGGGGACCCATAACCACAGCTACCAATTGTTGGGCGATGTTGGAACGACGAGTCCCTGCAACAAGGTCCGCCGCGGCGTATGGGCCCCTGCTCCCGTGCGCAATTGCGCACTAGGCAGGGACGACGATGAGGATGGTTCCCATTCAAGGCGTCACACCACGCGGTGTAGGAGAGCGAGACAGCTGCGGATGCAGCTACTTCTCCAGCACCGGCAATGGCGGCACGCTGTCGTCGGCAGAGCCGGCCTGCATCGTGATCAGTGTCATCGAGACGAGGTCGTAGTAGCCCATGATCCCGATGATATCCATGATGCCGCGCTCGCCGAACTTTTCCAGCGCAGCCTTGTAGACGGCGTCGCTGACCTTCCTGTCGCGATAGAGCGCGATGCCGAGATCGTAGAGCGCGGCTTCATCGTCCTTCATGCCGTCGGGCCGCGTGCCCTTGGCGATGGCATCTGCGATCTTCGGATCGAGCCCGCCCTTCATCGCCAGCGGATAGTGCGCGGACCATTCGTACTGCGCGGTCCAGTGCCGCGCCGTGATCAGGATCGCCATTTCGCTCAGCCGCGGCGGCAGCGAGGTATTCCAGCGCAGATAATCCGACAGGTTCGACAGCTTCGGTGCCAGATCGGGATTGCGGATATAGGCGCGGTAGGGCGGCACGGTGAACTTGGCGTTGCGCGGCGGCGCGCTGATCAGGTCGGCCCAGGCCTTTTGCGGCGGCGACAGCTCCTCGGCCTTGAGCGGCGCGAACCGAACGGCATCCTCGCCGCGCGCGGCCTGCGCCGTCAACGCCAGGGCTGCCAGGACGCCCGCCCCAAGTAATTTTCTCATTGTTGCTCTCCCTTTCCGATGCAGGCTTCTCGTGTCCTGCACGGCCGCGCGAGCTTAGTCGCGATCAAGGGAGATGCAACGCGGCGAGCGCGCGTTTGGGCCGCACCTACCGCCACAGCCGACATCGGTCTATATTGAGGGCGTCCGAAGCGGCGCGAAGGTGTCAGCCATGCAGCCTGTATCTATCCTCCTGAACATCCTCTGGATCCTGATCGGTGGCGCCTGGATGGCGTTCGGCTGGCTGATCGCCGCTGTGATCATGGCGGTCACCATCATCGGGCTGCCTTGGGCACGCGCGGCGTTCAACATCGCGGTCTACACGCTGCTGCCGTTCGGCTCGCGTGCGGTACGGCGCGATGAGGTCACCGGCATGTCCGATATCGGAACCGGGCCGCTCGGCGTGATCGGCAATCTGATCTGGTTCATCCTGGCCGGCTGGTGGCTCGCGATCGGCCATGTGATCACCGCCATTCTTCTGGCCGTGACCATTATCGGCATTCCCTTTGCCTGGGCGCATCTCAAGCTTGCCGGCATCGCGCTGTGGCCGATCGGCAAGGTGATCGTGCCGGCGTAGGGCCGCCCTTGCGGAGCACCGTTCCGATCTCATCGGAACGGACAAGGCTCTACAGCCAATCCTTCGTCGTTTGAGAGCAGGCCTGAAGGTCGCGCCGCCAGACAAATCCGCCTCCGTCACATGGGGGGCGTGGGCGCGAGGTGGCGGGGCATTCGTTCCTGACCCGTGCGCCGGTGCCCCAGCCGTCAATCACGCAAGCGCCGTTCAAGGTCCTGTGGCAACCGGTGCCACATCCCTCCGCTGCGTTGGCCGGGATCGGACCAAGGAACACACCGGCTGTCAGAACCACGAGCAAATATGCCCTCATGATCTCCTCCTTCGCGCCGTCGGTCGTGATGCATCGCATCGCGCCGATCATAGGCGATCCCAATCGCGCTCGCCACCGGGCCCACGCACACATTCCGGTGTTTGCATCGGTTCAGCGCGCCGCCTCGCAGCCAGGGATGTCGAACACTGCGGTCAGGCCGCAAGGCGAGTTGAGCATCTTGCCGCCCTCATGGCCGACGCCGGGCACATCCCACACGCTGTGGTGCGGCGTGCCGTTGTCGCGGGCCCGCATCGCCGCGACATAGGAATGCCCGCGCGCGTAGCGATACGGCCCTTCGGCTTCCGCCATGCAGGATTTGTCGAGCGCGGGATGATTGGGGTTGGTGTCGAGCGTTCCCAGGAGATAGATCACGCGGCGCGCGACATAGGCCTGCTCCAGCGCAGCCGGGGTCGGCTCGGCGAGATAGGGCGGACGGTCGTCCATGCCGAACTTCCAGCTGTTGTAGCCTTCGCATTTCGCCGCGATCGCGGGCTCCGGCCGCTCCTCGGTGAAATAGGCGTAGGAGGACGGATTGGCGACCACGTAGCGCACGCCGATGCCCTCGCGCAGCAGCACCTGATCGCCCTTCACCGCGATCGCATAGCGCTGCACCACCTGGCCGCCGCCGGAATGGCCGAACACGATGACCTGCTTCAGGTTCGGAAACAGCTTGCGGTCGCCGAGCTTCGCGAGGATCGCATCGAGCGCCTCGAACGAGCTCGCCGGATTCGGCGCGATCGCAGGCTCGCCGCCCTGCCAGCCATAGAGGCTCCAGCGCAGCGTATCCGGAGGCAGCTTGAACGCCTCGACGTCGGGCTCGATCAAGAACTGCGGCGCGATCATCAGCGTGCTCTTGCCGATATCACCGGCCGCGGCCTGCGCGCTCAGCGCGGCGCGGAAATAATCGTCGGCATTGCGCAGCACCCCGTGCAGCACCAGCACCGCGCGGGTGACGTCCGGCAGCGGATTGGACCAGTCGGCCGAGAGATAGACCGGAAACGTCGCGCTGCCGACGGCAATGCGACCGCTGGCGATTTCCTTGACCGGCTTCTTGTCACGCTCGATCTGCGCCTGCGTTGCCGACGCGACCGGCGCGTGAACGGTCGCGATCAGCAGCGTCAATGCCGCAAGCCAGGCTCGCTGATGCATGATTTCAACTCCGTTGGTGCCATTCTTGTTTTGACGCGTTTTCTTGACGCGAACCGGAACCCACTTCGCTCGAAAACGCTTTGGTAGGGACGATGCGATCGGGCGGGATCATGGCGCGTTAGGCGTCGATTCACCCATGAATTTTCAGAATGCTTCCGGATGACACTCACGCCGCGAGCCGGCCGCGATTGTTCGCAGCCAGGATCGGGCGGATCAGTCGGCCGAACCGCTCGGCCTCTTCGTCGTGCAGATAGCCGGACAGGCAGAAGGAGTGGCAACCGGCGTCGATGAACTGCTGCAAGGTCGCGGCGCACTGTTCGGGATTGCCGACCACCGCGATGCCGGCGCCGGGCCGCACCTTGGTGATGCCGGTCCACAGATGCGGCATCAGGAGATCGCCGTAGTCGCGCGCGAGCTGCTGCACGCGCTGGTTGGCCTCGGACCTGACGTAGAGCGTCTTCATCTCCTGCTTCTGCCGTTCGGTGGCGTGACGCACAAGCTGGTCGGCGGCCTCCCAGGCATCCGCCTCGTTCTCGCGGCAGATCACCTGCAGCCGCATGCCGAAGCCGATCGCATCCTCGCGGTCATGCGCCCGCGCCATCCGCCTGATCTCGGCGATATTGTCTGCGATGCGCTCCGGCAGATCGCCCCAGAACAGATGAACGTCGGAATGCTTCGCCGACACCTCCCAGGCCTGCCGCGAGCCGCCCCCGAGATAGAATTTTGGAAACGGCTGCTGCAGCGGACGCGGCCGGATATGCGCGCCCGAGATGGTGTGAAACTTGCCCTGGAAGTTCACCGGCCCGCGCGTCGTCCACAGCGCCTTGAGGATCGAGACTTCCTCGTCCATCAACGCGTAGCGTTCCTCCTTGGCGTAACGCACGCCTTCGGCCTCGACCTCGCTCTCGTTCTGGCCGGCGATCAAATTGATGCAGATCCGCCCGCCCGACATCTGGTCGAAAGTCGAGATCATCTTGGCCATCAGCACCGGGTTGATGTAGCCGGGCCTTGCTGCAATCAGCGGCTTGATCCGCGCCGAGCGCGCCGCCATGAAGGCGCCGGATATCCAGGCCTCCCAGCACACCGAGCCGACCGGGATCAGGAGATATTCGAACCCGGCATCCTCGGCCGCCTTGACCACGCGGTCGCAGAGTTCCGGCGATCCCGCGACCTGCGCCTCCATCAGCCCATAGGCCGTGGTGTCGCCATGCGTGGGCAGATACCAGCCGAATTCCAGCGGACGCATGGGGCAAACTCCCTCGAAAGCCGGCCTTTTCCGTAAGGCCTGTCATATTGGCGCAGGCCAGTTTACAGCCCTTGAGGGGCCGGACAACGCCGTTGCCGACACCGAGCCAATCAGCTAAATGGTGGCCGGTACGCACCCGTAGCTCAGCTGGATAGAGCGTTGCCCTCCGAAGCTGGACCGGTGACAGACCAGATCCCTCGAAAACTGCAGGTTTTCTGACACCCGGTGCGTCATTTCCGCGTCTCAGGCACACCCGGGCCACGTTTAGCTGCGTTCGCATCGATCGCCCTACCGTCAAAAGACTAATCTGCGGAGCGGGGCTCGATAGAAGGTAGCGCTTCGAATCTTGCGCGAGCTATGCCAGGGTTAAAACTTCAAATTGCCCGCATTGCCCTGCGAAGCGACCGGATGGACACGCCAAATCTTGACACGCTCATGCGAGTGGCCGCCTTCGAGCGCGTCCGAGCGCTGAATGAAATTCACGACCATCTGACCACCACGGAATTCAAGCCGGGATTTCTCTTTCGGGGAGAACGCATCCCCCTGGTCAATCCCCAGCGAGGTATTTTCAAGCCACAACAGATGCGGTTCTTGCTGTCGATTAAGACGGTCTTCCCGAAGCCGGGCGCCAAGGTCTGGTATGATGACCAGAGGGAAGTCCATCGTCAGATATTCCATGGTGATGAGACCGTAGACTATGCCTTCATGGGCAAAAACCCGGATGCCGCGGACAATCGATGGTTGAAGGAAGCATACGAAAACCAAATACCTATCATCTATTTTCTTGGGATAGCACCAGGCCGTTATCAAGCCCTCCTACCAACCTTCATCTCTGGCTGGGACGAGCACGCTTTAAAGACCCGCGTGACGTTCGGACCTAATCCAGAGACTCTGGCTCCCCCAACGGACAGCACTGAACGGCGATACGCGCTGCGCACAGTCAAACAACGGTTGCATCAGGCAACTTTCAGAGAGGCGGTGATTGCAGCATACGACGGGCGCTGTGCATTTTCTGGCCTTCCCGAACCACTGCTTCTCGACGCTGCACACATCATTGCCGATATAGACGAGCAACTCGGCCAGCCGATGGTCACGAACGGTATCCCTCTTTCGAAAATCCATCACGCAGCTTTCGACGCGCATTTAATCGGAATTGATCCAAACTTCCGTATGCACGTGTCAAGTCGACTACTCGGTCAAACTGACGGTCCGATGTTAGAAGCCCTGAAACAGTTGAACGGTCGAAACATTCGTTTGCCCGGCCGGACAAAGGACCATCCTGACCGAGATCGATTAGCTGTGCGTTTCGAGCGCTTTAAGTCGGCCGCGTGAAGCAATACGCTTCTCGCCAAACCAAGGCTATCCGTAGGTGACGGGCAACGATCCGCCGCCTTGCTTCAGTGGGAGCCAAAGCGGCTCAGCAACAACATCGCATACCACAGCGTTATCATGATCCGGAAGAGCATTACCTATGGACCCATTTAGTGCGGAAACGTGGAAGCATCATTGGGAGTTGATTGCGAGTGCGCCCTACATTTTGATGCCGTTAGTTGCTTTGGCGCTGATGGTTGGATGGTGGATCGGAAACAGGCTCGCCGGAGCTCGAGTCGAAGGCCTCCATGGCAACCATCGATAATCTTAAATCGCATATCGAGCTCCTAGAGTTGCGCCTCAATTCTGCTACTGATCGTGAAGGAGACGTTCATCGAGCCCGCAGCGAACTTGAGAAACAGATTCTGGAGTTAAGGTCAGAGGTTGCCGCCGGGTGTTTCAACTGAAAAACTGGCCGCCACTTCAGCCAAGGTAGGCGCAGCAATCACCGAGCTTTCGACAGCGAACGATACCCTTGCTAACGCCCCGGCTTCTCAAGGTTCGGAACTCGAATTCTATACTCAACTCGAGCAGCGCTTGCCCGGTCAGACGGAAAAGCTGAAGGAGTTTGTCAGCTCCCTAAGACCTTTGGGCATCGAACCGAAGTATGGCAAATCTCTTTTCTTGCGATGGCAAAGTGAGGATGGCTTAGCATTCTCCGCCGGAACGATCGAACCAACCGGAAGTATCTGGCTTCTCAAGTCCGTAACGGATGCGCGCATGGCAGGAAATCAATCGGCGGGCGAGCGATATCTGGAAACAATTGCTCGGCTGACCAACGGATCGATCAAGCGATACGAAAGCGGACAGATTGATGTTCGAGGGCCGGACAGACGAGCATTACGTCTGCCCTCTCTAATTAAGTTAGCCCCTGCGTGGAAGGACCGCCATTAGCACGCTAACAAGCGACGCTTCGCGACGAGCGAACGTTTCATGACTGACCCTTATCCTTCAGCTCTTGCATTAACATCATCAGCCTCGCGATACGATCTTCGATTTCCACGAACTCTAACGCCACAAGCAAGTCTTGGCGTTCCATCATTCCAAGCATTGTCTTGAACACCTCGTGACTATGACCAGCTAAGACGAGCAAGTGTTCGCCACTCGGACCATATTGACCTGAAAACCAGTTTTTCACCGTCCTCTCGTTGGCGCCCGTCCATCCAGCAACCGTCTTAATTTGCAGCCCGCTTTCGACCGATGCTCGTTGGAGAGCCGCGGCTATTTCCATTGCAAATCGCTTCTCTCGACCTTCCAAGACGCGCGCGCCTCTTCGCCGCTGTGGAAAGAACTTGCCCAGATTTGGAAACGACATTCAGCCGCTTCGTTCATTAAGATGGCGCTCCTGTGAGCACGGCCCGCGCAACCATCGATCGCCAATTTCTCAAGAAGGCGTCCGCAATTGATTAGGCGAATCAGTCGCCCAGCTCCGGGTAATGAATCCCCCGATAGGCTAGCCCGCGCCGCAGCCTACGTAAGGATGTCCACGGACCACCAGAAATACTCAACAGAAAATCAATTGGAGGCAATTCGACACTACGCAGAGCAGCGTGGCCTCGAAATCTGTCAGATTTACGAAGACTCTGGTCGCAGTGGATTGAAGGTCAAAGGCCGCGACGGGCTCCAGCGGTTGATGAGAGATGTGCAGTCGCGGACTTCGAATTTCGAGGCAATACTCGTTTACGACGTAAGTCGTTGGGGGCGCTTCCAAGACGCCGACGAAGGCGCCTATTACGAACACCTTTGCTCACGAGCCGGCATTCGAGTGCACTATTGTGGAGAGCAGTTCGATAATGACGGCAGCATTGGGTCAATTCTATTGAAGAACGTAAAGCGCGTTATGGCGGGAGAATACAGCCGCGAGCTTTCCGTCAAGGTCTTCGCCGGCCAGTGCCGCCTGGTGGAACTCGGCTTCAGGCAGGGGGGCCTCGCCGGATTCGGCCTACGCCGACAACTCGTCGATGAGAACCGCGTTCCCAAGGGAGAACTCCACCGAGGCGACCGAAAGAGTCTCCAGACCGACCGGGTCGTCCTGACCCTGGGACCTCAGCAAGAAATTGAGCAAGTTCGCCGAATATATTCCATGTTCGTCGACCGCGGACTCTCCGAACAAGAGATTGCATCGCGCTTGAATGATGAGGGAATCGTCACGGATCTAGGCCGGCCTTGGAGCCGCGCTTCGGTGCATCAGATCCTGACAAATGAGAAATACATCGGAAATAACATCTTCAACCGCGTCTCCTTCAAGCTCAAGCAACGGCGGGTGGTAAACAGTCGCGAGACGTGGGTCCGCGCAGATGGAGTTTATCCGTCGATCATTTCACGAGCTCTCTTTGAAAGAGCACGATCCACAATCGATGCGCGCAGCAATCATTATTCTAACGAAGAGCTTCTAACGAAGTTGCAGGCTATTCTGAAAGAAGAGGGATTTCTATCCGGCGTCGTGATCGACGAACGAACCGATATGCCATCATCAAGCGCTTACCGACATCGCTTTGGAAGCCTGATTCGCGCCTACAGCTTGATCGGCTACATTCCTGAGCGCGACTATCGATACATCGAGGTCAATCGGCGCATTCGCGAAGCTCATCCGCGAATCGTGAACGATATCATTGCCGGCTTTAAAGGCGCCGGCGGCGAAGTAGCGCGCAACGAAGATAGCCAGCTGATGACAATCAATCGCGAGTTCACTGTGGCGGTGGTCATTGCTCGTGCCTTTGCAACGAGCACCGGCTCCTTGCGTTGGCGAATACGGCTAGATACCGGCCTAGTGCCAGACATAACGGTTGCTGTGCGGCTCGACTCGTCGAACGTGCATCCACTCGACTATTACATTTTTCCAAGCATCGATATGAGCGTTCCGCGCCTGAAGCTGCAGGAGCACAATCCTCTTTCTCTAGATGCTTATCGATGTGCGTCTTTAGAATTTCTCTATTCCCTTGCTTCGCAATGCTCTTTCGGAGAGGCAGCATGAACGTAGTGAACCGGGCGCCCCTTGAACAACGGCAGCTAAGGACAATTCGAATCGACGCAATCCGAATCTTAAATCCGCGAGCTAGAAACCAAAGGATTTTTGCCGAAATCGTGCGAAGTATCGCACAAGTCGGACTCAAGCGTCCCATTACTGTCAGTCCGCGCACCTGCGAGACAGATTCCTTTGAATACGACCTCGTTTGCGGACAGGGACGCATCGAGGCGTTCCTTCAGCTAGGACAATCGGAAATTCCCGCACTGATCATCAATGCGGATGAGAGCCACTGCCTCGTTATGAGTCTGGTAGAAAACTGTGCGCGCAAGCATCACCGCGCAATTGATCTTCTGGCAGACATCGGAACGCTGCGAAAGCGGGGATACGACGACCGAGAGATCGCAGCTAAGATCGGAGTTACCCTCGACTATGTTCGGATGATCAGCACTCTGCTTAACAAAGGCGAGGAACGTTTGGTAAACGCGGTTGAAGTTGGAGTTATACCCCTGAACATGGCGATAGAAATCGCCAAGTCCGACGACGACGAAGTTCAGCGCGCCCTCACCCAAGCATACACGGAAAAGAAGCTAAGAGGAAAAATACTGGTTGCCGTTCGTCGCTTGATTGATGAACGCAGGCGTCGTGGCAAGCATCTGCACGGCCCAATCTACGGACGGCGAGATACTCCAAAGAGACCTCTGACAAGCGAATCTATGATTAGGGCCTATCGACAAGAGGCTGATCGCCAGCGCCTCCTAGTTAAGAAGGCTGAGGTCACCCAAAACAGACTTTTGTTTGTGGTTGAAGCTATTCGGTCGCTTCGACAAGATACGGAATTTGTTCGCCTGCTTCAGGCTGAGGAGCTAGGCCTGATGCCTGCATTTCTAGAGCAACAACTCACGGCGAGAGCGGCGCAATGAATCGGATCGTCGAGCCGGTCGTTTTGGACGAAATCATTCGGGCCTTCAGCCCTGACACCCTGATTATCGCAATTGATGCAATTCTTCCGGTGCGAGCTATCGGTAAGACTGTAAAGTCGAGTAGCAAGTATCGACAGATTGCCTCTTCCATTGCGGAGATAGGGCTCGTCGAGCCTCCCGTCGTTTGTCGAAGCACCCAGGCCGGTTCCTACCTACTACTGGACGGCCACCTCAGAGTCGAGGCTCTCAAGGAGTTGGGGCACACGGATATAGAATGCTTGCTCTCGACCGACGACGAGGCATTCACCTACAACAAGCGCATAAGTCGACTGTCCCCGATTCAAGAACAGCGGATGATAGCGAGGGCCATCGAACGAAATGTCTCGAAGGAAGCGATCGCAAAAGCCCTCAACATAAATGTCCGCAGCTTGGTTCGCAAAGCTACCTTGATAGACGGGATTTGCGAAGAAGCGGTCGGCTTGCTGAAAGATAAGATCTGCCCATTAGCAGTCTTTGACGTCCTACGAAAAATGAACCCGATACGTCAGATTGAGGCCGCAGAACTCCTGATCAACGCAAACAACTACTCGATCAGCTACGCGACCGCGATCCTTGCCGGCACACCACAAGCGCAGCTAGCTGACTCCACGACGCCAAAGCGAATGAAGGGCATGACCGCTGAGGCGCTAGCGCGAATGGAGGGAGAGCTGTCACGACTACAGCAATCAATAACATCTATTCAAGAGACGTATGGTCAAGATCACCTCCACTTGACGGTCGTCAAAGGATACCTTGCAAAGCTCGTCGGCAACCCCAAAGTCGCTAAATATCTTGGAGAGCGCCAACCAGAATTCTTGAGCGAATTTCGGAATATTGTGCAGATGACGTCAACGCTTCCGACGGACTAGCTCGGCTCCAGATGGGGACCCGGACCCAAAAGCGCGGGGACCACGGGAGAAGCCGCACTCTGGGGCGGAGCAATCGTGGCGATGGGGATGGCGGCGAACCCGTGCGGAGCCCATCAGGCAGGTGAGCTTTCACCAGCTCGCGGGACCCGAGTCGGAGTGCGATCGCCTAGTTCGGCGATTGGCATTCCGGCTTCGGGCACCTGAATGAACCGCGGCTTCTTGACACGCTCCATCGCCGAAATCCTTGTTAAATTCAGTAGGGTTGCTTCGACGACTTAGCGGAGGCGCAAGCCATCGCAATAGGAATGATGGACCGCGGCCCTCCGAAGCTAGACAGAACGACATGGCGTTGATGGCGACGGTGCAGGATTTCCTAGAATTTGGGCGCTTAGCATCGTCAAATTCGCGGAAGCAACACTCTTGCGTCAACTGAAAGCGTCTGGAGCACTTCAACTGGCTTGACTAGACCGCGTAGGCTCGTCTGCCTGAATTCGCTGTCTAACCCGGTCCAGCAAAGGCTGATAGATAGCTGCCCCAGTCTCTTCTATCAGTTGCGCCGCTCGCGAGAGATCGCTCTCTGCTTCTGCACTTTGCTGCTCCGAGCCTGCTCCGACGATCTCCGCCCGCACGATGTGTGCAAGACATGCCGGAATTCGGGTGTGACGACTGCTTGCGACTGCGATTGCTTCATCAGCAAAACTTCGCGCGCTAATCCGGTCTCCCCTCAGCGAATATGCATTTGCCAAATCCGCCAGTATTCGAGCCTCGTTCTCTAAACCAGCTTTGCGAGACCTCGCGAAACGCAAGGCGTTCGTCATTTCATCTATCGCGGCGGAATAATTACCTGACACTAGATGAGCTAGGCCTCGAGATGCCTGGGCGTAGACCCTTAAGTAGGGATTACCGCTTTTTGCCGCTAGTGAGAAGGCACGAGCAGCATGAAGTTGGGCCGTCGAGTTGTCGCCCTCGGACCAAGCGAGATCAACGTAAGCCAAGCTCGGAATAGCAGAGTGAATGGGATCAATCGTCTCCTCCGATTCCTTCATAACATCCTCAAGATAGGGACGCGCTTCATCACCGCGGCCCAACATGACAAGAGTTTGTCCGCGCATGGCAATAAGCCACGTATTGATGTCAAAGCCGAGCGTTTGCCGATCGAACTTAACGATCTCATGAGCCCGATTCAAAGCCTCGACGTTCAATTCGAGAGCTTGCAACATTTTACCCGACAGCCGAAGAGCATGGCAAAGAACCGCCTTCAACGTAACCTTCACACTCTCGTCGGGCCCTGGTTCGGCTATCGCCGCCGCCTCCCTGATGCGTTCGACGTATTCGTCTGCCGAGCCGCCGTTCGCTAGAATTCTTCCATAGGCAGCATTTATCAAGGCATTGGCCCGCACGTCCCCAAGTGCAAACGCCAGCTTCTTGGCCTCGTCATAGTAAGCCCATGCATCCTCAGCAGATATTCCTTCTCTCCATGAATGATTAACAATCTGACCGCAGGCCATCATTCGGAGATAGTCGTTGGATTGCGAGGCTGGCTGATTTGCCAGCAGTTCACGAACTTTCTTCCAGCTGCGCAAAGCTTGGCTCGGGTCATTCGAACCAGCCCAGATTGCCGCGCGCATATTTAACTGAGCAGCCTTAAGCGCCTCGCCAGCTTGTTCAAAATGATAAGCCAGGAGCGCTGCGCGCTCTTCCTTAAAGTCCTTGGAAGTTTGAATAGCGTCAGCCACGGCCGCATGAATCGACTTAGATCGCTCTCTCAAGAGCGATTTGTAGGTAACATCCTGAATCAGAGGGTGACGAAACGCGTGCACGCCGCGTTCGTAAGGCGGCAAGTCGTATACGAGTTCGGCTTGTCTCAGCTGCCACATGGCTTCAGCAAGCTCTTCTGACGGTATTCCCGCTACACGCGAGAGGATTGGTAGCTCGAATTCACGACCAAATACTGATGCAACCTCTAGAACGTTCTTCGCAGAAGTCTCCAAACGATCAATACGCGCGGCCACGACAGCTTGAACAGTAGCCGGCAGCGGAATGCTCTCCAAGCCGCCCTTCAGACGGTAAGCCCCTCTCTCTCCTTCGAAATCGCCTCGCTCCGCTATCGCATTGACCAGCTCTTCAAGAAAGAATGGGTTGCCTTGAGCTCGCTCTACAATGTTTCGACCGACCAGCGCGAGCGATGCATCATCCCCACAGCATTCTCGCAACAGCATTTGCGCTTGGTTTAACGCCAGAGGAGGCATGTTTATTTGCTTGTAGTGCGACTTTTGCATCAGGGGCGCTGCAAATCCCGGCCTAAAATTCACGATCAGGAGCAGCGACGTTCCTACAACCGCGTCTGCAAGAGCCTCTACGAATTCTTCACTCGCTGCGTCAATCCAGTGGAGATCTTCAATGATGACTACAGTAGGAACGTTGCGGGGACCAGAACGAACCAGAGTTCTAACGAAATCCAACAATTGCAGTTTGCGGCCCTTCGGATCTACTTTTGATGGCGCCGCTCTCGTCTCTGCAATTCCCAAGAACTCAAGCAAGTGCCGAAGTAGCAACTCCGAATCGGAAACAGCCGTGAATCGCTCTCTAACACGGCTGCGGGCTATATCTGCTGCGTCATCCGGCTTGATTCCAAAGAAGTCTCGAAGCAGTTCCAGCACCGGCTGAAATGGTGTCGCGCGACCGTGTGCCAAAACGCGGGCTTCGAAGACACGTATGTCCTTTCGGCGGCAATCCTCGGCGAACTCAAAGCAAAGGCGGCTCTTGCCGATCCCGGCCTCCCCTACAACACCGACGACGCGGCCATCACCGTTAGCCGCCTCGACGAGTTCGCGTCTCAGAAATGCAGCCTGATCATCTCGCCCAACCAAGCGGTTCAACCGCCCGGTGCGAAACACACCGCTTGCTGGAGCATTTCGCAACCCGAGCAGCTGGTGCACTTCTATCGGTGATTTGAGGCCTCTGATTGCCCGAGGTCCCAGCGAGTTACCTTCTACAAACTGCTTTGCGGCACGAAAGGTATCATCAGCAACTAGGACGCAATCCGCGTCAGCCATTTGCTCCAAACGATTTGCCAAATGAACTGCGGCGCCTGCCGCATCGTATGACTGATGCATGCTGTTTTCGACGGCCTGCACCACAACCTCGCCGGTATTCACGCCGGCGCGAACGTGAATATCTGGATCGTTCAGCTTGGCGATCGCGTCCAGCATCGAAAGCGCCGCCAGGCAAGCGCGCACGGCATGATCTTCATGTGGACGGGGCGCGCCGAAGAGCGCCATGATTCCATCGCCCTGCGTTTTATTGACTACGCCGTCATATTTGTGAACCGCGTCCTTCATGAGCGCGATCACGGGATCGAGACGTCGCATGCCTAATTCGGGATCACCCAAGCTGTCGATGAGGCCGGTTGAGTTCTGGATATCCGCAAACAGGACGGTCAGTGTTTTTCGCTCTCCGCCCTTGATGCTTAGGGATTTTAAGAGCTGCTGCGGTGACTGACTGGTATCGGGCGAGATAACGGAAAGCACGGCGCTGCACTGCCCACAGTATCGGTTGTTGGGCTCATTGGCATAACCGCAGGCAGTGCATTCAATTTTCATGCGCCCGCACGTCCTTGCTAGGTCGAGGAGATGGCCCCCCAGAAGGAATTCAATATATCCGAACCATGTTGGCTACGCCATCAAGGGGATTCCGCTTAGAAACGCCACCAAGGGTCGTAGGGCCGCCTCCAGCCCCGGACTCGACCCTGCCGAAAGTCAGCTCGACAATACAACTGCCGCGTGACAGGAGCCAAATTCTGTAATTTAATGTTCGCTGCGTCGCCTGAATTGGACTTGTTATCTTTTCAATCTACCGGTTTCGATAAATCAGTATTTGGAGGATGGCATGGGAGCGCTAATTCCCAATCCCAACGACATTGAGATCGTCAACAAACTCAATAATAGGTTTGGCCCAGCTGGACTAGCCGCACTGCGCAGCTTCATGGCTGGTCATAATGATGATACCTTCAAGGCCTCGCGGCATCTCCATCGCATCTCGCTACGGCTTGGGATTTTTCCTACCTCGGGGCCAATGCCACGGGCACGCTGGTTCAAATTTCTACGGGACTTACTTGGAAAGACAGTCCCCACTAATCCTGCAAAGATACAAAAGACAATCAGGGACGGCGTAAACGATTGGAACACAACTACCAATCCGCCGTCCGGTTGTGTCGGAATCAAATTCTGGGCGATTTACGATCCTCAACTTTCACAAGATTACCGTGTCGATGTTTACCAAGCTCCGCCCGATTTGGCTGGCCAATACTGGATAACGATAACTCTAGTATGCCAGCACGAAATTGACGGTGCCGAACCTGGCATTCCAGACCCGACCAACGCTGATCCTGGAGAAAGCGGAACTCCTCCACCGCCGCCGAGTCTCGCGCCGAAAGCAAAAAGGCCTGGCAAGAATGCGGCTAAGAAGCCTTCCGGAGCCAAGAAGGCCGCAAACAAAGCAGCTAAAAAGGCGGCTAAAAAGTCCGCCAAGAAGGCAGGAGCGGACAGCGGCTCTTGATCCAACCAAGTTCTAGAGGCTCGCGGGATAATAAGTTGTGACGGACTTTCTTTGACGAGTCCGTCGGTTCGACGAGATCAGCGACCTTAAGTTAGCGCGCGCAGCCGGACGGGTGAGGTCATGTTTTTTGGCTCTAGCGAAACAACCAAGGCCCCCCAAGATCGCTCCGTAGAAAGACGGGCGATGGTCGCTGAAGTAATTCGAGTTTGTGAGGCTTGCTTCCCTTCGATCTCAATTCGTCTCGTCGACAACGTTAAGGTCGTCAATGCACAGGCTTCGCAGATCAGAGGGGCGCTCTTGATTGATCTCTTCGGAGGTCTTGCTTTCCATCCCACGGTCGGACGAGACGCCTTGGCATTCACGTTGGTTCATGAGGCGGGACATCATTTTGGCCGTGGCCCACGTATAGCGCCAAATGTTGATATGGCTTGCGATTGCGCTGCCGATCGCTGGGCGATTGCCGAGGGCATTCCCAGGTTAGCAAAGCAAAATTTCTCGCTCGACATTTTGGCAGCCCTCACTCAACTCCAAGCGGCAGCCGCTCGTTTTAGTGAAGCCACAGGCCAACCACTACCGAATTGTTGGTGCTGGGATTGGGGCCGACGGAGGCAGGTGTTGAAGGCCGGAAAACGCATCAAGCCGATCTCGAGCTGCGCTTTCGTCAACAACCTTTGAACGATATGAACGTATGCATGCGAAGACTAAGGACCTTCGGCTCTGGCGGAGCACGGGTCCTTGAACGAAGACCTGTCTGTATTCGTAGAGACGAAACTCCATACCCTGTCATGTTGCTTTCCTAGCTCGCCTGTTGTTAACAGGCGACACTTTTTCACGGATGCACGGAGGCGGGCGGATCAAGCCACCTTCAGTCTGACATGAGAAATTCCGTCCATTCTTTCTGCTTACCGCAGCTGTAGTATCGGGCGGGGGATACGAGGCATGTCAATTTTATTGCTCGTCCTCTCAACCTCTCGGACAACGTTTCGATCTGGTTCTTTATTTCCGGAATTTTGTAAAATGTTTTCCGCGTAAAGCAGACCCGCCGCAACTCCGAAAGCTCATCGACCTCCCTGATCACATCAGTCCACGATCTAACTTTCGAATCAATAAAGACATCACTCCGAACACCCTCTCGGCCGCGCTTCACCTCAACGCTCGCAATAAGATCAATAAAATCTATGCGCTTCGCTCGAATAAACTCTAGCTTTTCCAACACATCATTCTGATTAAGGGGCTCCTCACCGAAAGCCACAGGAAGTATACGCCAAAGATAGTTGCGCCCTGTGCTATAGAAAAATTCTGCTCTGTTCCTCGGCGTATCCGGATTGAATGTTCCGATGATAAGCGTCTCTGTTCGAGGGCAAATCCGATGACCCGAAAACTTGTGCTTCACGATGCTGGTGTCCAAGTCCGACTCCTGCTATTCCTTCGAGATGGCATAACCATAAGGGCAACGCACACCAGCGCCTCTGACGTGGCTAACCCAAAGCCCTTCCGAATAGCGGCTGCTCGCCATCCTGCCTCTTGAACAAGCCGCATTCGGACCCGAGAGACAGGAGTGTTAGCAACCTATCTGGCGTAGGCATAAATGCTCGGCTCGGGTTGGACCGCACTCTGATCCAACCGGACGCCTCCAGACCTATGCGCAGTCTTTTCTTTCCGTCTACGCCACGAATTGCAGACCAATGGACATGCTGTGCGATTATCCAGGTCTCGATAACTTCGGACCACAACGAAACCAGAGGCTTATTTCGAATTGCATCGATACGGCGAACCAATAATCCCATCGGGAGCCGATCCGGTCGAGCCTCGATGGGATTTGGAGTTTCAGGGAGTTCTTTCGCAAGCTCTCTCATCGCCTGAGTAACTGCATAGACGACCGCAAACGCCCGAAGGGCGTATCCTGGTATTTTGGTTAGGTCGCGCCGCTGCGCCTCCTGGAGAAGCTCTGACAATTCGACAGCATCTGTCTTCGCTGCCGCCGCGGCCTGAGGCCATCCAATTTCGTTTCCGATCGCGGAAACGGCATCGACGTATGCTGCCACGGACTGGGACGATGCGATCATACCGTCGTGCTTCGATGCCGCGGCATTCGCCTCCTTCGCCAACTGCTCCGTGCTCTTTCCTTCCGCGACATTGGCTGAGATGCTGTGCTCGACCCAAAGCATCATACTCTCGATAGCCAATCGTTGCAGTTGGCGGGCCTGTAGAATGGATAAGAGGATTGAAGACGTCCGAGCCTCTTCGTCGTTACCCAGGCTACGTCGGGCCGCCAACCTGCGTCGGAGCTCACTTACCGAAATTGGTTGCCCGGTCTGAGGCATCACGTCGTGAATTAGGTCGATCGTTGCTTTTCGTCGGCGCATGTCTTTGTGTGCGCGATCGCTTGCACCGGACTGATAGACCAAGAAGCGAAAGACATCGCGTTCCTTCTGGCTTGTCTCTTGAACCGGCAGCGCAATCGCAAGCGGCTCGACCTGTTCGCAAGTGACGCTCGGTGGCGTTCTCGCCAAAATATGCGCTGAGAGGCAAGAGTTTATGGTTTTGTCGATCTGAAGGACGGCGGCTTCTGCTTCTTGCGAGCACCTGAAAGTGCCCTGCCCTTCGCTTTGCAGAAAGTGAAGAGATTTTAGCGAAGGTCCGTATTCGGTCGGTGCCATTATGCTCGTTCGGCTCTTCTTGAACTGTTCCCATTTCCCTCCCTCGAATAGAAAAGATTCAAAAGAGCCATTCAACGGGAGGTGGGCCCGAACTGCAGCCGCGCCACGCAACGGGCTCTCTGTGAGGCAATGCGCCCATGCATAGATTGTCTCGTATCGAGCGACCAGATCGATCATTTCGTCCGGATCGATCTCGCCATCATCCGCGACGACTTGCCGAGCTTTCCACCATGCCCACGCCATGAAGCAGTAAGGTCGGACAAGCATAGTTACGTTGTTTATACCCGGAACTGTTTCGTCCATAAGGTCAAGGTTCAATTGCCTCAGACCAATAGGGTCAACGCCGCTCTCAGCTAAAGCAAGCCTGTCTACGATTCGAAAGCCAGGCGGTCCGCTAAATGCCTTATCAATGTCGGAAAGTGACGTAGGCATCGAATTTCTCAATGAGACGTGTTGACGATCACACGGTGGCAACGTGGATTATCGCATGTTGCCACGTGACACTCCCATAATCGGGCACGTTGCACGGCCGGGAGCAAGTAATTGCACCTTGGACAGGATGCTTTACGGGTTCGATCTACCGGTCCAATTATAACGCTATCTTTCTTTGCCTCTCCCTTGACGACAGCTCGGATCGCATCAATCTCTTCGACGGTCAGCCCGCTGGGAATGCACAATGGCCCGCCAACGACGATGGATTTTTCGAGCGCCTTGGCTGCCGCCCAAGGCGTCGTCGTTGCAAGCATCGTATCCCACGCCGCATCCCAGCTTGCTTGATTGACGCCTGACCCTACCCGACGTTCATCAATCCTTTCTGCGGAGGGAGCAAGGGATCGCCTCATCATTTCGTCTATTTCTGATCCCAGCCATTCCTGCAAGTGCGCATGGGCCGCCGTCGCCTGCTTTGGATCATCGATGACCATCTTTGTCAGGACTGCGGCGACTGAACGATCCAGAGGTGACCATTGGCCCTGTGCGCTCCCGCAGCCTCGGCCGGCCGCTAGCCATTTGGCAAAGCATTCACGGGTCAATTCGTCTGCATTGTCGCAGCGTGGCGCAATTTGCAAGATCATGTCAAACAACGCGTATAGACCTGCCGTGCGATCCATACCTCTCGGACGCTGCTCGAGCAATGCGAACATGGCCGCAAATGCCTTCTTTGCTAGTGAAGCTGCCGGGCGCTTAACGCGCTTCCTTACGCTCCTGTTCGATAACCGTGTGGGAGCCGTGAGTTCACCCTCGTCTTCATCGTCCGCTCCATCATCATCGATATCTGGAAGAGACGATGCAAAGCGACGGAGCAGAGCGTCAAACAAGCTCTCGAACCCTCCATGCAGGGCTGCGCCCTTCCATCGCGAAGGCATGTCAAACGCACTGATAGGATCGAATGTGGAAGCCTTCATGTTGGAAGTCGGGCCTAGGGGCGCAGCCCGATCCACCCGTGCACCGCGCTGCCTGTCCGCCGCTTCGATAGCTGCCTCGGGTGCACGGGCGAGGTATTCCAGGATTGCGGCGACATCGGCGCCTGTGCTCATGCCGCTCAACATCCGGCCCAAGGACCGCGCGATCGGCCCCTTTTCGCGGGCGGCAGCAATCATCTCCTCCAGAACAATCCATCCACGCAGCTCGGTGTCCTGACGCTCCAATATGAGCTGCACCGATGATCCTCGCGCAATCGGGTCGCCCCCCGGCGGAACCAGGACGCGAAACCGTCCCTCATCGTCTACCGCAATGCTCCCTATAGGATCACGTCGAGCTCCTGATGAAAGCAATCCACCCCAAGCACCCTTAGCATTCTTCAATCCGAGGATGCGGCCACTTATGTGCTGGTCACTGAGGTATGCAACGATGCAAGGTCCCAACAGCTCATTCGGTGGCTTTTCACCGGTAGCTTTGCCGCTGTGCGAACCCGACGAACGCCATCCAAACGAGTAGGCCTCATCGAGCCGCCTAACGATCACCGCCTCCACATTCCTGCCCGATAGTGCCGCGGTAGTCGCATTAGCGCTACCGGCCACAACGAGACTCCCACGCCGACAGTTGATCTCGAAGAGCTTCGCGTGGAGTGATCGAGTCTCGCCAAACAAGTCAGCAGCGACCGGCGAGGCCGCGAAGCCGGCTTTAGCACTAGCGGCGAAGTCAAAGATCTCTGGCGCTCTAGGTGGCACGGCCACAAATACGTCATTACAAGATAGCTTTGTCGCAAGCCGCTTCACACCGTGATGTAACGAAAAGAATGGCGACAACACAGTCAATGACACTGCCCCGCCCGCGTCCGCGGCAATGTCTGCTAGTTGCACATCCAACGGTTCAAACAATGTGTGCAACACGCGCGAATTTCCGGCTCCTCTCACGCGAGCGGCCCTGCGGCATGTTTCGACGAAGAGCGATAAGTCAGGCATCCGCTCTGCACCTACACGGTCACGTTGATCTCCGAGGGCCTCCACAAACCCGGCGAGATCTTCGAAGCATCGACCATCACGGCCGGGCACAAGCAACTCCAACACTTCGGTATTGTAGCCCCAGCCTCCAAAGGTCAGATTTCCCGACCCTATTGTCGCGCGAACCGTGCCCTCATCATCAATTAAGATGCCAATCTTTGGATGAAATACGCCATTCGGTTTAGCTTCGACCGGCACGATATCGTAGTTTCGCCCCGCCCCCACTGCGCCGGCATCCGCTAGTGAAGCTCTGTAACCTTCGATGTCGGCTACTACGGTCAGCGCGCGGTAATTTCGAGCCACCGCCGAAACTATAACGGACTCAACGAATGAT
Organism: Bradyrhizobium sp. Pha-3; assembly: GCF_042258615.1. Taxonomy (GTDB): domain Bacteria; phylum Pseudomonadota; class Alphaproteobacteria; order Rhizobiales; family Xanthobacteraceae; genus Bradyrhizobium. Next base: position 234,753 of record NZ_CP170152.1, on the reverse strand, counting down.
AGGCTCAGCGAATATGTTGTAAACAATAGCGATGACCACCGGTGCGCTAGAAGCAACTCGCGCGGCCCAAACAATAAATCTGTCATTTCGCGCCATACACAAACTTATAGCTTCCCGCACTTCTTGCTTGCGCCCAATCTCTGTCGAGATCACGCAATCGGCTCACGTTGGTGGTAGAAAAATATCTTCCAGCAGTTCGAATGAACGAATAAGGCTCTTGAACGCATCCTCGCTGATCTCCTTCGCGTGAGCATCAACGCGCCCCTTATTCACATCATTCATTGCAGCTGCGACGTCGCTCTTCGAGGCGTAGGACGTGAAAAATTCGTCACTGAACCGGATGAATTGAAGAAGCTCGCTGAAGTTGAGACGGCTATTGTTTCGCGAAAACGCATCTCGACGACCCAACGCACCCAGCTCTTGCTTTCTCTTCTGCGTGAGACAATTGTCTACTGCGGTCGTCCACTGCTCGCTGTCAAGTCGCTGCGCCCAACGATACAGCGCCATTCTAATCTCTTCCTCAAGACGGTTACGACGAGCACCTATTTGGCGCCAGCGATCACTAAGATCTGAGATCTCCGGGCTAGCGAAGTTTGCTTTTACCGACTCTGCGATCGCATCGAAGCCGAATTCATAATCGTCGCCACGACGCACGACTAGGCCGTAACCAAGCAAGTGCTCCACGTAGGCCGGATTGTATTGACACATCTCAACAAAAGTAGCGCTATCGCCCCTCGCTAAATATTCGAGCATTGAATGCTCATCTGGATAGAACTTCTTTAGAGTGCTCAGAATTTCGCTGAGATAGCCGTGAATATCAGCGTTAGCATCCTGCTCAGCTTCTTTGCACGCCTGCAAAGACACTTCTCGGGGGCGACTTATTGGGATCTTCTTATGTATCTGGCTGCACAGCTGTCTTATAAAGAAGGGATGGCCGCCAAATCTCTGATGAATGTATGAGACGACGCTCGGCCCAAAATCCAATCCCATAAAATAGCCGAGTCGCGTTATCAGCTCACTCGTCTCAGCTGACGTTAGCATCGGGATGAATGTCTTAGGAGCGAAGAGATAGACCGGATTGTCTACCTCGCGCAGCTTTGGAGTTTCAAAGAGGTGCGGATTCGTTCCAACAAAGCAGAAAGAAAGCTTGTGCTTTTGCGGGCTTTGGAAGAATGCTCTGGCAGTCTGCCAGAAGAGTAGCGCGTCATCGCTGTCTCGCCAATGATTGGAAGCAGCCGTGCGAGGCGAGACGTTCTCGATCTCGTCGAATATTACTAAGACATCGGTCGCTGCCGACGATAGCGCCTCATTCATGCATCTTCGGAAGTTTTCTGAGATCTGGTCGGGGCTGTCGCCCAACTCGATTGGGAGCTTGCGAAGATTTAGTTCACGTCGGACCTCAGTGACCAAATACTGCAACAGGGCACCAAAGCGCCTCGCGTGGATGGCAGGGTCCTGACAGTCAAGTAAGATAGTCCGGACTCCGGTCGCTTTCGCACGCCGCTGAATCGCATAGATAGTTGAGGTCTTTCCGCTTTTGCGAAGCCCGAAGAGCCCACTATTCTGGCCTGATTTGTGCAGATCAATTACGTTTCCAACGAGTTTCTGGCGCCCGAAGAAGAAATACTCCTGCTTAAGTGGAGATTGATAGCCGAACAGGTCTCTTATGAGATAGTTCTTGCGAACGGCATTGAAAATGAAGTCCTCATTCGCGGAGTGGAAATCATCGAAATGAAACGGAATGACGATCGGATATTCCGGGTCTTGCGAGAGGTAGTGGCGAATGCTGCTTTCGATGTTTTTGTCTCGGCTGATTAAGAATCGTAGAGACCGATCAACTCGCACGTCATCGAACTGATCGCACACCATGTCTATGGCGCGCAAACTTCTAGATTCGAATGTCTCATAGTCTGAGAAGAGAACCACAATTTCCCGCTCCACGTTGAGCACGGTGGAAACAGCCTCTGTTGGGCGCATCAAGAACGCTCGATACGAGCTATTTCCGACCTGAAGTGGATCAGCCGCGCGGGTTATGTAGAAATGCCTGGAAAGACGCATAATCGCTTGCCTTTCGGCAAGCGTGAACGTGACCATCTGGAAACTTGAATTTACACCAGGATTTGTTGCCATGGAGATCTTCATGCAATGAATCAAGGCTGCCAATCGATCACAAGCGGCAAGGCAGGACAATCTACGATTGTCTCGGCATTTTGTCGTAGTGCGCCGCGCGGCTCAGCTTTCGCACTTGCAGCATTTTGGAGCCTGAAGGAGCGTTGCCTCAGCACGGCAACGTCTGCAGCACACGTAGCATTCTAGCGCTGCTCGATCCCTCTTGATCCGAAAGGGCTTTCCGACTTCGCCTGAAGACTGTGGCCCAGAATAGGCACACAAGCGGCACAACCAGATTTCCCTGCGCCGTTCCGGGATAGTCCTTGGCACCGAGTCACCGGCGTCCTTGTATCGAGAAAACAAGGGTGATCCGAGCGCTTCTCATGGCGACAATTCGCAAGCTCAGGGGACGTTGGCAGGCGCAGGTGCGTCGCAGAGGCGTCCCTCCCCGGGCCAAGTCATTCGACAGCAAGACTGAGGCGGAGCGCTGGGCACGCGACCTCGAGGCAGAAGCCGACCGGTCGGGCTGGGTCGCTGATACGCGCGCTGCCGAGAAGACAACGCTGAAAGAGCTCCTGACGCGTTACCGCGACGAGGTGACACCTGGCAAGCGTGGGGCTGTGTCCGAGAGAGCGAGGATCAACTCGATTGTGCGCTGCCCTATAGGGCATCGAACGCTTGCCAAGCTTACCAGCTCGGACGTCGCGACATATCGCGACGAGCGGCTTAAGTCAGTCGCTCCGGCAACCATCGTCCGGGAATTGAATACGATCAGTCACGCGATAGAGATTGCGACCCGCGAGTGGGGACTTTGGCTGCCCCGCAATCCTGTGAAGCTCGTTCGACGTCCGCCAATCCCTCGAGGGCGCACCCGTCGCCTCAAAGAGGGGGAGGAAGATGCACTCTTATTGGCTTGCGATCGCGGGCGCACCCTTCTGCTAAAACCCCTGATCGTCCTTGCTATCGAGACCGGCATGCGACGGGGCGAGTTGCTCGAATTGCGTTGGGAGCATGTCGATCTTAAGCGCGGCGTCGCGCATTTGCCCCTAACCAAGAACGGTGACAGCCGAGACGTCCCACTATCACGTCGCGCTATCGAGACCTTGCATCAGGTGCGCGCGGGCGGTCCTAAGATGGATCGGGTGTTTCCCATGACCGGAAATGCCGTGCGACTGGCCTTCGAGCATCTGCGCGTCCGAGCTGGTATGTCCGACTTTCATTTCCACGATTTGCGTCATGAGGCGATCTCCCGGCTCTTTGAGAAGGGTCTCAACATCGCCGAGGTCAGCACCATCTCGGGGCATCGAGAGCTCAAAATGCTTCAGCGCTACACGCATCTGCGCGCCGTCGATCTAGTCGCCCGACTAGGGTAGCTGCTGCCAAACGTGTCTACTAACCAAGCAAAACGGGGAAATGGAAGTGTTGAAGACTGCAATATTGCTCGCGTTCATAGGGACCGGATCGGTAGAAGTCTGCCATGCAGAAACCCGCCCTTTAAATGACGCTGAGAGGAAGATCATCAGCGGCTCATACGGCGCCGATCTCAAGGACCCTGTCTCGGCTCAATATCGGTGGCCTGATCTGATTATTGATCCTGCAGCAAAAGGCGACGAGGTAGGGTATTGCTTCAGGGTCAACGCCAAGAACAGCTACGGCGGCTACATAGGCTTTAGGACGATCGCCGGCACCGTAAAACGCAATAACGGTAAAGTCGTCATTTACAGCTACAAAGCGGGCACCTCCGAGGACGCCATCCTGGGGGACCTCGCTGAGCGTGTCTGTCGCCATTGGGGCTACAATCTCCGCTAGCTAGCGCCGCTCCATGCTCCTCGCCTCGCTCTAGGACTTCAGCGGTCGAAGTCCTAGAGCCGCGTTGAGGAGCCCAATCCCATGCCTTTTGGGTCCGCAGACAGAATTTTCACTTAGCCTGGCCCTTTTGTTGACTCCCCGGCAAGTAGGGCGTGAGCGCCCTCGGCTTTCCTCGGTATCAGCACGAGAGAAGTCGCCGGGCGCAATTACGCCATTCCGAGATTTAGTTCCAAGCACCTTCGACGAGATGATTGCCTTCTTAAGCTCGGAGATTGTGAGACAAATGGTGTCGCTATCGGCGAGGTCTGCTGTTTTGATTCTGTCCTCGAACGGATTTCCCGTCTCAGTGGCCATTATGTCGAGAGCGCGAGACGCAATGGCGCTCATACGTTCGTCAAAATCTTCCGAATCGAGCTTCAACTCGCCCGCAAGCTCATCCAGCAACCCCCGGGCAACCTTCTGCTGTTTGCTATTGATTGTGGTGAACAGCTCTGCTTCGGCGAGCGTCGACAATTTCTCGAAAGCGAGAATCGGAATACTTTGTTTCGACAAAAGCTGCTCCGACTCCGTAAATCCGTAAAGCCGATGCTGTCCATCTATAATCCAAGCGCTCTTGTATCGGTCGGGCAGGAATAAATTGCCGAACGAAATCTGGCGATCATCGACAGACGTCTGTCGCTGAAAGCGAACGTTCTGACGGAAGTTCATTAGAATGCAGTTGGGGAAAAAGCCGCCCCCATCGAGATAGCTTCCAATTTCCTTTAGGCGCGACCGCTTCAAGACGCGCTGGTAAGAGGGAGCACCTTCGACATCTCGAAGGCCCCGATGATTTACAAAAGCGATTGGAAGAATGCGATCTGGAGCCGCAAGGAAATAATAGGCCCATTGGCCGCCCAGCTTTGTTCGAATGGCGGGCACACTATAGTTCGAAAGTTCAGGAATTTCCTGGCTACTCAGAAACTCCCCAATGAATTGAAACTTCGCGGCTGGCCCAACATTCTTCGCGATCTCTTCAAAATATCGCAGCTCTCTTTCGCGGACTATCTGGATTCCTTGCTCGGCAGCACGTGCCTTGTCAGAATTCGACCAGTTCACATTGTTCGTAACCATCAGCCAAATGACTTTGAGCTTCGATTCCGCGCCGTAGTGCTTACGAAGCGAATTTGCGATTGGCCTTTGGAGTGAGCCTAGCTCGCCAATATCCTTTTGGAGGTTACGTTGTCCGCGGCGAGCGGAGGATTTGCATTCGGCGACCACGACGGTGTTTCCGATTTTTGCAAACACGTCGACTTGTTTGTTTACGATGTGGCCCTCGCTGACCACATTAATCTTGAAGTTACGCCCTTTGTTCAGTTCCTCGAAGCCAAGTTGGTAGAGGATACTCCAAAACCGATTTTCGAGGATCTCGTCGTGCGCCTTCGATCTCTCGAAGAGGATCTTTCCGCCTGCTACTTTGCGACGTTCAATCCAGCCATCTTCGACTAGCGTTCCAATTTCAGTTGGCTCGACCTTCTTTTGAAGAAAGCGCGGCTTGCGCCGCTTGTATTCAGAAATTCGCTCTCCTTTCTCAATTGCAAGACCTCCGAGGGCCTCCGACAAGGGAGATGGCGCCTCCGCACGCCGAACATCCTGGGGCCGCGCAGCTGGCTGTTTTCGACGATGTCGGGCCATGTAGAACTCTGATTCGAAAGAGCTATTTAGTGCGTTCTCTCCAATCGGTTGTCAAACGCACTTCTCTTCGACCAAAGGTGTAATTCACCGCTTTATGGATGGTTCGCCGACAATTGCGCCCGAAACTGATCCACTAGGTGCAACAGCTCCCGAATGACTTTGCAGACATTCTTTGCCTGAGCGGGCGTAGAAGCATATTCGTTCGCATGGGCCACGCGGTTTCTGAGATTTTCGATGCGCTCAAGCGTAGCACTCAACAAGGTCTTTTCTGGTTCAGGAAGATTCTGAATTAGGATATCCCGCTTGTCGCAGAATTGCGTGAATAGGAGTGTGTCGACATACCCGTCCTCGCGCTTGGCTTTCTCGTGTTCTTCCTCCATTTTCGCCTGGCGCCTTGCGGTTAAGAACCGCATCCAATCTTCGTTTTTTGTATGCCTTGCTCGGATTAGATCAGCCATCGTCATCTCCAGCCCGGTGATCAATGCAAACAGCGCTGCTCTTACGGGGAGCCTTTGCAGATCGGAAAGACTGACCAGTCCAGCGACCTTTGTTCCTGAGATCACCAAGCGGCATGGTTTTTCATCCGCGTCCAAGACAAAATCCAGAATGCTTGCATCCGCTCCCAGCAGGAAATCCTCCGACATGGGAACGTAGCATTGCCACACCGTGCCCAAGGTTCGCCGCTCTCTGTGAGCTGCGGCGTGGAACATTCCGACAAAACGACTAGCTCCGTCGACAACTGGAAGGAAATCAAAGTCGTCCGGATTACGCCGAAGCACGTCTTCGATGAGATCGTGAGGCGCGCAAGTCTTCAGCTCATTGGCGTGCGTGGCAATTAAACCCACGGTGAGCCCGGTGTGCAGCGCGGTGAAGACATTCCGGCCTCCCGACAACCCGCCGCTAGCCCAACGATTACCCATGTGTGCCCCTAGTTGCCCATACCCTAGATTGTAGGCCCGTTTGCACGCACGGAAAAGCTCACTTCTTTTGGCGCCACAGCCACGGCACGAGCGAACTAGCCTCCTGGCGCACCCGACACGATTCGAACGTGTGACCTTTGCCTTCGGAGCCTTACGCCACCCCCAAAACAGCCCCCAACGGGCCGGACAACGCCGTTGCCGACACCGAGCCAATCAGCTAAATGGTGGCCTGCACGCACCCGTAGCTCAGCTGGATAGAGCGTTGCCCTCCGAAGGCAAAGGTCACACGTTCGAATCGTGTCGGGTGCGCCACTTCGGTGTAGGCTATTGACGCCGAAACTCGCCCTGCGAGCCGCATCCGCTGACCGTGCAGTGTTCTCCGTGTTTTCCAACAAGGAAAGACGGCGATCATTTTACCAATAGCGCAACATACTTGTTTCTCCACGAGCAACCATGCGGGCAACTCTGAATGCCACCTTGGCGACAGCGTTCTATGAGACGTTGCGCCGGAACCGCTTACGTCGTGAAGGACGTCATGTCGGATTCCAGGCCGCCGAAAAAATCCGAAGCCTGTTGTAGGCTTGCAGTGCCGCGAGCCGTCCTTCGAACATCGATGATTCGCCAGGGAACAGATGAGCGCCATCAATCAGAAGTTTACGGCAGTCTTACAGCAGAGTCCCAGCAAAGGCGGCTGGACCTATGTGGTTTGGCCGCATTCGGTGTCGTTCTTCGGAACCCGCGGCCTCGTGAAGGTCAAAGGCGTGGTCGATAGCTGCCCTTTCCAAAGTTCGTTCATGGCACTGGGGAACGGAACACACAAACTTCCGATCAACGCCGCATTGCGCAAGCTGATCGGCAAAAGTGCCGGCGATGCGGTGACCGTACGGCTGACGGAGCGGTTGGGTTGACCCGGTATTATGTAGGAAACGCACAAACCTTGGCGGAGCCCAAATGGCCGGAAGAAGACCACCGACGAATTAAGTTCATCTGGTTCGCCGGCGATCCGGTCATGATCGGCGAAACGGGCTCACGGCGATGCCGGCTTTGCGCGATCAGGCTCTGGCAGGGCTTTGCGATGAAGTCCTCGCGAAAGACCGGCGCGCCCAGATAGGCCAACCATCGGCACATGTTGGTTCCTCGGCTCTCGATCGCGACGCTGGCTACTCAGCCGGCTGTAGCGTGCGGCTGCGGCGCGCGATGCGCTCGTGCATCTGCCGGATCATGCGGCTTGCTGTGGTCTCGAACAGGCAGGGGATGACGGCGTGCACCAGGGCCGCCAATGCGGCGCCGAACAGGCGCGCCGCGAAGCCGAGCGCGAACAGGAAATGCTCGCCGTAGGATTCGTCGACGCTCTTTGGGTGGGACAGAAACAGCCGGTGCAGGGTGGCTTGCATGCGAGGCTCCAAGGCGCGCGGTTCGCTGCGATCTCTAAGGGATTTGGGCCAAGAAAATGTCCCAAATATCACACGATATTCACCAGTTTGGTTGAATTTGGACGGTAATTCATCGTATTCTTGGGATAATGGACGAAACAGATCGCAAGCTCCTCAACTTGGTTCAGCGTGACGCTGCCCTGTCGCTGGACGAACTCAGCGAGCGGGCGGGGCTATCCCGCAACGCCTGCTGGCGCCGCATCAAGCGGCTGGAGGATGAGGGCGTCATCAAGGGCCGCGTGACACTGCTCGATGCAAGCCGCATCAACGTCGGCCTGACCGCCTTCATCGCGCTGCGCACCACCGAGCACAGCGCGACTTGGCTCGACCAGTTTGCGAACGCCGTGCGCGACATTCCGGAGATCATCGGCGTCTACCGCATGACCGGCGATGTCGATTATCTGCTGCAGGCCGTCATCCCGGATGTTGCCGCCTATGACCGGCTCTACCAGCGCCTGATCGGGAGGATCACGCTCGCGGACGTGTCGTCGTCATTCGTCATGCAAGAGATCAAGGCGACGACGGTGCTGCCGCTCGACTATGCGCCGGAGCGGCGCGAGTGAAGCCGCGGCATCTGGCGCGGGCCGCATGCGCACGGTTTGCGCGCACCGCGCCCATGTCTATAGCGCTGCAGGAAGGCAAGTTGCCAAGCGCCCGCCGACGCAACTCGGCAACTCCGACTGTTCGAGGCGCGAGATCGAACCACATCGCAGACCCGGTGCACGGAACGTGTGTCGGGCGGACCCATCATAGCACCACGGCGAAGCAATAGTGCCCATCTTCATCGGCCGTGGCGCGCCATTTCATTGCCGGGTTGGTGTCCGGCCACGGTGCCGGCCGATCTGCCGATGTTCAGCAGACCGGCCTCGCCTCAGTGATGAGCCGACACGCTCTTCATGTATTGGGACATCAGATCGGCACCGGCAAAGTGGCCTATATCCCCCAGGCTGACCATGCCGACCATCCGTTTGCTCTTGTTGATGACGGGCAGCCTGCGGATCTTCAGCGTCTCCATGTGATGCACCGCTTTCGCCAGATCGTCGTCTTCCCGGCAGCAGTGGATGCCTTCGGTCATCACATGGCGCGCTGTGGTGCGCGTAGAGTTGAAGTCCTTGCTCGCAAGGCCTTTGCAGACGAGGTCGCGATCCGTCACCATCCCGATCAGACGATCGTCTTGCCCGACCGGAATGCAGCCGACGTCGTGCCCTTGCATCAATTTCGCGATTTCAGTGATCGGGGTATCGGGGCTGACCCAATCGACGCCCTTGTGCATCACATCCTTGACCTTCATGGAGGATCTCCCTTGCAAGGCAGCAGCCCCCTCGCTTGCAACCATACAACAGATCGGGCGTGACCGCATGCGTGCTGCGCCTTGATCAAGGCGCAGCGGCAGACGGCCCGGCTATCATGCCCTCAGTCGTGCGTACTGAAGCGATCGTGCAGGGAACCGGCGGTCAAGCGCGCGAATTGCGCACGACCGAGGTGAGGCAACGTCTCATGATCGCCGGCCGAAGCTCGCCTTCCGATCCGCCAGCTTGAGGTGATGCGATGCCGACAGCACGGCAAGCAAATAGCCGCAATTTGCGGCGCAACACCGCAAGGCGCTGCAATTCGAGCCCTAATTTGGACGCCGCACCCGGTCCAGGTTCCGGGCCTTGTCCAGATTGCGGGCCTCTGCCAGCGCGGCCGCGCCCGGCAAGACGGCCGACGCAAGGTCGGTCCCGGTGAAATCGGCGCCGGCGAGATTGGCGCCGGAGAGGTCGGCTCCCGCAAGGTCAGCCTTGTTGAGGTTGCAGTTCGCCAGATTGGCGTTCTGCAACTGCGCGAATTCGAGATCGGCGCGCGCGAGATTGGCGCCGCTCAGATCCGCATTGCGGAGATCGGCGGATTCGAGCACACCACGCATCAGGCCCATCGATTGGTTGCGCATATCGGCGCTCAAATCCGCCCCGGCGAGCTTGGCCCCGATCAGGCTGGCACCGGATAGATCGGCGGTGATGCGAGCGCCGCTCAAATCGGCGCCGCCAAGCTTGGCGCGCTGCATCTGCGTGCCGAGCAGCGATGCTTTGACGAAGGACGCCCCCGTCAGATCGGCGTCGATGAGCCAAGCCTGGTTCAGTATGGCTCGATCGAAGCGCGCGGCTTTCAGATCGGTCCGGTTGAGCTTTGCGAGATGAAGGTTGCCGCCGGAGAAGTCGAGGCCCGAGAGATCGAGGTGCGACAGCCGCTTTCCCTCCAGATCTGCAGTGCGTCGGCCCCCTTGAGGCGCGGCCTTGAGGAGCGCGTCGACTTCGGCGCGCGTCATCTCCGACGTCGTCATCTCGGGACTGTCGAGGTCGACGCTGCGCAACATGTCCTGCGACATGGCGGCAATCGGATCAACGAGCAGCGCCGCGATCGATACAAAGGCAAACGCGAGACGAAACCGCATCGCCGTGTTTCCGCTTTAAGGTATCGCTTCTCGTATCTTCGCGCCGGCCGCACCGTGCAGATGTGCTTCCGACGTCAGAGTATGAAACCGGATCTCGATCCTGGCAATGCCCGTGACCGCTTCGTGCGAAGGAACGGGGCCTCGGCAGCGCGACAACGGGCCACCGCGAACCGGCCGCGCTTCTCAGCTTCGGTTCAGCAATTGCCAGGTCGATGTGGCGTGCGCGATCGGCTCGCCGGCTGCGGTGGAGGCCTGAGACTGCACGAAGAAGGTCTTCCGGCCGCGCTTGAGGAAGGTCGCGTGACAGGTCACGCGCCCTTCGCGGACCGCGGCGAGATATTGCACCTTCATCTCCAGCGTGGTGCCGGCACCCGCGACGTGGTTGACGAGATGACCCATCGAGATGTCGAGCGCGGTGGCGAGAACCCCGCCGTGCAGCGTGCCTTGCGGGTTGAACAGCGGCCTCTCGACGTCGAAGGAGACGATGCATGCTTCGCTTTGATAGGCGATTTCGAGGCCGAAGAAGCGCGAGAGGAAGAACGAGCCGAATTCCTGCCGCTCGTCCTCGACGGCGCGACGCATCATCTGCTCGGCGATATCTCTCATGACGATACTCACTTGATAACGATGCTTATTTAGGCGATCGCACGAAGCTCCGTCCAAAGTCCCCGAACGCGCCTTCGATTGCGAATCTCTCGAGCCGATCGTCGGTCCAGCCACGCCATTCCGCAAGCACCTCGCGCGTGTGCTCGCCGAGCATGGGCGGCGGCGTGGAAGGCGCCGGCGGTTCGTCGCCGAACCGCGTCGGCCTCGCAATGAACCTCACATCCCCCGCGGCCGGGTGGCTCACGGTCTGGACCATGCCGCGCTGCGTGAGTTGCGGCGCCTCGCAGACCTCGCCGACTGACTTGATCGCGCCGCAGGGAATGCCAGCCACGGCGAGCGCCTGCAGCCAATCGGCGCGGCTTCTGCGGATGAAGATGGGGGCGAGGATCGCAACGAGATCGTTGCGGCTCGCCGCGCGTTTCGGGGCGGTTTCGAAACGCGCATCTTCGCGCAGGTCCGCCCGGTCGACGACGTCGCAAAAGGCCGTCCAGAACTTGTCGTTCGCAACCCCGACATTGATCCAGCCGTCACTCGCCTCGAACGGCTCGTACGGGCTGATGGTCGGATGGACGTTGCCCCGGCGCCGGGGGCTTTGTCCCGAGGCGAAGTACATGCCGGCGTTGAACGTCAGGAGCGATGCCATGGCATCGAGCATCGAGACGTCGACCCGTCCGCCCTCGCCCGTCCGGTTCTTCCGCAGCAGGGCGGCGAGCACCGAATGCGACGCATACAGGCCGGTGACGAGATCGGCGATCGAGGTGCCGACCTTGGTCGGCGGTCCGTTGGGATCACCGGTGATGTCCATCACACCGGATTCGCCCTGCAGGATCAGATCGTAGCCGGGGCGCAAGGCGTCCGCACCGGTACGGCCGAATCCCGAGATGCTGCACAGGATGACGTCGGGCTTGCGGGTGCGCAGCGCGTCGAAGCCGAGACCCCATTTGTCGAGCGTGCCAGGGCGGAAGTTCTCGATCACGACGTCGGCTGCGGATGCAAGATCGAGCACCGCGTCGCGCCCCGCCGGCGACTTCAGATCGATGGCGCAACTGCGCTTGTTGCGGTTCACCGACAGGAAATACGCGCTCTCGCCGCCAATAAAGGGCGGTCCGTAGCGCCGGCTTTCGTCGCCCTGCCGCGGGTCCTCGATCTTGACGATGTCGGCGCCGAGATCGCCGAGCTGCATCGTGGCAAACGGGCCGGAGACCACCCGGCAGAGATCGAGGACCCTGATGCCCGACAGCGGCTCGCGGTCAGACGATCGCATCGGCGAGGTCCTTCATCGACGGCACAAGGATATCGGGCTGGTGCGGCGTGATGCCGAACGGGCGGCTGCGCCGGTCGATGAAGGCCGTCCGCATGCCGGCGGACTTGGCACCGATGCAGTCGAAGGCGTGATTTGCGACGAACAGCACCTCGGCGGGCTTCACGCCCATGATCTCGGCCGCTTTGGTATAGGTCGCGACATGCGGCTTGAACGAATTAGCCTCGGCCACCGAGATCACGCGATCGAACGGGACTTTGTGGTACTGCTTCGCGGTCTCGAGCATGTCGGGATCGCCGTTCGAGAGCACCACCAGCTTGTATTTGGCTTGCAGCCGCGCCAGCGCTTCCGGCACTTCCGGAAACGGCACCAGCTTCTCGATCTCACCGACCAGGTAACGCACCTCGTCCATCGTGTAGTCGATCTGGGCGCGGTCCATGACGTGGGACACCGCGCGGTGGCCGATCTCGCGATAGGGCGTGTGCTCGCGATGCAGCAGCGCATCGATCATCGAGTTCTCGAAATGGGTGCGGCGCCACCATGTGACGAAGGAATTCGGATCGCCCTTCCAGCCCTTCTTCTGAAGGAACGGCGCCGCGATCCTGGTCAGGCCGCCCTGCATGTCGACGACCGTGCCGTACTGATCGAACATGCAGATCTTCACTTCGCGCTTGATCGTCTCAGAATTCATTGGTGCCTCCTTGGTTCAGGTCGATTGGATACTCGCCGCATCGCCATAGATGAAATGGATTTGTGATCTCTCACTATTCACGATATGAATGATGACATGAACCTCCGATCCATCGACCTCAATCTGCTCGTCGCACTGGACGCACTGCTGACCGAGCGTCATGTCACCAAGGCGGCCGATCGCGTCGGCCTCAGTCAACCTGCCATGAGCAACGCGCTCAACCGGTTGCGGGCAATGTTCGAGGACGAACTCCTGGTGCGGACGACGAGCGGGATGAAGCCGACGCCCCGTGCCACCGAACTGGCGGAGCCGTTGCGCCAGGTGCTGCGCCAGGTCGAGCGCGTGATGGCGAGCGATGCCGGCTTCGATCCAGGCCGAACGGAACGCACCTTCACGATCAGGATGTCGGACATCCTCGCGTGCCTGCTGCTGCCGAGACTCGCCGCGGCGCGGCCGCCGGATGCGCGGATCTCCTACAACACGATCCATCTGCCGCCTGCTTTGACGATCGACGCGCTGGAGCGGGACGAGCTCGACGTCGCTGTCAGCATGGGGCTCGAGCATTCCGCATCGATCCGTTCCGAGACGCTGCTGCGCGACCGCATGGTTTGCCTGATGCGGAGCGGTCACCCAATCAAGCGCGGACGGCTGACCTTCGAACGCTTCATCGCGCAGGAGCATATGAAGGTCTCGATGAGTCCGACCGACCTTCGTTTCGTCGACGACGTGCTCGCCGAACGCGGCCATCGACGACGCATCGCGCTGAATGTGCCGCATTGGCTGGTCGTGCCTCACGTCTTGAAGAGCACCGACCTGCTCGCGGTGATGCCGAGACACCTCGCGGCCGTGCTGATGGACGACGGCCTGCGGATGGAGGAACTGCCGTTCGAGTCCGCGCCGTTCGACTGGATGTTGTACTGGCATCGCAGATACGATCAGAGCAATGCCAACGGCTGGCTCCGCGATCGGCTCAGGGCCGCGTGCTCCGATCTCGGCTAGGCCCCGATGTCCGCCGGCCTCCGCGCGATCGACGACGGATGTCCTGCCTCGGCGTCCGTGATTGCCGAAGCGTCCTCCAGCGATCGTCCCTTGGTCTCGAATCCGAACACAAGAAACACCACAGCCTGGAACACGAGGATGCCGGCCAGGGTGGTCAGCACGCCGGTCAACCCTTGCCAGGCGAAGATCGCGACCACGACGTACTGGACCAGCGCGGTCGCGATGCGTCCGGACGTGGCGCAGATCGCCGTGCCGCGAAGCCGGTAGCGCGTCGGGAACAGTTCGGGGACGAGCATTGCGAACCCGGTCGCCAGCATGACGTAGATCGCCGTGACCAGCAGGAAGCCCACGGTCGCGAGCGCAGCGCCGTCCGGCATGTACGGATAGGCGATGCCGAGCACGGCTGCCGCAATCGACGAGCAGACGATCGAGAGCCGGCGTCCCAATCGATCCGCAAGCACGAGCCCGATCAGCGATCCGACCGGCCCGCCGAGCGCCATCACCGTCGTGTAGCCCAGCGAGGAGACCACGCTGTGGCCGCCCTTGACCATGAAGGTCGGCAGCCAGCCGATGAACCCGTAGAGACTGAAGCCGACGACGATGTGCAGCAGGCTGCCGAGCAGCGTGCGCGCGAGATACGGAGGCTGGAACAGGCGCCAGACCGCGCCGGGTGATTCCTGCACCGTCGCGCCGGCGACGACGGGAGCCAGCGTTCCCTTGCGCGCGGCCTCCGCTTCGATCGCCGACAGAATCGTCTCCGCCTCGTCGGCGCGGCCGTTGGCGGCGAGCCAGCGCGGCGATTCCGGCATCGACTTGCGCAAGATCCAGACGATCATCGCCAGAATACCGACGAGTGCGAACATGTAGCGCCATCCCAGCGTCGGGATCACCCACAGGCCGATCATGGACGACGCGAACAGCGAGAAGTTGGTGATCACGGCCAATAGCCCGATCCAGCGGCCGCGCGAGGCGGCCGGCACAAACTCGGTCAAGGTCGCGTAGCCGACCACAATCTCCGCGCCGAGCCCGATGCCGATGATGAAGCGCAGGCCGATCAGGACGGTCATGCTGGGCGCGAAGGCCGCCGCGATCGACGCGAGGCCGAAGATCGCGAGGTTCATCTGGTAGGAGAAGCGGCGGCCGAAGCGGTCGCCAAGGATACCCGAGCACCAGGCACCGATCGTCATGCCGACAAAGGTCGCGGAGACGAAGGCGGCGTTGAGCTCGAGCGTCGACCAGCCTTCCTTGAGCACCGCGCCCAGCACACCGCCGGCCAGATAGATGTCGAATGCATCGAGGAACATGCCGGCGCCGATCAGGGCCAGGATGCGCCAGTGGAATCCGCAGATCGGCAGCCTGTCGAGGCGCGCGCCCGCGTTGATGTCGATGTCGGCGGATCGCGCCATGCCAAACCTCCCTGCCCGGCCTTGTGCGAGCCGGATGCTCCGATGATCGATTGATGACGCGCAGGGGGTCGTCGTCCAATTCAAAACGAAAATTCGACTATTTGGCGCAGTGATGAAGCCGACGAGGGCGCACCATCGCGACGCAAGACGCCAGCACAACTTGATCCAGCCGCGAGGTCGCTCGCTTTGAAGCCGCAGCCGATCGAACACAGCTGATGCAGATCCCGAAGCAGACACGCGACACACTCGCGTCTCGTGCGAGTCGCGTGGTCCATATCCGAACTACGAATCCTGCGATTCGCGTTCCATCCTGACACCGAGCTGACGCGCATTCGCTGTCGTCAACGCTTTCATCGACGCGCGATCGCAAAATCACGGTGTCAGCACAAACATTCACAACGGGTTCATGTCGCCGCCACTATTCAACTCCAACGCTGGGGGAAGAAGATTGGAGTATGTGCCATGCGCCGCATCGCCGGACTGCCTTTCGCCTTGGCTCTCAGCCTCTGCTGTCTCTCTCCACCTCACGCTGCGCGCGCGCAGCTTGCCATCGGCATCGGCATCAGCGTCGATGCAGCACCGCCGCCCTTGCCGGTCTACGAGCAGCCGCCGATCCCAGCCGACGGCTACATCTGGACTCCCGGCTATTGGGCGTGGAGCGACGATATCGGTTACTACTGGGTTCCCGGCACGTGGGTGCTTCCGCCCGCGCCTGAGTTGCTATGGACGCCCGGCTATTGGGGCTGGAACGATGGCGTCTACGCATTCCACGCCGGTTATTGGGGAGCGACCGTCGGCTTCTACGGCGGCATCTCCTATGGCTTCGGCTACACCGGCATCGGCTATGAGGGCGGTTATTGGCGCGGCGGCAACTTCTTCTACAACAATTCCGTCAACAACATCTCGAATGTCTCGGTCACCAACGTCTACAACAAGACCGTCATCAACAACACGACCAACGTCAGCTACAACGGTGGCACCGGCGGCACCACGGTGAGACCGACGCCGCAACAACTCGCCGCCGCGAACGAGCACCATGTGGCTGCGACCGCCGAGCAGAACCGGCACGCGGAAGCGGCGATGAAGGATCCGGCACTGACGCTCGCCAACAACCATGGTCATCCGGCGATCGCTGCGACCGCGCACGCGGCACGGTTCAGCGGTGCCGGCGTGATCGCCGCACACCCGGGCAAGCCAGTCGCGGCGCCGCCGCCTCATCATGCGCAATCCACCACAGGACACGCTCTGCCGACAGGAAATGCCCTGCCGCCAGGACACGCTCTGCCAAGCGGAAACGCTCTGCCGCCAACACATGCATCGCCGACGGGGCACGCCCTGCCTTCCGGAAACGCGCTGCCGCAACCACAGACAACGACGACAGGACACGCCCTGCCCACCGGAAACGCGCTACCGCCGGTACACGCGTCGACAACGGGACACGCCTTGCCTGCGGCAAGCGCTTCGCCGGCTGTACACGCACTGCCGACGGGACAGGCTCGGCCTGTTGCCGTCAACCATCCCGCTCCGGCACCGCACGTCGCAGCGCCAGCCGCGCATGCGCCGAGACCGCAGATCGCACAGCACGCACCACCTGCGCCACGCCCGGCCGCGCATCCGCCGGCGCCGCGCGTCGCGCAAGCGGCTGTGCACCGGGCTCCGCCGCCGCCCCGGCGTCCGCCGCCACCGCATGTGTCACGGCCGGCTCCGCGGCCCCATCCTGCGCCACGGCCGCAGCATCCCGCTGCGAGGCCAGCGCCACACAGGCACGCGTGATCCGGCCTATCGGCGTGCCCGCAACGGCACGCCGATTTCGTATGAGAACCCATCGCGTGCAGAACGGCACGCGATGCAAATCGTCAGTCACGGGATTTCAGGCGCGCAAGGCGCACCGTCAGGCCAGCTCGTCGGCTGCGTCCGCGATCGCGGCATAAATCTCAACGAGGTCCGCCTCCGTCACGCAGTAGGGCGGCATGACATAGATCGTGTTGCCGAGCGGACGCAGCAGCAGGTTTCGACGCGCGAAGAAGGCCTGAAGTTTTGGGCCGATGCCGGCGAGATAACCGGCATCGCTTGCCTTCAGGTCAAGCGCGGTGACGGTCCCGGTGCGGCGGACGTTCTCGAAGCGTGTATCGGCGCGGAATGGCGCGATCAGGCGCTCCTGCATCGCGGCGAGCGACGTGGCGCGCTCGCCCGCGCCATGTTGCCAGAGCTCGAGGTTTGCCCTCGCCGCCGCGCAGGCGACCGGGTTCGCCGTGTAGGAACTGGAATGGAAGAACATCCGCGAACGATCGCTGGAATAATGCGCGTCGTAGATCTCGGCACGGCAGAGCGTCACCGCGAGCGGCAGCGATCCACCGGTGAGGCCCTTTGAATAGCAGGCGATATCGGGCGTGATGTCGGCCTGCTCGCACGCGAACAAGGTGCCGGTCCGGCCCCAGCCGGTCATCACCTCGTCGGCAATGAACAGCACGTCATGGGCTTCGCAGATCCGCTTCATTTCCTTCAGCACCGAGGGCGGATACATCAGCATCCCGCCCGCGCCCAGGATCAGCGGCTCGACGATGAACGCTGCCGCGGTCTCCGTCTTGCACGCGGCCTCGAGTGCATCGAGCGTCGCCTGCTCGTGGCCTGCGGCAGGAAACGGGATCGATTCGACGTCGAACAGCAGCGGCTCGTAGGCCTTGTTGAAGACGCCGCGCGCACCGACCGACATCGTTCCAACGGTGTCTCCGTGATAAGAGTGCTGCATGACGATGATCCGCGTGCGCGGCACGCCGATATTGTGCCAGTAGCCGAGCGCCATCTTCAGCGCCACTTCCACGCTGGTCGAGCCAGAGTCGGAGAAGAACACATACTCCAGGCCGCGCGGCGCAAGCTTCAGGAGCTGCGCGGCCACCTCTTCGGCCGGATCGTGGGTATGGCCGGCAAAGATGATCTGGTTGAGCTGTTCGGCCTGGTTCTGGATCGCGCGCACGATATGCGGATGGCAATGGCCGTGGGTCACGACCCACCAGGATGCGATCGCATCGATGATGCGGCGGTCATCCGCGGTGTAGAGATAGGCGCCCTCTCCGCGCACGATCCTGGTCATCCGGTCGTGCAGTGCGTGCTGCGTGAACGGGTGCCAGATCGGCGATTTCTGAGCTGATATCATGCGTTGAAATCGCCGTGCCGGAACGAGGCGTTGAAGGCCATTTGCAGCGTGTCTGCTGCGAGCGGAGACAGCCAGGGCAACCGGCCCAGCCGGCGGACTTGCCCGAGCTCGCAGATGGCGCGCTCGCTCTCGGGATTGCTTTCGCCAATGAAGGCGATCCCGAGGACATCGATGTTGCGCTTGCGCAGCGCCTCGACCGACAGCAGCGAGTGATTGATGGTGCCGAGCGCCGTGCGGGCGCAGAGCACGACCGGAAGCCGCCATCGCTCGAACATGTCGATAAAGAGCGTGTCGTCATTCAGCGGCACCATCAGCCCGCCGGCGCCCTCGATCACCAGCGGCCGGTCACAGGCAGCGGGCACGTTGAGCGCGGCAGGATCGATGCGCATGCCGTCGATCGCCGCGGACTGATGCGGCGACGCCGGCGTTCGAAGCCGGTAGCGTTCCGGCAAGATGCGGTCTGCTGCGAGACCCGCAAGCCGCGCCACCAGTTGCGCATCTGTCTCTTCCTCGAGGCCGGACTGAACCGGCTTCCAGTAGCTCGCGCCGAGGAAACCGGTGAGGCCCGCGGAGAAGATCGTCTTTCCAATCCCGGTATCGGTGCCGGTCACCACGATCCGGCTGGTCATCGCGACCGGCCCTTCGTCTCC
Source organism: Bradyrhizobium sp. Pha-3 (assembly GCF_042258615.1). Taxonomy (GTDB): domain Bacteria; phylum Pseudomonadota; class Alphaproteobacteria; order Rhizobiales; family Xanthobacteraceae; genus Bradyrhizobium. Next base: position 215,613 of record NZ_CP170152.1, on the reverse strand, counting down.
TCGACGAGCGCATCGAGCAGCGCGCGCACGTCGTCCTCGCCGACATTGAGCGTCAGCGCGATACGCAGCCGCGCGGTGCCCGCCGGCACGGTCGGCGGGCGGATACCTCTGATGTCGAAGCCGCGCGCCTGCAACGCCGAGGCAAGCAGCATCGCGCGCGCATTGTCGCCGACGATATGGGGCACGATCTGCGAGCGCGACGGACTGCGCAAGCCGCGCAGATCGAGCTCGCGATGCGTGAACGCGACCAGCTTTGCCAGGCGCTGCTGGCGTTCGGGCTCCTGCTGCAGGATCAGCAGCGCCTCACGCACGGCGACGGCCACAAGCGGCGACGGCGCGGTGGCGAAGATGAACGGGCGGCAGCGATTGACCATGAAGTCGCGCAGCACGGTCGACATCGTGACCAGCGCGCCCGCGGCGCCCAGCGCCTTGCCGCAGGTATGAACGATCACGAGATTCTCGCGCCCTTCATAGGGCGCCGTCAACCCGCGCCCCTGTTCGCCGTAGACGCCGGTGCCGTGCGCTTCGTCCACCATCAGGAACGCCTCGTGCCGCTCGGCGATGGCGACGAGGTCGTCGAGCGGCGCGACGTCGCCGTCCATGCTGTAGACGCTTTCGGCCACGATCCAGACCCGGCCCGTTCCGCCCTCGGCGCGCCAGCCGCGAATGGTGTCTTCAACCGATCCGGGATCGTTGTGCGCGCTGAACCGGAACGCAGCGCGGCCGGCCCGCGCGCCTTCATGGATGCTGGCATGCACCAGCGAATCGAGGACGAGCAGATCGCCGCGCTGCGGCAGCGTCGTCAGCACGGCGAAATTGGCGACGTAGCCGCCGCCGAAGAACAGCGCGGTCTCGGCACGGAAGAACGCGGCGGCCTCGGCCTCCAGCCGTTCGTGCTCCTCGCAATTGCCGCGCAATAGCCGCGATCCGCCGGCGCCAATCGGCGTGCCGGCCGCGAGCGCGGCAGAAACGGCCTGCTTGATGCGCGGCGCACTCGCCAGCGCCAGATAGTCGTTCGATACGAAATCGATGCCCGCGCGCGGCTTGAGACCGCGCAGCCGATCGTCCTTGCTCAAGGCGTGCAAGGCCGCGGCGTAATCAGCGGCCTTGGCCGCATGGATTGCGCTCATGCTTGACTCTCAGGATGGTGGCAGATTTGTTTGACGCGTTTTCTTCACGCGAACCGGTATCCACTTCGCTCGAAAACGCTCTATCGCGCGGCGAACGACGCCGCGCAAGTGCCGAAGGTTGCAGTCAGGCGAGACGGGATGTGATGCCGAGCCGATCCAGCAGATCGGCGTCGCGATCGCGCTGCGGGTTCTTGGTGGTCAGCAGCACATCGCCGATGAAGATCGAATTCGCGCCGGCGAGGAAGCACATCGCCTGCAGTTCATCGGTCATGTATTGCCGTCCGGCCGACAACCGGACTACGCTCTGCGGCATCATGATCCGCGCGGTCGCAACCAGCCGCACCAGCGCAATCGGATCGGGACGCTCGGCGGTGTCGTTGACCGGCACGCCCTTGACCTCGTTCCACAGATTGATCGGCACGCTCTCCGGATGGCTGGGGAGATTGGCAAGCAGCATCAGCATGCCGAGCCGGTCCTCGACCTGTTCGCCCATGCCGATAATGCCGCCGCAGCAGACCTTGATGCCGGCGTCGCGCACATGCGCGAGCGTGTCGATGCGGTTCTGCAAGGTGCGGGTGGTGATGATCTTGTCGTAGTACTCCGGCGAGGTATCGACATTGTGGTTGTAGAAATCGAGCCCGGCGTCGGAGAGGCGCTCAGCCTGATCAGGCGTCAGCATGCCGAGCGTGACGCAGGTTTCCATGCCCAGCCCCTTCACCGCGCTGACCATGTCGCAGACCTGATCGAGATCGCGGTCCTTGGGGCTGCGCCAGGCCGCGGCCATGCAGAAACGGGTTGCGCCGGCGTCCTTGGCGCGCTGCGCAACCGCGACCACCTCGTCCCGCGGCATCAGGCGGGTTGCCTTCAGGCCGGTGTCGTAATGCGCGCTCTGGGAGCAGTAACCGCAGTCTTCCGGGCAGCCGCCAGTCTTGATGCTGAGCAGGCTCGCGGTTTCGACGTGGTTCGGATTGAAGTTGGCGCGATGGGTGCCTTGCGCCTGGAACATCAGGTCCGCGAACGGCAGGTTGTAGAGCGCCTCGGCCTCGGCACGCTCCCAGTTCTTGCGGAGCGGTGCGCTGCTGCGGCTGTCGGTCCGTTCGATCTCAACGACATCAACCATCGGCTTGCCTTCTTGCTTGTGTAGATCATAGATAATCTTGTATGTTATCTATGATATTGGACTTAGAATAATGCTAGCCGAGCCCGGCCGAGAGCGCACCCGTTTTTATGATAGATAATCTATGACCAGCGAAGGCGAGAACACGACGACTGCCGGGCGCATCGCCGAGGCGATCGGCGAGCGCATCATCAGCGGGGCATTGCCGCCGGATGCTCCGCTGCGGCAGGACCACGTCGCGCGGGAATTCCATTCCAGCCATGTCCCGGTGCGCGAGGCCTTCAGGCAATTGGAGGCGCAGCATCTCGTCGTGGCCGTGCCGCGGCGCGGGGTGCGGGTTGCTCCGCTCGACACCAGGTCGGTGAAGGAGATCGCCGAGATGCGCGCCGCGCTGGAGGTGGTCGCGTTGCGCAATGCTGCTGCCAGATACACGTCGGCCCATCTGGCACGGATCGAGGTCGCGCTGATCGAAGGCGACAATGCCGAGACGGTTCAGGAATTCGAACTGGCCAATCGCGCCTTCCATCATGCGCTGGTGGCGCCTTGCGCGATGCCGCGTCTGCTCGCGAGCCTCGACGGCTTGCAGCTCGCAAATTCACGACTGGTGTTCGCGATGGCGCGCAACGCCGGCTGGCGGCCGCGGCCGAGCCAGGATCATCGCGTGATCCTGCAGGCGCTGCGCGCGCGCAACATCGAGCAAGCCTGCAGCCTGCTCGCACGGCATATTCAGACGATCGAGCGGCTTGCCCTGCCGGCGGCGTGATCGGGATCTGCGATCCGCTAGGCGATCGCCACGATCTCCAGCTCCTGATCGCCCGCGCCCGCAACGTCGCCCACGGCCTTGCCCATCAGCGATCTCGCTACCGGCGAGACGAAGGAGATCGAGCCGGCCTTTGGATCGGCCTCGTCCTCGCCGACAATGCGGTAGCTCTGCACGCGCCCATCGGCGCGGCTGAACGTCACGGTGCTGCCGAAGGCAACGGTTGCTGTCGAGGCGGGGTCGGGGACGACCTGCGCGGTGCGGAGCCGTTCGGTGAGATAGCGTGTGTCGCGCAACGGCACCGCCGACTGCCGTCGCCGTTCGTTGACGTCGTCCAGCTGCTGCGCTGCCGCATAGGCCTCGCGTGCCTCCAGGAGCTGGCGCTCCAGCGCCTTGCGTCCCGCCTCGGTCACCAGATTGGGATGCGGCGAAATGGGGCGGTCCGGCAACAGCGTTTCGGACGCGGTCTCGGCACTTTCTTCCTTGGTAAAGGCAACGCTCAATCCGGAACTCCATCGATGGAGCGGGCAGTATAGCCCCGCCTCACCCGCGGCGCTAATGCGCGATGGGATTAGGCTGGATCGTCATCGCACATTGGCTCGTTGTTCACGCATGATCTTTCGGGATCACGCGCTAATGCGACGCCGGCTGTTCCGACTTGCCTCGACGGCCGAAGCGGTTCTTTACACCCTCGCGCCAGCCCTGGAAGGTGACGAACAGCATCGGCACGAGGAAGATGCCGATCGAGCTGGCGGCCAGCATGCCGCCGAACACCGCGGTGCCGACCGCACGGCGGCTGATCTCCGCGGCGCCGGTCGCGACCACCAGCGGCACCAGGCCGAGGATGAAGGCGATCGAGGTCATCATGACCGCGCGGAAGCGCATTTGCGCGCCCATCGTCGCGGCCTCCGCGATCGGCCTTCCGGCCTCGCGCTGCTCCTTGGCGAATTCGACGATCAGGATGCCGTTCTTGGCGGCGAGCGCGATCAGCACCACGAGACCGATCTGGCCGTAGAGATCGAGATTGAGGCCGGCGAGCTTGATGCCGAGATAGGAGCCCAGCACGCCGACCGTAACCGACAGCAGCACCGGAATCGGGATCGTCCAGCTCTCATACAGCGCCACCAGGAACAGATAGGCAAACAGCACCGCGAGCGCGAGGATGATGCCGGTCTGGCCGGAAGCCGCCTGCTCCTGATAGGCCGTGCCGGTCCATTCGTAAGAGTAGCCTGAAGGCAGCGTCGTCTTGGACAGGTCGGCCATCGTCGCAATCGCGGTGCCCGAGGACACGCCCGCCGCCGGGCTGCCGTTCACCGTGACCGAGCGATAATTGTTGTAGCGCGTGATCACCTGCGGGCCGGTGACGATCCGCAGGCTTGCGATCGAGCGGATCGGCACCATCTCGCCGCCGGTGTTGCGCACATAGATCTGCCAGATGTCGGGAATGTCGCCGCGGTTAGCCGCATCGCCCTGCACGTTGACCTGCCAGGTGCGGCCAAACAGGTTGAAATTGTTGACATAGATGCCGCCGAGCGTGGCCTGCAGCGCGGTGAACACGTCGGCCATGTTCAGGCCCAGCGCCTGTGCCTTGGCGCGGTCGATATCGAGATAGACCGATGGGTTGGTCGCAGTGAAGGTCGAGAACACGCGGGTCAGACTTGGATTGCGGTTCGCAGCGCCGATCAACCCGCCCATCACGCTGCTGAGCGAAGCCGGATCCTGCCCTTCCAGCGCCTCGAGCTGATATTCAAAGCCGCCGGAGGTCGAGAGCCCGATAATCGGTGGCAGGTTGAACGGCAGAACCGAGGCCGAACGGATCTGCGATCCCGCGATGAAGGTCTGCCGAATCGCGGCCTGCACCGAGTCGGTGACGGCCTTGCGGTCGGCGAACGCCTTCATGCGCGCCACCATGAATGTCGAATTGGGCTCGCTGGCGCCGTCGAGCAGCGAGAAGCCGATGATCGACAGCACATGGTCGACCGCCGGGTTCTTCTTCAGGATCGCTTCAACCTGCTTGGTGACCTCGCTGGTGCGCGCCACCGAGGCGCCGTCAGGCAGCTGCACGGCGATGAAGAAGGCGCCCTGGTCTTCCTCGGGCAGGAATCCGGTCGGCGTGACCTTCGACACGCCGAACACCGCGCCGGCAAACACCAGCACCGCGACCAATGACAACACCGCCACCCGGACCAGCCGCTGCACCACGCCGGCATAACGGTCGCGCACCCAATCGATACCGCCGAGCACCCGTCCCATGATGCCTCGGCGCGGCCCGCTGTGACGCAGGAATACGGCGCACAGCGCCGGCGACAATGTCAGCGCATTCAGCGCCGAGATCACCATCGCGGCGCTGATCGTCACCGCGAACTGGCGGAACAGCGTACCTGAGATGCCGGGAATGAATGCAATCGGCACGAACACCGAGAGCAACACCAGTGAAATCGCGATGATCGGCGCCGTGATCTGCGCCATCGCCTTCTTGGTGGCGTCGGCCGGCGACAGCTCCGGCTCCTCCTCCGTGACGCGTTCGACGTTCTCGACCACGACGATGGCGTCATCGACCACGATGCCGATCGCAAGCACCATCGCCAGCAGCGAGACGGTGTTGGCGGAATAGCCGAGCGCCAGCAGCACGGCGAAGGCGCCGATCAGGCTGACCGGAACCGCGACTGCCGGGATTACCGTGGCGCGCAGATTGCCGAGGAACAGGAACACCACGATCACGACGAGCACGAAGGCCTCGCCGAGCGTCTTCATCACTTCCTTGATCGTATCGGAGACGAATGTCGTGGAGTCGTACTGTACAAGGTAGGTCAGCCCCGACGGGAACCGCTCCGACAACTTCGCAAGCGTGGCCTGCACGGCCTTGGCCGTGGTCACGGCGTTGGCGCCGGGTGCGAGATAGATGCCCATCGGCACGCCGGGATTGCCGTCGATCCGCGACTCCGAGTCCGAGTTCTGCGCGCCGATCTCGACGGTTGCGACGTCCCTGATCCGCAGCACCGATCCGTCCGGATTGGCCCGCAGCACGATGTCGCCAAACTGCTTGGATGTCGTCAGGCGGCCCTGGGTCTGCACGTTGAACTGGAATTGCTGGTCGTTGCTGATCGGACGCGCGCCGATGCGGCCGACCGGCGCCTGCACGCTCTGGGCACGGATCGCAGCGATCACGTCCGACGGCGCCAAATTGAGGCTGGTCAGGCGCTGGGTGTCGAACCAGATCCGCATCGAATAGTTCAGCTTGGCGAACAGCGAGGCCTGTCCGACGCCGGGCGTGCGCGAGATCGCGTCCAGCACGTTGATGATGGCATAGTTGGTGATGAACAGCGGATCCTGCTCGCCGCTCTTGCTGTACAGCACGATGAACTGCAGCACGGCCGAGGATTTCTTCTGCACGGTCAGGCCCTGTGCCTGTACCTCGGTCGGCAATTGCGCCAGCGCGCTCTGCACCCGATTGTTGACGTTGACGGTGTTGATATCGGGGTCGGTGCCGAGCGCGAACGAGACCGTCAGCGTATAGCTGCCGTCATTGCCGCTGGTGGACTTCATGTAGAGCATCTTGTCGACGCCAACGACCTGCGCTTCCAGCGGCTGGGCGACGCTCGATTCGACGACTTCGGCCGAAGCACCGGGGAATACGGCCGATACCGTCACCTGCGGCGGTACGATGTCCGGGAACTGGGCGACCGGGATTTGCATCAGCGCCAGCGCGCCCGCGATCGTGATCACGAACGCGATGACGATCGCAAGCCGCGGACGATCGACGAAGACAGCGGAAATCATGGGTTATTGCCTGTCGCTTTCGGCGTGCTGCTGGCGCCGCCGTCCGCCGAAACCTTCATGCTCGACTGGATCAGCGCGCTGGCGGGTCCCGGCGCAACCACCTCGCCCGGCCTGACCTTCTGCAATCCCTCGACGATGACCTTGTCGCCGAGCGCGATGCCGCTCGTCACCGCCGCGATCGTCGCGGTCGATTGGCCAAGCTGGATCCGCTTTTGCTCGGCCTTGTTGTCCGCGCCGACGACGTAGACATATTCCCCCTGCTGGTCCGACAGCACCGCCGAACGCGGGATCGCCAGCACCTCGACCGGCTGCACGCCCTCCAACAGCACGGTCACGAATTCATTGTCGGTGAGCTCCCGGATCGAGCCGCCGGTTGCGACGGACGTGTATGTCGATGGGTTGGGGATGGTGCCGCGCAAGGAGATGGTGTCGGTGTTCTGCGCGATGGTGTTGTTGACGAAGTTCAGCTCACCGGTCTTCTCGTACAGCCGCCCGTTCGTCAGGCGCAGCCGGATGACGACGGCCTTGAAGCCACCGCGTGTCGCATAGCGGTCGCGCAGGTCGAGCGCCTCGCGCACCGACACGGGGAACGTGACATACATCGGATCCTGGCTGACGATGGTCGTCAGCGTTCCCGAACTCGGCGTCACGACGTTACCTTCCGTGACCGAGGTGCGTCCAATCCTGCCGTCAATCGGAGAATGGATCAGGGTATAATTGAGATTGATCTGGGACAGGTCGACCTGCGCCTGCGCGGCCTGCACCTGTGCCTCGAGGCTCTGCTGGTTGGCGACCGCCGCGTCGACGTTCGATTGCTGGCCGGCCGGCCCGCCCATCAGGGCCTTGGCGCGATCGGTAGTCAGCTTGGCGTTGACCAGCGTCGCCTGCAACTGGGCGACCTGCGCTTTCTTCGATGCCAGGTCGGCCTCGAACGGCCCGCGCTCGAGCTGATACAGCAGGTCACCGGCCTTGACCTCGGAGCCTTCGACGAAGTTCCGCTTCTCAAGGAACGCCGTGACGCGCGCCACCACGTTGACGCGGTTGGGGGCCTCGATGCGTCCCAGAAATTCATTGGTCTCGGTCACCGGCCGCTTCACCGCCTCGAACACGCCCACGGCAGGAGGCCCGGGCGGACCCGCCTGCGCATGGGCCGCCGAAATCCCGATGGCCGCCAATCCCGCCGATACGAAAAGCCCTGCCAATCCACCGAGCATTCGTTCCGTACCACTCATGCTGTCCCACCCTTCGGCTACCAACAAGCTCTACGAGACGGATATGACGTCGAGTTCCCTCAGACCGAGAAGGTCAGGATGGGCTAGATGCAACACAGGAGATCATAACGCGACCAATCCGACAATCCTGTAGCGTGCTCGCCCGCTTCGTCGATCCCGGCAACAGGCCGCTTGGAGAAACGTCTCGACGCTGCGATGCTGTGTGGCGATTGCAGCCATGCCGTCCGCCCCGGCACAGGTCGCGGGTGCCGAAAGCTCTCAGGAATGTGACGCGCGATAAGCGTGACCTGATCGAAGTCAGGCGCGGGTGCTTGCAGGATGGTGCGGGCCCGGTAGCGTAGCCCAGCGAGGACGGCTGCCGCCCCTCACAAAGCGATCGCATTCTTCAAGCGAGATGTCTCCTGATAGGCCGGCGATGCCAGATGGCCGTACAGCCATGGCCTTGCGCGCTTGCCGCTGGCCTCGTGCACGCCGTCGAAGACGTCCAAGTCGATCAGACCCTGATGGGCCGATGATATATAGATGGACTGCATTTCCGCGAACTTCTCATCCCGCCCGAGATCGATCGCGTTTGCAGCATCGCGGCTGCCGATCTCGACGAACAGCGGACACGGACAGAGCAGATACGCCAACTCTGCGCCGGTGTATTTGGCGCGGCTGTTGGCGAAATGAATGTAGGCCGCAAGTTCGATGCCGAGATTCTTGCTGATGACGGACGACATCAGAAACTTCCTCTCGTCACGCATGTATCCGGAGGCGACAGTCGGCCGCATCCGCCCCGTCGCGGCTTCCAGGTGCAGCGCGAGAAAGGCGCCCGAGGACACCCCATAGACGCCGACATTCAGACCGGACGCGCCGGTCAACTTCCGGCAGACGGTTTCGCCGGCGTCGATCGATGCGCACGACACGTTGTGCGCGGAGACGCCATGGGATGCCAGCATCGCGGCGATGTTGTTCTGGCTTTCCTGATTTCCCATCTGCACGATGTAGGGGCACCACACGACATAACCATCCTGGCAAAGCTGCTTGCCGAGCGCGTTCATGTAGTCCTTGTCGGCATCATCGAAGCACCGCTCCGGCGTGCTCGCCATGCCATGGCCGAGCAGGATCAATCCCTTGAACGCGCCGTCGGGAATCCCGAGACATCCGCGCACCGGCACGCCGCATTCCAGATCGAACTCGACCTTCACGACCGAGAATCCATCCGCGGTGCCGCGCCAGAGAATCCGGATCTCGTCGTGCGATGGCCGATAGAGCCGCCGCCCCCGGAACAGCGACCGCATCTCCCTTCGAATGTCCGGGCCGGTGGCGACGGCGCGCAGCTTTCCTCGCGTCGCGATATCGAAGAACGACCGGCAGAACGTATCGTAGCCCAGCGCCGGCAGATCGACGTTCGCGCACGATCCCTGGCAGTGACCCAGCGTCAGCGTGTTGCGGGTGACCGACGAGGGCCCGACCAGCGTCATCAACAATCCGGAAAGCGCCCTGCGGCTGATCATCGGCCCTCCCCGAGCCGGCGATGGCTCGACTGCATGTCACGGATCGCCGCCTAGCAGGCACGACAAGTCGCGCGGATACAAATTAAAGCATGTTCATGGTCGAAGGATCGCGCGCAGCGTTGCAAACGTGTGACGCTTGTTGGCCTCGCGCCGCAGCAATTCATGCCGAATACGTTTCGAGACGCTTCGGAAATATGTCTGATTGTCACGCGGGTTCAATTTCGCCACACGCGGCGATGATCGGTCAGGCCTTGATCGTCAAGTCTCCGGTCTTCACGTCTCGATCTTTACGTCTTGGGCTTGATCCCGGCGACCTTGGCATCGGCGGCCTTCGGCGCGTCGCCAAAATCGAGCTTCTTCTGGAAGCCGATCTACGCGTTCAGCCCAGGGTATGGCGAGACGGAGCCTTCGACTTCGACGCCGTTGCTCTTCACCGTGAAGAACGCATTCGGCTGCACGATATTGTGGCTGCGATCGAAGCCGAAAATGTCGGTCGCAAGATAAGCGACGCGCGACAGCACGACCGACGTGCCGATCTCGCCGGAACTTGTAGGCAATCTACGTGCGGGTCGACGACCAGAACCGTGAGACCTTCAAGGCGGCGGCGAGCCCACCGCTCAACTACGCCAAGCAGGGCGCGACCATCGATCTCGCATCCTGGCGGTTGCCGGAACGGCTGTTCGATGAGCCCGACGAACTCGCCGTCTGGGCGCAGGCTGCGCCGGCCGGCGCGCGCCGGGTCGCAGCCAAACGCGGGAGGCCCTCCGCGCCCGCGCGAAAGCCGCGAACGAGCCCGGCGAAACGCCGTGATCCCCGCGGTGCACCCTGGCCGCGCACCGGGAAAGCCCGGACTCGTGGCTCGGGCTGAATTGCTTTACGCAATAACTTTCGCGGTCGATGGGTTAATCTATTGGGCAGCAATGTTTCCTGGAATGGCCGATGGCGAACGACCTGCACGAGCATCTGATTGAACTGGCCTATGAGGCCGCGGTCGTCCCCGAGCTTTGGCCGAACGTGCTGCATCAGGTCGGCGGGATCGCGCGGGCGCGCGGCATCGTGCTGCTGACGGCAGCCCCGCACGACGTCCGCTGGGTCGCATCCCCCGACATGCACGACGACACGGTTGCCTATGTCGAAGGCGGCTGGCACGAGCGCAACGGGAGGTTGCCGCGCCTGCTGGCGGCCAACCATGCCGGCTTCCTGCGCGACATCGACGTGTTCGATACGCCCGAGGAAGTGCAGCAGGATTTCCAGATCCGCGAGTTCTTCCGCCCGCGCGGGCTCGGATGGGGCGCCGGTACCGCGATTTCAGTGCCGAGCGGCGACGTGCTGATCTACAGCGTCGAACGCGAATACCAGCACGGACCGATCGAGCGGGAAGCGATCGAGCAGCTCGACGCGCTGCGCCCGCATCTGGCGCGGGCGGCGCTGTTGTCGGCGCGGCTCGGAATGGAGCGCGCCAGGGCGGCAACCGAGTCGCTGGCGATGCTTGGACTGCCCGCGGCGGTGCTGCGGCGCGGCGGCCGTCTGATGACGGCCAACACGCTTTTCGACCGCCTGGTGCCCGATGTGATGCAGGATCGCAGCGATCGCCTGACGCTGGCGGCAACCGCCGCCGACGCGCTGTTCGCGCAGGCGTTGGCCGCGCTCGATCAGGGTCTCATCGGCGTCGAGGTTCGCTCGGTCCCGATCACGGCACAGGACGATCGTCCGCCCCTGATCGTGCATCTGGTCCCGATCCAGGGCGCAGCGCGCGATCTGTTCGACCGTGCGCTGGCGATCGTGATCGTGACGCCGGTGGTGCCATCGGAGGTGCCGACCGCGGAAGTGCTGCAGGGCCTGTTCGACCTGACGCCGGCCGAGGCGCGCGTTGCGCGCGGCATCGGCGAGGGACGAACCGTCGAGGCCATCGCCGTCGCATTCGGCGTCTCCCGCGAAACGGTGCGCAACCAGCTCAAGGCCGTGCTGGCGAAGACCGGGCTGGGCCGACAGGTGGAATTGGCCGGACTGCTCGCCGGCGCCAAGGTGCCGCCGGGTTCGTCTGTGGACTGAGACTCAAGCTGCGTTCAGACGAGCCTGGAAGAAACCGGCAACACGGTTAACCGCATCGGCAGTCGTTGGATCACTGTCGGCGAAATCGAAACCATGCGCCTTGCCCGGATATCGGACAATCTCCGCCGCGGCGCCGACCGACTTGCCGAGCCTGACCAGCGCCTCACCGCTGGCAAGCGGCACGTTGCGGTCGGCCTCGCCGTGCAGCTCGATCATCGGCGGCAGATGCTTGACCTGCGGCGCGATCTTGTCGGGCATGCCGCCATACAGCACGGCCAGCGCAGATACCCGCTCGTCGCGGGCCGCCGCGGCCGCGGCAACGTAGCCGCCAAGCGAAAAGCCGAGCAGTCCGATCCGGCCGGAACTGTCCGCGCCCGCCAGCACCGCTGACAGCACCGACGAGACCCGCGCGGCCCAGGCGTCGAAACGCCCGGTCTCGTAGGCCTCGCGGGTTTCGCGCGTGTTCAGCGTCCTGAATGCCTGCGCGTCGGCCGGGGTGTAGTAGCGAACGAAATAGGCGTCGATGCCGTCGGCCGTCAGCGCATCGGCATAACGCGCATAGGCCCGCGGCCTGAGATCGAAGCCGCGCGAGCCGTGCAGGACAAGCACGGCCGGCCGCTTGCCGGTGCGCTCCGAGGCAAACCGGCACGCCGCGACCCGGCCTTCGCCAGCATCGACAGACAGCTGCTCGGCCGTCACCGCGGCAAGTGAAGGCGACGCCGCCAGCAGGGCAACGCCGCCGAGCAGGCTCCTTCGGCTGATAGCTTGCGTCGAAACCTCGCCCCGACTGCGCGGCCCCCGGCCGGGCCCGCTATATCACGCCGAACTGCACGCCCGATACAACGTGCAACCATCCCGCGGCCCACGCCCCTCGAGGGTATCGCAAAGGATCGCATGTTCAAACGGCGCGGGTTGCGCTAGTGATACCTCCCCCTCCTCCCACCGTGCGCCCACCCCGGCGTACGTCCAGTCAATGAGTGTATCTGAATGGCCGAAGCCGACCTCGACGCCGTCATCCGGCAAACCGCAAGAGCGCAGACCAAGGCCGTAATGGCGGCCGCCAAGAAGCGCCAGGCCGTCTGGGTCGCGCGCGCCGCCAAGGCCAAGGACAAGGAGACCAAGGCGCGCTTCCGCTTCCTCGCCAAGAGCACGATCCTGAACGCGACCGCGACCGCCAAGCGGCTGCAGAATTCCGCGGAGAACGCCGCCGACGCCTATGCCCGCGCGATGAAGAAGGCGATGGAAGAGCCGCCGCCGGCCGGCAAGCCTGCGAAGAGGAAAGCGGACGCCTGAAAGGAGCGCGCATGCTCACCGTTCACCATCTCGGCAAGTCGCAATCGGAGCGGATCGTCTGGCTGTGCGAGGAGCTTGCGATCCCGTACGAGCTGAAGTGCACCGCGCGCGATCCGGTCACGATGCTGGCGCCGGCCGACTACAAGGCGTTGCACCCGATCGGCACCGCGCCTGTCATCACCGACGGCGAGCTGGTGCTGGCCGAATCCGGCGCGGTCGTCGAATACATCGTCGCTAGGTACGGCAATGGACGGCTGACGCCGCAGCCCGACCATCCCGACTTCGCGCAATTCCTGTACTGGTTTCACTTCGCCAACGGCACGCTGCAGGCGCAGATGGGCCGCAGCATGATCCTGAACCGCCTCAACCTCGCGGCCGACAATCCGATGCTGGTCGCGACCCGGGCGCGGGTCGACCGCTCGTTCGACCTGATCGAGGCACGGGCACGCGACGCCGAATATCTCGCGGGCGAGGTGTTCACGACGGCCGATATCATGATCGGCTTTTCGCTGACGACGATGCGTTACTTCCTGCCCTATGACCTCGGCCGCTGCCCCAACATCAGGAATTATCTCGGCCGCATCGCCGCGCGCCCGGCCTATCAGCGCGCGATGCAGAAGGGCGATCCGGGCATGGCGCTGCTGCTGACGTGAGTTCGTGATGCCGCGTTATGTCGCCTTGCTGCGCGCGGTCAATGTCGGCGGCACCGGCAAGCTGCCGATGACCGAGTTGAAGGCGATGTGCCTCGACGCGGGATTTGCCGACGTGCAGACCTATATCGCCAGCGGCAATGTCGTGTTCTCCTCGCAGCTCGGCGCAACGAAGGTCAAGGCCGCGCTTGAGAAGCGGCTGCACGCCTATGCCGGCAAACCGGTCGGCGTCGCGGTGCGGAGCGCGGAGGAGATCGCCGCGGTGCTGAACGCCAATCCGTTTCCGAAAGCGCCCCCGAACACCACGGTCGCGATCTTCCTCGACGGGCCGCCGGCCAAGGACGCCCTGAAGGACATCAAGGGCCAGCAGGACGAGCAGATGCAGCTAGGCAAGCGCGAGATCTATGTCGCCTATGGCATCGGCATGGGCCGCTCGAAGCTGAAGATCCCCGCCGCCGCCAACGGCACCGCGCGCAACATCAACACGATCGCGAAGCTCGCCGAGCTCGCGGCGGGTGACGACTGAGCCCAGTCCGAGAACCCAACCCCGTCATCCTGAGGAGCGCGCAGCGCGTCTCGAAGGATGCACGGCCCGGCTGGTGGCCGATTCATCCTTCGAGACGCCGCTTCGCGGCTCCTCAGGATGACGGGGTGATTGCTCAGCTTGCTCAGTGTCATCACCCGCGCATGCGGGTGATCCAGTATCCCAGAGACCGCGGTGCTTGAGCCGAGAGGTCGCGGCGTACTGGATCGCCCGGTCAAGCCGGGCGATGACAGCGGTGGACGAGGATATAGCCTCACATCCTCTCAGGATGACGGTTCAGGTGCTTCGACTCGCGGGTGCGCAAAGCGCTGCTAGCTAGCTCTCCCGCACCGCAAATCCTTCGGCACCGAGCCGGGCCAACACCTCCTCCAGATGCGCGCGGTCGCGGGTTTCGATCACGAGCTCGAGCAGCGTCGCCTTTGCCGGCAGGTCGGAGAAGGTGCGCTGATGCGAGACCTCGATGATGTTGGCGCCGGCATCCGCGAGCAGGATCGACACCGCCGCCAGCTGGCCGGGCCGGTCGACGATGTCGAGCGCCAATTGGGTCAGCCGCCCCTCGCGCGCCAGCTCGCGGGTCAGCACCGAGGCGATCAGCCTGGTGTCGATATTGCCGCCGGTCAGCACGAGGCCGACATTGCGGCCGGCAAAGCGCCCGGGTGCCGCGAGCACCGCCGCGAGGCCGGCGGCGCCGGCGCCCTCGACCACCGTCTTCTCGATCGAGATCAGGGTCGCGACCGCGCGCTCGATCTGGTCCTCGCTGACCAGCACGATGTCGTCGACGAGCTCGCGAACGATTTTGGTGGTGATCTGCCCCGGCAACTTGACCGCGATGCCCTCGGCGAGCGTATCGCCGCGCATCGGCAGCTGCGCCCCTTTGACGGCATTGTACATCGACGGATAGAGCTGGGCCTGCACGCCGATGACCTGCACCGACGGCTTGATCGCCTTCGCGGCCGTGGCGATGCCCGAGATCAGCCCGCCGCCGCCGATCGGCACCACCAGGATATCGAGCTCCGGCACCGCCGCGAGCATCTCGAGCCCGATCGTGCCTTGCCCGGCAATGATCAGCGGATCGTCATAGGGATGGATCAGGATCAGGCCGCGCTCTCCGGCATGCGCGCTGACGAACGCGAAGCATTCTTCGAGCGTCTGCCCGGTGATGATGACCTCGGCGCCGTGCCGCCTGGTGTTCTCGATCTTCACCATCGGCGTGCCTGTCGGCATCACGATGGTGGCGGGGATGCCGAGCCGCTTGGCGTGATAGGCTACGCCCTGGGCATGATTGCCGGCCGACATCGCGATCACCCCGCGCTTGCGCTCTTCGGGGGTCAGCGCCTGCAGCCTGTTCAGCGCACCGCGCTCCTTGAAGGTCGAGGTGAACTGCAGGTTCTCGAATTTGAGGAACAGGCGGCAGCCGCAGATCTCGCCCAGCGTGCGGCTCTCGTTGCACGCCGTGACCATGACCGAATCCTGGATCACGTCGGCGGCACGGCGCACGTCAGCGAGGGTGACGGCGGTAGTATCGGAAGGATGCGGCATCGGGTTTCGCTTTGAACCGTTTCGTCAGACGGAACCTAGCGTGTTTCGGCGCCGAAAACGACCGCGCTATCGTGCGGTCAACACCGGTTCCTCCGGCTTGACCGGCCCGGCCGCCTCGATCTCATCGCATTTGGGGCAAACCAGCGCGGTCCGGAAATGTTTGTCGAGCGCAATGGTGCGCGTCCTGCCGCACTGGCAGCGCATCGGCTTGTCCATGGAAGATCGGCCCAGGTTCGAGATGCAAGGAAAGCGTGCGATTAGCTATCCCGGTCCGGTTAACCCAATATAACGTGCCGACGGAAAACTCATCGCGGCTAGAAGAACCCGGCGCTGAGATCGAGGCCATAGCTTGCCCTGAGCACCGCGACGAACAGGCCCGCAAAGGCGAACAGCAGGACATGCCGGGCGATGCTGCTCCGAAGCGAATTGGCCGGAAACACGCGTGCGATCGATTGAGCCAAAGCAGTCATTTGCGACCTCCAGAGCCACGTCCCGAAGGTAGGTCGCGCGCGGGGCTTTGAGGTTCAACGCGGCTCGCGGAACGGCCGGCGGCGTACCGATGCGCTCGGCTCCGGGTCACGTTGCGGCCGTGCCCTGTTCCTGAAGCGGTGACCGACCACGATCAGCTTGCCCTCTTCGCGCATTGCGGATTCGGCCAATGGCGCACGCGGCAGATTGTCTTGGGTGACGGCCTCCAGCGCGCGCAGGAACTCGCGACCGGCCATTGTGATCTCCCAGCCTTCGACGTCACGCAGCACATAGCGATTGCTAAAGATGTCGAGTTCGGGAACCCGCGACGCCAGGCGCTTGATCCGCGCATGCCAATCGTCGCCGCTCGCTGAGAGAATAGCGAGGTCATGCTTAAGTGAATCGAGCGTGGCTCTGCCGCTGACGTGACTGGCCAATATCTTTAGAATCGCAACCTGTATGCTCAACTCAAAGCCTCGACCGCCACGGTTCTTTTTGTTCTGCGCAGCCGACCTGGAAATTATCGCGCTGATGACTCAGGCGTCCAGTCATCAGCGCCAGTTATCCAGAAGACGGCATGGCGGTATCGATTTACGCTGCGCGTGATGTGCCGACACGGCGCTCGGGCCGCTGCGACGACATCGATTCCTCTTCCATATCCTGCGGCGCGCCCCAAAATTCCCGCACCGTCGGCCCGTGCCTCAACCGGTGAGCCCGCAGGAAGCCGAGGATCTCGTGCGGCCAGACCCGGCGTCCCATCTGCGTGTACCAGCGCATGGCATGACGAAGTCCGGCGTCGCGATGCAGCAGCACGCGGAGCAAGGCCTTCGGGCGGCATTGCAGCACCATCTCGGTGAACTTGAACCAGAACAGCACTCGCCACGGCGGCATGTGCCGTGTCGCCAGCACCTGATGTTTGTAGTCCCAGAGCCGGCGATCGGTCTGGATGACGCGCCGTTCTGCCGCGAGACGGAAATACGGCGTCCAGCGATGCGGCGTGACGTAGAGCATCTGGATCTGATCGGGATCGTAGGACAACAGCTGCCGCAGGCCGCGCCAGTGATCGCGATCAGTCTCCTCCTCGAAGCCGACCACCCAGGTCGCCATCGACAGGATGCCGTTTTGGCGCATCAGGCGAATGGCCTCGCGATCGATCGTGGTGGTCGCGCACTTTCGGATCAGCTCCAGCGTCTTCTCGTCGGTGTTCTCCATGCCCAGCAGGAAGCGCTGCCAGCCCGCCTTCTTGTAGAGATGCAGAATGTCGGCATCGCGGACGATGTCGTCGGCGCGGGTCGAGCCGACCAGGATCAAATCGACGTTCTCCGCGATCAGGGCCTCGAGGAAGGTCCGCCAGGTCTTCTTCGAGACGGTCGGATTCTCGTCGGCGAAATTGATCACCTTGACGCCGTGCTCACGATTGAGCCGTGCCAATTCCCTGGCAAAACGCACGGGATCGCGGTGCCGCCATCGCGTCCAGAAGCCGCGCTGGCCGCAATAATTGCAGAGATGCGGACAGCCGCGCGAGAACTGCACCACGACGGCGCGCAGCCCGCCCCAGTAGCTGTAGCGCGCGTGATCGATCAGTTCCCAGCCGACCCGATAGGCATCGAGATCGCGGATGACCGGCGCGGGCCGCGTGGCACGCGGCTCATCATCGTCGCGGAATGCGATGCCATCGATGCCGGCAAGATCGCCGCCATATTCCAGCGCCCGCATCAGACGGCGCGCAGTCTCCTCGCCCTCGCCGCGCACGATCGCGGTGACGTAAGGCTCCTCGCGCAGAATCTCGCGCCAGTGATAGGTCGGGAATACGCCACCATAGACGATCAGCGCCCTGGGCAAGGCCTTGACGATCGCTTGCGCCACCTGCGCGATGACCGGATGGCCCGAGGTCGAGCCGGAATGGCCGAACAACACCGCATCCGGTGAAAATCGCGATGCCTCCGCCAGGATTGCGGCGAGCGGCATCGGCCCGAACTCGGCATCGAGAAGCCGGACTTCATGTCCGTCATCGATCAGGGGACCGCCGATCGACAGCAGGCCGAGCGGCGGCAAATGGTCGTCGGGGATCCGGCTGCCGATCGCCGGATGCGGCACGTTGATGAGAAGAATGCGCATGGATGATCGCTCCCGCTTTGATTGGCGTGATCGTTCGTCCCCGCATCTTGTGGAAGAGAGCCCAACCCCCCGGCCGGGCTTTTGGAACAACTACCGCAACCGCGCGCTAGAAGTTCGGCGCCGGCGCCGGCGCGATCGCGGTCAGCCCGCCGAAGCGGCGCTCGCGGCGATGAAAGGAAGCGAGCGCGTCGGCGAGATCGTCGGCATCGAATTCGGGCCACATCCGCTCGGTGAAATGCAGCTCGGCATAGGCGCCTTCCCAGAGCAGGAAGTCCGACAGCCGCTTCTCGCCCGAGGTACGGATGATCAGGTCGACATCGCGCAGGCCGGCCTCGCCGGTGATGAGATCGGCAAAGGCCTCGCGGCTCAGCTGGCCAGCGCCAGCGGCGCGCGCGGCGGCGTTCAGGATGGCGTCGCGCGCCGAATAGTCGATCGCGATGCGCAGATGCAGCGTGGTGCCGTCGGCAGTCTCGGCCTCGGCGCGCGTGATCGCGGCGGCGATGCCGTCGGGCAGCCGGTCGCGGCGGCCGATCACCGTAAGGCGAACGCCGTTGCGGACGAGGGCTGCGATCTCGTTGGCGAGATAGAACCGCAGCAACCCCATCAGCGCCGTGACTTCGGCCTTCGGACGGCGCCAATTGTCGCTCGAGAACGCGTAGAGCGTCAGCGTGCCGACGCCCTGATCCGGCGCAGCCTCCACGATGCGGCGGATCGCCTCGACGCCCGCCTCATGTCCGCGCAGGCGCGACAGGCCGCGCCGCGTCGCCCAACGGCCGTTGCCGTCCATGATGATACCGACATGGAGCCTCGCCACGGCTTCCGGTTTGAGCGCAACATTACTTTGCATCACAAAGTCTCCGGGTAAAAAATGGAATAATCAAATCGTCTGAACGCCGAGACGTCCGGGCGCGCCTTCGTGCTTGCCGGCGGCCTTGGCCGCGTCGCGCACCAGCTGCTCGAGCACGGCGAGATAATCGAGGAAGCGGCGGCGGCCGCTCTTCGTCAGGCGGCAGGTGGTATGCGGACGATTGCCTTCATAGCCCTTGATGACGTCGACGAGGCCGGCCTCCTGCAGCACCTGCAGATGCCGGCTGAGATTGCCGTCGGTCAGGCCGCAGAGCTGCTTGAGATCGGCGAAGGCGAGTCCCTTCGGATGCGCCATCAGCGAGGTCAATAGGCCGAGCCGCGCCTTCTCGTGGATGACGCGGTCGAGGCCATCATAGGCAAATGGCGCGGTAGTCACGTCAGTCTTCGACATCATTGCCTCCGGAAGCGAAATACAACAGCGCTGCGAGCAGCAACTGGCCGATCGCGAATGGCAGGCCCATGGTCCAGGGCGACAGCGCGTGGCTCTGGCTTGCGATCAGCAGCACCGTGAACCCCGACAGGAAATACCAGGCGCCGCCGAGCGCGATCGTGCGCGGCAGCAGGCGGACCGAGGCGAACACGCCGAGGCTGACCAGCACCTGCCACAGGCCGGGCAGCATCCACAGCGTCTCGGGCGCGAATTTCCACTGCAGGATCGCGAGCAGCACGCCGGCGATCACAGCGGGAACGAACTGCTCGATCGCCTGCTGGACCATCGCGTCCGCAAGGCCTGAATGATGCCGCCGCGAGCGCGCCTGCATCTCGATCCAGATCAGCACCGCCGACAGCAACGCGGCGACCGCCCAGCCCGCGAGGAACACGATCGGATGATGGGTCGGATCATCGAGCCAGAGATATTGCGCAAGCGCCGTGACCAGCGCGATGCCGCTGGTGGCGGCAACCGTCGCCGGACCGTAGCCGCGGAATGCGGTTCCCGCCGCAATCTGGCTGCGGATCGCGAGAATATCGGCCAACGCCTTGTCGAGGTCGCGCATGATTCGCCCGAACTTTGTAATGCAAAGTATACGGGATCACCAAGCAAACGCAAGCGGCAACGCGCCGCTTGCCGGTCGCGATGTTTAACAGGCGGTTACTGCACGGATTGCGGCGAAAGCGTGCCGCCTCAGATCTTCACGAGACTCGCAAAGCCGCCATAGATCATCCGCTTGGCGTCGAACGGCACGTCGCCCGTGCCCATCGATGCCAGGCGAGGATCGGCCATCACCTTGGCATTGATCCTGTCGCGCTGGGCGCGCGACTTGTAAGTGATCCAGGCGAACACGACGGTTTCGCCGGCCTTCAGTTTCACGCTCTGCGGAAACGAGGTCAGCTTGCCCGGCTTGACGTCGTCGGCGACCCATTCGCGATAATCCAGCGCACCATGCTCGCACCAGACCTTGCCGGCCTTCCTGGAGAGCTGCGCATAGGCTTTGAGTTTCTTCTTCGGCACGGCAACGACGAAACCATCGGCGTAGGGCATGGGCGTTTCCTGCTGTCTGGTTCCCCGTCATTGCGAGGAGCCAACGGGGCGCGCACTCGCGCGACCTGTTGGCTCGCAATGACGATCAGGAGTGACAGCAGGATGCCTGAACCGGTGCCGGTTGGTACTGGTCACGTAGCCGCACCCAATCCATCGGATAGGGCAAGCCTTCCTCGTGTCGGCCGAGCGGCGTCAGGTCGAGATAGTGATAGGCCGCATTCATCATGTCGAGGCCGCGCGCGAAGGTCGAGTAAGTGTGGAACACGTCCCCCTTCTCGTCGCGGAAGAACACGCTGATGCCAGGCAGTTCGGGACCATAGAGCGGGGTCGTTCCATAGTTGTATTTCGCGTCCCCGGCATCGATCTGGCCTTGCGTGAACGACACACCGTAGTCGTAGTTGAAGTCATTGGCGCCCGACGACACCCAGTCGAAGGTCCAGCCCATTCGCTGCTTGAAGGCCTCGAGCTTGGCCAGCGGCGCAAGCGAGACCGCCACCATCGTGGTGTCGCGTGCCGCCAGATGCGGCACCATGCGGTCGAAGCCGTCGACCCAGAACGAGCAACTCTTGCAGGCTGCGTCCCACTCGGGCGCGAACATCACATGCTGCACCACGAGCTGCGGCCTGCCCTTGAAGAGCTCGCCGAGCGTCACCTTGCCATTGGGTCCGTCGAACACATAGTCCTTGTCGACCTTCACCCACGGCAGCTCGCGGCGCTCTTGACTCAACGCGTCGCGGGCCTGGGTGAGTTCCTTCTCGCGGGCCATCAGCGCCTTGCGGGCCGCGATCCATTCTTCGCGCGAGACGATCTTGTGCTGTTGCATGAGATGCTCCTTTGCGGTTCAGGCGTCGACATATTGCGCGAGATTGCCGAGGAATTCGGTCCAGCCGCGCTGATGGTTGTCGCGCGCCGTCTCGTCGACGAACTGCGCGTGATGGAAGGTGAGCAACGTACCGCCGGCGTCGGGCTTGATCGATACCGTCACCTCGGACTCGCGCTCCGGCGTCGAATGCCAGGCCCAGCTGAACACCAGCTTCTCGTTCGGCAACACCTCGCGATAGACGCCGCCGACCTCGTGATATTCGCCGTTGGTGCCGGTGAACTTGATCCGGTAGCGTCCGCCGACACGGACGTCGAGCTCGGCTTGCGTCGTGCCGGGCCTGACTTGGCCCGGGCCGAACCATTGCACTAGGTTTTCCGGCTCGGTCCACGCGGCGTAGACTTTTTCCGGCCGGGCGCGGAGGCGCCGCGTGAGGGTGAGGCTTGGACGCGCGGCAAGGCCGGCGTCGGCTGCAGATTGGGTTGCCGATTCAATTGCCATGGGTCTTCCTCCACAAAAGCGGCAAGGCGGTCGAGATTGTCGGACCAGAATTGCGCATAGCGATTGAGCCAGTTCATCGCCTGCTCCATCGGCCTCGCAGTGAGCCGGCACGCCACCGTGCGGCCGGTCTTTTCGCGCGCGACCAAGCCGGCATCCATGAGCACGTCGAGATGCTTCATGATCGCCGGCAACGACATCGCAAATGGCTGCGCCAGCTCGCTCACCGACAGGCTTTCCTGCGCGCCGAGCCGCGCCAGCAGCGCGCGGCGGGTGGGATCGGAAAGCGCCGCGAAGGTGCGGTCCAGCGTCTCGTCTTGATACTTAACCATGTGGTTTAGTATAGCCGCAAACGGCGCGGCGTCAAGCGCCCGGCATCACGATCACGTCAATGCCGGGGCGTCACGACGCCGGATGGTTAGGACGATCGCAGGAGGAAGCAGCAGCGCCCTTCCAGCGGTGGCTACTGCCGGTGGTGCCGATGCCGGTGGCGGTGCGGCCGAGGCTGCTCCGGCTCGAGCTGCGCGCGAAACAGGAAGCGCGGGTTCTCCCCGCAGGCCAGGTAGCGTCCGGACACGCTCGCAAGGCATTGATCATAGGTCTGATACGCGCATTCGCCGGGATAGCCCAGGCTCGGCCCCTGCGCGCACCACGGATAGTCATAAGGATCTGCGGCAGCAGGCTTGATGCCCGCCGCACCGGCAAGCGTCATCGCTCCCAAGACAAGCATTGCCATTTGCGATGTGCGCATGATCCGCCTCCTGAGATACCGCAGTTAAAGCGCGGCATCCTGGGTAAGGTTCCTGAAGGTCATTTTAATCCGCGTCAAGGCCCGGCAATTTGCAGGCATCAGCCGCGCGGATCAGACCTGCCCCGCACGGTTCAGCGAAGCCGAACGTACGCGGCCTACTCGACCTTGAGGCCGGCAAACTCGACCACCTTCTTCCATTTGTCGGTCTCGGCCTTGATGTCGTTGCCGAAGGCGTCCGGCGTCTGGATCAGCGAGTCGCCGCCGAGCTCGACCAGGCGCTTCCTCATATCGGGTTCGGCGAGAACGGCGTTGATCTCGGTGTTGAGCTTGGCGATCAGTTCCTTCGGCGTGTTCTTCGGCGCGCCCATGCCGAACAGCGCGCTCGCTTCATAGCCCTTCACGGTCTCGGCGATCGCCGGCACGTCCGGCAGTTGCGAGGAGCGCTCCGTCGTGGTCACGCCGAGCGCGCGCAGCGAACCCGAGCGGATGTGCTGGATGATCGAAGGCATGTTGTCGAAGATCACCTGCACCTGGCCGCCGAGCATGTCGGTGATCGCAGGCGCGGCGCCGCGATACGGCACGTGCTGCATCTTGCAGCCGGTCATCGACATGAACATCTCGCCGGAGAGGTGTACCGAGGTGCCGTTGCCCGAAGAGGCCATGTTCACCTTGCCGGGATTGGCCTTCACATACTCGATGAACTCGGCGACGTTCTTCGCCGGCACATCCTTGTTGACGGTCATCACGTTCGGCACGCGGTTGAAGGAAGCGACCGGCGCGACGTCGCGCACGAAGTTGAACTTCAGATTGGCGTAGAGCGAGGCGTTGATGTAGTTCGCCGGATTGACCAGCAGCACGGTGTAGCCGTCCGGCTCGGCATTGATCGCAGCTTCGGTGCCGATATTGTTGCCGGCGCCCGGCTTGTTCTCGATCACGAACTGCTGGCCGAGCTTCTCCGACAGCCGCTGTCCGATCAGCCGCGCGATGATGTCGGTGGCGCCGCCCGGCGGATAACCCACGATCCAGCGCACCGGCCGCGCCGGATAGTCGGCAGCCGAAGCGCGGCCGATCGCGAATGTCGAAATCCCCGACCCGATCAGGCCCAGCGCGGCGCGGCGTGAAATCATGAAGTCTCTCCCAATCCCGCAGGGTTTGACCCCCTGCCCGTTTCTGTTGCGTTGCGTGCGGCGCGGTTCTAACAAACAATGTCTGATGCGGCCAGTGCGACACGTGCGACATTGACCGCGACGAAAGGCTAAGCTGCAACGCTCCGGACCGAAGAGGATCGATCATGTCCGTCAAGGTGAATGGGCTCGACCATCTCGTGATCAATGTCACCGATGTGGTGCGCTCGGTTGCCTGGTACAGCAGGATCCTCGGCATGGAGGTGAAGGTGTTCGATCCCGGCAAGGGCAAGACACCGCGCACCTCGCTGGTGTTCGGTAATCAGAAGATCAACGTGCGGCCGCGCGATGCCGACAAGGTGGACTGGTTCACCGCCGATCATGAAGCGGCCGGCAGCGACGATCTCTGCTTCCTCACCTCGAGCACGCCTGACCAGGTGGTCGCGCATCTGAAGGCCCATGGCGTCAAGATCGAGGAAGGCCCGGTCGCCAAGCAGGGCGCGCGCGGCACGCTGCGCTCGGTCTATTGCCGCGACCCCGACGGCAGCCTGATCGAGATCTCGTCGTATGAGAGGGATCCAAGCTAGCTGTCGTTCGTCACTGCGAGCGAACCATTCGCGCGAATGCGCGCCCAACGACAGGCTGCCTGAACAGATCCATCCGTTCCGCGCGGCGGAACGGATTGCCTCAGTGCTAAATCACTTTGCAAATCCCGATTTGCTCTCGGCGCACGCCGGTGGCAGAACTGATCCCAACCAAGATCAATGGCGGCCGGCAAGGCTGCGCGGGAGGACATATGACGACTTCACAGCCAGTGCCGGGCATCGTCGGACCGTTTGCGGGGCTCGACGTGCCGTGGCTGCTCAGGATGCGCGCCGAGGTGCGCCGCGATCATCCGTTCCTGATCTGGGCGCCGTTCGATGCGCCGGCGCGGCGCTGGAGCTATGGCGAATTCCATGAGCGCGTCGGCGCGCTCGCGGCCGGCCTCGCCAGGCGCGGCATCAAGCAGGGCGACTATGTTCTGATCCATCTCGACAACTGCGTTGAGGCGATCATGGCGTGGTTCGCCTGCGTCGAGCTCGGCGCCATCGCCGTCACCACCAACACCCGCTCGGCTGCGGCCGAGATCGAATATTTTGCCGGCCATTGCGGCGCGGTCGCCGCGATCACCCAGCCGGCCTATGCCGAACTGATATCCGCCAACTGCAAGGGGCTGCGCTGGATCGCGGTGACCTCGCATGATGCGGGCCAGGCGCCGGCACAGGCGCCCGCGCGCGGCGACAGCTTTGACGCGCTGTTCGCCGACAGCGCCGACCGGCCGAAGCGCCCGATCGATCCGTTCGCACCGTGCAGCGTGCAATATACCTCAGGCACCACGTCGCGGCCGAAGGCGGTGCTATGGACGCATGCGAATGCGCTGTGGGGCGCCAAGATCAACGCCGCGCATCAGGACCTGCATGCGACCGACGTGCACCAGACCTATCTGCCGCTGTTCCACACCAACGCGCTGGCCTATTCGATGCTGGCAAGCCTGTGGGTCGGCGCGACCTGCGTGATCCAGCCGCGCTTCTCGGCGAGCCGCTTCTGGCCGGTGGCGCTCGAGCATGGCTCGACCTGGACCTCGACGATCCCGTTCTGCATGAAGGCGCTGCTGGAGCACGAGGTTCCGAAGAGCCACAAATTCCGCCTCTGGGGCACTGCCGTGAACGAGCCGCCGGCATTTGCCGTATTCGGCATCAAGATCATCGGCTGGTGGGGCATGACCGAGACCATCACCCACGGCATCATCGGCGAGGTCGACCAGCCGAACCCGCCGATGTCGATCGGCCGCGTCGCGCCGGAGTACGAAATCCGCGTCATCAACGATGATGGTACGCCGACCGCCGTCGGCGAGACCGGCAACCTGCTGATCAAGGGCATTCCCGGCCTGTCGCTGTTCGCCGAATATCTGCATAACGAGAAGGCGACGCGCGAGAGCTTTGACGAGCACGGCTATTTCATCACCGGCGACCGCGTCACGATGCTGGAGCGCGGCTATGTCAGGTTCGGCGATCGCTCCAAGGACATGCTCAAGGTCGGCGGCGAGAATGTCGCGGCCTCCGAGATCGAGCAGGTGATCGCGGTGGTGCCGGGCGTGCGCGAGGCCGCCGTGGTGGCGAAGAAGCATCCGATGCTCGATGAGGTACCGGTCGTCTTCATCATCCCGCAAGCCGGCGTCGCGGCACTGCCCGCCGACCTGCACGACAAGGTCATGACCGCCTGCCGTTCCGCGCTCGCCGACTTCAAGGTACCGCGCGAGATCCGCTTCGTCGACGAGATGCCGCGCTCGACGCTGGAGAAGGTTGCGAAAGCAGAGTTGAGGAAGATGCTGGAGTAGCTGGAATATGTCGTTCCGGGGCGGTGCGAAGCACCGAACCCGGAACCTCGAGATTCCCCGATGCGCAATTGCGCATCTGAGGTTCGATGCTCACGCATCGCCCCGGAATGACGTTCCGTCAGTTCACCTCGAACCGGATCGGCAGTTTCTTCGGACCACTCACAAAATAGGCCTGCGTCATCTTCACCTCGCCGTCGAGCGACAGCGATTTGAGGTGCGGCAGCAATTCCTCGAACAGGATGCGCATCTCGAGCTTGGCCAAATACTGGCCGAGGCAGAGATGCGCGCCATATCCGAACGCGACGTGGCGATTGGGCTTGCGGTCGCTGCGGAAGCGATCGGGTTCCTCGAACACATCCTCGTCGCGGTTGCCCGAGGCGTAGCACAGCATCAGCCAGTCGCCCTTGGCGATCTTGCGGCCGCCGAGCTCGGTATCCGCGGTGGCCGAGCGCATGAAATGCTTGACCGGCGTCATCCAGCGGATCGCCTCGTCGACCAGGCCCGGGATCAATTCCGGGTTGGCCTTCACCTTGGCGAATTCCGCGGGATCCCGAGCCAATGCCCAGATCGCGCCCGCGGTCGAGGATGAGGTGGTGTCGTGGCCCGCGGTCGCCACGATCATGTAATAGCTGGTCTGATCGTGCTCCGGCATATAGTCGCCACCGATCTTCGCGTTGGCGATGACGGTCGCGAGATCATCGCGCGGGTTCTGGCGGCGTTCCTCGGTGATCTTGCGGAAGTAGGCGGAGAAGTCGGCGACGATCGCCTGCAGCATCGCGGAGACCTGTTCCGCGCTCAGCGCGTCGCGGACCCGCGCGGTGTCGGGATCCTGCGGTCCGAACAGCTCCTGCGTCAGTTTCAGCATGCGCGGCTCGTCCGCCTCGGGCACGCCGAGGATCTCCATGATGACATGCAGGGGATAGCCGAGCGCGACGTCCTCGACGAAATCGCAGGCGCCGCCGCGGTCGAGCATGCGCTGCACTGTGGCGCGCGCGATCTCGCGGACGCGGCCCTCGAACTTGCCGAGATTGGCCGGCATGAACCAGCCCTGCGTCAGCGCGCGGTATTTCGGATGGTCGGGCGCGTCCATCTGCACCAGCGAGCGCACCAGATTGGGCCCGCCGGTGATCTTGCGGACGCGCTCCTCGAGCGCCTGCGTCGTCAGCGTGGTGGGGCGGTCGGCGTTGTGGAACAGCTCGTTCTGGCGGCTGATCGCCTGGATATGGGCGTGCTTGGTCACCACCCAGAACGGGTCGAAGCGCTCCGGCCGCGCGATCCCGAGCGGGTTGTTGGCACGCAGCCAGCGATAGCTGTCGTGGATGCGGTCGTCGGCATAGGCGACGGGATCGACGAGGGTTTCCGCGATGTTGGCGGGGATGTCGAAATCCCCGGTCGTTGCCGTGTCCATGATCGTCCTCACCTGCCCA
Organism: Bradyrhizobium sp. Pha-3; assembly: GCF_042258615.1. Lineage (GTDB taxonomy): Bacteria > Pseudomonadota > Alphaproteobacteria > Rhizobiales > Xanthobacteraceae > Bradyrhizobium. The sequence continues at coordinate 188,087 of NZ_CP170152.1, read as the reverse complement.
GGCACCGGTCGCGCGCCGATGATCGCCGAAATCTAGGCGGACGCAAGGAGGACGACTTGCGTTGATTGGCTAGTGCCTCAGCCGTCGTCCCGGGACGACGCCAGCTCAATAATGCCCGAACGCCACCGGGCGGAACGCCTGCAGCAATTGCTGGTCGAGCTTGCCGCCCATCTCCTCCATCATGGAGAACGCCTTGGCGTGGGTGAATTGCAGCCGGTAGGCACGCTTCTCGACCAAAGCGGCATAGACATCGACGATCGTTGTGACGCGGACGATGTCGCTGATCTGGTTGCCGCTGAGGCCGTTCGGATAGCCGGTGCCGTCGAGGAATTCGTGATGATGCAGGATCACGTCGAGCATTTCCGGCGGGAAGCCGCCTTGCGCCGACAGCGCCTCGTAGCCGCGGCGCGGATGCTCGCGCATCTCGGCCATTTCCTCGACCGTGAACGCGCCGGGCTTGTCGAGCAGCGCGACCGGAACGAAGGCCTTGCCGACATCGTGCAGCAGCGCGGCGCGGGCGAGCCGGCGCTGGTCGTCGTCGCGCATGCCGAGATGCTGCGCGAACGCGACCGCAAAGCCGGTCACGAACAGGCAGTGGCGATAGGTCTCCTGGTGATGGCAGCCGACCGTGGTCAGCCATTCACGCAGCGAATTGTGCTTGATCGCCTTGAGGATCTTGTTTTCGGCGGCAACGATGTCCTCGAACTTCAGCGGCTCGCCGGCGCGCATCCGCTCGAACATCTTGACCATCACGCCATGCGCGGCCTCGACGCCGCGATTGAGCGCCTTGCCGCGGTCGGTCTCGTCATAGCCGCTGTTGTCGGGGAACGCGGCGCGGATGCGCTGCAGGATGCCGCGCGCATCGAACGGCCGCGAGATCGTGTCGGTGGCGCCGAGCGCCCAGGCCTGCATCGAGGCGTGATGCAACGCATCCGCCAGCACGAACAGCCGCGGCATCTCGCGATAGGCGTCGGCCTGCAGCTTGGCGCGGACCATTTGCACGGCTTCGGGCGAGCGCAGATTGATGTCGACCACGATGCCGGAGAAATCGCGGGCCGGCTGCTCGGGAATGTCCGAGGTCGGAACGGTATCGACCTCGCCTACCGAGCGCAGGATGCTGGCGAGTTCGTTGCTCTGATCGCTTCGATCTGAGGCCAGCAGCAGGCGGCGCTTCGAAATCTTGTTGTTGGCTAAGGCTGTCATGCAATCCCCGTCGCGGTAACGACCGACGCCGGGACGCTACCTGACGATGCGTTCCCTCCGGCTTAATGGGGATGCTGAACGGTGGTTAAGCGCAATGGATACAATTTGAGGAATCGCGGAATCCGCCAGCAGAATCAGGCCGGCAGAAAATGGTGGCGAGCGGCTGCAGCGCAGGCGAATCATGAATTTTCGCGATGTCAAAGACGTCGACGCCGCCGCCACCCGGCCGACGCCCGGAGCAAAGAAAAACGCCGGAGAGCGGCAAGCTCTCCGGCGTCTTCATTGGTTCAGGCCGTTACGCCTTCATCGCAGCCTTGACGGCCTCCGCGGTGATCGGCAGGCCGCGGACGCGGGCACCGACCGCGTTGAAGACGGCGTTGCCGATCGCCGGCGCCACCACCGTCACTGCGGGCTCGCCGACGCCGGTCGCCTTCTCGCCATTGGCGATGACGTTGACCGCGACCTCGGGCAGCTGGCTCATCCGAAGCGGCGTGTAGCTGTCGAAATTGGTCTGCTCGATGCCGCCGTCCTTCAACGTCGCCTTCTCGAACAGCGCCAGTGACATGCCCCACAGCGCCGCGCCCTCGACCTGGGCCCGGATGCCATCGGGATTCACCTGCGTACCAACGTCGGTCGCGACCGTCAGCTTCTTCACCGTCACCTCGCCCGAGGGGGCGACGGCGACATGGGCGACGCAGGCGGTCCAGCTCGCCGTGGCGCGCTCCTGCGACGACACGCAGGCCACGCCCATGCCTTCGCCCTTGGGCAGCTTCTTGGTGCCGTAGCCGGCGAGGCCCATCGCCGCGAGCAAGGTGTTACGGAGACGCTGCGCGCCGCCGTCGTTCTTGCCTTTGCCGTCGAGCAACTCGACGCGAAGCAGGGCCGGATCCTTGCCGGTCGCATGCGCGATCTCGTCGACCATGCTTTCGACCGCCCAGAACGTCCAGCCCGGCGCCACCGAACGGAGCTGACCCGACGGGGTGGCATTGTGCGCCATCTCGTTCTTGATCGCCCGCACATAGTGGTTGGGGACGGTGTAGAAGAAGTCCGAACCGTTCACCGTGAACGCATCGAGCGGTCCCTTCTTGTCGACCGAGGGCGACAGGAAGTCGGGGATGCCCCAACGCTGGGTCGGCCAGGCCGAGACCACATCGTGGCTCAATGCGACGAGCTTGCCGTCGCCGTCCACGCCGGCCTTTACTTTCTGGTAGGTCAGCGGACGCGAGAAATCCATCGTCATGTCGTTCTCGCGCGTGTAGATGACCTTGACCGGCTTGCCGACGGCCTTGGCCGCCTGCACCGCGGGCACCATCATGTCGGCGTCGAGACGCCGGCCGAAGCCGCCGCCCAGCCACATCTGATGCATCACCACGAACTTCGGATCGATCCCGGCGGCGCCGGCTGCGATCGCACCGGAGCGCGTCGCGAACTGGTTGCCGGAATAGATGTGCAGGATGTCGCCCTTGAACTCCGCGGTGGCGTTCATCGGCTCCATCGGCGCGTGGATGTTGATGTTGGTGGTGTATTCCGCCTCGAGCACCTTGGCCGCCGTGCCGAAGGCTGCGTTCGGATCGCCGTCCTTGACGAAGAACTCGCCGGAATCGCTGAGCCCCTGAAGCCGCTTGGCCTCGGCGAACAGCGATTCGCTCGACAGTTTGGCGTTCGGACCGCCATCGTAGTCGATCTTCAGCGCCGCCGCCGCCTTCTTGGCGTTGGCGTAGGTATTGGCGACCGCGACGACCCAGCCGGTCGTGGTCGTGGTCTTGTCGTCCAGGGTGACGGCCTTGATGAAGCCCGGCACCTTCTTGGCCGCGCTATCGTCCACCGACTTCACGGTGGCGCCGTAGCGGACCGGCGGGGTGACCAGCGCGCCGTGGACCATGCCCGGAAGCATCACGTCGATGCCGTACTTGGCCGTGCCGTTGACCTTCAACGGAATGTCGAGCTGCGGCACCGAGACGCCGATCATGGTGTACTGGTCGGCCGACTTCAGCTTGATCGCCTTCAGATCATCCGCCGTGAAGGTCTTGGTCGCCTTGCCGCTCTTCACCACCTCGGCAAACGACATCGACTTCTTCGACTTCGGATGGCTGATCGTCGAGGCGCGCACCACCAGCTCGCTGGCCGGCACGCCCATCGAGGCAGCCGCCGCCTCGGTCAATGCGATGCGGCCGGCGGCGCCGGCACGGCTCATAGCGTCGAAGTTCATCATCGTCGACCAGCTGCCGCCGGTGATCTGCGCTCCCAGCACGGGATCGTTGAACTTCGGATCGTTGGAGGCGAGCTGGACCCGCATGTCCTTCCAGTTCGCGCCGAGCTCTTCGGCCACGATCTGCGCCATCGTCGAGGCGACGTGCTGGCCCATGTCGGCCTTGCCGCAGGTCACGGTGACGAGGCCATCGGGCGAGATCGAATACCAGACGCTCGGCTCGAAATTGGCGGGCGCGGGCGCCGCAAGCGCGTGGTCGATGCCGGACGCGGCGTAGCCGAGCACGAGACCGGTTGCAGCGGTGCCGACCAGGAACGAACGGCGGCTGAGATCGGTCGTCTCAGGAGCGAGGTTTTTCACGTGCTTGTTCATGTGGCCCTCCGCTCGGATCCGGTGGCCGATGCGGTGCGCATGTCGGACGCAGCGCGCATGATCGCCTTCTGGATTCGTGAATAGGTCATGCAACGGCACAGATTGCCGTCCATATGCGCGACCACTTCTTCCTTCGTCGGGTTGGTGTTCTTCGACAGCAGCGCTGCTGCCTGCATGATCTGGCCGGACTGGCAGTAGCCGCATTGCGGCACCTGCTCGGCGACCCAGGCCTTCTGCAAGGGATGTTCGCCCTTGGCGGAGAGGCCTTCGATGGTGGTGATCTTCTTGCCGACGGCGTCGGCGAGCGAGGTCTGGCAGGACCGCACCGCTTCGCCGTTGAGGTGAACCGTGCAGGCGCCACAGAGACCGGCGCCGCACCCGAATTTGGTGCCCGTCATCTGCAATTGCTCGCGGATGACCCAAAGCAGCGGCGTGTCATTGGCCGCCTCGACGGACATATTCCGTCCGTTGATATTGAGATTTGGCATCTCTCTCCCCTTCCGGTGTAGGAAGCCGCTTACGGCGGCAACTCACTTTTGGGTCATGGCTGGCGCCCACCGGGTAAGCGACAGTTGCCGAAACAATGATCCGGTTCCCGGCTGGAGGCAATCCAATTTGGAATTGATCGAAAAGAATAAATTTCGGAAACTGCCGGTTGTGCGATGCGGCAACGGCATGAAGCTTTTGATATGCCAGTATTGATGCCGTATCGATCAATCCTACCAAGGTCGGTAGCGCAGCCGCACCTGACGTCGACAACAGAAGGAGCCCGTCAATGGCCAAGCTCAACCGCAGCGGCGTCGATATCTATTACGAGATTCACGGCAGCGGCCCACCCCTGATCCTCACCCACGGCTATTCGTCGACGTCTGCGATGTGGCAAGGCCAGATCGAGGCGCTGTCGAAGCGGCACAGGCTGATTCTGTGGGACATGCGCGGGCATGGCCAGTCCGACTATCCCGACAATCCGGATGCCTATAGTGAGGCGGCGACGGTCGGCGACATTGCAGCCCTGCTCGATGTTGCCGGCGCAGACAAGGCGATCGTCGGCGGCCTGTCGCTCGGCGGCTACATGTCGCTTGCCTTCCACCGCGCTCATCCGGAGCGGGTGCGCGCGCTATTGATCATCGACACCGGCCCGGGATTCAAGAAGGACGACGCCCGCGAAGGCTGGAACACGCGCGCCCGCGACACCGGCGACCGCTTCGATCGTGAAGGGCTCGAGGTGCTGAAGTCGCTGAGCGCCGAGCGCGCGTCGGTCACGCATCGCAATGCCAAGGGCCTGGCGCTCGCCGCGCGCGGCATGCTGGCACAGCGCGATGCGCGGGTGATCGAGTCATTGCCCGGGATCAAGGTGCCGTCGCTGGTTGTGGTCGGGGCTGACGACACGCCGTTCCTGGCGGCGTCCGACTACATGGCGGCGAAGATCCCGGGCGCGCAGAAGGCGGTGATTCCGAACGCCGGCCATGCCGTCAACATCGATCAGCCGCAAGCCTTCATCGCCGCCGTGCTGCCGTTCCTCGATGGTCTCGAGGCTAGCGCAGCGTGAAAGGCCAAATGAAGGATCAGGCCATGAAGACGATCGCCGTCGCCCTGCTGCTGACTGTGGCCGCCACGGCCGCCAGCGCGGAGAAGCTTCCGCCGTTCGGCGGACCCGCATCGGCTTTCACCGCGACGCTCTCCAACAACATACCGCTGGTGTTCGGCATGGACGTCGCGGACGCGCAGCGCGCGCTCGGTACCCCCTTCACCCATGTCAGCGGTCGGCCCGGCAACGAGATCTTCCTGACCTTCCGTGACCTCGGCGGCAGCGGGCTGTTCCCGCACCATGACCGTCTGTTCCTGCAATTTCGCAAGCACCGGCTGACTGGCTGGAAGGCGGACTGGGGCGAGAACTGGATGTGGCGCTGAGCCTCATCGATGACCTTCATGCAACCCCCAACATGACAAGGATGGACCATGGGACAAGACATCAAACTGAAGGCTTCGGATGGCTTTGAACTCGGCGGCTATCGCGCCGATCCCGCCGGCGCGCCGAAGGGCGCGATCGTGGTGATCCAGGAGATCTTTGGCGTCAACCACCACATCCGCTCGGTCTGTGACCGGCTGGCGAAGGAAGGCTATGTCGCGGTTGCGCCGTCGATCTTCGACCGCATCACGCCGAACTTCCAGAGCGGCTATTCTCCCGACGAGGTAGCCGAAGCGCGGAAATTCGTCGCCAATCCGGACTTTGCCGCGATGCTGCGCGACAGCCAGGCGGCGATCGACGCGGTGAAGCCGGTCGGGCCGGTCGGCATCATCGGCTTCTGCCTCGGCGGCAGCATCGCTTATGCGGCCGCCACCAAGCTGACCGGGCTGTCGGCCGCGATCGGCTATTACGGCGGCGCCGTGATCCGCTTCGCCGACGACAAGCCGACTGTGCCGACGCAGCTGCATTTCGGCGAGAAGGATGCCGGCATTCCCTTGAGCGATGTCGAGACCATCAAGTCGAAGCGGCCCGAGGTCGAGGTCTTCATCTACCCCGGCGCGCAGCACGGCTTCCATTGCGACGAGCGCGCAAGCTACGACAAGGCGAGCGCCGACATCGCCTGGCCGCGCAGCATGGAATTTTTTGGAAAGCATCTGCGCTGACCGTCATTGCCGGGCTTGACCCGGCAATCCATCATCTTCGAAAGACTCTTCGTAGATGGATGCGCGGGTCAAGCCCGCGCATGACGAGCGGTGGTCAGAACCAGCGCTCGCCGACGAACACCGTATCGCCCGGGCTCATCGGCGTGCCGAGCGGCACCACGAAGCGGCCAGCGCCGGACGCATCCGTATGGGTCAGCGTCACGCTATCGCGGCGGGCGCGCGGCGAGAAGCCGCCAGCGATCGCGACCGCGCTTTCGACGGTCATGTTCGGCACGTACGGATACTGGCCGGGAGCCTGGACTTCGCCGAGGATGAAGAACGGCCGGTAGGATTCGATCTCGACCGCGACCGAAGGCTCGCGGATGAAGCCGTTGCGCAGGCGTGCCGAGATTTCACCGGCGAGCCCGGCCGGCGTGCGGCCGCGCGCCGGCACCGAGCCGATCAGCGGCATGGTGATCGAGCCGGCAGCGTCGATCGCGTAGGAGTTGGTCAGGCCTTCCTGGCCGTAGACCACGACGCGGAGCTTGTCGCCCGGGCCGAGATGATAGGAGTTGTCGTAACCGGCGGGCCCACCCGGTGCGGCGGCATAGACCACCGGGGCGGCGACCGGCGCGGCATAGCCATAACCAGGAGAAGCGCTGGCGAAGGCGGAACGCAGTGCGCTGATCGCACCACCGCCGCCTCCATCGGCAACCGGGGCGGGTGCGTAGGCCGGTCCATAGGTGACGGCATCGACACCTTGCGGGCCGACGGCGACCGGACCGGACGTGCTCATGCAGCCAGACAGCGCGAGCGCAGCCACAACGGCAGTGATCGGCAATCGTAACGCGCGTGCAACCGGCACCGGACCTATCCCTCAACGGCGAGACAAGCCCAGTCTTGCACCACTTATGGTTAACAAAGGGTTTTCGAGGACCGAGTGGGAGCCGGAAGGCCCGCCTCCCCTCGATTTAGCGCATGACAGGGCGATCAGGCGGTGACGCCGACACCGATCGGGCAGGACACGCCGGTGCCGCCGAGCCCGCAATAGCCCGCCGGATTCTTTGCGAGGTATTGCTGATGATAATCCTCGGCGAAGTAGAACTCGCCGGCCGGTGCCACTTCCGTCGTGATCGCGCCGAGGCCCTTGGCGGCGAGCGCCTTCTGATACATCGCCTGCGACGCATCGGCGGCTTTGCGCTGCGCGTCGCTGAACGTGTAGATCGCGGAACGATATTGCGTGCCGATGTCGTTGCCCTGGCGCATGCCCTGCGTCGGGTTGTGGTTCTCCCAGAACGTCTTCAGCAGCTTCTCGTAGGAGATCTTCTTCGGGTCGAACACGACCAGCACGACTTCGGTGTGGCCGGTGCGTCCCGAGCACACCTCTTCATAGGTCGGGTTCGGCGTGTGGCCGCCGGCGTAGCCGACCGCCGTGGTGTAGATCCCGTCGCCGAGCTCCCAGAACTTCCGCTCCGCGCCCCAGAAACAGCCGAGTCCGAACACGGCCTGCTCGAGGCCTTGCGGATAGGGTGGCGTCAATTTGCTGCCGTTGACGAAATGCGTGGTCGCGGTCGGGATCGGCGTCGCGCGGCCTGGCAGCGCCTCGGCGGCGCTTGGCAACGCGGTGGTCTTGCGCATGAACAACATGGATACCTCCGGGCGGGACATCGGCCGACGCGGCAACGGCCTGCGGGCCGGCTGTCACCTATATATGTCCTTACGCGGATGATGGCAGCCCCGTTACTGACGGCTGCGGCCAAGGGGGCTGAAGCCAGCTCAGTCGCGTGCGTAGCCGATCAGCGGCTTGCGCGGCCGGAACAGAATCATCAGCAAGATGCCGGCAATGCCGAGCACGGCGAACACCGGCTGCTCCAGAAGCACGCGGATCACGTCGTTCCACAGCCAGGGCGCGGAACGATCCACCCAGGCATGGAACACCTGCTGGCTCGACTGGTGGATATCGTTCCAGAACTGGCCGAATTGGGTGAACCGCAGGCTCTGGTCGGCGACGTAGCGGGCCCCGTCATAGACCATGAAGATGAAACTGCCGGCCAGCAGCAAAAGGCCGATCAGGCGGAAAAAGCCGCGGATCATGCGTCACCCTAACTCCCTGTCGCGCCCCACGCGTCGACAGGCCTTACCGGGCGCCCCCTGGAAATTCAACCTCTTCAGCGGCTTATCCGGCCCTCGCGAGGCCGATTTCGGGCCCTTTTTCGGCCCCGAAAGCGTTGACGGTTAAGCCTGCGCCATCTATAAGACCGGCCGATGGCGGCGGGCGCAATCCTGCCGCCGCTGTTCTTTGGACAGTGCCGCATGCGGGGGCAGCATTATGCGCTCTTCGCATGGCCGCCTCAAGGACACCCAAGAATACACCTTGGACAAATACATCAGAGTTGAGATTTGAACCGGCCGGTGCGCGCAAACCCGACCACCGAGCGATCACCGCCGAAGGACAGTTAGAGAACCATGGCCAACACCACCTCCGCCAAGAAGGCGACCCGCAAGATTGCCCGCCGCACCATCGTCAACAAGTCGCGCCGCACGCAGATGCGTGGCGCGGTGCGCACCGTCGAGGAAGCGATCAAGAGCGGCGACCGCGAGGCGGCACTGAAGGCGATGAGCAAGGCCGAGCCCGAACTGATGAAGGCAGCGCAGCGCAACATCATTCACAAGAACCTCGCGAGCCGGAAGGTGTCGCGCCTCACGCAGAGCATCGCCAAGCTCGCCAAGTAAGCTCAGCGAGTAGAGCTCGCCGCGTGAGCTGACTGAAGCACGCATTTGTCACGAAGCCCGGCTCGCGCCGGGCTTTTTGTTTTGGTCTCGCATTTTGTCGTGGAAGTTTCATAGCGCGAGAAGAGTCGGCGTTGCCGCGCAACGAACTGCGTGTCATGTTTCGTCGCGTCCGTAGTTCTACCGGCTCAATATGCTTAACGCGCCACACTCGCGCTCAGATTGTTCTGCGCTAAGCTGGGTAGATGGAATAGCGCGCGAATATCTCGCGTTGAAAATTGCGAAGCGGGGTTACCCTGCAAAAGCAATCGCGAAAAATGACGTCTCGCGAATTACTTATGCACATAGCGTCGAACAGCGATTGGAAAAATGACCGGCGCGAGACCAAATGTAAATTTTCTATGAAAAATTTTTGGTATTGCACCGTCGTTTGTGACGCGCGTGAATCTGTGCGCTGATTCAAAACCTTGCTTTCGCAACTCTGCGTCGGCAACACCGCAACAGTCGCGAAGAGTCTCGACCCCCGTCGAATCCACGGATTGTCAGAAAATGCGCTTGGTGTATTTATTTCTTGTTCGCGACGCCCACGGCTCTCCAGATCAGCGCGGTTTGAGACCCAAGGGCGGACGTGCAAATCGGCGGCGGTGTGCGCGTTAGCGACGCTTTCCAAGCGAAGCTGGATTGACGGCTCATAGCGATATGAGGACGGTCGACCTGTGTCAAAATATCTCCCGCGATGTCCCCGGCAATTTGGGGGATCGAACAAGAGAGACCAGGACGTCAGTCGGAATCTGGCAGCGGGAACGCGGCGCGAGCGAACGGATTGACGACGACACGCGGCGGCGAAGCGCCGGGCATTTCGGTGTTCGGTAGCGGCAGTTCGATTTTGAAGACACCAGCAAGCTGACAACTTGCCGCGATACGTCGCGGTGGGAGGGGGAGGACTTATGCCTTACGGTATCATCACTGCAGTCGAACCAACGACAGCCCAAGCGCAGATTTCCTGTGGTGCCGTAATCAACCCCTCGGACGCTGGCTCTTACCCGCAGAGACCGTCGAGTACGCGCTGACCTCGCGGGACGCATCTTCTCCAAACAGCTGACCTGTCGCGTGGCGCATGGCCGCCACACGGGAGAGCTTTGTCCGGAGCAGACCGCGCCCGCTAGAGGTCGCGTCGTGGCAGGACCCCTGCACGGCGCTTTCGCAATCATCATCTCTCAGTTTTGGAAAAGTACGAAGGCAATGACGAACACGGAACAGGATCGCTGGTCGCGGGTAAAGGGACGTTTGCGGACGAGCGTTGGCGAGGACGTCTACACGAGCTGGTTCGCACGGATGGATCTGGAGAGCGTGCACGACGAGAGCGTGCATCTGTCGGTTCCGACCCGGTTCCTCAAGAGCTGGATCCAGGCGCATTACGCCGAACGCGTGCTCTCCTGCTGGCAGGCCGAGATGCCCGAAGTACATCGCATCGACCTCACCGTGCGCTCGGCGATCCGCGCGATGGCTCCGGTGAAGGAAGCGGCTGCGCCCGCCGAAGTGCGCCGTGTCGAGCGCAATGACGGCCGTCCCGCGCCTGAACTGCGCTCGTTCGCGACGGCGCCGGTGTCCGCCAGCCATGACGCGCTCGGCGGCTCGCCGCTCGATCCGCGCCTGACCTTTGCAAGCTTCGTCGTCGGCCGTTCCAACACGCTGGCCCATGCGGCGGCGCGCCAGGTCGCGGAAGGTCGCCGCGGCGATCCCGTGATGTTCAACCCGCTCTACATCCATGCCGGCGTCGGCCTCGGCAAGACGCACCTGCTGCAAGCCGTGACCTGGGCCGGCAATTCCGGCGGCGAGCGCAAGGTGCTGTATCTCACCGCAGAAAAGTTCATGTACGGCTTCGTCGCGGCGCTGAAGACGCAGACGGCGCTGGCGTTCAAGGAGGCGCTGCGCGGCATCGACGTGCTGGTCATCGACGATCTGCAGTTCCTGCAGGGCAAGTCGACGCAGGCCGAGTTCTGCCACACGCTGAACGCGCTGATCGATGCCGGCCGTCAGGTCGTGATCGCGGCCGACCGTCCGCCGTCCGACCTCGAAAGCCTCGACGACCGCGTGCGCTCGCGGCTGGCCGGTGGCCTGGTGGTCGAGATGGGTTCGCTCGGCGAGGAACTGCGGCTCGGCATCCTGAAGTCGCGCGTCGCCGCGGCCCGCGCCCACCATGCGACCTTCGACGTGCCGGAGGAAGTGCTGGACTATCTGGCGCGCACCATCACCCATAACGGCCGCGACCTCGAAGGCGCGATCAACCGCCTCTTGGCGCACTCCAAGCTCAACAACCAGCCGGTGACGCTGGATATGGCCGAGCGCGAGGTGCGCGACCTGATCCGCCCGCAGGAGCCGAAGCGGATCAAGATCGAGGACATCCAGCGCGTGGTCGCCCGGCAATACAATGTCAGCCGCTCCGACCTCTTATCGTCGCGCCGCACCGCCAATGTGGTGCGCCCGCGCCAGGTTGCGATGTATCTGGCCAAGACGCTGACCCTGCGTTCGCTGCCGGAGATCGGCCGGCGCTTCGGCGGCCGCGACCACACCACGGTGTTGCACGCGGTGCGCAAGATCGAGGCACTGGTCGCCAAGGACACGACGCTGTCGGAGGAAGTCGAATCGCTGAAGCGTCAATTGCAGGAATAAGACTGCAGGAATAAGGCCGCCTCATTTGGCTGGCTCGTTCCACGGCCCTCCCCTTTATCAAGAGGGGTGGGCTAAACTTTTTTCCGGCCCAAAACGTGGGGAACGGGGCCCGTTTTGTGCCCGTATCCCTTGCACCGGCCGCCCATCCGCGCCACCTTGCGGTCCCCCCGTGGGTTTGATCAAATCCGGTATTGATCCGGCTTATCGGGTTTCCAATGCCGCGGTGCTGCCCTGAACGGCCGCCCGGCTTTTTCATCTGAGGGATCTGGCGGGTATTGCAATGAAGGTCACCGTCGAGCGCGCGCAACTCCTGAAATCGCTGGGCCACGTTCACCGCGTGGTCGAGCGCCGCAACACCATCCCGATCCTCGGCAACGTGTTGATCCGCGCCGAGGGCGCCAAATTGTCGCTGAAGGCGACCGACCTCGATCTCGAGGTGACGGAGACCCTGGCCGCCGAGACCGGAACCGCCGGCTCGACCACGGTGCCGGCGCACATGTTCTATGACATCGTCCGCAAGCTGCCCGACGGTTCGCAGATCGTGCTGGAGGCCGACGGCGACCGCTCGGTGCTCGCGGTGCGCGCCGGCCGCTCGCGCTTCACGCTGCAGACCCTGCCCGAAAGCGATTTCCCGGGCCTTGCCGCCGGTGACATGACGCATTCGTTCTCGCTGCCGGCGTCCGACATCAAGCGGCTGATCGACCGCACCCAGTTTGCGATCTCGACCGAAGAGACCCGCTATTACCTCAACGGCATCTATCTGCACGCCGCCGGCAGCGCCAAGGCTGCGACCCTGCGCGGGGTTGCGACCGACGGCCATCGTCTGGCGCAGATCGACCTCGCGCTGCCCAAGGGCGCGACCGGCATGCCCGGCGTGATCGTCCCGCGCAAGACGGTCGGCGAGGTGCAGCGGCTGATCGAGGGCGACGACGCCGATATCTCGATCGAGCTGTCGGATGGCAAGATCCGCTTCACGCTCGGCAATGTGGTGCTGACCTCGAAGCTGATCGACGGCACCTTCCCGGACTATGGCCGCGTCATTCCGCAGAACAACGACAAGGAGCTGGTGGTCGACAAGAAGGATTTCGAGGCCGCCGTCGATCGCGTCTCGACCATTTCCAGCGAACGCGGCCGCGCCGTGAAGCTGGCCTTGTCCGCCGGCAAGCTGGTGCTCTCGGTCACCAACCCGGATTCCGGCAGCGCCACCGAAGAGCTCGAGGTCGAGTACGCCTCCGACGCGCTCGATATCGGTTTCAACTCGCGCTATCTGCTCGACATCGCCGCCCAGATCGAGGGCGAGGTCGCGGTGCTGAAGCTCGCCGATCCCGGCTCGCCGACCCTGGTGCAGGACCGCGACAGCAAGGGCGCGCTCTACGTGCTGATGCCGATGCGGGTGTGATGATTTCCTCTTGTCATGGCCGGGCTTGACCCGGCCATCCATCCAATCAAATGACCTACTGGGTGTACATCCTTGCCAGCAAGCCCGGTGGCACCCTTTACGTCGGCGTGACCAACAATCTGGTCCGGCGCGTCTACGAACATCGCGAAGGTTTGGCCGAGGGCTTTACTAAGAAGTACGGCATCAAGACGCTCGTCTACTTCGAGGCGCATGAGACAATCGCTGCCGCGCTTCAGCGCGAGAAGAACATCAAGCACTGGTCTCGCGAGTGGAAGATTGATTTGATCGTCGCCGGCAATCCCGACTGGCGCGACCTATATGATGAAATTGTCCGCTAACGCGGACGATGGATTGCCGGGTCAAGCCCGGCAATGACAGAGTAGACATGACCCCGTCCCGCATTCATCGCCTGTCGCTGACGCATTTCCGCAATTACCGGACGGCGACGCTGCAGGTCGCGGGCGACATGGTGGTGCTGGTCGGGCCGAACGGCGCCGGCAAGACCAATTGCATGGAGGCGGTCTCGTTCCTGTCGCCGGGACGCGGGCTGCGCCGCGCGACCCTGGAGGACATCGCCGACAATCAGGGCGACGGCTCCTGGGCGGTCTCGGCCGAAGTCGAGGGCGCGCTCGGCCTCGCCACGCTCGGCACCGGCATCGATCCCCCGACCGGGGAGGCGAGCAACAGCCGGCGCTGCCGGATCGATCGCGAACCGGTGGGTTCCGCGACCGCGTTCGGCGATCATCTGCGCATCGTGTGGCTGACGCCGGCGATGGACGGCCTGTTCATGGGCGCCGCCTCCGAGCGGCGGCGCTTCTTCGACCGCCTGGTGCTGGCGATCGATTCCGAGCACTCCAGCCGGGTCTCGGCGCTGGAGCGCTCGCTGCGCTCGCGCAACCGGCTGCTTGAGGTCCGCAACTACGACGACCATTGGTGTGATGCGATCGAGCGCGAGACCGCAGAGCTTGCGGTCGCGGTCGCCGCATCGCGCGGCCAGACCGCCGCCAAGCTCGCCACGATGCTGCACGAGCGCGGCGCCGCCTCGGCCTTCCCGTCCGCCGAGATCATGCTGGACGGCTGGATGGAGAACGCGCTGCTGCAGGAGCCCGCGACCGCGGTGGAGGACCGCTACCGCGAGATCCTGCGCGCCAGCCGGCCGCGCGACGCCGCCGCCGGGCGCACGCTCGACGGACCGCATCTGACCGATCTGCAAGTGGTCTACGCGCCAAAGAACATGCCGGCGCGCGACGCCTCGACCGGCGAGCAGAAGGCGCTCTTGATCGGGCTGGTGCTGGCGCATGCCACGATGGTCGCGGAGATGACCGGCATCGTGCCGTTGCTGCTGCTCGACGAGGTCGTCGCCCATCTCGATCCCAACAGGCGCGAGGCGTTGTTCGACGAGCTTGCCAAGCTCGGCGCACAGGTCTGGATGACCGGCGCCGATCCTGCCGCCTTTCTCGACATCGGCCCGACGGGAGAGATTTTCGACGTCGAATCCGGCCGCGCCACACGACGCGGCTAGATGCGCGAAATCGTCTCCGAAAGGGGCTCGAATCTGCCTTCGAATCGGGCTTTTCAGAGCCTCCGGAATCGACCTTTGAGCGCCTTGAAACAGGCCGAAAAAATCCTATTTATTCAATAGTTTGTAGACAGAGACTTTGCGCTAGGCGCAACTGCTCTTTCATGGCACAAATAGCGGAATCAGCGCCTCATTTTGTGCAGCTGATTCGGGACATCCTCGAAGGCCTCACATGACTGAACCTGCCCGGCAGACCCCTGCCGAATCTGAGCATCCCATTCCGGCCGAATATGGTGCGGAATCGATCCGGGTGCTGAAGGGCCTCGACGCCGTCCGCAAGCGGCCCGGCATGTATATCGGCGACACCGACGACGGTTCCGGCCTGCATCACATGGTCTACGAGGTCGTCGACAATGCGATCGACGAGGCGCTGGCGGGGCATGCGAGCCGCGTCCTGGTCACCCTCAACGCCGACAATTCCGTCACCGTGTACGACGACGGCCGCGGCATTCCGGTCGGCATCCACAAGGGCGAAGGCGTCTCGGCGGCCGAGGTCATCATGACCCAGCTGCACGCCGGCGGAAAGTTCGACCAGAACTCCTACAAGGTATCCGGCGGTCTGCACGGCGTCGGCGTCTCCGTCGTCAACGCGCTGTCCAGCAAGCTCGGCTTGCGGATCTGGCGCGACGACAAGGAGCACTACATCGAATTCGCGCACGGTGATGCCGTGGCGCCGCTCAAGGTGGTCGGCGATGCCCCGGGCAAACGCGGCACCGAGGTCACCTTCCTCGCCTCGACCGAGACATTCAAGAACGTCGAATACGATTTCGCGACGCTTGAGCACCGGCTGCGCGAACTCGCCTTCCTCAATTCCGGCGTCCACATCGTGCTGTCCGACATGCGCCACGCGGTCGAGAAGCGCGAGGAAATGCACTATTCCGGCGGCGTCGAGGAGTTCGTCAAATATCTCGACCGCAACAAGAAGGCGATCGTGCCGGCGCCGATCATGGTGCGCTCGGAAGCCAACGGCATCGGCGTCGAAGCCGCGCTGTGGTGGAACGACAGCTACCACGAGAACGTGCTGTGCTTCACCAACAACATCCCGCAGCGCGACGGCGGCACTCATCTGGCCGGCTTCCGTGGCGCGCTGACGCGCCAGGTCAACGGCTATGCCGAGGCCAACGCGAAGAAGGAAAAGATCGCGCTGACCGGCGACGATTGCCGCGAAGGTCTCACCGCGGTGTTGTCGGTAAAGGTGCCCGATCCGAAATTCTCGTCGCAGACCAAAGACAAGCTGGTGTCCTCGGAGGTTCGACCGGTGGTCGAGAACGTCCTGAACGAGGCGCTGGCGGCCTGGTTCGAGGAGAATCCGAAGGAAGCCAAGGAAATCGTCGGCAAGGTGATCCAAGCCGCTGCCGCCCGCGAGGCTGCGCGCAAGGCGCGCGAGCTGACCCGCAAGAATCCGCTCAGCGTCTCCTCGCTGCCCGGCAAGCTCGCCGACTGCCAGGAGAAGGATCCGGCGAAGTCCGAACTGTTCATCGTCGAGGGCGACTCGGCAGGCGGCAGCGCCAAGCAGGGCCGCAACCGCGAATTCCAGGCGGTGCTGCCGCTGCGCGGCAAGATCCTCAATGTCGAGCGCGTTCGCCCCGACAAGATGCTGTCGTCGGAGCAGATCGGCACGCTGATCACCGCGCTCGGCACCGGCATCAGCGACGATTTCTCGGTCGACAAGCTGCGCTATCACAAGATCATCGTGATGACCGACGCCGACGTCGACGGCGCCCATATCCGCACGCTGCTGCTGACCTTCTTCTATCGTCAGATGCGCTCGATCATCGATGGCGGCTTTCTCTATATCGCCCAGCCGCCGCTCTATAAGGTCTCGCGCGGCAAGTCCGAGCAATATCTGAAGGACGAGCGCGCGCTCGAGGACTATCTGATCTCGACCGGGCTCGACGAATGCGTCTTCAAGCCGGCCTCCGGCGAAGACCGCTCGGGCCGTGACTTGCTGTCGCTGGTCGAAGACGCCCGGACGATCCGCTCCGTGCTGCGCAACTTGCACAGCCGCTACAATCGCGCGGTGATCGAGCAGGCCGCGATCGCCGGCGTGCTGACCCCGAGAATCACCAGCGATATCGCGACCGCCAACTCCGCGGCTGACTACATCGCCAAGCGGCTGGACGCGGTTGCCGACGAAGTGGAGCGCGGCTGGATCGGCACGTTCACTGAAGGCCAGGGTTTCCAGTTCGAGCGCACCGTGCGCGGCGTCAAGGAAGTGGCCGTGATCGACGACGCGTTTCTCGGCTCGGCCGATGCACGCAAGCTCGACGAATATGCGACCAGGTTGCAGGAGATCTACGTGCGGGCGGGCAAGCTCCGGCGCAAGGATGCCGAGCAGACCATTCACGGCCCGATCGACCTGTTCGAGGCCGTGACCGATGCCGCCCGCAAGGGCGTCTCGCTGCAGCGCTACAAAGGTCTCGGCGAGATGAATCCGGAGCAGCTGTGGGAGACCACGCTGGACACCGAGGCGCGCTCGCTGCTGCAGGTGAAGATCAAGGAGGTCGACGAGGCCGACGATATCTTCACCAAGCTGATGGGCGACGTGGTCGAACCGCGCCGCGACTTCATCCAGGAAAACTCGCTCAGCGCCACCATCGACATCTAGGGATCTGCTCCCGGCGGCCAAGCGGACTTGCGCTTTCCGACGCGATGGCTCGGCCAAGATGACGTGTCCGTGACAACGCGATCGGCACCGTCGCGCGGCTACCTTTCGTGTGGAAGCTGCGCCGGGAATTGTGTTACGGTGCCGGACAGCCATTGATTCCATTGCGGAATTTTGTGTGGCCAAGTTCGAATCCAAGTCTGAATCCAAGTCTGGATGATGCGTTAGGGGACATTCCGCGTGCCGCCGATCCAATACATCGTCGAAGGCGGCCGCCGCCTCTCGGGCACCATCGAGCCGTCGGGCAACAAGAACTCCGCGCTGCCGATCATCGCAGCTGCCCTGCTCACCGAGCATCCGGTCACGCTGACCAACGTGCCGCGTATTCGCGACACCGAAACGCTGGTCGAGCTGTGCCGTTCGGTCGGCGCCAGCGCCGAATGGACCGAGCGCAACACGCTGCAGATCCATGCCAAGGAGATCCGCGCCGCCGATCTCGATCCGGCGCTGTGCGCGCGGATCCGCGCCTCGATCCTGCTGGCAGGTCCGCTGCTCGCCCGCTGCGGCGAGGTCGCGCTGCCGCCGCCCGGCGGCGACGTGATCGGCCGGCGCCGGCTCGACACCCATTTTCTGGCCTTCGAGCAGCTCGGCGCCACGGTCACCGCGACGCACCGGCTGGAATTCCGCGCTTCCCGCCTGAAGGGCGCCGATGTGTTCCTCGACGAGCCCAGCGTCACCGCGACGGAGAACGCGCTGGTCGCCGCCGTCGCCGCCCGCGGCACCACCTATCTGCGCAACGCGGCCTCCGAGCCGCATGTGCAGGACCTCGCCAACTTCCTGGTCGCGCTCGGCGCCAGGATCGAAGGCATCGGCACCAACACCATCGTCGTGCACGGCCAGGCGACGCTCGGCGGCACGACCTACGCGATCCAGCCCGACCATATCGAGGTCGGATCGCTGATCGGCCTTGCCGCGGTGACCCGCTCACCGCTGCGCATCGCGCGCGCCGGCGTCGAGCATTTGCGCTCGATCCGGATGGGCTTTGAGCGGCTCGGCATCGTCTGCGGCATCGAGGGCGACGACCTCGTCGTGCCGTCGAACCAGACCATGAAGATCCAGGACGATTTCGGCGGTCACGTGCCGAAGCTCGAGGACCAGCCCTGGCCCGCCTTCCCGGCCGACCTGATGTCGATCGCGATCGTCACCGCGACGCAGTGCGACGGCGTCATCCTGATGCACGAGAAGATGTTCGAGTCGCGGATGTTCTTCGTCGACAACCTGATCGCGATGGGTGGCCGCATCGTGCTGTGCGATCCGCATCGCGCAATCGTGGCCGGTCCCAGCCGGCTGCGCGGCGCGCCGATGAACTCGCCCGACATCCGCGCCGGTATGGCGATGCTGCTGGCCGCGGTGTGCGCCAACGGCACCTCGACCATCAACAATGCCGACCAGATCGAGCGCGGCTATGAGCGGATCGACGAACGGCTCAACGCGCTCGGCGCCAAGATCAAGCGGATACCAACGCGATCGTGATCCGGGCATGATCCGGAAAAACGTGAAGCGGTTTTCCCGCGGCAAACGCCAAGTGTGTTGCGCTCGGACCATGCTCAAACGACAGTTTGGGCCGCGATGATCTCTGCGTGAGATCATCGCGTTTGGGCGGTTTAGCCATCCTTCCGGCCGGTTTGCCGTGCTAGACGTGCCGCCATGACCTGCATCGACAAGATCGACCCGGCCGTGTCGCGCGCGGCCGTCGTCGCCTCCGGGGCGGCGCTTGCCGTCCCTCGCAAGCTGCTCACGGCCGAGCTCGCGGAAACGCTGAAGCTCGCGGTGCCGCTTGCGCTGACGCAGCTCGGCCAGATCGCGATGATGACCACCGATCTCGCCTTCATCGGACGGCTCGGCAGCGAGAACGTCGCCGCGGCGGCGCTGGCGCATACCGTGTATTTCGTCAGCTTCACCATCGGCATGGGCATGATGTCCGCGGTCTCGCCATTGGCCGCACAGGCGTTCGGCGCGCGCAACCCGCGCGTGATGCGGCGCGCACTCCGCGTCGGCCTGTGGGCGGGATTCTTCATGGTGCTGCCGCTGATGGCGCTGCCGTTTCATGGCGAGCGCATCCTGCTCGCGCTCGGCCAGACCCAGGCCACCGCGCATCTGGCGCAGCAATATCTGTTCGGGCTCGCCTGGGGCATTCTGCCGGCGCTGTGGTTCATTGCGATCCGCGGCTTCATGAGCGCGGTGAACCGGCCGGAGCCGGTGCTATGGATCACACTCGCGGCGATCCCGGCCAATGCGCTGATGGTCTACCTGCTGCTCTACGGCAAATGGGGCATGCCCGAGCTCGGCATGTTCGGCGCCGGACTTGCGACCACGATCGTCAATCTCTGCACCTTCCTCGCCGGCGTGTGGTTCGCGGCACGACGCCGCCCGTTCCGCAAGTACCATGTGTTCAGCCGCGTCTGGCGCATCGACTGGCCGTTGATGGGCAAGCTTGTCGCCGTCGGCGCACCGATCTCGATCGCCTTCCTCTTGGAGTACGGCCTGTTCGGCGCGGCCGGTCTGCTGATGGGGCTGATCAGCACCACGGCGCTGGCGGCGCACCAGATCGCGCTGCAGATCGCGGCGATCCTGTTCATGGTGCCGTTCGGCATCAGCATGGCCGCCACCGTGCGGGTCGGTCAGGCGGTCGGCCGCCGCGACACCGACGCGGTACAGCGCGCCGGCTTTGTCGCGGTCGCGCTCGCCGGCGTCTTCATGAGCGTCATGACGCTCGCGGTGATCCTGGCGCGCTTCGAGATCGCGGCGCTGTTCCTCGGCGAGGCCTCTGACACCACCGCGCAGCTCACCGCGATGCTGCTCCTGATCGGCGCGACCTTCTTCATCGCCGATGGCGTGCAGACCACCACCGCTGGCGCGCTGCGCGGCATGAACGACACCCAGGTGCCGCTGCTGTTCGCCGTCATCAGCTATTGGCTGATCGGGTTCGCGTCGGCCTCTGCGTTGGCCTTCTGGGCCGGGCTCAAGGCGCCCGGCGTCTGGATCGGGCTGTCGCTCGGCACTGCGGTCTATGCGACCCTCCTGATCTTGCGTTTCCGCGTGCTGGCACGCAGACTGGTGAAGGTCGTCGAGGTCACACCGAACGGAGGCTAGCGCATGACCCTGGCGGTCGACCTGTTCTTCTCGTTCCGCAGTCCGTACAGCTATCTGGCGCTGCCGAAGACGCTGAGGATGGTCGCCGACTACGACCTCACGGTGAATTTGCGGCCGGTCTATCCGCTCGCGGTGCGCGTGCCAGGCTTCTTCAAGAAGACCAATCCGCAATTCGCCCGCTATGTGGTGCTCGACTCCAGCCGCGTCGCCAAGCATGAGAACATCCCGTTCCGCTTTCCGCGCCCGGACCCGATCGTGCAGGACATGACGACGCTCGACGTCGCCGAACATCAGCCCTACATCCATCGCCTGAGCCGGCTCGGCGCCGCCGCGCAGCTCGAGGGGCGGTCGCTTGCCTTCACTGCCGCCATCAGCCGCGTGCTGTGGGACGGCTCGGTGAAGGGCTGGAACGAGGGCGATCATCTGGCGAAAGCGGCCGCTGCTGCAGGCTTCGACCTCGCCGCGATGGATGCGGCGATCGCTGCCGATCCCGATCGCCATGAAGCGGTCGTCAAGGGCAACGAGGACGCGCACGCGGCCTCCGGCCATTGGGGCGTGCCGACCTTTGTATTCGAAAGCGAGCCGTTCTTCGGTCAGGACCGTATCGACCTCCTGATCTGGCGGATGGAGGGCAAGGGCCTCGCGCGCCGCTCGGCATAGCCAAAGGTCATGCCGCGCTCTTCTCCGACGTTTCCGCAACGATCTTCCCGGAAGCCTCTTCGTTGGTGCACCAATTGCCGTGGCAGCGCTTGAGGTCGCTCAGGTTCTGCCGCATCTGGTCGAGCGAAAATCCAAGTGCGAAGAACCGCTCCATGGCATCGACCGGAAGCCCCCGGGTCAGGCCCTCGCTGCGCACCGCGGCAACCTCCTCGCTGTAGGCATGCAGCGCGGCATCGACCGGTGCCATGTCGGCCGGGCCGCTGCCGGCGCGCAGGGCGGTCGCCACTGCCACCATATAAGTCACGATGGCGTTGCTGACGTCGGCCAATGGCCGCGCCAGCCTGGCCTGGATGTCGGCCGGCAGCGGCACGACGCAGGCGCGCCCGATCATCACGACGTCGTGCCGCAGCCGCTGAATCGTCCGCAGCAGCGGACCGGTGTCCGGCCCGGACGACAGATGCATGGTGCGTTCACGCTCGGCCTCGAGGCCGGTGGCGTGCAAATTGGTTACCGCGGTGCCGATGCCGTCCTGGATCCGGTGCAGTGCGTCGTTGTCGAGCCCGCGGGTCAGACCTGCGAGCAATTCGGCGAACGCCGCCGAGAGCAGTTCCAGCAGCTTCGATGCATTGACCCTGATCTGGCTGACCGCGCGCGACGGCAGCACTAGGAACGAGATCACAAGGCCAGTGAGCGCACCGACCGTGACCTCGAGCACGCGGTCGATCGCAGAATCCAAAGGATTGGAATGATGCATCGTCGGCAGCAGCAGCACGATCACCGCCGTCACCGTCGCCGAGTTCAGGCTGGGATTGAGCGCGGCGATGAACGCCAGCGGCACGATCGCCAGGACCAGCAGCGCCAGCAGGCTGCCCTCGCCGGAATGCGGGATCAGGACCGCGATCGCGCCGCCATAGATGGCGCCGCCGATGGTGCCGAGCATGTAGTCGCGGGTTGCCTTCAGCGAGCGGCCGACGCTCATCTGGGTCACGATCAGCGAGGTCAGCACCGCCCATAGCGGCAGCAGCAGGTGCAGCGCCAGTGCGATGGCATAGGCCGCGACGCCCGCGGACGCGATCCGGACCGCCAGCGCCAGCTGCGTCTTGCGGGTCCAGAGCTGGTCGAACATGCGTTTTGCGAAGGTCCTCATGCACCCTGATCCGCAATCAATGGAAAGGCCCGTGTTACATGACTTGAGGCTCAGCGGCCCGAAGCATGGCTGCTGCCCGCGGCGGCAAGGTGGCTTGAAAGGCCAAACCTGCCCGCCTACCCTGCGCCGCAAAATTGAGGAAACACGATGGCCCACGAAACCGCAACGCTCGCCGCCTACGTCGCCGACCTGAAATATTGCGATATCCCGCCGCAGGTGCTGGAGCGCGCCAAGGTTTTGACGCTGGATTTCCTGGGCGGCGCCATCCGCGCCCGCCGCGATGCGGAATCGACGCCCTCGCTGATGAAGATGCTGGAGGCGCTGGCGCTGGACGGCAAGGGCGAGGCCACGGTGTTCGGCGACACCAAGACCTGGACGCCGGCGGTGGCGGCGCTGCTCAACGGCGCGCTCGGCCATTCACTCGATTTCGACGACACCCACGCCGATTCCTCGCTGCATCCGAGCGCGCCGGTGGTGCCCGCCGCCTTCGCAGTCGGCGAGATGGTCGGCGCCTCCGGCCGCGACGTGCTGACCGCGATCGTCGCCGGCTATGAAGTGTGCTGCCGGCTCGGCAACGCACTGGACCCGACTTCGCATTATGCCAAGGGCTTCCATCCGACGGCGACCGCCGGCACCTATGGCGCGGCTGCGGCGGCGGCAAAACTGTTCGGGCTGTCGAAGGAACAGATCGTCTCCGCCTTCGGCGTCTCCGGCAGCCAGGCCGCCGGCTCGCTGCAATTCCTGGTCAACGGCGCCTGGAACAAGCGCTACCAGGTCGGCGCCGCCGCGATGAACGGCGTGATCGCCGCGACCCTGGCGCGCAACGACTTCATCGGTTCGAGCGAGTCGGTCGAGGGCAAGCACGGCCTTCTGGTCGGCTATACCGATGACGCCCACCCGGACAAGGCGGTGGCGGATTTGGGCCACACCTACGAGACCCTGAAGATCGGCGTGAAGCCCTATCCGAGCTGCCGCTATACCCACGCCGCGATCGACGCGCTGATCGCGATGCGGCGCGAGCACAATCTGACGCCGGACCAGATCAGGAAGGTCGAGATCGGCCTGCACCGCAACGGCATCACGTTGACTGGCGATGCCGCCACCAAGCGTCACCCGACTTCGGTGGTCGGCGGCCAGTTCTCGATGTTCTTCACCGGCGCGATCGCGCTCGACCAGGGCCATTTCGGCTGGGACGATTACGACCGGCTCGGCGATGCGGCGATCGATGCGCTCGCCGACAAGTTCGACGTCGTGCAGGACGACCGCCTCGAGATCGGCCGCACCCATCCGTTCGGCGCCCGTGTCTCGATCACCACCGACGACGCCGTGCATGAGCGCCTCTATGCCGATCCTTCCGGTGAGCCGACCTCGTTCCCCGATGCGCAAGCGATGCAGCAGAAGTTCCTGACGCTGGCCCGCCCGGTGCTCGACAAGCGCGCCGACCAGCTCGCGGACGCAATCCTGACGCTGGAGCGGTTCGACCGCGTCGAGAAGGCGACGCAGCTGGGACGGCAGTAAGCGAATCCACCGTTACAGCGCAGGCCGCGCGCCACACCCGCCGCTGTCGTCCCTGCAAGAGCGAACTGTGGCCGCAGCCCCGCACAACAATTCTCATTTGGGGTAATGGGTCCTGGCCTTCGCCAGGACGACGATGAGGATGGGTCGCAATTCAAGGCGTCACATCACGCGGTGTCATCACCCGCGCATGCGGGTGATCCAGTATTCCAGAGACGCCAGTGCTTGAACCGAGAGGCCGCGGCGTACTGGATCGCCCGGTCGAGCCGGGCGATGACAGGTGAGGATGAGGGCGCAGCTTCGCGCGCCCCCGAAATGACGAAGAGTCTACTCCTCTCCATCGATGATCACAAAATCCCCGTCCGAATATTTCTGCCGGATCGCCTTGGCGGCCTGATAGTCGGGGCAGGTGTAGCATTCCATCGCGGTGGCGCGATCCCGGAACTCGATGACGAAGTTGCGCTGGCGCGTCGCGCCTTCCATCACCTCATAGGGGCCGTTGCGCACGATGAAATTGGCGCCGTATCTGGCGAATATCGGCATCGCGGCGGCGAGGTATTCGGGATAGCGCGCTTCATCGTGCACCGTGACGTGCACGATCCAGTAGGCTTTCGGCATGATGGTCTCCGGCTGAGGCGGTTCTTGAAGAACTGTGGCGCACCTCCTGCGAGATGCGCCACGGCATCAGAAAATTCCGGAGATCGCGATTCAATCCACGATCGCGCGGGTGGTGCGTGACGCGCCAGTCAATTGCCGCCCGCGAGCCGCGCGCTTGTTGAGGTTGCCGTCACGACGTCACGGACCAGATCGGACACGCCGTCCGCCTCGGGCGGCATGTTCGGCGAGCGGCCGAGCCGGACGATGACGAGCCGCTGCGACGGCACGATCACGGCATATTGTCCAATCGTGCCCTTGGCGAAATACGCATCGCGCGGCCAGCCATGCGCGATGCGATGGTTGGCACCGAAGCTGTCGCCGAGGTTGGTCCAGAAGCCCGCGCCGTAGCCGACCCAGGCGTTCGGCGTCGCCGAAGCCGAATAGGCCGCCCAGCCCTCCGGCAGAATGCGCTTGTCGCCGGCCATCCCGTCATTGAGATAGAGCTGGCCGAGACGCGCCCAGTCGCGTGCGCTCGCCATCATCGCGCCCGATCCTTCCGGCGTGCCCGCAGCATCGAACTGCATCACGACATTGCGCATGCCGAGCGGACCGAACAGCTTTTCACGCGCGAAGCGGATGACGTCCGCCGCGTGCCCGCCGGCGGCGTTGCGGATCAGATGCGAGAGGATCAGGTAGTTGCCGTCATGATAATTCCAGACCCGGCCGGGCATGCTCTCCAGCGCAGCGCTCTCGGCGAAGGCGGCCATATCCGATTCCATGTACTTCATGCGGTTGACCGGCTCGAGCACGGACGCCAGCGACGCCTGCAGCGAGCTGCCGAGCGCAAGCCCTGCGGTGTGACGCAGTAGCTCGTCGACCGTGATCGCGTGGCGCGGATCGTCGGGATTCCGCCAGGCCGCGATCGGCACCGGCTGGTCGCGCGTCAGCCTGCCCTCGCGGACGAGGATTCCGATCAGGGCCGAGACCGCCGACTTGCTCATGGAGAAGCCGAGTAGCGGCGTCTCGATGCCGATACCGTCGGCGTAGCGTTCGGCGGCGACGCGACCGTCCTTCATCACGACGACAGCGCGGGTGTGGCGGAACGGCGGCTCCGCCGGCTCGGCAAAGGCGCGGTCGAGCGCGGCCCCAAGCTGCGCGCTTTGTGGCGCGACGAGCGCAGGACCTGCGATCTCGGGCAGCAATGCGGCTTGCGGCCTCGAGGGCGGCAGCGGGCCATCGGCCAGCGTCTCGCCGTGGTCGAGAGTGCAGCCCAGCCCATCGCGATAGACCGCATGGCTGCGGCCGAGCCCGAACAGCGTCACGGTGACGTCCTTGCGATCAAGGTCGACCTCGGTGTCCATCGCCCAGGTGATCAGGCCGGCCCCCGGCATCGCGTCCGTGGTCTCAGCCAGGTTTCGCTTCGGATCGAGCCCGCTGACGAAGGTCTCCGAGCAGACGACATTCGCAACAAAGCCGGTCGCGACGTTCGGCACGTCGCGGGCACGGGCGGCGGACAGCGCCAGCGCACCGCAGGCGGTGGTGGCGACGAGAACAAGAAAGAGCTTTCGACGGGTCACGGGATCCTCCGGCATGGCGCATTGGGCGCGTGGCCGGGATCAGGCCGCAGCGGACGCGGTAGTGCTCGCCGGATTTGGAAATGAGGCTAGTCGAGAACTCGGGGCGGCTCGCCGATTCTGGAAATATGCTGTGATTACAAGGCCCTGTATTCGCAACGCCTCTTCCCTTCTCCGCTTGTGGGAGAAGGTGGCGCGGATGAAATCCGCGCCGGATGAGGGGTCTGCATCCGCCGAGAGAGACCCCTCACCCGGCTTCAATGCTTCCGCATTGAAGCCACCCTCTCCCACAAGGGGAGAGGGAAAGCCGCGTATGCGGCGCCAATTACACCGCCTTCAGCTTCCGGTACTCCGTCGGGGTCACCCCCGTGGTGGCCTTGAAGGCGCGGTTGAAGGGGCCGAGCGACTGGAAGCCGGCGTCCATCGCGATGGTGATGACGGGGACCTCGGCCTGCGAGGGATCGGCGAGCGCGGTCTTGGCCTCCTCGATCCGGTGGTTGTTGAGGAAGACATTGAAATTGCGGTAGCCGAGCCGCTGGTTGATCAGCCGCCGGAGACGATATTCGGGGATCTTCAGCCGGGTTGCGAGCGCGCCGATCGTGATGTTGTCGTGGCGATAGATGCGCTCGTCCGCCATCAGCCGCATCAGGGCATCGACCAGTCTCTGGTCCGCCGCCTCCTCGACCGCGGCCGGCTTCGTCAGCACGACAGCCTCCGCCGGCACCGTGAACAGGTCGGCGCCGTCGACGCGCATCATCGCCCAGGTGATCGCGGCCACGATGACGGTGAGCACGGCCGCGTTCAGCAAATTGGCCCATTCCACAGTCACGCGGCTGCCGGCATAGGCGATCTGGAGCAGCGCGTTCATGCCGCCGTACAGCGCAGACGCGGCGACGATGAAGACGCGGACACGGCGGCGGCGCTCGACCAGATCTGCCGACCACGATCCGATGGTTTGCGCCACCGCGAGCGCAACGAAGGCGAGCGTGAGCGAATTGACCATGATGATCGCGATCTGCGCGTGACCGGCGGGTGCAATCCACATGCAATTGACGAAGCTGTAGGCCACGACCGCGGCCCAGATCAGGCCGTGCCACCAGCGCAGCTGAAACGCGTCATCGAACAGCGCACGCGTGAACAGCCAGAACACCACGATGTCGCCGGTCGAGAGCGCGATCAGCGGCGCATGCCAGTCCGAGACCGGCGGGCCGGCACCAATCGACGCGGTCACCGCATGCGCGGCCGAGCCGAGCGCGAAGGCGACCGCGAGCTGGCCGGCCAGCACCTTGCGGAAATCCACGAACATCGAGGCCGCAAGCACCAGCAGCAGCGTCACGGTGGCGGCGCGCAGGCACAGTTCGGTCGCGGCAAAGGTCATCGGTCGATGCGATCTCCAAGGTCAGCAGAGAATCGTCCGTCAGGCGAGATTTTTCAAGAACCATCGCGCGGCCAGCGGCTGCGCTGCGTCACCCAGATATCGACGGCATCGCCCTCGAGCTTGCCCGGGCCTTCGTTCACCGCGCCCAGCCGCCGCGCCACGGCCTGCGAGGCGACGTTAGCGGGATCGATGCAATGGATGATGCGGTCGATAGTAAAATTATCGAACACAAAGTCGATCGCGGCGCGCGCCGCCTCCACCGCATAGCCCTTGCCGCGACACTCCCTGGCGATACCCCAGCCGACCTCGAAGCCCGGCCAGCCCGGCGGATAATACGGCCCGACGCGGCCGATGTAGCGGGAGGAGGATTTTTCCTCGACCGCGAACATGCCGAAGCCGTGCAGCGCCCAATGGCCGGAGATGACGGCGGCGTTGCGCCAGCCCTTCAGCTCCGAGGTGACCGGCTGATGATCCGGCGTGATGAAGCGCGCCGTCTCGGGATCGGACAGCATTTTCGTGTTGTCAGCGATGTCGGACGCGCGCCACGGCCGCAGGATGAGGCGCGCGGTTTCGATCACGGGACCATCGACCTGCAGCAGCCTTGCGCCCGGCTTGATCAGAGAAACCATGACATGCTCCAGTTTCCGGAATTATGCCGTTGTCATGAAACGCACGCCAGAGCCGAACACTCCGCCGTCGTCCCTGCGAAAGCAGGGACCCATAACCACAGGGTTGCGTTGTTGAAGCAAGCCGCGGCCCCAGCGAGCGCAAGAATTGACATTTGTGGTTATGGGTCCCGGCTCGCGCTTCGCTTGGCCGGGACGACGGATAGAGCGTATGATCGCTGCAAAAGAGTATGATCCGGCAAAACTGCAAGGAGTCCGACATGAGCTGGCAGCCCTCGACCGATCCCGAACTCGGCGATCCCAAGACCTGCGACGCGCTGGATCTGATCATCGTGCCGCGCACCCGCGATCTCGGCGACGGCTTTGCCGTGCGCCGCGCGCTGCCGCATGGCAAGCGGCAGATGGTGGGGCCTTTCATCTTCTTCGACCATTTCGGTCCGGTGCAGTACCTCGCCGGCAAGGGCATGGATGTGCGGCCGCATCCGCATATCGGGCTCGCCACCGTCACCTATCTGTTCGACGGCAGCATCATGCACCGCGACAGCGAGGGCAACATCCAGGAGATCCAGCCCGGCGCCATGAACCTGATGACCGCGGGCGCCGGCATCGCGCATTCCGAGCGCACCCCCGACGTGCAGCGCCGCGACGGCCAGAAGATGCTCGGTCTGCAAAGCTGGATCGCGCTGCCGGCCGGCAAGGAAGAGATCGCGCCGTCATTCCAGCATTATGGCGCAGGTGACCTGCCGATGATCTCGGAGCGCGACTTCACCGCGCGCGTCATCGCCGGCTCGGCGTTCGGCATCAGCTCGCCGGTCAGCATGGTCTCGCCGTGGTTCTACACGGAAGTGACTGCGCAGGCCGGCACCTCGGTGCCGCTCGACCCTGATCACGAGGAGCGCGCGATCTATCTCGTCGACGGCGAGGTCGAGATCGCGGGCGACCGCCACGAGGGCCCGCGGCTGCTGATCTTCCGGCCCGGCGACCGCATCACCGTGAAGACGCTGCGGCCGACCCGCATGATGTTCCTCGGCGGCGATGCGCTGGAAGGACCGCGCCACATCTGGTGGAATTTCGTCTCGTCCTCGAAGGAGCGGATCGAGCAGGCCAAACAGGACTGGAAAACCGGGCGTTTCGCGCAGGTTCCGCATGAACACGAGTTCATTCCGCTGCCGGAGTGAGCTATTTCCTGTGATAATCTTCGGCGCCCGCACGCCTCGTGCGGGCGCACGTCTTTGAACACCGCCCAGAAAGACAATGCCATGACCGCGATGCTATCCAGCGATTTGCCCCTGCCCCGGATCGGCCGCGGCAAGGTGCGCGATATCTACGCCGTCTGCGACGACCGCGTGCTGCTGCTCACCACCGACCGGATCTCGGCATTCGACGTGGTGATGGCGGAGACCATTCCGATGAAGGGCGCGGTGCTGACCCAGATCAGCGCCTGGTGGTTCCGGCAGCTCGAAGGCACCGTGCCGCATCACATGCTCAGCGCCGATGCCGACGAGATCATCTGCGCGGTCCCTGAGCTGAAGAACCATCGCGCCGACATCCTCGGTCGCGCGATGCTCTGCAAGCGCACCACCGTATTCCCGATCGAATGCGTGATCCGCGGCTACATCTCCGGCTCGGCGTGGAAGGAATACGCCGCCGACGGCACGCTCGCCGGTGAGAAGCTGGCGGCGGGCCTGGTCGAGAGCCAGAAGCTCGAGCCCGCGATCTTCAGCCCGGCGACCAAAGCCGAGGCCGGCCATGACGAGAACATCACGGTTAAGCGGGTGCGCGAGATCGTGGGCGCGGACGTTGCCGCGACGCTGGAGAAGATGGCGCGCGACGTCTACGCTTACGGCGAACAGACCAGCCGCGCCCGCGGCATCATCATCGCCGACACCAAGTTCGAATTCGGCCGCGACAGAGACGGCCGCATCATCCTGATCGACGAGGTGATGACGCCGGACTCCTCGCGGTTCTGGGCGGTCGATGCCTACAAGCCCGGCCAGCCGCAGCCGAGCTTCGACAAGCAGCCGCTGCGCGACTATCTCGATGTCGAACGCCACGCCCGCCGCTGGAACGGCGACGCCCCGCCCCCGCCGCTACCGGCGAGCGTGGTGGATGCGACCAGCAAGCGGTATCTCGAGGCGTACCGCCGCGTGACGGGGACCGAGCTGAAGGTCTAGCGTCATCGTCGGCGCGTTCGCTCTATCACCGTCACCCTGAGGAGGCCGCAACGCGGCCGTCTCGAAGGGTCGACGGCCGCTAGCGGGGCCGTGCATCCTTCGAGGCTCGCTGCGCTCGCACCTCAGGATGACGGGGGGAGCGACGCGACGCGCTACACCTGGCATCACCTGACCGTGTCAGCCACTAGGCGCCAGGTGAATCTCATTCACCCCTGTTGAAGACAAACCTTTTGTCGGCGCATCCACCGCGCTGCACTCTCGGCTCAAAGCGGAGAGTGCACGATGCGGCAATTGACTTATATCGGCGGCAACAAGGTCGAATGGTGGGACGTTCCCGCGCCGAGGCTACAGGATGACGGCGACGCGCTGGTGCAGCCGCTCGCGGTGACGCGCTGCGATCTCGATCTTGCGATCGTGCACGGCCGGTCGGGCCTCGCAGGTCCGTTTGCGCTGGGACATGAGACCGCCGGCCGCATCGTCGACGTCGGCGGCGCGGTGAAGAATTTCGCGCCCGGCGATCTCGTCATCGTTCCGTTCCAGATCAGTTGCGGCACTTGCGACCGCTGCCGGCGCGGCCACACCAATGCCTGCACGGGGGTGCCGTTTCGCTCCTCCTACGGGTTGAAGCCGGTCTGCGGCGTGGAATATGGCGGCGGGCTGTCCGACCTCATCCGCGTGCCGTTTGCCGATCACATGCTGGTCCGCCAGCCGAACGGCCATGCCCTGTCGCAAACCGCGGGGCTTGCGGACGGCGCGACCGACGGGTTCAGCGCCGTGGCGCGCTGGCTCGCGCAACGGCCCGGCGCCGACGTGCTCGTGATCGGCGGTTTCGCGCAGTCGCTCGCGCTGTTTGCGGTGCAGGCGGCAGTGGCGCGCGGCGCGGGCCGCGTCGTCTATCTCGACGACCACGCGCCGCGCCTCGCCAAGGCGAAGTCGCTCGGTGCCGATATCATCGAAGCCCCAAGCGGCCTGTCGATGGAGCCGCCCGGCCTGTTCCCGATCGTGATCGATGCGGCCGCGACCGACGCCAGCACGCTGCTCGCATTCCGCGCAACGGAACCCAACGGCATCTGCCAGCGCATGTATGGCGACTTCGCCGAGACCACGCCGGTCCCGCTGCGGCATATGTATGAAGTCGGGATCACGTTGAAGGTCAGCCGCGTCAATGTTCGCGCCGAACTGCCCGACTGCGTCGCGCATGTGGCGGCAGGCCATTACCACCCGGAGCATGTCATCACCCGCCGCGTCCGTTTCGAGGATGCGCATGAGGCGATCGGCGACCCGACCATCCGCGTCGCCTTCGTTCGTGATGGCATTGCCTGACGGGCAACGTTACGTTGGCGCCAAGCAACAAGCCAGGGAGCGACCCATGTCCGATGCCGATACCGTGCTCGTCGAGCGCGATGGTCCCGTCACCATCATCTCCATCAACCGTCCGCACAACCGCAACGCCGTCGACGGCGCCACCGCACGCAAGCTGTATGACGCGTTCCTGGCCTTCGACGCCGACGCGAGCGCATCGGTCGCGGTGTTCACCGGCACCGGTGGCTATTTCTGCGCCGGCGCCGACCTGAAGGCGGTGGCAGCCGGCGATCCCGAGAAGAAGCGCGAGATCGGCGGTCACAACACGATTGCGCCGATGGGGCCAAGCCGGCTGCGGCTCTCGAAGCCGGTGATCGCCGCGATCGAGGGCTTTGCGGTCGCCGGCGGCATGGAGCTTGCGCTGTGGGCCGACATGCGCGTCGTCGCCGAGGACGCGACCTTCGGCGTGTTCTGCCGCCGCTTCGGCGTGCCGCTGATCGACCTCGGCACCATCCGCCTGCCGCGGCTGATCGGCCATTCGCAGGCGATCGATCTGATCCTCACCGGCCGCCCGGTCGCAGGCCCCGAGGCGCTTCGCATGGGGCTCGCGAACCGATTGGTGCCGAAGGGCGAGACGCGCGCGCATGCCATTGCGCTCGCCAAGGACATCGCGAAATTCCCGCAGAACTGCATGCGCGCCGACCGCCTGTCGGCGTTGCGGCAATGGGACCTCGACGAGGAAGAGGCGATCAAGAACGAAATGCGCGGTGGCCTCGACGTGATCGCGTCGGGCGAAACACTGTCGGGTGCTGCTCGCTTCGCCTCGGGTGTCGGCCGCCACGGCGCCTTCGGCAATGAGGGCGGGAATGGTTGAGGTCTGCGAATTGCACCATCGCGGTGCTTGAGCTCAAGGCTTAAGCTCAAGGCTTTGCGTTCCTACCGCGAACGTGCTGAGCTGGCGTAACCATCCGGAACACATGATGCCCGCAACCGAGCTGAAGACATTCACCACATCCGATTTCCGCCTGGAGAACGGCAGCGTGCTGGGTGAGGTCACCATCGCGTACCGCACCGTCGGCACGCTGGCGCCCAACCGCGACAATGTCGTGCTGATCACCCACGGCAACACCAGCGGGCCGCAGATGATCGATCCCGGCGGATCGACCGGCGAAGGCAGCTGGAACGAGATCGTCGGCCCCGGCAAGGCTGTCGACACCAACCGCTACTTCGCAATCTGCCCGAACATGCTGGGCTCGTCCTACGGCTCGACCAATGCGGCAAGCATCGACCCGCGGACCGGCCGGCGTTACGGGCCGCGTTTCCCTGATATCACCGTCAGCGACATCGTCGCCACCCAGCGCGCGATGCTCGATGAACTCGGCGTCGACAAGCTCGTTGCCATCGTCGGCCCGTCCTATGGCGGTTTCCAGGCATTGCAATGGGCGGTGAACTATCCGGACGCGATGCGCGGCATCGCCGCTGTCGTCACCGCGCCGCTGGTGCCGCGCGAGCGCGCCGAGGGCAACGTCGCGCGCCTGATGGCGGCGCTGT
This sequence comes from Bradyrhizobium sp. Pha-3, assembly GCF_042258615.1. Taxonomy (GTDB): domain Bacteria; phylum Pseudomonadota; class Alphaproteobacteria; order Rhizobiales; family Xanthobacteraceae; genus Bradyrhizobium. Next base: position 155,030 of record NZ_CP170152.1, on the reverse strand, counting down.
CGCAGGATCCGAGCTGGAGCGGCGGCGACTATTACGATCACGGCGGCGTGCTCGAAAGCATGATCCAGATCCGCACCGCGACGCTGAAGACCTACGGCATCGAAACGCGGCTGCGCGATACGCTGACCGATCCCGCGGCGATCGAAGCCGCGATCCGCGCCGAGGCGACGGAATGGGCCAGGGGGTTTGACGCCAATTCGCTGTTGACGTTGGCCAAGGCGCTGCGTGGCTTCGACGTTACGGCGCAGTTCGGACAGATCAAGGCCAAGGTGCTCTATGTCCTGTCGCGGACCGACAAGCTGTTCCCGCCGGAGCTTGCGCCCCAGGTGATGCCGGCACTGAAGGCCGCCGGCGTCGACGCCGATTATTTTCTGCTCGACAGCGACTACGGCCATTCGGCATCGGGCCGCGACGCGCACAAATGGGCGCCGCGGTTACGCGCATTCATGGACAGCCTCGGCTAGTGTGCTGAATGCGAAGTTCGTGCGATTTCGCGGCAGCCGCTTTCACGAACTTCGCATTCGTAAAGCACACTAGAATCATAAGTTTGCTAGTTTCCTGATCGAATCCGAAGTTCGCTCCGAAGGTGCGGCGAATGATACGAACTTCGGATTCGGGACACTAGGCAATCCGACCGCATCGGTACATCCGATCCGGAAACACCGCACCCTGGCCCTCGCCCGCGACCGGGTGAGGCAGAAAATGCGCGTATTGAGAACCGGTTGTCACAAAAATCCTGTTGTCGTCCTGCGCTGGGCTCGTCTACGACTGACGGCGAAAGTTCAGGACATTTTTCAACGTGATTAGTCGATCGCTTTATTTCGGCTCGCGCGCGCGACGGGCCATGCATGACGTTCTCGGCGGCAGCGCCGCCAGTGTCCTCGGCATCACGTTCGGCCTGTCCTACGCGCTGCTGATCTTCGCCGGGCCATTGTCGCCCTATCTGTCATACGGCGTCGCGGCGACATTCATCTCCTCGGCCGTGCTTGCGACCTTGATCGCGCTCGGCAGCTCGCTGCCCTTCGCCGTCGCCGGCCCTGACAGCTCGACCGCGGCGGTAACGGGGATCCTGATGGCCTCGCTGGTCGAGCGCATCGGTGCGGCCGACCCGACGGCGCCGCTGCTTACGCCGGTGCTGATCACGCTTGGGCTCTCGACCATCGTCACCGGCATCGTGCTGTGCTGCCTCGGACTGACGCGGCTGGGCCGCGCCATCCGCTACGTGCCCTACCCCGTAGTCGGCGGGTTCCTCGGGGCAACCGGCCTATTGATCGTGCTGGGCGCGATCAGGGTGATCACCGGTTACCCCGTGCAGCTCGGCACGCTCTTCCACTTCACGAACGTCATCACGATCTCCGAGCTCAGTGCCGCCTGCGCGATGGCGCTGGTGCTTTATCTGACCTGGCACCGCTCGCGGACCCCGTTTGGCCTGCCGATCATCCTGGTTACCGGCGTGATCGTGGCGCATCTCGCATTCTGGATCATCGGCATTACGCCGGAGGAAGCTCATTTGACCGGCTGGACCTTCCAGCCGCCGCCGGCATCGACCTTCATGCTGCCATGGCACACGGCCGAGCTCGCGCAGTACCCGTGGTCGGCGGTGCCGGACCTGCTCGGCAACATGATCGCCGTCGTCTTCGTCACGGCGGCAAGCACGCTGTTCAACACCACCGGCATCGAGGTCGCGGTGCATCGCGAGGCCAATCTCGAGCGCGAACTCAACATCACCGGCTTCGCCAACATCGTGACCGGCGCGCTGGCCGGCTACGCCGGCTGCATTTCGGTCAGCCGCTCGATCCTGAATTTCTCCAGCGGCGGACGCGGCCCGCTGTCGGGCCTGACGGTTGCCGCGATCTCGCTGCTGATGCTGGCCGTGGCGCCGCAGCTGCTCGGCTACATGCCGAAATTCGTGCTCGGCGGGCTCTTGATCTATCTCGGCGCCGACCAGTTGCACAAATGGATGATCGAATCGCGCAAGCGGCTGTCGCGGACCGAATATGTGTCGCTGCTCGCGATCATCGTCATCATCGTGGCCTGGGGCTTCGTGCCCGGCATCCTGATCGGGGTGATCATCGGCTGTGCGACCTTTGCGCTCAGCGCGGCGCGGGTCGAGGCGATCAAATACGGCTTTGACGGCTCGGAGTATCGCAGCTCGCTGGATCGCTCGCGCGACGACCGCGAGGTGTTGTCGGCCCATGGCGGCAAGATCCAGGGGCTGACCCTGCAGAGCTACCTGTTCTTCGGTTCCGCCAACCGGCTCTACCAGCACGTCAAGGCGCTGCTGCGCGAACACCCGGAGTGCCGTTATCTGCTGTTCGACTTCAAGCTCGTCACCGGCGTCGATTCATCCGCGGTCTACAGCTTTGCGCAGATCAAGCGCAGCGCGCATGAGGTTGGCGTCGAGCTGGTGCTGGTGCATCTGCCGGCCAAGGCCGAGCAGGTGCTGCGCGCCAGCGACTTCATCACCGACGGCGTCACCGTGATCGACGAGCTCGATCACGCGCTGGAGTGGTGCGAGAACCAGATCATCTCCCAGCACCAGGAGCTCGCGCAGGAGGAAGCCGACCTGCGCGGCTGGTTCACCGGGATGCTCGACAGCGAGAACGACGCCGACACGCTGATCCGGCGATGCCAGCGCATCGAGGTGGACGCCGGCGAGATCATCGTGAACGCCGGCGACGCCGCCGATTCCATGCACTTCATCCTCGACGGCCGCGTCGGCATCATGGTGCCCGCCGAGGACGGCCGCACCACGCGGGTGCGCAGCCTCGGCCGCTACACCACGATCGGCGAGATGGGTCTCGTCGCGCACGCCCCGCGCAGCGCGACCATCCAGGCCGAGACGGCGAGCGTGCTATACGTTCTGAACACCCGCCAGTTCGTGGCGATCCGCGACGAGGACCCCGAGCTCAGCCACAAGCTCCTGACCTATTTCGTCTCCGTGATGGCGGAGCGGCTGACGTTTGCCAACCGCACCATCGCCGTGCTGCGGCGATGACAGTGCGTAGTGCGTAGCCCGGATGAAGCGAAGCGTAATCCGGGGTCTCGCCGCGAGGCCACATAGGCCCCGGATTGCGCTTCGCTTCATCCGGGCTACGGAGCTGAGATTGAGCTACAGCAGCCCCCGGCTTTCGCTTGCCGCGAGTTCGGCCATCAGCGCCTTGTCGTCATAGCGCGCGAGCGAGAGGCTGCGGGCGAATTCGGGTACGGGCGCGCCGACCACGGCGCGGGCGCAGAGATCGCCGGTGGCGCAGGCGCCCATCGTGCCGTAACCGGAGAGCGCGGTGGCAAGAAACACGCCCGGCGTCTTCGCAGCCCCAATCAACGGCCAGTTTTCCTTCGTCATCGGATAGTAGCCGCCGTAATGCACGCGGTCGCGCGGCAAGGCGCCGAGATACTGCGCGAGCCGCGGCTGCAAGCGGCTCGCCGCGCGCAGCACCACCTCGGGGAAATAAGGGTTCAGCTCCGGCTCGCGGACCGGCACCGTGGTCTGCTCGGCGTTGAAGGCCCAACCGAGCTTGATCCACTCGCCATGATCGCCGCCATCGGGCCGGCAATGGATGCTGCCCGGCATCGGCGCCAGCAGCTGCGCGAATTCGGGTGCCGCGGACAGCGCCTCGCGCTCGTCATCGGACCAGGCCAGCGTCTGGCCGTCGAGATCGATCGCGAACGGCATCTTGCGATCGACCGCGCGGTTGCGATCGGCGAACGCGATCTTCTGCTGCAGCACATTGACGATCGGAAGCTCTTCGCCATGCATCGCCGCGACATCCGCGGCAAACGGGCCCGCGGCATTGACAATGATGTCGGCCTTGATGGTCTGCCTCGCGCCATCGGCCAGCACGTCGACAACGAAGCGATCGGTCTTCGCGATGCCGACCACCCTCGCCTGCTGGAACTGCGCGCCCAGCGGCCGCATCGTCTCCAGCATGTACTGGCCGAGCTGCTGGCCGCTGATGTCGCCCGCCCGGCGGATATGCAGTGCGGTCGAGACTTCCTTGTCGAAGGTCGGATAGTGGGTCTGGATGAGATCGCGACCGCGCAGGACATCGACACCGTCAGGCGCGCTCTGCCAGTCCGCCGAATGCGGCGGCACATAGCCGCGGCTCGACCCTTCATGCAGGCGGATCAGCTTCGCGGCCTGCGCGCCATAGCCGGCGTAGAGCTGCTGCAGCAATTCCTCGGGCTTCTCCTCGCGCGTGACCAGCAGATATCCGCGCCGCGTCATGTGGATGCGGTTGTCGCTGCGGCGCGCGATTTCCTCCATCAGGTCGGTGGAATGATCGGTGAAGTCGGCCATCGTCGGATGCGGCCACCAGTTGCGGTAGTTCTCGCCTGACTGCGCCGAGGTCAGCGCCATCGGCTGGCCCTCGTCGACGATCAACAGACGCGACCGCTTGTGCTCGACGGCGAGGTAGTAGCCCGTGGCGATGCCGACGATGCCTGCACCGATCACCAGGATTTCGACGTCATTGGTCTTCACGCGTAGTCTCCCAAAGGCCCGCGACGGAGCCTGCGATGATTCAAATTGTCCGTGCAGCAATCAGGCGGGACGTTCCGGGCTCGCATCGCGCACCGCCTGGCGCTGCGCCGAGCGCAGCGTCTTCTGCGTCTCCTCGATGTGATCGCGCAGCAGGCGGACGGCCTTCTTGACCTCGCCGTCGCGGCAGAATTCGAGCAGCCGGTAGTGCTCGCGCTGCGGACGCTCCTTGCCGGTCGCCTGCGACACCAGCGCCCGCGTGAACCGGCCGACGTGGCCGTAATTCGCCTCGATCATGCTGAGCAGACGCGGCCGATTGCACGGCGCGTAGAGCGTGGCGTGGAATTTCCAGTTGAAGGTGCCCCATTGCGCCGGATCGGGCTCGGCGTCGTAGGCGCGGAGGATTTTCGTCGCCGCCTCGAGATCGATCTCGCCCATCGCGGGGATCGCCAATCGCAACGCGTGGCACTCGAGCGCGATGCGAATCTCGAGCAGCTCGATCACCTCGTCGATCGAGAGATCCGAAACCACCGCTCCGCGGTTGGGCAGGAACGTGACAAAGCCTTCGGCCTCGAGCTGGCGCAGCGCCTCGCGCACCGGGATGCGGCTGGTGCCGAACCGCGCAGCGAGCTCGTCCTGGCGGAGCTGCAGTCCCGGCGCGAGTTCACCGGAGCTGATCGCGGCCCGCAGCGCCTCGCGCACGGCGTCCGGCGCGGAACCGTGAGGTCCGGCCCCTCGATGGGTTGCGGCGGTTCCAGTTTCCATCCGGCTTCTCTCTCGCTGGTGCCAAGCCAAGGTATCCGACCTGGCCACGATTGTATAAAATCAGATTGCTGATTATGCAATCCAATGTATAAAATCATCAACTATCGTATCCAATTCTGCCGGAATCTGCGAGCACCTGATGAATAAAGCACTCAAGCGATTGATCTACCTAGCCTTTCTTGCGACGACGGCAGCGGCCCCGGCGCAAGCCCAATCGCCCGACGGGACCCTTGCCAAGATCCGCGACACCGGCGAAATCCGGCTCGGGCACCGCGACGTCTCGGTCCCGTTCTCCTATCTCGACGACAATCAGAAGCCGGTCGGCTTCGCGATGGACCTCTGCGCGCGGATCGTCGAAGCGGTGAAGACCGAGCTCAAGCTGCCGGCGCTGCAGACCAAGCTGCAGCCGATCCAGCTCTCCACCCAGATACCGCTGATCGAGAACGGCACCATCGACATCGTCTGTGGTCCCGCGACCAACACGCTGGAGCGGCAGAAAGTCGTCGCCTTCAGCACCACGATCTTCGTGTCGAGCATCCGCGCGGTGGTGCAGAAGGATGCGCCGATCAAGACCTTCGAGGATCTCGGCGGCAGGCCGGTCTCGCTGACCTCGGGATCAACCTCGATCGGACTGTTGAGCGCGCGCGCCCAGGCGAAGAACTTTCAGACCAAGAACATCCTGACGCCGGATCATGCCGCGTCGTTCCTGGCGCTGACCACCTCCCGCAGCGATGCCTTCGTGATGGACGACATTTTGCTCGCCAGCCTGATTGCGGGCAGTCCCAATCCGTCCGACTGGCGCATCATCGACGACAGCCTGCGCACCGAGCCCTACGGGCTGATCATCCGCAAGGGCGATCCGGAGTTCAAGGCGCTGGTCGACCGGACGCTGGTCGCCATGATGAAGAGCAATGAATTCCAGGTGCTCTACGCAAAATGGTTCACGCGGCCAATTCCACCGAAGAACGTGAACCTGAATTTCCCGATGACGGCACCACTGAAGGACGCGGTCGCCAATCCGAACGACAAGGGCGTGTGACCGGCAATCGCCGGATCGCGACAACGGAATGGCCACCGCACACCAGCTTGTCGCGCGCGATGGCCTTTTCGAGGTTTTGCCGACTTTTTGGGCATAATCTTTTCGGAAAACCGCTTCGCACTTTTCCGGATCATGCCTTAGAAATCGACCGTCATGGAAAGCCACAGCGTCCGCGGCATGCCGCTGATCACATAGCCGGTTGGATTGCCGATCCAGTAGTGATTGTCGAACACATTGGTCAGTGACGCCCTGAACGTGGTCGGGCGCCCCGCGAGGCTCGTCGCGTAGCGCGCACCGATATCGAAGGTCGCCCAGGCGGGGACGCTCTGGATGTTGTCGGCGCTGACATAGGCCCGGCTCGTGTAGATGGCGCGCGCCGTCGCGGTGAGGCCCGGCACGAAGGGCGTATCCCATTCGACGCCCAGATTACCCTGCAAATCAGGCGCGCCGATCGCGCGATTGCCGTCGTAGAGGTGGCCTTGCGTCTGGGTGAGCCGGGCATCGAGCCAGGTCACACCACCGAGGACGCGGACGCCGGGCGCGACCTCGCCAAAGGTATTGAGCTCGACGCCGCGGTTTCTCTGTTCGCCATCGAGGCTGTAGATCTTGGTGACGGGATCGATCACACCGCTCGGCAGGCTGATCTGGAATGCCGAGAGGCTCGCGCCGAAGCCTCCGAGATCGAGCTTTGTACCGACCTCGACTTGCCGTGTCTTGAAGGGCGCGAACACCGCATTGGTATTCGCCGCGCCCGAAGGCGGCGTCGGCCCGGGCGTCAGGCCTTCGATATAGTTGGCATAGAGCGAGAGCTGCTTGATCGGCCGCACCACCAAGGCAATCGAAGGCGACGTTGCGCTGTCGTCGTAGTGCGTCGTTTCCAGCCCGCTGACGGGATCGAAGCTGCTGGCAATCACCTGCTGCCGGCGCGCGCCCACAATTACTTGCAACATGCCCCCCATGGTCGTGATGGTATCGGCAACACCGACACTGCGCAGTCCGAGGAAGTCCGACTCGCCCTCCGGGAACGTCGATACCGGGGGGCCAGCGGTCGCCAACAAGGTCGGTCGGTAGATGTTGGTCAGGTAGGTCGCGTAGTTGGTCTGGCCGAGCCAATCGGTCCGGTCGAGCGCGCTGCCGCTGACGACCACCTCGTGGCCGACGGGTCCGGTGTCGAAACGCGCACGGACGCCCGCCTCGCCGGAGACGCCCTCCGACTTGCCGGTCTGGAATCGGGACGTGCCCCGGGCATCGCCCGCGGTGTTGAGAATCGTCGCGCCCGGGTCTTCCTGCTTGTCGTAGCGGAACTGGTTGGCGCCGATCGCGCCGAACACGGTGACGCTGTTGCTGAGATCGTATTCGGCCCTGGTCAAGCCGGTCAGGCTCTGCGACCGCGCACGGTCAAACGGCTGCGCGAGATTGATGCGCGGATCGGGAGCCTTCGGCATGGCGATGCCGGGCAGCGGCGTATAGCCGCGCTGGGCCGCCTTCATCCAGTCGTCCTGGGAGATGATGTCGGCGGACCAGCGAAAGCGCTCGCGATGATAGTCGACGCCGAGCGAGCCGACGCCGTTGCGCGTGGACTGCCGGTCGATCGTGGTGTTGCCGCCATCGATCCCGCCGTTGAAGCGAACGCCCCACTCCTTCTGTTCGCCATAGCGGCGAGCGAGGTCGAGCTCCGTTCCGAAACGTCCATCCGAGATGTAGCCTGCGGTGAGGCGCGTGAGGTCTTCCGCCGCCCGCTTGGTCACGACGTTGACCGTGCCGCCGATGCTGCCTTGCGGGGCCATACCGTTGAGGAAGGCACCCGGCCCCTTGAGCAGCTCAATGCGCTCGATCGGAGCCGGGTTGACGCGATAGGCCGGAACTAGGCCGTAAAGCCCATTCAGCGCGATTTCGCTGTTCTCGACCCGGAAGCCGCGGATGGTCAGCGCGTCATAGCGGTTGCTGCTGCCGATCGCAGCCCGCACCGACGGATCGGAATTCGTCAGCACTTCGGCAACGCTGGTTGCCTGCTGATCGCGGATCGTCTTCTCGGTGTAGCTCGTCAGGCTGTACGGCGTATCCATATAGTCCTTGTTGCCGAGCAGCCCGAGTTGCCCGCCGCGCGCGACCTGGCCGCCGATATAGGGCACGGGCAACGCCGCTTGCTGCGTACCGGCCGTCGGCGTCGCTACGGGTGTCTGCACGTGCTCGCGCCTGCTCGCCAGATGCGATGCCGACGAGCGCGCCGACCGTGACGATGACGGCCTCCGAACCGGCGTGGCGCGATGCTGTGGCGCGGCCACGACGACCGGCGGAAGCGGCGCGACATTGCTTGCGGGTGGTTGCTCCGGCGACTGTGCGAGCGAAGGGACCGTGGTCAGGAGGAGAGACGCGCACGCGAGTCGGAATGCGCACGGAACGTTTGAAGTGACGAGCATAAGGTCCCCGGATTCTTGTTCTTGGTTTCGGCTCGAACATCGTCAGAGTTCAAGCGCGACCACCGGGGCATAAGCAGCATGCGCTGTGACGCCAACTAGAACGCATCTAAGAGAGGGGATGAAGCTTGCTGCGCGAGGCGCTATCGATGCGGAAGATTCGACGATTCGAATATTCTTCCGTTGCGTGGCATCGCGCGTACGCAGCTTGATTCTGAAGGCTCGCTTCGAGATTAGAAAGATTCTTGATGCGATCGCCGTCGCGATCGGAGCGCCATCATTTGGTGGACGCGATTAAATGTCGCACGCCGGCAGACGGAGCGGTCGACAGGGACGATCGATGGTTCGCCGGCATGCGTCCCCTCGCCCGCAAGGGCGAAGGGACGCGGCTCCGCGATCAGACGCCGGCCATCATCACGTATTTGATCTCGACATACTCATCCATGCCGTGGCGCGAGCCTTCGCGGCCGAGGCCCGATTCCTTGACGCCGCCGAACGGTGCGACCTCGGTCGTGATCAGGCCGGAGTTGACGCCGACCATGCCCGACTCCAGCGCTTCGGCGACGCGCCAGACGCGGCCGATGTCACGCGAATAGAAGTAGGAGGCGAGACCGAACGGCGAGGCGTTGCACATCGCGATCACATCGGCCTCGTCCTTGAAGCGGATCACCGGCGCGAGCGGGCCGAAGGTTTCCTCCTGCGCAACGAGCGCGTCGGGCCGCACGTCCGACAGCACGGTCGGCTCGAAGAAGCTGCGGCCCAGCGCTGAGCGCTTGCCGCCGGTCACGACCTTGGCGCCGCCCTTCACGGCGTCGGCAATGTGCCGCTCGACCTTCTCGATCGCCTTCATGTTGATCAGCGGCCCCTGCGTCACGCCGGCCTCCGTGCCGTCGCCGATCTTCATCTCGGCGACCTTCTTCGACAGCTTCTCGACGAACTGGTCGTAGATCTTGTCCTGCGCGTAGAGACGGTTGGCGCAGACGCAGGTCTGGCCCATGTTGCGGTACTTGGAGACGATCGCGCCCTCGACCGCGGCGTCGATGTCGGCATCGTCGAACACCACGAAGGGCGCGTTGCCGCCGAGCTCGAGGCCGAGCTTCTTCACGCCGACCGATGCTTGCCTGTACAGGATCTTGCCGACATTGGTCGAACCCGTGAAGCCGACGAACCGCACCGCCGGATGTTCGCACAGCACCTTGCCGATCGGCGGCGCATCACCGGTGACAATGTTGAGCACGCCCTTCGGCACGCCAGCCTTTTCAGCCAGTACCGCCAGTGCGAGCGCGGACAGCGGCGTCTCGTTGGCGGGCTTCAACACGACGGTGCAGCCGGCGGCCAACGCCGGCGACACTTTTCGCGTGATCATCGAGTTCGGGAAATTCCACGGCGTGATGGCGCCGCAGACGCCGATCGGCTGCCGGATCGCAAGCAAGCGGGCATCCGGACGCTGGGTCGGGATCGTCTCGCCATAGACGCGGCGCGCTTCCTCCGCGAAGAATTCGATATAGGCCGCGCCGATATCGACTTCGCCGAGCGCCTCCGCCAGCGGCTTGCCCTGCTCGGAGGTCAGGATCAGCGCGAGGTCCTCGCGATTGGCGATGATCAGATCGAACCATTTGCGTAAGATATTGGAGCGCTGCTTGGCGGTCAGCTTGGCCCAGGCCGGAAATGCGCGCTGGGCGGCCTCGACGGCCTTAGTCGCATCGTCAGCGCCCAGTTGCGGAATCTTGATCAGCTCGACGCCGGTCGCGGGATTGTTGACGGCGAATTCCGGCGTGCCGACCCAGGCGCCGTCGATGTAGCAGCGGTCGCGTAGCAGCGACGGGTCCTTCAGGCGGCTTTGCAGGGAGGATGCTGCGGATTGCGTGGCGTGTGCGGCAACGGGCGGGGTCATGGCGTTACTCCTGGAATTTCTCTGAATTTCCTTGGGGGGTATTCGCCGCCTATATAGGCGGAAAGCCGCGGCGATGCACTGGCGGCCAGCGCGACCCTGCTTGGACGCAAACGCGGCGCCGTTGCTGAAGACTGTCGTTCCGGGATGGTCCGAAGGAACAGACCTCAGGTGCGCCCTTGTGCATCCGAGGTTCGATGCTGTGCATCGCCCCGGAATGACAGCAGCGTGTCAGATCGCGCCGCCCGACATGTAGGTTTCGCGGCGGCCGATCATGCGTTCGGCCGCGGCCTTGGCATCGGCCTTGGACGAGGTCGCGCAGGTCCGGTATTCGAGGTCGGCCTGCGCCCGCGCGTCGCGGCGGCCGAACCAGGACTTGGCGCCGGTCTGCAGCAGCGCCAGCGCCTGGGCGACATTGTCGACGGCTTCAAACGAGTGCAGGGCGCCGGTACCTGCGTAGCGAACTTCGTAGAGACCTGGGCTGATCGGCGCTTCGATGTTCTCGCCGCGGCCCGGCCGCGGATAGCGCTTCCATTCACTCCACGTCGAAATCATTGCTGCGTCCCCGCAAGGCGGGAAATGACGACACTTTTCGTCAAATCCGACCTAATCCGCCGCAACGTTTGTGCAGCGATCTGAATGCGTTAATGCAAAAAAACAGGCACGAAAATCAATCCGCCGATCACGTTACCGTGGCCGCCTTTCCGGGTCATCGGGACTTGCACGGAGTCCACTGCAAAATCTGCGCGCGTGGTGAACACCTGTTGAGCGTGGCCGTTCCTAATGGCCCGGCTGTCACGACATCGCGACATCATCGAAGCGCGCCCGCCTTGCGGGAGCCGGAAAGCGGGAGGATGATCCCCGCGCTTCAAAACAATAAACCCAGCGGAGGACGCCCCCAATGCAGAGCAAGGCTCAGATCGATCAGGTATTGCGGCAGAAGAGCGAGGCAAAGGAGATTCCCGGCGTGGTCGCCATCGCGGCCACCGGCAAGGACGTGATCTACGAGGGCGCGTTCGGCAAGCGCGACCTTTCCAAGAGCGATCCCATGACGGCGGACAGCGTGTTCTGGATCGCCTCGATGACCAAGGCGGTCACCTCCGCGGGCGCAATGCAGCTCGTCGAGCAGGGCAAGCTCTCGCTCGATGAGCCGATCGGCAGGCTGCTGCCCGATCTCGCCGCCGTGCAGGTGCTCGACGGCTTCGATGCCAAGGGCGAGCCGAAGCTGCGGCCGGCGAAAAAGCCGATCACGCTGCGCCAGCTGATGACCCACACCGCCGGCTTCGCCTACGACATGTGGGACGCTGATCTCGGCAAATATCTGGAGAAGACCGGCACGCCCGGCATCATCTCGTGCCTGAACGCGGCGCTGAAGACGCCGATCATGACCGACCCCGGCACGCGCTGGGAATACGGCACCAATATCGATTTCGTCGGCAAGGCGGTAGAAGCAGCATCAGGCAAGAAGCTCGATGCCTATCTGCGCGACCACATGTTCGCGCCGCTCGGCATGAGCGATACCGCCTTCAAGATCACCGACAACATGCGCAAGCGGCTGGTCGGCATGCACGCGCGCGGCGAGGACGGAGCGCTTGCGGCGATCCCGTTCGAGCTCGAGCAGAACCCTGAATTCCACATGGGTGGCGGCGGCCTTTATTCGACCGCGGCGGACTACCTCAAGTTCTGCCAGATGATCCTCAACAAGGGCAAAGGCAACGGCAACCAGGTGCTGAAGGCCGAGACCGTCGCGACGATGGGGCAGAACCACATGGGCGAGCTCACCGTCGAGAAGATGACGACGGCGGCGCCGATGTACACCAACGACGTCGATCTCTATCCGGACCAGGTGAAGAAGTGGGGGCTGAGCTTCCTGATCAACACCGCCAAGACGCCGGAAGGCCGCAGCCCTGGCAGCCTCGCCTGGGCGGGCCTCGCCAACACCTATTACTGGATCGATCCGTCGCGCGACGTCTGCGGCGTGATCCTGACCCAGCTGTTGCCGTTCGCCGACAAGCACAGCCTGGAGGCCTTCGCAGGCTTCGAGAAGGGCATCTATGCCGGGCTCGACGCCGGCAGCGGACAGAGAGCGGCCTGAGGTTCCAAACGTCGAACGACAGAATCGGTCGCTCCAACAACTCGTCATGCCCGGCCTTGTGCCGGGCATCCACGTCTTTGCTTCCGCGTGAGGAAGACGCGGATGGCCGGGACAAGCCCGGCCATGACGGGTCTGGAACGACAAGCTTGCGGGGGGGGGGGGGGGGGGATTTTTCATACCCGCCATAGGTCGGGCCTGTCCTGCCGGCGCCAAACGACTAAGATCGCGCAAAAAGCGCGACGACACGAACATGATCAGGAGGAGCACGAGCTTGGCACCCACACCCAAGGCAGACAGCTATGTCTGCGGCATTTCCGATACGCCGCTGCTCGGTGAAACCATCGGCCACAGCCTCGACCGCGCACGCGCGCGCTGGGGCGAGCGCGAGGCGCTGGTCTCGCCCAGCCACAATGTGCGCTGGACCTGGAACGAATTCGCCGCGCGCGTCGAGGCCTTGGCGACCGGCTTCCTTGCACTCGGGCTGCAACGCGGCGAGCGGATCGGCATCTGGTCGCTGAACCGACCGGAATGGACGCTGACGCAATTCGCCGCCGCCAAAGCCGGCCTGATCCTCGTCACCATCAATCCGGCCTATCGGCTGAGCGAGCTGGAATTCGCGCTCGGCAAGGTCGGCTGCGCCGCGATCGTGACCGCGACCGCGTTCAAGACCTCGGCCTATATGGAGATGCTGAACACGCTGCTGCCGGAGCTTGCAAGCTCCGAGCCCGGCCATTTGCGCTCGGCGCGGCTGCCGCAACTGCGCGCCGTGATCCAGATCGGTGGACCGGCAGCATCAGGCACGATTCCGTTCGAGCGGGTGTCGCAGATGGGCGGGGAGCGCCATCGCGAGCAGCTTGCGGCGCTTGGCGACAGCCTGCAATTCGACGATCCCGTCAACATCCAGTTCACCAGCGGCACCACAGGCTCACCGAAGGGCGTGACGCTGACCCATCACAACATCCTCAACAACGGCTATTTCACCGGCCGCGCCATGCGCCTGACCGAGCAGGACCGCATCTGCATTCCGGTGCCGCTCTATCATTGCTTTGGCATGGTGATGGGCAATCTCGCATCGGTCACGCTCGGCACCACCATGGTCTATCCCGGCGAGGGGTTTGATCCGCTGGCGACGCTGACCACGATCGCGCAGGAGAAATGCACCACGCTGTACGGCGTGCCGACCATGTTCATCGCCGAGCTCGACCATCCGGAGTTCAAGCGCTTCGACCTGTCGTCGCTGCGCACCGGCATCATGGCCGGCGCGCCCTGCCCGATCGAGGTGATGAAGCGCGTCAACACCGAGATGAACATGCGCGAGGTGACGATCGCCTACGGCATGACCGAGACCAGCCCGGTGAGCTTCCAGAGCGCGACCGACGATCCGCTGGAGCGGCGCGTCTCCACCGTCGGCCGCATCCATCCGCATGTCGAGGTCAAGGTCGTCGATCTCGACGGCAAGGTGGTGCCGCGCGGCGAACGCGGCGAGCTCTGCACCCGCGGCTACAGCGTGATGTCAGGCTATTGGGACGAGAAGGAAAAGACCGGAGAGGTGCTCGACGCCAATGGCTGGATGCATACCGGCGATCTCGCCGTGATCGACGACGAGGGCTACTGCAACATCGTCGGCCGCATCAAGGACCTGGTGATCCGCGGCGGCGAGAACCTCTATCCCCGGGAGATCGAGGAATTCCTCTACCGTCATCCGAAGATCCAGGACGTGCAGATCTTCGGCGTCGCCGACGCGCGCTATGGCGAAGAACTGTGCGCCTGGGTCAGGGTCAGGGCCGGCGAAACGCTGACCGCCGACGAGGTCCGCGCCTTCTGCCAGGGCCAGATCGCCCACAACAAGATCCCGCGCTATGTCGAGTTCGTCGAGGAATTCCCGATGACGGTGACCGGCAAGATCCAGAAATTCGTGATGCGCGACGCGGTGGAGCAGCGGCTCGGATTGAAGGCTGCGAAGACGGCGTGAGCCTCCTCCCTCGCCCCGCTCTTGCGGGGAGAGGGTCGGGGTGAGCGGCTGCCTCCCCAAACTGGATGAAGGTGAGTACGCGGAGACTCCCCCTCACCCGGAACGCATCTGGCGATGCGTTCCGGCCTCTCCCCGCAAGCGGGGCGAGGCAAGAAGAGCCCGCCCTTAAACCAGCAGCCCCTTCGCCTTCGCCAGATCCTTCAGCGACATCAGCGGCCGGGCGCCGATGTGCTGGATCACTTCGGCGGCGGCGAGCGCACCGAGGCGGCCGGCATTCTCATGACCGACATTGCGCACGAGGCCGACCAGGAAGCCGGCGGCGAACAGATCGCCGGCGCCGGTGGTGTCGACCAGTCTGTCGATCGGAGAGGCGGGTGCCGATACGACGGCATCGCCTGAGATCACCACGCAGCCCTTCTCGCTGCGGGTGACGACGCCGAGTTTGGTGTCCCTGCCGAACTGCTTCAGCGCGGTGTCGAAATCGGAGGTCTGGTACAGCGAGTGCAGTTCGGACTCGTTGGAGAAAACGAGGTCGACCGTGCCCTTGCGCATCAGATCGAGGAATTCGTCGCGGTAGCGATCGACGCAGAACGAATCCGACAGCGTCAGCGCGACCTGGCGGCCCGCGCCATGCGCGATCGTAGCCGCCTTCACGAACGCGTCCTTGGCGTTCTTCGGATCCCAGAGATAGCCCTCGAGATAGATGATGCTCGCCGCTGCGATCTGGGCCGGATCGATATCGTCGGGCGTCAGGTCCTGCGCCGCGCCGAGATAGGTGTTCATGGTGCGCTCGCCGTCCGGCGTCACCAGGATGTAGGAGCAGCCGGTGGCCGGGCCGGCCTTGGCCGGCGCGGTATCGAAGGTCACGCCGGCGGCGCGGATGTCGTGGACGTAAAGCTTGCCGATCTGGTCGTCCTTGACCTTGCCGACATAGGCGGCGCGGGCGCCGAGATTGCCGACGCCGACGATGGTGTTCGCAGCCGAGCCGCCCGACATCTCGGTCGCCACGCCCATGTCGCTGTAGATCGCGGTGGCGCGCGCCTCGTCGATCAGCTGCATCGAGCCCTTGGTCATGCCGTGACGGGCAAGGAATGCCTCGTCGGTCTGCACCAGCACGTCGAAGATCGCGTTGCCGATCCCGAGAACGTCGTATTTTGCGTCAGCCATAGACCTGCCCTGTGTTAACGCCACCCAACAAGAGCCGCGACCTATCACGTTACGCCTCGGGGCAGCAAGCAGGGCTCTATGTTCCGTCATCCTGAGGAGCGCGAAGCGCGTCTCGAAGGATCGACGGCCACCGGCCGGGCCGTGCATCCTTCGAGACGCGCGTTCCGCGCTCCTCAGGATGACGGGTCTAACGGGGCACTGCTGGCAGCAACGCGGGCTGCTGCTATACAAGTCCCATGTTCCGCTCCTTCCTCACGGTCTCCTCGGGTACGCTGGCCTCGCGATTGCTCGGTTTCGTGCGCGATTCCGTGATCGCGGCGCTGCTCGGCGCGGGTCCGGTGGCGGATGCCTTCCTTGCGGCATTCCAGCTTGTGAATGTTGTGCGACGGCTGCTGTCCGAGGGCGGGCTGAATGCCGCGCTGGTGCCGGCCTGGCTCAAGGTTCGCGATAGCGATGGTGACGCGGCGGCTCGCGCCTTTGCCGGCCGCGTGCTCGGCACCGTCAGTGCCGCTGTCATCGCGGCGGCGCTCGTGATCGGCGTGCTGATGCCGCTGGTGATCGCGGCGATCGCGCCCGGCTTCGTCGGCCGCGACACGCTGCAATTCACCGTCGACGACGCGAGGCTGATGCTGCCCTATCTCGCCTTCGCCGGCCCCGTCACCGTGATGATGGCGCTGCTCAACGCGCAGGGACGCTTCGCGCTGACGGCGTTCTCGCCGCTGCTGTTCAACATTTCGCTGATATCAGTGATGGCCGTGCTGCTGGCGCGGCAGCAGGAGCCGGTGCAGGCCGCGCTGGTGATGGCGGCAACGATCGGCGTCGCCGGATTCCTGCAACTCTCGATGCTGGCGCTGCGCGGCGCAAAGCTCGCAGCGCCGCTCCGCATCTCCTTCGATCCCGAGATGCGCGGCTTTCTCGGCCGGGCTGTCCCCGGCATGGTCGCGAGCAGCGCGCCGCAATGGCTCATGGTGGCGGGCGCGGTGATCGCGTCGACCTCGCCGTCGGCGGTGTCCTGGCTCTATTTCGCCAACCGCCTGCTCGAGCTGCCGCTCGGCATCGTCGGCGTCGCCATGGGCACCGTGCTGATCCCGGAGATGACGCGCGCGGTGCGCAGCGGCGAGTCTCACGCGATCGCACACGCGGAATCGCGCGGGCTCGAGCTCGCGGTCGGACTTGCTTTGCCCGCGACGCTCGGCCTGATGGTGCTGAGCGAACCGATCGTGCGGATGCTGTTCGAGCATGGCGCGTTCACCGACCAAGATACCGCGGCCACCGCGCAGGCCTTGATCTGGCTGACGCTGGCGCTGCCGGCGCATGTGCTGGTGAAGGCGCTGTCGCCGGCGTTCTTTGCGCGCGAGGACACGCTGACGCCGCTGTTTGCGACGCTGAAGGCCATCGTGGTCGCGATCGCCGCGGCCTTCCTGCTCGGCCGTATGTTCGGCGCGAGTGGAATCGCCGCGGGCATTGCGCTCGGCGCCTGGAGCAATGCGCTGGCGCTGATCCGCAAGGGCGCCGCGACCTTCGGCTTTTCGATCGATGCCGAGGCGCGCCGCCGGCTGCCGCGCATCCTGGCCGCAGCGCTCGCGATGGGCGGCCTGCTCCGGCTCGCGGCAGGCGCGCTGCCGGCAGCCGGCAGCCACGGTTTCGTGCAGGCAGCCTCCCTGCTCGTCCTGATCGCAGCCGGTATCGCTTGCTACGGACTGCTTTTGTCAACTTTCGGCGTCACCGGCTGGCGACAGGCGGTTAACGCCGTCAGGCAAAGGCGCCCCGCCTGACTTGCGCGCGCAGGGCTTAAGTGGCAAACGACGCGCCTGAGCCTCTTCCGTTCCGCATGGAATCGGAACGGGGCTCTGGACTTTAGTTTTGACGCGTTTTCTTCACGCGAACCTGTGGCCACTTCGCTCGAAAACGCTTCTGAAAGCAGCCCCATTTCCGGGAATCGAGACCATGGCGTTCGTTGAACGGGTTTTCTCAGGCGTCCAGCCGACGGGCAATCTGCACCTCGGCAACTACCTCGGCGCCATCGTCAACTTCGTGAAGATGCAGCAGACCCATAACTGCATCTATTGCGTCGTCGACATGCACGCGATCACGCAGGGCGTCGACGTCTGGGGCGGCCCGGCCGAGCTCGCGCGCAACACCCGCGAGGTGACCGCGGCCTTCATCGCCGCCGGCATCGATCCGAAGAAGCACATCGTGTTCAACCAGAGCCAGGTTGCCGGCCATGCCGAGCTGACCTGGATCTTCAACTGCGTTGCCCGTGTCGGCTGGCTCAGCCGGATGACCCAGTTCAAGGAGAAGGCCGGCAAGGACCGCGAGAACGCCTCGGTCGGTCTCTACGACTATCCGGTGCTGATGGCGGCCGACATTCTCTTGTATCGCGCCACCCACGTGCCGGTCGGCGAGGACCAGAAGCAGCATCTCGAACTGTCCCGCGACATCGCGCAGAAATTCAACAACGATTTCGGCGATTCGATCCGCGGCCACGGCTTCAATGAAGGTCTCTATTTTCCGATGCCGGAGCCGTTCATCACGGGTCCCGCGACGCGTGTGATGAGCCTGCGCGACGGCACCAAGAAGATGTCGAAGTCGGATGCGTCGGACAATTCGCGCATCAACCTCACCGACGACGCCGAGACCATTGCGCAGAAGATCCGCAAGGCGAAGACCGACCCGGAACCGCTGCCGTCGGAAGAAAAGGGTCTGGAGCTGCGGCCCGAAGCCGACAATCTCGTCGGCATCTACGCGGCGCTCGCCGAGATCACCAAGCAGGAGGTGCTCAGCCAGTTCGGCGGCGGGCAATTCTCGAGCTTCAAGAACGCGCTGGTCGAGCTTTGCGTCGCGAAACTGGCGCCCATCGCGGGTGAGATGAAGCGGCTGGTTGCTGATCCCGGCCATGTCGATTCGATCCTGGCCGACGGGGCTAACCGTGCACGGATCATCGCCGACGAGACGATGCGCACCACGAAGGACATCGTCGGCTTCATCCGCCAGCGCTGACACCACCGGCAGAACTGCGCGCGCCCTCTCCCCAACGGGGAGGGAGTGTGGCAGCATGGGCCTCGTTTGAGCATGGTCTTTTCGGAAAACCGCTGCGCACTTTTCCGGATCATGCTTGTTGGTTCAGCACCGGGACATGCATGACCGCCCAGCGACGAAGCTACGAGACAGGTCACAAGCCGAAATGCCTCGTCATCGTTGACGACACCGCGGAATGGGACCGCGCGGTCTATTACGCCAGCCGGTGGGCCATCCGGGTCGGCGGCGGCGTTCTGATGCTGCGGGTGATCGAGACCGAGGACCAGAACCAGCAATGGCTGGGGGTCGCCGACATCATGCGCGCCGAGGCCGAGGAAGCCGCCAATGAGGCGCTCGATCGCGCCGCCGGCCGCGCCAACGGGATCGCCGCCATCACCCCGGAGCGGGTGATTCGGGAGGGCGACCCGACTGAGCAGATCCTCGACGTGATCGACAAGGACGTCGATATCGCCATGCTGGTGCTGGCCGCCAATCCGGGCGCCGAAGGGCCCGGGCCGATCATCACCACCATGGCCAAGACCATGGGGGCGTTCCCGATCCCGGTGACCATCGTGCCGGGCGGCCTGACCGACGCCGAGATCGACGCCTTGTCCTAGGTTATCGGCCTTGAAGCCGCTCCAGAGCATGGATTGGGGCCTGGAACCGCGGTTTGCAGCTTGATCGCAGGCTTTTTAATTGCCATCTGGTAGGGGAACCCCAACGCGCCGGCCTTGAACCGGCGACGCCGGAGACAGCAAATGTTCATTCAGACCGAAGCCACGCCCAATCCCGCCACCCTGAAATTCATCCCGGGCCGCACGGTGCTCGACAGCGGGACCATGGAATTCTCCTCGCCCGAATCCGCGGCGCGCTCGCCGCTCGCCGAACGGCTGTTCGCCGTGTCCGGCGTCACCGGCGTGTTCTACGGCGCCGACTTCGTCACGGTGACGAAGGCGGACGGCGACTGGCAGCACCTCAAGCCCGCGATCCTCGGCGCCATCATGGAACACTACATGTCCGGCGCGCCGCTGCTCGCCGACGGCACCGCCGGCAGCGACGACGCGCGCGATGAGGAAGGCGAGTTCTTCGACGAGGCGGACGCCGAGACGGTCGAGCAGATCAAGGACCTGATCGAGACCCGCGTGCGTCCGGCGGTCGCCAATGACGGCGGCGACATCACCTTCCGCGGCTTCAAGGACGGCATTGTCTATCTCAACATGAAGGGCTCCTGCGCCGGCTGCCCGTCATCGACCGCAACCCTGCAACACGGCATCCAGAACCTGCTCCGGCACTTCGTGCCCGACGTGCAGGAAGTCCGGCCAATGTGATGGAGCGGCGAATGGCGCGTGGCGGATCGCGAACAGCGTTCTCCTCGAATTCCCTGTTCGCCATTTCGTATTCGCCATTCGCCCTCCCATGATCATTCTCGCGATCGATACGGCGCTCGACGCCTGCTCCGCGGCGGTGCTCGACACCAACTCCGGCAACACCATCGCCATCGAATCGCAGGCGATGCAGCGCGGCCATGCCGAGGCGCTGATGCCGCTGATCGCGCGGGTGATGAAAGCGAGCGGCATCGGCTTTGCCGGGCTTGACCGCATTGCCGTCACCACCGGCCCCGGCAGTTTCACCGGCCTGCGCGTCGGACTCTCGGCAGCGCGCGGCCTCGCGCTCTCTGCGGAAAAGCCGGTGGTCGGACTGTCGACGCTCGCCGCCTACGCCGCGCCCGTGGTTGCCGAGAATGCCGCACCCGCGATCCTGTCGGCGATCGATGCGCGGCACGATCACGTCTATTTTCAGCTGGTCGGCGGCGACGGCAGCTTGATGCTCAAGCCGAAGGTTGCGCCGATCGCGGAAGCGCTCGAGGCCGCACAGTTCGGCCCGCTGCATCTGGTCGGCAATGCTGCCAGCATTCTTGCCGAGCGCTGGCCTGCGGATGCTGCTCCGCCGGTCAAGGTCGACAGGCAGCCTGCACCCGACATTACCTGGATCGCCTGGGTCGGCGCCGCCGTGGATCCCGACACTGCGCCGCCGCGTCCGTTCTATCTGCGCGCACCCGACGCGAAGCCGCCGAAGGATCGCCTGGTCATCAGCGCGCCGCCATCGACATGATCGGCTGGCTGTCGCGATGGTGGGGCGGCGGTCCGCCCGCGGTCGAGCCCGCATCCTTGCGCGATGCGGCGCGGCTCGCGCAATTGCACGGCGCGTCGTTTCATCGCGGCTGGGGCGAAGGCGAATTCGAGGCGATGCTGACCGAGCGCAACACGCTGGTGCACCGGCTGCGCCAGGGACGCAAGGTGATCGGCTTTGCTGTCTCGCGAATGGCAGCGGATGAGGCGGAAATCCTGTCGATCGCGATCGATACCGGCCAGCGCGGGCGGGGCCTGTCGCGCGACCTGCTGCTGACCCATCTCGGCCATCTTGCCGGCCGCGGCATCCGCACGATCTTCCTCGAGGTGGAAGAGAACAATCAGCCGGCGCGACGGCTCTATGAAAGGGCCGGATTCGGCGTGATCGGCCGCCGCGAACGCTATTACAAGCAGCCCGGCGGGGAACATTTGAACGCGCTTCTGATGCGGCGCGACTTGTCGTAACATCGGCGCGATGGCAGAACAGCGCCTGCTCTGCCACCCAAGGTTTGAAGAATACGGCCCGAAACCCATGACCACGGTGAAAATCCCGCCTGCGCACAAAAATACCGGCATCGAGGCGCGCTGCGCCGCGACCGGCATGCGCATGACCGAACAGCGCCGCGTGATCGCGCGGGTGCTGGCGGAAGCCATGGATCACCCCGACGTCGAAGAGCTTTATCGCCGCTGCGTGGCGGTCGACGACAAGATCTCGATCTCGACGGTCTATCGCACCGTCAAGCTGTTCGAGGACGCCGGCATCATCGAGCGTCACGACTTCCGCGAGGGCCGCGCACGCTACGAGCAAATGCCCGAGAGCCATCACGACCATCTGATCAATCTGCGCGACGGCAAGGTGATCGAGTTCACCTCCGAGGAAATCGAGAAGCTGCAGGCCGAGATCGCGCGCAAGCTCGGCTACAAGCTGGTCGATCACCGTCTCGAGCTCTATTGCGTTCCGCTCGACGACGACAGCAAGCCGTAAACCGGGTGAGCTTCGACCTCGTCATCTTCGATTGCGACGGCGTGCTTGTCGACAGCGAGGTGATCTCCTGTCGCGCGCATGCGGACACGCTGACGCGGCACGGCTTTCCGATCACGCCCGACGGCGTGCTGAAGCGTTTCCTCGGCGTGTCCGACCGCGAGGCCCGGCGGATCGTCGAAAGCGAGATCGGACGCGCGCTGCCCGACAGCTTCGAGGCCGAGGTCAAGCAGGCGACGCTCAGTCTCTATGCCGGCGATCTCAGCGCGATCGCGCATGTCGGCGAGGCGATCGCCGCGATCGCCTTGCCGAAATGCGTGGCGTCGAGCGGCACGCCGGAAAAGATCCATCACGGCCTGACCTGCGCCGGGCTCTACGACCAGCTCGCGCCGCACATTTTCTCCGCCACCCAGGTCAAGCGCGGCAAGCCGGCGCCCGATCTTTTCCTGTTCGCGGCCACCCGGATGGGCGCCAGCCCTGCGCGCTGTATCGTGATCGAGGACAGCGTGGCCGGCGTCACCGGAGCCCGCGCCGCCGGGATGACGGTGCTCGGTTTTTACGGCGGCAGCCACTGCACGGCGGGACATGAGGACCTGTTGCGCCGGGCCGGCGCGGCCATAACCTTCGCCGATATGCGCCAATTGCCCGATTTGATCGCCCAAGCCGGCCAAAAACACGGCTCGATCGCTGGATTTTCCCCGGTTTAGGCCTTATTTGAGCAACGGCGCCCTGATGGCGCCGTTTCCATTTCCGCACTCAGGGTTCCATGACGACGCCGCGCAAGCTGCACATCAAGTCCTATGGCTGCCAGATGAACGTCTACGATGCGCAACGCATGGTGGACACGCTGGCCGGCGAGGGCTTTGTCGAGACCGCGAGCGCCGAAGACGCCGACCTCGTGATCCTCAACACCTGCCACATCCGGGAGAAGGCATCGGAGAAGGTCTACTCCGAACTCGGGCGGCTGCGCGTCGCCAAGGATGAGGCCGCGCGCCAGGGCCGCGAGATGAAGATCGCAGTCGCCGGCTGCGTCGCGCAGGCCGAAGGCGCGGAGATCATCCATCGTGCGCCGACCGTCGACATCGTGGTCGGGCCGCAGAGCTATCATCATCTGCCAGAGCTGCTGAAGCGCGCCCAGGAAAACGGCCGCGCGCTCGAAACCGAATTCCCGGTCGAGGACAAGTTCGGCTTCCTGCCGCAACCGAAGCCCGATGCGATCCGCGCCCGCGGCATCTCCGCGTTCGTCACGGTGCAGGAAGGTTGCGACAAGTTCTGCACCTTCTGCGTGGTGCCCTATACGCGCGGCGCGGAAGTCTCGCGTCCGGTCGCGAAGATCATCGACGACGTCAAGCAGCTCGCCGACAACGGCGTGCGCGAATTCACGCTGATCGGACAGAACGTCAACGCCTATCACGGCGAGGGCCCCGACGGCCGCGTCTGGCCGCTCGGCAAATTGCTGCAGCGGCTAGCGGAAATTCCCGGCGTCACGCGGCTGCGCTATTCCACCAGCCATCCGCGCGACGTCGACGACGACCTGATCACGGCGCATCGCGATTTGCCCCAGCTGATGCCGTTCGTGCACCTGCCGGTGCAATCGGGGGCGGACCGGATCCTTGCCGCCATGAACCGCAAGCATACCGCCGATGACTATCGGCGCGTCATCGACCGGTTCCGGGCCGCCCGGCAAGACATTGCTTTTTCATCAGATTTTATCGTGGGCTTCCCCGGCGAGACCAGGGAAGAATTTTCCGCCACTCTCGCGCTTGTCACGCAAATCGGGTACGCTGCGGCGTATTCATTCAAGTATTCGCCACGGCCAGGCACGCCGGCGGCGGAGATGCGGGAGACGGTGTCAGCAGCCGAGATGGACGAGCGCTTGGGGCGGCTTCAGGAATTGATCGACAGCCAGCAATCGGCCTTCAACCGGGCTGCGATTGGCACAACGGTCGATGTGCTGTTCGAGCGCGCCGCGCGCAATCCGGGCCAGATCGTCGGCCGGACCGCCTATCTGCAGCCCGCCCATGTGATGGCATCGCCCGACATCATCGGCCAGGTCCTCCCGGTCAGGATCGACAGCCTCGAGCGCTACAGCCTGATCGGCGAGCTCGCGACACCATCCGCGCCCGGCCTCATTTCGCAGACCATTGGAGCCTGAAATCCTTGCCCAAAAGCGCATCGGATTCGTCTTCGCTCGCTCCCAGCCGCAAACCTGACCGCGACATGCAAATGCCACCTGAGACCCGGCCCCCTGAGACTCAGGTCGTCATCGATTTCGACGACAACCGTGCCGCATCCGCGCTGGTCGGCCCCTACGGACAGAATCTGGCGCTGATCGAGCGGCGGCTCGGCGTCGTGGTCGATTCCCGCGGCAATCATCTCACCATCGCGGGCTCCCGCGACGGCTGCGACGCGGCACGGCGCGTGCTCGAAACCCTGTATGCGCAGGCCGTCGAAGGGCACGACCTCGATCAGGGCGAAGTCGAGGGCGCCATCCGCGCCGTGATCGCGCAGGGCTCGCTGTTCGAATTCGACAACAAGACCGCCAAGCCGACTTTCGAAACGATCAATCTGCGCAAGCGTCCGGTGCGCGCCCGCACCGCGGCGCAGGATTCCTACATCCGCGCGCTGAAGCGGCATGAACTGGTGTTCGGCATCGGCCCGGCCGGCACCGGCAAGACCTGGCTCGCGGTAGCCCACGCAGCACAGCTGTTCGAGCGCAAGGAAGTCGACCGCATCATCCTGACGCGGCCCGCGGTCGAGGCCGGCGAACGGCTCGGCTTCCTGCCCGGCGACCTCAAGGAGAAGGTCGATCCCTATCTGCGCCCGATCTACGATGCGCTGTACGATCTGATGGATGCCCGCGTCGTCGAGCGCGCCCTGCAGGGCAACGAGATCGAGATCGCGCCGCTCGCCTTCATGCGCGGCCGCACCCTGACCAATGCCGCCATCATCCTCGACGAGGCGCAGAACACCACGACGATGCAGATGAAGATGTTCCTGACGCGTCTCGGCGAGAACAGCCGGATGATCGTCACCGGCGACCCGTCGCAGATCGACCTGCCACACGGCCAGGCTTCGGGGCTCACCGAAGCCGTGAAGCTGCTCGACGGCGTCGAAGGCATCGCGCAGGTGCATTTCAAGGCCGAGGACGTCATCCGCCATGAATTGGTGGCGCGCATTGTGGCCGCCTATGAGGGATTGCCGCAAAAGCCGGCAAACGCCAGATCTTGAGACCAATAGCTTCGGCCGCGAGCCCGCGCGATGCGGGTTCCGGCCATAACGCAGATTTTGAAACCAACGTGTCTGCTTTTCCTGCAACCGAGGTTCTCGTCACCGCCGAATGCTGGCAGGCCGAGCCCGATGCCGACGCGGTGATTCACCGCGCCATCGAGGCCGCCGCCTCAATCGCCGACGCCGATGTCGCGGACGCCGAGCTTGCGGTGATGCTGACCGACGACGCCGGGATCCGTACCCTCAACGCCAACTGGCGCAGCATCGACAAGCCGACCAACGTGCTGTCGTTTCCGGCGCTGCAGCCGGAGGGCGCCGGCGGCGAAGGCGATGCCCCGCGCATGCTCGGCGATATCGCGATCGCCTATCAGACGACGCGGCGGGAAGCCGATGAAGAACAGAAGCCGTTCGACCACCATTTGAGCCATCTCGCGGTGCATGGCTTCCTGCATCTGATCGGTTACGACCACGAGAACGACGACGATGCCGAGGACATGGAGGCGCTCGAGCGCGAGATCCTCGCCTCCCTCGGCATTCCCGACCCCTACGCGGATCGGATCGCCTGACATGCCGGATTCCGACCCGACCCATGACAATCCGCGCAACGTGAGCAACCTGCCAGCCGTCGTGCATGAAGGCGAGGTGCAGCGCCCGGCGGCCGAAGGCTGGCTGGTGCGCGCGATCCGCACGCTGTTCGGCTGGAAGGCCGGCTCGGTGCGCGACGATTTGCAGGTGGTGCTCGACGCCTCGACGCCCGACGATGTCGGCTTCTCGGCGATCGAGCGCACCATGCTGCGCAACATCCTGTCGCTGAACGAGCGGCGGATCGCCGACGTCATGATCCATCGCGCCGACATCGTCGCGGTCAAGCGTGACATCCCGCTCGGCGAATTGATGAGCCTGTTCGAGAGCGCGGCGCATTCGCGCCTCGTCGTCTACAACGAAACCCTCGACGACCCCGAGGGCATGGTGCACATCCGCGACCTGCTCGCCTTCATGACCGCGAAGGCGCGGGTCACTGACGCGACCAAGACGAAGCGCAAGAAGCCGTTCCCGGCCGGGCTCGATCTGCGCAGCGTCGATCTCGCGCTGCCGCTGGCCGACGCTCATATCATCCGCAAGCTGCTCTATATTCCGCCGTCGATGCGCGCGATCGACCTGCTGGCGCAGATGCAGGCCTCGCGCATCCATCTCGCACTGGTGGTCGACGAATATGGCGGCACCGACGGGCTGGTGTCGATCGAGGACATCGTCGAGCAGATCGTCGGCGAGATCGACGACGAGCACGATTCCGACGAGCCGCCGTCCATTGTCCGCCAGCCGGACAATTCCTTTATCGCCGACGCGCGCGCCAGCCTCGACGATGTCCGTTCGGTGATCGGCGAGGACTTCGTCACCGGCGAGGCCGGCGAGGAGGTCGAGACGCTGGGCGGCTATCTCGTGTCGTTCGTCGGCCGCCTGCCGGTCCGCGGCGAGGTGATCTCGGGACCCGGCAATTACGAGGTCGAGGTGCTCGACGCCGATCCGCGGCGGGTCAAGCGCGTGCGGATCACGACGCGCAAGGAACGGCCGGCGCCGCGCAAGGAGCGCGAGCGGCGCCGCGAGCAGGCACCGGACTCCGGCAACCCGCAGGCGAATGACAACCTGCCGCCGCCCGGCGAGGGAGCCGGTCCGCAGTGAGGCTCTCCGACAAGCTCCGATCGATCGGTCTCGCCGTCATCCTGACCTGGGGATGGAAGCGCGTCGTGCTCGCGCTCGCGGCGGGCGCATTGTCCTCGCTGGCGATGGCGCCGTTCAACGCCTGGCCGGTGCTATTTTTGACCTTTTCGATGGCGGTCTGGCTGATCGACGGCAGCGCGGCGGGGCGCTGGCGCGGCGTACCCGCCGCAGCGCTGTCCGGTTTCTGGTTCGGCCTCGGCTATTTCGTGCCGGGACTGTACTGGATCGGTTACGCCTTCTTCGTCGATGCAGACACCTTCGCCTGGCTGACGCCGTTCGCGGTGCTCGGCCTGCCCGCCTATCTCGCTCTGTTCACCGCCTTCGGCTTCGCACTGGCACGGCTGATCTGGCCGCGCGACGCTTCGCGCGTGCTGGCGCTGGCGGTTAGCTTGACGATTTCGGAATGGCTGCGCGGCCATCTCCTCAGCGGCTTTCCGTGGAATGCATTCGGCTACGCGCTGACCGAACCCCTGGCGCTGGCCCAGACCGCATCGCTGATCGGGCTGTGGGGCATGACGTTCCTGGCCGTCGCGATCTTCGCAAGCCCGGCCGTGCTGATCGACGGCGGCTCGCGCGGCCGCAAGCCGTGGCGCGCCCCGGTGGCCGCAGTGCTGGTTCTCGCCGCGATGCTGGCGTTCGGCGCGGTGCGCCTCTCGCAACAGCCGACCAGCATGGTCAGCGGCGTCAAGCTGCGCATCATGCAGCCCGATCTGCAGCAGGACGCCAAATTCAACTACTCCGCCAAGGCGGCGGTGATGCAGAAATATCTCACTCTGTCGGATCGTGCCTCCGGGCCGCATTCGACCGGTGTGAGCGATTCCACCATCCTGATCTGGCCGGAATCCGCGTTTCCGTTCTTCCTGACCAAGGAAGCCGACGCGATGGCGCAGATCGCCGACCTGCTGCCGAAGGGAACCGTGCTGATCACAGGCTCGGTGCGCGCGCCCGATCTGCCGCCCGGCGTCCGCGTCACGCGTGCATATAATTCGATCTACGTCATCGACCACGACGGCAGCGTGCTTGCGGTCTACGACAAGCTTCACCTTGTCCCGTTCGGTGAGTATCTGCCGTTCCAGGACTGGATGGAGAAGCTCGGCTTCGTGCAGCTCACCAAGGTGCAGGGCGGCTTCATTCCCGGCACGATCCGCCGCACGCTCGATATTCCGAATGCACCGCGCGCGCTGCCCTTGATCTGCTACGAGGCGATCTTCCCCGGCAACGTCGTGAGCCGCGACGACCGTCCCGGCTGGATCATCAACGTCACCAATGATGGCTGGTTCGGAATCTCGACCGGCCCCTATCAGCATCTGCAGCAGGCCCGGCTGCGCTCGATCGAGGAAGGCCTGCCGATGGTGCGCGCCGCGAATACGGGCATCTCGGCCATCATCGACCCGCTCGGGCGGATCGTCGCCCAGCTCGGGCTCGGCATCGAAGGCGTGCTCGATGCCGGCCTGCCGGCGGCCATCCCGCCGACGATCTATGCGCGTGCCGGCAACATCCCCGCCGCGGTGATTGTGTTAGTTGCCCTCGCAATCGTATTGCGGAGGCGTTTTGTCAGGCGAAAGGCCTGATGGTGCCTATCGCCGATAGTCACACGAACCCGAAAAAGTGTCGAAATTTACCTCAGCGTGATTCCACCTGTTGACAGATCGACCGTGCACTTCGCATTGTACGGCTCCACGCGAAATCACAAGCCAAGTCAGCCCCTTTGCGCAAATTGTCCGCATTTCGTCCCGATCCTCCTTGCAGGATTTGACGGCACCGGCGCCTGAGGCATACTCCACGTCCAACTTGCCTCACCCCCCGGGCGCGCAATCCCTTAGGAGAGTTGGAATGTCCACCAAAGCGCCCAATCCTGTTGACAAATATGTCGGCAGCCGCGTCCGAATGCGACGCATCATGCTCGGCATGAGCCAGGAAAAACTGGGCGAGGCGTTAGGCCTGACGTTCCAGCAGGTGCAGAAATACGAGAAGGGCACCAACCGCGTCGGCGCCAGCCGGCTGCAGCAGATCTCCGAAATCCTGCAGGTGCCGGTCTCCTTCCTGTTCGACGGCGGCCCGAGCGGCGTCAAGACCGCCGACGGGTTCAGCGAGGGCTCCTCGCCGGCCTATGTGTCCGATTTTCTGGCAACCGCCGAAGGCCTGGCCCTGACCCGCGCGTTCACGCGGATCGCGGACGCCAAGCTCCGCCGCAGCATCGTCGAACTGGTCGAGCAGATCGCGGCGCGTGAGGCGGCCGAGCAGGTCTGATCCGGCCATATCCGTTTGAGAGATCGTCAAATCTGGAATATGTCATTCCGGCATGCGTTAAGGCGTGACGAGTTCCGACCGAACCGTGGTCGCGCTTTAGCTCCTTGATAGAGCATGATCTTTCCGGAAAACCGCGTCACGTTTTTCCGGATCTCGTTTCGGCGCGTGCGCTGAATGACAAAGCAAATTCACAGGCGACGACAACAGCATGTCCAGCAATCCGTTCGAAACCGCTGCTATTCTCGACGGCATTCGCCGCTGGGTCGAGATCGAATCTCCGACGGAGCGGCCGGATCAGGTCAACAAGCTGGCTGATCTCGTCGCGTCGGAATATCGCGACCTGCCGGCCACCGTCGACCGCGTTGCGGGACGCGACGGCTGCGGCGATCACCTTGTGACGCGCTCGTCCTGGGGGCAGGACGCGCCGGGCATCCTGGTGTTGAGCCATCTCGACACAGTTCATCCGATGGGATTCATCGAACGGTTACCATTCAAGATCGAAGGCGACAGCGCGTTCGGCCCGGGCATCTACGACATGAAGGGCGGCGCCTATCTCGCCTATCACGCATTCCGGCAGGTCTGCGCCGCTGACGCGCGCCCGCCGCTCGGCATCACCCAGCTCTACGTCTCGGACGAGGAGATCGGCAGCCCGACCTCGCGGGCGCTGATCGAGGCCGAGGGCCGCAAGGCCAAATACGTGCTGGTGACCGAGCCGGCGCGCGACGGCGGCAAGATCGTCACCGGCCGCAAGGGCGTCGCGCGCTTCGACGTGCATATCAAGGGCGCACCGGCACATGCCGGCACGCGCCCCGAGGATGGCCGCAGCGCGATCCGGGAGCTCGGTCATGTGATCCTGGCGCTGGAGGCGATGAACGATCTCAAGCGCGGCGTCACCGTCAATGTCGGCGTGGTCCGCGGCGGCACCAAGCCGAACGTGATCGCCGAAGAGGCCTATGCCGAAGTCGACATGCGCGTGCCGACCATGGCCGACGCCGACGAGCTGGTGCCGAAGATCCTCGGAATCACCTCTCGCACCGAGGGCGTCACCGTGAAGGTGACCGGCGAATTGAACCGTCCGCCCTATGAGAAGAGCAATGCCGGCGCCGCGCTCTACGAACACGCCCGAGAGCTCGCAGGCGAACTCGGCTTCGAGCTGATCGATGTGTTCACCGGCGGCGGCTCCGACGGCAATTTCACCGCACCGCTTACCGCAACCCTCGACGGCCTCGGTGTCGACGGCAAGGGCGCGCATACCCATTACGAGCAGCTCTACATCTCGTCGATCGAGCCGCGCGCGCGGTTGCTCTACCGTCTCTATCAGACGCTGCGATGACACCTGCTCCGAACGACAGCGGCGATCGCGATTCGTCCGACGATGGCGCGATGGCGCATTCGCGCGGCTCGTTCTTCGGGCGACGCAAGGGCCACAAACTGCGCGCGCACCAGGCCGACCTGATCGACAATCTGCTGCCGCATCTTTCGCTCGACATCTCGGCGCCCGCGCCCGAGGCGCTGACCGAACTGTTCGATGACGGCATCGCGGATGTCAGGCTCGAGATCGGCTTCGGCGGCGGCGAGCATCTGATCGCGGAAGCACAGGCATTTCCGGCGACCGGCTTCATCGGCTGCGAGCCCTATGTCAACGGCATGGCCAAGATCCTGACCCAGATCGAGGCGTTGAATATCGGCAACATCCGCCTGTTCGCCGGCGACGCCGCGGAGCTGCTGGCCTGGGCGCCAGCGCGCTCGCTGACGCGCATCGACCTGATTCATCCCGATCCCTGGCCGAAGCGAAGACACTGGAAGCGGCGCTTCGTGCAGGATGCAACGGTCGCGGCGATGACCCGGCTGCTGCCGCCGGGCGGTGAATTCCGCTTCGTCAGTGACATCGACGATTACTGCGCCTGGACGCTCGCGCATCTGATGCGCTCGCCCGACTTCGCCTGGCTCGCCGAGCGCGCGATCGACTGGCAGCAGCCGTGGCCGAACTACACCATGACGCGCTACGGCGCCAAGGCCGAGCGCGAAGGGCGCAAGGCGGCGTATCTGCGATTTCGAAGACTCTAACATCTTGTCATGGCCGGGCTTGGCCCGGCCATCCACGTCTTTCTTTCCACGCGACGTCAAAGACGTGGATGCCCGGGACGAGCCCGGGCATGACGCGGCTACTGATTGGCCATCCGCGCCTTCCTGACGTCGGTGGCCTCCCAGACCATGCGCTTGCCGCGTTCGCGACCGAGCAGCTCGATCGGATCGTGATTGTCGATGTGGCCGAACTGGCCCTTGTAGACGCTGTAGCCGCACAATTCCTGCAAGCGGCGCGGAAAGCGGGCTGCGGTCTCGCGTGGAATTCCGAGCTGCAGATTCTCCTGCTGGCGCATCCAGCCCCAGCAATAGGCGCAGGAAAAGGCAAAGCGCCTGGCGTCGCTGGTGTTGGCGCCGCCGCCATGCCACAGCGCGCTGTCGAACAGCATGACGCTGCCCGCCGGCATGGTCGCGGTGACCGCGTCATAGTCCTTGCCGTATTCCGGCGACGAATCCAATTTGTGGCTGCGCGGAATGATCCGCGTCGCGCCGTTGTCGTCGCGGAAATCGGACAGCGCCCAGATCGCATTGATCGTGATCGGGATATGCGGTCGCGGCAGCGGGATCAACTGGGTATCTTCGTGGATCGGCTGCGCCTCCTGGCCGGGGCCAAGCACCAGCGAGCAGAACGACGACAGCAGGCATTCCTTGTCCAGCACGCGCTCGACCACCGGTAGCACGTTCTCATGCAGCGGCACCTCCCAGAACAGATCGTCATAGGTCAGGAGGTTGTTGATGCGCAGCGTCTTGAAACCCTCGAACGACGTCCTGGCAGGTGCGAGATTGTGTTCGCTCTCGATTCTTTGCACGGCGTCCTTCAACCCCTCGACCAATTCCGGCGAGGCGGCGTGCGCGATCACGGTATACCCGTCGTCGCGGATCCGCTCGGCGTGCGATTGGATGTCGGCGTCCGTCAGCATGGCGATCTCCCCGTTGGCGCTATGTCGCGCCTTGTGGAAAGCATAGCGGGTCAATTTGAAATTGGGAGGTATTTGATAGTCCCGTCACCCTGAGGAGCGCGCTCGCGCGCGCGTCTCGAAGGGTCGACGGCCCGACTGTGGCCGTGCATCCTTCGAGACGCGCCTGCGGCGCTCCTCAGGATGACGGAATCGAGAGCTTGTTGGTGTTGGCTAGCGCGACTTCCAGAAATCCACGACACGCTGCGCGGTCGACGGCATCAGGCGGACGAAATTCACGCGCGCGCCTTCGATATCGGCCGGCGACGGCACGCGGTTCGGCCCGAGCCGCATCAGGATCAGGGCGCGCACGGTCGGCCATTCGAACCCGACCGTCTTGCTGGCGATCAGGATCGGATCGTAGCGATCGCCGGAGATCAGGCGATCGAGCGTGACGATCTTCACGCCGGTCATCGCCGCGAGCGCCGCCACGCATTCCTCATATTTGAAGGCCTTGGCGAAGCCTGCCACCGCGGCCTCGTTCAATTCGCCGGCGCGATGCAATGCCAGGATCGCGCGCTGCGCGGCTGCGAAGTCGCGGCCCTCGACCTGCGCGACGACGCCTTCGATCTCGTTCATCGCCAGCTTGATCTCGGCCTGCCGTTCCGGCTTGGCGACGACCTGCAACCGGCGGCGGATCACGTCGATCGAACCGGCCAGCAGGCTCTTCAGATGCACGGGCGGAAGATCGTCACGGCGGCCGATCCGCAGCGTCAGCACGCCATCCTGACCGGCGCGCCGCACCAGCGTCGTGAAGGACGCGTCCGAGAACGCCGCGCCCGCATTGCCGGCGGCGCATCGGATCACATCGCGATCGCCGCGACGGACGATGACATCGGTCAGCGCGGTCGAGAGCTTCGACCGCTCGGCCATCGCCAGCAGATGGCCCTGGCCCTTGGCATTGGCGATCTCGACCAGCACCTTTTCGTCGATCACCGGCGACCGGCGCAGCACCGGCCCCGCGATCGCGACCTCGTCCTCGCGGGCGAGTTGCCCGACCAGATGCCGCGGCGCGTTGGCGAGCGGCGCGAGCCGTTCGGCGAGATCGATCCGCGCAGCCAACTCGGCATGCGGGACCAGACTGGTCAGCACCCCGTCGAACAGGTCGATATGGTCGGGGCGAAAGCTCGCGGCACCCTGCAGGAACAGCTCGCCGAGCCGCCGCGCGGCCTCGGCGCGGCGCTTGGGGTCGCCGCGGCGAACGATGTCGTCGAGTTCCGGGATCAGCGCGGGGGCTGTCGTCATGAGCCTTGTCCAATCGGCGACTTCTGCCGATTTTCGGCAATCTATGGCCCCGTTCGTAAACGGAGGGTTAGGTCAAACCTGCACCCCGGAGCCCCCAAAATCGCCCTCCGCCGGGCCGGGAGGCCTTGCCGGACCTGGGCAAAAGGGCTATATCCACCGCAACTTATGGTATCTCATACGATCGCGTAGGAGAGTGGGCCCCCCGGGACCCGCTCTTTTTTATTACCTGACGGGACCCAGCGAGGCCGGGTCCAGTTTAGGTAGCGTTAGCGGCCCCTTAAGGCCACCTGAACAACACAACAGACCTCAGACAACCCATAGCCCTTAGACAGCCTTTGACACTGGATATGACCGATCCGACCGCCACGCCCGTGGACACCGAACTGCTCGCCGAGCCGCGGCTCGTCGTCGAGCCCGGGGTCGCGGCGCGCGTCGCCGCGGTCGCAGTCCCGGTGCTGCAGGGCATGGGCTATCGCCTGGTGCGCATCAAGGTCTCGGGCGACGCCGGCTGCACCGTGCAGATCATGGCGGAGCGTCCCGACGGCTCGATGCAGCTCGAGGATTGCGAGGCGATCTCGCGGGCGCTGTCGCCGGTGCTCGATGTCGCCGACCCGATCGAGCGCGCCTACCGGCTGGAAATCTCCTCGCCCGGCATTGACCGGCCGCTGGTGCGCCGCTCCGACTTCGAGCGCTACACCGGGCATCTGGTGAAGATCGAGATGGCGGTGGCGCATCAGGGCCGCAAGCGGTTCCGCGGCCTGCTCGCCGGCGTCGAAGGCAACGCGGTGCGCATCAAGCGCGACGATCCGCGCCCGACGGAGGACGCCGAGGTTCTCCTGGTGATGGAGGACATTTCGGACGCACGGCTGGTGCTGACCGACGAGCTGATCGAAGAATCGATGCGCCGCGGCAAGGCCGCCGAGCGCGAGCTGCGCCGCGAGCTCGGCCTCGCGCCGCCGCAGCCGGCTCACGCGAAGAAGAGCGATCCTGCGAAGAGCCAGAAGCCGAAACCCAAGCCTGCTCAGAAGCCCGGCATCAAGCCGGCTCCGACCAACACCAAAAAGCACCGCCTGGCCGCCGAACGCGCGCGCCGTGGCGAGATCGATCCATTCGAAGGAGACTAAGCCATGGCAGTCAGCGCCAACAAACTCGAACTGCTGCAGATCGCAGACGCAGTTGCGCGCGAAAAGTCGATCGACCGCTCCATCGTGATCGCGGCGATGGAAGACGCCATCGCCAAGGCGGCGCGCGCCCGCTACGGCAGCGAGACCGACGTCCATGCCGAGATCGACGCCAAGAAGGGCGAGCTGCGGCTGACCCGCCACATGCTGGTGGTCGATGTCGTCGAGAACTCGTCCAACCAGATTTCGCTGCATGATGCGC
Source organism: Bradyrhizobium sp. Pha-3 (assembly GCF_042258615.1). Classification (GTDB taxonomy): domain Bacteria; phylum Pseudomonadota; class Alphaproteobacteria; order Rhizobiales; family Xanthobacteraceae; genus Bradyrhizobium. Next base: position 120,206 of record NZ_CP170152.1, on the reverse strand, counting down.
AGCGCGCCAATCCGGGCGCCCAGGTCGGCGACACCATCGCCGACACGCTGCCGCCGCTGGAATATGGCCGCATCGCCGCGCAGTCCGCCAAGCAGGTGATCGTGCAGAAGGTGCGCGAGGCCGAGCGCGACCGGCAGTACCAGGAATTCAAGGACCGCATCGGCGACATCGTCAACGGCATCGTCAAGCGCGTCGAATATGGCAGCGTGATCGTCGACCTCGGCCGCGGCGAGGCGATCGTGCGCCGCGACGAGATGCTGCCGCGCGAAGTGTTCCGCAACGGCGACCGCGTCCGCGCCTATATCTTCGACGTCCGCCGCGAGACCCGCGGTCCGCAGATCTTCCTGTCGCGCACCCATCCGCAGTTCATGGCGAAGCTGTTCGCGCAGGAAGTGCCGGAAATCTATGACGGCATCGTCGAGATCAAGGCGGTCGCCCGCGATCCGGGCTCGCGCGCCAAGATCGGCGTGATCTCGCGTGATTCCTCGGTCGACCCGGTCGGCGCCTGCGTCGGCATGCGCGGCTCGCGCGTGCAGGCCGTGGTGAACGAGCTGCAGGGCGAGAAGATCGACATCATTCCGTGGTCGCCGGATATCGCGACCTTCGTCGTCAACGCGCTGGCGCCGGCTGAAGTCGCCAAGGTCGTGATCGACGAGGACCGCGAGCGCATCGAGGTCGTGGTTCCCGACACCAACAACCAGCTGTCGCTGGCGATCGGCCGCCGCGGCCAGAACGTCCGCCTCGCCTCGCAGCTGACCGGCTGGGACATCGACATCCTGACCGAGCAGGAAGAGTCGGAGCGCCGCCAGGCCGACTTCGAGAACTCGACCCGCGTGTTCATGGAAGCGCTCAATGTCGACGAGGTGGTCGGCCAGCTGCTCGCCTCCGAAGGCTTCACCTCGGTCGAGGAACTCGCGCTGGTCGACGTCAAGGAACTCGCCGGCATCGAGGGTTTCGACGAGGAGACCGCCACCGAGCTGCAGACCCGCGCCCGCGAATATCTTGAGCAGCTCGAGGCTGAACTCGAGGCCAAGCGCAAGGAACTCGGCGTCGAGGACGCCATGAAGGACGTGCCCGGCATCACCGGCAAGATGCTGGTGAAGCTCGGCGAGAACGACGTGAAGACCGTCGAGGATCTGGCCGGCTGCGCCACCGACGATCTGGTCGGCTGGACCGAGCGCAAGGAAGGCGGCGAGCCGACCAAGCATGCCGGGTTCCTCGATGGCATCGAGGTCTCGCGCGACGAGGCCGAGGCCATGATCATGCAGGCCCGTCTGAAGGCCGGCTGGATCACCGAGGCCGACCTTGCCAAGCCTGCTGAGGAGGCCGAGGCCGCCGAAGCAGAAACGGCGTCGTAAGGAGATGCCCCACGGATGCTCGCTCAGGCTGACCCCGATCTCGACGATGGGCCGCGGACGCAGAAGTCCGCGACCACGCGGATGTGCGCGGTCAGCCGCGAGGTGCATCCGATCGACGAGCTGATCCGGTTCGTCGTCGCGCCCACGGGCGAGGTGATCCCGGATCTCAAGCGCAAGCTGCCCGGCCGCGGAATGTGGGTTTCCGCATCGCGGCGCAGCGTTGCGGAAGCGGTCCGTCGTCACCAATTTAGCAAGGGATTCAAGCGCGATGTCCGCGTCGCGCCGACCCTTCCCGCCGACACCGACGCCCTCCTGATCCGCAGCGTCACCGAGGCCCTGGCGATGGCTGCCAAGGCCGGTCAGGTGGTCGCGGGCTTCGGCAAGGTCGAGGACGCACTCAACCGGAACGAAACTGCAGCCCTGATCCACGCTTCGGACGGCGCAGCGGACGGAATCCGTAAATTGGACGCGATCGTCAGGCAAAGGGGCGAAAAACGTGGTGAATCGCCAGTAATTGCCGTCGTCAATGTTTTGACGTCGGAAGAATTGGATTTGGCACTTGGGCGGTCAAATGTGATACATGCTGCGCTGCTCGCGGGCCCGGCGAGCAAGACGTTCCTGTCGCGCTGCCAGTTGCTGGTCCGATACCGGATGGCCGACGACGACAAGACCGCCGAAGCGGCCAGAAATTCCAGAGCCTGATCCAGGAAGGCGGATGCCGTCTTTCCGACCGGATCATGCTCAGCAAACGACGACAGTTGAAGGATTTGTGCGGCATACGCACAGCGAAACGAGATTAGGACTGCTGAATGGTTGATACCAAGACCCCTGGCGACAAGACTCTGAGTGTCCCGAGCAAGACGTTGTCGCTGAAGCCGCGCGTCGAGACGGGCACCGTGCGCCAGAGCTTCAGCCACGGCCGGACCAAGCAGGTCGTGGTCGAGAAGCGCGGCAAGCGTCGCGCCGGTGGCGATGGTCCCGGCGAGGCGCATGCGCCGGAACCCGTGGTTGCAAAGCCTGCGGCGCCTGCCCCCAGACCGCCGCAGGGCCGCCCCTCGGGCCCGCCTCCCGGCCAGCAACAGCGTAACACCCGCTCCGGCGTGGTGCTGCCGACCTTGACCGAAGACGAGCGTTCCGCGCGTGCCAGCGCGCTTGCCGACGCCCGTCAGCGCGACATCGAGGAGCGCCGCCAGGCCGAAGAGGAAGCCAAGCGCCGCGCCGTCCGCGAGGCCGCCGAGAAGGTCGAGCGCGAGGCCGCCGAGGCCCGCCGCAAGGCGGAAGAGGAGCGCCACCGCCACGAGGAAGAGGCCAAGCGCAAGGCCGAGGTCGAGGCCAAGCGCCGCTTTGGCGAGGGCGAGGCCAAGCCCGGCGCGCCAGCCGCCGCCGCACCGGCCAGGCCGGCCGCAGCCGCTCCCGCATCTGCTGCTCCGGCAGCCCGGGCGCCGGCAGCCCGCACGACGACCACGACACCTGCGCGCACGCCGGCCACCGCGCCGAGGCCTCCGGGGGTTGCCGCAGAGGCGGACGAAGACGAAGGTCCGCGCCTGGTGCGCCGCCCCGGCGGCGCCGTGCGTCCCGTCGCGGCCCCGAAGACCACCCAGAAGCCCGGCCCGCAGAAGCAGCGCGGACGCCTCACGGTCGTCACCGCGCTCAACGCCGACGACGTCCGCGAGCGCTCGATCGCCTCGTTCCGCCGCCGTACCCAGCGCCTGAAGGGTCACGCCGCGAACGAGCCAAAGGAAAAGCTGATCCGCGAAGTCGTCATCCCGGAAGCGATCACGATCCAGGAACTCGCGAACCGCATGGCGGAGCGCGCAGTCGACGTCATCCGCATGCTGATGAAGCAGGGCGCGATGCACAAGATCACCGACGTGATCGATGCCGACACCGCGCAACTGATCGCCGAAGAACTCGGCCACAGCGTCAAACGCGTCGCCGCGTCCGACGTTGAGGAAGGCCTGTTCGACGTTGTCGACGATTCCACCGACACCGAGCCGCGTTCGCCAGTGGTCACCGTCATGGGCCACGTCGACCACGGCAAGACCTCGCTGCTCGACGCGCTCCGGCACGCCAACGTGGTGTCGGGCGAAGCCGGCGGCATCACCCAGCACATCGGTGCCTATCAGGTGACTTCGCCGGAAAGCGGCAAGAAGATCACCTTCATCGATACGCCCGGCCACGCCGCGTTCACCGCGATGCGCGCCCGCGGCGCCAAGGTCACCGACATCGTCGTGCTGGTGGTCGCGGCCGACGACGGCGTGATGCCGCAGACGATCGAGGCGATCAACCACGCCAAGGCGGCCAAGGTGCCGATGATCGTGGCGATCAACAAGATCGACAAGCCCGATGCACGGCCGGAGCGCGTGCGCACCGAATTGCTGCAGTACGAGGTGCAGGTCGAATCGCTCGGCGGCGATGTCGTCGACGTCGAGGTCTCGGCCAAGAACAAGACCAATCTCGACCGGCTGCTCGAGATGATCGCGCTGCAGGCCGAAATCCTCGACCTGAAGACCAATTCGCAGCGTCCGGCGGAAGGCACCGTGATCGAAGCCAAGCTCGATCGTGGCCGCGGTCCGGTCGCGACCGTGCTGGTACAGCGCGGCACGCTGCGGATCGGCGACATCATCGTGGCCGGCGCCGAGATGGGCCGCGTGCGCGCCTTGATCTCCGACCAGGGCGAGAATCTCGACGAGGCCGGCCCGTCCGTGCCGGTCGAGGTGCTCGGCTTCAACGGCCCGCCGGAAGCCGGCGACCGTCTCGCCGTCGTCGAGAACGAAGCCCGCGCCCGCCAGGTCACGAGCTACCGCGCGCACCAGAAGCGCGAGAACGCGGCTGCCTCGATCTCCGGCATGCGCGGCTCGCTCGAGCAGATGATGTCGCAGCTCAAGACCGCGGGCCGCAAGGAGTTCCCGCTGATCGTCAAGGCCGACGTGCAGGGTTCGCTGGAAGCGATCCTGGGCTCGCTCGAGAAGCTCGGCACCGACGAAGTCGCCGCCCGCATCCTGCATGCCGGCGTCGGCGGCATCTCGGAGTCCGACGTCACGCTGGCGGAAGGCTTCAACGCCGCGATCATCGGCTTCTCGGTCCGCGCCAACAAGGAAGCGGCGGCCGCGGCCAAGCGCAACGGCATCGAGATCCGCTACTACAACATCATCTACGACCTCGTGGATGACATCAAAAAGGCGATGTCCGGCCTGCTCGCGCCCACGCTGCGCGAAACCATGCTGGGCAACGCGCAGATCCTGGAAGTGTTCAACATTTCCAAGGTCGGCAAGGTCGCGGGTTGCCGCGTCACCGACGGCACCGTGGAACGCGGCGCCAATGTTCGCCTGATCCGCGACAACGTCGTGGTGCACGAAGGCAAGCTGTCGACGCTGAAGCGCTTCAAGGATGAAGTGAAGGAAGTGGTCGCCGGCCAGGAGTGCGGTATGGCATTCGAGAACTACGGCGACATGCGCGTCGGCGACGTGATCGAATGTTACCGCATCGAGACGATCCAGCGCTCTCTGTAAGTCCAAATCTTACTAAGCGCAGATCTTACTAAGCGTTGGGTCCATTTGACTGAAAATGCGACGACGTGGCCGGACTTTAGTCCGGCCACCGGCGCATCGTCCGATTGAAAGCAAAGCTAGGACATTGATGCCCGCGGCCAAGGCCGGCGGGCGCTACGGTTTTGGAAGAAGGTCATGCCCCGTCAAAAGAAGAGTTCCAGCCCCGGCGGATCGCAACGTCAGCTGCGCGTCGGCGAAACGGTTCGCCATGCAGTTGCCGAGATTCTGTCGCAGGGTGAGGTCCACGATCCCGATCTGGAAGGCCACATCATCACCGTTCCCGAGGTGCGTATGTCGCCGGACCTGAAGCTCGCCACGGTCTACGTGATGCCGCTCGGCGGCCGCGACACCGACGCGGTGATATCAGCACTCGAGCGCAACAAGAAGTTCCTTCGCGGCGAGATCGCGCATCGCGTCAACCTGAAATTTGCACCCGACATTCGCTTCCGCGTCGATGAGCGTTTCGACGAGGCGGAGCGCATCGAGAAACTACTGCGGACACCTGCGGTGCAGCGAGACCTTGCACCCGATTCGGACGACGAGTGATGACTGTGATGACGACCAACGGCGTGATCGACGCGAAGGATGCCGACGCGCGCGACGCTGAGCGGGATGCCTTTGCCGGGCCGCGCACCGACGATGCGCGCCGCACCAACAACGACCCGCGCCAGAAGCACGGCAAGCAGAACCAGCAGCCGCGCCGCGACAAGCGCGACGTCCATGGCTGGGTGGTGCTCGACAAGCCGATCGGGATGACCTCGACGCAGGCCGTCGCCGTGCTCAAGCGCCTGTTCCAGGCCAAGCGCGCCGGCCATGCCGGCACGCTCGATCCGCTCGCCTCCGGCGGCCTGCCGATCGCACTGGGCGAGGCCACCAAGACGGTGCCGTTCGTGATGGACGGCCGCAAGCGCTACCGCTTCACGGTCAGCTGGGGCGAGGAACGCGACACCGACGACACCGAGGGACGGCCGGTCAGGACCAGCGAGAGCCGGCCGACCGCCGATTCGATCCGCCAGCTGCTGCCGCGTTTCACCGGGGTGATCGAGCAGATCCCGCCGCAATATTCGGCCATCAAGGTGCAGGGCGAGCGGGCCTATGATCTGGCGCGCGACGGCGAGACCGTGGAACTGAAGCCCCGCCCGGTCGAGATTCACGAATTAACCCTCGTAGAACATGGAGATAACGGACAGTCCGTGTTCGAGGCCGAGTGCGGCAAGGGAACCTATGTCCGAGCCTTGGCCCGCGATATGGGCCGGATTCTGGGCTGTTTCGGCCATATCTGCGCCCTGCGGCGGACCCTGGTCGGTCCGTTTACCGAGCGGGACATGATTCCGCTGGAACAGTTGGAGGCTTTATGCAATAGAGCCGCGTCTGGCGAGGGCAGCCTCGCCGACGCGCTTTTGCCCGTTGAGACCGCGCTGGACGACATCCCGGCACTGGCCGTCACACGGGCTGATGCGGCAAGGCTCCACCGGGGCCAGGCCGTTTTGTTGCGCGGACGGGATGCGCCCAATACCAGCGGCACAGTCTATGTCACGGTGGCAGGCCGGCTTCTCGCGCTTGCCGAGATTGGCAATGGCGAACTCATCCCCAAGCGCGTGTTCAACCTGAACGGACTGACTGCCAGTCCGGCTCGCAACAATGAAAGTAACTGACGATGTCGATTACCGCCGAACGCAAAGCGGAAGTCATCAAGACGAATGCCAACAAGGCCGGCGACACCGGCTCGCCCGAGGTTCAGGTCGCGATCCTGTCGGAACGCATCAATAACCTCACCGAGCACTTCAAGAGCCATGTGAAGGACAACCATTCACGCCGCGGCCTCCTGAAGCTCGTGTCGACGCGTCGTTCCCTGCTTGACTACATCAAGCGCAAGGACGAGGCGCGCTACAAGGCGCTGCTCGAGAAGCACAACATCCGTCGTTGATTTGAGAAGCACGCGCGCGAGGTTCGCGCGCGTTTTCGTATGGTCGTCCGTGAAATCGGGCTTTCGAATTGTCGAAAGTTGATCATGCGCAACAGCATGGCCATCGCGCCATGCACTAGCGTCCAGCAGCAATCCGGCCGCTGGACCGGGCAAGATGCCCAGATGACCGAAAGGATGGACGCCATCCGAAATCCAGGGACCATGGCAGGATCGCCGGATGCTGACCGCAGCAGCGCATCAGTGTCTCGCCGTCTTGGCATGGTCTTTGTGTTTCAGGGCGCCGTGCTTTCGTGAAACCATGAAAGAAAACCGAAATGTTCAATTCGCATTCCGTCGAGATCGACTGGGGTGGACGTCCCCTCAAACTTGAAACCGGCAAGATCGCCCGCCAGGCCGACGGCGCCGTGATGGCCACCTACGGCGAGACCGTGGTGCTCGCCACCGTCGTCGCGGCGAAGTCGCCGCGCGAAGGCGTCGACTTCCTGCCGCTCACCGTCGACTACCAGGAGAAGACCTACGCCGCGGGCCGCATTCCCGGCGGCTATTTCAAGCGCGAAGGCCGTCCGACCGAGAAGGAGACGCTGGTCTCCCGCCTGATCGACCGCCCGATCCGTCCGCTGTTCGTCGACGGCTGGCGCAACGAGACCCAGGTGATCGTCACCGTCCTGTCGCACGACATGGAGAACGATCCGGACATCGTGTCGCTGGTCGCCGCCTCCGCCGCCCTGACGCTGTCGGGCGCGCCGTTCAAGGGCCCGATCGGCGCCGCGCGCGTCGGCTTCGCCAATGACGAGTTCATCCTCAACCCGACGCTCGACGAGATGACCGAGACCCAGCTCGACCTGGTCGTCGCCGGCACCGCCGACGCCGTGCTGATGGTGGAATCGGAAGCCAAGGAGCTCAACGAAGACGTGATGCTCGGCGCGGTCATGTTCGGCCACCGCCACTTCCAGCCGGTCATCAACGCGATCATCGAGCTCGCCGAGAAGGCCGCCAAGGAGCCGCGCGATGTCACCACGATCGACAATTCGGAGATCGAGAAGGAGATGCTCGGCATCGCCGAGCAGGATCTGCGCAAGGCCTACGCGATCCCGGTCAAGCAGGAACGCTATGCCGCGGTCGGCGCCGTCAAGGAGAAGGTGCTCGCGCACTTCTTCCCGGAAGGCCAGGAGCCGAAATACGACAAGCTCCGCGTCGCCGGCGTGTTCAAGGAACTGGAAGCCAAGATCGTTCGCTGGAACATCCTCGACACCGGCAAGCGTATCGACGGCCGCGACGCCAAGACCGTGCGCAACATCATCGCCGAAGCCGGCGTGCTGCCGCGCGCCCACGGCTCGGCGCTGTTCACCCGTGGTGAGACCCAGGCGATGGTGGTGACCACGCTCGGCACCGGCGAGGACGAGCAATACATCGACGCGCTGTCGGGGACCTACAAGGAAACTTTCCTGCTGCACTACAACTTCCCGCCCTACTCGGTCGGTGAAACCGGTCGCCTCGGCGGCACCAAGCGCCGCGAGATCGGCCACGGCAAGCTCGCCTGGCGCGCGATCCACCCGGTGCTGCCGCCGCATCACGAGTTCCCGTACACGATCCGCGTGGTCTCCGAGATCACCGAGTCGAACGGCTCGTCCTCGATGGCCTCGGTCTGCGGCGCCTCGCTGTCGCTGATGGACGCCGGCGTGCCGCTGAAGCGGCCGACTGCCGGTATCGCGATGGGCCTGATCCTCGAAGGTCAGCGCTTCGCGGTGCTGTCGGACATCCTCGGTGACGAGGATCATCTCGGCGACATGGACTTCAAGGTCGCCGGCACCGACCAGGGCATCACCTCGCTCCAGATGGACATCAAGATCGAGGGCATCACCGAGGAGATCATGAAGGTTGCGCTTGGCCAGGCCAAGGAAGGGCGCATCCACATCCTGGGTGAAATGTCCAAGGCCCTGACCGCTGCGCGTGCCGAGCTCGGAGAATACGCACCGCGCATCGAGACCTTCAAGATCGCCACCGACAAGATCCGCGAAGTGATCGGCACCGGCGGCAAGGTGATCCGCGAGATCGTCGAGAAGACCGGCGCCAAGGTCAACATCGAAGACGACGGCACCGTGAAGGTCGCCTCCAATGACGGCGAGGCGATGAAGGCTGCGATCAAGTGGATCAAGTCGATCGCCTCCGATCCGGAGATCGGCCAGATCTACGAGGGCACCGTCGTCAAGGTGATGGAGTTCGGCGCGTTCGTGAACTTCTTCGGCGCCAAGGACGGCCTCGTCCACATCAGCCAGCTCGCGGCCAACCGCGTGCAGAAGACCTCCGACGTCGTCAAGGAAGGCGACAAGGTCAAGGTCAAGCTGCTCGGCTTCGACGATCGCGGCAAGACCCGCCTGTCGATGAAGGCGGTCGATCAGGAGACCGGCGAGGACCTCGAGGCCAAGCAGAAGACCGACGCGCCGGCGCCGCGCGAAGCGGCCGGCGAGTAAGCCTGTTTGGAATGAAACCACGAAGGGCGGCCGAAAGGCCGCCCTTTTTGTTTGATGCGATGCCTGAACGCGCCAGGCGCGACGCCGAGCAAGGCTCGCTGGCGGCAAACGGCTGCGCTAAAGCGCGATGAGATTGGTTGAATCGGCTCACGGCGGTTTCGGTTCACCTCTCCCCGACGGGGAGAGGTCGGATTGCGAAGCAATCCGGGTGAGGGCTCTTGCTCTCTCGATAGGCCGTAACCCCTCACCCGATTTGCTACGCAAATCGACCTCTCCCAAGGGAGAGGTGAACCTCCGATGCCGATCCAGCCTAACCTAATCTCATCATGCCTTAGATTTGAAAGCCTCGTGAGATGCTGGTGGGACTTTCTTGTCCGGACATCCGCCGGCCGAAGGAATCGACGATGATGCTGCCGACCATCCGCCCCGGCCGCCCCGACGAGTATGACGAGATCGCGCGCATCTGGATGGAAAGCTGGGTCTCGACCGGGCTCTCGCAATCGAGCGAGCGTCTGTTGAGCGATCTGCGTGCCCGCCTGCCACGCGAGGTCGCTGGCGGCTGGAGCCTGTTCGTTGCCGACGATCGCGGCACCATCGCCGCCATGCTGGCGCTGCATCGGCCGACCTCGCTGCTCGACCAGCTGATGGTCGCGCCAAGCCATCAGGGCCGGAGCCTCGGACGCCATCTGCTCGCCTTCACGCGCCGGCAGATGCCCGACGAGATCTGGCTGAAATGCGTCCGCGAGAACGAGAAAGCCTGGCGCTGGTACGAGCGCGAGGGATTTGTGTTCGAGAAGGAGGCGATCAATCCGGCCACCGGGTTCATGATGAAGCACTATCGGTGGAAGAGAGCGAAAGTCGCTTAGAGAGCGTTTTCGACCTGAGGTCACGCGATTGCCCCATCCGTCGTGCGTTGCCAATTCGCGGCAGACGCGCGATGTAACGGGCGCTGTTCGTCCACCAAAGAAGGGACCGCACCATGATCAAGCTGTACTGGTCGCCGCGCTCGCGCTCGTTCTCCGCCATCTGGCTCTTGGAAGAATCCGGCCTGGCCTACGAGCGGGTGCTGACCGACATCAGCACCGGCGCGCAAAAATCACCGGAATTCCTCAAGATCAACCCGATGGGCAAGGTGCCGGCGTTGACCGACGGCGATGCCCGGCTCGCCGAAGCCGCGGCAATCTGTGCCTATATCGCCGACCGCTATCCGGAGACGAAGCTCGCGCCGGCCACGAACGATCCGAAGCGCGCACGCTATCTGCAATGGCTGTTCTTCTCGCCGAGCTGCATCGAGCCGGCGCTGATCCAGCTCTTCACCAAGCTCGAAGTGCCGACCAGCACCGCGGCATGGGGAAGCGCGGCGCAGGTGTTCGATGTGCTCGACGCCGAGCTGCAGAAGGGGCCGTGGATCCTCGGCGATCAGTTCTCCGCTGCCGACATCGCGATCGGCGCGGGACTGAACTTCGCGGTGCGCGTGTTCAAGATGGTGCCGCCGCGGCCGTCATTCGAGGCCTATATCGACCGCTGCGTGGCGCGGCCCGCGTTCCAGCGCGCAGAGAAGATCGCGACGGGGTGACGCGATGTAGCCCGGATGGAGCCAACGGGTCGCGCGAACGCGCGCCCGATGACAGGCTCCGCGCAATCCGGGGGAGTCCCTCAGCGGAGGAAGGCCCCGGATTTCGCTTGGCTTCATCCGGGCTACGAAGAAACGAATTTTCGAACGGACCTAACCCGGGACGACGCGAGGATCGACGTCCTGCGTGTAGTCGACGCCGTCGATGCCGAAGCCGAACAGGCGGAGGAACTGGCTCTTGTATTCGCCGAGATCCGCCAATTCGCCGAGCGTCTCGGTGGTGAGCAGCGGCCAGCGCCGGGAGACTTCCGTCTGCACGTCGGGCGAAAGCTCCCAGTCGTCGACCCGGATGCGCTGCGCATCGTCGAGTTCGACGCCCTTGCCGAGGCGGGTGCGGAACAGGCGATCGATCTGCTCGATGCAGCCCTCATGGAGCCCGAGCTGCTTCATCACCTTGAACAGCACCGTGCCATAGAGCGGCACCACCGGAATCGCCGAGCTCGCCTGGGTGACCACGGCCTTCAGCGCGACGACGCGGGCGGCGTCCGCACCGAGCCGGCCCCGGATCGCTTCCGCCTTGCTGTCGAGATCGACCTTGGCGCGGCCGAGCGTGCCGTTCCAGTAGATCGGCCAGGTCAGCTCGCTGCCGATATAGGTGTAGTTGAGCGTCCGGAAGCCCGGCGCCAGCACGCCGGCATCGGCGAGCTGGTCGATCCAGCGCTTCCAGTCATCGCCGCCCATCACCGCCACCGTGGCCGCGGTCTGCTCCTCGTTGGCAGGCTCAAGGGTGGTCTGGAACACCTCGCCAGTCTCGGTGTCGAGCGTCTTGATCTCGACCGGGGCGCCGAGCGGCTTGATGACCGAGCGATAGGTCTTGCCGGTGTCCGGGTCGGTCCGGACCGGCGCCGCCATGCTGTAGACCAGCATGTCGAGCTGTCCGAACTTCTCGCGCACGCGTTCGATGAAGGTTGCCTTCAGTTCGTCGGAGAAGGCATCGCCCTCCAGCGTGAGCGGCGAGCGTCCGATCTTCTCGGCCTCGATCTCGAAGGCGCGGTTGTTGTACCAGCCGGCGCTGGCGCTTCTCTTTTCCGTAGGCTCGCGCTCCAGCGAGACGCCGATCGTGTCGGCGCCGCCGGCGAAGGTCGCCACGATGCGGCTCGCGAGGCCGTAACCGGTCGAGCAGCCGAGCACGGCAACGCGTTTCGGGCAGTCCGCGACCGGGCCCTGCTTGAGAACGTAAGCGATCTGTTCGCGGACATTCGTGGCGCAGCCGACGGGATGTGCCGTCGTGCAGATGAAGCCTCGCACGCGCGGTTCAATAATCATTCCCACCCCATTCCGGATCGTTGCAATATCCCCATTCGCTGCCTGTGGACCTCCCTCAGCAAGCGAGGAGAGGCGAAATCAGGCATCAAGCCGCCTGAATACCAGCGTGGCGTTGGTTCCGCCGAAGCCGAACGAGTTCGACAGCACGGTCGTGAGTTTGGCGTTGTCGATGCGCTTGCGCACGATCGGCATGTCGGCGAACACCGGGTCGAGCTCGGTGATATGCGCGCTTTCGCAGATGAAGCCGTTGTTCAGCATCAGCAGCGAGTAGATCGCTTCCTGCACGCCGGTGGCGCCGAGCGAGTGGCCGGTCAGCGCCTTGGTCGCCGAGATCGGCGGACACTTGTCGCCGGTGCCGAACACCTTGCGGATCGCCTCGATCTCCGGCGGATCGCCGGCCGGCGTCGAGGTGGCGTGCGGATTGATGTAATCGACCGGCGTGTCCACCGTCGACATCGCCATACGCATGCAGCGCTCGGCGCCCTCGCCCGACGGCGCCACCATGTCGTATCCGTCGGAGGTCGCGCCGTAGCCGACGACCTCACCGTAGATTCGGGCGCCGCGCGCCTTGGCATGCTCGAGTTCCTCGAGCACCACGACACCTGCACCACCCGCGATCACGAAACCGTCGCGGCTGACGTCGTAGGGACGCGAGGCGGTCGCCGGCGTGTCGTTATACTTGGACGACATGGCGCCCATGGCGTCGAACAGCACCGACAGCGTCCAGTCGAGTTCCTCGCAGCCACCGGCGAAGATGATGTCCTGCTTGCCGATCTGGATCGTCTCGTAGGCATTGCCGATGCAATGGTTCGACGTCGCGCAAGCTGAAGAGATCGAGTAGTTCACGCCCTTGATCTTGAACCAGGTCGCGAGCGTCGCCGATGCGGTCGAGGACATTCCCTTGGGCACAGCGAAGGGACCAACGCGCTTCGGGCCCTTGGCGCGCGCGATGTCGGCGGCCTCCACCAGCGTGCGCGTCGACGGTCCGCCGGATCCCATGATGATGCCGGTGCGGATGTTGGAGACTTCGTTGTCCTCGAGGCCGGAGTCGCGGATCGCCTGTTCCATGGCGACGTGATTCCATGCAGCACCTTCGGCAAGGAACCGCATCGCGCGGCGATCGATCACCTCGGCGGGATTGAGCGTCGGCGCACCGTGCACCTGCGAACGGAAGCCGAGCTCGGCGGCCTTCTCCGCGCGCGAAATGCCCGACTTTGCCTCGTAGAGGCTCGCAAGCACTTCCTGGGTGTTGTTACCGATGGACGAGACAATCCCCATCCCCGTGATGACAACCCGCCTCATGTTCGCCTCGCCCTGCCTTTATGTTGCCGCATGATGATCCTGCTCAAGATGGCGCCGTGCCCTGCTTGAACAATCCGACCTTCAAGTCCTTGGCGCGATAGATAATCTCGTCGTCCATGGAAAGCCACCCGTCGGCAATTCCAAGCACGAGCTTTGACCGCATCACGCGCTTGATATCGATGTTGTACACAACCTTGCGCGCGTGCGGCAGCACCTGTCCGGAGAACTTCAGCTCGCCGAGGCCGAGCGCGCGGCCACGACCTTCGCCCCCGATCCAGCCAAGGTAAAAGCCGACCATTTGCCACATGGCATCGAGGCCGAGACAGCCCGGCATCACCGGATCGTTCTTGAAATGGCAGCCGAAGAACCAGAGATCCGGTTTCACTTCGAGCTCGGCGCGCACCAACCCCTTGCCGTACTCGCCGCCGGTTTGCGAGATCTCACTGATGCGATCGAACATCAGCATCGGTGGCAGCGGCAACTGGGCGTTGCCGGGACCGAAAAGCTCGCCCCGCCCGCAGGCCAGCAAATCCTCGTATTCGTAACCGCCGCGCCGATCCAGCATCCTCTTTCCACCTCTGATGTCCCGATGAAGCGCTTTGCTTGGTCGGACCTTAATCTACCCACGGGAACCGGAATAACCCGTCCCGCATCTTGGCGCTACCTGGGTACGCTACCGACCTGTTATCTCTGCCGAAAGCGCATATGTGGTCCGCGCGCTCTCTAACATAGGGCCAACTGGGCGGCAAAGCGGCATTCCGATGATAAATTACCGCTTCTCCTTAGGTTTCTACCGCAGCTTGGATTCGTTCTAGTTGCGAAAAACTTGCATCTGATGGGCATCCTTTTTATATTTATGAGGAATATTGCCTGAGTTGGGTGCATAGAGTGGATATGAACGACGAAGTACCGGCTGTGAACGATGATGCCGTGCACCCGGCTGCCCGGGGCGCTGGGCACCACCCTGCCCTGACCGGCTGTCCGTGGCATGACGTCAACGAGATGCTGCAGTCTGCCGGCCTCCGGCCGACCCGTCAGCGCATGGCGCTGGGCTGGCTGCTGTTCGGCAAGGGCGCCCGCCACCTGACCGCTGAAATGCTGTACGAGGAAGCCACGCTGGCCAAGGTTCCGGTGTCGCTGGCGACCGTCTACAACACGCTCAACCAGCTGACCGATGCCGGCCTGCTGCGTCAGGTCAGCGTCGACGGCACCAAGACCTATTTCGACACCAACGTGTCGACGCATCACCACTTCTATCTCGAGCATAATCACGAGCTGGTCGACATTCCCGACCCGAACCTCATGCTGTCGAAGATGCCCAACGTGCCTGATGGCTACGAGATTTCCCGCGTCGATATGGTCGTGCGGCTACGCAAGAAGCGCTGACGCAATTTTACTGTCGATTGAGTTGCGATGGCCGGGCTCGTCCCGGCCATTGTCGTTTCAGGACTGCGTCAGTCCACCTTCTCGTCGGCGTAGACGCCCCACAGGCGTTGCTGCTCGATCCAGCCGTCGAACCCGCTGCCGGTGACCCGGCACCAGTTATTGGCGCATTTCTTGACCTGTGCGACGACGCCGGCCTGCAGGCGCGCCGCGATGGCGCTGGTGGCATCGGGACGATCGTAGAGCGAGGCCAGATCGTCCTTGTTCTTCATCGTGACGACCGCGGTGCGGCGGCCGGACAGCAGGGAGTGATAGACCCAGCCTTCGGCGCCCTCGGAATCGCGCACCCGGCGCCAGTTCTCGAACTCGGCGGTGATTTCGACCGGCAGCCCCGACCGCGTGTAGACCCAGGCGACATCATTGTCCTTGGTCGGGCCGGCCCGGACGTTCACGTGATCGGACTTCAGGCTGACATAGCGCGGAATCGGCAGGCCGCTGGTGGTGGGGCTCAAATCCTTGGCGGTATGTCCGGGCATGACCGACGCACTCAGCATGCTCCCGACCAGAGCCACCAATGAACCCAAACGCCAGACCATCAACTCGTCTCCTGCCGAGATGCCCAACCCGCATTCGGCGAGCTGCAACCCAAACCCAACTGCGCCGGCGCTGTTCGTTCCCTGCCCGCATGGATCCGAGGGGTTCTTGTCTTGGCCCGGCCTTCTGCTAGAGAGGACGGAACGCCTGAGAGCCAGAACACCCGAATTTCCCGTTGTCTCCCCTTGGCGACAGCCGGGGCAAGTATCGGGGAACCCTAGGAAACGCGAAGGAAACGCCGGGACAGCGCGGCTATCAGCAGTGTCGAACAACCGGGTTAATGAGGCCTCAACGGCTCGGTTTTTGACGGGCCGCGCGCCTCATGAAAGCAGGACATGTCGGTGAAGAAAAAGCCTCTCGTCGTCGTCACCCGCAAGCTGCCGGACTCGATCGAGACCCGGATGCGCGAGCTGTTCGATGCCAGACTGAATCTCGACGACACGCCGATGACGCCGGAACAGATCGCCGAGGCGGCGAGGACCGCCGACGTGCTGGTGCCGACCGTAACCGACATGATCCGCGAGGACGTGATCAATCAGCCCGACTGCAAGCTGAAGCTGATCGCCAATTTCGGCAACGGCGTCGACAATATCGACGTCACCGCCGCGCATGCTCGCGGCATCACGGTGACCAACACCCCGAAGGTGCTGACCGAGGACACCGCCGACATGACCATGGCGCTGATCCTTGCGGTGCCGCGGCGCCTGATCGAGGGCGCCTCGATCCTCACCGAAGGCAAACAGCACTGGGCGGGCTGGTCGCCGACCTGGATGCTGGGCCATCGCATCGGTGGCAAGAGGCTCGGCATCGTCGGGATGGGCCGCATCGGCCAGGCCGTGGCGCGCCGTGCCCGCGCCTTCGGCCTGCAGATCCACTATCACAACCGCCGCCCAGTGGCGCCTATGATCGCCGAAGAGCTCGGGGCGACCTATTGGGAAAGCCTCGACCAGATGCTGGCGCGGATGGACATCATCTCGGTGAACTGCCCGCACACGCCGGCGACCTATCATCTGCTCTCGGCGCGGCGGCTCAAGCTGATCCGCAAAGAGGCCTATGTCGTCAACACCGCGCGCGGCGAGGTGATCGACGAGGACACGCTGATCAAGCTGATCGAAGCCGGCGATATCGGCGGCGCAGCCCTCGACGTCTATGAGCACGAGCCCGCGGTGAACCCGAAGCTGGTGCGGCTCGCCCGGGCCGGCAAGGTGACGCTGCTGCCGCATATGGGCTCGGCCACCATCGAAGGCCGCGTCGAGATGGGCGAGAAGGTGATCATCAACATCCGAACCTTCCTCGATGCCCACAAGCCGCCGGATCGCGTGCTGCCGAGCATGTTGTAGGAACTCAGTAGCCCGGATGAAACCATCGGGCTCTAAGACCAACATTCGGTGTCGTCCCTGCGAAAGCAGGGACCCATACGCCGCGGCGGTTGTTGTTGAAGGGATTCGTCGTTCCGACATCGCGCACAAATAGACATTTGTGGTTATGGGTCCCTGCGTTCGCACTAGGGCATGCACAGATCTCTGAGGCTCCATCCGGTGGCGACAGCGTGGAAGTATTCGAGGCCGTTCTTGAACGTGATCGGGCCTGGCGGCTTGGACGAAGGATAGCCATCCCATCCGCCGAGGCGGCCGATGATCCATGCGGCCCATGCGAGGCAGTCTGGCGGATGCGGATTCTTGAGCCGTTTGCTGCTGGTTTCGAGCTGCTGATTGAGGGCGACGAGGGCAGCGACCTCGCCAGGATTGAAGACGATGTGGAGCGGCTGCCGACTGCCGTTGCGCGCTTGCAGGAGCTGGATGGTGATGACGGCGGCCTTGGCGGCGATGGCGACCAGCTTGAGGAGCCGGTCGGCGGAGGCGATCTGGCTGTCTTCGAGCCTGAAACCTTGGGTTTTGAGGACGCGGAAGAACTGCTCGATGAGCCAGCGCTGCTTGTACCACTCAACGATCCGCCAGGCGTCTTCAGCCTTGGCAATCGGGTGAGAGGTGAGGAGCCGCCAATGCAGCGGCTCGACGCTGGAGGCGCCGACCTCGCGCACGTCGACGACGGCCAGCGGCAGGTTTTGGGGCAAATGGCGCAGGAACTTGGTCTGGGGTCGGGCAAGCTCGATGGCGCCAAAGCGCAGCTCGAGCTGAACCTGACGCGCAGGTCGCGACGCGCGGGCAGGCAACTGGATGGCGCGCTGATCCACCGCAGCCATGGCATCGCTGACCGCATACAGGCCGCTCGCGTCGGCCAGTTTGCGATCATGCATGCTGCGGGCGATCACGTGGCATTGCTGCTCGGCCGCGCTGGCATACAGGGCAAAGATGTCGCTCTCGCGGTCACCGATCACGGTCACCATCGCAGCGCCGGCGAGCAGTGGCTTGGCGGCGATCACAGTAGACATCCAGCGCTGCGATTCCTTGTCCGACAGCTCGCGCAGGTCGTGCGAGACGGTGCGGCGGCCCTCGCGCGTCCACACCTCGCCGCTCAAAAGGCCGAGGCAGGTGCCGGCGTCCGCATCCACCGCCAGCATCGGATGCAGCAGCACGCCGTAGCTGTTGCCCTTGGCGATCTCTCCGAGCCCGCGCCGGCGTTGCGGCGTGGTGTTGAAGTGGATCTCGCTGGTGTCCTGGATCGCCAACACATGGCGGCCCACGACCGCTGCAACCGTGCTTTCGCTCCAGCTTTCGATGATCCGCTCCGCTGTTACCTTGGTGTTGCCGAGGAAGCGGTTGAACCGCACCTCCAGCGCGCGGTCACCCTTGCAAAGTCGCCGCAGGCAGACGTCCTTGCCCGCGACCATGCGTCCGACGAACGCCGCCCCCCTTTGTCGAGACGACGATCCCCGAATCTGCCCAACGTCCAGTCGATCCGCAACAACATGCTGACACTCCGTCCAAACCGAAGTGCCGTAATAGGAATCACATCAATGGGCGATTCTGGAATCCCCCCAGCCCGCCCCGAGTCAATCCGCCACACCAGATCTGTGCATGCCATAGTGCGTTCGCAGGGACGACGATGTGGTGACGGCCCGCCCTATTTCTTCCGCCGCGTCTGCTTGCGCCAGTCGGCGACGAACGACACGAAGGCGGCGAGCGCCGGCGGCGGCTGGCGCCGGCTCGGATAGTACAGGAACGGCCCGTCGAACGGCGGACACCAATCGTCGAGCACGCTGACCAGCGCGCCGGATTTGATGCCGTAGCGGACATAGCCCTCGAACGTCGCCCAGTAACCGACGCCGTCATGGACCGCGCGCAGCGCGAGGCCGAGATAGGTCGCGGTCAGCTTGGCCGGCGGCGAGATCTTCACCACGCGGCCGCTCTTCTCGAACTCCCAGTCGAACATCACGCCGTTGCTGAAGCGGCTGCGGATGCAGGCATGCGCCAGCAGATCCTTCGGATGCATCGGCCGGCCGTGCTTCGCGACATAGTCGCGCGACGCCACCACCGCGTAACGCTGCGGCGCGCCGAGCTGGACGGCAATCATGTCCTGCGCCAGGTGCTCGCCGTAGCGCACGCCGGCGTCGAAGCCCTGCGCGACGACGTCGACGAACGCACTCTCGGCGACGACGTCGAGCTCGACTTGCGGATATCGGGCGAGGAACGGCGCGATCATCGGCGCCAGCACCAGATCGACCGCGGGTGGCGGCGCGTTGATGCGAAGCCGCCCCGACGGCTCGGCGCGCAGGCCGCGCACCTCGGTGATTGCGTCGCCGACGTCGGCGATCTCCGGCGCGACGCGGGCCAGCAGCACTTCGCCGGCTTCGGTCAGCGCGACGCTGCGGGTGGTGCGGTTCATCAGGCGGACGCCGAGCCGCTCTTCCATGTCGCGCAGGCGCTGGCTGAGGCTCGAGACCGAGACGCGCTGCTCCAGCGCCGCCCGCCGAAAGTTGCGCGTGCGCGCCACCGCCACGAAGGCGTCGAGGTCGCGAAGGTCGAAATCCTGCATTGTTCGATATAGTGAACAACCCGTTCGGGATTGTCCAGCTTATCCCGAAAGCCGGATCGGCCCATATCAGCCGCATCATTTCGCGGCGGATCATCCGCCGCAACATCTTGGGAACACCACCATGGACACACGCAAACTCGGTTCCACCGGCCCGACGGTTTCGCTGATCGGCCTCGGCTGCATGGGCATGTCCGACTTCTACGGTCCGACCGACCGCAACGAGAGCATCGCCACCATCCATGCCGCGCTCGATGCCGGCATCACGCTGCTCGACACCGGCGACTTCTACGGCATGGGCCACAACGAGATGCTGATCGGCGAGGCGATGGAGAGCCGCAGCCGCGACAATCTCGTGATCAGCGTCAAGTTCGGCGCGCTGCGCGATCGCAACTACGGCTTCCTCGGCTATGACTGCCGGCCCAATGCCGTGAAGAATTTCGCCGCCTATTCGTTGCAGCGGCTCGGCGTCGATCACATCGATATCTATCGCCCGGCACGGCTCGATCCCAATGTGCCGATCGAGGACACGGTCGGCGCGATAGCCGACATGATCAAGGCCGGCTGGATCAGGCATATCGGCCTGTCGGAGGTCGGCTCCGACACCATCCGCCGCGCCCACAAGGTGCATCCGATCGCCGATTTGCAGATCGAGTATTCGCTGATCTCGCGCGGCATCGAGACCGACATCCTGAAGACCTGTCGCGAGCTCGGTATCGGCATATCAGCCTATGGCGTGCTGGCGCGCGGGCTGATCAGCGGGCACTGGTCGAAGGACCACGCGGGCGCAAAGGATTTCCGTCTGATAAGCCCGCGCTTCCAGGCCGGCAACATCGACACCAACCTGGCGCTCGCCGATCGGCTGCGCGTCATCGCCGACGAGATCGGCGCCTCCCCGGCGCAGGTCGCAATTGCCTGGGTCGCGGCGCAAGGCAAGGACATCGTGCCGCTGGTCGGCGCGCGGCGGCGCGAGCGGCTGACCGAGGCACTCGGCGCGCTCGATGTAAAATTGACCGCGGCGCATCTCGCCGCACTCGCCGAAGCATTTCCGCCCGGCGCCGCTGCCGGCGGACGCTATCCGGAGGAGCACCTCCGGCACATGGACAGCGAGAAGCCCGCGACGGCGTCTAGAGCGGGATGATTTTGGTTGAATCGGCTTGCCGCGGGTTCGGTTCACCTCTCCCCGTCGGGGAGAGGTCGGATTGCTCTCGGCGATGCGAAGCATCGTCCGGTGCAATCCGGGTGAGGGCTCTTGCTCTCTCGATAGACCGTAACCCCTCACCCGATTTGCTGCGCAAATCGACCTCTCCCAAGGGAGAGGTGAACCTCCGATGCCGATCCAGCTCAACCTAATCTCATCATGCTTTAACGAACTACAGATGACCGCTCAGATCGGTGATCCCGGGCGCATCACCGTTGAGCGGGTTCTGCGGATCGCGCGCGTAGCGCAGGGTCTCGAACCGCATCGCGCGCGCATCCACCATCAGGAGGCGCCCGACCAGGCCCTCGCCGAAGCCGACGATCTCGCGGATCGCCTCCAGCGCCATCATCGATCCCAGCACGCCTGCGAGCGCGCCCATCACGCCGGCCTCGGCGCAGGCCGGCACCGTGCCCGGCGGCGGCGCCTCCGGGAACAGGCAGCGATAGGTCGGGTTGAACTCGCCTTCCGCATTCTTCTCATGCGCGCGGATCGTGGTCAGCGAACCGTCGAACTGGCCCAGCGCCGCCGTGATCAACGGCCGTTTCGCGAGAAAGCAGGCATCGGCGACGAGATAGCGGGTTTCGAAATTATCGGAGCCGTCGAGCACGAGATCGTAATTTGCGATCAGCGCCATCGCATTGCAGGCCGTGAGCCGCATTGGATGCGCCTCGAACGCCACATGCGGGTTGAGCGCGCGGATCTGCGCCGCCGCGCTGTCGACCTTGCGCTGGCCGATGTCGGACGTCGTATGGATGATCTGGCGCTGCAAATTGGAGAGCGAGACGATATCGTCATCGATCACGCCGAGCCGGCCGACGCCGGCGGCCGCCAGATACATCAGCACCGGCGCGCCGAGACCGCCGGCGCCGATCACCAGCACCGACGCCTTTTTCAGCGCATTCTGGCCGGGGCCGCCCACCTCGCGCAGCACGATGTGGCGGGCATAGCGTTCAAGTTCGTCGGCACTCAGCATGAGGATGTCCTGCGCGCTATCCCTGAACCGGAGCGCGGTTGTTGCCGACCAAGCAGATGTGCTTAATTGCGTGGACGTCAATGGTATCAGTCATTTCCCCCGGATTTGTCATGAGATTGGTGCTTTCGGCAACATTGATGGTCGCGGCCACGATGGTCGCAGATATTGGCGCCGCAAACGCCCAATTGACGCCGCCGTCGACGGCCGGGACCAAGCCGAAGACCGTGACGACCGTGCCGGTCCGCCCCGCCTTGCAGAAGCCGGAGGAAACCGCCAATGCGATGGCGCAGGCCGAGCGGCTGGCGCTGCAATCGGATCTCGCCTGGGTCGGCGAATATAACGGCGCGATTACCGGCGACGTCAGCGAGCGCATGGTCAATGCGATCAAGGAATTCCAGAAGAACCGCGGCGGCAAGCCGACCGGCGTGCTGAACCCGCAGGAGCGCGGCGTGCTTGCCGACACCGCGCGGCGGAAGCAGGAGAGCGTCGGCTGGAGGGTCGTCACCGAGCCTGCCACGGGGGCGCGGCTCGGCATCCCCACCAAGCTGGTGCCGCAGCTCACCAGCGACGCATCCGGCGCCAAATGGACCTCACCGACCGGCACCGTCCAGGTGCAGCTCGCCCGGCGCAAGGAAGCGAGCCCGACCACCGCAAAGCTCGCCGAGTTGGAGAAGAAGGAGCCGGCCGGCCGCACCATCGACTACACCGTGGTGAAACCGGATTTCTTCGTGCTGTCGGGCATGCAGGGGCTGAAGAAATTCTATCTGCGCGGCACCCTAAGGGGTGACGAGGTCCGCATCCTCACCATCCTCTACGATCAGGCGATGCAGACCACGGTCGAGCCGGTGGTGATCGCGATGTCGAGCGCCTTCAACGCATTTCCGTCCGGCGTGCAGGCCGGGCCGCCGCCGCGCAGGACCGTCGAATATGCCACCGGCGTCGTGGTCAGCGACGATGGCGCAATTATCACCGATCGCATCGCGACTGACGACTGCATCGCGCTGACGATCCCGGGCTACGGCAATGCCGATCGGGTCGCCGCGGACAAGGAGCACGATCTCGCTCTGCTGCGCATCTATGGCGCGCGCGGGCTGAAGCCGCTCAACATCGCAGGCCAGGCGACACAGGCCGCGCTCGACATCACCGGCATCGCCGATCCGCAGAACCAGGGCGGCGGCGCGGCCGCGAGCAGCGTCAAGGCCTCGGCGGCGCAACTCGGCGGCGGCGATCAGGCGCTATCGCCGGCACCGGCGATCGGGTTCTCCGGCGCGGCGGCGCTCGACGGCGGCGGCAAGTTTGCCGGCATCGCGGTGCTGAAGCCGGTCATCGTTGCAGGGCCCGCGAACGCCGCGCCGCCGGCACAGGCCGCGCTGGTGCCGGCCGACACGGTGCGCAACTTCCTGAAGGCCCACGGCGTCAACGCAGCGGGCGAATCGGCGGACGCCAAGGCCGCCGTGGTCCGCGTGATCTGCGTCAGGAAGTAGGACGCTGTCATCGCCCGCGAAGGCGGGCGATCGGGTATTCCAGAGACTCCTGTGATTCAGCCACGGCTCTTCCCATACGTCGTCCTGGCGAAAGCCAGGACCCATAACCACCGCATTCAGCGATGAAACCGGATCGCGGCCCCGGTGTCGCACAACAATGAGATTTGGGGTAATGGGTCCTGGCTTTCGCCAGGACGACGTTGAGGCGGCGTCACCTCAGCGCAAACCGCACCCCGGCGCGGGCCAGACCGCCGGCGATGCCGACCGGTGTGCCGTCGGCGCGCCAGCAGGCCGCGCCCGACATGGTGCCGTCAACGTGGAACTGGATCGCGTTCATGCCGCCGGCGACCGTCGGCACGACCTGCACCTTGTGGCCCTTCGCCGACAGCGCGGCGCGTATGCTCTCCGGTATCGCCTGCTCGAGCTCCAGCGCATTGCCCTCGGTCCAGACCCGCGGCGCCTCGACTGCCTCTTGCAGGTCCATGCCGTGATCGATCAGGTTGATCAGCGCCTGCATCGCGCTCGGGAAGATGCGCTTTCCGCCGGGCAGACCGAGCGCGTAGACCAGTCTGCCGTCGCGCAGCGCCATCATCGGCGACATCGAGGTGGTGACGCGCTTGCCTGCGGCGAGCGACATCGCGTGCCCCGGCCGCGGATCGAACAGGTTCATGTAATTGTTCGGCACCGTGCCGAGGCCCGGGATCAGGATCTTGGCCCCGAACAGATTGTTGATGGTCTGGGTGGTCGCCACCACATTGCCCATCGCATCCGCCGCCGTCATGTGCGTGGTGTGCGCGCTTTCGAGCTGCGTGACGCCGGCGCTCCAGGCCTGCGCGCGGTCGGGATCGATCGCGCGGCGGCGCTCGTCGGCATAGGCCTTCGAGGTCAGCCGCTCCACCGGCACGTTGATATAGGCGGGATCGCCGCTCGCGGCCGCGCGATCGGCAAAGGCGATCTTCAGCACCTCGGCGAGATAATGGATCGTCTCGGTCGTGCCGAATCCGAGGCGCGCGATGTCGTAGCCTTCGAGGATGTTCAGCATCTGCGTGATGTGCACGCCCGACGCTGCCGGCGGCGGGGGCCCGAGGATTTCCCAACCGCGGTAGTCGCAGCGGATCGGCTGCCGCTCGACGGTCTTGTAGGCCGCGAGATCCTCTTGCGCGATGAAGCCGCCATTCCTCTTCATGTAGTCGACCAGGATGTCGCCGAGCGGCCCCTGGTACAGCGCGTTGTCGCCATGATCGGCGATATATTTCAGCGTCTCGGCATATTCGGCCTGCACCACGCGCTCGCCCGGCTTCACCGGGGTGCCGCCAGGCAGATAGATCGCCGAGATCGGCTTGTCCTTCAGCATCTCCTCGGCGCCGTCGGTGATGCATTCATGCAGATAGGGCGTCGCCGCATAGCCGCGCGCGGCGTGCTTGATCGCGGGCTGCATCACGTCGGCGAGGCTCATGGTGCCGAAGCGGCGCAGCGTCTCGCACCAGGCCTTCAGCGAGCCCGGCACCGCGACCGCCTTCGGGCCGTTCAAATTCTCGTTGCCGACGGTGTCGAACACGTCATGCGCCGAACCGGGCTTCGAGGTGTAGGTATCCGGCTTCACCGCTTTCGGCACCGTGCTCTGGCCGTCGATGAAGCGATGGCTGCCGTCGGCGAGGCGGATATGCGCCATGCCGCCGCCGATGATGCCGACCATCATCGGCTCGACCACGGTCAGCGTGAACAGGGTCGCAATCGCCGCATCGATCGCGTTGCCGCCGGCGGCCAGCATCTCGGCGCCCGCGCTCGATGCCAGCGGATGATTGCTCACCACCATGCCGCGGCTGCTGGTGGCCGGCTGCTTCTCACACTGAAAGCTTGTCGCGGCGCGATCACGCCAATTGCCGTTCATCGCCATTGTGTTCTCGTTGTTGATGGAGCGATGGGACCCATGTTCTGCGGCCTCGCATCCGCGGTCAAGCCGCCGCGAATTCCCTCACGGCGGCATTCGCAACCGGGGTCACGTCGCCGCGCGATCGCGCAGCCAGGTTTCGCGCGTGACCTTCCACTTCTCCGCTCGGGATTCGCCGTTGTGGTGCGGAAGTTCGACGAAGCCGACGAATTCGGCTCCGGTCTTCTGCTTGACCCGGCGCGAGGCGACATTGGACTGCGCATTGCAGACATGGAAGTGATCGAGGCCGAGCGTCAGGAAGGCGAAATCATTCACGGCGGCGATCGCCTCGGTCATCAGTCCTTGATTCCAGTAAGGCTCGGCCAGCCAGAAGCCGCGATTGCCCTTGCGGCCGTCGGCGCGCGGCCGGAAATTGATGTTGCCGATCGCCCCGCCATCGCCAGAGCGCAGCACCAGCACCCATTGATAGCTCTCCTCGCCGGCCGCGATCTTGTCCAGCTCGCGCTTGATGAAGCTTTCCGCGCCGTCGTCGGGATACGGCCACGGCACCACCGTGGCGAGCGTCCTGATCACGTTCCAATTGTTAAAGTGACGCTGGATCGCAGCGGCATCCGACGGCGCAAGCGGCCGTAGGATCAGGCGTCGCGTCTCGATGCGCGGCGTCTCGAACATGTTATTTCTGGCACTTCGGGCACCAGAACGTCGAACGGCCGTTCTGGGTGAAGCGCTTGACGATGCCCTCGCAGCCTGACGTGCGGCAGGTCTCGCCTTCGCGGTCGTAGACCTGGAAGGAATGCTGGAAGTAGCCGAGATCGCCGTTGGTCAGCCGATGGTCGCTGATCGAGGAGCCGCCGGCCTTGATCGCCTGGTTGAGCACCGAATGGATCGCGTCGACCAGCCGTTTGGCGTGGTCGGTCGGCTCGGCCTTCTTCGTTGCAAGCGTCGCGGCCAATCGCCGCGGCGACAGGTGCGAGCGAAACAGCGCCTCGCAGACATAGATGTTGCCAAGTCCCGCCACCACGCGCTGATCGAGCAACGCGGCCTTCAGGCTGGTCTTCTTGTTGTGGCAGGAGCGCGCCAGCATCGCCGCGTCGAATTCGTTGCCGAGCGGCTCAGGTCCGAGCCCCTTCAACAGCGGTTCATCCTCGATCGCGTTGCGGGCGATGATCTTCATATAGCCGAAGCGTCGCGGATCGTTGAAGACGACGGCCGCGCCGGACGACATGTGGAACACGACATGATCGTGCGCGCGATCCTCGCTGCGCGGATGGTGGAATTGCCCCGGCGCCGCCGCGCCGTCCTGCTTCAGCACGCGGAACGAGCCCGACATGCCCAGATGCATCAGCAGCACGTCGCCGGAGTTCAGGTCCGCCATCAGATATTTGGCACGGCGGCCGAGCCCGGTGATGGTCTGGCCCTCGAGCCGGGCGATGAAGTCTTTTTGAAACGGAAACCGCAAATCCTTGCGGCGGGCCTCGGCCTTGAGGATTTTGGACCCTTCCATGGCCGGTTGCAGGCCGCGGCGGACGGTCTCGACTTCGGGTAATTCCGGCATGGCAGGCATTCACCTTTTGGGAGTGACGTGATAGCGCCATTGCGGCCGCCGCGCTATGGTTTGGCTGGAGCGTTTTCGAGCGAAGTGGGTCCCGGTTCGCGTGAAGAAAACGCGACCAAAAAGGGTAAGAGTTCTGAGTGATGGATCGGCCGGATCAAACCACCCATTTCGGCTTCAGGGACGTGCCCCTGGGCGAGAAGCAGACGCTGGTGAACGAGGTGTTTCACAGCGTGGCGTCGCGCTACGACCTGATGAACGATCTGATGTCGGCAGGCCTGCACCGGGCCTGGAAGGACGTCATGATCACGACGCTCGACCCGCCGAAGGGCGACCGGCCGTTCGCGCTGCTCGACGTCGCCGGCGGCACCGGCGACATCGCGTTCCGGGCCGCCAAGACCGCAGGCGCGGGCTTCCACGCCACGGTCTGCGACATCAATACCGACATGCTCGCCGTCGGCCGCGAACGAGCCGCCAGGCAGCATCTCGATGACCGCGTGTCGTTCGTCGAGGGCAATGCCGAGGCATTGGGTTTCGCCGACCGCGCATTCGACGCCTACACCATCGCGTTCGGCATCCGCAACGTGCCGCAGATCGACCTCGCGCTGCGCGAAGCCTACCGGGTGCTCAAGCCCGGCAGCCGCTTCCTGTGCCTGGAATTCTCCA
The DNA here is from genome assembly GCF_042258615.1 of Bradyrhizobium sp. Pha-3. Taxonomy (GTDB): domain Bacteria; phylum Pseudomonadota; class Alphaproteobacteria; order Rhizobiales; family Xanthobacteraceae; genus Bradyrhizobium. Next base: position 93,021 of record NZ_CP170152.1, on the reverse strand, counting down.
CTGTCGATGTGCCCGGCCTCGACAAGATCTACGATCTGTTCTCCTTCAAGGTGATCCCACCGCTCGGCCGCGCCGTCACCGGTGACGCCGAGTCCTATCAATATCTCGTCGAGTCGATCCGCAAATTCCCGCGGCCGAGCGCGTTCGCCGAAATGATCGGCGCCGCCGGCTTTTCGCGCGTGAAGTGGCAGAGCCTCTCCGGCGGCATCGTGGCGCTGCATTCGGGCTGGCGTTTGTGATCTCTGCACTGACCCACATTTCGCGCCTTGCCCGCGCCGGCTTCGTGTTTGCGCGCGAGGGCGTGTTCGGCGTCGTCGATCCCTCGCTGGTGCCGCCGCCCGGACAGCTCGCGCTGAAGCTGGCGCGGCTGATCGAGCGCCGCTCCGCCAAATCCGGCCCGCGGCTGTCGCGTGCGCTGACCCGGCTCGGGCCCGCCTATCTCAAGCTCGGGCAATTCCTCGCCACCCGGCCCGACGTGGTCGGCGTCGCGATGGCGCGCGATCTCGAAGCCCTGCAGGACCGGCTGCCGCCATTCGCGCAGGAAGAGGCCGAAGCTGTCCTCACGCAATCGCTGGAACGGCCGCTGTCGCAGGCCTTTGTCCAGCTGGGTCCGGCGGTCGCGGCAGCCTCGATCGCGCAGGTGCATCGTGGCGAGGTCGAGCGCGACGGCGTGCGGCATCAGGTTGCGGTCAAGGTGCTCCGGCCCAATGTCGCCGCGCGGTTCCACCGTGACCTCAGCGATTTCTTCTTTGTCGCGCACAAGGCCGAGGCGCATTCCGCCGAGGCGCGCCGTCTGCGGCTGATCGAGGTCATCAACACGATGTCGCGCTCGGTCGCGATGGAGATGGACCTGCGGCTCGAGGCGGCCGCGCTGTCCGAGATGGCCGAGAACACGCGCGACGATCCGGATTTCCGCGTGCCCGCGGTGGATTGGGATCGCACCGCCCACAGCGTGCTGACGATGGAATGGATCGACGGCATCGCGCTGAACGATCACGCTCGCCTTGCGCAGGCCCAGGTCGACCTGCCCGATCTCGGCCGCAAGGTGATCCAGAGCTTCCTACGCCACGCGCTGCGCGACGGCTTCTTCCATGCCGACATGCATCCGGGCAATCTGTTCCTCGACGAAGCCGGCCGACTTGTTGCCGTGGATTTCGGCATCATGGGACGGCTCGGGCTGAAGGAGCGGCGCTTCCTCGCCGAGATCCTGCTCGGCTTCATCACCCGCGACTATCGCCGCGTCGCCGAGGTGCATTTCGAGGCCGGCTATGTGCCGGGCCATCATTCGGTGGAGAATTTCGCGCAGGCGATCCGCGCCATCGGCGAGCCGATCCACAACCGCACCGCCGAGGAAATCTCGATGGCGAAGCTGTTGACGCTTCTGCTCGAGGTCACCGGCCTGTTCGACATGCAGACGCGGCCCGAACTGATCCTGCTGCAGAAGACCATGGTGGTGGTCGAGGGCGTGGCGCGCGGCTTCGATCCCAAACTCGACATCTGGAAGGTCGCAGACCCGGTGGTGCGCGAATGGATCACGCACAATCTCGGCCCGGCTGGACGCATCCAGGGCGCGATATCGGGTGTGGGCGAGCTCAGCCGCGTCATCGCCAACCTGCCGTCGATCGCCAGCCGCGCCGTGACGGTGCTCGAGCAGCTGGAGACCATGACGCGGGAGGGCCACATGCTGTCGTCCGACTCGATCGACGAAATGGCCCGCGCCGAGGCCCGCAAGGCGCGGGTACAGACCGTCGGCCTCTGGGTCATTGCCGCGGCCCTGATCGCAATCTTCTTCGCGATCCGCGCGCACTGATTGCAATGCATGCACCATGTGATAGCATCGCTATCATATTTGAGCACGATGCTGGGGGCACGCCATGGCCAGCCTGACCATCCGCAAACTCGACGACACGCTGAAGGCCTATCTGCGGCTGCGCTCCGCCAGGAACGGGCGCTCGGTCGAGGAGGAGATCCGGGTGATCCTCCGGGACCTCGCAGAGGGCGGTACCGAGCCCGCAGAGACGCTTGGGACGGGTTCCCTGGCAGTTGCAGCCCCTGCTCCACGGATCACCAGCGTGGCCGGCGAGCCCAGGGTGACCCTGATCATTGGCGGCGGGATCGCAGCCTACAAAGCGCTGGATTTGATCCGTCGGCTCAAGGAGCGGCACATCCAGGTCCGCTGCGTGCTGACCAAGGCGGCCCAGCAATTCGTCACCCCGCTCGCCGCCAGCGCGCTGTCGCATGAGCGCGTCTACACCGACCTGTTCGACGCCGAGAGCGAGTTCGACGCCGGCCATATCCGCCTGGCGCGGGACTGCGATCTGATCGTTGTGGCGCCGGCGACCGCCGACCTGATGGCCAAGATGGCGCAGGGCCATGCCGACGATCTCGCCACCGCCACCCTGCTTGCGGCCAACCGGCCGATCCTGCTGGCGCCGGCGATGAACCCGCTGATGTGGAACAACCCGGCGACCCGCCGCAACGTGCTGCAGCTGCGCCGTGACGGCGTCCATACCGTCGGTCCGAACGCGGGGGAAATGGCGGAAGCCGGCGAAGCCGGCATCGGGCGGATGGCCGAGCCGACCGAGATCGCCGCCGCCGCCGACCGCATGCTGCGCCCGCCGCAGCCGCGCCCGCTCGCCGGCAAGCGCGTGCTGATCACCGCCGGCCCGACCCATGAGGCGATCGATCCGGTCCGCTACATCGCCAACCGCTCGTCCGGCAAGCAGGGCTTTGCCATTGCCGCCGCGGCGCGCGCCGCCGGCGCCGAGGTCGTGCTGGTGACCGGCCCGGTCGAGCTCGGCGATCCCCTGGGGATCTCCGTGATGCGCGTGGAGTCCGCGCGCGACATGCTGCACCGGGTCGAGGCGGCGCTGCCGGTCGACGTCGCGATCTTCGCCGCCGCGGTCGCCGACTGGCGGGTCGCCACGGAAGGCAGCCAGAAACTGAAGAAGACCGCGGCCGGGATGCCGCCGCTGCAGCTGGTCGAGAACCCCGACATTCTCGCGACCATTTCGAAGCTGAAGGAGAAGCGGCCGCCGCTGGTGATCGGCTTTGCCGCCGAGACCGAGCATCTGATCGAGAACGCCAAGGCGAAGTTCGCGCGCAAGGGCTGCGACTGGATCGTCGCCAACGACGTCTCGCCGGCGACCGGCGTGATGGGCGGCGACCGCAACACCGTTCATTTGCTCTCGCGCGAGGGCAAGGACGTCACCGTCGACTCCTGGCCGGTCATGACCAAGGAAGAAGTCGCGAGCGCGCTGGTGTCGCGTATCGCAAGAGCCGTAGGAACCGCATCGTGAGCGCCATCATCAAGGTCGAAGTCCACCAATTGCCGCATGGCGCAGATCTTCTGCTACCGATCTACCAGACCGCCGACGCGGCGGGGCTCGATCTCCTGGCCGCGGTGCCGCGGTCGGCGCCGCTGCTGCTGCTGCCGGGCCGCTACGAAATGGTTCCAACCGGACTGACGATCGCGCTGCCGCCGGGCTATGAGGCGCAGGTGCGGCCGCGTTCCGGCCTTGCCGCCAAATACGGCGTCACGGTGCTGAACTCGCCCGGCACGATCGACGCCGACTATCGCGGCGAAATCAATGTGCTGCTGATCAATCACGGCCACGAAGTGTTCTCGATCCGGCGCGGCGAGCGCATCGCGCAAATGGTGATCGCGCCGGTCACAAGGGCCGAGCTGGTTCCGGTCGACGTGCTGTCGCCGACCGAGCGCGGCAGCGGCGGCTTCGGCTCGACCGGACGCTAGAACGGCGGGCTCCACTTCACCTCGCCCCGCGTGCGGGGAGAGGCATAGGCCGCCCTCGGCGGCCGTTCTCAAGAACGCCGAAGCAGAGCTTCGGCTATGACGCATCGTTAGATGCGTTCCGGGTGAGGGGGACTCTCCGCAAACACAGCTATCACCGTATCTGCGGAGACGGCCCCTCACCCCAACCCTCTCCCCGTAAGAACGGGGAGAGGGAGCCAAGCGCCTTCGCGACCGGCGAAGTGTGCGGCCGTCTCCGCAAGATCACGCTTCGGGGCGCGCTCTCCGCGCGAATACGGAGCCAATTCGCATAAAATCCACATCAGCCGCCGCATTTTTTCACAGCGGATTCTGCGTTCACGGTCTGGACTCTTACTCGCCGAGTCCGGTTGGGACTATTCTGGATTGATTCGAGCGCGACGGGGGGTCTTCGTCGGGCTGTTGGGTCCTGCTTGGGCATGATCCCCGGACAAACGTTATACGTTTGCCGTGGGGGAATACCGGTCTCCTGTTTTCCGGATCATGCCTTAAGGTTTGTGCGTTCTGGGGCAACATATGTCGGGCGTAGTCGCGGCAATGCGTCGAACCCTGCTGTCATGCACCTCACTGGCGCGCGACGGCATGCTTGGGCTCGCCATCACCGCATTGCTGCCGGCCCGCACGTCCTTTGCCGCCGAGAGCCTGGTGGCTCAGGCGATGTCGGATCATTTCGGCTTCAACCATCAGGAGGTCGCGGTTCTCGCGACGTCGTTCGCGCTGGTCGGCTTCTCCGCCGTCGCCGCGATCCTGTTGATGCGCACCCGCCTGCGCGCGACGAGGAATGAGGAGCAGCTGCAGTCCGAGATCACGGACCTGCAGGCGCAATCGGACCGGCTGCGCGCGCTGCTGTTCGTCGAGCCGCAGGTCCTTATCTCCTGGGCCGCGGGCGACAACCGGCCGCAGATCTCGGGCGACGTCTCGCTGGTGATGTCGCAGGAGAGCGCGCCGCAACGCATCCTCGCCTTCGGAACCTGGCTGCCGCCCGAGCCGGCGTTGCAGATGGACCACGCGGTCGACGCGCTGCGCGAGAAGGGCGAGGCATTCCTGCTCAACCTCTCGACCTCGGCCGGCCGCGCCATCGAGGCGATGGGCCGTGCGATCGGCGGCCAGGCCATCGTGCGAATCCGCGAACTCGGCGGCCTGCGCCGCGAGCTCGCCGAATCCAACCTGCGCTACAAGACGCTGCAGGAGGAGACCGAGCTGCTGCGCGATTTCGCCGCCGCCGCGCCTTGGCCGATCTGGGCCAAGAGCCTCGAGGGCAATCTGCGCTACGCCAACGCGGCCTATGTCCGCGCCACCGAGGGCAAGAGCGTGTCGGATGCGCTGCAGCGCAATCTCGAACTGCTCGAAAGCGACCAGCGCACCGAACTGACCCGCGCGCTGAACGACAATGCCAATTACGCTGCACGGCTGCCGATCGTCGTCAGCGGCGAGCGGCGGATCTACGACGTCCAGGCGCTCAAGCTGTCAGGCGGCAGCGCCGGCATCGCGATCGACGCCAGCGAAGCCGCGGCGTTGCGTGCGGCGATCGCACGGATGGTCGAAGCGCACCGGCGTACCCTCGATCAATTGTCCTCGGGCGTCGCGGTGTTCGATGCCGACCGGCGGCTCACCTTCTACAACGAGTCCTATCGGCGGCTGTGGGGCCTCGACCAGGCCTTCCTCGACAGCAACCCCGACGATTCCAGCGTGCTGGACCGGCTGCGCGCCAACCGCAAGCTGCCCGAGCAGCCGGACTTCCGCGCCTGGAAGGCCAAGCTGCACGAAGCCTATCGCGCGGTCGAATCCGAGACCTACACCTGGTTCCTGCCCGACGGCCGCGCCATCAGCGTCGTCACCACGCCGAACCTCGAGGGCGGCGTCACCTATCTGTTCGACAACGTCACCGAGAGCCTCGACCTCGCGCGCCGCTACGACCGCCTGACGCGGGTGCAGCGCGAGACCCTCGACAATCTCGGCGAGGCGGTCGCGGTGTTCGGCAGCAATGGCCGCGCCGAGCTGTTCAACCCGCCGTTCGCCAAGATGTGGAAGCTGCCGGCCGATGCGCTGCAGGGCGAGCCGCATATCGAGGCGGTGGAGGCGCTGTGCCGGCCGCTGTTCGACGATGCGCTGACCTGGCGAACGCTGCGCGAGCAGATCACCGCGATCGAGAACCGCGCCCAGGTCGCGCTCAAGCTGGAGCGCAAGGACGGCAGCGTGCTGAACTGCATGACCATCCCGCTGCCCGACGGCAAGACCTTGCTGGCCTTCCAGGACATCACCGACACCGAGAATGTCGAGCGGGCGCTGCGCGAGCGCAACGAGGCGCTCGAAGCCGCCGACCAGATGAAGGTGGATTTCGTCCACCACGTCTCCTACGAGCTGCGCGCGCCGCTCACCACCATCATCGGCTTCGCGCATTTCCTCAGCGATCCCTCGACCGGGCCGCTGACGCCGAAGCAGGCCGAATATCTCGACTACGTCACCAAATCGACCAACGCGCTGCTGGCGCTGACCAACAACATTCTCGATCTCGCCACCATCGACGCCGGCGCGATGAAGCTCGAGCTCGGCCCGGTCAATATCGGCCAGGCGATCGAGGCTGCCGCCGAAGGCATCCAGGACCGTCTCGCGACCGACCGCATCACGCTGAAGGTCGACATCGAGCCCAACATCGGCGCCTTCGTCGGCGACGAGCGGCGCGTGGTGCAGGTGCTCTACAATCTGCTCGCCAACGCGGTCGGCTTCTCGCCGCATGACGCCACCGTCACGATCAGCGCGCACCGCACCGAGCACAGCGTGGTGTTTTCGGTGACCGATGCCGGTCCGGGCATTCCGGCCGAGATGCGCGACAAGGTGTTCAACTGGTTCGAGAGCCATTCCCACGGCTCGCGGCATCGCGGCGCTGGGCTCGGCCTGTCGCTGGTCCGCTCCTTTGTCGAACTGCATGGCGGACGGGTGCGCGTCGATTCGACCGTAGGCCGCGGCACGACCGTGACCTGCGACTTCCCGATCGACCAGACCGCGCATCGTAACGCCGCGGAATGACGGCGACCTCGACATTCTCGGTGGCCCTCGCGAACGAAACCGCGACGGCCGAGCTGATGGCCGACCTCGCGCTCTTGATCGGCGCCGGCGACGTCATCACGTTGTCGGGCGATCTCGGCGCCGGCAAGACCGCGGCCGCCCGCGCGCTGATCCGCTACCTCGCCACCGACGACGCGCTGGAAGTCCCGAGCCCGACCTTCACGCTGGCGCAGACTTATGACCTGCCGTCGTTTCCGCTGGTTCATGCCGACCTCTACCGCATCAACGATGCCAGCGAGCTCGAGGAGATCGGGCTGTCGCCGCTGCCCGACGACATCGTGGCGCTGATCGAGTGGCCGGAACGTGCGCCGGACGCCATGCCCACTGATCGCATCGACATCGCATTCAGCCACCGCCCGGCGCTGGGATCGGCGGCCCGCGCGGCCGAGATCACCGGCTATGGCAAGGGCGCGGCGAAGGTTGCGCGGCTCCACGAGCTGCGCCAGTTCCTCGAACGCGGCGGCTTTCTCAACGCCCGGCGCGAGCGCATGCCGGGCGATGCCTCGACGCGCTCCTATGCGCGGTTGCGCAACGACGACGGCAGCGTCATCCTGATGAACTCGCCGCGCCGCCCCGACGGCCCGGCGATCTACAACGGCCGGTCCTACAGTGCAGCGGTGCATCTCGCCGAAGACGTCAGGCCTTTCGTCGCCATCGGAAACGGCTTGCGCAAGCATGGCTTCTCCGCACCCGCGATCCGCCACATCGATCTCGAAACCGGCTTCCTGATCACCGAGGATCTCGGCGCCGAAGGCGTGATCGAGGGCGACCCGCCGCAGCCGATTGCCGAGCGTTACGAGGCCGCCGTCGACATGCTGGCGGCGTTGCATCGCGAGGCGCTGCCCGACACGCTGCCGGTAACATCAGACGAGAGTTACGACATCCCCGTGTTCGATATCGACGCCTGGCTGATCGAGATCGGGCTGATGCTGGAATGGTACTTGCCCGATCGCGGCGTGCAGCCGAGCGAGGAGCTCCGCACCGAGTTCCTCGGGATGTGGCGCGGCCTTCTGCAGAAGCCCGCCGCGGCGCCGCAGACCTGGGTGATCCGCGACTTCCATTCGCCGAACATCATCTGGCTTGCCGAGCGCACCGGCATCCTGCGCGTCGGCATCATCGACTTCCAGGACGCGCTGCTCGGCCCTGCGGCCTATGACGTGGTGTCGCTGCTGCAGGATGCGCGGATCGACGTGCCCGAGCAACTCGAGCTGTCGCTCTTGACCCGCTACATCAAGGCGCGGCGCGCCACCGACGAGAGCTTCGATCCCGCCGGCTTCGCCGAGCTCTATGCGATCATGTCGGCGCAGCGGAACACCCGCCTGCTCGGCACCTTTGCGCGGCTCAACCGCCGCGACGGCAAGCCGCAATATCTGAAGCACCAGCCGCGGATCTGGACCTACCTCGAACGGTCGCTGGCCCATCCGGCGCTGGCCACCTTCCGCATCTGGTACACAGCCAACGTCCCTCCCCCAGTACCTTAGTTTACGGGTTATTAGCCTTGGGTCTCCTAAGGTTGCCAAGGCCGCATGTGATCCAAGGCGCGGCCGATCGGGAGCAGGACCACACAATGGGGACGGAACGACGCAAGGGCGATCGTGTCACGTTTGAGCGCGGCATAGCCGCGCACATGATGGGCATTGACGGCACCTGGCGGCGCGACTGCACCATGGAAGACGTGTCGGAGACGGGCGCCAAGCTCTCCGTCGACGGCTCGGTCGAGGGCCTGAACCTGAAGGAGTTCTTTCTGCTGTTGTCGTCCACAGGATTGGCCTATCGCCGCTGCGAGCTGGCGTGGGTCAATGGCGACCAGATCGGCGTCAACTTCCTTAAACAAGGCGACAAGAAGAAGAAAACTGCCAAACGCGGTGCGCAGGCTGCCGACGTCTAGGCCCCGTTGCCGTCTTACGGCCGTCATGTCCGGTGACTATGGCGTCTGATCGATGCGCTTGCCGAATCGCCGTGATATGATCGGCGCCGAGAGATGATGACCGAGAATATCAGGAAAATGCCCGTCACTCCCCACAAGGCTATGGTGCTCGCTGCGGGCCTCGGCGTGCGCATGCGCCCCCTGACGAACACCATGCCGAAGCCGCTGGTGAGCGTCGCCGGCCAGCCGCTGCTCGACCATGTGCTCGACAAGCTCGCCGGCGCCGGCGTCAGCGAAGCGGTCGTGAACGTGCATTACCTGCCCGACCAGATCATCGAACACGTCAAGACCCGCAGCCGCCCGCGCGTCATCATCTCCGACGAGCGCGACCAGGTGCTCGGCACCGGCGGCGCGGTCGTGAAGGCGCTGCCGCTGCTCGGTGATGCGCCGTTCTTCCATCTCAATGCCGACACGATGTGGATCGACGGCGTGCGCTCCAATCTGGCGCGGCTGGCGGAAGCCTTCGACCCCGCCCGGATGGATATTCTGCTGCTGATGGCACCGACCGCCTCGAGCATCGGCTATAGCGGCCGCGGCGACTATTCGATGTTGCCGGACGGCGCGCTGCGCAAGCGACGGGAGAACCAGGTGGTGCCGTTCGTCTATGCCGGCGCCGCGATCATGTCGCCGTCGCTGTTCGCCGACGCCCCCGCCGGTGAATTCTCGCTGACCAAGATGTTCGACCGCGCCAACGAGCAGGAGCGGCTGTTCGGCCTGCGCCTCGACGGCGTCTGGATGCATGTCGGGACTCCCGACGCGATCCAGGCCGCGGAAGAAGCCTTTCTGGAAAGCGTCGCGTAAGGCGGGTTGAATGGGCTGCCGCGCTTTCGGTTCACCTCTCCCCGTCGGGGAGAGGTCGGATTGCGCCTGGCGATGCGAAGCATCGTCCAGTGCAATCCGGGTGAGGGCTCTTGCTCTCTCGATAGACCGTAACCCCTCACCCGATTTGCTGCGCATGAGCAACCGGCAACATGGGTAACAGTTCAGACCGACGACATGGGTAACACAATTCTCGTTTCGTTCAGGTCTGTTGTTGTTGAGGCTGTGGACCCTGAGGGCAACGCGCAGCGTTGTCCTCAAGTCCACAGCCTCTTGCTTTGCGTCTCGGCCTGCGGAGTTGGTCACCGCGGCGAGCGATCGTGCCGAGCACGATCGGGCCATAGCTGACGGTCCAGCCGTCTTGGTCCTCGGCCAGGCCGACGGGCTCACCGATCAGCGCTTCGCTGATGTAGATCGTGTTGCCCAGCCACTTGATCTCTCCGTTCTGCCGGACCGAGCGGACCTCCTGATCGTCAGCGTATTCCGGCTCGCGCAAGACACCGTGGAAGCGGCGCGAGGAGGCTTGGTAACGGTCGGCTGGCGTGGCGTTGTCGAGCGATTGGTGCGGACGTTCTTGGTTGTAGAGATGCTGGAAGCTGTGCAAGCGCTTGAGCTGCTCGCGCATGGTGGGAGCCGGCGGACTGGCAACGTCTTGCAGCAGGGTCAGATGCATGCGTTCATGGCGGCCGTTCTGCTGAGGTTTGCCCGGTGCAATGCGCTCTGGCGTCACGCCGGCTTTGATCAGCTTGACCGACAGCCGCGACAATCCTCCGGCGCCGCGCGAGGCAAACGGCGAGCCGTTGTCCGAGCGCATGTAATGCGGCAACCCAAACTCGCGGAACGCCGCGTCCAGCACCGGCCAGACATGATCCGTGTCGGTGCGCGCCAGAACCTGGCAGCGCAGCAGGTAGCGGCTGTAGGCATCGGTGATCGTCAGCGGCTCGCAGCGCATGCCGTCCCCGGTCAGGAACCAGCCCTTGAAGTCGATGCACCAGGTATCGTTGGCTGCATCGCAACCGGCAAAGGGCGCGCTCGAGGGCGGGCTACGCCGGCGCAGCTTGCGCTTCACCGTCAGGCCCTCACGATCGAACAGCTCGCCGATCGTGCTTGCCGCAGGCCATGCCGTCCGAGGTGACTTCCGTTCAAGAAAGGCCAGCACCTTGATCGGCCCCCAGGTCGGATGCGCCCGACGCACCTCAAGGCAGCGCTCGGCGATCTCCTCCGCAACGCTTTGCGGACGATGCAGAGGAGCTCGCGGACGATCGAACAGTCCGGCCGCGCCTTCTTCCTCGAACCGTGCAAGCCATTTGTAGCCCACCCGACGGCTCACTCCGAACCGCCGACACACCGCCGCAAATGACTCCTCGTGCTTTTGCGCCGCAACCACAAACCGCATCCGCTCATCCACAGCACAGGTCTCCATCCACCCCATCGGCAAGCTCCTCCTTGCCGATCAGTTGACCTGTTACCCATGTCGCCGGTCTATTCTGTTACCTATGTAGCCGGTTAGGACCCGCAAATCGACCTCTCCCGAAGGGAGAGGTGAACTACGACGCCGTTCCAGCTCAACCTAGACCCACCCGTCAATCATCGCTGTCGATCGCGAGCACGGCAAAGCTCGCGAGCCAGTGTTCGCCCATATAGTCGCCGACGATGTGCGGCAGGCCGGCGTCGAGGTGACCTCGCGCAGCATCCAGCAGGATCGGGCGACGCGCATCGCTCTCCGGCAACGCGCCGGCCAGCGCGCGCCAGCACCATGCCCGGCTGAGATTGAGTCCGTCGAGATGCGCAAGCTTGCCGTCCGACCGATCGGTGACCGTTGCGGGCCGGAACAGGGTTGCGGGTTCGCGTTGCGCGAGCCGCGGCAGGAAGCGGTCGAACCAGGGCAGGAGCTCGCCCGGCGCCAGCAGCCGCCGCATGCATTCCGCTTCGATCAGCGCAGACGACTGGAAATCATCGCCACTCGGCTCACCCCAGGCGGGGCAATCCTGATCGGCGCCGTACCAGCGCAGTGCCGTCTCGCGCAGCAGCGCGCTAAGTGCATCGTCCAGCGTCGCGGCGGCGTAGTCGGCGGCCATGCGAAGCCCGAACGCGGTGTTGAAATGCGTGCCGACCCGCACCGGATAGGTGGCGAGCGGCAGGAAATCGCGGAACCGCTGCGCGACGATTGCGGCTAGCGGCGCGATCTGCTCGCGCCAGCTGACGCCATCGAAGAGCGCGAGCTCCGCCGCAAGCTTCAACAGCCAACCCCAGCCATAAGGCCGCTTGAAGCCGCGCGCCGTCGGGGCCGCGAAATAGGCGCATTCGGCCGCGATCTTCTCCGTGACGAACTGCGCGTCGAACAGGGTGCGGATCTCAGCTGCCGCTTCGGATGCCGGGTATCGGCGCAGCAGCCGGGCGAGCATCCAGTAGCCATGGACGCAGGAATGCCAGTCGTAGCTGCCGAAGAACACCGGATGCAGCTCGCGCGGCGTACATGCATCCTGCGGTCCGGCCAACACGTGATCTGGCTTGTTCGGATATTCGCGTGTGACGTGGCCGAGCGCGATGCGGGCGAAGCGGACGGCGAGGTCTTCGGTCAGGATCGTCTCGCTCATGATGGGGCTTTCTCCTTTCGCTCGCGCCGAACCAGCATCTCGATCAGGCGCGGCATCATATAGATCGGGAATTGCGTGGCGGCGAAGAACAGCGCCGTCATCGGCGACACCGCCGCGCCCAACGCCGACCAGACCAATCCGACGTTGCGGTTGCTCAGAATGAGCCCCGTGGTCAACCGCTCGGCCAGCGGACCCGGCGTGAGCAGCGCGCCGAGCGCTTGCAAAGCGAGATTGCAGGCGAAGGCAAGGCCGACAAAGCTTAGCGCGGTGGCCGGCTGCGCTTCGATCTGTGCACGCACTCCCGCCATGGTGGCAATTGCGAACAGCAACAGCGAGGCGAGTACGAGCGCGTCGATGATGCGCGAATGCCGCGCCAATTGTGCAGCGGCCTGACGGCGAAGCAGCAACGCCAGCGCGCCGGCACCGACAACCAGCAGCGCCAGCCGCGCGGCGAGCGCCAGCGGATCGAGCGCGAGGCCGGCAAATCCCGCCGCGATCAGCGGAACTGTGACCGGCGCCAGGGCCATCGACAGCAGCGTCACGGCGAGCGGAATGGTCGCGTCGAACCCAAGCATGCGTGCGACCGCCGCCGTGCCGGTCGACGGCGGCGCGCACACCGAGAGCACCAGCGCGACGATCAGCTCCGGCCGAAATCCGGCGCCGCGCGCTGCGAAGCCGACCGCAAGCGGACAGACCAGCATCGCCAGCGCCGGCAACAGCAGCGAGACCAGCGGACGCCCCAGCGCACGCCGGAACGCCGCGCTGTCGACCTGGAGAAAGGTCCCGAGAACCAGAACGAAGATCGCCGCCGCCATCAGCGGGCGCGCGCCGTCCGCCAAGGCAGGGAAAGCGAGCCCGGCCAGCACGCCGACGATCAGCAAGGTCGGCCCGCGCGGCATCAGCTTCGCGAATGAACGTCCCAAGTCTGAACGTCCCAAGTCTGAACGTCTCAAGTCTTTCCGCCTCGTGGTCGTGTCCGTCGCGACCGTAGGCACATGCAGATCATTGTTGAAATCGATTATTCTTATAAGCATTATTGCTGTAATGAATTTGGCCGCCGTCGATCTCAACCTGCTGGTCGCCTTCGAGGCGCTGATGGAGGAGCGCCACGTCACCCGCGCGGCCGAGCGCATTGGGCTGGCCCAGCCGTCGATGAGCAGCGCGCTGCGCAGGCTGCGCGCGCTGTTTGCGGACGAACTGTTCCTGCGCGCCGGCGCGGGCATGCAGCCGACCGAAAAGGCATTGGCCCTGGCCGGGCCGATCGGAGAGGCGTTGCGGCAAATCAGGGGCGCGCTGGCGCCCGATCGGAGCTTCGATCCGGCCAGCGCGCGACGGCGCTTCACCATCGCTGCGACCGACTACGGCGACCTCGTTCTGGTGCCGGAACTGAGCCGCTTGCTGCGCATGGAGGCGCCGGGCATCGACCTCGCCGTGCGTCCGCTGACTGACACGACGGCGGCCCTGGCGAAGCTCGAGCGCGCCGAGCTCGATGCGCTGATCGGTGGCCATCTGCCGGATTCGCCACGCTGTGTCCGGCATCGCCTGTTCGAGGAACGCTTCGTGTGCATCCGCGATGGCGCGCGCGCAAATCAATCGGAGCAGCTCAGCCTGGAGGATTACGCGACCCTGCCGCATGCGCTGTTCTCCGCGGCCGGCGGCGATGGGCTGCCGAGCGTGATCGACGCGCTGCTGGCGCGCCATCGGTTGAAGCGGCGGGTGGCCGTGACGCTGGCGCATGTGGTGGCCGTTCCCTTCGCCGTGGCCGGCACCGATCTGATCGCGACGATGGCCGAGCGCGTCGCCCGGCGCTTGACGCAGCTCGCCGAAATTGCCGTCGTGATGCCGCCGATCGACATCCCTGCCTTCGCGATCGACCTGATCCATACAGTCCGCGCGGCTGAGGATCCGGCGCGGCGCTGGTTCCTGGATGCCGTTGATCGCTGCGCCGGCCGGCTGCGATAATCAGCTGACACGGTCGAGCGAGAGGGGTGGCTAACGACAGCCGCCGCTCCCTATATTGGCGCCTGATTCGAACCAGGCAGCCCATGCGCGTTTTCAGCGTTCCCGTCTCTGCGCCGTTCCTGCGCACCGTCATTTCGGCGCTGGTCGCTGGCCGGCTGGTCGCGGGATTCGAGGCACGCAACGATCCGGCAAAGCTCGCCGGCGCCACGCTCTATCTGCCGACCCGCCGCGCCGGACGGCTGGCGCGCGAAATCTTCCTCGATGTGCTCGATTCCGACGCCGCGGTGCTGCCGCGCATCGTCGCGCTCGGCGAGATCGATGAGGACGAACTCGCTTTCGCCGACCAGGGCGACGACGTCGGCGGCACCGCGCCGCTGGAAATCCCGCCGAGACTGGGCGAGCTCGAGCGCCGCCTGACATTGGCGCATCTGGTCGCGGCCTGGGCGAAGACGCCGGTGTCGGCGCCGCTGGTGGTCGGCGGCCCGGCCTCGACCTTGCAGCTCGCCGGCGACCTGGCGCGGCTGATGGACGACATGGTGACGCGCGGCGTCGACTGGCGAGCGCTCGACCGCCTGGTGCCGGACCAGCTCGACAAATACTGGCAGCACTCGCTCGACTTCCTGCGCATCGCACGCGACGCCTGGCCGAACTACCTCAAGGAGATCGGCCGGATCGAACCCGCGGCACGCCGCGATCTGCTGATCGAGGCGGAGGCGGCGCGGCTGACCGCGCATCCCACGGGCCCGGTGATCGCGGCCGGTTCGACCGGCTCGATGCCGGCCACCGCGAAATTCCTGCACGCGGTGGCGAAGCTTGCGAACGGCGCCGTGGTGCTGCCCGGGCTCGACACCGACCTCGACGAAGACTCCTGGGACACGATCGGCGGCGAACGTAGCGACGACGGCAGGTTCACCACACCGCCCTCGTCCAACCACCCGCAATTCGCGATGCACGCGCTGCTCGACCGCTTCGGCATCAAGCGCCGCGATGTCGAGAGCCTTGCCGAGCCTGCGCCGCTCGGCCGCGAGGTGCTGGTGTCGGAGACGATGCGCCCCTCGACCGCAACGGCGCAATGGCACGACCGGCTGGAGCGGCCCGAGATCGTGACGCGGATTTCCGCGGGGATGACCAATCTCACCGTGGTCGAGGCGCCCAATCCGGAAATGGAGGCGCTGGCGATTGCGGTCGCGATGCGCGAGGCGCGGCACCTCGGCAAATCGGCCGCGCTGGTGACGCCGGATCGCGCGCTGGCGCGCCGCGTGATGGCCTCGCTGACGCGATGGAATCTCGAGTTCGACGATTCCGGCGGTGATGCGCTGATCGAGACGCCGGCCGGCGTGTTTGCCCGCCTCACCGCGGAGGCCGCGGCCAAGGGGCTGGAGCCGCCGACTTTGCTCGCGCTGCTCAAGCATCCGCTGTTCCGGCTCGGCGGCGCCCATGGCGCGCTGAAGCGCGCGATCGAGGTGCTGGAGATCGCGCTGCTCCGCGGCACGCGGCCGCAAGCGGGAACTGGCGGCCTCGCGCGCGACTTCGCCCGCTTCCGCGCCGAACTTGTGAAACTCAACAGTGGCGAGACTTCCTCACTACATCGACAGGAGCAACGCGCCCAGCTGCGCGACAACGATCTCGACAAGGCACAGGCCTTGATCGCCAAACTTCAGGCAGCGCTGGCGCCGCTCGAAGGCATGGCCTCATCAAGACCCTACGATTTCGCGGAGCTGGCATCGCGCCATCGCGAGGCGCTGATCGCGCTGTCGGCCGACCAGAACGGCGTCGCAATCGTGTTCGAGGAGCGCGCCGGCGCGTCCCTCGCGTCCGCCTTCGACGAGCTGCTCGCCAAGCAGCAGCCAAGCGGATTGATGACGCCGCTCGCCGATTATCCCGAGGTGTTCCAGACCGCGTTCGCCGACCGCATGGTGCGGCGGCCGGAATCGGCGCGCGCGCAGCTCAACATCTTCGGCCAGCTCGAGGCGCGTCTGACCGAGTCCGATCGCGTCATCCTCGGCGGCCTGGTCGAGGGCGTCTGGCCGCCGGCGCCGCGGATCGATCCGTGGCTGAGCCGGCCGATGCGGCACGAGCTCGGGCTCGATCTCCCCGAACGGCGCATCGGCCTCTCCGCGCACGACTTTGCGCAGCTGCTCGGCCATGACGAGGTGATCCTCACCCACGCCGCCAAGGTCGGCGGCGCGCCCGCGGTCGCTTCGCGCTTCCTGCACCGGTTAGAGGCGGTTGCGGGCGAAGCACGCTGGAAGGTGGCGACGTCAGCCGGCGAAACTTACGTGCAATACGCCGCCGAGCTCGACCGGCCCGACACGGTCCAGCCGATCCCGCAGCCGGAGCCGCGGCCCCCGCGCGAGGCGCGGCCGCTGAAAATGTCCGTTACCGCGATCGAGGATTGGCTGCGCGATCCCTACACGATCTATGCGCGCTACATCCTGAAGCTCGATCCGCTCGATCCCGTCGATATGCCGCTGTCGGCGGCCGATCGCGGCTCGGCGATCCACGAATCGCTCGGCGAGTTCACACAAACTTACGCCGACGCGCTGCCTGACGACATCAAGAGCGCGCTGCGCGAGATCGGGGCCAAGCATTTTGCGCCGCTGATGGAGCGGCCGGAGGCGCGCGCGCTGTGGTGGCCGCGGTTCCAGCGCATCGCGGCGTGGTTTGCCGAATGGGAGCAGGCCCGGCGCGGCAGCATTGATTCGATCAAAGCCGAGATCCGCGGCGAGATCGGCATTCCCCTCGACGATGCCAGGACGTTCGTGCTCTCGGCGCGCGCCGACCGCATCGAGCGGCGCGATGACGGCAGCTTTGCGATCCTCGACTACAAGACCGGCCAGCCGCCGACCGGCAAGCAGGTGCGCATGGGCCTGTCGCCGCAGCTGACGCTGGAAGCCGCGATCCTGCGCGAGGGCGGCTTCGCCGATATTCCGGCGGACTCCTCGGTCGGCGATCTCGTCTATGTCAGGCTGAGCGGCAACAACCCGCCGGGCGAGCAGCGCTCGCTGGAGCTGAAGATCAAGACCAACGACACGCCGCAGCCGCCCGACGAAGCCGCCGACAGCGCGCGGCGCAAGCTGGAAGCCTTGATTCGCGCCTTCGACGACGAGCAGCAGGCCTACACCTCACTGAACCTCTCGATGTGGGCCAACCGCTACGGCGCCTATGACGACCTCGCGCGCATCAAGGAATGGTCCGCCGCCGGCGGTTTGGGGATCGAGGAATGGTGAAGGCGCCCCGCCCTATTCCGCACGCGGTGCGCGACGCGCAGGCGCGCGCGTCCGATCCGAAGGCGTCGACCTTCGTGTCGGCCAATGCCGGCTCGGGCAAGACGCATGTGCTGGTCCAGCGCGTGATCCGCCTGCTGCTGTCCGGCGTGCCGCCAGAGAAGATCCTCTGCATCACCTTCACCAAGGCCGCCGCGGCGAACATGGCCGAGCGCGTGTTCACGACGCTCGGCCACTGGGTGACACTCGATGACGCCGGGCTCGATGCCGCGATCCGCGAGGCCGGCATCGCGCATCCCAGCGCCACGCTGCGGCGCGAGGCCCGAAAGCTGTTTGCCTGCGCGCTGGAGACGCCCGGCGGCTTGAAGGTGCAGACCATCCACGCGCTGTGCACCCGCCTGCTGCAGCAGTTTCCGTTCGAGGCCAACGTGCCGGCGCGCTTCGCCGTGCTCGACGACCGCGACCAGAACGAGATGATGGAACGCGCCAATCTCGCGGTGTTCCTCGAGGCGTCGCGGATTCCCGACAGTCCCATCGGCCGCGCGCTGCGGACGGCGATGGCAAACGCCGCTGATGTCACTTTCAAGGAGGTGGTCCGCGAGGCTTGTCTGAGCCGCGACCATTTCATGGCCTGGACCGACGCCGCCGGCAACGCCACGGCTGCCGCCGCGCAGATGTCAGCCGCGCTCGGCGTCTCCGCCGATATTCGCATCGAGGATGTCGAGCGCGAGATCGTCGACGGCCCGAACCTGCCGCGCGCGAGCTGGAAGGAGATGGCGACGCTCCTCGACACCAGCAGCAAGGCGGATCAGAAGCAGGCGGAACGGCTGCGGGGTGCGCTGACCTTTACCGGGGCAGCGCAGGTCGACGAATATCTCGGCGTCTTCCTGACCGATGACCGCGCGCCACGCGCGTCTGTCATCACCAACAATTTCATCAAGAAGAATCCGGTCGCTGGCAACAGGTTCGAGGCGGAGATCGACCGTCTCGGTCCCTTGATCGAGCGACGCCGCGCCGTGGTGGCGCGCGACCGCACCGAGGCGCTGATCCACATCGCGACCGCGGCAGCCGCGCATTACCGGCGCGAGAAGCTGGAACGCGGGTTGCTCGATTATGACGATCTGATCGACAAGACGTTGGCGATGCTCGACCGCGTCTCCTCGGGCTGGGTGCATTACAAGCTCGACCGCGGCGTCGATCACGTGCTGATCGACGAGGCGCAGGACACGAGCCCCCGGCAATGGGACATCGTCGCGCACATCATCTCGGAATTCACCTCCGGCGCCGGCGCGCGCGACGGCCTGGTGCGCACCGTGTTCGCGGTCGGCGACGAGAAGCAGTCGATCTTCTCGTTCCAGGGCGCAGCACCCCGCGAATTCGACCTGCGGCGGCGCGAGTTGAAGCGGCGGTTCGAGGACGCCGGACTGAAGTTCGATCCGGTGTCGTTCACCTATTCGTTCCGCTCGGGACCAGTGATCCTGCATTCGGTCGACCATGTGTTCCGCGAGCAGGAGATCTTTCGCAGCATCCATGCGGTCGAGAACGGCTATCCGATCCACAATGCGATGACTGACGCCGGCCCCAGCCTGATCGAGCTCTGGGATCTCGCCGTCGCCGACGACCGCCAGGACATCGAAGGCTGGCGGGCACCGTTCGACGGCGTCTCGGTGACCAGCCCCGAGGTGAAGCTCGCGCGGCGCATCCAGGCCGAGATCAAGCGCCTCGTCAGCAGCGGCACCATGACCGGCAGCGAAGGCGGACGACGGCCATTGCGTTACGGCGACATGCTGATCCTGGTGCGGCGGCGCGGCAACGCCTTCGACGCGGTCATCCAGGCGCTGAAGCACGCCAACATTCCAGTCGCCGGCGCCGACCGGCTGAAGCTGACCGAGCACATCGCGATCATCGACCTGATGAACCTCGCCGACGCGCTGCTGCTGCCGCAGGACGACCTCGCGCTGGCGGTGGCGCTGAAGAGCCCGCTGTTCGGCCTCGATGACGACGATCTGTTCAAACTGGCGTACCAGCGCCGCGGCGCGCTGCGCGAGGCGCTGGCCTCACAGGCGCCGACCGATGAGCGGTTCGCGGCCGCGCTGCGCCGCCTCGAACAATGCGAGCGCCGCTTCACCGAGGAGACGCCGTTCGCATTCTACGCCTGGCTGCTCGGCGGCGACGGCGGGCGGGCGCGCATCCTGCGCCGGCTCGGCCACGAGGCCAACGACGCGCTCGACGAATTCCTCGAACTCGCGCTGAGCTATGAGCGCAAGGCGCCGGCCTCGCTGCAGGGCTTCATCGCCTGGCTGCGCGCCGCCGACACCGAGGTGAAGCGCGACATGGAGATTTCGCGCGACGAGGTCCGCGTCATGACCGTGCACGGCGCCAAGGGCCTCGAAGCGTCGGTGGTGTTCCTGGTCGACACCACGACCTCGCCGTCGGACACGCAGCGGCTGCGGCTGATCCATCTGCCGCAGGGCAATGCCGCGCCGAACGCGCCCGGCGTCGTCGTGTGGGCCGGCAAGAAGGCCGAGGATCCCCCCAATGTCGCCGATGCGCGCAAGGCGATGCTCGGCGACACCGAGGACGAATATCGCCGCCTGCTCTATGTCGCGATGACCCGCGCGGCCGACCGGCTGATCGTCGGCGGCTGCATGCCCGGCAACATGAACACGGTGCGAAAATCCTCCTGGTACGACCTGATCACCAAGGGGCTCGCCAATGCCGGGCTCAAGCTCGAGGAGATCGAGACGCCCGCCGGCAAGGTGATGCGCTATTCGCGGCCGGATGACGTCGCCGATCTCACCGGCGCTGCTGCATCAACGGCCGTAGCGCCGATCGCGCTGCCGTCCTGGCTGCGGACCGCGGCCGCACCAGAAGCTTCCGCCGCGGGCGTATTGCGTCCGTCCGATCCGGCGGATGGCGACAGCCATCCGATACGAACCGGCGAATCGGTGCTGCTGCGTGCCCGCGCCCTGCAACGCGGCACGCTGGTGCATCGCCTGCTGCAATCGCTGCCCGAAATTGCCCCTGAGCGGCGGCGCTCCGCCGCGCTTGGCTACCTCGCGCGCAATGCCGACGGCTGGAGCGAACAGGAGCAGGCCGCGCTCGCAGACCAGGTGCTGGACTTGATCGCCGATCCGCGTTTCGCCGCCGTGTTCGCGCCCGGCAGCCGCGCGGAGGTCTCGATCGTCGGACGGCTGGAGCGGCCGGGCCAGCCCAAGGCGCTGGTCTCGGGCCAGATCGACCGGCTGGTGGTGACGCCGACCGACGTCCTGATCGTCGATTTCAAGACCAACCACGCCCCGCCCAAGGCCGCCGCCGAGGTGCCGCGGGGCTATGTCCGGCAGCTCGCGCTCTATCGGGCCGTGCTTTCGAAGCTTTATCCCCAACTGCCCGTCCGGGCGGCGCTGCTTTGGACCGAAACGCCTGAAATCATGGAGATTTCGGCCTCCGCGCTGGACGCCGGGCTGGCATAAGATCATGTCAATGTGACCGAGCTTGACCCGGCAAGGGGGCGTTCATAGGTTTGACCCATGCTCCCCGGGCGCGATTCTCCACCGCGCCCTTTGTCTCAACCGAACGAGGTACTGACATGGCCGTTGGCAAGGTTTCTGACGCCGATTTCGAAGCCGAAGTGCTCAAGGCGACCGGGCCGGTGGTCGTCGACTTCTGGGCCGAGTGGTGCGGACCCTGCCGCATGATCGCGCCCGCTCTCGATGAGATTTCCGGCGCGATGGGCGACAAGGTCAAGATCGTGAAGCTCAACGTCGACGAGAGCCCGAAGACCGCGTCGAAGTATGGCGTGATGTCGATCCCGACCCTGATGATCTTCAAGGGCGGCGAGATGGCGTCCCGTCAGGTCGGCGCCGCGCCGAAGGCCAAGCTGCAGCAGTGGATCACCGCTGCGGTCTGATCCGATTTCGAATTAGCTGATTTGTGAAACGGCCGGCGCCAAGCCGGCCGTTTTGTTTTGTGCACGATCGTCCCACTCGTCATGGCCGGGCTTGACCCGGCCATCCATCCACTTCCGAAAATCGTTCACGCGAAGATTGATGGATGCGCGGGTCAAGCCCGCGCATGACGAGCTTGCTTTGCGGCGACTACCTGATCCATCCGGTCGCCAGCGCCGAGGCAAGTTCGGCCTGGCCGTGTTGCTGCGCCAGCGCCGCCATCGCGGCGTGATCGTAGGGGATGTGGCGGAAGGTGACGTCCCAGTCGCCATCGACCTGTTCGACGATCGCGTAGCGCGCATCGGGTGAACCGGCCTCGACCACATGCGGGTGCGGCTTGCCGGCGCGATAGCCAGGCGAGCCGACGCTGCCGGGATTGACGATCAGCCGGCCATCGCGAAGCCGCACGGCTCGCGCGGTATGGGTGTGCGCACACAGGATCAGCGATTGCGTCACGCCGTCCGCCCTCGCCTCGATCGATTCCAGCGTCGACATGCAGACTTCGCCGCCCGGCAGCACCGTCTCGAGCCAATAGGTCTCGTCGTCCTGCGGCGTCGCGTGACACAGGAACACCGCGTCGCGATAGACCGCATTCGCCGGCAACGTGCGCAGCCAGTCGAGATGCCGCGGCTCGAGCTGGGTATAGGTCAACCGTTCCCAGGAGCCCATTTTCTCGTGCGGGCGGTCGATCAGATAGCGGTCGTGATTGCCGAGCAGATGGACCGCATCGAGCGCCATCAGCAGATCGATGGTCGGCCGGGAATCGAGCGGCCCGCTCACCATGTCGCCGAGGTCGACGATGTCGGAAATTCCCTGCGCTCGGATATCCGACAGCACGGCTTGAAGTGCGAGATGGTTGCCGTGGATGTCGGCGATCGCAGCAAAGCGCATGGTGTCAGTCACTTCCCTTGCGTGCCCCGGACGCAGCGCAGCACACAGTGATGCGCTGCTGAGCCGGGGCCCATTGCGTCGAGATGGGTCCCGGCTCGGCGGAGCATCGCTGCGCGCTGCACCGCGTCCGGGACACCGGATGGATCATGCAGGAGGCGTGCCGTTGGCGGCAAGCACCGGACCCGCCAGGTACAGCGAGCCGGTGATCAGGATGCGCGGCGGCACCTCGTAGGCCAGCGTGGCAAGCCGTTGCAGCGCGGCGTCGACGCCGGATGCGATCTCGACCCGCATGCCGAGCGCACGTGCGGCATCGGCGAGTTTGTCCGGCGCCATGCCGTTGTCGCGGCCGGGCACCGGGACCGCGATGATGTGGCGCGTCAGTCCCGCGAAATTGGCGAGGAAGGCATTGGCGTCCTTGTTGGCCATCATGCCGGTTATCACGACCAGCGGCCGCGACACGCGTTCCTCGAGATCGCCGAGCGCCGCGGCCGCAACGCGGCCGCCCTCGGCATTGTGGCCGCCATCGAGCCAGACCTCGGAGCCCTGCGGTCCCTGGCAGACCAGGCTGCCTGAGACCAGCCGCTGCATCCGCGCCGGCCATTCCGCGTTGACGATGCCGGCCTCAAAGGCCGCGATGTTGAGCCTGAAGGTGTCGATCGCGCGCAAGGTTGCGATCGCAAGCCCCGCATTGTCGAACTGGTGCCGTCCGAACAGTCTTGGCGCGGCGAGATCCAGCAGGCCGCGCTCGTCCTGATAGACCAGCCGGCCGCGCTCGACACCGACATGCCATTGCTGACCGGCGGCATGCAGCGGCGCGCGCATGCGGTTCGCTTCAGCCTCGATCACAGCCATCGCGTCCGGCGCCTGCTCGGCGCAAACCACCGGCACCTTGCGCTTGATGATCGCGGCCTTCTCGCCGGCGATCAACGTCAGCGTATCGCCGAGGAATTCCATGTGATCCATGCTGACCGGCGTGATCACCGAGGCCAGCGGCGTCTCGACCACATTGGTCGAATCCAGCCGGCCGCCGAGGCCGACCTCGAGCAGCGCGACGTCGGCCGGATGCTTCGCGAACAGGCAGAACGCCACCGCGGTTTCCATCTCGAAGATGGTGATGGGATAGCCGGCGTTGACGGCTTCGCAATGCTCGAACGTCGTGCGCAGCTCGTCGTCGCCGACGAGCTTGCCGCCGCCCGTGGCACCCAGCCGATAGCATTCGTTGAGCCGCACCAGATAGGGCGAGGTGAAGACGTGCACGCGCAGGCCCGACGCTTCCAGGATTGCGCGCAGATAGGCGATCGTCGAGCCCTTGCCGTTGGTGCCGGCGACATGGATGACCGGTGGAAGCTTGCGCTCGGGATGATCGAGCCGCTCCATCAGGCCGCGCATGCGATCGAGGCTGAGATCGATGCGCTTCGGATGCAGCGCCGATATCCGCGCGATCAACGCCTCGAACGAGGGTTGCGATGGGGCGTCGTTTGCGGTCACGCGTGCGGCGCTGCCGGCACCGTCTCCGGTGCCGTGACGATCTGTGCCGGCTCGGTGACGGCGACCGTGGGCTTGGACGCGGTTTCAGGCGCCGGTGCCTTGGTCAGCAGGCGGCAGAGCCGCGCCAGCGTGGCCTTCATCTCATGGCGGTGCACGACCATGTCGACCATGCCGTGCTCGCGCAGATATTCGGCGCGCTGAAAACCTTCCGGCAGCTTCTCACGGATGGTCTGCTCGATCACGCGCGCGCCGGCAAAGCCGATCAGCGCACCGGGTTCGGCGATCTGGACGTCGCCGAGCATCGCATAGGAGGCGGTGACGCCGCCGGTGGTCGGATTGGTCAGTACGACGATATAGGGCTGCTTCGCCTCGCGCAGCATCTGCACGCCGACCGTGGTCCGCG
Source organism: Bradyrhizobium sp. Pha-3 (assembly GCF_042258615.1). Lineage (GTDB taxonomy): Bacteria > Pseudomonadota > Alphaproteobacteria > Rhizobiales > Xanthobacteraceae > Bradyrhizobium. Next base: position 68,904 of record NZ_CP170152.1, on the reverse strand, counting down.
GCATCTGCATCAGCGACAGGATGCCTTCCTGCATCCGTGCGCCGCCGGATGCGGCGAACACGATGAAGGGCGACTTTTTCTCGACCGCGAGCTCGAGCCCGCGCACGATCGCTTCACCGGCGGCCATGCCGAGCGACCCGCCCATGAAATCGAAATCCTGCACGGCGACCACGACGCCGGTGCCCTCGAGCTTGCCGTAGCCAACCTTGACCGCGTCGTTCAGCCCGGTCTTGGCCCGCGCATCCCTGATCTTGTCGACATATTTGCGCTCGTCGCGGAATTTCAGCGGATCGGCCGTCACCTCGGGCAGCGCGACGTCGAACCAGGTCTCGTTGTCGAAGATCGACTTCAGCCGCGCCACCGCACCCATGCGCATGTGGTAGTTCGAGCCGGGGATCACGAACTGGTTGGCCTCGACGTCCTTGTAGAACACCAGCTGCCCGGAATCCGGGCACTTGATCCAGAGGTTTTCCGGGGTCTCGCGCCGCAGGATGTTGCGTATCTTCGGCCGGACGACGTTGGTGAGCCAGTTCATGGTTCGCTCCGAAATGCGGGTCGGTCCCGCACCAGCTGGATATATGGCGGGCCGGGCGAACCCGGCAAGCCGCCGTCTGCAGCCTTGTTGCCGCAAAATGTGGCTTATTCAGCGGCCTGCTTGGCGCCCCGAACTCCCTGCGCCAGCGCGGACACCAGGTCCGCCACCGCGCTCACGGTCTTGGGCGTCGCGCGGCCCTCGGCATCGAGGTTGGCGCGCACCACGTCGACGATCGCGGTGCCGACCACGGCGCCGTTGGCGTTCTCGGCGATCGCGCGCGCCGTTTCCGGGGTGCGGATGCCGAAGCCGACACAGACCGGCAGCTTGGTGTGGCGCTTGATGCGGGCGACGGCTTCCGCGACCGCGTTCGAATCGGCCGTCGCAGCGCCGGTGATGCCGGTGATCGAGACGTAATAGACAAAGCCCGAGGTGTTCGCGAGCACCGCCGGCAGGCGCTTGTCGTCGGTGGTCGGCGTCGCCAGCCGGATGAAGTTGAGCCCGGCCTTCAGCGCGGGGATGCAGAGCTCGGTGTCTTCCTCCGGCGGCAGGTCGACGATGATCAACCCGTCGACGCCGGCGGCCTTGGCATCGGCGAGGAAGCTCTCGACGCCGTAGATGTAGATCGGATTGTAGTAGCCCATCAGCACGATCGGCGTCGTGTTGTCGTCCTTGCGGAAGTCGCGGACCATCGCCAGCGTCTTGCGCAGTGTCATGCCGCCCTTGAGCGCGCGCAGGCCGGCGGCCTGGATCGACGGGCCGTCGGCCATCGGATCGGTGAAGGGCATGCCGATCTCGATGACGTCGGCGCCGGCCTTCGGCAGCGCCTTGAGGATGTCGAGCGAGGTCTTGGCGTCGGGGTCGCCGGCCATCACGAAGGTGACGAAAGCGGAGCGGCCCTGCTGCTTCAGCTCGGCGAAACGTGCGTCGATACGGGTGGTCATGGGGCGGCATTCACTGTGCTATACCTCTCCCCTCCGGGGAGAGGTCGGCTGCGCAGCAGCCGGGTGAGGGGGATGGAGCAGTTCAAAGCAAGAGCAAGAAGCCTCCGCGCATCGCAAACGAGCGCCGAAGCGAAGCTTTGGCAGGCGTTGCGCAATCGCAGGCTGTCGCGATGGAAATTCCGGCGCCAGCATCCGGTTGACCGGTACATAGTCGATTTCGTTACACTTGACGGTAAGCTGATCATTGAGGTCGACGGCGTGACACATTCGACGTCGTCCGAGGTAAAGCGCGACACAGCGAGGACTGAAGTCCTCGAAGCTTGCGGGTTTCTCGTCGTGCGAGTGTCCAATACGGACGTGTACGAAAATCTCGAAGGCGTACTCGAGATGATCGAAACATCACTTCGGTTCGAGTGAGGGGAAAGACCCCTCACCCGGCTGCTACGCAGCCGACCTCTCCCCGGCGGGGAGAGGTCAAGGAGACGCGGCCGATCGCTCACTTCTGCCTCGCCTTCAAGATGTCGCCGACCTGCGGCACGTCCTTGTCGCCGCGGCCCGAGAGGTTGACCACCATCAGGTGATCCTTCGGCCGCTGCGGCGCGAGTTCGGACAGTTTCGCGATGGCGTGCGCGGATTCCAGCGCGGGGATGATGCCTTCGAGCCGCGACAGCAGCTGGAATGCGGCCAACGCTTCCTCGTCGGTCGCCGAGAGATATTTCACGCGGCCGGTTTCGTGCAGCCAGGCGTGCTCGGGGCCGATGCCGGGATAATCGAGGCCGGCGGAGATCGAATGCGCTTCCTCGATCTGGCCGTCGGCGTCCATCAAGAGATAGGTGCGGTTGCCGTGCAGCACGCCGGGACGCCCGCCAGCGAGCGAGGCCGCATGCAGCTGCGTCAGCCCGTGACCGGCCGCTTCGACACCGAATATCTCGACCAGGGGATCGTCGAGGAATGGATGGAACAGGCCCATCGCATTGGACCCGCCCCCGATGCAGGCGATCAGCGAGTCCGGCAGGCGGCCCTCGGCCTCCTGCATCTGCGTACGCGTCTCGTGGCCGATGATCGACTGGAAATCGCGCACCATCATCGGATAGGGGTGCGGACCCGCCACCGTGCCGATGCAATAGAAGGTGTTGTGCACGTTGGTGACCCAATCGCGCAGCGCGTCGTTCATCGCGTCCTTCAGCGTACGCGCACCCGACTGCACCGGGACGACCTTGGCGCCCAGCATTTCCATGCGGATCACGTTGGGCTGCTGCCGCTCGACGTCGACCGCGCCCATATAGACCACGCATTCGAGTCCGAAGCGCGCGCACAGCGTCGCTGTCGCCACGCCGTGCTGGCCGGCGCCGGTCTCGGCGATGATGCGCTTCTTGCCCATGCGGCGCGCGACCATGATCTGGCCGAGCACGTTGTTGACCTTGTGCGAACCGGTGTGGTTGAGCTCCTCGCGCTTCAGATAGATCTTCGCGCCGCCGAGATGCTCGGTGAGCCGTTCGGCGAAATAGAGCGGCGAGGGCCGGCCGACATAGTCCTTCAGATAGACATTCATCTCGGCCTGGAACGCCGGATCGGCCTTGGCGTCGGCATAGGCCTTTTCGAGATCGAGGATCAGCGGCATCAGCGTTTCCGCGACGAAGCGTCCGCCGAAAATGCCGAAATGCCCGCGCTCGTCGGGGCCGCTGCGGAAGGAATTGGGCAGGTTTTGATTCATCGAACCATCAGTTCTTCTGGCCGCGCCGCGGCGCTGTTTCCGCTCCCTCGCCCCGCTCTTGCGGGGCCGAGACGAGCATAGCTCGCCCTGAGAGGGTTGGGGTGAGGGGTTTCTCCACTTGCTCAATCATCATTGCGGCGCCCCTCACCCGCCCGCGCGTTGCGCGGTCGACCTCTCCCCGTAAACGGGGAGAGGTGAAGAAGAGCCGGTTGCGCGTGCGGCGCGGATGAAGGCGCGGATCAGCTCGGGATCCTTGACGCCCGGCGTGCGCTCGACGCCCGACGACACGTCGACCCCGCCGGCGCGGGTAACGCGGACAGCTTCAGCGACGTTCTCGGCATTGAGCCCGCCGGAGACCATGTAGGGCAGCGCGAGATCGAGATTTTCCAGCAGGTGCCAATCGAACGGCGCACCGAGACCGCCCGGCCGCGTGGCATCCTTCGGCGCGCGGGCATCGAACAGGATGCGGTCGGCGACGCCGGCATAGCCCGGCAGCGGGGCGAGGTCGGCGGCGGTCTCGACCGGCAGCGCCTTCATCAGCGGCAGGCCGAACTTCTGCTTGATGTCGCGCAGCCGCGCGGTGGTTTCCTTGCCGTGCAATTGCAGGATATCCGGCCGCAGCGTCTCGACGATGTTTTCCAAGGTGGCGTCGTCGGCATCGACGGTCAGCGCGACCTTGACGGCGCGGCCCTTGGCGCGGCTGCCGAGCTCGCGCGCGGTCTCGAGGCTGATATGGCGCGGCGACGGGGGAAAGAACACGAACCCCACCATGTCGGCACCACCCTCGAGCGCGACGTCGAGCGTCTCGCGCGTGGACAGGCCGCAGATTTTGACGAGCAGGGGCATGGTCTCGAAACGGGTCTCAAAACGGGTTTTCGGGCGTCCGGAACGGGGGCTGGCCCGGGTCCGACGGGGCGGGTTCTACAACGTCGCGCCCTGCTTGTCTCGCCCATTGGGCCCGTAGAACCCCAGCTGGGCCGGGGCCGAACGACGCTGCGCGTCGTCCCGGGAGGCGGTGGCCCTGAGGTCGGCGAGCTCGGCGCGGACGTGGCGGGCGTCGGCCTCATGCTGGCGGGCGGCGCGGCGCCAGCGCCCCTGCTTGAACCAGGTTCCGATGCCACCGGCGATCACGCCAAGAATGGCGGATGCGATGATGACGACGAACAGCGGCAGCGTGACCGCAACCGTCGGCGTCACAGAGTTGAAAGGATCGAACGACACCGTCACCCAGTGACGGTTGGCGACGGCAAAGATGATGAAGATCAGTCCGAGTGGAACGACGACGACTGCCGTGAAGAACTTTCGCATGACCATCTCTCGCCGCGATGGAGAAAGTGCGGGCGCATCGCCCACAGCAACGGCAGCGCCGACGTCGCGCGCCAAGCGCCAGCCTTGTTAGGCGTCAGCCTTGGGCGCGTCGATCTTGGAGGCTCCCGCCTCGGCTTCGTCGCGATTGAGGCGCTCGCGCATTTCCTTGCCGGTCTTGAAGAACGGCACGCTCTTCTGGTCGACCGGCACATGCTCGCCGGTACGCGGATTGCGGCCGGCACGCGCCGGGCGATGCTTCACCGAGAAAGCGCCAAAACCGCGCAGCTCGACGCGGTCGCCACGCGCCAGCGCCGCGACGATTTCATCGAGAATCGCATTCACAATGTTCTCGACGTCCCGCTGGTAGAGGTGCGGGTTGTGCTCGGCGATACGCTGAACAAGTTCGGATTTGATCATCGAAAATGGGATCCGGGCTCTTGCGGAAACCCATTTCCGTGAAAATGCCGTGCACTGTCAAGACGCTAAATCGATTTAGGACGCCGTGAAATCGCGTGACAAATAGCCCAATTGGAGCATGCGGCGATTCCCGCACAGCGGGAATACCCTGATCAGTACGCCTTTCGCTCTCGACTAGTCGGTTCCTCCGGGAGTCCACAGCGCCAGCATGCCGTCGAGCCCGAACCGGTCGACCGCCTGGGCCACGCCACCCTGCTCGATCCGCCGCGCGATGCCGCCGAGACCGAACGCATCGAGCGTCATCGACGCCGCGGTGCGCAGGAAGGTCAGGTCGCTGAAGCGCGGATTAAGCTTGTAATTGCGCACCGGCAGGTCGCTTTTGACCTTCTTCTCCGCAACCAGCCACGCGATCGCGGTCTTTTCATCCCCGAGCTGATCGATCAGCTTGAGATCGACCGCCTGCCGGCCGGTGAAGACGCGGCCATCCGCGACCTTCTCCAGCAAGGCGTCGTCCATGCCGCGCCGCTCCTTCACCAATCCACGGAACCATGCATAGGAATCCTTGACCAGGCCGTCGATCGCGGCGCGGGCCTCCGGGCTGGTCGGCTCAAAGCCGTTGGGCGCCGCCTTCAGCGGCGAGGATTTGATCTCCTCCATCTTCACGCCGACGGTCTTGAGCAATTCGGAAACGTTGGGAAACTGGAACAGCACGCCGATCGAGCCGACCAGCGAGGTCTGCTGGGCGACGATGTGGTCGGAGGCGATCGCCGTGATGTAGCCGCCCGAGGCCGCCAATCCCTCGACCACGACGACAAGCGGCTTCTTCGCCTTCAACTGCATCAGCGAGTCGTAAAGCTGCTCGGAGCCCGCGGTGGTGCCGCCGGGCGAATTGATGTGCACGACAACGGCCGCATAGCTCGACTTACCGAGCCGCTCCAGCGCCTCGACGCGCTCCTGGTCGCTGCGGATCAGTCCGTCGATGTTGATCCGCGCGATCGCGTTCGACGTCGAGAAGGCGCCGCGTCCGCCGGCGGCGATCACGCCCACGCCGACGATGGCCGCGATTGCAATGGCCGCAGCGGCGACGCGCCAGAATGTCAGCTTGCGCCTGATCCGGCGGCGGTCGACGATCACGTCTGAATCCAGCGACATCCGATCTCTCCAGAAATAGTCAGCGCGCAATCCGCGCGTTTTGCCGTCGCAGCGTCACTATCAGCTTAGCCAAATACATCAATTGCGACGCAATATGAAGAAAACAAGGCCCGGTAATTGGAGGTATCCGTAGCCCGGATGAAGCGCAGCGCAATCCGGGAAGGCTTCAGCCGCGGATACAAAGCCCCGGATTTCGCTGCGCTTCATCCGGGCTACGGTATTCCCCAAAACAAAAAAGGCCCCGGCTTACGCCGGGGCCCCGATGTTCGCCTCAACGAGACGAAGCCTTACTTGTCGGTGCCGCGGTTCTTCAGCGCGGTGCCGAGGATGTCGCCAAGCGTCGCTCCCGAATCGGAGGAGCCGTACTGCGCGATGGCTTCCTTCTCTTCGGCAACTTCCAGCGCCTTGATCGAGACCTGCACCTTGCGGGCCTTCTTGTCGAACTGGATGACACGGGCATCGACCTTCTCGCCGACGGCAAAGCGTTCGGCGCGCTGGTCGTTGCGATCGCGGGCCAGCTCGGACCGCTTGATGAAGGTGGTGAACTCGGTGCCCGAAATCCGGACCTCGATGCCGCTCTCCTTCACTTCGAGCACTTCGCAGGTCACGACCGCGCCCTTCTTGACGTCGCCCGGCTCGGCGAAGGGGTCGCCTTCGAGCTGCTTGACGCCGAGCGAGATACGCTCCTTCTCGACATCGACATCGAGCACCACGGCCTTGACCATGTCGCCCTTCTTGAAGTTGTCGATGACCTGCTCGCCCGGAAGCTTCCAGTCGAGGTCGGAGAGATGGACCATGCCGTCGACGTCGCCCTCGAGACCCAAGAAAAGTCCGAACTCGGTCTTGTTCTTGACCTCGCCCTCGACCACCGAACCGACCGGGAACTTCTCGACGAAGACTTCCCAGGGATTGCGCATGGTCTGCTTGAGACCGAGCGAGATGCGGCGCTTGACCGAATCCACTTCGAGCACCTGCACTTCGACTTCCTGCGAGGTCGAAACGATCTTGCCGGGGTGCATGTTCTTCTTGGTCCACGACATCTCGGAGACGTGGATCAGACCTTCGATGCCCGGCTCGAGCTCGACGAACGCGCCGTAGTCGGTGATGTTGGTGACGCGGCCGGTGAAGCGGGCACCCAGCGGGTACTTGGCTTCGATGCCCTGCCACGGATCATCCAACAGCTGCTTCATGCCGAGCGAGATGCGGTGCGTCTCGTGGTTGATCTTGATGATCTTGACCTTCACCGTCTGGCCGATGGTCAGCACCTCGGTCGGGTGGTTGACGCGGCGCCAGGCGATATCGGTCACGTGGAGCAGGCCGTCGATGCCGCCGAGATCAACGAACGCACCGTAATCGGTGATGTTCTTGACCACGCCGTCGATCACCTGACCCTCTTCGAGGTTCTGCACCAGCTCCTGGCGCTGCTCGGCGCGGGTCTCTTCGAGAACCGTACGGCGCGACACCACGATGTTGCCGCGACGGCGGTCCATCTTGAGGATCTGGAACGGCTGCGAGTTGTTCATCAGCGGCGCGACGTCGCGGATCGGACGAATGTCGACCTGCGAGCGCGGCAGGAAGGCCACCGCACCGTCGAGGTCGACCGTGAAGCCGCCCTTGACCTGGTTGAAGATGACGCCGTTGACCTTTTCGTTGTTCTGGAACGCCTTCTCGAGCTTGCCCCAGCTTTCCTCGCGGCGCGCCTTGTCGCGCGACAGCACGGCTTCGCCGAGCGCATTCTCGATCCGGTCGAGGAACACCTCGACTTCGTCGCCGACTTTCAGATCGCTTTCACGGCCGGGGCCGGCGAATTCGCGCAGCGCAACGCGGCCTTCGGTCTTCAGGCCGACGTCGATGACGGCCATGTCCTTCTCAATTGCAACCACCTTGCCCTTGATGACCGAGCTTTCCTGCAGATTGCCGCCGGCAAAGGATTCATCAAGCATCGCCGCGAAATCGTCGCGGGTGGGGGTATAGGAAGACACAGTATTCGAAGCCATTTGTTCTCCAAATGCGGGATCTTGCCGGCCGTTCGGGTTGATGGGCGCACCGCGCGTGAAGTGTCAGGGTTCCGCAAACCCTGACGACCGCTCATTGCAGGAGGTGCAACAGCGGGCCGGCAGTAAAACTGCACGTTCGGTACGTTTGAATGATCCGGAGCCTGAAACGAAAATATCGCCTTCAAGACCTGGGAGCGGGCGTTCCTCCAGATGCGGCGAGGGTTCAAACCCGGCGCCGGCCCGCTCAGACACGGCCTCGACACGGTCGATGGCGCTCCGAACGGCGCTGATATAGCCCTGCGAGCCGTTTTCGGCAAGCAGGAAATGCCCCATTTTGCTGGGTTTTCGGGCCGAAAGGGCCCTCCAATGCCAGCTATTCTAGCGTCTGGCGCGCGCCGCCTCGACGATGGCGATGGCGGCGCGGACGCCGGCCTCGATGTCGAGATTGGAATTGTCCAGCGTGTGGGCGTCCGCCGCGGGCCGCAACGGCGCAACAGCTCGGTTCTTGTCCCGCTCGTCGCGCTTGAGGATGTCGGCCAGCACCGCCTCCTCGTCGGCGTCCTCGCCGCGGGCGCGGGCTTCCAGGGTGCGCCGCCGCGCCCGCACGCGGGGATCGGCGACCACGAAGATCTTCACGTCGGCATCCGGGCAGATCACGGTGCCGATGTCGCGCCCATCCAGCACCGCACCGGGCGGATCGGCGGCGAACTGGCGCTGGAAGCTGACCAGCGCCTCGCGCACCCTCGGAAAGGCCGAGACCACCGACGCGCCCTCACCGACCTTCTGGGTCTTCAGGATCGGATTGCCGAATTTCTCGGGATCGAGCTCGAGCGCGACCGCCACCGCCAGCGCCTCGTCGTTGAGGTCGGCGCCCTGCGCCATCATCGCATAGGCCACCGCGCGGTAGATCACGCCGGTGTCGAGATGGCGGTAGCCGTAGTGGTGGGCGAGCCGCTTGCCGAGCGTGCCCTTGCCGGAGGCGGCGGGTCCGTCGATGGCGATGATCATGCGAAGTCAGCTCCGAGCGCGCGCATCATCGGAATGAAATCCGGGAAACTCGTGGCGATGAAGGCGGTGTCGTCGATCTTCACCGGCCGATCCGACGCACAGCCCATCACCAGCGCCGACATCGCGATGCGATGATCCATGTGGGTGGCAACAAGGCCGCCGCCCGGAACGTGGCCGCGGCCCTCGACGATCAGATCATCGCCGGAAACCTCGACCTTGACGCCGTTGACACGCAGCATGTCCGCGGTGGCTTCGAGACGGTCGGACTCCTTGACGCGCAGCTCCTGCAAACCGCGCATGATCGTGGTGCCCTCGGCAAACGCCGCCGCGACCGCCAGCACCAGATATTCGTCGATCATCGACGGCGCGCGCTCCGGCGGCACCTCGACGCCCTTCAGCTTCGAGGCACGCACGCGCAATTGCGCCATCGGCTCGCCGGCATCGCCGCGCCCATCGCTCTCCTCGATCGAGGCGCCCATTTCGCGCAACGTGGTGAACAGGCCGGTGCGTAGCGGATTGGTCATCACGTCGGAGAACACGACGTCGGACCCCTCGACGACCAGCGCCGCCACGATCGGGAACGACGCCGAGGACGGATCGGCGGGCACCACGACCTCGGCGCCGTGCAGCTCGGGCTCGCCGTTCAGCGAGATCCTGCGGCCATGGCTGCCTTCCTTCTCCGAGGAGATCTCGGCGCCGAAATGCTTCAGCATCAGCTCGGTGTGGTCGCGGCTCGCCTCCTGCTCGATGACCGTGGTGATGCCGGGCGCGGACAGGCCCGCCAGCAGCACCGCGGACTTGATCTGGGCCGAGGCGACCGGGGTCTTGTAGACGATCGGCACCGGATAGCGGGCGCCGTGCAGGGTGAGCGGCAGCCGGCCGCCCTCCCTGATGTCGCTGGTACGGGCCCCCATCAGCTCCAAGGGATCGAGAATCCGCCGCATCGGACGCGTACGCAGCGAGGCGTCGCCGTCGAAAATGGCCGCGATCGGGCAGCCGGCCACCGCGCCCATCACCAGCCGGCAGCCGGTGCCGGAATTGCCGAAATCGAGCGGGGCCGAGGGCTGGGCGAAGCCGCCGACACCGACGCCTGCGACCGACCAGGTAAATGGCGCCGTCCGCTCCACCTTGGCGCCCAGCGCGCGCATGGATTTGGCGGTATTGAGGACGTCCTCGCCCTCCAGAAGACCGGAAATGCGGGTTTCGCCGACCGAAAGCGCCCCAAGGATCAGGGCGCGGTGGGAAATCGATTTGTCGCCGGGAATGCGGACCTTGCCGGCCAGGGGGCCGCAAACGCGCGATTCCAGCGGGGTCGGGGTGTCGGAATGAGCCAAGATTGTGTCCTCTCGCGACGCGGCAGGTATCACATAGGCAACACCGCGTCACGCGCCCGTCACTTGCGCGCAAACCGCTATTGACAGCGGCTCCTCAACTAGCCAAGTGAAGCACCGTTTTTCAGCAAAATTCTGGGATGACCACGTTGGCTAAGTCCGAGCTCGGAACCAAGCGCATTTGCCCGACCACGGGCAAGAAGTTCTACGACCTCAACAAGAATCCGGTGATTTCGCCCTACACCGGTGAGGTCGTGCCGATCGCGCCTGTAGCCCCGCCGCGGGGCCGTGGCGCGACCGTCAGTTCGCCCGCGACCGCCGCCGAGATGCCCGAGGCGGCCGAGACCGAAGAATTGGTCTCGCTCGAGGAGGCCGATGCCGAGGAGAACACTGGCAAGGTCAAGGCCGTGGTTCCCGAATCCGAGGACGATATCGAGGTCGATGAGACCATCGACGACGATGATGACGACGATTCGACCTTCATCGCCGACGAGGAAGAGGGCGATGAGGACGTGACCGATATTATTGGTGACGTCGGCGGCGACGAAGAGACTTGAGATCGGTGCCGATCTGTGGTGAAGGGTGCATCCTCACGAGTCGCCTAGGGCTCGGAGGCCGGGATTGATCCCCCAGGATCATCCCAACTGGATAAGGGGCCATAGCTCAGCTGGGAGAGCGCTTGCATGGCATGCAAGAGGTCGGCGGTTCGATCCCGCCTGGCTCCACCAGCCTTCGCTCGCTTCGCGAGCTACGGCTCGGCAGGCCTAGGAAGTCCCTCGTAGCGAAGTGAGCGAAGGCTGCCGCGGCGTAGCCCGAAGGGCGAAGCCGGGCTCTCACCAAACTTCAAATGCGTTAGCATCGGCCCCATCAAGCGCGTGGGGGTCAGATGAAGTACGTCTATATTCTCGAAAGCCTCGATCGCCTGCACTTCTATGTCGGTCTCACGGACGATCTGCGAGCTCGACTGGCTAAGCACAATGCCGGCGAAGTGCCCCATACATCCAAATATGGACCTTGGCATCTGAAGACGTACGTCGCCTTCAGCGAAGAGAAGCAGGCCGTCGCTTTTGAAAAGTATCTGAAGTCAGCATCCGGCCGCGCCTTCGCCAAGAAGCGCCTCTAACCACGCCCGCTACTCCCCCAGCACCGCATTGAGCCGGTCGCGCAGCGCGACGATCTCATCCTTCATCGCCATCAACTCGCCAACCGTGCAGTCCGAGGCCGCGAGGATCGACTGCGGAACCGCCTTGGCCTTTTCACGCAGCGCGTGGCCCTGCGGCGTCAGCGCGATCAGCACGACCCGCTCGTCTTCGGTGCTGCGGGTCCGCTTGATCAGCTCCGCCGCCTCCAGCCGTTTCAGCAGCGGCGTCAGTGTGCCGGAATCCAGGAACAGGCGCTCGCCGAGGTCCTTCACCGGCACGTCGTCGCGCTCCCACAGCGCCAGCATCACGAGATACTGCGGGTAGGTCAGCCCGAGCCGGTCGAGCAGCGGCTTGTAGACGCGGTTGAAGGCGTGCGCCGTCGAATAGACCGCAAAGCAGATCTGGTTATCGAGCCGCAGCGCCTGATCCGCCGCCGTCTGTTTCCTGACCATGATTCCTATCGAATCCATCTCGTTTCCGGGTCATTCTGGGCTCACTGGACCGCGAATTCAATTGCGAACAATTAAATGTGAGGCCGCATAAATTATATTGCACGCAATCTAATTGCATGCAATACATCGATCGCTGAATTCGAACTGAAGTCCAAACCCAAGGGAGACCACGATGTCTGTGAACGTGCTCTACAAGACCAGCGCCAAGGCAACCGGCGGCCGCGACGGCCATGCGGCAACGCTCGACGGCGCGCTCGACGTCAAGCTCACGACCCCGAAGGAGCTCGGTGGCGGCGGTGGCGCCGGCAACAATCCGGAGCAGCTGTTCGCAGCCGGCTATGCCGCCTGCTTCATCGGCGCGATGAAATTCGTGGCCTCCCAGGGCGGCCCCAAGGTTCCCGCCGACGCCTCGGTGACCTCGACGGTCGGCATCGGCCCGCGCTCGGAAGGCGGCTTCGGCCTTGCCGTCGATCTCGCCGTCTCGCTGCCCGGCCTGTCCCGCGCCGATGCCGAAGCGCTGGTCGAGAAGGCCCATCAGGTGTGCCCCTATTCCAACGCGACCCGCGGCAATGTCGACGTCAAGCTGAGCGTCGTCTAATCCGACTTCCGTCAATAGTCCGCCACGTGCCGCGTGGCGGACTATTGCATTTCCAGAGGGCATTGCAGATGCCAGTTCGCTCTTTTTAGTTCGCTTGGCGAACGCACGCGCCGCCTGCTGCATGGGCCTGCGCCGACGGAAGCATTGCTGCCTCGCCTGAACACCGTTAGCTCTGGGACCCTCGTTTTCTGATCCCAACTGAGCGAAGGTTGTTTCCATGAATACCCCAGCGGCGACGGGCGCGATGACCGGACTGCGCGTGATCGATCTGACGCGCGTGCTCGGCGGCCCGTATTGCACCCAGATCCTTGCCGACCACGGCGCCGACGTAATCAAGGTCGAGCCGCCCGCCGGCGACGAGGTGCGCGACTGGGGCCCTCCCTTCCATGAGGAAGACGCGGCCTATTTCGTCGGCATCAACCGCAACAAGCGCTCGATCGGCCTCGACCTCGCCTCCGAGGGTGGACGCGCGGTGCTGATGAAGATGCTCGAGACCGCCGACGTGCTGATCGAGAATTTCAAGCCGGGCACGCTCGACAAATGGGGCATCGGCAACGACGTGCTGCGCGCGAAATTTCCGCGCCTCGTGCATTGCCGGATCTCCGGCTTCGGCGCCGATGGCCCGCGCGGCGGCAATCCCGGCTATGATGCGATCATTCAGGCGATGACCGGCATGATCGCGGCGACCGGCTCGCCGGAGAGCGGTCCGATGCGCATCGGCGTGCCGCTGGTCGACATCACGACCGGGCTCTATGCGGCGATCGGCATCCTGATGGCGCTGTCGGAGCGGCAGCGCTCCGGGCTCGGCCAGTTCATCGAGACGACGCTGTACGAGACCGGGCTTGCGATCATGCATCCGCACACCGCAAACTATTTCATGCACGGCAAGCCGCCGCAGCTCACCGGCAACGAGCATCCCAACCTCGTTCCTTACGCGATCTTCCCGACCAAGACGGACAACATCTTCATCGGCGTCGGCAATGACGGCACCTTCCGCAAGCTCGCCAAGGAGATCGGCAAGCCGGAGCTCGGCACCGATCCGCGCTTTGCCCGCAACAAGGACCGCATCGCCAACCGCGATGCGCTGCGCGCCGAGCTTGCCGCGGTGTTCAGCCAGCACGAGGCCGAGCCGCTGTGCAACCGGCTGCTCGCCGCGGGCCTGCCGGCGGGCCCGGTGCAGAAGATCGACCAGGCGCTGACCAACCCGCACACCATCCATCGCGGCGATGTCATCGAGAAGGATTGGTACAAGGGTGTCGCCTCCCCGATCCGCCTCGAACGCACCAAGCCGAGCCTGCGCCGCACGCCGCCGAAGTTCAGCCAGCACGCTGCGGAAGTGCTCGGCGAGTTCGGCTACTCCAAGGACGAGATCAACGGCCTGGTCGACAAGGGCGTGGTCTGCGGTCCCCAGCGCAAGCGCTAAGGGCGCATTCGAGCAAAGCCCGTCCCGCACGTGATGCGGGATGGGCACCGGTCGCATCAAGCCAACACATCACCCCTGCGGTGCAACGTCGCGTCCGGCGTTGCACCGCACGCAGGTGGGCTGCAATCTCCGCCTTTTTTACCGCTTCCCTTCGCTTCGCCTTCCCCCGTACCATGGCTTTCGTTTATACGGTCATTTGAACGTCATCCGGCGCTGATAACGCGCCCAACGAAAGATGGTGTTCCAACCGGAGGGGCTTTTGATGATTTTTCGACGATTAGGCGCTGCTGCGGCAGCCGCTGCCACGCTTGTATTCGCGTCGCCTGCGTTTGCGGTGACGGAGATTCAGTGGTGGCACGCGATGACCGGCGCCAACAACGACGTCATCGTCAAGCTGGCCAACGACTTCAACGCCTCGCAGTCCGATTACAAGGTGATCCCGACCTACAAGGGCGGCTACGCCGACACCATGAACGCCGGCATCGCCGCATTCCGCGCCGGCAACGCGCCGCACATCATGCAGGTGTTCGAGGTCGGCACCGCGACGATGATGGCCGCCACCGGCGCCGTCAAACCGGTCTACAAGCTGATGGCCGACGCCGGCGAGAAGTTCGATCCGAGCGTCTATCTGCCCGCGATCACCGGCTACTACTCGACCTCGAAGGGCGAGATGCTGTCGTTCCCCTTCAACTCGTCGTCGACCGTGATGTGGGTCAATCTCGACGCGCTGAAGAAGGCCAACATCGCGGAGATCCCGAAGACCTGGCCGCAAGTGTTCGAGGACGCCAAGAAGCTGAAGGCGGCCGGCTACACCACCTGCGGCTTCTCCGGCTCGTGGGTCACCTGGGTCAATCTTGAGCAGCTGTCGGCCTGGCACAACGTGCCGCTCGCCAGCAAGGCCAACGGCCTCGACGGCTTCGACACCGTGCTCGAATTCAACGGCCCGCTGCAGGTCAAGCATCTCGAGAACCTGGTCGAGCTGCAGAAGGACAAGACCTACGACTATGCCGGCCGCACCAACACCGGCGAAGGCCGCTTCACCGCGGGCGAGTGCCCGATCTACCTGACCTCGTCGGCCTTCTTCGGCAACGTCAAGGCGCAGGCCAAGTTCAACTTCACCGCTGCGCCGATGCCCTATTATCCCGACGTCAAGGGCGCGCCGCAGAACTCGATCATCGGCGGCGCCTCGCTCTGGGTGATGGGCGGCAAGTCGGCCGAGGAATACAAGGGCGTGGCCAAGTTCCTGACCTTCCTCTCGGACACCGATCGCCAGATCTGGATCCACAAGGCCTCGGGCTATCTGCCGATCACCAAGGCAGCCTACGCCAAGGCCAAGGCAGAGGGCTTCTACAAGGACCAGCCCTATCTGGAGACGCCGCTGCTCGAGCTCACCAACAAGGAGCCGACCGAGAATTCCCGCGGTCTGCGCCTCGGCAACATGGTGCAGCTGCGCGACATGTGGTCGGAGGAGATCGAGCAGGCGCTGGCCGGCAAGAAGACCGCCAAGCAAGCACTGGACTCGGCCGTCGAGCGCGGCAACCAGATGCTGCGGCAGTTTGAAAAGACTGCCGTCCACTGACATGATGCCTTGAGGCCATCAACCGGCAGGCCGCAAACGCGGCCTGCCATTTTGCCGAGATCATGCAAAAACAAGCGGTTTTCCAGTCAAAGTTGTTGCCTTACGCGCTGGTTGCCCCGCAACTCGCGATCGTCCTGATCTTTTTCTACTGGCCGGCCGCGCAGGCGGTGATCCAATCCTTCCTGCTGCAGGACGCTTTCGGCCTTTCGACCAGCTTCGTGTGGTTCGAGAACTATCTCGAATTGTTCAAGGACCCGGCCTATTTCGCGGCGATCGTCCGAACCTTCGCGTTCTCATTTGCGATCGCGGTCTCCTCGCTGTCGTTCGCGCTGCTGCTCGCGGTCATGGCCGACAAGCCGCTGCGCGGCTCGACGCTCTACCGCACGCTGCTGATCTGGCCCTACGCGGTCGCCCCGCCGGTGGTCGGCGTGCTCTGGGTGTTCATGCTGCACCCCTCGCTCGGCGTGCTGTCGCGCTATCTGCGCGCCATGGGCGTCGACTGGAATCCGCTGCTCGACGGCGACCAGGCGGCGGCCCTGATCATCCTCGCCGCGGCCTGGAAGCAGATCTCCTACAATTTCCTGTTCTTCCTCGCCGGGCTGCAGAGCATCCCGAAGAGCGTGATCGAGGCCGCCGCGATCGACGGCGCCCGCCCGATGCGGCGGTTCTGGACCGTGATCTTCCCGCTGCTGTCGCCGACGATCTTCTTCCTGCTGGTCATCAACATCGTCTACGCCTTCTTCGACACCTTCGGCATCATCGACACGATGACCCGCGGCGGCCCCGGCAAGGCGACCGAAACGCTGGTCTACAAGGTCTATACCGATGGCTTGCTCGGCGGCAATCTCGGCTCCTCCGCAGCACAGTCGGTCATCCTGATGGTCATCGTCATCGTGTTGACGGGCATCCAGTTCCGCTTCGTCGAACGCAAGGTGACCTACTGATGGTCGAGGAGGAGGGCTTCCAGCGCTATCTGGCTCACGCCATCCTGTGGATCGGGATCGCGATCGTCGCCTTCCCGGTCTATCTGGCGATCGTCGCCTCGACCCAGGACAACGCCGTCATCGCCAACGGCCAGATGTCGCTGTTGCCCGGCGGCCATTTCTTCGAGACCTACTACCAGACGCTGTTTGTCGGCACGAGCGGCTCGACCCGCGAGCCGGTGCTCAACATGATGCTGAACTCGCTGATCATGGCGCTGCTGATCGCGGTCGGCAAAATCGCGATCTCGATCATCTCGGCCTACGCGATCGTCTATTTCCGGTTTCCGTTCCGGATGGCGATCTTCTGGATCATCTTCATCACCTTGATGCTGCCGGTCGAGGTGCGCATCTATCCGACCTACAAGATCGTCGCCGATCTACATCTGCTCGACAGCTATGCCGGCCTGTCGCTGCCGCTGATCGCCTCGGCCACCGCGACGCTGCTGTTCCGGCAGTTCTTCATGACCGTGCCGGATGAATTGCTGGAGGCCTCACGGATCGACGGCGCGGGCCCGTTCCGCTTCTTCTGGGATACGCTGCTGCCGCTGTCGCGCACCAACATGGCCGCGCTGTTCGTGATCCTCTTCATCCTCGGCTGGAATCAGTATCTCTGGCCGCTTTTGATCACCACGCGCGACGACATGCAGACCATCCAGGTCGGCATCCGCAAGATGATCACCACGACGGATGCGCTGACTGAATGGCCTGTGGTGATGGCGACCGCGCTGCTCGCGATGCTGCCGCCGGTGTTCGTCGTCGTCGTGATGCAGAAACTGTTCGTGCGCGGATTGGTGGAGACGGAAAAGTAATGGCCAACGTCACGCTGCGCAGCGTCCGCAAGACCTATCCCGGCGGCTTCGAGGCCATCAAGGGCGTCGATGTCGACGTCGGCGACGGCCAGTTCTGCGTGCTGGTCGGCCCAAGCGGCTGCGGCAAGTCCACGCTGCTGCGCATGGTCGCGGGGCTCGAGACCATCAGCGGCGGCGAGATCGACATCGGCGGCCGCGTCGTCAACCAGGTCGAGCCCGCCGATCGCGACATCGCGATGGTGTTCCAGAACTACGCGCTCTATCCGCACATGAGCGTCTACAACAACATGGCCTACGGCCTGCGCAACCGCGGCATGGCCGAAGCCGAGATCAGGACCCGCGTCGAGGAAGCCGCGCGCGTCCTCGAGCTCTCGCCGATGCTGGAGCGCAAGCCGCGCCAGCTCTCCGGCGGCCAGCGCCAGCGCGTCGCCATGGGCCGTGCCATCGTGCGCCAGCCGAAAGTCTTCCTGTTCGACGAGCCGCTCTCGAACCTCGACGCCAAGCTGCGCATCGCGATGCGGGTCGAGATCCGCAAGCTGCAGCGCCGGCTCAACACCACCTCGATCTATGTCACCCACGACCAGCTCGAGGCGATGACGCTCGCCGACATCCTCGTGGTGATGAATGGCGGCCAGGTCGAGCAGATCGGCAATCCGCTGGAGATCTATCAGAAGCCGGCGACCACCTTCGTCGCCTCCTTCATCGGCGCCCCGCCGATGAACCTGATGCCGCTGCGCTCGGACGAACTGCAATCCCAGATCGCGGGCGCCGATGGCGCCGGCATCGTCGGCATCCGGCCCGAGGATTTCGTGATCACCGGTGAGACCGCATCCGGCGGCGTCGCGCTCGGTCTGACGGTCGAGGCGATCGAGCATGTCGGCGCCGAGACCTTCGTCTATGGCAGCCGCCAGCGCGAGGAACGGGCGATCGCCGCCAATCCGGGCGAGCTGCCGCCCGGCGAAGTGATCGTCCGGGTTCCCGGCGCCGTTGGGCCTGCGATCGGCGAGCAGATCCGGGCGGTGGCGCCGCGCGACAAACTGCATCTATTTACCGCTGACGGCCGCAAGCGCATCGGCCCGTAACCGATCGGGAACGATTGGGGCCATGCTGGCGCGTTTTCGAGCGAAGTGGACACCGGTTCGCGTGAAGAAGACGCGCCTAAAGCAAAAAGCGGAGCATATCGGTCCTGATTCGGTCAGAACCGGCATGCTCCAGGCGGCATTTACGCTGGTTTCAGAGGCGCTTGAACGCTATCCAGATCACTCCCATATTGGCTTGTGACCGACGGGCAAGCGGCCCGCCGGTTGCATGGGGTGCCGCAAGGGCCCCTCAAAGTCGCTTCGAGAGGACTTTGTAATGTCTCGTGTTCCATCGTTGTCCAGTCCGTTCCTTCTGGGATTCGACGAGATCGAGCGTGCGCTCGACCGCGTCGTGAAGGGCGCTGACGGCTATCCTCCGTACAACATCGAGCGGTGCGACCGTTCCAACGGGCAGCCCGAGCGGCTCCGCATCACGTTGGCGGTGGCGGGCTTCACCCGCGACCAACTCGATGTAACTATTGAGGAAAATCAGCTCGTCATCCGCGGCCGCCAGCAGGACGACAAGGCTCGGCAATACATCCATCGCGGCATCGCCGCGCGCCACTTCCAGCGCACCTTCGTGCTGGCGGAGGGGATGCAGGTGCTGGGCGCGGATCTGAAGAACGGGTTGTTGTCGATCGACCTAGCCAGGCCGGAACCTGAACGGGTCGTTAAGACAATCGCTATCAATGAACACGAATAATAGAAACAACGAGCGGACTCGACCGCTTATCTGACTGAGGAGTCGAGACCATGAGTGAAGCGAATATCATCTTCCAATCCGACAGCGTCACGCCGGAAGCGCTGGCCCATCTGGGCGAGGGCCATATCGCCTATGTGAAGCAGGTCCGTTCCGAGGACGTGCCGGATCTCTTTCCGCAGGCGCCGAAGATCGCGCCGGGCCTCAAGCTGTTCGCACTGCATGCCGCCGACGGCACGCCGATCATGCTGACCGACAGCCGCGAAGCCGCGATCGCGAACGCCTGGAGCAACGAGCTGCAGGCCGTCAGCGTCCATTGACGCACGGCGAATTCAGCATCCGCGAGTTCAATGCGCGGGCATGCCTCGATACCGATCGAGGCGGCCCGCGCATTTTTTTGCAGACATCGTTTGGATCATTCGATCAGGGCCTGTCGTGCTCCTCGGAAATGTCCTTGTTGGTGTAGTCGGGCATCAAGGCGGTCGCGACAATGCTGACCACCGCGCAGAACAGGATGTAGAGCGCGATCACGTAGCCGGAGCCGGTGGCGGCCAGCAGCGCGGTGGCGATCAACGGTGCCGGTCCGCCTGATATGACCGAGGAGAGCTGGTAGCCGATCGAGCTACCGCTGTAGCGCAGCCGCGGCGTGAAGCATTCGGCGATCAGCGCCGCTTGCGGCCCATACATCAGGTCGTGCGGCACGAACGACAGCACGATGGCGATGAAGATCAGCGCCGGCGCCGCGGTGTTCAGCAAGCCGAAATAGGCGAAGCCGAACAGCCCGGTCAGCACCGAGCCGATCAGATACATCCGCTTGCGCCCGATGCGATCCGACAGGTGTCCGGCCAGCGGAATGGTGACGAGCGAGACGAGACCGGCACAGATCAGGCAGATCAGCAGGAAGTCGCGGTCCTGATGGATGACCTGGGTGCCGTAGGCGAACACGAACGCCAGATAGATGTAGGCCGGCGCCTGTTCGGCCATCCGCGCCAGCGCCGCGAGGATGATCGACCGCGGCTGGCGCTTGATCACCTCGATCACCGGGACTCGCGCGACGCGATTCTCGGCCACGATCCGCCGGAACGTCGGCGTCTCCATGATGCCGAGCCGGATGTAGAGCCCGATCGCGATCATCACGAGGCTGAGCAGGAATGGGATGCGCCAGCCCCAAACCAGGAACTGGTCGCCGGAAATCCGGCTGAACACCAGCACCGCGATATTTGCCAGCAGCAACCCGGCGGGACCGCCGAGCTGCGGCCACGAGGTGATGAAGCCGCGGTGCTGGTTGGTCCGCGCCCACTCCATGGAGAGCAGCACCGAGCCGCCCCACTCGCCGCCGACGCCGACGCCCTGGAGGAAGCGGATGACGGTCAGGATGACGGCGCCCCAGATGCCGATCTGGTCATAGGTGGGGACGAGGCCGACCGCCGCGGTGGCGATTCCGGTCAACAGCAACGTTGCGATCAGCGTCGCCTTGCGGCCGATGCGATCACCAAAGTGACCGAAGATCGCGGCGCCGATCGGCCGCGCGATGAAGCCCACCGTGTAGATGGCGAAGGCTTCCAGCACGCCGACCAAGGGATCGGATTTGGGAAAGAACAGCTTGCCGAAGACCAGGCCGGTCACCGTGCTGTAAAGCAGAAAGTCATACCATTCGATGGTGGTGCCTACCGTGCTGGCAATCAATGCGCGACGCAATTGCGCTTGATGCTCGGCTTCCGGGAGCGGGGCGACTGCAATGTCCAATGTCGTCATTGTACATCTCCCTGGCCCAACATCTTCGGGCCATCTGGAATGCGTTTCGTCCCCCCGTCCACGGCAGTGGACGGTGGTATCGATGCCCGATTGTTTGTTTGGTTGGGGCAGGGCCGCAAATGCGCGGGGCGTGCCCATGCAGACCTTAAGGAAGCCGGTCCTGGATCGCGCGCGGCCTAACCGATCGCCATCGCGGGAGTACGACATCCCTTCATGACACGGTCTTGCACGACGAAATCTAGTCCTTCGGTCCGCCCGGTAAATTCGACCTTGGTCTGTGGCACTGGTCGTCGAACATGCTCGTCGACCAGTGCTGCAGCGCAGTGGTGGTCTGCGCCTTTACGGCGATGCGGTCGATGTGGCGAGCATCGGGCCCATGCAGTGCTGCACTTCGCCGGGCACATTGTAGGTGCGCATGATCGCGCGGCTGTCGCGCATGCCGCAAGCTTCCCGCTGCACCACGAACATCCAGAGCGCGTGGCCGGCCTCTCGCACCAGGATGCGCCGTGCCTGTTGGGCGGATGCCGATGCTTCGGCGCGCGGATGGACAGCATCGAACTCGCGCAGCCTGGCGAGAGCCTGCTCCAACGCTCGGCCCATGCGCCCGAGCGCAGACGCCTTCTCCTCGGCGAGCTCGTAAGCGAGAACGTCGACGGGAGTGCGATGGAAGCGAATGTCGAGGGACATCGGTGATCCCAGGGGTCGATGCAGAACGATGACCCCCGGATTTTTCTGGCGCCACGGCCGGTTGTCAATACACGTTCAAACCCGTCGCGCGCCGCATCTGGTTTCAGTCCCTTGCTGAAACGGAGTTCTCGGCGCTGATGGCGCGATCCAGAGCCTCGACCAACGCCTGAACTTCGACGAACTTGCTGCGGGCCCGCTCGGCCTTATCACGATCGAACGGAGCGGCCAGCACTTTCGCATGCGCGTCCCTGTCCTCGATCATGCGATCACGCGCCTTCTTCAGTGTTTCAAGTCGCTCGCTCATCCGGGTTCTCCCTTGCGTAGCCTTCGCAACCGGCCTTTAACCGAACACCGCCGGAAGATCGCCTTTCCGGAAGAAGACGACAGGCTCATCATCATAGTCGCCCATTTCGGGATCGCCGGTGGACGAGAATGCGACGACCGCGAGCTTGCTCAACGCCAGGCGCTCTGCCGTTCGCAGTGCGCCATTTGCCGTCTTGCAGACGATCGGAGGGTCCGGCTTGAGATGCCCGCCCTTGCCGGCGTTGAACGCCTGCACGACGTAGGTTGTTTCGCTTGCCATCAAGGCTCCTTCCGCCGGCCACCAGACGCGGTGACGCCAGGGACGAAGCGGTGCGCTCGTCGTTGGCCACTCGCGTATCGTCGCAAATCTCAGCAACCGCGACAGACGTTTTTCAGCTTCGCCGCAACGCGGGCATCTTCCGCGATCAACGGGTCCTTGTATTCGGATCGCGGCACGTTGCTATCGATGGCCGGAGGCTTCTTGACCGTCGGAGGGAACGCGGCATCGTAGCAGGCGAGACGACCG
Organism: Bradyrhizobium sp. Pha-3; assembly: GCF_042258615.1. Taxonomy (GTDB): domain Bacteria; phylum Pseudomonadota; class Alphaproteobacteria; order Rhizobiales; family Xanthobacteraceae; genus Bradyrhizobium. Next base: position 46,465 of record NZ_CP170152.1, on the reverse strand, counting down.
ACCGTGCCTTCGATCTTGTTGCAGGCCGGTTCTGCCGCGAGCGCGCCTTGCGCAATGAGGCCGGCCGCAACCGCGGCGAATAGAAGCGTTTTCATACAGGTGCCTTTCCGGGCGATCATCACACCGAGCATTTCATGATTTTGGTTGTGCGCCGCCTGCGCGCCTGCGCGTTGCCGGTCGCATCAAGCGTCCGCCTGGCGTGGCCAAACGCCGGTGCCGCCGAATTCATCGCTGCGTCGCCTTATCCATGCAGGACGGCGGCAGCGGCCACCAGGAGCAGAAGAAACAGGGGAACGATCACCGGCGGCACGATCCAATCGGCCAGACGAAATCCAGACACGTATGCTCCTCATCTGTTGGCGGGAGCCCTACGTTACCCTCAGTCACCGGTGGATGCCGTGGATGGGCGGTGATGACGCGACTCTACGCTCAAGGCCGGCGAATAGCGAGCGTTTAAAACCCGGTGCGGCAACAGCGTCAGGTCGGCAGCGTCACCATCAAGCGACGCCCTAGCCGCCTGAACGTTCCGTCAAGCGCGCGCGGATGTCCGGCTTCAGCACCTTGCCGACCTTGGACCGCGGAAGATCGTCCCAGACCTCGATCTGCTTCGGCGTCTTGATGCTGCCGACCTGCTGCTTGACGAACGCGGCCAGCGCCGCCGCATCGACGGATTGGCCGGCGCGCGGCTGCACCACCGCGACGATCCGCTCGCCCCATTTGTCGTCGGGCAGCCCGATGACGGCACAATCCTGCACCGCCTCGTGGGCACGCAACGCGTTCTCGACCTCGATCGAGTAGACGTTGAAGCCGCCGGTGATGATCATGTCCTTGGCGCGGTCGACGATGTAGAGGTAGCCGTCGCCGTCGATGTAGCCGATATCGCCGGTGTGGTGCCAGCCATGCGCCGAGGCCTCGCGCGTGGCCTCCGGGTTCTTGTAGTAGCCTTCCATGACAAGCGAACCACGGACCACGATCTCGCCGCGCGATCCCGCCGGCAACAGCTTGCCGTCGCCATCCATGATGCCGGCCTGCACCAGCGGGCCGATCCGCCCGGCGGACGCGAGGCGATCCATCGCAATGCTGCCGTCCGGATTGTAATGATCGGCGGGCGCCATCATCGAGATCATCATCGGCGCCTCGGTCTGGCCGAACAGCTGCGCCATCGGCCCGATGCGCTTCAGGGCCTCGGCGAGCCGCGTCGCCGAAATCGGTGCCGCCCCATACCAGAAGCATTGCAGCGAGCTGAGATCGGCTGCATCGAGCCCGGGATGATCGAGCAGCATGTAGATCACGGTCGGCGGCAGGAACGTATGCGTGACGCGGTAGCGCGCGATCAGCGCGAGGTATTCGCCGATATCAGGGTGGTGCATGATCACGACGCGGCCGCCCAGCGTCATGATCGGAAAGCAAAGCACGCCGGCGGCATGGGTCAGCGGCGCCAGCGCGAGATAGATCGGACGGCCCTTGAACGGGTAGCCCATCAGGGTCAGCGCCGTCATCGCCTCGATGTTGCGGCCCGAGAGCATCACGCCCTTCGGCTTGCCGGTGGTGCCGCCGGTGCCCGGGATCATCGCGAGATCGTCGATCACCTCGCGCTGATAGACATCATCGGTGAGCCCGCCGACCCAGCGATCGAACGATGGCGCGAACGGCAGCTCGGTATCGAGGCAGACCAGCGCGCGCAGCTTGGGCAGATCCTGCCTCACGGCTTCGACCATCGGCGCGAAGCTCGAATGAAACAGCAGCAGGCTGCAATCGAACTGATCGAGGATGAACTTGTTCTCGGTCGCCTCGTTGCGCGGATTGATCGGGCACCACACCGCAGCGGCGCGCGAGATGCCGAACACGCAGGCGAAGGCGAGCGGATCGTTGCCGGACAGGATCGCGACCTTCTCGCCGGGCGCGATGCCCGATCGCGCGAGCCCGCGCGCGATCCGGTAACTCAGCCGCTGTACCTCGCCATAGCTGAGATCGCGGCCATCCATGGTGAGGCACGGCGCGTCGGCGCCGAGCGAGGCACCCTTGTCGAGATAATCGATGAAGCGCATGGCAGGTCTCGCGCAAGAGGCGGGTGACGCGCGACTGCGTCACCCGCGGAGGCGGCGTTTTCGAACAATTGGATACCGGTCCGCTTGACGAAAACGCTTCAGGGAACGGAGTGTTGAGCCCCGAGCCAATCGGGGCTCAAGCTCAATCGTGCACGGTCAGCACCGGCTTGCCGACCAGGCCGAAGCTGCGCAATTGCCCGAGCAGTTCGTGATGGCCGAACGCCTGGCAGCCGGAGGCGAAGCCCACGCGCTTGGGCGGCTGCTGCAGCAGGTATGCCGCGGCAAAGGCCTGTAGCAGGCCGGTCTGCTTGTAGTTGCTGTTGCCGTAGATGACGCAGTGCGCGCGCCCCAGCGGGCCGGAGGCGTACACCGAATCCATCGACTTGTTGACGCGCGGGTTCTCGCGCGGCGGCATGGTGTTCATCACGCCGGCGGCGGTCTGCGCCAACGCGGCGTAGCGCTCGTCGGGCTTCATGTCCTTGGTCGCCTCCAGCGCTGCGGCGACGATCTGCGGCACGCCCAGCATCAGCGCGCGGTTGAACACACCGCCCAGCACCTTGACGTTGGCGACGCGCGGATCGCGCTTGAACCACACCGGGTGCGAGGTGCCGCCCCAGGGCAGCGCCAGCGCCAGCTCGTGCTGGCCGGGGATGGCGAGGTTGTAGAGGCCGGCATCGGGCTGATGCTCGACGTACTTGTTCTGCTCCAAATAGTAGGCCTTGGCCATCGCGGCGTTGACCAGGATGGTCTGCGTCGAGGCGATGGTCGGGCTGCCGCCCCAGAACACGGCGATATCAAGCGTGTCGAGGCCGGGCGTCTCCAGGCACAGCTGCGCGGCGATCTCGCCGGTGGTGTACATCTGCGCGATGCCCGGCGCGAGCAGCAGACCGGCATTGGCGAACTTCGCGCCAAACTCCTGTTCGAGCGTGATCAGCCAGTCCTGCTCGCCTGTCGTGTCGGTGTAGTGGCACTTGGCAGCCAGGCAGGCCTGCACCACCTCGGTGCCGAACTTGGCGAACGGACCCACGGTGTTGAGCACCACCGAGGCGCCCTTGAACAGTTCGGTCAGCGCGGCCGCGGTGTGCGGCACAGTCACCACCTCGTAGTCGGCGGTCTCGATGCCGGCCACGTTCGACTTCATCGCGGCATTGAGCTTCTCGCCGCTGCGGCCGGCGGCGATGAAGGGGATGTTGTATTCGCGCAGATATTCGCAGACCAGCCGGCCGGTGTAGCCGGACGCGCCGTAGACGATGACGGGCTTCTTCTCGCTCATTGCGATCCTCCTAAATGCTTGTTGTCGGCTTTGCTGTTACATGCCCATGCCGCCATCGACCGGCAGGCCGACGCCGGTGATGAAGCGGGCCTCGTTCGAGCACAGGAACACCGCGGCGTCGGCGATGTCGGAGACTTCCGCGAGCTTGCCGAGCGGCGTCTGCTCCACCACCGAGCCGACGGCGGCATTGACGTCGGGCGCGAGACCGATCTTCACGATGTCATTGGCAAGCTGCAGACCCATGTCGGTCGGGATCAGGCCGGGATAGATGCAGTTCACCCGCACCCCGTAGCCGAGCTTGCCGGCTTCCATCGCGCCGACCCGCGTCATGCGATCGACGGCGGATTTGGTGCCGGAGTAGACGGCGATGCTCGGAAAGGCGATCGTTGCCGCGACCGAGGCGATGTTGACGACTGCGCCGCCCTTGCCCGCGGCTCCGCCCGGCCGCATCGCGCGGAAGGCGTGCTTCATGCCGAGCACGGTGCCGACGATGTTGACCTCGCACATGCGGCGCGCGTCCTCGGCCTTGATATCGGCGACCAGCGAGGTGATCTCGATGCCGGCATTGTTGATCAGGATGTCGTAGCCACCGAGGGTTTCGACCGTCGCGGCGACGGCTCTTTCCCATTGCGCGTCGTCGGTAACGTCGAGCTTGACGAAGCCGGTTTTCACCCCCGCCTTGGCGATCTCGGCGGCACTCGCCTTGCCGGCATCGTCGAGAATATCGCCGATCATGACCGCGGCGCCGGAGCGCGCCAGCGCCTGCGCGATAGCTGCGCCAATCCCCCGGGCGCCGCCGGTGACCAGGGCTTTCCTGCCTTCAAGGCTCTTCCCACTCATGACGTAGTCCTCCCTTTGCTTGGTGATTTTGATCGGTGGCGCGGCCGGCGACAGCACGGGCCGGCGATCGGCATATTCTCAGCGCATTGGTGGTGGCGGCAGGCGTCGACGGGGCGCAGCGTTGGCGCGCCCGGCACTGCATCTCCTCCTTGATGTCGTTAGGTCAGCCGTCTTGACGGTTGTCCAAATTATTGCGCCAACCCTCGTCCAGGAACTTGACACTTGTCAAGCCTGAATTTGACAAGTGTCAAAGAGGATGATTGTGAAGAGGTGGAGTGCGCTGCGGTTCGCGCGGTATAAGTTTGCTCTAGGGAAGCGACAGGAAAGGCACGGGATGGCGCGGCAAGCGACAGGAGCGGCCCAACGCGTGGCGGTGGCAGCCGAGACGCTGCGCGACGAGAAGTTCAACGCACGCCGCGTCGAGCTGGCGGAAGCCGCGCTCGAAACGCTCGGCGAACTCGGCTTCGCGCGCACCAGCCTGCGCGAGATCGCGCAAAACTCCGCATTCACGCACGGCGTGTTTCACTACTATTTCAGCGACAAGCTCGATCTGATCTGCTGCTGCGTCCGTCACTACAAGGCGAAATGCGTGACGCGCTACGACGAGGTGGTGACGACGGCACGAAGCCGCGACGAATTGACCGAAGGCTTCCTCGCCAAGCTCGCGGCGACGTTGCAGGACGAAGCCCGCATGCACCGGCTCTGGTACGATCTGCGCTCGCAGGCGATGTTCGAGCCTGCGTTTCGCAAGGACGTGCTCGAGATCGACAAGAGCCTGGAAGCGATGATCTGGCGCATCGCCACGCGCTACGCAGAGCTCGGCAACAGGAAGCCGGCATCGTCTCCGGCCGCGCTCTACGCGCTGTTCGACGGCCTGTTCCAGAGCGCCCTGCTCAGGCACCTCGCCAGCGACGAGAAGGCCATCCCCGATCTGCTCGAAGAAGTCCGCCGTCTGCTGCCGACGATCTGCTGAGAGAATTGCGAACGCTTCGTAGCCCGGATGAAGCGCAGCGTAATCCGGGATTTGCGCTGGTTGCGAGATTTTCCCGGATTGCGCTTCGCTTCATCCGGGCTACGGCGATCGAAATGATCGCGCAGTGTCGCGCGCCAACGCGTGATGCTTCGACTTTGCCCTGATGACCGTTGCGCGAAGGAATTCGCGAATGCGGATGATTACGCCGCGCTCGCCGGCGGCAGCGCGAGCACCGAGTAGATCGCCTGCGCGTCGCGCGAGGCACGCAGCTTCTTGGCGACGTCCTGGTCGCGCAGCAGGCGGGCGATGCGCGCCAGCGCCTTGAGGTGATCGGCACCGGCGCCTTCCGGTGCGAGCAACAGGAAGATCAGATCGACCGGCTGGCCATCCATCGCCTCGAAATCGATCGGGCGCTCGAGGCGGGCGAAGAAGCCGAACAGCTTCTCCAGCTTGGGCAGCTTGCCGTGCGGAATGGCGACGCCATAGCCGACCGCCGTGGTGCCGAGCTTCTCGCGCTGCAGCAGCACTTCAAAGATCGCGCGTTCGTTCTGCCCGGTCAGCGCAGACGCACGCGCCGCGAGTTCCTGCAGCGCCTGCTTCTTGCTGATGACTTTCAAAGCCGGGAGAATCGCCTCGGGTGCGACCAAATCGGTAATCGGCATTGGGACGTTCCGAGGTGAATGAACCGTCAGGTTGCGAAATAGGCTTTACAGCGGCGGCGTCAAGAAGTTGAGGTGGGATGCGGGCTTAGCCCGGGTCCAACTGGCAGGGCTTCTACTCCAACGTATCGGCGGTGCCAACACCTGCGAACCCTGTTCCGCCCCCCTTATTCCTGGAGGCGGCGGACCATAAGCAGGGCTGGCTTCGGACGTCAATGCCATCGGCCAACTATCCTCAGGGGCTCACCGCCGGCGGATCTACCCAGCCGACATTGCCGTCCGTACGGCGGTATATGATGTTCAACCGGCCACTGCCGCCATGCTGGAATACCAGGCAGGAGGCGCCGGTCAGATCGAGCTCCATGACGGCTTCGCTGACCGACAGCCGCTTCAGCGCAGTGGTTGCCTCGGCAATGATCACCGGGCTGTATTCGGTGACCTCGTCCTCGTTCTCGGGCGCCTCGATGACGTAGCTCGGCGCGTCGAGCCCTGCACTGTTAAGGCCTGCGCCGTTCAATTCGGCAAGCGCAGCGTTCGCGGCATAGGTCTTGCGAGCCGAGCGGTCCTTGAGCCGGCTCTTGTAGCGGCGCAGGCGCTTCTCGATCATCAACAGCGCGGCGTCCGCGCTGGCATAGGCGTCGGCGGCGTTGGATTCGGCTTCCAGCGTGATGCCGGAATCCAGATGCAGCGAGCAGTCGGTGCGGAAGCCGAAGCCATCCTTGCTCAGCGTGATGTGACCGGAATAGTTGCCATCAAAATACTTTCGCAGGACCTCGTCGGTGCGCTCGCTGACGCGCGCGCGAAGCGCCTCGCCGATGCTGATGCTCTTTCCCGAGATTCGAAGGGTCATTTGATGCCTCAATTGCTGGATGCCTCGGTCACGCTTGCAGGAGCACGATGTTTGCTGGGCTTCCGGTCACCTCCCTTGCTGGACGACGCTTCGCCAGGAAAGATTGAGACTATCGCGATTTGACGCGAACGCAACGAGCGCATGAACCTGCCCGTACTCGGACGGGGTCGTACTCAAGAAGTAACCTAAACGGGGGCTGTATCGCGCGAGCGGTCGGGCGAGGAGGCAGGAGCCGAAAGGGCATTACCAAGCATGCTCTGTTTGTCACGGCGGCGCTGCACCGAGGATGGTATCCGCATCGCCTCGCGGTACTTCGCGACGGTGCGGCGGGCAATATCAATGCCCGAAGCGCGCAAACGTTCCACGATCGTGTCGTCGGACAGGATCGCCGACGGCGCCTCGCCGTCGATCAACTGCTTGATGTGGTGACGCACCGCTTCGGCCGAGTGTGCCTCACCGCCGTCGGCTGAGGCGATCGACGCGGTGAAAAAATACTTCAATTCAAAACTGCCGCGATTGGTCGCCATGTATTTGTTGGCGGTGACGCGCGACACCGTCGATTCATGCATCTGGATCGCATCCGCCACCGCCTTCAGATTGAGCGGCCGCAAGTGCGCGACGCCATAGGTGAAGAATCCGTCCTGCTGGCGGACGATTTCGGTTGCGACCTTCAGGATGGTGCGGGCGCGCTGATCGAGCGCGCGGACCAGCCAGGTCGCGTTCTGCAGGCAGTCGGTGAAGTACGACTTGTCACCGTCCTTGCGGATCGTCTTCGACAGCTCAGAGTAATAGGTCTGGTTGACCAGGACGCGCGGCAGAGTGTCGCTGTTGAGCTCGACATGCCAGCCGCCGTCGGGGCCCGGACGCACATAGACGTCGGGCACCATGGTCTGCGTCCGCGCGGTGCCGAACTTCAGCCCGGGCTTCGGATCGAGCCGGCGGATCTCCGCGATCATGTCGGTGATGTCTTCGTCGTCGACGCCGCAGAGCTTTCGCAAGGCCGCGATGTCGCGCTTGGCGAGCAGATCGAGATGCTCGACCAGCGCCTGCATCGCCGGATCGTAGCGATCGAGCTCGCGCAGCTGGATCGCCAGGCACTCGCTCAGGTTTCGCGCGCACACGCCCGGCGGATCGAACTTCTGCAGCACCGCGACGACCTCGTCGACCGCCTGCTGCGACGCTCCGAGCCGCTCGGCGGCCTGGCCGAGATCGGCCGGCAGGTAGCCGGCGTCGTCGACCAGGTCGATCAGATACTGCCCGATCATGCGCTGCGCCGGCGCCGAGAACGCCACCGCGAGCTGTTCGGCGAGGTGGTCGGCGAGCGTCAGCTCGGCGGCCACGAAGGCTTCGAGATTGTATTCGTCATCGCTGGAGGCGCCGCCACCCCATTCGGTATAGACCGACGGGGCTGCGTCCTGCGCGGCGCGCGCGGCGGCTTCGGCCGGCTCTTCGGAGAACACGTTGTCGAGCCCGGTATCGAGCGTCTGCTCGATCTCGGCGCGGGTGCCGAGGTCGCGGTTCAGCCATTCCTCCTGGCCGGGCTCAAAGGCCGCCTCGCCGCCCGAGCCTGCGGCCATGTCGGACGCGTCGCCGTCGTCTCCGTAGCTCGAGGAACCGTCGGAATCGCCGTAGTCCGGCCGGTCCATGACCGGCTCGCCCGCTACCGGTGGCTCCGGCCCGTCGGCGGCCCGCTCGAGCAGCGGGTTGCGCTCCAGCTCTTCCTCGACAAAGGCCGACAGATCCAGGTTCGACAGTTGCAGCAGCTTGATCGCCTGCATCAGCTGCGGCGTCATCACCAGCGACTGCGACTGGCGGAACTCTAGTCTTTGCGTCAGTGCCATGGAGGCAAGATCGATTCCAAAAAGTTGGCTCGATTCTTGCTTATCTTAGTCCGGAGCCGTTGTACACGGCTTGACGGATGGGATTTTTTGGCTACAGGCGGAATTCCTCGCCAAGGTAAAGCCGACGTACATCGGGATCATTAACGATCTCCTCCGGGCTTCCCTCAGTCAAGATCTCGCCGGCATAGACGATGTAGGCACGGTCGGTCAGGCCGAGCGTCTCGCGGACATTGTGATCGGTGATGAGCACGCCGATGCCGCGGTTGGTGAGATGACGGACGAGATCCTGGATGTCGCCGACCGCGATCGGGTCGATGCCGGCGAACGGCTCGTCGAGCAGCATGTAGTTGGGACGCGTCGCCAGCGCGCGCGCAATCTCGACGCGGCGGCGCTCGCCGCCGGACAGCGCGATCGACGGGCTCTTGCGCAGCCGTGTGATGTTGAATTCGTCGAGCAGCGAATCCAGCTCGTGCTCGCGCTTCTTCTTCGAGGGCTCGACGACCTCGAGCACGGCGCGGATGTTCTGCTCGACCGACAGGCCGCGAAAGATCGAGGCTTCCTGCGGCAGATAGCCGATGCCGAGGCGCGCGCGCTGATACATCGGCAGCTTGGTGACGTCGTGGCCGTCGAGCTCGATCGCGCCGCGATCGGCCTTGATCAGGCCGGTGATCATGTAGAACACGGTGGTCTTGCCGGCGCCGTTCGGCCCGAGCAGGCCGACCGCCTCGCCGCGGCGCACATAGATGCTGACGCCGCGCACGACCTGGCGGCTGCCGAAACTCTTTTCCACGCTATGCACAGCCAAATAGCCCGGCCGCTTGATGAGCTGCGGCGCAGAAGCTGCGTTGTTCCTGGCCGGCCTCGCCCGCGCCGGGGCCGGCGCTGCTGCGGGCTGGGATCGCGGCAGCTCGACGGCGGGAACCGGAGCGGCACGCGCCATCGGCGGCGCGTCGCGCACCGGTGACGTCAGCATCTCGCCGAACTGGTCGTCGAGCGCCGTGATGTCGTCATGCGCGCGCGCAAATCCGGAACTGCGTTTCGCAGGGCGCCGCCGGAACATGCCGAGAAAATCCACCATCCCCGCTTCGCTTCAGCCTTTCACGGTGATCCCGCGACCTTGCCTGCGCACCAATCGATTCGCACGGCAAGGCGCCAGCATGAGCCGGAAAACTGGATACCGACATTCCTTCGCGACAAAAGCGGACGCGTCTGCGCGGAGATCATGCTCAAACAACACGGCAAAGCGCGATCACCCGCGCCTTGAATGAATGGATGCCCTTGTCCCGGCCAACATAACTCCCCCTCGAAGGCACATCGTCCGGCCGGGCCGCTGGAGTAGATACAGTCTCGCCCCGCGCGCTTCAACCTCGCGGGCGCAAAATATTATCTAACTTATTGATTCTACTTCACCTTACGTGAGGCTTACTTTATGGAGCCTACTTCGACTTGCTGCCCGGAAGCAGTTGAAGCGGCGACGGCGCTGCGGGGGCCGTGCCGGGGGCAGCCGGCGTGCCGCAGCCGCCCTTGCCGTTCTGCCCGCCCTGCGACTGGATGAACAGGCCCTGCACCTTGCCGCTCTCGGATTCCACCCGCGACACGCCCGTCGTCATGTCCACCAGCAGACGGTCGCCGCGCAGCACGTTCTGGCACTGGGTCAGCACCACCTGGCCGCCGCCACCGCCGAGCATGGTGATCAGGTTGGTCTTGGTGTCGAAGATCGCGGTCTCGCCGGTGACGACCTGATCCTTCTGGGTGACGACGACATTGCCTTTCGCCTCCAGCCGCTTGATCGAGGACGCGCCGCCGGGGCCCGGGGTCGCCGATTGTATCGGCGCGCCCTTCTGAGCGGCGGCAGCCTTGGTACCACCCGAGGTGCCACCCGTGGCCGGCGCCGGCGCCTGCGTCGACTTGTCCTCGTAGAACACGACCAGGACCTTCGAGGTCATGGTGGTATCGCCCTGCACGACCTTCACATTGCCGGCGAAGGTCGCCTCCTTCTTCTTGTCGCGCATCTCGAGCGAGGCGGCCTCGATCTGGATCGGCTGGTCGCGGTTCTGCGAAAAGCCCTGCATGGCGTTGGGAACGCCACTCATCGAGCCCTGCGCGACCGCGGCGCCGGCTGCGAACAGCGTGAGCAGAAAGGCCGCGATCGCGATGCCATGCGGAAAACGTTTCATCATCAAATTCATTTCGGGTTGGCGGATTTGCGCGGCTTCGGTGGCGGCGGAGGTGGGGCGGGCTCGGCCGGCGGGCTCGGATTGTTGTCGCCGAGCTTGTCCAGATTCATCACGACATTGCCTTCGAACCGCACAAGCTCGCCGCTGTTGTAGATCCTGAGGCGGTCGGCGGTCAGCGTGCCTTGGAGCAGCTTGACGTCGACATGCTCGTCCGACGACACGTTGCCCTTGTTGATGTCGACGAGGGCCTGCGTCAGCTTGGCCTCATAGCCGGTGGACGACTGCAGAAAGATATCCTGGCGCAGGTCGAGCAGTTGCTTCTTGTTGTCGAAGAAGCCGGTGCGCGCATCCATCGTCACCGTCGACTGATCCTGCTGCGCCACCTTGGCGCGGATCGTCTTCAGCTCGACATGATCAGGGTCGGTGACGTCCTGGATCGCAGCCTTGGCCCACATCTCATACGGCCGCCCGTCGGCCGAGAAGCCGGCGATATGCGGCGATTCCATCGTGATCTTGGTGCCTGACACGACGAGGTTGTCCATCTCGACCGGCAGCTTGGGGATCAGCTCGCGGAATGGATTGTAGACCGAGACGAAGATGATCGAGGCCATCGACAGCCCGACCACCGCAGGCACCGCGATGCGCAGGATCCGCACCATGCGGCTGTGCCGAGCGGCGGCGGCAAAGCGCGCCTCGAGGCCCGTGACATAGCCGGGATTCTGGGCTGGATTCTGAACCGAATTCACCTGAGCTCCAGAGGCGCGAATTTGCCCCTATTCTAGCCGGAGCCGCCCCAATATGCAGCCCGGACCTCGCGTCGCGCCCCCCCCCCAAGCCGACTTCAAGGCGGACCACGCGTGAACAGTTTGGCCGAAACGGGGCGGAACCGGCCTTGCTGCGACGAATCCGGCGCCCATCATGAACGGGCCAAATCAGGAATGGGCGAAAATGTCCTCGGCCTCCCAGCCGTCGAGATCGAGCCTGGCGCGGGTCGGCAGGAAATCGAAGCAGGCCTGGGCGAGATCGGTGCGCCCCTCGCGCGCGAGCATGACATTCAGCTTGTCGCGCAGCGCATGCAAATGCAGCACGTCGGAAGCGGCATAGGCGAGCTGGGCTTCGCTCAGGCTTTGCGCGCCCCAGTCGCTCGACTGCTGCTGCTTCGACAATTCGACGTTCAGCACCTCGCGCACCAGATCCTTCAGGCCATGGCGATCGGTGTAAGTGCGCGACAGACGTGAGGCGATCTTGGTGCAATAGACCGGTGCCGGCATCACGCCGAAAGTGTTGTAGAGCACCGCGACGTCGAACCGGGCGAAATGGAAGATCTTGGTGATCGCAGGATTTGCGAGCAGCGCCTTCAGGTTCGGCGCATCGGTGTGTCCCTTCGGAATCTGGATCACGTCGGCGGTGCCGTCGCCGTTCGACATCTGCACCACGCAGAGCCGGTCACGATGCGGATGCAGTCCCATGGTCTCGGTGTCGATCGCAACGGAATCGGTGTAGCGGGACAGATCAGGCAGGTCGCCGCGATGCAGGCGGATGGTCATGCTGTCAAAAACCTCGTTCAATTCCCCGACAGGCGAGCGTGCATCAAGCCTTGTTGCGTCTCGGCGTCAAAGCCCTTCAAGGGCGGAGCGCCGGCAACGCGAACCAACATTGTGCACGCACAGATGGCTGAGGGTTTAGCGCCATTGTGCAGCGGAGACAATGGCTTGGGCAGTCCACAGCGCCCACGCAAGCGCGCCATTATTGCCAGCTGACGCGCAGCCCGAACCGGCCGGTGATGTCGTCGCGACGGGTGCTGTCCACCGAGGTCGTGTAGCCCGCGCTCGCATAGGCGCTGATCGTCCGGTTGAGCTGCGCGGTAACGCCGGCGCCGATCTCGACCGCGGTGCCGCGGCTTTGCACGCCGATCAAGTCGGTCGTCGCGAAGGCGATGCTGCGGTCGTTCGCGGCCGTGTGCCAGAGATTGGCCTCGAGATACGGACGCAGTTCGGCGGTCCCGACAACGAAGGTCGCGGGAACGCGCACGCCGAGCCGGCCGGTCAACGTATCGGCGCTGCCGGGCGCGACGCTGGAGAAGATGTCGTTGAAGCTGTCGAACGACTGGCGCTGCCAGATCAGTTGCGCCTGCGGCTCGATCGCGAGATAGCGGTTCACCGGGATCGGCACGCCGGTTTCCAGCGACGCGGCGACGCCGGTGCCCGACACAAGCGCGCCGACCTGACGATCCGACTGCGGACTTGCACCGTAGAAGCTGCCCATCAGCACGGCGTCGACGTACCAGCCTGAGGGGCCGATATGGGTCCAGTAGCCGCCGACATTCTGGCTGTCGATCGAGAGCGTGCCGGTCCGGACGTTGTTCATGCCGAGTGCGAAGCCGTTGATGGTGCCGCTGGCCCAGCCATACGCATAGAAGAAGCCCGCGCGATCATGATGGCCGGGCGCGGACTCAAAGCGCAGGATGTCGACGCCGACCTGCACGCCGGCCATGGTGCCATCGAAGGAGGGGCTGACCGTGCCGGCCCAGCTCTGCGCGCTGTGCGAGCCGTATGCACGCGCCCATGCCGCCGGCTGTTCACCGCCACTGGTCAGTATGGCCTGATCGCCCTGGCGCTGATGGAAGGTGCCGAGCGTCGCGAGCCCGAGCTTCTGCGCGACCTGCGGCAACGCCGAATAGACCGCGACTTCCTCGCGGTAGAGCTCGACCGGCGCGGCACCTGCCGGCGGCGGCGTCAACGACGACAGGTCCTCGGCGGGCAGCATCGCGGGCGGCGGCACCACATTGGGCGATGCGGGCGGCGTTGGTGCGGGTGCAGCCGGTGGCGCCGGCGACGATGTGCCGGGCAACAGCTGCGAGCGCAGATACCAATTGTCGGCGCTGCCCGCGGAGACGCCGCCGCGAAACAGCAGATATTCGTGCGCGCCGGCCACGACGGCGTTGGAGAGGCCGAATGCGCCTGCTGCAGTGCTGCCGCCGTTGACGGCCTGCACCACCATGATGCCATCAGAGGTGGTCAGCGCGCCCGCGCCGCCGGCATTGGTGACCGTCACCGCGGTCGAGCCCGACGCAGTGCCGCCGGAGATGACGAGCCGATCGGACGGCGAACCGTCGCCACCGAGCACGCTGCGCAGATAAAGGCCGCCGCCAGTGCCGACATAGTTGCCCGCGATCGTCAGGCTGTTCGCTGCGGTGGCGCCGCCATTGGTGAGATTGATCACGCCGGCGTTGGTGACGGTGACCGGCGGCCCACCCGGAAACGACGTGATCGACGGGTTGGCACCGTTGCCCGCCAGCAGGCTGGTGCCCGCCGCAATCGACACATTTCCGGTCAGCGAGGTCTGCAGCGTCAACGAACCGCTGTTGATGAAGGTGTTGGCGAAGGTGCCGGTGCCGGCCCAGGTCCAGTCATTGCCTTCCATCGTCAGCGTCTGGAAACGCGCGAACGCGTTGTCGGCCGTGCCGCTGCCTTGCAGCCGCACCTGGTTGTTACCGCCTCCGCCATCGGCAAGACCGACGATCTGCGAGCCGGTTTGCAGGATGAAGGTCACGTTGCCCGTGCCACCCGCGAGCGCCGTGCCGCTGTTGCCGGCGATCAGGCCGGCATTGACGATGGTGGTGGCGCCGTTGAGCGTGCGGATTGCGGGCCCTGACTGGCTGATGATCTTGCCGCCGGCGAGGTTCTGGATCGTCGCCGTGAAAGATGATCCCGCGGTGTTGGAGAACACGGCATCGGAACCGACGCCGCGCGCTTCGATGGTGCCGCTGTTGGTCAGCACATTGGCGTTGCCCTGCATATAGACGGTGTTGTTCGCCACCCCGGCCAGCGAGCTGCCGGTCGTCAGCAGGGTGCCGGTATTGGTGATGGTGGCGAACTGTCCGGCGGAGTAGATCGCGCGAGCCTGCGCGCCGGAGGTCGTGATCGTTCCGCTGTTCATGAATGTGTTGTTGTCGCCGGTCTGGACGTACAGGCCATACGATTGCGGTCCCTGGGTGGTGATCGTCCCGGTATTGATCAGCGTGTTGCTGCCGTTCTGCGTCAGGCCGATGATGGCAAGGCCGCGCGAAGTGCCGTTCTGCGTCGTGATCGTGCCGTTGTTGATCAGCGTGTTGCCGCTGCTGCTGGCGGCCATCGCATTGCTGCCGGCACCCGTGGTCGTGATCAGGCCGGACGTGCCGTTGGTGAAAACGTTGCCGTTGCCGCCGCCGAAGATTCCAGTGCCGCCGCCGCTGATGGTCAGCGTGCCGTTGTTGGTGGCGGTACTGCGGGAGACAAGGCCGATCGCGGTCGCACCGGCGCCAGGCGTGATGCCGGCGCCCTGCAGCACGTTCACGGTGACGTTCGAACTGCCGGCTGCGGCCTGCACGCCTGCGGGCGAGGGATTCGGCGCCGCGGTCGAGCAGGTCACCGTCTGACCGCTCACCGGCGCGAGACTGTCGCAGGCAGCGAACGCCTGCGACACGGACAGAAGACAACCGCCACCCAAAGTGCACGACAGGATCGCCGCGAGCCGCGATGAAACCATGCCCTTACTCCAACCTCGGCACGAACCCGACCCCCGGCCTCGCGCACCCTGCTCCCCCCGCCCCGCTCTCAGCGTCCGCTGATCTGCTCCGTTCGAGCTTGAAACGATTTGTGACGATCTGTTGCCGGATCGCCACAGACGGAACCTTCAGCTGCATTGCTTCGATTCACATCCTTTGCGTGCATACGCTTCCACGTCGGTGATGTACAGAGTGCCCGCGTTGCACGCCTCCCTGGCCACAACCCGGTGCGCGCCTCACTTCTCGCGAAGCCGCTCGGGCGCAGATTCGCTGGCGCGATTGGCCGCTGACCGGACCGATTCCGGGGGAACTTGTGATGTGCAGCCCCGTGAAATCGGACCAAGCGCTCCCTATTTGTTGCCAGCCCGCACTTACCCTTCAGTGAAACGAGCCTCATGTCGGAACAGACCATCGCCGCGCCGATCGACGAACCGCAGGAACGCGGCTTTTCGCGTTACCAAGCCTTCCTGATCGCGCTGCTAGCGTTCACGCAGTTCACCCTGATCCTCGACTTCATCATCATGTCGCCGCTCGGCGCCATCCTGATGCCGTCGCTCAACATCACGGCCGGGCAATTCGGCGTCGCGGTCTCGGCCTACGCCTTCGCGGCCGGCATTTCCGGCATCCTCGCCGCCGGCTTTGCCGATCGCTTCGACCGCAAGCGGCTCTTGCTGTTCTTCTATGTCGGCTTCACGCTCGGCACCGTGCTATGCGCACTGGCGCAGAATTTCCACGTGCTGCTGCTCGGCCGCATCGTCACCGGTCTGTTCGGCGGCGTGATCGGCTCTGTCGTGCTCGCCATCGTCACCGATCTGTTTCCGCTGCATCTGCGCGGCCGGGTGATGGGCTTCATCCAGACCGCATTCGCCGCGAGCCAGGTGCTCGGCGTGCCGGCCGGACTTTTCCTGGCCAATCACTGGAACTGGCACGTCTGCTTCGTCGCCATCGTCGGCCTGTCGATTGCGGCAATCGCCACCATCGCGCTGGTGATGGAGCCGGTCGACGGGCATCTCAAGCTGCAGCACGACAACAACCCGTTCCAGCATTTGATCGCAACCGTCGCGCAGCCGCGCTACACGCTGGCCTTCCTGGTGACGACGCTGCTGGCGACCGGCGGCTTCATGCTGATGCCGTTCGGCAGCGCCTTCACCGTGCACAATCTCGGCATCGACATCGTCCATCTGCCGACGATCTATCTGGTCTCCGGCCTGTTCAGCATCCTGATGGGCCCGCTGGTCGGCCGCGCCAGCGACACGTTCGGCAAATATCCGACCTTCATCTTCGGCTGCGTGGTGTCGGCGATCATGGTGCTGATCTACACCCATCTCGGTCACGTCTCGCTGCTGACCGCGATCATCGTCAATGTGCTGATGTTCGTCGGCATCTTCTCGCGCATGATCCCCTCGCAGGCGCTGATGTCGGCGATCCCCGACGCCAGCCAGCGCGGATCGTTCAGCGCCATCAGCGCGTCGGTGCAGCAATTGTCAGGCGGCTTGGGCTCGGTGGCTGCCGCCGCGATCGTCGCCGAGAATCCGGACGGCTCGCTGCTGCATTTCGACCGGATCGGCTACGTCGTCATAGCGAGCTCGATGATCTCGATGATCGCGATGTACTTTGTGCAGCGGCCGATCGCGCGGCGGGCGGGGCGGCGGGTGGTGTGAGGGCAGGTGCGGCTAGAACCGAACCGTGAGATTGCCGCGCGTACTGCGAACCTTTCCGTCGGCGATCCAATGCCGGCGCAGCCATGAGCTGTACGCTTACCGGGCTGCCACCGGCCGCTATGCTTGAGCATGCCGCCAGCTCCGGCTGGCGCCGACCAATTGGTCAAACGGGCTGACGATCTCGCTTGTGTGATTTTTGGACGTTGGATGGGTAGAGCGAAAGGTGTCGTCCGCTTCCGCCCCAGCGGGGATCACTTCTCCGCCTGACCCGCTCGACGGATGTTGAGCGAATTCAACCGCTTGGAACCAGATTGTCACCCAGAGAAGAATCGCGTGGTTTGCCCACTTTCACTTTGAATTTGCGACACTATTTCTGGTGCGTCCAAAGAATGTTACACAGCATTGCCCTCTGGTGATCTTCATCTTTGGGATAACCAAGGTTCTTCAGTGCGGGGCAATCTGTCGTGGCTTAATCTCTGAGTCGGCTTTGGTTGGGCTAATCTGGCAAAACTAGCGAAATTGCTCCCTAGACTGATGACCCGCTTCCAGGCACCGCTAGTCGTTCGATCTCGCTTCCGGCATCACTCCTACAATGGACACTTTGCGGGCTCCCTATGAGGTCTCCTCGGCGCAAGCCAATTACAGCAATCGAGCCTGGTCTCCCGCTGATCCCACTTAAATTGGCCAAGAGCGACACCTTTTCCAATTTGGTGGAAGTTGTTATTCCAAGGCGAACGCATGAGCAGCTGGTGCTCTCGCCTCACAACATAAAAACATTTGTTGGCCTGATGGAGGAGTTTCGCGGTGCTGACCTCCTGCGTCGCCACGGTTTGACCGCTCGCTCAAAGCTACTCTTTTGTGGTCCGCCGGGGTGCGGCAAGACGCTTACCGCAGAAGTCTTTGCTCATGAGCTTGGATTACCCCTGGTAGTGGCTCGACTTGACGCGATCATCTCTTCCTTCTTGGGGGAGACAGCTACCAACATCCGAAAGGTGTTCGAAACCGCATCCGAACAATCATGTATCTTGTTCTTGGATGAATTCGATGCGCTGGCACGCGCTAGAGCAGATGGCTCAGAGCACAATGAATTGCGACGAGTGGTCAATAGCCTGCTCATGCTCATTGATCGCTTTAAGGGCAAGGGATTTCTTATTGCGGCAACGAATCTTGAAGAGAGCTTGGACGCCGCGATCTGGCGACGCTTCGATGAGGTGGTCGTCTTTGACTTGCCGTCTCAGCGAGAGATTCGACGCCTCTGCGAAATCAAACTGAAGAACTTTCCGGCACCGTTCTCTATCGCAGAGAAAGCAGTGCGATTGAGAGGCATGTCGTTCGCCGACGTCGAGAGGATTTGCGACAACGCGATAAAGCGATCGATCTTGAAGAGGTCGAAGTCGCTTCTTGAACTTGAATTCGATTTAGCAATCCGAGAAGAGCTTCGGCGCAAAGATCTTAGGGCTCGACTTCACCAACATTAATATTCCGCAAGTTTTTTTCGCAGAAGCAATATGGCAACGTATCAGCACTTACCACTACAGCGTGTTGAAGGCGAATTAGATCGCCGAAAGCGACCTGGCTTCGGTCAACCTTCAGGACGAGAGCCCCGGAGCCATGGGACGAAAATACAGTCGGAGGTTCAAGAGGTCCTTAGAGAGCATAGGACCAAGCCAAAGATTGGCGACATTGACCCGGCCCTCATTTTGAAGGTCGAGACATCTGGAAATATAAGCGAAGACGAATGGACCAAAGTTGGTCTCACGGTATTGGCTAACGACCCCGGGCAGACCCTGATCCTTTTTGCCGACGATGTAGAGCTGACTGCTTTCCAGGAGAGAGTAACCGCCTACAACGGCGATAAGCCGGAAAATCAAAAAAGCCAGCCCTATGCGGCACTAATTGAAGCGATCGAGGCCATTCGGCCAATCAACGCAACTGATAGAATCGGCCCTGTTTTAAGGGCGGAGGGTTATGAAACTCCGGATCGTATTCCAGATGCGGTCGAGTCTTATGATGCTGAGCTTTGGCCCGTTTCCGATTTCAGTGCCGATCTGTTTATTCACCGCGTGACCACGGTCCTCGAGCGGATGGAAGGGGCCTTAGTTAGCTCCTATCGTGGTAAGTCCGCGCTTCTTATGCGCGTGCGAGGCTCAGGTGACTGCATCCGTGCGCTTTTGGAGTTGCCCGAGATCGCAGCAATCGATCGTCCCCCAACACCGGACTGGCCAGAGCTTCCCGCGAGCGACATTGAGCTTAGCGATTTCCCAGAGGTAGTCGCGGCCGAGGACGGGGCATTGACCATTGGCGTGATCGATAGCGGCCTTACTTCCGCCCACCCATTGATTGTCGAATCATTAGCGGCGTCGTTCGGCGAGCCCGCAAGTTTAGGCGACAACGACGAAAAGGGTCACGGCACGCCGGTCTCCGGCATTGCAATTTACGGGGACATCCGACAGCGATTGTCGGAGACGCCGTTTCAAGCCAAATTTCGCGTAGCTAGTGTACGGGTGGTGAACGCAGCAGGACGTTTCGACGACGAGGAACTCGTTCCAACTCAAATGGAAAACTCCATTCGTAGGTTGCATGATGAATTCGGCTGTCGAGTAATCAACATATCCCTGGGTGACATCAAACGTCCCGTAGGTGCGAAGCCCAGTGCTTGGGCATCCACTTTGGATACTCTCGCACGCGAATTGGACATTCTGATTGTCGTGTCGGCTGGTAACGCGTCTCCTAGTTATCTCGCGTCGCTTGGCGACGGTATCGTTGCGGCTTATCCGAGATTTCTCCTCAGCGACGCAAATCGCATTCTTGAACCGTCGAGCGCGGTAAATGTTCTGACTATTGGGTCAATCGCCCACTCGAATGGCCTTTCGACAGTTGACGCGGAAAACGTAGGCGTTCGCTCCATTGCCCAAACGTTTCAGCCATCGCCATTTACGCGGGCCGGCCCAGGCGCCAATAAAGTTCTAAAGCCGGACCTTGTTGATTTTGGCGGAACGGCAATATTCGATGGGCCTACTCAGCGACTTCAAAGTGGCTCCACACGTGCTAACGTAGGTATTCTTTCGACCCATAATGAATATTTGCAACAATTGCTAAAATATCATTCCGGAACTTCTTTCTCTGCTCCACTCGTTTCCTACAAGGCTGCAATGCTGTTCGAAAATTTTCCCGACTCATCGGCAAATCTTGTGAGAGCGCTGCTCGCTCTGAGCGCTGAACATCCGGACTCTGCCGTCGATTGTTTAGGAAGTGACGACGCAATCTTCAACCTCTTGGGCTATGGCTTGCCTGACGTGGCCCGAGCGCTCGAATCCGAAGACAATCGAGTGATACTGTTTGCGGAAGATGCTCTCGTCGCAGACAAATTCGCGGTATACGAAGTACCCATACCCGACGTGTTTCAGACTAAAGGAGCGCGACAAATTCGAGTCGCGCTGAGTTTTGACCCTCCCGTGAAACACACACGGTTAGACTACGCCGGACTTAAGATGGGCTTTCATCTCATAAGAGGCGCGAATGCAAATGATGTGTTCGATGCATTTCGCAAGTGGGAAGCCGACGAAGGTAAAGCGGTCCGTATTCGTGACACCTTCAAATGCGATTTGAAACCTGGCGCACAACGTCGAGAGCGAGGCACTCTTCAGTGCGCGACGTTCGCTATGACCACCAACTCTCAGCGGTACGGTGACAGCTATTTCCTCGTTGTCCGGAGTGAAAGCGGCTGGTCATCGGATGATCAGCGATTCGCGCTTGCCATCGAGTTGAGGGCGCACGCCGAAATTCCTCTCTATCAAAGGATTCAGGAGCGGATCCGAGTGCGTGTTTAGCCAGATCATCCCTACCCCGCTGAATGGTCCAATTTGAACGGCAGTTTCTGCTCGTCCGCGACGAGCCAGTTCAAGGTGCACGATGGTGCACGCAACGGTTTCTGGCAATCCTTGACGAGTTTCCCGACGCACTGTGCGCTCTGGAAGAGGTGCCCATCGCGGACCTTTTCCCCACGAATTTGAGGGGATGCGACTATGCCGCGCTGGATACGACAATGTCGGCGCGGATTTGCTGTTCCAGATAGGGCGGGTTCGGGCTGATCACGGTGTATTCCCACCGGCCTCGCTGAAGTAGGAACGACCTTCGAGGCAACGCAGAGCGCTTAGGCAGATGTCGAGGGCGTAGTCCACCATTGCGCGCCCCACCCTCCGCGGGCTACGGCCTCGCCGCGCCACCGGATACTGAGCGATTTCAATCGCTTAAAAAGGGGGTGGTGCCCAGGAAAGGACTCGAACCTTCACGGCCGTTAAGCCACTGGCACCTGAAGCCAGCGCGTCTACCAATTCCGCCACCTGGGCATGTGGAGCGGTTTAGTAAGGATCGGTTACGCGCTTGTCAAATTCGCGATTGGAAATTCAAATAGCCTGTACAGGATTGGGCTGATGGCGTATCGCGAGAGGCTGTAAATACGCCCAATCGCTCTCGAATCCGGCAGGAATGGACCTCATGGCATCGAACCTGGAAACGCTCGTCACGGTATTCGGCGGATCCGGATTTCTGGGACGGAACGTGGTCCGGGCGCTCTGCAAGCGCGATTATCGCGTGCGAGTCGCGGTGCGGCGGCCTGAACTGGCCGGCCACCTGCAGCCGCTCGGCCGCGTCGGGCAGATTCATGCGGTTCAAGCCAATGTACGCTACCCGGCCTCGGTCGAGGCGGCGATGCGTGATTCGCATATCGCCATCAACCTGGTCGGCATCCTGGCCGAGGGCGGCGGGCAGAGCTTTGACGCCGTGCAGGTGAAGGGCGCGGAGACCATCGCCAAGGCGGCAGCCGCGAATGGCGCCCGGATGGTCCACGTCTCGGCGATCGGCGCGGACGCGGATTCGCTGTCGGGCTACTACCGCGCCAAGGCGGAAGGCGAGACGGCAGTGCAGGCCGCCCTGCCACAGGCCACCATCATGCGGCCGTCGCTGATGTTCGGGCCCGAGGATCAGTTCACCAACCGCTTTGCGGCACTGGCGCGGATGTCGCCGGTGCTGCCGCTGGTCGGCGGCGGGGTCAACAGGCTGCAGCCGGCCTATGTCGCCGACGTCGCGGACGCCGTGGCCGATGCGGTCGACGGCAAGGCGAAGGGCGGCGCAACGTACGAGCTCGGCGGCCCGGAAGTGCTGACCATGCGCGAGGTGATGCAGATTATCCTCCAGATCACCCAGCGCGACCGCATGCTGGCGCCGCTGCCGTTCGGCCTCGCCAAGCTGCAGTCGCATGTCCTGCAATTCGCGCCGGGGCCGTTCACGCTGACCCCGGACCAGGTCGCGATGCTGCGCTCGGACAATGTGGTGTCCGACGCCGCCAAGGCCGCCGGCCTGACCTTCGCGGGCCTCGGCATTACGCCCGATTCGATGGAAGCGATCGCCCCGCAATATCTCTGGCGCTTCCGCGCGACCGGGCAGTTCCAGAAGAAGAGCGCGTAGGCTCTCTCCACTTGTCGTCCCGGCGAAGCGAAGCGTCCAGCTAGCGGTGCGGGCCGCAACGCCCGTGCAACGCAACTCTATCCCCGTCATCCTGAGGTGCGAGCGCAGCGAGCCTCGAAGGATGAATCGGCCGAGAGCTGGGCCGTGCATCCTTCGAGACGCCGCTCCGCGGCTCCTCAGGATGACGGTGAGGGACGGCGTCTGTGGCCTTATTTTCCCATCGCCAGCGCGATCAGGCCGAGTGTGCCGACGATCACGCGCCACCAGGCAAAGAAGGTGAAGCCGCGGCGGGTGACGAAGTTGAGGAATGCCCGCACCACGATCATCGCCGTGATGAACGACACCACGAAGCCGACCGCGATCACGCTGAGATTGTCCGAGGTGAAGTCGGCGCGGTTCTTGTAGAAATCATAGGCGAACGCACCGACCATGGTCGGGATCGCGAGGAAGAACGAGAACTCCGCCGCCGAGCGCTTGTCGGCGCCGAGCAGCATCGCAGCCACGATGCTGGCGCCGGAGCGCGACACGCCGGGGATCATCGCCAGGCACTGCGCGACGCCGATCCAGAAATACATCAGCAGCGGGAACCGGGTCGCGTCGTCCTCGTACACTTTGAGATCGAGCTGATCGACCCAAAGCAGGACGGCGCCGCCGACGATCAGCGTGAAGCAGACCACCCACGGATTGAACAGGAATTCCTTGATGTATTTGCCGGCAATCAGGCCGATCACGACGGCGGGCAGGAACGCCACCAGCACGCCGATCACGAAGCGACGGTCGTCGGGATTGGAGAACATGCCGAGCGCGACGCGCCACAATCTGGTGAAGTAGAGCACGAGGATCGCGAGGATCGCACCGAGCTGAATCAGGATCGCAAAACTCTTCCAGAAATTGCCTTCGCCGAGATTGAAGAAGCGTTCTGCAAGCAGCAGGTGGCCCGTCGAAGAGACTGGCAGGAACTCCGTGACGCCCTCGACGATGCCGAGAATCACCGCCCGCAGCATATCCGTCATCATGATCTGATCTGCCCTGTGTGGAAAACCGAATTCTTCTCGCTTATTCGCACATAGGCCGCAATCGCAAAGAATCGTCAAACAATGGGTTACCCGGCCGATTTGCTGGGCTATAGCGTTTTTGTGACCCGCACCATCTGCGGGGGTGGCTACCGGTTTGCGTGCCGACGCGACATAGAGACGAGCGGAACTGGTCTGGCCAATTCACAGGTCAGGTCACACAGGTTGATGGTTTCTTAAGCGCCGCGAAACTACCAAGGGCTTCATGTATACGCTGTATCACCATCCGTTCTGTCCGCATTCGCGCTTCATTCGCCTCGTGCTCGGCGAGTATGGCCTCGATCTGCGCCTGGTGGAGGAACGGGTCTGGGAGCGGCGCGAGGCGTTCCTGGCGCTCAATCCGGCGGCAACCACGCCGGTCCTGATCGCCGAGGGCTTTCCGCCGATCCCGAGTGCGCCCATCATCGCCGAATATGTCGACGAGACGCATGGCCTCGAGGCCGGCGAGCGTCGGCTGCTGCCGACCTCGACGGCCGAGCGCGTCGAGGTGCGCCGGCTGATGGCGTGGTTCAACGAGAAATTCTTCGAGGAAGCCTCCAACCCGCTGGTGACCGAGCGGATCTACAAGCGCTTCATGAGCGAGGACAATGGCGGCGGCCCGCCCGCCCCCGACATCATGCGCGCCGCCAAGGTCAATGTGCGCTATCATCTGAGCTATATCGGCTGGCTGGCGAAAACGCGGAACTATCTCGCCGGCGACCGCCTCACCTACGCGGATCTCGCCGCCGCGGCGCATCTTTCGGCGATCGACTATCTGGGCGATGTGCCATGGGGCGAGGACGACGCGGCAAAGGCGTGGTACGCGCGGGTGAAATCCCGCCCGTCGTTCCGCCCGCTGCTCAGCGAGTGGCTGGCGGGGGTGCCGGCGTCGCGCACCTATGTGGACCTCGACTTCTGAACCAGGCGGCCAGGCTCTCCCCGTCCGATCTCAAGGCCGCGCTTGGCCGCGAGGCGCGCGCACTCGGCTTCGATGCCGTCGGTTTCACCGATCCTGATGCGACGCGCGAGGCCGGACAATATTTTTTGGAATTCCTCGGCTCCGGCGGCCATGGCGAGATGGACTGGCTCGCGGCCAATCCGGAGCGGCGCACCGACCCGCGCGTGCTGTGGGGTGGCGTGCGCTCGATCATCATGCTCGGCGTCAATTACGGGCCCGACGATAATCCGCTGGATATTCTCGCGCGCCGGTCGCATGGCGCGATCTCGGCCTATGCGCAGGGCGACGACTATCACGACGTGATCAAGAAACGGCTGAAGACTCTGGCACGCTGGCTCGCTGCAATGACCGGCGACGAGGTGAAAGTGTTCGTCGACACCGCCGCTGTGATGGAGAAGCCGCTGGCGCAAGCCGCCGGCATCGGCTGGCAGGGCAAGCACACCAATCTGGTGTCGCGCGAATTCGGCTCGTGGCTGTTTCTCGGCGCGATCTACTCCGCGACCGAGCTGCCGCGCGACGAGGGCGAAGCGGATCATTGCGGCAGCTGCCGCGCCTGCCAGGACATCTGTCCGACCGCGGCGTTTCCGGCCCCCTACAAGCTCGATGCGCGGCGCTGCATCTCGTATTTGACGATCGAGAACAAGGGGCCGATCCCGCACGAATTCCGCAAGGCCATCGGCAACCGCATCTATGGCTGCGACGATTGCCTCGCGGTGTGTCCGTGGAACAAGTTCGCGATGGCGGGCCGCGAGCAGAAGCTTGCGGCGCGCGACGCGTTGCGCGCCCCCGCACTCGCCGATCTCGTGCGGCTCGACGATGCCGGCTTTCGCGCGCTGTTCACGAAATCGCCGGTCAAGCGCATCGGCCGCGACCGCTTCATCCGCAATGTGCTGATCGCGATCGGCAATTCCGGCGATCCAAACCTCGCCGGCGAGGCGCGGCGCCTGCTCGACGATGCAAGCCCGCTGGTGCGCGGCGCCGCGGTGTGGGCGCTGTCGCAGCTGATCGCCTGCGAAGCGTTCGCGGCGCTGGCGTCACGCGCCGGCGGCGAGCCCGACGTCACGGTTCAGCAGGAATGGCGCACGGCAGCCGGCTCTTGATTTCATTGCGCCGTTCCCGTCATGGTCGCGAGCCATGACAAACCAGCCTTTCTTCACCAGACACGGCGACGGCTTCATGCCGACGTCAGTTGCGAATGGGCCGTGGAGCCCGGAATCGATGCACGGCCGCGTCGTAATCGGCCTGCTCGGCTTCGTCATCGAGGAGCGCCACGGCTCCGGCGATTTCGTCCCGGCACGGCTCACGGTCGACATGTTCCGGCTGCCCAACATCACGACGCCGGTCGAGGTGACGACGAAGCTCGTGCGCGATGGGCTCCGCATCAAGGTGATCGAGGCCGAGTTTGTCTCCGGCGGCACCAGCATGGCGCGCGCCTCCTGCCAGTTGTTGCGCAGGACGGAAAATGCGCCCGGCAATGTGTGGTCCCCGCCGACCTGGAAGGTGCCGGCGCCCGCAGACATTCCGAAGCCGGCCGATCCGAGGCTCGGCATGAACGGCAAATGGGAGACGCGGCCGATCATCGGTCACATGGGCTCGCTCGGCGAGCGCAGGCTTTGGATGAGCGAAGTCCGCGAGCTCGTCGCGGGCGTCAAGATGACGCCGTTCGTCCATGTCGCGACGGGTGCGGATTTCGCCAGCCCGTTCGCCAATGCCGGCGACCAGGGCCTCGGCTACATCAACAGCGACGTCACGATCTATCTGCACCGTTTGCCGGTGAGCAACTGGATCGGTTTCGAGGTCGTCAACCATCACGCCACCGACGGCATCGCGATCGGCGAATGCTGGCTCTATGACGAGCAGGGCCCGATCGGCACGTCGACCGTGGTGGCGCTCGCCCAGCGCAAGCCGATGAGCAATCCACCGCCGCCGTAGGTCCTCACAACCGTCATTGCGAGCGAAGCGAAGCAATCCATTTGCCCGCGCATGCGGTGGCATGGATTGCTTCGTCGCTTCAGCGCAAAATGCTTTGCAATTTTGTCCCGAGCTCCTCGCAATGACGGCGAACTACTCGGCCAAATGCCGCTTCATCTCCGGCCGCGCCCGCAGCGCGGCGCCTTGCTTGTCGACGATCTTGGCGATCCGCTCCGGCGCGAAGTTCAGGTCGACGAAGGCCGGCGCGGTGTTGGCGACCTCGTGGTACTCCGTGATCTTGCCGTCGCGCAGCCGCATGATCGCGACGCCCTCGAACATCGCACGCGCGCCCTTGGCTTCCGGCAAGGTCGAGCGGTAGCTGAACGTGTAGCGCGCGTAGAGCGTCGCGCCGTCGCTGACGGGATCGTGCATCACCCAGCGGAAATCGGTCGCGGTCCGGTAGAACCAGTCGTCGATCATCTCGGCGATTTTGGCGCGCCCCTCGAACGCGCCATAGAACACGTCGTGGTAGACGCCGTCCTCGGTGAAGAGGCTTGCGAACGCCTTGCCGTCGCGCTGTTCGACCGCGGCGCAGAACGCGCGCAGCATCGTTGTCGTATCCATGGCGTCTCTCCCCGGCGCTTGTGGCCATCCTTCGAGGCTCGCTTCGCTCGCACCTCAGGATGACGTCCCTATCCGTAGCCGTCACCCTGAGGAGGCCGCGAAGCGGCCGTCTCGAAGGGCGGCGGCGTGGCTAAATCTCCGCCACCGCGGCGATGATCCGCGCGATGTCCTGCGGACGCGACAGCCGGTGGTCGCCGTCCTGGATCATGGTCAGCACCACATCCTCGGCCGGCAGCCGATGCACCAGCGCGAACGCATGCTTCCACGGCACGTCGGGATCCTGCGCGCCCTGCAGGATGCGCACCGGACAGCCGACGTCGATCTTGCTGCCGAGCAGCAAGTGGTTGCGGCCCTCTTCGATCAGATTGCGGGTGATCGGATAGGGCGAGCCATCGCCATATTCGGATGGCCTGAGCCAGACGCCCTTGGTCTCGATCTCGGCGCGGATCTCCGGCGAGAAGCCCTTCCACATCAATTCCTCGGTGAAGTCGGGCGCCGGTGCGATCAGCACGAGCCCGGCGAGCTGTGACTTCGCGTTCCCGCGACGCATGATCTCGCGCGCCAGCAGCAGCGCCATCCAGCCGCCCATCGAGGACCCGATCACGACCTGCGGCCCGCGGCAGAACTGCGAGAACACCGCGACACTCTCCTCGAGCCAGCGGCCGATCGTGCCGTCGGCGAACTCGCCGCCGGATTCGCCGTGGCCGGAATAGTCGAACCTGACCGAGCTGCGGCCATGCTCGGCGGCCCATGCATCGAGTGCGATCGCCTTGGTGCCGGTCATGTCGGACTTGAAGCCGCCGAGCCAGAACAGCCCGGGCGCACCGCTTGTGCTGCCGGAGCCGCCGCCTGGACGGGCGCGCACCGCGATCCGGCGCGCCGAACTGCCCTCGCCGACCTCGATAAAGGTGGATTCCTGCTCGGATGCAGCGGTTTGGCTCATGGTTCGGTCACTCGCGTGTCAGAGATCTGGTTTTCAATCGTCGCGCGGCAGGGGTCAACGGCGGCACGCCCGCCTTGCAGAGCAGGCGCGCCCGCTATATGTGCCGGGCGTGGCCAAAATGCCTCGCAATTGACGGTTTTGCCGCGTAAAAGAGCGAGTTCGCTTGCCCGTCGCAGCGTCTTGCTTCAAAATATCCGCCTTCCCTTTCACAACTTTGGAGAGTTACCCATTCGCCGTCCCAATAGAGCCCCGCCCACAGTCGCAAAAGACGGGCCGCGCACCAATGACGAGATTCGCAACGCGCAAATCCAGCTGATCGATTCAGATGGTGTCAACCAGGGCACCGTCGAAACCATGGTGGCCATCAAGATGGCCATGGAAGCCGGCATGGATCTCGTCGAGATTTCGCCGAACGTCAGTCCTCCGGTCTGCAAGATCATGGACTACGGCAAGTACAAATATTCCGCGCAGAAGAAGGCCGCCGAAGCGCGCAAGAAGCAGAAGGTCGTCGAGATCAAGGAGATCAAGCTCCGCCCGATGATCGACGATCACGACTATGACGTGAAGATGCGCGCGATGCAGCGCTTCTTCGAGGAAGGCGACAAGGTCAAGATCACCTTGCGCTACCGCGGTCGTGAGATGGCGCACCAGGAGATCGGCACCAAGCTCTTGGACAAGGTGAAGGCCGACGTTGCCGAGTTCGCCAAGGTCGAGCAGGACGCGAGGTTCGAGGGCCGCCAGGTCGTGATGGTGCTGGCGCCGCGCTAATTCGAATTAGTCGCTTTGCTGAAAATGGGACAGCCCGTCAGAAGCTCTGGCGGGCCGTTTCTTTCCTGTAGCCTGGATGGAGCGCCAGCGTAATCCGGGACGGTGCGTTCGCGGCTCGACCTGCCCCGGATTTCGCTCCGCTCCATCCGGGCTACGGTTCCGTAGTTTAGCTACCCTGAAACGTTGCAAAACCGCCGATCCTCTGTCATAAGCCGGGCCTTCGCCGCCCGGCTGATCAAGGGCTGCCGTGGCGACGTTCAGTGCAGGTTCTTTCAATTCGGAAAAAACCACAGCACTTTCAACGCTCTAACGAGCATTTTAGCCGGCCGAACGCCTCTTTGGGCGATATTCGTGTTGGGCGACAGGAGAGCTAAATGCCCAAGTTGAAGACCAAGTCGGGCGCTAAAAAGCGCTTCAAGGTGACCGCCACAGGCAAAGTCATGCACGCTCAGCGCGGCAAGCGCCACGGCATGATCAAGCGGACGAAGAAGCAGATCCGTCAGCTCCGCGGCACCCGCGTGCTGTTCAAGACCGACGGCGACAACGTCAAGAAGTACTTCTTGCCGAACGCCTGATCGCGCTCATCTGCTTGAACCCGGCCGCGCCCCGCGCGGCGCCCCGTCACTTCTTCTAGATCTCAAGGATTTCCGTCATGTCTCGCGTCAAACGCGGTGTGACCTCTCACGCCAAGCACAAGAAAGTCTTCAAGGCCGCCAAGGGCTATTACGGCCGCCGCAAGAACACCATCCGCACCGCCAAGCAGGCCGTCGAAAAGGCCGGCCAGTACGCCTTCCGCGACCGCAAGCGCAAGAAGCGCACCTTCCGCGCGCTCTGGATCCAGCGCATCAACGCCGCGGTCCGTCCGTTCGGCATGACCTACAGCGTGTTCATCAACGGCCTCTCCAAGTCGGGCGTCGTCGTCGACCGCAAGGTGCTGTCGGATCTCGCGATCCACGAGCCGGTTGCATTCCAGGCGATCGCCGAGAAGGCCAAGGCCGCGCTCGCAGCCTGATCCTTGGCAGTTGGCACGCGGCCTACCTGGATTTGCCGCCCGCCTTCTGCGAATAGCGCTGGGCGACTTGCGCCCGGCAGAACGCCGTAAACGAGATGTACATGGTGCCGGATTCATTCCGGTACTTGCGGTCGCAGACCTGCATCTCGTGCCGGTACGCCCGCTTCGGCGCGCCCTTGAGGCCGGACAGGAAGTCCGCCTCGCATTTTTTCTCGACCACGGCACCGAACTGGACGTCTCCGCTGGCGCCGTATTCGCACGCCTCGAAGATCTTCATCGCGCGGTTGCAACTCGGCGCCTTCTCCAGCACTGCGATGATGTCGTCCATCTGGGTCGATTTGGCGGGACATTCCTCGGTCGCGGCATGCGCCGTGCCGAGCATGAAAAGGACCGCCGGCAAAGCCAGGCAAGATCGCAGCAACATCGCGTGGGTCTCCTTGAACTCCCCTTGGGTAGCCCGGCCTCCGCGCGAGGTTCAATGCTGCCCGCCACAAGCCCGAAATGACCGGCTTTTTGCTTGACGTTACGGCCTTCGGGCGGCGACAACCCAGCCGAATTTTGGCGCATGGTTCGGAAGCCGGCTCTTCCCGCCGGATCATGCTCAGCGCAGGAATTGACCGTGTCCGACCTCGCAACGCTCGAAACATCCATCCTCGACCAGATCGCCTCGGCCGCTGACGAGGTCGCCCTCGAGGCGGTGCGCGTCTCGGCGCTCGGCAAGAAGGGCTCGATCTCGGCGCTTCTCGCCACCCTCGGCAAGATGTCTCCGGAGGAACGCAAGACCGAAGGCGCGAAGATCAACCTCGCCAAGGACGCAGTGACGCAGGCGCTCGCGGCAAAGCGCGACGTGCTGAAGGCGGCCGCGCTCGATGCGCGGCTCGCCGCCGAGACCATCGACGTCACGCTGCCGCTGCGCGAGACGCCGGCGGAGACCGGCCGCATCCATCCGCTGAGCCAGGTGTGGGACGAGCTCACCACGATCTTCGCCGATATGGGCTTTGCGGTCGCCGAAGGTCCCGACATCGAGACCGACGACTACAACTTTACAAAACTGAATTTCCCGATCGGCCATCCGGCGCGCGAAATGCACGACACCTTCTTCTTCAATCCGAAGGAGGACGGCACGCGCATGCTGTTGCGCACCCACACCTCGCCGGTGCAGGTGCGCACCATGCTAAGCCAGAAGCCGCCGATCCGCGTGATCTGCCCGGGCCGCACCTATCGCATCGACTCGGACGCGACCCACACGCCGCAATTCCACCAGGTCGAAGGCCTCGTGATCGACAAGGGCTCGCATCTCGGTCACCTGAAGTGGATCCTGCACGAGTTCTGCAAGGCGTTCTTCGAGGTCGACCACATCAACATGCGGTTCCGGCCGTCGTTCTTCCCGTTCACCGAGCCGTCGCTCGAGGTCGACATCCAATGCCGCCGCGACAAGGGCGAGATCCGCTTCGGCGAGGGCGAGGACTGGATGGAGATCCTCGGCTGCGGCATGGTGCACCCGAACGTGCTGCGCGCCTGCGGCATCGATCCCGACGTCTATCAGGGCTTTGCCTGGGGCATGGGCATCGACCGCATCGCGATGCTGAAATACGGCATCGCCGATCTCCGCCAGCTGTTCGAGAACGACATCCGCTGGCTCAACCACTATGGCTTCAAGCCGCTCGACATCCCGACGATCGCGGGAGGATTGAGTACGTGAGCTTGGACTTCGTTCCCATCGCGGAGAAAGCCCCCACCCTGACCCTCCCCCGCAAGCGGGAGAGGGGACCGGAGAAGTCATCGTCATGAAGTTCACCCTCTCCTGGCTGAAGGAACATCTCGAGACCGACGAGCCGCTCGACAAGCTCGCCGACAAGCTCACCATGATCGGGCTTGAGGTCGAGAACATCGAGGACAAGGCGAAGCAGCTCGCGCCGTTCACCATCGCGCGCGTGATCTCGGCCGAGCAGCATCCCAATGCCGACCGGCTGCGCGTCTGCATGGTCGACACCGGCGACGGCGGTGCGCCGGTGCAGGTGGTGTGCGGCGCGCCGAATGCGCGTGCCGGGCTGATCAGCGTGTTCTCGCCGCCTGGCACCTACATCCCCGGCAAGGACATCACGCTCGGCGTCGGCACCATCCGCGGCGTCGAGAGCCGCGGCATGCTGTGCTCGGCGGCCGAACTGCATATCTCCGAGGACCACGACGGCATCATGGAGCTGCCGGCGGATGCGCCGATCGGCAAGGGCTATGCCGAATGGGCCGCGCTCGGCGATCCCGTCATCGAGATCAATTTGACGCCGAACCGGCAGGACTGCACCGGCGTGCACGGCATCGCGCGCGATCTCTCCGCCGCCGACATGGGCAAGTTCAAGGACCCGGGCATCAAGCAAATCAAGGGCGAATTCGCTTGCCCGGTTCAGGTCAAGGTGGAGGACGCCGCGCTGTGTCCGGGCTTCGCGCTACGCCTGGTGCGCGGCGTCAAGAACGGTCCGTCGCCGGAATGGCTGCAGAAGCGGCTGACCTCGATCGGCCTGCGCCCGATCAACGCGCTGGTCGACATCACCAACTTCATGACCTACGACCGCGCCCGCCCGCTGCATGTGTTCGACGCCAGCAAGGTGACGGGCAACCTCACCGTACGCCGCGCGAAAGATGGCGAGACCCTGCTCGCGCTCGACGGCCGCACCTACACGCTCGACAACAATGTCTGCGTGATCGCCGACGAGCACGGCGTCGAGTCACTTGCCGGCATCATGGGCGGCGAGGCCTCGGGCTGCGACGACAACACGACCGACGTGCTGATCGAATCGGCGCTGTGGAACGAGATCAACATCGCGCAGACCGGCCGCAAGCTCGGCATCAATTCGGATGCGCGCTATCGCTTCGAGCGCGGCGTCGATCCGGCCTTTATGGTGCCCGGGCTCGAGCTCGCGACCAGACTGGTGCTGGAGCTGTGCGGCGGCACGCCGTCCGAGAACGTCGTGGTCGGCAAGCAGTTCGGCGAGGACCGCGTCATCGACTTCCCGCTCAGCGAGGTCAAGCGTCTCGCCGGCATCGAGGTGCCGCTGGTCGAGGTGAAGCTGATCCTCACCCGGCTCGGCTTCATGCTGGCCGGCAACGGCCCCGTCGTGAAGATTGCGATCCCGTCCTGGCGCACCGACGTGCAGGGCAAGGCGGACATCGTCGAGGAGATCGTGCGCATCGTCGGCGTCGACAAGGTGCCGATGACGCCGTTCGATCGTGGCGACGAACCGCGCAAGCCGGTGCTGACGGCGATGCAGCAGCGCACCCGCCGCGCCAAGCGTGCGCTCGCCGTCCGCGGCATGGTTGAGGCCGTGACCTGGTCGTTCATCACCAACGACGCGGCAAAACTGTTCGGCGGCGGCCAGAGCGAGCTTGTGCTCGCCAACCCGATCGCGGCCGATCTCTCCGACATGCGGCCGAGCCTGCTGCCCGGCCTCGTCGCGGCGGCTCAGGCCAATATCAACCGCGGCTATCCCGACATCGCACTGTTTGAGGTCGGCCAGGTGTTCCGCGGTGATCGCCCGGAAGACCAACTCGTGGCCGCCTCCGGCGTGCGCCATGGCTACGCGTCGTCGAAGGGGATCGGGCGGCACTGGACCGGCTCGGCCACGGCCGACGCGATGGATGCCAAGGCCGACGCCTCCGCCGTGCTGGCGGCGGCCGGCGCGCCGATGCAGGCACTGCAGATCGTGCCGGGCGGTCCCGCCTGGCTGCATCCGGGACGTTCCGGCACCATCCAGATCGGCCCGCAGAACGTGCTCGGATATTTCGGCGAGCTGCATCCGCGCGTAGCCGAGGCCCTCGGCGCCGACGGTCCGATGATCGTGTTCGAGGTGATCCTCGAGCGCATCCCGCAAGGCAAGCAGAAGGCGACCCGCGCCAAACCGGTGCTGGAGCTCTCGGCGTTCCAGCCGGTGTCGCGCGACTTCGCCTTCATCGTCGATCGCAGCGTCAAGGCCGGCGACATCGTCCGCGCGGCGCAGAATGTCGACAAGAAGCTGATCACTGATGTGGCCGTGTTCGACGTCTATGAAGGCAAGGGCATCGATCCCGACAAGAAGTCGATCGCGATCGCAGTGACGATCCAGCCGCGCGAGAAGACCATGACCGACCAGGAGATCGACGCCGTCGCCGCCAAGGTCGTCGCCGAGGTGACGAAGAAGACCGGAGGCACGCTGCGGGCGTGAGGCGGGCCGCGGTGGTGCTGGAAGCACGCGCAGCCCCACCACCGTCACCCTGAGGAGGCCGCGTAGCGGCCGTCTCGAAGGGTCGACGGCCCAACTGTGGCCGATTCATCCTTCGAGGCTCGCTCCGCTCGCACCTCAGGATGACGGGTCTGAATGCGGGCGCTCGAGTTCGTTCGCCGGCTGGCTCGTTGAAAGTCATTATCCCCCCATGACTACCTTCAGCCTGATCCCCTCCGACATCTCGACCAGCATCGCACTCGCGATCTGCGCGATCGCCTTCGTGTCGGGCACGGCGCGCGGCTTTTCGGGCTTCGGCTCGGCGCTGATCTTCATGCCATTGGCGAGCAGCGTGGCGGCGCCGCGGCTGGTGGCGGCGCTGCTGCTCATCATCGATTTCGTCGCCGCCACGCCGCTGCTGCCGAACGCCTGGACCCATGCCGATCGCAAGGCGACCGCGGTGATGGTCGCCGGCGCGCTGGTCGGCGTTCCGATCGGCACCTATTTCCTGACGGTGCTCGAGCCCGTGACCACGCGCTGGATCATCTCCTGCTTCGTCGCGGCGCTGCTCATGCTGCTGTTGTCGGGCTGGCGCTACCACGGCAGGGATCACACCGCACTCTCGATCGGCGTCGGCGGCCTCTCCGGCTTCTGCAGCGGCCTCGCGCAGACCGGCGGCCCGCCGATCGTCGCCTACTGGCTGGGACGCCCGATCTCGTCGCTGATCTCGCGCGCCAACATCGTGCTGTTCTTCGGCGCCTCGGATTTCTTCTCGCTGGTCAGCTATTGGTTCACCGGACTGATCACGCTCGAATCGGTCAAGTTCTCGCTGATCGTCGGCCCGATCTACGGCATCGGCGTCTGGTTCGGCGCTTCGCTGTTCGGCAAGGCCAGCGAGCAGGTATTTCGGGCGATCTGCTACGCGCTGATTGCAGCTGCCGTCATCGTCGGCCTGCCGGCGTTTGATGGCATTTTGCGCGGCGGGTAGGGTCGCGAGGGTTCAGCTCGACAGCCACACCTCGACCGAGGACGTCGGCCGCATCGTGGTGGCCAAGGATCTGATGGAGCTGAAGCTGCCGGTGTGAGCTGACGAACTCTCTGCACCCGTCATTCCCCGGTGCGCAATTGCGCGCCAGGGAATGACGAGTGGAAGAAGCCGGCCCATGGGTGCGATCGGCGCCCGGCTTTCCCTGCGCCCCCTGATCCCCAGAGCGGCAAAGCGAACGGCAAACTCGGACAAATCATGTCGCGGGAATGCGAAATCGTACCCCATATCACCCTGTCATCGCCCGGCTTGATGACCGGGCGATCCAGTACGCCGCGGCCCATCGGCTCAAGCAGCGACGTCTCTGGAATACTGGGTCACCCGGTCGAGCCGGGTGACGACACCGAACGGGTTCCTGGCGGGCTCCCGTGTGGCGACCTTCTCAGCGTGGCCCTTCCCGTCTGTACCGACGGCAGGCCATGACCATTTGGCGGGCCCCAAGCCGTTGACCCCGCAGGCGCTTTTGTGGCCTAGTCCGCCGTCCCCGGATGGGACCCGAAAATCACCCAAAGCCACCCAGAATCCCTGCGATTTCATGACCGCCGAACGCTACAACGCCCGTGAATCCGAACCCCGCTGGCAAGCCACCTGGGACGAAAAGGCGATCTTCGCCTCCAAGAACGACGATCCGCGGCCGAAATACTATGTGCTCGAGATGTTCCCGTACCCGTCGGGGCGCATCCATATCGGCCATGTCCGCAACTACACGCTCGGCGACGTGCTGGCCCGCTTCATGCGCGCCAAGGGCTTCAACGTGCTGCACCCGATGGGCTGGGACGCGTTCGGCCTGCCGGCGGAGAATGCCGCGATCGAGCGCAAGGTGGCGCCGAAGGCCTGGACCTACGACAACATCGCCGCGATGAAGAAGCAGCTCAAGTCGATCGGGCTGTCGCTCGACTGGGCACGCGAATTCGCGACCTGCGACCCCAGCTACTACAAGCATCAGCAGAAGATGTTCCTGGACATGCTGCGCGCCGGCCTCGCCGAGCGCGAGAAGCGCAAGCTGAACTGGGATCCGGTCGACATGACCGTGCTCGCCAACGAGCAGGTGATCGACGGCCGCGGCTGGCGCTCGGGCGCCGTCGTCGAGCAGCGTGAGATGAGCCAGTGGGTCTTCAAGATCACGAAGTACTCGCAGGAGCTCTTGGAAGCGCTGGACGGCCTCGACCGCTGGCCGGACAAGGTGCGGCTGATGCAGCGCAACTGGATCGGCCGCTCCGAGGGCCTGTTGATCCGCTTCGCGCTGGATCCGGCGACCACGCCGGCCGGCGAGAACGAGCTGAAGATCTTCACCACGCGGCCGGACACGCTGTTCGGCGCAAAATTCATGGCGATCTCGGCGGATCATCCGCTGGCGCAGGCCGCTGCCGCGAAGAACCCGAAGCTTGCCGAGTTCATCGCCGACATCAAGAAGATCGGCACCGCGCAGTCGATCATCGACACCGCCGAGAAGCAGGGCTTCGACACCGGCATCAAGGCGGTGCATCCGTTCGATCCGAACTGGAAGCTGCCGGTCTATGTCGCGAACTTCGTGCTGATGGAATACGGCACCGGCGCCATCTTCGGCTGCCCGGCGCACGACCAGCGCGACCTCGACTTCGTCAACAAATACGGCCTCGGCAACGTGCCGGTGGTCTGCCCCGAGGGCCAGGACCCGAAGACGTTTTTCATCACCGACACCGCCTATGACGGCGACGGCCGCATAATCAATTCGCGCTTCCTCGACGGCATGACGATCGACGAGGCCAAGGAAGAGGTTGCGAAACGGTTGGAGAGCGAACTGCGCGGAAATGCGCCGGTCGGCGAGCGGCAGGTGAACTTCCGCCTACGCGACTGGGGCATTTCGCGCCAGCGCTATTGGGGCTGCCCGATCCCGGTGATCCATTGTCCGACATGCGACGTGGTGCCGGTGCCCGACGACCAGTTGCCGGTGACGCTACCGGAGGATGTCAGCTTCGACAGACCGGGCAACGCGCTCGACCATCATCCGACCTGGAAGCACGTCAACTGCCCGAAGTGCGGCGGCAAGGCGGTGCGCGAGACCGACACGATGGACACCTTCGTGGACTCGTCGTGGTACTTCGCGCGCTTCACCGATCCCTGGAATGAGACGGCGCCGACCACGCGCGCCATCGTCGATCGGTTGATGCCCGTCGACTGGTATATCGGCGGTGTCGAGCATGCGATTCTGCACTTGCTGTATGCGCGCTTCTTTACCCGCGCGATGAAGGCGACCGGCCATATCGCCTTCGATGAGCCGTTTATTGGCCAATACACTCAGGGAATGGTCGTTTACGAGACCTACCGGAAGGCCGACGGCACATATGTCACGCCGGCAGAGGTTAAGGTGGAAATGGCCGGCAACGGACGCCGCGCTACGCTAATTGCAACTGGCGAGGACATTACGATCGGTCCGATCGAGAAGATGTCGAAGTCGAAGAAGAACACCGTCGACCCCGACGACATCATCGCAAGCTACGGCGCCGACGTCGCGCGCTGGTTCATGCTGTCGGACTCGCCGCCGGATCGCGACGTGATCTGGAGCGACGAACGCGTGCAGGGCGCCTCGCGCTTCGTGCAGCGGCTGTGGCGGCTGGTGAACGAATCGGCCGAGATGGCCAAGCCCGCTGACAACACGGCGGCGTCGGCGGCCCGGCCGGACACATTTGGGCCCGAGGCGCTGGCGTTGCGCAAGGCCGCTCATGGCGCGCTGGACAAGGTGTCGTCCGGAATCGAGCGGCTGCACTTCAACGTCTGCCTCGCCCACATCCGCGAATTCGCCAATGCGCTGGCCGAGGTGCTGGCGAAAGGCGACAAGCCGGCGCCGGACGTCGCCTGGGCCGTCAAGGAAGCCGCGACCATCCTGGTCCAGCTGTTCTCGCCGATGATGCCGCATCTGGCCGAGGAGTGCTGGGTGGTTCTGGGCCAGTCCGGGCTGGTTTCCGAGGCCGATTGGCCGCAAATCGAACGCGATTTGCTGGTCGAAGACAGTGTGACCCTGGTCGTCCAGGTCAACGGTAAAAAACGAGGTGATGTTACCGTGCCACGGGCGGCGCAAAATGCGGATATAGAGGCTGCCGTTTTGGCGCTCGATGCGGTAAAAGCCGCACTGGGCGGCAAACCCGTCCGCAAGGTGATCGTGGTGCCCATGAGGATCGTCAATGTTGTCGGCTAGGATCAGGATCGCCGCCCGGCTCGTGGCCGTGGCAGCCTTGGCCGCGCTGACGGCCGGTTGCTTCCAGCCGATGTATGCCGAGCGCACCCTCGACGGTCAGTCGTCTGCCCTGCGCGAAAAGCTGATGGGCGTCGAGGTTCCGCCGGTCGACAAGGCGAACGCCTCCCGCGAGGCCCGGGTCGGCGTCGAGGTCCGCAACGCCCTCGCCTTCAAGCTCTACGGCACCGCCACCGGCGCACCGCCGACGCACCGGCTGGTGCTGCGCTTCAATACCAGCCGCTCCTCGCTGATGATCGATCCGACCACCGCGCTGCCGACCAGCGAGAACTACGGCATCGATGCCCAGTTCAACCTGATCGAGATCGCGTCGAACAAGTCGGTCATGACCGGCACCACGTTCTCGCGCGTGTCCTATGACATGCCGGGCTCCTACCAGCGCTTCACCCGGACCCGCGCCCTCCGCGACGCCGAGGACCGCGCCGCGCAGGAGATCGCCGACAACATCCAGACCCGCCTCGCCTCGTTCTTCTCAGCCGGGACCTGATCGCCGCATTGGTCGCGCTTCGCGGAAAAGAGATCGACAGCTTCCTCGCCCGGCCTGATGCCGGCCGTCCGATCATCCTGCTTTACGGCCCGGACCTCGGCCTGGTGCGCGAGCGCGCCGACGCGCTGATGGCCTCCGCGGTCGACGATCCCAACGATCCGTTCTCGCTGGTGCGGCTCGATGGCGACGAGCTCGCCGCCGAACCATCTCGGCTGGTCGATGAAGCCATGACGGTGCCGCTGTTCGGCGGCCGCCGCGCCATCCGCGTCCGCGCCGGCTCGCGCAATTTTTCCAGCGGCGTCGAGACGCTGACCGAGACCACCGCGCTCAGGGATTGCCGCATCGTGATCGAGGCCGGCGAGCTCAGGCCGGAATCGCCGCTGCGCAAGATCTGCGAGCGTGCCAAGACTGCGGTGGCGATCGGCTGCTATCCCGACACCGAGCGCGATTTGACCAAGCTGATCGAGGACGAGCTGCGCGTGTCCAACCTGCGGCTTGCGCAGGACGCGCGCGCGGTGCTGATGTCGCTGCTCGGCGGCGACCGCATGGCCTCGCGCAACGAGCTGCGCAAGCTCACGCTGTTCGCGCACGGCAAGGGCGAGATCACGCTCGACGACGTCATGACCGTGGTTTCCGACGCCTCCGAGCTGAAGCTCGATCCGATCGTCGACGGCGCCTTCGCCGGCAACGCCGCGCTGGTCGAAAGCGAGTTCACCAAGGCAATGGTCGCCGGCACCTATCCCGGCGTGATCATCTCGGCCGCGCAGCGCCAGGCGGCGTGGCTGCATAAATCGGCGCTCGCGATCGCCGACGGCACGCCGGCGTCAACCGTCCTCGAAGGCGGATTTCCGCGGCTGCACTTCTCGCGCAAGCCGGCGGTCGAGATCGCGCTGCGCAATTTCACGCCGCCGCGCCTGGTGAACGTGATCGATCAGCTCGCGACCGCGGCGCTCGACATGCGCAAGCAGGCCTCGCTCGCCGCCGTCATCGCGCAGCGCGCGCTGCTCTCGATCGCAGCGAATGCGAAGCGGCGGGGGTGACCCACAATATTGGGAAGGCGTCATTGCGAGCGAAGCGAAGCAATCCATCTTCCCGCATGCTCGGAAAGATGGATTGCTTCGTCGCTTCAGCGCAAAATTGCTCGCAATTTTGTCGCGAGCTCCTCGCAACGACGTGGATGGGCGTCGGACGAACTAACCGCCTTCCAGCCGCCGCACCACCTCGTCGAGCTGCTCGAGGTTGCGGTAGCTGATCTGGACGGTGCCGCCGGGATCGCGATGGCTGATGGTGACGGCGAGGCCGAGCGCATCGCTGACGCGCTTCTCCAGCGCCAGCGTATCGGCATCCTTGTCGACCTTGGCCGCAGCGCTGCTCCGCGGCTTCTGCGGCTTGCGCTCCGGCACGCCCTCCTCATGCGCCAGCGCCTCGGCCTGGCGGACGTTGAGACCCTCGGCGACGATGCGCTTCGCCGCAGTGAGCGGGTCGGGCACGCCGATCAGCGCGCGGGCGTGGCCGGCGGAGAGATCGCCCTTCGAGATCAGCGCCTGCACCTCGGCGGGCAGCTTGGTCAGCCGCATCATGTTGGCGACATGGCTGCGGCTCTTGCCGACGATCCTGGCGATGTCTTCCTGGCCGCGTTTGAACTCGTCGGCGAGTGCGTGATAGCCCAGCGCCTCTTCCATCGCGTTGAGGTCTTCGCGTTGCACGTTCTCGATGATCATGATCTCGAGCGCGTCGGAATCAGAGACCTCGACCGGCACGATCGGCACTTCATGCAGCCCGGCGAGCTGCGAGGCGCGCCAGCGGCGCTCGCCGGCGATGATCTCGTAGCGGTCCTGCGCACCCTTGATCGCGCGCACCACGATCGGCTGGATCACGCCGCGCGCCTTGATCGAATCGGCGAGTTCGCCGAGCTCGGTGTCGGCGAAGCTGCGCCGCGGATTGCGCGGGTTGGCCTTGAGGAATTCGATCGGCACCTTGCGCTGCGTGCGCGGCCGCTCGACATGCGCGGCAGCCTCGCCGCCGACATCCCCGATCAGGCTTGCCAGCCCGCGCCCCAGTCGCGAACGCGCTTCATCGGCCATTGTTGCGAGCTCCCTTGGATTCACACGCAGTACTCCAGACTTGAATTTCAGAATCACAGGATGGGCCGCGCACGGCGAAACCCATCGCGGCACGCGACGAGAATGATGGGTTTAGCTTCGCTCGACCCATCCTACGCATCGTCAATGCGCGCGCAGCTCGCGCTCGCGCTGGATCACTTCGGTAGCGAGCTTGAGATACGCATCGCTGCCGGCGCATTTCAGATCGTAGACCAGGACCGGCTTGCCGTAGGACGGCGCTTCCGAAATGCGCACGTTGCGCGGGATCATGGTGTCGTAGACCTTGTCGCCCATGAACTGGCGCACGTCGGCAACCACCTGGTTGGAGAGGTTGTTGCGCGAGTCGAACATGGTCAGCACGATGCCGTGGATCGACAGAGTTGGGTTGAGCGTCGAGCGCACCTGCTCCACGGTCTGCAGCAATTGCGACAGACCTTCGAGCGCGAAGAACTCGCATTGCAGCGGCACCAGGATCGCGTCCGATGCCGCCATCGCATTCACGGTGAGCAAATTGAGCGAGGGCGGGCAGTCGATCAGCACATAGGTGTAGTCGGCCTCCGGCGAGACGTTGTTGTTCAGCCCGGCGATCGCATCGCGCAGCCGGAACGCACGGCCCGGCGTGGTGCCGAGCTCGAGCTCGAGGCCGGAGAGATCCATGGTGGAGGCGGCGATGTGCAGCCGCGGCACCGCGGTCGCAACCACGGCATCGCGCAGCGGCGCCTCGCCGATCAGCACATCGTAGGTCGAGCAGCTGCGGTTGCGGCGATCAATGCCGAGGCCGGTCGAGGCGTTGCCCTGCGGATCGAGATCGACGATCAGGACACGCTCGCCAATCGCAGCGAGTGCGGTGCCAAGATTGATCGCTGTGGTGGTCTTGCCGACGCCGCCCTTCTGGTTGGCGAGCGACAGGATGCGCGGATGGCCCGGCGCTTGGAGCGCCTTATCCCCTTGATAAACCTCGTCCATCACGGTCATACCAAAATACCATTTGCTCTTGCGGAGTCCCCTAGCGCCGCTCGATTGACCCGAGTTCGACGATCCAGCCCTGTCCGCCGGTCCGGCTGGAGTGTAGCTTTGGCTCAATATTCCAATATTTAGTAGCCTCGGTCAATTCGGCCTCTACATCTTGACCCTTCAAAAACAGCGCCTTCGCGCCCTTTTTGATCCACGGCTCCGCAAAGCCGATGAGTTGATGTAACGGAGCCAGCGCCCGCGCGGTGACGCAATCGATGGGGCCGTCGATTCTATCCACAGTATCCCCGATATCAGCCAGATGCACCGTCCCCGGTGACGCCGTGACCCGTATCGCCTCACGCAAGAATGCAGCCTTCTTGGCGATTCGCTCAACCAAATGGATCCGTGCGCCGGGTGTCTCTGCCAGCGCACAGGCGAGGACGACACCGGGAAAGCCGCCGCCGCTACCAAGATCGACCCAGGATTTGGCTGAGGGTGCGAGGCTCAGAAGCTGCAGCGAATCGGAGACGTGCCGGGTCCAGAGATTCGCCAGCGTGGAGGGCGCGACGAGATTGGTCTTGGCCTGCCACTCCAGCAGGAGGGCGACGTAGCGATCGAGCCGCGCCTCTGTTTCACGTGAAACAGGCGTGAGGGCGAGCGCCGCGGCCTTGTCCTTGGCGGAGACGCTGAGTTCGGCGGATTGCGGGGCTGGAGCCATTTTGGGAGCAGGGCTGTCTGACTGAAGGAAATAGATCGTAGCTGAGTCCGGCAAGCGATCGAGCTACCGATCGCTGCCGCGTCGCCAAGGATAGGTGCTCACCGCTCGTGTTTCACGTGAAACGTCAGGCGGTCGCCTTGGCCGATTTCCGTCGCGCCTCGCGCCGCAGATAGGCCGCCAGGATACCCAGCGCCGCCGGCGTCATGCCGTCGATCCGGCCGGCCTGCCCGACCGTCCGCGGCTGCGCCTTCTGCAGCTTGGCGCGCGCTTCGTTCGAAAGACCGGGCACATCGGCGTAGTCGACATCGGTCAGGACCAGGCCCTCGTCGCGCCGGAAGGCGTCGACATCGGCGGTCTGGCGCTTCAGATAGACATCGTATTTGGCATCGATCTCGAGATGCACCGCGATCGCAGGGTCAATGGCCGACAGCTCCGGCCAGATCGCCTGGACCGCGGGCCACTCGATCTCCGGATAGGCCAGCAGCTCGAAGGCGGATCGGCGATGACCGTCGCGATTGAGCGCCAGCCCATGCTTGGCGGCCTCATTCGGCGTGATCGCAAGCGACTTCCCCAAGGTTTTGGCCGCCTCCAGCGCCGCCATCTTGGTCCGATGACGCTCCGCGCGAGCCGTTCCGACGCATCCAAGCGCGATACCCTTGTCAGTCAGCCGCTGATCGGCATTGTCGGCCCGCAGCGTCAGCCGG
Organism: Bradyrhizobium sp. Pha-3; assembly: GCF_042258615.1. Taxonomy (GTDB): domain Bacteria; phylum Pseudomonadota; class Alphaproteobacteria; order Rhizobiales; family Xanthobacteraceae; genus Bradyrhizobium. The sequence goes on along the minus strand of NZ_CP170152.1, from coordinate 3,428 downwards.
TATTCGGCGCGCGAGGTGAACATCCGATAGGGTTCGGTGATCCCGCGGGTCACGAGGTCATCGATCATCACGCCGAGATAGCCGTCGGCGCGGTCGAACACGATCGGATCAGCGTCCCCGGCGGTCAGCGCGGCATTGAGCCCGGCAACGATGCCCTGCCCCGCCGCCTCTTCGTAGCCCGTGGTGCCATTGATCTGGCCGGCCAGGAAAAGCCCACGCAAGCGCTTGGTCTGCAATGTCGGATCGAGCTCGCGAGGATCGACGTGGTCGTATTCGATCGCGTAGCCCGGCCGAACCATCTTCACCCGCTCGAGGCCCGGGATGCTGGCGAGGATCGCGAGCTGGACCTCTTCGGGCAGCGAAGTCGAGATGCCGTTGGGATAGACCGTGCTGTCGTCGAGCCCTTCCGGCTCCAGGAAGATCTGATGTCCGTCGCGATCGCCAAAGCGGACGATCTTGTCCTCGATCGAGGGGCAATAGCGCGGTCCGGAGCTCTTGATCTGGCCGGAATACATCGGCGAGCGATGTACATTGGCCCGGATCACCTCATGGGTCGCCGGCGTGGTCCGGGTGATCCCGCACTGGATCTGCCGGGTCGTGATCCGGTCCGTCATGACCGAAAACGGCTCTGGTGGATCGTCTCCGGGCTGCATTTCAACCGCGGACCAGTCGATCGTGGTACCGTCGAGGCGTGGCGGCGTCCCGGTCTTGAGCCGGCCGAGCACAAAACCCGCACGTTCGAACGAGGCAGACAGGCCCATGGCCGGCGCTTCGCCGACCCGGCCTGCCGGCCAGTTCTTCTCGCCCAGATGAATCAGACCGCGCAAGAAGGTGCCGGTCGTGATGACAACCGCACCCGCTGCAAGCTGACGGCCATCACCGAGGCGAATACCGGTCACGCGCCCGTCAACGACGATCAGCTCATCCGCCTCGCCTTCGATGACGGTCAGGTTCGCAGTCTCGGTAATCGCCGCCTGCATCGCGGCCGCATAAAGCTTGCGGTCGGCCTGGGCCCGCGGCCCGCGGACCGCCGGACCTTTCCGCCGATTGAGCATGCGGAACTGAATGCCGCCGGCGTCAGCCACCCGGCCCATCAGGCCGTCCAGCGCGTCGACCTCGCGGACCAGATGACCCTTGCCGAGCCCGCCGATCGCGGGATTGCAGGACATCGCGCCGATGGTCGCGAAACGGTGGGTCACCAGGGCCGTCTTGGCACCCATCCGGGCAGCCGCACTCGCGGCCTCACAGCCGGCATGGCCGCCGCCGATGACGATGACGTCGAATGAGTCTGCCCTGATAGTCATGGCGGGACTTCTATCGCGGAGTGATGAAAGCCGGAAGAACGAAGTTAGGTCGTAGGTTTGACGAACCGCTTCTGCGGTCCAGATATGGATTGCGTCGCTTCGTTCGCAATAACGGGGTGGAGTTGTTTCACGTGAAACAGCCCGGTCGTGCAGGAGACAATTGTTTCACGTGAAACCGAGGAAGGGATCCTTAACCAGATCGAAACCATGTTTCACGTGAAACAGACGGCTGCCCGCTACTTCCCGACACAGAACTCGCGGAAGATGACGTCCAGGATGTCTTCGACATCCACCCGACCAAGCAGACGTCCGAGCGAATAGGCCGCCCGGCGAAGTTCCTCGGCGGCGAGTTCCTCGCCCTGCCCCACCACGTCCATGCCGCGACCAAGAGATTCAACGGTCTCCTCCAGCAATCCGCGCTGTCGCGCCCGGCTGATCAGACCACCCTCGCTGGTCGCGAAATAGTCGTGAGCGAAACCAACCAGTGCGGCAATCAACTCAGAGAGGCCGTCACCGCGGGCAGCCGAGATCCGAAACTCGGGGTAACTTCCGCCCTCACCCGACGGAGCCCTGACGAGATCGATCTTGTTTCGCACCAGCCAGGTCGGGGTCGAGCCCCCATGTCCCACCTTGGCGCCGCCGCTGTCGGCCAGCCACAGCACGAGATCGGCTTCCGCGGCGCGGGCCCGGGCGCGGCGGACCCCCTCCTGCTCCACCGGGTCGTCGGTCTCGCGGATCCCGGCGGTGTCGATGACGGTGACGGGATAGCCGTCGAGATCGAGCTGCACTTCGATCACGTCGCGCGTGGTGCCGGCATGCGGCGAGACGATCGCGACCTCGCGCCTGGCGAGCTGATTGATCAGGGTCGATTTGCCGACATTGGGCGGACCTGCGATCGCGACCACCAGGCCGTCGCGCAGCCGTTCACTTTGGCCCTGCCCCGCTAGCACTTGCCTGATCTCGTCGTGCAGCACCCGGATCTTCTCGAGCGCCGGCGCGATCAGCTCCGCCGGCACATCGCCTTCATCGGAGAAATCGATGCCAGCCTCGATCAGCGCCGACGCCGCGATGATCCGTTCCCGCCAGTCGCGCGCACGATCGCCGAGCAGCCCCTTGAGCTGTCGCAGCGCCTGGCGTCGTTGGCGGTCGGTATCGGCGTGGATCAGATCGTCGAGGCCTTCGGCTTCGGTCAGGTCAAGCTTGCCGTTCTCGAATGCCCGCCGGGTGAACTCGCCCGGTTCGGCCGGCCGCACGTTCTCGAACGCCGCGATGGCATCGAACAGCGCCGCCAATACCGCGCGTCCGCCATGGACATGAAATTCGGCGACGTCCTCGCCGGTCGCACTGGCCGGTCCCGGGAACCACAACACGACAGCGTCATCGATCGGCTGGCGGTTCGAATCGCGGAGCAACGCGCGGGTCGCCGTTCGCGGCACCGGGGTCTTGCCCCCCAGTCCTGCAATGACCGATTCGGCCATTGGGCCAGACAGCCTGACGATGGCGATCGCACTCGGCGGCCGCCCGGAGGATAATGCGAAGATCGTCTGGTCGCGCGGATGCATCGCCTATTTCTTCCAGCATATCGGCAAAGGCAATGCGCGCTTTCATTTCGCGCGGCGTGCTCGCAGTTTGTTGCAACGCAACATAACGAATCTCGCTGCGACCAGCGCGCAGTAATTTTGCTGCACTATTGCCAACCTGACCACAATGTGTACGGCATAAAGATAAATTACATCAGATAGTTATCTGAACATTCGGTGAGCCGAACCAACCCAAATCATGCTGCGCCATGCTGCAGCAAATCCGCAGCATGAAAAAGGGCGCCCCGGTTGTGCGGAGCGCCCTATTCTTTTCGGCCTTGGCCTCAGGTGTTCATGGAATCGAAGAATTCCGAGTTGCTCTTCGTGTTCCGGAGCTTGTCGAGCAGGAAGTCGATCGCGTCCATGGTGCCCATCGGATTGAGGATGCGGCGCAGGACGTACATCTTCTTCAGCACCTGCGGATCGGTGATGAGCTCCTCCTTACGGGTGCCGGAGCGGGCAATATCGATCGCGGGGAAGGTCCGCTTGTCCGAGACCTTGCGGTCGAGGATCAGTTCGGAGTTACCGGTGCCCTTGAACTCTT